>JBOFIK010000037.1:0-177871 GCA_051650125.1 Sarcina sp. | reverse complement strand
AATATTTGAGAGTGAGTTATAAAAACAACGATTTTAGCCGTAAATATACTAGCAAAACTAGTATATTGCTGTAGTTATAATTCTTTCGGAAAAATAGAATCTCCCTCTTCAAGCTTTGCTAAGAGGGAGAGGGTTCAATAACTAAAAAGTTAAGTAGTTTCTAAAACTTGTTTTGAGGTTTCATTTAGCTCAATAAGAGAAATAAGAATTAGTTTTTTGTTTATATTTGTAAGTTCATTTAAATATTTTAATTTTGCATCTGTATTAAAGTTATTATTTTTAAGTTTTAAAATAACTCCTTTAAAGTACTCTTTATCATTAGTGCTAAGCTCGTAAGTGTGTATGAGATTATTAAGTTCATATGCTGTTGTGATAAATGCCATTTTATAATCAATATGACTAAGATATTTATCATCAAGAGTAAGTTTATTTGAAGTAGCTATATTATTTTTAATAGTTGAATCAATTTGTGAAATTAAAATATAAATATTATTTATATAATGATTTAATTTATCTTTTTCTAAAATAAAGTCTAAGTGATTAATTAAATCTTCTACAAGGTTATTTGATATCTGTGTAAGATTTGCATTTGCTCTAATAGAATCATACTTAAATAAGAATGAGTTTATTAAAAGTGCGATTACAACTCCAACTAAAATAAGAATAACTCTTTCAAAGCTTAGAATAAGTGGAGAAGTTGATATTGTAGATAATCCTGTGATAGGTCCACCTATTAAAATAGCAGCTCCAATTGCAGAGATAGTAACAGCAATCATCTTTTGTCTATAAGTTTTACAATAAACATTAGCATATCCAGCTCCAATTACTACAAGACCTCGAATTGTTGTATTTTGAATGAGTGAGAAAACAATACCAATAAATATAGCACCTATAATTGTGGCTATTATTCTATCTTTAGTTTTAGTTTTTGTAGTTTCTAGAATAGGACTTGTAATTGATACCACTGTATATAATATCCATCTTCCTTGATATAATTTAAAGTACTGCATAATAAAGCAAGCAATAGTAACTGCAAGTGCAACTCGTATAGAGTATGTAAGTTTTATTGAATTAAATTTTATATTTTTAAGTCCGTAAACATCATCTTTAATAATACGAGGTGCTTTTTTTATAATATGAGGTTTATTTATAGTATCAAGTGAATGACTTAAAAGTATGACGGTTGATAAAAATTGAAGTTTGTTAGTATCAACAGAATTCTTATAAATATCTTTTAAAGATTCTATATATATATCAAAACTACTTTTTTCATATTTTTCAGCCGAAGTTTTAAGTAAAGTAATTAGCTTAGAAATATTTTTAAGTAACTCTAAATCAGAAGTAGAAATTGTTTTATCTAGAATTAAATTGATTTTTTCAAGTGCTACTAATAAATCAAGTCTATGTTGCCCTTGTGATGCAATATAAAAATTCTTTGATTTTTTGTCATATATTATATTTTTAAGACTTAAGGTAAGCTTTTCTATATCAGCATCTAACTGTGTAGTAGCTTGTCCATTTTTAATAGCTAAAACTTTATTTTCAAGCAAAGTTATTAGGTTTGAAAATATTTTTTTGCCTGATTTTTCAATTTTATTTTTATTTATTAAAAGTTGAGGAAGTACTATACTGATAGCTCCAACTGTTAGTCCAAGTATTCTTAATGGCATAGCAACAATTGGTACAGGGTATGCTAGTAAGAATAAGTAAAGGAGTGTAAATGGTATATACATTGGAGATTTTAAAATATGTCCAAAAGAGTAGCTTATAAAAAAGACTACTAAAAAGTTTAAAGGAATTGCAATCCACATATGCCCAGCAGATATAAATGAACTAATTCCAATTAGTATATAAAATCCTATGATTCCAAGAGCATTTCTTTTGAAATCACCAGTTAAATCTCTTCCAAGATACATTAAAAGGCCTGTTATAGACATTACCGCAATAAGTATATTTTCATCACCAAAGAAAAATTTAAATCCTAATATGTATGCCATAATGAAAATAAATAGTATTGTATTGTTTATTATAAGTTTTTTCATTTGTTCACCTTCTTGTCGTATTTAAATAAAAAGCATTGAGCAGTATATCACGAGAATTAAGAATAAACCAAATTTAATTTAGAATTAAAATAATAACTTTTTGAGTAAATAAGTAATAAAAAAACAAAAAAAAAGATAATTTATAAGTGTTAAATTAAAAAAGTGATTTTTTGTGTGATAAATTGATATTTATATGTAGAAAAAGGTGTATTTATGTGCTATACTAAGTAAGAAATTATTAAATAATAATTATTATTACTAAAGATGAGGTGGGTTTAATGCCAACAAGAAGGGAATTGAAAAATTTAGCAAAAGACCAATTAAGACAAGGTGTCTATTGGCACTTTGTAATAAATTTTGTTATATATGCGATTATATGTGGAATAACTACATGGCTCGGGGAGGGATTGACCTTAAATTTTATTAGTTCAATTATAGTTTTGTTACTTATAGTACCATTACAATTTGGACTTGTATTTGCAGCAATAAGAACTACACAAGGAAAATTTCATATTTGTAGTTTTATGTACTTTATTTCAAGTGGATTCAATAAATATATAAAGACAATAGGTCTTGGAATTTTACTTGCTATTATAACAACAGTGGGTTCAATATTATTTGTAATACCAGGTATTATCTGGGGACTAATGTTTGGACAGTCTATATTTATAATGGTTGAAAAAGATTGTGGAATAATGGAAGCTCTTAAAGAGAGTAAAGAAATTATGAAAGGTCATAAATGGGAACTTTTTGTTTTAGGATGGAGTTTTATTTTATGGGGATTATTAATAACATTTACAGCAGGAATTGCATCAGTATTTGTATTCCCTTATATAGCAACAACATTTGCAAATTACTATCAAGAAGTACAACGTGACTATGCAAAGAGAAATGGTTCATATAACAAAAAAAACGTTCGTTTTAATGATTAAGATAAAAAAGTCTGTGAGAAATCGCAGGCTTTTATTTTTATATGCAATTATATTTTATTAATTTAGGAATAGCTATTCAAAAATATAAGAAGATGCCGATAATGACATGAAGCTAGAAATTAAAAAGTAAAAATAGAATAGGAGGAACGTGAAATTTGAATTTAGAATATTTCAATAGAAGGTTCCAAGGTATAAGATCTCAAGCAATGAAGGCGAGTAATAAGAGCAACATTAATAATTGTGATAAAAATAGTCTGATGAATTTTAAGTTTTTTATTATACTTTTTATATTAGCTATATTGACTGATATATATAAAATTGAACTTATATTTGGAATAAGTTTTAGTTTAGCTAGTGTGTTTTTCATATTAATTCTTCTTATAATTGGTCGAAAAAAAGCAATAATTTCAGTATTTATTATAGGGACTTTTAGTATAGTTTTTTTGGGAGGAAAGTATATATTTTTTATACATATTGCAGAGATTTTAGCAATTGATGTTTTGAAAAAAAAATATGAAAATTTAAGTGTCATATTAGTAGCCATTATTTTTTGGGGGTTAATAGGAATACCCATATTAGGGATAACATATTTAATAGCAAGTAATAAGATGTTTAATGAATATTATCTATTTGATATGATTTTTATAGTGATTAATTGTCTATTTAATGTTTACGTAGCTGAGATAATATATATATATGTAATAAAAAAATGTATTTTAAAGGAAAAGATAAATATTACTTTTAGGCAAGTAATATTACATATAATAATAGCTACAATATTAATACCATTCATATTAAATATATTTACAGATATTTTTAAGACTAATGAACATATCTTGCAGAATGTTTATACATCTGCAAATGACACATTTGAGCATATTTCTGATGAACTTGAATTATGGGATAATGAAGAAATTACAAATTTAAAATTATCAGGGATTATAGAAGAGTTTTGGCTAGAAGAGGTTGTAAAATCATATTCAAAAAATAAGCCGTTTAATATAAGTATTTTAACTCAAAGTAATATAAAAATTTTAGATGTTAAAAATCATAAACGTAGTATTAAAAATTATAAAGAGTATGAGAACATAGAAGTGTATAATGAAAATTTACATAAGCTAGTGCCACGTTCAAGTTCTAAAGTTATAGAAACAAACTGGATTGAGGGATTCTTTGTATTTAAGGAAGATACGGAGAAAACAAAACTTACAGTGATTATAGAAATACCAATAAGTATCTATAAAGATAAAATTTTAAAGGAGTATGGGAATCAGTTTAAGTTTTTAATATTTTTCATGATATTTATTTGTTGTATAGTAGTTGTTTTAAATAAGGTTATATTTAGTAATTTAACTAAATTAGCAATTAATACAGAAAATTACAAAAGTTTTTTATACAAGGATAGTAAAGAAAATTGGCCAGTAACAGATATTCTAGAAATAAGATATTTAGGTGATAATATTAAAAAAATGATAAATGAGCTAAAGCAAAATTTCAAGGAAATTAAAAGTTCTGAGGAAAGGCTTTATGAGTTAGCATATTATGATACTCTTACTAAACTTCCTAATAGACTTTTGTTTAGAAAACAGTTAGATGAGTCTATCGGAAAATTAACAAAAAAAGAAAAAATATGTATTGTATTTTTGGATTTAAATAGATTTAAAGTAATAAATGATTCTCTTGGACATGATATTGGAGACAAGCTACTAGGTGAAGTTGCAGCAAGACTAAATGAGCTTAAAAGTGAAAATATAGGAATATTTAGACTTGGAGGAGATGAATTCGTTATAGTAGCTAAAATAAAAAGCAATACTGAGATTGAAAAAATAGGAGAAGATATTTTAAATAAGTTTGAAAAGAATTTTATTTTAAATGAGTTAATTCTTAATATTTCATGCAGTGCGGGAGCAAGTATATATCCAGATGATTCAGAAAATATAAATACAATACTTCAATATGCAGATATAGCAATGTACAAAGCTAAGGAGGATGAACGAGGGAAAATACAATTATTTGATTCAAAACTTAAAGAGGTTGTATTAGAAAAATTAGTAATAGAAAAAGAAATATTTAATGCTTTAGAAAAGGAAGAGTTTAGGTTATATTATCAACCAAAGTATTCACCTTATACACAAGAGGTTATGAGTCTAGAAGCACTTATAAGATGGTCAAATAAATCATTAGGTGTTGTATCACCAGGGAAATTTATATCAATTGCAGAAGAATCAGATCTTATTTTTAAAATAGATAAATGGGTTATAAAGAATGCTTGTAATGAAAATAAAAAGTTACAAGATTTGGGATATAAGAAGGTTCCAGTTGCTGTAAATATATCGGCAAAATATTTTGCAACAGAAGAAATGGAAAAAATAGTAATAGAAGCACTAAAGAGTTCTGGCTTAGAAGCAAAGTATTTAATAATAGAAATCACTGAGGGAGTATTTATTGAAAATTTCCAAGTTGTTGCAAATATAATTAAAAATTTAAATGAAATAGGAGTAGCAATATCAATTGATGATTTTGGAACTGGTTATTCATCATTTAATCAACTTATGAAATTACCTATCAATGAAGTTAAAATTGATAGAGCTTTTGTAATGGAAATAGATAAAGAAGAGAGGAAAGCTAGTATAGTTAGAAGCATGATTGAGCTTGCAC
This sequence comes from Sarcina sp., assembly GCA_051650125.1. Taxonomy (GTDB): domain Bacteria; phylum Bacillota; class Clostridia; order Clostridiales; family Clostridiaceae; genus Sarcina. The sequence goes on along the minus strand of JBOFIK010000037.1, from coordinate 172,239 downwards.
ATAGACTTCAACTGAATGTTGTAGCAGAAGGAGTGGAAAATGAAAGAGAAAAAGAGTGTCTAAAAGAACTAGGGTGTGATGAATTACAGGGATATTTATTTACAAGACCGGTTGAAATTGAAGGGTTAAAGAAAATTTTAGAGGAAGGGATGTAGAATATGTTATTAAATAAAAAGTTAATGAGTATTGCTTTATTGTTTTTTACATGTAGTTTATCTATGGGATGTACAGGTTCGTTTTCTAAACCTGAAGTTAGTGAAAATAATATTACAGAAGAAAAGGATATAGTAGAATTGAATTTGTGGTCACATTATGATGGTATGAAAGATATAATGACTAGTTTTGAAAAAGAAAATCCTAATATAAAGGTTAATCTTAAAGTTTTTCCTTATGAGGGGTATGAACAAGCATATAAAGAATCTCTTATGAAGAAAGAGGGCGAAGCAGATTTATTTATTATAGATAGCAATGACTATGGTAATTTTAATAGTATTAAGGGATTAGAAAATTTATTAAAAAGTGATTATACAACAATGTCATATAAAAAAGACTTTGATAAAGAACTTTGGGAATTAGGAAAATCGTTAGATAAAGAAAAACTTTTAGGAATTCCTATCGCAAGTGCACCAATTATGACTTATTATAGAAAAGATATTCTAGAGAAATATGGGTTTCCAGGTGAGCCAGAGGAACTTGCGGAATTTATGAAGGATGAAGAAAATTGGTTTGAAATGGCAGAAAAATTAAAAGAAGAGGGAATATCGTTGTTCCAATGGTATGGAGAACTTGTTAAGATTTCAAGTTCTAATATGCCGTATTTTAATAAAGATTTTGAATATCAAAGAAATGATGAAGACTTTAAAAATGCTATAAATAGAGCTATTAGAGCGCAGAAATCAAGTCTTGGTGCTCATGTGGATATTTGGACAGATGTAGGATTGAAAATGATAAAAAATGATAAACTTGTAATGTTACATCTTGGTTCTTGGGGAGCTAAGGAGCTATCTGATATGGTTCCAGAGCAAACTGGTAAATGGAGAGTGACATCATTGCCTTTTGGAGTATATGGATGGAATAATGCCTCAATAATATCAATGGCAGAAAATAGTAGCAATAAAGAAGTGGCATGGAAATTTATGGAGTATATTGTGTTTAAACATCAACCAGTTGATAATATTGGTAGTGTTCCAGGCTATATCCCTTTTAGAGATGATGCTAAAACTAACAAGACGAGTGAATTTTTAGGTGGACAAAATGAACAAGACTTATATAAGAGTTCACTTGAAAAAACAAAAGAATATCCTGTTACACCATTAGATAAAAAAGCATTTAAAATATGGGACGACCAGGTTAATTTTGGTCTAGAAGAAGGATTAACAGCAGAGGAAATTATGAATAATATAGTAAAAGAGATTGAAAAAGAATTTGGAGAAACTATTGATTTATTAAAGGGACAGAAAGATAAATAATACAGAAGTAGGAGAAGTTAACTAAAGTTTCTCCTACTTTTAATTTTTTTATAAAGAGTGTAACTATGGTTACGGCTTTATTTTTAAATTTAGTATAGAATAAAAATTGTTCAAAAGAAAAATAAACTTAAAAGTTAAATATAGATAGATTACAAAGGATAAGAGGTGTTTTAAATGAAAAAGAATTTAATGCAAATTGGAGCAAAAGGAGTAGCAAAACAGGAAAGGATTTTAAAATTAAAGGATTTTCTTAAAAGATTAAATAGTGGAGAGATAACTCAGAAACTTAAAGAAGAGGGAATGGAAATAGTTAAAAATATAAATCCAATAGAGTTATCATTAGCGGAGCAAAGTCTTATAGAAGAGGGAATGGATCCAAGTGAGCTTAGACATTTATGTGATATTCATATAGAGGCACTTGGTGGTGAACTTGAGAAACTAAAGAGTAATATTCCAGATGGACATGTTTTAAAAACTTTAATTGAAGAACATGAAATAATATCAGGATTGTTAGATAATTTAGCTGATTTAAATGAGAAAATACAAAAATCAAGTGTTGCAGATAAAACTAATTTTAACAAACTTGAAAAAGTATCACAAAGTATAATTAATGCAGAACCTCATCATCAAAGAGAAGAGGATATTTTATTTATTGAACTTGAAGAATTAAAAGTCACAGGGCCTACAAGAATTATGAGATTAGAGCATGAAACTTTAAGAGAGAAAAAACATGCGATAAATAATATGGCTAAAGAATATGAAGATAAAGACTTTAGTGAGCTAAAGAAAGAATTAGATACTTTAGTAAAAGGTTTATGTCATGAATTAAAAGACCATATATTTAAAGAAAACTATATTTTATATCCAACAGCTTTTGATGTTATAAAGTCAGAAGAAAAATGGGATGATATGAAAAAAAGATGTGATAAGATAGGTTATTGTAACTTTAATTAGATTAATGAGTGTCAGATAGTTAAAAGCTATCTGGCTTTTTTCATTTAAAGAATAAATATAAACTTTTAAGCAAAAGCTAAATTTATTAAGTTTTAAAAGGAGTTATGTTTTATGGAAAGTTTAATGTTTTGTTATCAATGTGAGCAAACAGCAGGAGGAAAGGGCTGTACTAAGATAGGGGTGTGTGGAAAAACACCAGAAATAGCTAACCTTCAAGATCTTTTAATATATCAGTTAAAAGGAATTTCAATTTATGCAAAAAATATTTTGGATAATGGGGGAAGTGTAGATGAATGTGTAGTTAAGTTTGTAGAAAATAGTCTTTTTGCAACACTTACAAATGTTAACTTTGACCCTGATTCTCATATGGAGATGCTAAAAAAATCTCAAGAAATAAAAAATAGTTTAAAGGAAAAGGCTGAGGATAAATTTTATAGATTAGAAGCTACATATGTACTACCTTTAACAAAAGAAGAAATGCTAGTAGACTCAGAAAAAGCAGGAATAATGTATGATAAAGAGCTTAATGAAGATGTAAGGTCTTTAAGATCAACAATTGTGTATTGCTTAAAAGGGATTGCAGCGTATGGACATCAAGCAAGAGCGTTAAAATATACTAATGATGAAATTGATAAGTTTTATTTCACTGCATTAGAGGCTGTAACTAATGAAAAGCTGACAGTTGAGGAATTAATTACATTTGCAATAAAAGCAGGGGAAATGTCAGTCAATGTTATGAAACTTTTAGATGATGCAAATACAGAGTCATATAAGCACCCATCACCTCAAAAGGTAAATATAAATATTAAAAAAGGTCCATTTATAGTAATATCAGGACATGATTTAAGAGATTTACAGATGCTTTTAGAGCAAACAGAAAAAAGAGGGGTTAATGTATATACTCATGGTGAAATGTTACCAGCACATGGATATGAGGAACTTAAGAAATATAAAAATCTTATAGGGAATTTTGGATCAGCTTGGCAGAATCAACAAAAGGAGTTTGATGATATAAAGGGATGTATTCTTATGACTACAAACTGTATTATGAAACCAAGAGAAAGTTATAAAGATAGAATTTATAGCACAAGTGTTGTTGGTTGGGAAGGAATAAAACATATAAAAGCAGATGAAGATGGAAATAAAGATTTTACACAGATGATAGATAAAGCATTAGACCTTGGTGGCTTTGAAAAAGACGAGAAAGAAAAAGAAATTTTAGTTGGCTTTGGTCATAAAGCAACGCTTAGTCATGCACAAGCAATTGTTGATGCAGTAAAAGAAGGGAAGATTAAACATTTCTTTGTAATTGGAGGATGTGATGGAGCAAAACCAGGTAGAGATTATTATACTCAGTTTGCAAAATTAGTACCAAAAGATTGTATTATTCTAACTCTTGCTTGTGGTAAATTTAGATTTAACAAGCTTGATTTTGGGGAAGTTGCAGGACTTCCAAGACTTTTAGATATAGGTCAATGTAATGATGCCTATTCAGCTGTTAGAATTGCAACAGCACTTGCTGACGCATTTGATACAGATGTGAACTCATTACCACTTTCAATAATATTATCATGGTATGAGCAAAAAGCAGTTGCGGACCTTTTAGCACTATTATCACTTGGAATAAAGGGAATATATCTTGGGCCATCACTTCCAGCATTCCTATCACCAAATGTTCTTCAATACTTAGTTGATAATTTTGATATAAAACCGATTGAAACACCAGAAGATGATTTAAAGAATTGTCTTTTAAAATAAAGTAGTTTAAATGATATAAAAGAATTATAAAATTTAGTTTTATTAAAAAAAATTATTTTAATTTAATAAATACAATAAAAATGAGCAAACTCTTAATTATCTAGAGTTTGCTCATTTTAAGCTATAAAATTATTTAACTGCATCAAAATACATTTTGTAGAATGATTTGATAGCATCAGATACAAGGTTTCTACCATGTTTAATTTCTTTGCTAATATATGAAGCACCAAGTATTTTTTCATTATCTAAATCATAATCAAATACTTCTAGTCCGTTACCTCTATCTACAACATAGTAGTGGTATCCAACTTGGTCTACAACAATTAAAGCATCAAATTTATCTTCTTCTTTTAATCTCTTTTTAAATTGAATACCTTTTAAAGCATCAACTTTTTCTTTTCTCATAACAAGATCATAAGCATCTTTTAAATCTTTTTCATCAAATTCACTTATTTTTATATGTACTGTCATTTCTCTACCTCCGAATCATGTACTCTTATTATTATTATACTATATTTTATCCTAAATGATAATAATTATTTATTCATAATAATTAAATTTAAAGAAAATAATATTTTTTGGATTAGATGTATAAGATACTTCTATATGGGTAATACTTTTATAGTAAGATGATTTCAATGTAACGCTACGTTGCAGTCACTGAAAGGTATAGTGTGATTGTCCCCCAACCAGCTATACCTAAGAAATACCTTATAATATTTTTTGAAGTTCCTAATTTATTTTAGGAACTTTTTTTATATAAAAATATGGATTGTAACCAATTTTTCAAAAAGAAACCATAAAGATAAGATAGAATTAAAATATATATAGGAATTTTGAAAGATAAGGTGAGATAAGTGAATAATAAAAAGATAGATTTTGTTACAATAATACTTGGTATTTTGTTTGCCGTGTTAGCAGTCGTTGCAATTCTTAGTTTTTCAAACGCTGGAAAAGAAGAAATAAATTCAATGATGAGCATGGGGTCAGAGTCACAAGCAGTAGGAGCACAAAGTCAAAATGTGAGTAACCAAGAATCACCATATTATAATGCTGGAAGCTATGTTGCAAATCAGCAAAATAGTGAAAATAGTGATAATGGACCTGCTGTGAATATGCATTCAGTAAATTACAATTCAGGTGGAATCCAATCTAGCAATAATAGCTAGTAAAATATTTTTAATGGACTATTAAGATTATGTATCTTAATAGTTTTGTTAGTTTTTAGGAAGATATATAGTTTAAAATTAGCTTAGGGGAGTGATTAAATTTGAAGCTATATTATTTTTTAGATAAGGATGATTATATTAACTTAAATATAAATTGTTTTGAGACAAGCAAGGCTTTAAAAATAGCATTAAATGTTCAAAGGTTTGGAATTCCATTAATATTTTTAGCAGTGCCTGTTGTAGCAAATTTACTTTTTAAATATAAATCAGATCTTATGAATTTTTTATTTATAACAGTTGCATTATGTTGGGTTACAGGATATAAGCAACTTATGAAGAATTTTATGGTCAAGCATATTAGAAAAAACATGAACGAAGAAGATATGATTTATACAGGTGAGCGAGTTTTCGAAATGAATAAACAAGAAATAAGGATAACAACAGAGGAAAAAGAAGAAGTATTTCAAGTAGCAGATTTATATGATATTCAAATAACTAAAGGCTATGCCTTTTTATATAAGACAACAGCAGATGCTTATATTGTACCATTTAAATTTATAAAAAAGGAAAAACAAAAAGCAGATTTTGTTAAACTATTAAATGAGGTTAAAGTAAAATTAGGGGGAAGTAAGAATGTATGACAAAGCTAGCTTACTTAAAAATAATGGTAAGTTAGATTTACCAATAAATAATATTTTACTAGATGTAGATATATGGTTTGATAATTTCATTTCAGATATAATAGTTAATAACAAACTTGAGAATCTTATGGTTCAGTTAAGTAGTCTCAAAAATGATATTAACAATGAATTTATGAGATTAAAAAGTTTAGATTTGTATTACAGAGAAAGTTTATAAATAAAGTTTACTAGTCATGTTAAATATAATTTAACATGACTTTTTTTGTAAGCTTGAATATTAGAATGCAATTATGAAAAATAAATATGCAAGTTTCATAATAAGGAATAGAAAATCATATTAATATATATAGCAATTTAAAGAGAGTGATGTTTTGGAAGTAATATCGGTAGTGAATTATAAAGGTGGGGTTAGAAAAAGCACTGTGGTTTCAAATCTAACATTCTCTAAGATGAAAAATGCACATTTTTTGGACATTTTACTAAAAGTGGCAAAGGTTACTAGTGGAGAATTAAAGTGAACCATTTGTTGTTTCTAACTTTGGAAAAGGCAGCACAAATGGCGTTTATAAAGATTTTGAAAATTTTTATATAGAGTTTATAGATAGGATAGCAGATAAAATTTAGGGGGTATTTCAGAATGGATAAGCAAAGTTTTGTAAATTTAAGTAGTAAGGTTTTTGAGGAAATATTAAAACTCAGTGACAAAGAAATAAATGCATTTTTAAATAATGAGAAAAAAATAGCATTAATAGATGTGGAAAAAGAAGTGAAACAAAATGAAAAAATAGCTAAAACTACAAAAAAAGAGGTTGAGAAAAAGAATGTAACTAGAAATGGTCAAATAGATTATCTTGTAAAAAAACTTGATAGTGCAAAAAATAGAGATGAAGCAAAAAAAATTTTAGAGGATAAAAAAATAACAAATAAAATGCTAAGAGAAGTTGGAGATAAGCTTGGACTTTATATAAATACTAAAGCAACTAAGGTGAAAATAATAGATAAACTTATAGAAGAAACAATTGGTCTTAAGCTTAAAATGAAAAATTTAAGAGGAAAATAGTAAAAACTAGGTTAGAGGTCAAAATCTAACCTAGTTTTTATTTTAGCAGCAGTGCATCTTTATAGCGTCTGTTTTGAATATAGTAGTCTTTAAGGTGTTCTATAAATACTTTTTTTAGTTCAACAAATCTAGGTATATGATCAATAATATCTATTAGATAATCCTCCCAATTTGGATTTTTAATGTAGTCATTATTTTCAAGATAAAAATCAAACATATTATGAAAAATTGAGATAAGATTTTTATCAAATTGTTCAAGGGTTTGTGGATTATTAAGGTGAATTAGGGAAGTTCTAAGTTTAATATTATCTTTAAGTGTGAAATAAATCATACATTCAAGTAGTTTATCTGGAATAAGAAGTCTATGGTCTGCAATTTCTGTATTTTTACTTAAGCATTTTAATGAATCATCATATTGTTCGAGTTTAAAAAGCGACCAAGCTATCATAGAATTTACATGTTCTATATAGTGATTATTTTGTATTTTTTTAGCCATTCTAAGAGCTTTTTTTAGGTAATTTATTGCATCGAGATAGTTATCTAAAAGAAAGTAGACTTCTGCCACTTTTTCATATGAGTTCATTATACTTATGAAATTCCCATCTTTAACATAAAGGTCTAAGGCTTTTTTTATACAATCGTAAGCTTTTATAGTATTTCCTTCTAGTCTATAAACGTAGGAAAGCCAGTAATAGCAATGTCCATTATCTTTGTATACTAGAGCTTTTTTTAAATATGCTTTGCCTATTTGAATATCTCCATTTAAGTTTAAAATATCTACGGCAACATAAAAATGGTATTTAGATCTTTGTTTTTCAGATAGGTGGTCAAATGCTGATTCAAGAAAGTTTTTAGAGATTTTGAATTTTTCGCGAGTTGGTGTAGAGCAGTAACGAGCTAGTTTAGCAAGATAATAATTAAGAATAAGTGGTGAGGTTATAAATTTAGATTCTTGCTTTTCTAAATCATTAAAAATTTTAGTAGTAAAATCAAATTCATTAAAATTAAGGTTATCAAAAAATAAATCTAATGAATTTGTACCATCTTCAAGAAATCTATCCGAGTCATTGAATTTAAGACCAAGCCTTTCAAAAATTATAGACATTACCTCATCACTAGGAAGCAGTTCACCATTTTCAATTCTACTAAGATAAGAGGGAACACAGATTCCGGCCGCAAGTGTTTTTTGGCTCATATTTTGTTTGATTCTATTTAGTTTTATTATTGAGCCTATTATTTTTTTGTTGTTTTTATAAATATTACTCATTTTACGCCTCATTTTTTATTTTTTAATCAAATTAATTTATATAAATTGAGTTTCTTCTACAAATATATATACGAAAAAGTGAGGAAGTATTCTATAAAATTTTATTTAAAGAATAATTTTGACATGAAAGTTTCACAATATAAAAACTCTGATAGTTAAAAATGAAACTATCAGAGTTTTTATTAGTTTAGATTATTTAATTGATTATTAAAATTCTTAATGTTATTGTTAAAATTTTTGATATTAGTATTAATTCCGTCTACTGTATTAGCAACTTTGTGAACATCATTTGCTATTTTAGTATTTGCTGAATTTATAGCATTATTCACATTATTCAAATGATTATTAATATGATTTGCTGCAGAATTTATATTGTTATTAATATTACTCGCAGTGCTTGCAATATTGCTTGCAGTATTTTTAGCATTATTATTAATATTATTAACAGTATTTGTAATATTATTTGCAGCGTTGCTAGCTGTAGAACTTATATGATTTGCAGTGTTGCTAGCATTTTGTATGTTTGACGCAACTTGATTTCCTATATTATTGACGTTTTGAGTTGTAGATTTTACATTAGATTTAATATTATTACTTATATCTTTTGCGTTATTAGCTTTATTTTGAGCTATAGAACTAACCCCATTATTAAAACTAGTTATAGCGCTAGATGTACTAGAAATTATAGATGAAATACTATTTCCAACATTGTTAGCAGCATTCACAGCGCTTGTTGCAGCATTGGCTATATTATTTCCATTATTAATTATACGATTGATTATAGAACTGCTTTGAATATAACCAGTTTTCCCATTTGGAAGCTCTACTTTGTCCCAACCATTAGAAGAGGAGATGATTTTTACAGGAACAGCCTCATGTTTAATAGTAGTTACAGATTTAGAATTCCAATCAGGAAGTGTTTTTATAACGACATCAGAATTATTATTTGTATAAGGTTGTTGGCTTTGAGTAGCAGTTTTATTTAGTGAATCAGAGGTATTTGTAGGTATATCTTGATTAGTGAGACCTACATATGCAGAATAAACATATCCAGTATCACTATCAGTTTTAACTTTATACCAATCACCTTGCTTAGAAATAATGTTTATATCAGTACTATCCATAAGGTTAGCTACTGGCTTTGAACTCATAGTAGCATTAGATCTAAGATAAACAATACTACTTACATTTATAATAGATCCTTTTTTATTTACATTTGTTATAGACTTATTAACGCCACTTTCAATTATTTGAGCATTACTTTTTTCTATATATCCTCTAGCTCCAGTTTCTTTAACAGTTACATAATAAAAATCTGAATTAGAAGCGTTTATAGTAAGCATTTCGCCAACTGAAATATATGATGATATACTAGATGTTGTATTTGCATTACTATATAGAACTAAAGGTGTATTGCTAGAATTTATAACAACAGCATTGTTTTTTGTGCTAGTAGAAGCAGTTGTTAAAAGAATAGTATTGTTTTTAGGTATATTTTTTATGGTAATGTAAGAACCACCAACAACTAGTGAAGTAGTAATTAGCGCACCTGTGATTAAACTTGTAATTTTATATTTAGACATAATAAACCCCCTTGTCAATAATTAAAGTATCTTTATAAAAAAATTCTATACCAAAAATTTTAAGGGAATATGTCAAATTTTTTTACAAGATTTGTTAAGATTATAAAATTTAATAAAATAAGATAGATATAGTAATAATGTTTTAGATTAAAATGATTTTTGCTAATAGATAAATAGGAAAAGATAAAATTTTAATTAAATTAATATTTTTTAAAATTTGAAAAATATTAATTTATATGAGTTATTTAAGATAAGAAGAGATATACGGAGGTATTTATGAAAAAAGGAATAATAGGAATAATAGTCATTGCAATAGTAGCTGTGGGAGGTTATATTGTATATAGTCACACAACTACACAAAAAATTTCACCTATAAGCACTACTAATACAGGAAGTGACGGAAAAACAAGTGACGGAAAAAACTTAAGTAGTACAAATGAAAAGCAAGTACAAAAGGAAGTTAGTAGTAGTTCACAAAATGGTGTTAATTTTACAAAGAGTGATATGAAAAATTACTACAAGTTATCACAAAATGTTGGAGATATAGGACTTCCAAGTGCATCTATGACAACAAATTTAGATGCGTATAAGACAATAGGCGGAGTTAATTATTATAGTACATATAGTTATGATACAAGAGCAGCATATCAAAATGATACGAGTAAACCAGTAGAGGGAAATTATTCTCATATGATTAATTCAAAAATTATAAGTCTAGATGGGAAAACAATATCAGATAGTGCTTTTAAAACAATTGATTCAAGCAAAATGAGTCAAAAAGATATTGTAACTCAAGTATATAAAATTGCAGCTATGTATGTAGAAGGGTATACAGCAAATGATCCAACACTAGTAGTTAGTGCAAATGATAATTATGAGGGTAATTTAAATGTAATACCACAAATGAAGGTCAATTTAGATAACTTTAAAGATTCTAAAAAAGGGAAATTATATGAAGTTACTGCAAGCCTAAATGGATATGAAACACCTATATATGTGGGTCTTGATGGTTATATCTATGTACCAAGTGAGCAGGATTTCAATCAGTTATTTTTCCCAAATAAGGTAAGTTAGGAGCAAACAAAAGATGAGTAAACAACAAAGATTTAGAATTGCACTTATAGGTGCATCAACAATTATATTTATAGGATTTTTAATATATAATGTGATGAATAAACAGTGGGGATTTGTAGATATTGTACTTCCTATAATTTTTATAATATTAAATCTTTTCAATTTATACCAAGAAAAAAAGAGAATAAAAAGATAGAAAAAAGAGCGTATACAGCAAGAAAGTCTGTATACGCTCTTTTTATAAACTTAGATTTTAAAATTAGTTTAGATATTTTATGTAGTTAGAGAGAATATTTACTTTTTGAATATGTGGAATTATAGGTAAAAAAACCTCTTTAAGCTGTGATTTTGTAGCTATCTTTTACAACATCAAAATACCTGAATTTGATTGACTGAGGTTGTATAGAAAAGTATACTTTAATTACATATATTTCCAAAATTATTAGCGTGATGGAGAAATTTGTAAACGATATTATAATTTAATTAAAAAGAGGTTTTTATTATGAGAAAGAGTGGAATAATTTTACCGATATTTTCGTTACCATCTAAATATGGAATAGGTACTTTTGGAAAAGAAGCATATAAATTTGTTGATTTTCTAAATGAATCTGGACAAAGTTATTGGCAGATACTACCTATTGGGCCCACAAGCTATGGTGACTCACCTTATCAATCATTTTCTACTTTTGCTGGAAATCCATATTTTATAGATTTAGAATTTCTTATAGAAAGAGGGTTTTTAAAAGAAGAGGAAGTAGATGGATTTGAGCATGGGGATAATGATAGCTATATAAATTATTCAATGATCTACAACAGTAGATATAAAATTCTTAGATTAGCATATAAAAATAGACCTAGTAGTTATGATGTGGAAATTGAAAGATTTAGAACTTTGAATAAAGAATGGATTGAAGATTATGCATTGTTTATGGCTTTAAAGGATTATAATAAGGGAACTTCTTGGAACACTTGGGAGACTGATATAAAATTCAGGACAGAAGAGGGCCTTAAGAAGTATAAAAAACTTTTAGAGGAAGATGTAGATTTTTATGTGTTTTTACAATATCTTTTCTACAATCAGTGGGATAAATTAAAAAAATATGCTAATGAAAATAATATAGAAATTATAGGAGATGTTCCTATATATGTGGCAGAGGATAGTGCAGATACTTGGGCAAATACTAATTTATTTAAGCTTGATGAAAAGCTTATACCAATAGAAGTTGCAGGGTGTCCACCAGATAGTTTTTCTAATGATGGTCAGCTTTGGGGAAATCCGGTTTATGATTGGAAAGCTTTAGAGAATGAAAACTATAAGTGGTGGGTTCAAAGAGTAAGAGCTGCAACAAAGCTTTTTGATGTTACAAGAATAGATCACTTTAGAGGCTTTGAGAGTTACTGGTCAATACCTTTTGGAGATAAGACTGCAAGGAATGGACAATGGGTGGAAGGACCTGGTTATAAACTTTTTAAAGCTATAAAAAAAGAACTTGGAGAAATTAATATAATTGCAGAAGATTTAGGAAGTATAACACTAGAGGTCAAAAAACTTTTAGAAGATTGTAATTATCCGGGAATGAGGGTTTTACAATTTGCTTTTGATATTTATGGTGATAGTGAATATCTTCCTCATAATCATTGTAATAATTCGGTAGTTTATACAAGTACACATGATAGTGATACTGTGCGAGGTTGGTATGATAGTTTAGGAGAAGAACAAAAAGAATTCTTTGAGGCTTATGTAGGTCATAAAGATGTAAATCCTAGCCTAGCGCTTATAAAATCAGCAATGGCGAGCGTATCAGATACTGCAATGATGCAAATGCAAGATATTTTAGATATAGGAAATGAGGCAAGAACTAATGTCCCATCTACAATAGGTCAAAATTGGAGATGGAGAATAAAAAAAGATACCCTTTCAGGTGAGGTAGCGAAAGATTTAATGACAATTACTAAAACTTACAGAAGGTGGGATAAAACTATGGAAAAAAGAGTTGTTAAAGATGAGAGTTTAAAAGATTTGATAGAAGATTCGTTATTAGAGACTTATGGGAAAACTTCAGATAAAGCATCTTTAAATGAAGTTCATAATATTGTTTCTAAAATTGCAATGGATAAAATAGCAGTGAACTGGAGTGAGTCAACTAATAGATTTAATAAAAATAGACATGCATATTATCTATCAGCAGAATTTTTAGTTGGTAGGGCAATTGAAAATAACTTAATTTGTCTTGGTTTATATAATCAGTTTAAAAAAGCTTTAGAAGAAATTGGATTTGATATAAATGAATTTGAAAGCGTAGAAGATATGGCACTTGGAAATGGTGGGCTAGGAAGACTTGCAGCTTGTTTTCTAGATAGTGCAGCGACAACAGAAATTCCTTTAAATGGATATGGAATTAGATATAAATATGGTTTGTTTAAGCAAGCGATAGTAGATGGATTTCAAAAAGAATATGCAGATAACTGGACAGCTTATGGTGATGAGTGGAGCAGAAGAAAGTTTGAAGATAGGCTAAGCGTTAAATTCTCTGATATAGAGGTGCTTGCAGTGCCATATGATATGCCTGTAATAGGTTATGGTACAGATAATATAGGAACTTTAAGATTATGGCAAAGTGAGGCGATTTCTGATTTTGATTTTGATTTGTTTAATATAAGTAGATATAACAAATCAGTTAAAGAAAAAGTAAAAGCTGAGAATATCACAGCAGTTTTATATCCTAATGATAATACTAGAAGAGGGAAAGTTTTAAGATATAAACAGCAATATTTTTTTACAAGTGCATCAGTTCAGGATTTAGTTAAAGAATATGTTTCGAGAAATGGGACAAACTTTGATAAGTTTATAGAACTTAATACAATTCAGCTTAATGATACACACCCAGTTCTTGCTATACCAGAACTTATAAGGGTACTTACAGAGGTATACAATGTAGATTTTGATGAGGCGCTTAGAATAGCAAGGAATGTATTTAATTATACAAATCATACAGTTATGGCAGAGGCTTCAGAGAAGTGGGATGTAAGCATTGTTAGAAGATATACACCAAGTATTTTCAATATTATAGAGAGAATAAATGGATATCTTGTAAATGAACTTAGATTTTTAGGGAAAAGAGATGATGAACTTGAGGGCTATGAAATAATAGCTTATGATAAGGTTCATATGGCTAGAATGGCTACTTATATAGGTAAGTATGTTAATGGAGTTGCTAAGATTCACTCAGAAATTCTTAAAAAGGATACTTTAAAAGAATGGTATGAGATTTACCCTGATAAATTTCAAAATAAGACTAATGGTGTAACACAAAGAAGATGGCTTGCTGTGTGCAACCCAGAACTTGCAAGCTTTTTAGAGAAACTTGTAGGTGATAAGAGTTTTGTGAAAAATCTAGATAAACTACAAGATATCAAGGTGTATGTGGATGAGGATACGGTTATAAATGAGTATATAGAAATTAAAAAAGAGAAGAAAAGACAGCTTATAGAGTATATAGACAAGCATGAGGGAATTAGATTATCAGAAGATTTTATTTTTGATATTCAAATTAAAAGACTCCATGAGTATAAAAGACAGTTTATGAATGCTTTATCTATCCTTGATATTTATTACAGAATAAAAGAGGGAGAGATAAATGACTTTACTCCAACAGCATATATATTTGGAGCAAAATCAGCACCAGGGTATGCAAGGGCAAAAGCAATTATCAAGTATATAAATGAAATTGCAAAGCTTATAAATAATGACCCTGATATGCAGGATAAGATGAAGGTGGTATTTGTTCAAAATTATAATGTTTCATATGCAGAAAAACTTATACCAGCAGCAAATGTATCAGAACAAATTTCAACAGCAGGTACAGAGGCATCAGGTACAGGGAATATGAAGTTTATGATAAATGGGGCAGTTACTCTTGGGACTTATGATGGTGCAAATATAGAAATTGTTAGAGAAGCAGGTGAAGAAAACAACTATATTTTTGGAGCTAAAGAAGATGAGATATTAAACATTAAGGATTCTTATAATCCAAGATGGATTTATGATAATGATAAAAATGTAAGAAGAGTTTTAGATAGTCTTGTAAATGGGACATTTAATGATGGGGTATATGATGAACATGGAACTATTGAAGGTAGTTTTAAAGAACTGTATAACTCACTTTTAAATGGTACATCTTGGCATAGAGCAGACCATTACTATATTTTAAATGATTTCAATAGATACTTTGAGGCTAGAATGGAACTCAACAGAGAATTTAAGGACATAATGAATTTTGCTAGAAAATGCTTTATTAATACAGCAAGTGCAGGTTTCTTTAGTTCAGATAGAACTATAAAAGAATATGCAAAAGATATTTGGAAATTACCTAATTAAATTTAGTAGGTTATGAATTTTATATATAACTTAATTAATAATTTGGAGGGATTAATTTGAAAAGATTTTTAGCAATGGCATTAATTGCAATGACTACAGTAGGGTTTATGGCATGTGGAGGAAAAGATACAGGAAAAGATACGGATAAGGATGCAACAGGGAAAAATAGTGCAAGCATAACAGTTCAAGTAGAAGAAAGTTGGATGTCTTATTATGAGGAAGCTAAAGAAAGAGTTATAGCTAAATACCCAGATGCAACAATAGATTTTATTCAAGTAGGTTCATTTGATCACCTTGATACAATTGATAATACAGACTCTACAAATGTAGATGTAGCAGATGTCTTTGCTTTACCTTTAGATAGATTATATAAACTTGCAAATAATAATGTTTTATCAGCAATTGATTCTAAAGCTATGGCGCAGAATGTTGGTGGGTTTAAAGACTTTGATGCTGGTATTGGTGGAAATTTAAAAGTTGATGGGGCATATCTTGCATTCCCATACAATATTGAAACTTTAGTTGGATATGTTAATAAAGAAAATGCAAAGAAAGCTGGAATTGATACAAGTAAAAATATAGAATTTACGCAGCTTGAGTATGAAGATATGTTAACACTTGTTCATGATGCTTGGTTTGGAGTGGCTTTTGCTAATAGTGCAGAATTTGAACTTTTAGCTAAAGACAAAGATGGAAAACTTATATCAGATGCAGTTAAGCCTTGGGCAGAATTATCAGAAGATGAAAAAGGTTTATTTGAAGGACTTTATGATTACTGGAAAAAACATGATACAAATAAGACTGATCTTTGGGATAAAACTGCAGCGGGTGGATATTTAGATGCACAATTTAAAACAGGTGAAGGAAATGCAATAAGAATAGATGGACCTTGGGCAGCGCCAGCACTTACAGAAGCCGTTGGTAGTGAAGAGAATTTAGAGGTCATTGCGCTTAATAAAATCACTGTAAATGGTAAGCCACTAAATCACTGGAAAGGTGGTTGGGGACTTGGAGTTAATTCTAGAGTAGAAGAGGATGCTGAGAAAATGGAACTTTCAGTAGCTATGATAGAAGAAATAGTTAATCCTAAATTTGCACAAGATTTATTTGAAATAACAGGTAAAATCCTTGGAAATGTAGAACCTTCAGCTTATGAGGGAATAGACCCTCTTAATAAAAAAGTTATAGATGCAACTTATGAATCATATGAAAAAGCAGTTTCTAGACCATTATTCACAGAGTGGGATAATGTATGGGCAACTTGGCAAAATGCTTTATTATCATGGTCATCAACACAACCTAAAAATGCACAAGAAGCTTATGAACAAGTTAAAGCATCATTTGAGGCTATGATGAAAACAGTGAATAAATAAAATAATTAAAATGTGAAGAGGGGACAAGTGCCTCTCTTCTTATAAAATAAGGAGAATTAAGATGAAAGATAATATTACAATGGGTAAGACTATGTACTATTCAATAGTTGGCTTGTGTGCACTCATTATTATGGCAAATTCAATTGAAACATTTATAAAAGTTAAGGATATAGGATTGTTTGAATTATGGTTTACAGATTCTAGTTTAAATCCAAAAGTTGCAGTACTTTCAGAAAATGCAGCATATTCAGTATATCTAAATATGTGTCTTTCAGAATTTTTAACTAAAGTAATAACACCGGTAGGTCTAGCACTTAATACTTATTTTTCTTTTATAAAACTTGGAGTTAGCAGGCTATTTGTTAGAATTTGGGCTGTACTTTTGATAGGTTTATTTGCCTTTAATTTGATAGGTGAAACATTTTTCTCAGTCTTTTTTATAGTAAGTACAGGAGCATATTTAATTTTAGTATCACTACTTTTTTATCTAGGCAAAGAAATAAATAGACAAATAAATATTAATGTTATGAAAAAACTTCAATAAGGGGTGATTATTTTGAAGGGGTTAAATAAATATCTTTATGATAATCTTGATAGAGAATATGAAAGAAAGAATTTGTATCTTCTTGATATAGCGGTTTTAAAAGAAAAAATCAAAGAAAGTGATAAAGAAGAAAAAGCAAGGTTAAAAAAAGACTTAGATACGTTAGTAAAAAATAAATCAGAACATAGTTATAATAAAAAGTTTTTAGAATTTAAAAATAAAGAAAAAGTTTTTTTAAAAGAGTTAGAAGAGAAAATGAACTTTTTTACTCGAGAGAGTTCTTCTATCAATAAAAATGTAAAGGTTTTAGAGAAGAGACTTAAAAGGGCTAAAGAGAAATGTGAGTTCTATAAAAAGTATATAGATTTAACTTATGAGGCACAGCTTATTTATAAGCAATGTGAAATAGAGATTCAGCAGATACCGGTAGTATTAAAAATAGCTAAGAGTGCAAAAGTAGAGTTAGATAAAGCTTATTTTGAAAAAATGCAAGTATCAGATACCCAAGATAAAAAATTTTTAGCAGAGTTTAATGAGTATAAAGAAATAAAAGGAAAAGTAAAAAAAGAGCAGATAAGAGATATAAAACAAAAGTATAAAGCTAGATTGATATCAGTAAAAGCAAGGGATGAGGGTATAAAAACATTTAAGAGAAAATATAAAGAAAAAATTCTTACTAAATCATTTGAAGCTAAAAGAAAGTATAATGATGAAATTATAAAGACCAAAAAGTATGAACTAGGAAAAGGATTAAAACAAAAGATAAATACAGTTAATATAAATGTTGCAGATATAAGAAGAACTGTGCCTGTTGAAGTGGATAAGACAGTTCCCTATATATCATATCTAACTTGTTTACTCCCAGGGCTTGGGCAACTTATAAATGGTCAATTTGCAAAATCAACAATAATGTTTTTAGCAAGTATCTATATTTATCTTATAGCAATACCATATGCACTTGGCTTTGGAAATTATAAAGGTGATGGAATAGCAGGACTTATAACACTTGCTGAAGGTGGGAAAAGACTAGATAGGTCAATAATATTTATGGTAGAGGGAATATTAGCTATATTTCTTTTAGTTATAGGACTTGTGCTACTAATTTTATCTTTTAAAGATGTAAATAAGACGGAAAAAGAAAAGAGTAAAGGTGTGAGAGTAAAATCGTGGTGTGAAACAAAACAATCAATATTTGAAGATGGATTTCCATATCTTGTTTCAATGCCAGCACTTGTTATTATAGTCTTTATAGTCTTTGTACCGATAGCAGTAGCGATACTTTTATCATTTACAGGAATGGACCCAAACAATCAAGCGAAATTTGGATGGGAGGGACTAACTAACTATACAATGCTTTTAACTGGTGAGGGAATGGTTGGTTCAATTTTCTGGAAGATATTAAAGTGGACAATTATTTGGACAATTGGTGCTACAACTCTTGGAATTTTAATAGGATTTGGACTAGCACTTATTCTAAATAATGACAGAATAAAAGGAAAAGCATTCTTTAGATCAATATATCTTTTACCCTGGGCAGTACCAGCATTTATAACAATAATATTTTTTAGTATTTTAGCAGCGCCAAATGGAGCTATAACACAGATGTTACAAACTGTATTTGGTGAGAGTTTTTCAATAAAGAATGACGCATTTGTATCAAAAGTATTTATTATTTGTATTCAAGCTTGGCTTGGAAGCTCGTATGTATTTTTACTTTCAACAGGAGTATTACAGTCTATAAATAATGATTTATATGAAGCGGCAGATATAGATGGAGCTACAACTTTTAGTAAACTTACTAAAATAACAATTCCACTAGTTTTATTCCAAACAGCACCTCTTTTAGTTGGGCAATATACATTTAACTTTAATAACTTTTCAAATATATATTTATTCAATACAGGAGGACCATTTAACCCAGTTGAGTATGGAAACCTAGCAGGAGAAACAGATATTCTTATTTCATATATATATAAACTTGTTATAGAAAATCAATATCAAGCAGTTGGTGCAGCAGTTACAGTTTTAATATCATTATCTTTAATGATAATAGCTTATATAAGCTTTAGACAAACTACTGCATTTAGAAAGGAGAAATAGCATGAGTATATTTAAAAGAAAGAAAAAAAGTGAATTATATTTATCAGATAAACCACCACTTACCACAATGGGACAGGTAGGACTTTTAGTATCTTATGCAGTTCTTATACTTTGGACAGTAATAGTAATTTGGCCAATACTTCAAATAATTATATCTTCATTTAATGGACAGCAAGGGAAAAATCTTATATTAAATGGAGAATTTGCTTTTAGCTTTAAACATTTTGAATATCTTTTAAATGAAACTAAATATCTCACTTGGATGAAAAATACAATATTTATAAGTGGTGCAACAGCTTTAATTACGGTTCTTATAATATCATTCACAGGATATGCTTATTCAAGATTTAGATTTAAAGGTAAAAGAGTTTCACTTATGGCAATAATGCTTATACAAACAATTCCAGCATTTGCAGGAATAACTGCTTACTTTACAATGCACTCTATAATAGCAGGGGCAATTCCTCAATTTTCAAGACAGATGCTACTTATATTAATTTATGCCGGAGGAGGAATAGCAGCAAATACATTTATCTTAAAAGGATATTTAGATTCTATATCAACAGAACTAGATGATGCAGCAAGAATAGATGGGTGTTCTAATATGAAGATATATAGACTTATAATTATGCCAATAGCAAAACCAATGCTTGCAATTGTAGCTTTATGGTCATTTATAGGACCATTTATGGATTATCTTTTACCAAAAGTTTTACTTACAACTCCAGATGATTATACACTTGCAGCGGGGCTTTTTACTCTAGTAAATGATGAGAGAACACTTAATCAACCAGCATTTGCAGCGGGGGCATTACTTACAGCAATCCCAATAGTAATATTATTTTTAGGGTTGCAAAAACATTTAGTTGCAGGGCTTTCAAATGGAGCCACAAAAGGTTAGGAGGGAGAAGTTATGAAGATAAGTTTAAATAAAATAGGTAAAAAATATGAGAATAGAGAAGAGTTTACTCTAAGAGATATAAATTTAGAGATAGATGATAAAGAGTTTTGTGTAATTCTTGGGCCATCAGGTTGTGGTAAAACAACACTTCTTAGAATGATAGCAGGACTTAATTCTATAACAGAGGGCGATTTAGTCTTTGATACAAAAAGAGTTAATAAACTTGCATCAAAAGATAGAGATATAGCAATGGTTTTCCAAAGTTATGCATTATATCCTCATATGAGCGTTTATGATAATATGGCATTTTCACTTAGTATGAGAAAAGAAAGAAAAAATATCATACAAGAAAGAGTTAATGAAGCAGCAAAACTTCTTCAAATAGAGGATTATCTTCACTGTAAGCCATCTGACATATCAGGAGGGCAAAGACAAAGGGTTGCACTAGGGAGAGCGATAGTTAGAAAAGCAAAAGTGTTTTTGATGGACGAGCCGTTATCAAATCTTGATGCAAAACTTAGAGAGCATATGAGGGTAGAACTTGTAAGAATTCACAAGCAACTAGAAACAACAACTATATATGTAACTCATGATCAAGTTGAAGCTATGACAATGGCAACTAAAATAGTTCTAATGAATGATGGAAAGATTCAGCAAGTTGGAAAACCATATGAGTTCTACAACAAGCCTCAAAATATGTTTGTAGCAAGATTTATAGGCTCACCAACAATAAACCTTATAGAGGGTATTATCATGAATAATAGGTTTATATCAAAGGATGGAATAGATATAACTTTAAATGAAAAAGATGAACAATGCCTAAAAAACTATAAAGGTAAAAAAGTTCATTTAGGAATACGTTCAGAAAGATTTATAAGTGGAAAGAGTGATGAAAGTTTTAATTGCATAGTAGATGTAATTGAAGTTTTAGGAAAAGAGAAAACATTATTTGTAAAACTTGAAAGTGGAAAAGATATTGTAATAACAGTACCAGGACATTTTGAGTATGAAATAGGAGAAAAACACAGATTTGGACTTGATACAAAGGCTTTACACTTCTTTGATGATGAAACAAAGAAAAGAATTAATTAAATATACAAAATGTATAATTACGAAAGAAAAGTAATATTATATATAAATTTATTGTAAAGGAGCGAAAAAATGTTTGCATGGATCGAACAACAGCATAATAAAAAAATACCAATAAAGCTTATAAACAAAACTGAAAAGGTAATAGAAAAAATAGAAGTTTTCTATGGTGAGAAAAAAAGTGTGAAAGTAAAGAAAATAAAAGTTGGTAAAGAAAAGTCTCTAATGATATTACCTACAACGGAGGAAGATGGACAAGAAATTAATGTAGTAATTGGAGAACAAAAATATTTAGGTTTAGAAAAATTTGAATTTTCAAGGGCAAGAGTTGTAGTTATTGAGATTACAGAGAAAAATGGAGAACTAGATGTTCTAGTAGAGGACAAATATAATTTTTAAAAAATATTAAGAAATTTTTATTTAAGCCAAATTTACTTTAGGTGAATTATCACTTTAAGTAAGTTTGGTCTTTTTTACGTTATTTTTAATGTTCTTGTGGGGATTTATAGTATTGGTGATAGAGTTGACTATGATGAGATTTGTGAGGAAGCTATTAAAAGAGAAGTTAAACACTAGTCAATATAAAAAGAATTTATTTAATGTAATATGAAAAATTGGTATAATAAAGATAAGAATAGATGGCAATAAAAAAATGTATAAAAAAGTAGGGTTTGAAATTATTGATGAAAATGATGAAGAGCATATAATGGTTATAAATTTGAAAAGTAAAGTGTAAAAATAGGATTTGAAGGCGGTGCTAAGATGAAAAAGGTATTAATAATTGGTGTTATAGCTACAATACTTATTTTAGGTGCTATGCCTTTTTCTACTTTATTTAGTAAGTATGGAACAAAGCAGAATATTATAATAGCAGGTGATTCGTGGGAAGAAGGTAATTTTGGAAATGTTACAGCTTATTCAGGGAATACAAAAAATACAAGTGAGTACAAAGAAAATATTAGTATCATAGATGGTCAACCTATAAAAGAAGTAACAGTTGGAAATAATGCAATAAAATCTAAAGCTAATCAGATTGTAGAAAATGCAACTTCAGATTATCAAAAAGCACAGGATATTTATGTATGGATATCTGAAAATGTTAAATATGATACTAGTGCTTATGGCACAAAAGACCCCGCTATATATGCCTTTGAACACAAAAAAGCAGTTTGCACAGGCTTTGCAGGACTATATTCAGCTATGTGTAGGGATGTAGGATTATCAGTAAGGCAAATAGGTGGAATAGGGAATGGACAGGAACATACTTGGAATCAAGTATATGTAGATAATAAATGGGTAAATGTTGATTGTACATTTGCATCAAGTTTATTTAAAAGTGCAATGCAAAGTGAAGTTACACTAACAAGTCAAGAAGCTTATAAAGCATTAACTATTAATGAACCTATAACGATAATTAGAGGTTACAATAGTTATACTTTTGAAAAATCAGATTATTTTAATACTTCAAACTTTATGAATAATAGAAAGGCTGAGTATTTAATATATGAGTATAACAATGATTAAATAAAGAAAAATCTTCTTAACTAAAAACAACTCCTAGTATTAGAGAAATACTAGGAGTTGTTTTTAGTTATCTAGTTTATCAGTTTTAGGATTTATACGTCCATTTTTAACTGCTTTTTGATATCTATGAGCTATTATAAATCCAATAGCTCCAAAGAATAATGGTCCAAATATCATTAAGATACCCTGTTCTGCTCCACCTTTTTGTGTCCAAGGTTGGATTAGTGAGAATACAACTGCAAAGACAACTATTAAAAGTGAAATTGAGTTATATATAATGCCGACCTTTTTACTAAAGAACTTATAGTGTTTTTCTATATTATCATTTTGCTTAAATTTGATATATGCAAATGTTATAAGTCCCCAAGGTATTACAGAGGATACTGTAACCATAAAGGTTGTATAGTTATATATTTCATTAGCATTATTTCCAAATAGCAGGACAACTGCGACAGAGAATACACACATAAATATTCCTTGAATCCAAAGGGCATTAGCTGGGAAGTTATTCTTATTTTTCTTAGTAACAAACTTTGGAAGCATTCCAGTAGGTAGACCTTCTATAAGTTGTTTTATAGGATAATAATATCCTAGTGGAATTTGAAGAAATGCAATAGCACCTATCCATGAGTAAACTATCATATACCACTTAGCAAAGACTGCTGCATGAGCTGCGCTCATTCCTAAAGCAAGACCTAGTGATGAATAATATTTTAGTCCTAGATATACTGTGAAGTTATATAGGTTAACATTAGAATTACCATAAACTTCTTTCCAGTTAAGAACCATACCACTTCCTACAATCATTACTATTGTAAGTACAAAAATTACTATAACAGTTATAAATATTCCTTTTGGAACTGTTTTTCTTGGGTTTTCAACTTCATCAACAAGTCCACTCGCTGATTCCATTCCACCAAAAATCATAATAGCAAATACCATAAATCCTAGTATACTAAATAAGCTATGATAGCTCGGGTTTGGGCCAGTAAAGAATGTTGCAAGTCCATGCCAATGTAGTGGCTGTGCAAAATGCATTTTATTCTTAAAGAATACCCATAAACTAACTACGATTGTAAAAATGTTGTTATAGAAGAATAAAGCCATAGCTATTTTTGTTAAAATTTCTATTGATTTTATACCTTTAGTAGTGATAAATACCCAAAATAGAACCCAAGCAACACCGATTAAGGTTGTTGTCATTTGGTTACTAAGACCAAAAAAGTGCCAACTCTCAGAAATATCTTTTCCATAAATCATTGTTGAGAATTTGATACAAATAGCACTAATTGCAAGTCCTCCAATAAGTCCTGATGAGAACCAAATCATAGTAGTAACAAGTGCATATTTCTCACCTATTATTTCTGATAGCCAAGAATAAATTCCACCTTTCTTATCACTATAAGCTGAGCCCATTTCTGCGACTGCAAAAGAGTAAGGAACAAAGAATAATATTGTTGCTATAAGTACATAGGTTATAGCTTGGTACCCCATTTGGTAGTACATCTGTTGACCATTCATTACACCATAAACTGTAAGAATAGACATTGAGATAAAACCAAATGTGCTGATTTTATAGTTTTTACTAGTTACTTCCTCTATCAGTGCTAGGTCATCTAGAGTTTCTTCTTTCATTGGTGAGTCCTCCCGTATTATGTCTAGATATAAAATATCACAAGAGATATAAAATACAAATAAAGACATTAGTATTAGTATGTTTAGTTAAAGTTATAAACAAATTTCCATCATTTATTATTTATTTGAATTTTAATGATTTATCGCAGTAAAGTAAAGTGAAGAAAATTATGGAAAATGATAAAAATATATGTTTTTTTTCACAATTTATAAATAGAATTCCTAATATCTTAAACAAGAATAAAATTTATTAGCTTTTTTTGTTTTCTCATAAAAATATTTCATAAATATGCATAAAAATTCATTGTTATAAATTCAATAATGAATATTCATAAATATTTATACAAAGAAGAGATAAAAAGAAAATAAATACTTGATTTATATTAGTGATTTTTTCTCTTAGCGTATTTTATAGAAAATATCAATACTTATTTACAAAAATAGGTATTGATATTGCAACTACATTGTATTACAATATAGTTATAACTTGCAAAACAAGGTAGTGAACTTTTAAAGTTTATATGTATATTTTTTTAGTACACTACATTGTTATGCAATATAGTGAAAAGTTGGTGAGAAAATGGCAAAGACAACACAGCTCTTAAAGGGAATTATGGAAGGTGTAATTTTAAAAGTAATTTCAAAGGAAGAAACTTATGGTTATGAAATTTATCAAAAATTACAATGTTATGGATTTGATGAATTTGCAGAAGGGTCATTGTATCCTCTTCTTTTAAGACTTGAAAAAAATAAGCTTATAAAATCAGAAAAAAAACAATCTCCATTTGGACCAGACAGAAAGTATTATAGTTTAACTAAAGATGGTGAGGATGAGGTGGAAGAATTTATAGAAGCATGGGGGCTTATAAATTCTAATATTCAAAAACTTTGGGGTAAATAATTAATAAGTGAGGTTTAGCTATGGAATTTGAGAAGAATTTAAGAGATGAATATTTAAGGGTATATAATGAAGTTGTAGATGAACTTGAAGTGGAAGAAATAAGCATAGAGTTAACTAAAGAAATTAAAGTAGATATTTTAGATATGTTTTTATCAGCACAGCAAGATGGAGAATCGCCAAGTGGGATAGTAGGAGAAAGTTCAAGAGAGTTTGTCTTAGAACTTGTAAAAGATTTTAATAAATCGAATTCAGGATTGTTTAGGGTAGGGCAATATGTGGCATGTACAATACTTGGAATAGGTGCCCTTAGCTTATTTAATATAAAGAATGGAGTTTTACACTTTGATATTGATATACTAGTTTGCTTACTTATAACAATTAGTGGTGATGCAATTGGAAGAATATTATCAAGAAAATATAACGTAGGTAAAACTAGAAGTAGGAGTAAAAATAAAATTAGATGGGGATATGTTTCAGTAATGACGATACTTGGGGTAGCAATAACAAATAATTTAAATTTACCAACATTATTTGTTTTTAACTTACCATTTGTATTTATAGCAGGATGTATAGCAAGTGCCTTACTACTGGAAGTATTATTAGAACAAAAATTTAGTTAATTAAAAAAGGAACATATAGAATGGGTATCAAAACTATTCTATATGTTCCTTTTCTATCTCTTTTTATTTTGTTTTAAGAAAGTTTTTTTAAGAAAAATCTTGCTAGTTTAGATTTACCCTTAAGACTTTCTTCAAACTGTGCATTTGCAAGGTGTACTGTTTCTTTTGCAAAATCGTCAAAGAAAGCTGGTCTTTCTAAAATTACATCTTCCATTTTTATATTATGTTTTTCAAGTTGTGCAATAAGTCTATCATATGTATCAACAAGTAAATTCATTCTATCAGTAGTTACAACAAAGGCACTAGGGCACATTCTTTTTATTGTTTTTTCATAAAGGTCAGAGTAATGCATAACTATGTAAGCACCGTTAACAAGATATACTCTCATAGATTTAATTGAACCGGTATTATAAACGTACATATGTGAAATGAAATTTTTTGGCACATAGATTTTATTTAGAAAAATCCAGTGATTAGATTCATATAGTTTAAGCATACCAAGTGACAATTTTCTAAAGTTCTCTTCATTTATCATTTGTGAAACAATTTTTGAATGTAAACCAAGAGTTTCAGTTATAGCATTTGATTCAGGTTCTATTATATTCATTTTATCATATCCCTTCTTCTGTTAATTTTAATGATTTATCATAAGTTTATTCCAATATTATAGCATTAAAAAAGCTTATAGGTGCTAATTTATTTGATTTATAATCATAGTTGATAAAATATATCTAAAATAGAGAAAGAGGCATGTCAGAAAAAAATCAGACATACCACTTTTATGCTTATTTAAAACAATTATATACTCTTTTAATTTAAAGGGTAGTAATTTAAAGCAATTTAATTATAGGCTCAAGTTCAAGAGAAATTTCTTTTGCAAGTTCAAAATCTTTATCTTGTAGAGCTGCTTCTATTTTTGTTTCAAGTAATTTTTTATTTTGTTCAATTTCTAAATAATCTTTGCTAAAGTGCTTAGCATAAATCATTCTCTTGAATTTTTTCATCTTCATTTTTCTGATTTGCTTATCTTCAATGATTAAAACATAGTCCATGCAGTTTACTACTGTATAGAAGTCGTGAGAAATCATTAAAACAGCACCTTCATAGTTCTTTAAAGCTTTTTCTAGTGCTATTTGTGAATAAGTATCTAAATGGCTTGTAGGCTCATCAAGAAGCAATAGTGTTGATGGAGTAGCAGAAACTCTTGCTAGTTGAAGCATATTTCTTTCCCCACCTGATAAAGATTCTATCTTTTGCTCAAGGATTTCTCCTTCAAAACCAAATTTTTTAAGATATAATTTAATCTCATCATAAGTTTTAAGTCCTGCATCAAAGAATTCTTCAAACATTGTGTTAGAACCTTTTAATGTTTTATCTTGAAGTTGAGATAAGTAAGCAATTTTAACATCATCAGCTATTTTGATAGATTCATTATCATTGTTAAATATAGCTTGAAGTAAAGTTGTTTTTCCAGTACCATTTGGTCCTATGATTGCTATTTTATCAGTAGAGTTAATTTCAAAGTTAACTTCTTCTAAAAGAACTTCATCAAAAGCAACGCTATAATCATTAACTGTTAAAGCAACACCTTCTTCAATTTCATTATTTGTAACTAAGTTAATTGTTGGTTCTTTAATTTCTACAAAAGGAGTTTTGATTCTACGAGCCACTAATCTTTCTTGAACCTTAACTCTAGCATTTAAAGTTTTTCCTCTGAAAGATTCAGCATTTTCAGTAGCAATAACTCTTAATTTATCTATTAATTTATCATTTCTCTCAATTTCTTCATCATCAGCAGCAGCTAGTTCTTGAAGTTCAATTTTAGTTTGAAGTAATGAGAAATTATAGTCTATATAGTTTCCATCAAACTCTTGAAGTTCCATGTTCTCAAGGTGGATAATCTTATTGAAACAGTGGTTTAATAAGTATCTGTTATGAGTAATAACAAGCATAGCACCACTATGTGAGTTAATTAAGTTTTTAAGTGAGTTAAGGTGATCAAAATCTAAGAACACATCTGGCTCATCCATGATTATAAGGTTAGGACTATTTAACATCCCTCTAATAATTTGAACAAGTTTGAATTCTCCACCACTAAGTTCAGATACTAGTGAATTTCTATAACTACTAAGGTCTGCAAGATTTAAGTTTTTATCAATAGTGTTCTCAAAGTCATCACCACCAATTAAACTAAACTTATCTAAAGCATCTTGATATTTTTCAAGTAAAGTTTCTATATCTGAAGAAGTTTCCATTTCAGTACAAATAGCTGTTATCTCATTTTGTAATGTAATAAATTCTTCTCCTATGTATTCAAATACTGTAATATCTTGTGTTTTATCTAACTGTGAGAATTGGCTTACATATCCCACTTTAGAATTTGGAGCAATCTTAAGCGTTCCATCATACATATATTTATCTGGGTCCATTATTATATCTACAAGTGTACTTTTTCCACTACCGTTTGTTCCTATAAAAGCACAGTGAGTATCAGCATCTAATGTGAAAGAAATATTTTTATATAAATCTTTTCTTGGGAATGAATATGATAAGTTATCAATTTTTAGCATAATATACCTCTCTTTATAACTAAAAAAGAACCTACAAAATAGGCACTTTAAACAGTTCTCTTAGCAATTTTAAATTTTATGTACTAACGACATTCTGCTAAGTTTATTATTGATAGCATAACATTTTTTGTACCGAAGTTCAATTATTTCAAATTGGCAATAGATTTGGCAGAGTAATTTTAAAAGTATGAAAGAAAAAGAGAAGAAATAAATTTCAATTTAGCTAATTGTTTATTAAAAAAATGGATGGTATAACAGTGAAATATAAAAATGGTAGGATTTAAAATTTATATTGAGA
Source organism: Sarcina sp. (assembly GCA_051650125.1). Taxonomy (GTDB): domain Bacteria; phylum Bacillota; class Clostridia; order Clostridiales; family Clostridiaceae; genus Sarcina. The sequence goes on along the minus strand of JBOFIK010000037.1, from coordinate 143,331 downwards.
TTAATTTTAAATTAACATATGATTAATTTAGACATTGATGTACTAAATTTTAGGAGATTAAAATCGAAGGAAGAAAAAGATAGTGAAAATTTAGTGTATATTACAACATATGTTTTGAGCATGCCTATGAAATTACAGGAAAGAACAGATAAGGAAGTGAATTTTATGGAGAAAATAATTAGTGATAAAAATATATTACTTTTAAATTTAGATAAACTGCACACAACAGAACTTGGTGTCTTAAGAATTAAGAAAAATTTATCATTAGATACTGATGATGTTGTTAAATGGTGTGGAGATAGAATAAAGCAAGAAAATGCTATAATAGAAAGAAAAGGTAAGAATTGGTATGCTAATGTAGATAAGTGTACAATAACGGTAAATGCACATAGTTATACAATTATTACTGCACATAAAAATAAAGTGAGATAAGGTATTGAATTATAGAGGAGATATGATGATAAAAGATTTAGTTAATGGAGCAAGGGAAAAAAAGTTTGTAGCATCATTTAGTGGAGGAAAGGATAGTACATTAGCCTTGTACAAGGCTATGGAAGAAGGAACAGCAGTAGGGCTTGTTGTGATGATGGAAGAGGATGGAGAAAGATCAAGGTCGCATAGTATGTTTCCAAAAATTCTTGATGCACAGGCAAAAGCAATAGGATTACCTATTTATAAAGGAGCAGCAAGTTGGGCTACTTATAAAGATGTTTTTATAGAGAATTTGAAAAAAGCAAAAGAAATGGGCGCAGAGGTTCTGATAACTGGGGATATAGATATGCTAGAACATGCATCTTGGTATGAGGGAATTGCAAATGAAGTAGGGCTAGGACTTGCTATGCCACTTTGGAATAAAGGTCATAGAGAAGTTGTAGAAGAATTTATAAGTTTAGGATTTATAACAAAAATAGTTACTATAAATTTAGAAAAAGGTATGAAAGAAGAAGACCTTGGGAGAACACTTACTCTTGATTATATGAAAGAACTAGAAAAAAGAGGAATAGACCCTTGTGGTGAAAGTGGAGAGTTTCATACAACGGTTATTGCAGGACCTATTTTTACACAGGATATAAAGGTTAGGGAAGATAAAGTTATAAAAGATGAGAACTATATGTATTTAACTTTAGAACGAAATTATTAGAATCTAAGAAGGAGAAGAAAATGAGAATATTAGTAGTTGAAGATGAATTTGAATTATGTAATGCTATTGCAGAAGGTCTTGAGATTGATGGATATGCAGTAGATTGTTGCTATGATGGACAAGAGGCATATGAACTTATTTATGTAGAAACTTATGATTTGGTAATACTAGATTTGAATTTACCTAAAATGGATGGGTTAGATGTTTTAGAAAAAATAAGAGAGAATAATAATGTGGTGAAAATTCTTATTTTATCAGCAAGAGGGAGTATATCAGATAGAGTTAAAGGCCTTGATATGGGAGCAAATGATTATTTGATTAAACCTTTTGATTTTGAAGAGTTAGAGGCGAGAATTAGAAATCTTTTAAGAAGACAATTCGTGCAAGCAGATTCTATTTTAGAGTTTGAAAATTTAAAATTAAATACAATAAAAAGAAAAATTACGATAAAAGATATAGACCTTAACCTTACTAAAAAAGAGTTTGGTATATTGGAGTATTTACTTTTAAATAAAGAGAGAGTGGTTAGTAAGGAAGAAATAATAGAACATGTATGGAATATAGATGTTGATAGTTTTAGTAACGCAATTAGAGTTCATATTGCAACACTTAGAAAAAAGCTTAAAAATGCGTTAGGCTATGATTTGATGCAAACTAAAATAGGGGAAGGATACTACTTAGAAAGGATAAAGGAAAATGTTTAATAAAGTTTCAATTAGAGTTAGAGTTACAGTAATTACAGTACTCCTTTTAACTATATGTTGTATTGGATTAACTTTAGTTTTAAATCAGAATGCATTTAGAATGGCTGAAGATTTAAAAGGTAGTATTGCTATGAATGTAAATAATGGAACTGCTCATGGTGCAATAGTAAATGATTATGAATTAGACAATTTATTAAAAGGTCAACACATAAATCAATATGAAATACCATCATCAACAATATCGGCAGAGCAAGTTAAAAAAAGTTATGAAATTTCTAGTTTAATGTATATGCTTATTTTTATATCTTTTGGAGGAATTTTAACATATCTTATTATGGGGAAAAGTTTAAAGCCTTTAAAAGATTTATCAAAAGAAATGAAAAATACATCTATAGAAAATCTTTCGAAAGAGATAGAAGTTGGAAAAAGATTGGATGAAATATATGATTTATCAGTTTCTTTTAATTATATGAATAAAAGACTTAATGAGGCTTTTATGATGCAAAAGAGATTTTCTAATAGTGCGGCACATGAACTTAGAACACCACTTGCTGTAATGAGGACTAAAATAGATGTCTTTAATAAGAGAAAACATTCTAGTATAGAGGATTATGATAAATTAATTGAGCTTATGAAAAAGCAATTAGTTAGATTATCTGATATAGTTAATAGCTTATTAAGTTTAACTAATATGGAAGACTTAGATATTTCTAAAGACATAAATTTAAAAACATTGGTAAATTATGTTTTTAATGATTTATCATCTTTAGCTCAAAAGAAAAAGATAGATATTAATATTATAGGGCAAGATAGTTTAATAAAAGGAAATTATGATTTAATTTACAGAACTTTTTATAATTTGATTGAAAATGCTATAAAGTATAATTGTGAAAAAGGACGAGTGGATATAGAGATTAAAGAGAAAAAGGTAATTATAAAAGATACTGGGATTGGGATACCTGATGAGATGAAAGAACAAATTTTTGAGGCATTTTTTACTGTCGATAAGTCAAGGTCTAGAATGCTTGGTGGAGCAGGGATAGGACTGTCTATAGTAAAAACTGTAATAGAGAGGCATAATGGGAAAATACTTGTAGAAAATAATGACCCTAAAGGAAGTATTTTTGAAATTAGTTTTTAAAGATAAAAGATATGTTAGAAATATATTAAATTGAATTTGATTTAAACAATAGCAAGATCAAATTTTTTGATATAAATCTAGCATATTTTTTTTGGATTTTATAAATAAATGCTCTTAACGTAGATTTAACATCATATTTAGTAAAATAAAATTAAATAAAAGGAGGGGCAAAATTATGTTTCAAATAGTAGATATTTCTAAAAAATATGAGGGTGAATTTGCAATTAAAAAATTAACCATGGAAATAGGTTTAGGGTTAAACTTTATAATCGGTGCTTCAGGAAGTGGTAAAACAACTTTATTAAAAATCTTAGGAGCACTAGATAATAATTATACAGGCGATGTTTTTTATTTAGGAAAATCAATAAAAAATATTAATGATGAAGAAAGAGCTTATTTTTATAATAATAAGTTTGGATTTGTATGGCAAGATTTTAATTTGATAGAAGATATGAGTGTAGAGGAAAATATAATGCTCCCGCTACATATTAAAAAGGAGGTAGATAAAAATGAAATACAAAGAATAATAAAAAAATTAGATTTATATAAATTAAAAGATAAAAAAGTAAAGTTTTTATCAGGGGGGCAAAAGCAAAGAGTTGCTATTGCAAGAGAGCTTGCAAAAAATCCGGAAGTAATAATAGCTGATGAGCCAACAAGTGCATTAGATCGTAAGATGGGGAAAGAAGTTATTGAAATATTAAAAGATATTTCAAAAGAAAGAACTGTTATTATAGTAACTCATGATAAAAGTTTAATTGATAATGATGCTAATATTTATGAGATAGATAAGGGGGAACTTATTTCAATTTCTGAAAATGCGAATAAAGATGTACACAAAGATTTAGAAAAAAGTAAAAGGAAAAATTTGAGTAAGTTTAATTTTGCTAGAGCATTAAAGCTTGGCGAAATTAATTGTAAAAGTAATTTCAAAAGGTCAGTTACTACAATTGCTACAAGTCTTGTGGCAGCTATCTTAATAACGATTAGCCTTGGTGGGGGAATAAATGAAAGTGGAAGTGGAGAGTTTGATACCTTAATCAATAAATATGGAAAGCAAATTTTAAATATTAATATTGTTAAAAGTTTTATGAGTGCTAGTAATATGGATGGAGAAACTCCACAAGGAGATGTAGACCAAAATATAGATGGGTTATATGAAAAATATGGTAAAGATGAAAGGGTAGACTATGTTCTCTTTGAAAAAGCTATAAATGATGTAAATATTAAAGTAGATGGCAATAGTTATTCTGTTATGGAGTCAGGCAGTGTTCCAATGATAAATGAAGTAATAGAAGGTAAAATTCCTGAAAATAAGGGGGAAATATTAGTACCAGAAAGTTTTGTTAAAAAGCTTGGAATATCAAATAAAGATGCAATTGGAAAAGAAGTTGATTTTTCAGGAAGTATTTTCAAGTGGGAAGGAGAAAATCCTATACCTAAAGAAATTGGAGCAAAATTAAAAATAGTAGGTATTGCAGATACAACATTAACACAAGAGATTGAAGGACAAAAATTTGAAATGGAACTAGAAGATAGTTTCTTTTTCGATAAAGAAACATTAAGTAAGTTTTATAGTCAAGCAGGAATTAGTGAAACAGATTATAACTTTGTGATAAAAACAAAAAATCCTAGTGCTCTTATTGAGATAAAAAATGAATTAAATGCTAAAGGTATAGTTCCACTAGGAGCATTTGAATTAGTTGAAGATATAGTCAAATTAAGTGATCAAAGTAGTAATTTATCTAAAGGTTCTAATATGTTAATAGGTACGTTAGGTGTGTTAGGAGTACTTACTATTAGTGTAATTACTGCGTTAATGAGAAAAAGAGAATATGGAATTTATAAAATAACAGGTTATTCTAAGAAACAATTAGCACTAGTTTTATTAGCAGAAAGTATTATTTTTTCTATGATAGCAGCCGTAGCGTTAGTAGTGCTTTCACCAGTAGTAGCTAAAGGTATGATTTTAGTGCTAGGAATCAATATACTTAGCTTGAAAAATATAATTATAGGAGTGGTAGCAACTTTTATTTTAGGTGTTATAGTCTATATTACATCAACAATTATAGGGAAAAATGTTAATCCACTAATTGTTTTAAAGGCAGGGGGGAAGTAAATAGAATGATAACAATAAATGAAATAAATAAAACTTATAAGGATGAGGAGATTTTAAATGAATTAAGTTATAAGTTTAATAATAAGGGGCTTACTTGTTTGTTAGGCCCTTCTGGGTCAGGAAAAAGTACTTTATTTAACTTAATTGCAGGATTTGATAAAGAATATAAAGGTCAGATAAGTGTTGGAGAAGTAAATTTAAAAAGTCTTAGCCAAGAGCATCTTTGTAATTATAGAGAAAAAAATATTGGTTTTATTTTCCAAGATTATCATTTATTAAAAGGATACACAGTACTTGAAAATATTTTATTACCTTGTGATTTGATGGATGAGGACAGAGAAAAAAATATAGAAAAAGCAAGAGAATTATTAAAAAAACTTGGGATAGAAGAAAAGGAAAATGAAAAAATAGAAAATTTATCAGGAGGACAAAAGCAAAGAGTTGCAATAGGAAGAGCATTGATAAAATCTCCTAAAATTTTATTAGCAGATGAGCCAACAGGCGCTTTAGATAGAGAAAAAGCTACTGCGATTATGGAACTTTTAAAAGAGATAGCTAAAGATATTTTAGTAATAGTTATTACTCATGATAAGAAGATATGTGAATTTGCAGATTCTATAATTGTTATAGAAGATAAAAAAATTTTAGAAGTTAAAAATGAAAATGTAAAAAGTGAGGATGAAGAAAATAAAGAGGAGGAAATTCTTTTACAACAAGAGGATTTAAAAAGAAAAAAGAAAATAAACTTTTCTAAAAGAGCTAAGAAAAATTTCAAAATTCATATAAATCAATTTATCATAGTTGCAATAGCGATAGCGATAGGTCTTAGTGCTTTTATGTTATCTTCTTTTTCCAAAAAAATAATGGAAAATTCTATACAAAGTTTTAAAGAAAAAAATGTAGCATTTAATAATGGATATGTAGAGGTAGTAGATGGGAACAATGAAAAAAAAGTTAGTGACTTATTAAGAAATAATCAGAGCATAAGTGATGTTTATAATCAATATAAATTTAAAAATCTTACATTATCTTTAGGGGAAAAAAAATTTGAAATAAAAGAATATTTACCATTTGCGAAATCAAAAGAAAGTATATCTTATGGTACTATGCCAAAGAATGATAAGAATGAAATAGCAATAACACCAAGTATAGCTAAAAAATTTAGAAGTGAAATAAATACTCTTATAAATGAAAAAATAAAAATAAAAGTTGGTTCTTATGAAAAAGAACTTATAATAAGCGGGATTTATAACGCTAGTTATGATAGTGTTTTTGTAAGTTCAAATATAGAAAAAGAGATTTATAACACATTAGGAAAAAATAAAGATTTATTTTCTATAAGTTATGATGTTAAAAACTTTGAAGATGTTGTTGCTATAAATAATCTTTTAAATGAAAATGGAATAAAGAGTATTAATGCTAATAAAGAAGTGCAAAATTTATTAAATACTTTTTCAAAGATAAATAAATTGTTCTTAGTAATATCAATAATAGTATTTACACTAGCCCTTCTTTTAAGTATAGTTTTATTAAATAAATTACAAAATTCAAGAGTAAGGGAATTTGGACTATTATCTGCTTTGGGCTTTAATAAAAAACAAATAAAATCAATGATTATAAAAGAAAGTTTAATCTTAAGCTATCTAGCTATTACTATTACAATAGCATTACTTTTGATAAGTATTGGTCTTGGTAAAGTTTTTGGTTTAGGAGTTACAATTAGTTATATTCAAATATTATTTGTGATTATAGCAATTTTCTTTATAATAATAGTAAGTACTTCTTTTAGTAGTAATAAAATTCTAAAAAAAGATATTTATAAAATATTAAAAGCATAAAAATTTAGTTTATTTATAAATAATAAACTTTTACATGGTAGTAGATTCTTTGCAGGTGAGTTTGGAAGAATGCTAGTTAATTCAGATGAGAATGAACTTAAAGATTACAAAAATACAGGATACCATTGTTCAACTTATTCATTAGTTAGACAGGTTGCAAAAGCACTTAATGTAGACAAAGAAAAGTTAAATGGAAAAATTATTTTTGAAATGATAGAAAAAGGAAATCAAGAAGTTATAAATGTTTATGAGGGATGGATTAAACAACTAAGTCTTGCAATTGCTAACCTTGGGTTTATTTTTGATCCAGAAAAGATTCTGATAGGTGGGGGAGTGAGTGCTGTTAGTAAAGTCATTGATGATATAAGAAAATATGTAGGAAGTATAGATAGTTATGGAACGCAGTGGGAAATTACTAATTGTAAATATTTTAATAATTGAGGAAAAATAGGGCTGTTTATAATTATATAGTTGAAAATTCAAAGTAAATAAGGTGAATAGATATATAAGATGAAAATTTAAAATAAGTTTTATGGCATTAAGCATTGATATGAATTGCTTAATGCTATTTTTATGAGCAAAAGTACATAATAGGTGATAGCTAAATAAGGATTTGTAGTATTTTAAGTTTTGTTATTTGGAGGTAATAATAAACAAAATAAATAAAAGTTTATTTATATATAGACAATATACAAAATATAACATAAAATATAATGAATAGAAAATATACAAGGAGTGGATTAAATGAAAGATAATGAAATTTTATGGGAATCATCAATAGATGAGATAAAAAAAGGGTATAGTGAAAATGAGAAAGAGTTTACATGTATATTTTGTGAAACTAGTTTTGAGAAAGGAAGAATATTTAAGAAAGAAGAGAACTTTTATGATGCAGAAAAAACAACTGAAATGCATGTTAAAGAGAAGCACAATTCTTCACTAGGATATTTGTTAAATATGAACTCAGATTTTATAGGGATATCTGAAATTCATAGGGAAGTAATAAAATTAATGGCTCAAGGGTTTTCAGATAAAGAGATATCAACAAAACTTGGTATAGCCCAGTCAACTATCAGAAATCATAGATTTAAGCTAAGAGAAAAAGAAAAACAGGCTAGGTTATTTTTAGCTATAATGGAAAGCTTAAGTGATATAACATCAAAGAAAATAAATGTTTTAGAGAGTGAAGTTATAACAGATCCACATAAAACAGCTAAGGCAATAGATGATAGATACAATATTACTGATAAGGAAAGAGAAGCAACTATTAAAACACATATGGATGAAACAAAAGCTTTAAAATCTTATCCAACTAAAGCAAAGAAGAAAATTATTATTTTAGGTGAAATAGTAAAAAACTTTTCTGTCGGAAGAACTTATACAGAAAAAGAAATAAATATAGAGCTAAAAAGGATTTTTGCAGATTATGCAACATTAAGAAGAGCATTGATTGAGTATGGATTTATAGAGAGAAGTAATGATTGCAGTAAGTATTGGGTTAAGGAGTAAGTGTGAATTTAGATGATAAAGAGATTTATAGATTTAAATATAGATGAAATGAAACTGGTACAACTTTATTTAAATAGGATAGATAAAAATAGTAAATCAATATCACAAATACAAGTAGACTTTAATACAAAAGTTTATAATTTTGGTGAGGGGATATTATTTTATTTTAATGATAATAAAATAATTGGGTCAGTAAAAATTGTATTAGAAGCAATAAGATATTTAAGTGCAGGGTATATACATGATTTAACGATAGATGACAATATAGATAATGAAATTGATATTGTGAAAGAACTTCTTATGGATGGAATTAATATACTTGAGGATAAATCTTGTAATAAGATTTTATTAGGAATACGGGATGAAAAAGTTTTGAAATTACTTGATAAGTTAGGATATGCACCAAGCTATAATGCTTATAAAATGAAACTTAAAAATAGAGAAATTATTAGGGGAACTTTAGAGCTAGTTAATTTAACAGAAAAAAATAAGGAAGAATATTTAACTATTTTTAACAAGTCATTTAGTGATATGCCACATGGTTGCTATTATGAAATAGATGATATAGAGAAGTATTTAAAGGATACTAGTGGCAATAAATATTATTTAGTCACAGATAAAAATGAATCAATAGGATTTTTGAATATAGAAATAGAAAATAATATTGGAAGTTTTGATATTGGTTTGTGTAATGAGTTTAGATGTAGGGGCTATGGTGAAAAATTATTAGAAACTGCTATATCTACATTGAATAAAGTTAAGGTAGAAAAAGTTACATTAACTGTTATTGAAAAAAATTCAGTTGCTTTTAATATGTATTTAAAAAGAGGTTTTGTAGTAGAAAGTATTTTAAGTTATTGGATAGAAATAAAAAATCATACACTATCAGATAGAAAATAAAAGGAGCGAGAATTATATGGGGAAGCCATTGGTAATAGCAATATCAGCAGTATCAGGTGGTGGGAAAACAACAGTTGTACAGGCTTTGAATAATAAGCTAGAGTTTTCAAAATCACTTTACTTTGATGATTATGATTTTGAAGAATATCCTGAGAACTACTTTGAATGGGTGCAAAGAGGCTCGGACTATAATGAATGGAATATAGGTGTTATGGAGAAAGATATTAAAAGATTATTAAGTAAATCAAATTTGAACTATATAATACTTGATTATCCATTTGCATATAAAAATGATAAAGTTGCAAAATACATTGATTATGCAATTTTTATAGATACACCACTAGATATTGCAATGGCAAGAAGGATTTTAAGGGATAAAATGAATGAGCCAGTTGACTTATTAAAAGAAGATTTAAATTATTATATTTCTAAGGGAAGAGATGCTTACTTAGAAATGCTAAAAATAATAAAACCTAATTCAGATTTTGTTATTGATGGGACTTTAAGTATAGATCATATTATAAATGAAATTATAGGAGTGTTGAGAAAAAATTGGAGTAAGTAACAGTGAACCATAACATAAATAAATGAGGTTTATGAACATCAATTGATTATATAATATATATGCTGAAAATATAACTTTAAATTCAAAGTATAAAGGAAAATAAAGCTTGTTGTTATAGTTCTGAAAAACAGTAACAAAAAAACTCTTTTAAATATAATATAAATTATATTAAAAAGTAGGGGTGCAACAATATGAATCATCTATATAAAAAGAGTGAGAGTTGGTTTGCAGTATTATTAATTATTATTTATTGTAGGTAGTAGCATAGCAGATAACATATCAAAAAGTGTAGGGATTGAAAAGTCTATTACACTAGTATTTGGACTAGCTCTTTTTGCAATAATTTTTATGTTCATCAAAAAAAATAAGTTATCTGAATACTATGGGCTGTGCAAGTCAAGTGTACCAGCTAAAAAGGTTTTATACTATTTTCCTCTTCTGATTATAGCTTCTGTGAATTTATGGTTTGGATTTAAAATGAATTTTACTCTTGTAGAAACACTATTCTATATATTATCAATGTTTCTTGTAGGGTTTTTAGAGGAAGTTATTTTTAGAGGATTCTTATTTAAAGCTCTATGCAAAGATAATGTTAAAATTGCAATTATAGTTTCAAGTCTTACTTTTGGTCTTGGACATATTATTAATTTATTTAATGGTAGTGGTGTAGATTTAATTTCAAATCTATGCCAAATATCTTATGCGGTAGCAATTGGATTTTTATTTGTAACATTATTTCAACGTGGAAAATCATTATGGCCTTGTATAATAGCACATAGTGTTCTTAATGCTCTAGGTGCTATTTCAAATAGAGAAGTATCTGGAGACTATACTATTCTCGTAGCAATTGTACTAATTGTTGTATCATTAGGATATAGTTTGTTTTTAACTAAAAAAACACCTAATTCTTAAAGCGTAAGAATAATAAGATTTTACTTATATAATGATGATGTATCAGAGAAAAATATACATTAGTAAAAGAACTTAAATTAAAAATAAGAGTGCAAAAAATTTAGTATAATAACGTAATTATTTAAATCTACAAGAGAGAATATCTGTAATAGAGATTCTCTCTTGTTTTGTTTTAAACAGTAGGATTTTAGGTAAGAAGTAGTATAGTAAAGTATACTTTAGCGAGTTTTAGCAAAAGTAAATATAAACTAAATTACAAAATAGAAGAGGTTTATATATATTTTAAAAATATTGTAATTATATGGTATAATTTACTTGGGATATTAAAGGTAGGAAAATAGATTTTTGAAAAGGAAGTTGATATTGTGAAGACTGTAAATAAGAAATACCCTAAGTATTTTAAAGAGTTTAAATGTATTGGAGGAGCTTGCATAGATAGTTGCTGTGTTGGATGGTCTATAGATATAGATAAAACTACTTTTAGACAGTATCATAAAATTAAAGATACTGATATGAAGAAGATGTTCCAAAAAAATGTGCATAATAATGAACATTGTACTTGTGATGATATAGATTATGGACAAGTTAAATTAACAGAAGGAAAGAGATGTCCATTTTTAGATGATAAAAACTATTGTGTTATTCATTCTAAGCTTGGAGAAGAGCATCTTTCAAATGTTTGTACATCATTCCCAAGAATAACTAATAAAGTTGATGGATTATATGAATCCTCTTTAGATGTATCTTGTCCTGAAGCTGCAAGAATTCTTCTATTAAAGGAAGAAGGGATTGAGTTTGAGGAGAGGAAAGAATCTTTAGGAAAGCATATTGTATCAGTAGAGATAAATACTAAAGACAAGGAGAACTATCTACTAGTAGAGCATTTTAATGAAATGAGGCAGAGAAGTATTCAAATAGTTCAAAATAGAAATTATTCTATAGATGAAAGACTTTATATACTAGGTGAATTTATAAATGACTTAGAGAATGAGGTAGAGAGTGGTTGTGATGATTTAGAAAGTTTTATAAAAAATTATGATATAGAATTTGATAAAGAAAGCCATAGTAAAAATACTATGAATTATATTCTTCAAATAGATTTCTTTAATAAAATATTAGGATTGATTGATATAGAAAAGGAAATTGATAGTGATAAATTTAAGGAATTAACTAAAATAGTCAGAAAGTCATTTAATTTAGAAAACTTTGGACAAGTTGTTAAGGAAAAAGATTTTTATATAGATAAATTTGAAAAATATAATAAAGAAGTTATAGAGAAAAATAGTTATATATTTGAAAATTATTTAGTTAACTTTATATATTCAAATATGTTTCCTTTCTCAGAAGTAGAAAATATTTTTGATGGATATATTATGCTACTTATGAGATATGAGTTTATTAAGTTTTATCTTATAGGAATGTATATAAATGATAATAAACAAGATGTTGTGGACATTGTTGGGTTAATTCAATTATTTTCAAAAGTTGTAGGACATCATAGAAACTATACTCAAAAGATATTAAAGCATATAAAAAAGAATGAATTAGATAATATAAACTTTATGGAAAATATACTACTCGTTATAGAATAAAAAATAGATGAGTTTTTAGCCCTAAGCATTGATATAAAATGCTTAGGGCTATTTTTTATATCTAAAAACATAAGATTATAAGAGTTGTTTATTTACAAAATATGGTATTATAAAATAAGGACAATTTAAAAGTGGAAGGTAAGTAGGTAGTTAAATTTATAAAAAAATTGTGAGGTAAATAAGTATGGAAATTAGACGTATGATTATTAATGATTATGACGAAATATATAAGCTTTGGTTGTCATGTGTAGGTATGGGACTAAATGATATAGATGATTCAAAGGAAGGTATTGAAAAATTCTTAAAAAGAAATCCTGATACTTGCTTAGTAGCGGTAGAAAGTCAAAAAATAATAGGAGTAATTATGGTTGGTAATGATGGAAGAAGAGGATATATATATCATACAGCTGTAAGCCCAATAGAACGTAGCAAAGGTATTGGAACTATGCTTGTTGAAAAAGCATTAGCTACCTTAAAAAGTTTGGGTATTATTAAAGTAGCATTAGTAGTATTTAATAAAAATGAACAAGGAAATAATTTTTGGGAGAAAAGAGAATTTGTGTATAGAGAAGATTTAATATATAGAGATAAAACAATTATAGAAATGGTAAGAATTGATACGTAAATTCGAATTTGTATAGGCGAGGAGAGGTGAAATGAATATAATATGGTGAATTATAGAATTATAAAAATACAGGAACATCCAGAAATGAGTAATGATATAGCAAATTGGTTTCATAAAAAATGGAATATACCACTTGAAGCATATCTTGAAAGTATTAATGAATGTTTGAAAAATGAAAATGCTATTCCACAATGGTATATAGCAATAAGTGATTGTAAAGTTATAGGGGGAGTTGGGGTAATAGAAAATGACTTTCATAATAGAAAAGATTTAGCTCCAAATATTTGTGCTGTTTATGTAGAAGAGGAATATCGTTGTCAGGGAATTGCAAGTAAAATGTTAGAATTCGTGTGCAATGATATGAAAGAAAAAAATATTAATACGCTTTATTTTATTACAGACCATACTTCTTTTTATGAACGTTGTGGATGGGATTTTTTATGTATGGTTCAAGGGGATGACAAAAAAGAACTCACTAGAATGTATATTCATCATACAAGGGGGAATTATGAAAAATATTAAAAATGAGGTTTTGATTGTTTTAACAGAAAAATGGAATGACTGGGAAGCAAGCTATGCTATTGCGGTTATAAATTCTTTTTCAGAATATAAGGTTAAAACAATAGGAGTTAATGAACTGTCTAAGAAATCAATGGGAGGGATTAATGCATCTGTAGACTATACTATAGATGGTTATGAGGAATTTGATAATATTGCTATGGTTATTCTGTCAGGTGGGCTATCATGGGAAGAGAATGATTATAGTGATATTTCAATATTTATTAAAAAAGTTATGGAATTGGATATTCCAGTAGCAGCAATTTGTAGTGCAACTACTTTCCTATGTAAGCATGGATTTCTTGATAGTATAAAACATACAGGTGATAGTCTTGAATTATTTAAAAAGCAAAAAGAATATAAAGGTGAACAGTTTTATATCAATGAACAGGTAGTTATTGATAATAATATTATCACTGCAAATGAAACTGCTGCTGTACAATTTGCTTATGAAATTTTTAAAATATTAAAGATTGATAGCGAGGAAGAAATTGAACAATGGTATGACAATTTTAAAAATGGTGCAATTCGTTAAAATGTAAATAAAGCTAACTTATTTGTGTTTTAATCATAAATAAAAGACTAATTTTGGTGAGTTAACTAAAAAGAGTTTGGAAAGGTGTGAATTAGTGCAATGGAAACTTTTAATATAAATCTTAATATACATTATTCAGTACCAGAACAAGAATGGGATAAAATAATACAACTATATCAAGAAATGCCTAATTGGAATAGATTTGTAGATGGTTGTCCTTTATGGTATGGATTTGATGAAAAATTTATTAAGGCAAGTGTTGAAACTAGTGGATTACAGTTTTATGCACAATTACCAGAATCGGAATGGGAAGAATGGATATCATTATTTAAAAATAAAACAACATTATTATTAGGATATGAAATTGGAGAACCAGAAGATGGTTATGCTTTTAAATATTATGACTAGTAAATTTGAAAATATAATTATAACTCATTGATAAAATGTGATTGTTTATATGAAGTAAGGCAATTGATTGTGAGTAAATAGAACTTAGTGCTATTTACTCATAATGTATGTGCAAGTAAGATTTATTTTAAGGAATACACATATAATTATCTAAATAATGGTATAATTATAATGAAAATAAAAATATTAGCTAGGGGTGCTGTTAAGGCTGAGAAATACCCTTATACCTGATCTAGATAATGCTAGCGAAGGGAAGCTTGTTTATATACTTTTATGTAAATAATAAAGTGGATGTTTCAAGGTATAAATTTAATACTTTGAGGCATTTTTTTATTTAAACTAAGTTTATGTTTGCATTTATATAGATATATAGGAAGTAAGGGAGTAGCTAAAAATAGGAGGGCAAATGAATTATACAACACAAATGGATGCTGCTAAAAAGGGGATTATAACTAATGAGATGATAGTTGTAGCAGAAAAGGAAAATAAGCAAGTAGAGGAAATACTTAAGTTGGTTAAAGAGGGAAAAGTAACTATACCTGCTAATAAAAATCATAAGTCTTTGAGTGCTGAAGGGGTAGGACAAGGTCTTAGAACAAAGATAAATGTTAATCTTGGAATATCAAAGGATTGTTGTGATTATGACAAGGAGTTAGATAAGGTTAGAGTTGCATTAGAGATGAAAGCAGAGGCTATAATGGATCTTTCTAATTATGGTAAAACAGAAGGAATGAGAAGAAATATAGTGGATATGTCAACTGCCATGATAGGAACTGTACCAATGTATGATGCTATTGGTTTTTATGATAAAGAACTAAAAGATATAACGGTAGATGAGTTTTTTAGAGTAGTAGAAAAGCATGGTGAAGATGGAGTAGATTTTGTGACAGTTCATGCTGGGCTTAATAGAGAAGCAATAGAAACTTTAAAAAGAAATAAGAGATTAACTCATATTGTTTCAAGAGGTGGGTCTTTATTATATGCTTGGATGGAACTTAACAATGCAGAAAATCCATTCTATGAATATTATGACAGATTGCTAGAGATATGTGAAAAGTATGATATGACAATATCTTTAGGTGATGCTCTAAGACCAGGCTCAATAAATGATGCAACGGATGCTTGTCAAATAAAAGAACTTATAACTTTAGGCGAACTTACAAAAAGGGCATGGGATAAAAATGTTCAGGTAATAATAGAAGGTCCAGGACATATGGCTATAAATGAAATTGAATCAAATATGATACTTCAAAAGAAACTTTGTCATGGAGCACCCTTTTATGTGTTAGGTCCATTAGTTACAGATATAGCACCAGGATATGACCATATAACAGCAGCGATAGGTGGAGCAATTGCTGCAACTTATGGAGCAGATTTCTTATGCTATGTAACACCAGCAGAACACTTAAGATTGCCTGATTTAGATGATATGAAAGAAGGTATTGTTGCAACAAAAATAGCGGCGCATGCAGCTGATATAGGTAAAGGAGTGCATGGAGCTAAAGAATGGGATTATAATATGAGTAAGGCTAGAGCTGATATAGATTTTGAGAAGATGATAGAGTTATCAATAGAGCCAGAAAAGCCAAGAAAATATAGGGAAAGCTCTATACCAGTAGAAAAAGATAGTTGTACTATGTGTGGGAAAATGTGTTCAATGAGAACTATGAAGAAAATAATGAATGGAGAAAATCCACAATTATAAGAAGTAAAGCCTTTTTGCAAAATATTAGGCAAGAAATTGATTACTATACTATTAGACAATTTTTATACAATTTGCTATAATACCAATGTTAAGGAAAAGTTTATATTTTTATATACCTCAGTTTTTCATGGTCGGGAGTAGGTTTGTATACAGACTCAGGACTGAGGTGATTATTATGATGTTAGGAATAACAATTACAGTTTGTATGACTTTAATTATTTTGACAGCTATATTGGTTGTTAAGCCTAATAAGTTTTGCATTGAGAAGTCTAGTAAAGGCAAGAAAATCAGTGTTAAAATTGAAAATGATAATAAAAAAGAAGATTAGAAGGCTCAATTTCTAATCTTCGGAAAATATACAACATAAATTATTGAGTCAAAATCTACTTTCGACCTGTCCTTAATTGAATTATATAATATATAGTAGAAAAAATCAAGAATGAGAAAATTTGATATTGATAAATAGAGCATGAAGTAGTTTGTATAACTTACCTCATGCTTTTTATGGTCTAATGTAATTTATGAAGTTAATTATAACAATAGAGGATTAGATAAATTAAATGAAATTAAAGCATAAGTGTTGGTATAGAAATCAACGTTTATGCTTTAATTAATATGCGATTAGAAGTATATCAATTATTGTAAGTGTTAAAGAACTTATTAAAGCAGTCTGTAACTTATTAGTAGAAGAAAAATATGAAAGAACAAAGAAGTTAAGTACTATTAACAAAAAGATCATAAGTCTTAGAGTTTTTAAATTCATAAAAAGTCCTCCTATTTTTAAATTTAGCTCTGTTTTAAATTAGTGCTTATTAATAATTATAGATTAACTGTTGATCAATTTCAAAATTTTGTAAAAGAAAATGAGTAGTGAGGAATAATTTAGAGTAGTTAGATGCGGTGAAATTCTTAAGATTAAAGTAAGTTATGAAGGAATAGCTTATGGTATGCTTTTATTAACAAGGTAGAAGGAGCATTGCTATGGGGAATTTTGATGAAAAAAATGAATTTGAAAAAAGTCTAGCAGAGATTGAAAAGCAGAATAAGCATGGAAATGATTCTGGATTTTATGTAGCAGAAGTAGAGCCACCTGTCGGGCTTAAAAATATTTATAAAAAGCCAGTATTTTTATTTGGTTTTTCAGGTATTCTCATAATTCCAATAATACTTGAAACATCAGTAGGTGGGTTTAGCATTCAAACTTTGTTGAATCATTCTATTCCAACATTGGCAACAATCGTCTTATTTATTGCTGGAATATTAAGAGTTAAAGAAAATAGAAGAATATAGAATTTGCTATAAGAGTATCTAAGACTAAGGGAATATATAATCTTATTAAATTATCATATCAATGCAGTTAGGTCAGCTTCTTCATATTTATTATGACCTTTCAATCCTTTTTTTTATTTCCAACATTTGATTGCGTCAACAAGTGATTTTCCTTTGTTAGTAGCAAAAAAGTCTCGAATATAAGTATTATATTCAAATTGTCTGTCTATGGTTATCTTCAATCTTGGTATCTTCTGTTATGATTTCAATATTGATGGTCTTTCTTTGTTTTCTGGATATTGTAACCTTTTTCTCGCCAGTATCTAGAAAGTGTGCAATTCTATCAGTTAATTCAATTTTACTCCCAATTACTATCAAACCTTCTTCTCTACAAAATGCAACAAGCTCTTCTTTTAAATAGTAGTATTCTTGAAAAGTCTTACCATCCAAATCTTTATTTAATCTTGGTACTTTATTCATAAAATTTCTCCTATAAAGTTATTTATTATTTAGGGTTTGAATATTATTCTAAATCAAATGAAAATTCTATTGTAGAAAGCTTAGTAGAGTTAATATTTACTACATATATTTTATCAATTGTAGTTTCAAAACTTTCAGTACAAGCACTTAATTCATGAAGTGCTTTATCAAATTCAATCTGCAAAGGTAATTTACCAACAGTTAGGTGTGGGCAATAAGTTACTCTTCTAGATAAAAATTTATCTAATATTCCACTATACAATTTGTCATGTAGCTGAATTATATTGTCATTACCTTTCTTTACATTAAGAAATAAATACCCATCTCTAAAGTCACCAGTGAAGTCTTTTAGTTTAATATTAAATTTTTTTATTCCTTTTAGGACTTTATTAAAGTGTAACTTTAAATCATTTTCTGATATATTACTATCAAATGGAAAAACAATAGTGATATGTGGGTCAATATAGTTTGCAAGTGGGTCATATTTTTTTCTTATAGTTTCAATAATATTAGTGTTATTGAAAGTTGGAAATAAAATTATTGCTCTCTTCAAAAAAAATCACTCCTTCTAAATTTCAATAAGTTTAGTATAATACTATTTCCTTTTATATCCATAATTATACAGAATAGTTTAAGGGGGAAACAAGATATAATTATAAAATTAAAAGAGGATGTTTAATCTAGACAGTAATAGTGTATAATTATATGGCGGTTTTATACTACTGTGTTGATTTTTAATTAAAAATTAGTAAACTCTATTCCAACTAAAAAAAGAGCATTAAAATTGCTCTTTTTTAGTTGGTAATATCCTAAAATTACTCATCTAATCTGCTAGACAAATTAGAATTTATACCTCTATTTTACTACCAGTAGACAAGTAACTAAGTCGTTCACCAAGAACTTTCTTCATTTTATTAAATGCCTTTTCTCCTGTGCAATGACAAGTGTAGTAAGATGTAGAATTATCATTTAATCTTTCAGTAATTTCCTTTATTAAAGCATTGCTTTCCATCTTTTTTGATATTGGATTATATAAGTGAAAACCTCCAACAACGCAATTTATTTTAGCATTTAATATATTCTCTGCTTTATTTTTTATGTTTATTATTCCTGCATGTGAACATCCTGCTATAAGTATCAATTTTTCATTTTCTGAAATAATCAAACTTTGTTCATGTGAGAAATCATCCATTTCAATATTTTTTCCTATCTTTGCAAATAATGTATTGTTTGATGTAGAAAGACATTCTTTAGTTTCAACATCGGAGAATAGAGTTAATTCTTCATCTAATACCAGTCTTTTTCCAGTTAAGACTACTTGTGGATGATTTTTTAATGCACTATCAATACCAACACTAATTTTAAGTCCCAAAAGCGTTACATAGTGTTTATCAAAAGCATTATCTCTAATATAAACTTTTGCAAAATGGTTGTTTTCTAAAAAAAATTTTAAAGCTCCACCATGGTCTATATGACCATGAGATATTATCACTGTATCAATATCTGAAATATCAATCCCCATTTTTTTTGCATTTTCAAGAAACAATCCATTTTTACCTAAATCAAATAGTATTTTGTGATTTTCAGTTTCTATGTAAAAGCTTATACCATGTTTACTTTTAAAATCTGATGAAACAGATTTATTTTCAATTAGTGTTTTTAATATCATAGACTTTAAACTCCCTTCAAACTCATATTTATTTAACAGCTAACTTCGTACAATTATGCGTTGCTACTTTAATCTTATAATAGCACTAATAACCTTAATTTACCATAAAAAACCTATATTCCTTTTTAAAATGTACATCTAATGTTATTAGAATCCGATAGTCCTCAACGAAAATTCACTAGTTACACTCATTGTATGGGTTGTATGAGCGTGCACTAATAGATTTCTAACCTTAATGATATCTTTATCTGTCTTAAAGTATTCCAACCAACGAAACCATGATAGGTAATCAGATAGATATTTTGTTGCAACTCCATTAAACCTAGTCATCCAATTCTTTAATCTACTATGAAAAGAATTGACATGTTGTAGGTGATATATGCCTAGTTTTTTCTTACCTTTAGGTAGTTGAACTAATTCTAAATCAGATTCTCTTGCAAACTTTTTAAAACTTTTACATGAGTCTGTACAAGCAATAGCGTTATTATCTATCTTATTTTTAAATAATCTACCGATAGCAGAAGCACTTATTTTCCCTCTACCAATAGGCTCGGAAATTATATTTCCAGAGCGGTCTAAGGCTACCATTACAGTTATTTGGTCTTTGCTAAGACCTCTCTTTTTCTTTTCCTTAGCTGTAACATTTGGGTCAGATTTAACCCCTCTTTTATATGATTTTCTTGGCATTTGAAATATTGAGTTTTCAGTATGTTTGCCTTTGAAATTTTCACGAAAAAACGTATCGTCACATTCAACAATACCTTCTACATCACCATCTCCAAGGAATTTTTTAATTCCGTCTAATATCTTGTGTCTCCAATAAAATGATGTAGCTAGAGTTATTTCTGTCTCTTGAGCACATCTTTGAAGAGTATAGCCAGCTACCATACATTTAGCATAGGTAATCCATTTGTCAAGTGGCTTCTTGCTGTTATATGAAGGTGAATAGGTAAAGTCCGTAAAAGTCTTCTTGCATGACTTACATAAATAACGCTGTTTGCCATTATATTTTCCATTCCTGCAAACAGAACCACTTTCGCAACGAGGACAACATTTCCCTTTTGAAAACCTACTTTCCTTAACGTCATTAGTTACATCAGAAACATATCCTCTAGTAGCTCTACGCTCTTCAAGGATATGATATATTAAACTTTCTGCGGATACTCCAATTGTATCTATTTGATTAATAATAGATTCTATACCTGTCATATAAAGCACCTCCCAACTTATATAACCTTATTATACCCTAATGTCAGAATATTATCAAAAATCAACACTATTTAATAAAACAGCCAATTATATTAATAATTAATGAGATGCAATAATTTATAGAAATAGAGGAGTATGTATGAAGGATTTTTTAGATTTCTTTGATAATGACAGTAAAATAAATAGGTATTTTAATACAACAGGCATATGTATTGAAGAAAAACATTATATGGTTAATATAAACAAAAAGCTAAAAGAGATAGTAAAACTTGTTCAAAATGATAAATATTTTGTGATAAGCAGACCAAGATAGTATGGGAAAACAACTACACTTGGGAGATTAGAAGAAATATTAAAGAGTAGATATAAAGTTGTGAAATTAGACTTTGAGGGAATAGGATTTGTATTTAACTCAGAAAGTGAGTTTTGCAAATATTTTAGTGAAGAGATTAATAATGCATTGGGGATTAATAATCCAATAGCTAATAATTTAATTGAGCTTGGAAAAGAAATTGATAAAATAACAACTGATAACGATATAGTTTTAATTATTGATGAGGTTGATAGAATATCTAATCATTCTTTATTTTTAGAATTTTTAGGGCTTCTTAGATCATTATTTTTAGCTAGAGCAAGCGGAAAAAAATCTACTTTCAAGTCTGTTGTTTTAGCTGGTGTGTATGATATTAAGCAGACACCCCAAATCTATGATTTGGATGTGGTCGCTTATGCAGATTATGCTAATAAGCTGTATTCCTTAGAAAAAAGGTTTAGAGATGGAACTGATACAAGATATAATTCACCTTGGAACATAGCAGTTAATTTTAATATTGATATGAGTTTTGATAGTGAAGAAATTGCTACAATGTTGAGTGAATATAATACAGAGAATAATTTGAATTTTGATACAGAAATTTTAAGCAATGAAATATATAAGTTTACAAGTGGATATCCATTTTTAGTATCAAGGATATGTCAAATTATTGATGAAGATATTTTAAATAGTGATAGAAGAAATTGGAGTATCAATGACATTCAAAGAGCTATAAAAATTCTAATTGAAGAAAATAATACATTATTTGATGATTTGATTAAAAATCTTGAAAATAATAAAGAACTTTTTGAGTATATATATGACATTCTAGTAGTTGGTGTACCAAAAGTATTTAATATAAAGAATCCTGTGATTAATGTAGGACATATGTATGGTTACTTAATTAAGGGAGAAGATGGAACAGTAGAAGTTTCAAATCAAATTTTCAAAGAAGTCATTTATAATTATATGGTATCAAGAACTAATAATAATGAGATGATAGGGTACAATTTTAAGAGTAATTTTATTACAGAAGATGATGGGCTTGATATGAAAAAAGTTCTGCTAAGGTTCCAACAATTCATGAAAGAAAATTACAGTACAAGGGATAAAGAATTCCTTGAAAGACATGGAGTTTTATTATTTTTAGCATTTATAAAACCAATTATAAATGGTGTGGGGTTTGATTATAAAGAAGTGCAGATATCTGAAGAGAGAAGACTTGATATAGTGATATCTTATAACAGGTATAAATATGTGATAGAAACAAAGATATGGCATGGTGAAGTTGCACATCAAAATGGATTATCACAGCTTAAAAATTACTTAGACATAGAAAGTTTAGATAAAGGGTATTTATTAATATTTAACTTTAATAAAGGTAAGCAATATACAGAGCGTGAATATAAAATAGATGATAAATCTATTTTTGAGGTTTGTGTTTAAATAATTTTAAGCAATAGTAAAATAAGATGTTAATTTTAGAGCCATAGTGTAGGTGTAGGGGTTCTTACTCAAGTATGGGTATAAAAAAATAAGTATACAACAAAAGGGCATTTTCAGATGCCCTTTTCTGTTGTGTTAATTATTCTATTTATCCAAAGATGAGAAAGAACCGTTTTTAGCAGATAGCTCCATTTTTAGTTAACATAATGTTTATGGTATTAAATTTTGTTGGTTTAATTATGAATCTTTAATAGAAATAGTTAAGGGAAGCGATAGCTTGACAATCTATTCTGTTAAGCATAAAATTGAGGTTAAAATAGAGATATTTAGTATGTGTTAATGAGTAGAGGTATGTAAGAATATTATCTTACATATCTTTTTAAAATAAAATATAAATTGGAATGTACAGGAGAAAAAACATGGCAAGTAGCAAAAAGAAGAAACCAACAAAGAATACTAAAGGTGGCGCAGGTTCTATTATTAATCTTAGTAAAACACCTTATACAAAAGAGTGGGAGATATATGATAAGTTTAAATCGCAATTAGTTTCTGATGCACTTATAAGATGTGATGAATATTATAAAAATAACAATGATTCACATATAGCAAAATTTGAAGAGTTAAAGAAATCTTCAGAGCAGTTACATAGTAGCAAAGATTTTAGTGAATTATTTTTATCTGATGCAGAAAATATCAAAGCTAATATTATATCTTATGTAGAAGAATTAGTTTTACCTATATATAATTTTATAGATGAAGTTCAAGCAGGGTATGAAGATATAATAGATATTAAGGAAACAGAAATGCCAAAGGTACAAAAGTTCTTAGACAGAATACCAATGCCAGGACTAAAAAATGTTTTACATGCAATGATTAGAACTGATAATATTTTAGTTAGCAGTGTAAATTCTCTATTATCACAGTTTATGGGTGATATTAATTACGAGGTTAATGCTTTAGCTAAGTCTTATATGAAAGATACTTTAGATAAAGTAATGCCTCATAATAAAGAGTTATCAGATATGAGTGAAGAGGAAATTATCAAGGAATATAACTTAACTATCAAAGGCGGAGATGTTCAAGCTAAGTCTTATGAAGAATATAAGACATTATTAGAGAGTGCAGGATTTAGCCTTAGAAGTGAGTACCAAGAGTATGGTGTTTATAGTAAGGGAAAAGGAAATATCCTAATATTATCAAGCAGTAATTTAGGAAAAGGGATTCAAGTGAACTTAACTAATTTATTAGATGAAAAGTAAAATATAGCAGTATCAAATTAAAGTTTATAAAAAGCTTTAATTTATGTAAGAGAAGAAGATGATTTTGGTATTAAACTAAAATCATCTTTTTTAGTTTTAAAAATGTAAAGATGTAGAAAATAAACTTCCAAAGATGGCTCTTGTAACTGATACAACTATAAAAGAGCCTATGGAAGAAATTTTTGATGGTGATAAGAAAATTTACTTATTTGAAACTGGAACATCTAATACTGTCGGAATAGATATATATCCACATATGGATAAATCTCAAATAATTAATATAGAATAATATGAAAAATTATAAAAACGTTATCTATTAGTCTTATCAAATATGTTTGATAAGGCTTTTTCTATGTACAGTATGTATATATATTCAAACGAAGGAAAAGAGTAATGCTAAAAATTGAGGTAAAAGATTTAAGTTTTAATATAGATAAAAAAGAAATTTTAAAAGATACATCATTTGAAGTCAAAAAGCGTTCATTTGTTGGGATAATAGGAACTAATGGTTCAGGTAAATCAACGTTTTTAAAGAATATATATAGATTTTATACATCAACAAGTGGAACAATATTATTATATTAATCTATATTTTGTTTGATTATTTGATTTACAGAGTTTTTAACTGACAAATATAAGTTATCAATAGCAGGCTTAGAAACTAATGAACCAATTAAACAGATATTACTTGTTTCTTTGCTATCATTAATTTCTTTATAAAATGTTTGTGTTAGGTTATGAGATTTTAAATGAGGGAATATATACCATTGTTTTACAGTAATCAATTGCTTAATATCTATTCCAAGTTTTATAAGATCTTCTGTCACACTATCTACTAGTTCTTTTCCAATACATCCATAGGAATATGCCACAAGTATTGTCCTATTATTTTGTTTTGTAATATAGAAAAACTGAACTTTATTTTTTATACCTAGATTATGTTTATAGTAAGTTGTAACTAAATCTTTATTACTAACCTCATAAGCACAGGCAACAAAAGGATTAGTATCAATTTTTTTCATTAACTGATTATATAATTTGTTTTTAATAACATTTTCAGGTAATTTAGTTGTGATAAGGACTTTATCAAAAAGGTCAGAGCTAAAAGTAGTTTCTACTTTAACTTTATCACCAATGCTCTCAATCTTAGTTACCTCAAGAGAGTAACGTATATCAGAAATCTTTTTACTAAGTTTTTTTATAAGTTCTTCAGTTCCTTTATCAATAAATAATGACTTTTTACCACCAATAAAAGTATCTAAAATAGAATCATTAAAGACTTTAAATACATAATAAGCTTGCACATCACTAATATCTCCAAAACCAAAGGAAGCAAGATAAGGTCTAACAACTTGGCAAATAAATTTCAAATCATATTTTTTTAGAAAATCTCTAAGTGAAAGAAGTAAATCATCAGGAATATATCCAAAATTAATATCATTAAGGTAAAAAGCATATTTTTTCAAAATGATTTTAAGTTTAGACAATTCATCCATTAGTAAAATAACATCTTCGCGTAGCATATGTTCAACTTGCTTATAGTTATCATCAACAAAGTTTCTATAAATAAAACGCTCAGAGTAATCTACTTTTAATTCAATTAGTAATTCTTTGATTTGTCCTGTGAAAGAGCATACAGTACCAATCTCTGTATAAACATTTCTGCTTTCAATAGTTTTACAATGCCCACCAATACGTTCTTCTTTTTCATAAACAGTTACATCTATGCCTTCTTTCTCAAGTAAGTATGATGCAAGCATTCCACTAAATCCACCACCAATTACAGCAACTCTCATGTCTCTTCCTCCTTTTTTTAATACTCTCTATTTATATAAGCAAATATAGGTAAAATAACTTTGTTATCAGTTATTTTATTATGGTATTCAACAGGTGTAAACTCTTGATCCCCAATTTTAGATTTAGCAATCATATTATAGTTTCTAACATAACTTTGAAATTTAAATCTAAGTTCTCTAAAGGATAAATTAGCATTAATTAAAGGTATTAGAAAAGATAGACAACCTTCTGTATAGTTTTGTCGAAGCTCATTAATAATGTTTAGGTCTACATTAGTATCAAGTAAAGTATATATTTTGAAATCAAAACCATTATCTGAAATAATTTTGTTGATGTTAGAGTTAAAGCTCCTTTTTGAATGATTAAGTATTTTATCGTTTTCAAAAAGGCATAAGTAATTAACTTTTAGATTAAGTGTCTTTGCAATGGGCATAGCAGTTGAAGTTAATATATCCTCAAAATTAGTAAAGTTTATTTCATTATATAACCTTGAACAAGTAATTCTACTTTTAAAATCATATAAAGTGTATTCATAAATTCGACCAATATTTTCATGTGTACCATAATCTGTTACCCAAAATAACCAACATTCTCCACTGCTTAGTGTTGATAATGCTGGGAGTGTAGTAGTTAATTGTTTTTCTTGCTTTTTAGCAAACTTAATGCGATTTTCTTTTTTTGTAAGGTTATTTCTTTTCATAATATTGTATACAGCGGATTCACTTATATTATGACCAAGTTCATCAAAGGTATATTTCAAATATTTAGGGCCGTAAGTTGGGTATTGCTTTATAAGTTCAAGCAAAGAACTCTCTATTTCAGTGTTAATTTTATTAATAGGAACAAAATCTTTTTTTATTTTATCTAAACCTTCTATTCCATTAGATTTATATCTAGCTAACCATCTATAATACAAAGTTCTTGAGATGTTATATTTTTTGCAAGTTGAACTCACACCATTATTAATACCTTCAGAGATGAGCTTTAGTTTAAAATCTTTATCCATAAATCAAAACCTCCTATAAAAAGTAAATAATTCCTATAAATAGTTTATAATGCTAAAGTGTTTTTATCAAGAAAAATAATGAAATAAAAGAAAAGTTTACTTTATATTAATGTTTACAATAAATAAGCCTAAAAAATAGCGTAATAAGCTAAGTAGTGCTAAAGTGAGAAAGTTTAAAGGTGTAAACACTTTGATAAAGTAATTATAAGAAAAAAAGAAGTGGAAAATATAGATTGTTAAAAGAAAAACAGGTTGCTATAATCAAGTTAAATTAAGGTTTTAGGAGGAGTATCATGAACGAATTTAAAGTTTTTACAATAAAAAAAGGACTACATGAAGATAATGCAAAGGTTGCACAAGTAACTAGGGACGAGCTAAAAGAAAAGGGAGTTTTCTTAGTTAATATTATGTCATCACCAGGAAGTGGAAAGACAACAACACTTGTAAGTACTATTAAAGCTTTAAAAAATGAAATGAAAATTGGAGTAATGGAAGCTGATATTGATTCAGATGTAGATGCAAAAACTGTTGAGGAAGCAGGAGCTAAGGCTATTCAGCTACATACTGGTGGGTTATGTCACTTAGATGCAACTATGACTAAACAAGGAATTGATCAGTTAGAAGTAAACGGTTTAGATTTAGTATTCTTAGAAAATATAGGGAATCTTATTTGCCCAGTTGGGTATGATACAGGAGCTATGAAAAATGTAGCTATACTAAGTGTTCCAGAGGGAGATGACAAACCTTTAAAATATCCTAAAATATTTGGAAAGGTTGATGTGTTAATAGTTAATAAAATAGATGTTATGGAACATTTTGATTTTGATATGGACTTGCTTGTAGAGAGAGTAAGAAAGCTTAATAAAGATGTTATTATAATTCCAATTTCAGCAAAGACAGGTGAAGGTGTTGAAGTTTGGGCAAATTGGTTAAGAAAAGAGGTTAAAGGGGGAAAATAAAAAATGTCAAATAAAGATGTGAAAACAAAATTTAAGGAAGTAAATAAATTTAAATTTGCTTTAACAATGGCAGATATTGATGGTAGAGAGTATAGACAAGAAATTCTTGATTTAGCTAACAAAATAGGAAGAACAAAAGCTGGTGGAGCAAGGTCAGCAATTCCATTTGGACCAGAGTACTATGCTTTAGCACCTATATTAGATGAGTATCAAGCAAAAATTGCAATGCACTTAAAGTTTCGTGAAAAAGTGAGTGCAAAGGATGTTGCAAAAGCATCAGGAGAAACTTATGAAAAAGTTAAAGAAGCACTTGATCATATAGCTTGGGTTGGAGTTGCTTTTGTTAACACAATAAATGGAGTAGATATGTTTTGGCAGGATATATTTGTGCCAGGTCACTTAGAGATGATTGTTAATAATAAAGAAATGGTAGCAAAGCATCCAGAAATAGCAGAAGCGTTTTATTATTTTGGAAACAAAAAAGGACCTATGGCGGCAGGAGTTATGCCTATTGGTGGTGGACCTATGAGAGTTATTCCAATTCAAAAATCTGTTGAGAGTAATGCAAGAAGAGCTTCATATGAAGAGTTATTAAAACACTTAAACGAATCAGATGTATTTTCAGTATCAGATTGTTCATGTAGAACTTCTCGTGAATCGATGGGAGAAGGTTGTGGACACTTAAAAGAAGATATGTGTATCCAACTTGGACATGCTGCTGAGTATTATATCAAAACTGGAAGAGGTCGTAAAATAGATAGAGATGAGGCTATTGAGATTATCAAAAGAGCAGAAGATAATGGTTTAATGCACTCTATACCAAACTTAGATGAGCCAGGTCATACTCATGCAATTTGTAATTGTTGCGGATGTGGCTGTTATGCTATGAGACTTGCAAATCAATATGTAAATAATGATATTGTAAGATCAAATTATAAGTCAGTAGTAGATGAAAGTAAATGCGTGGCTTGTGGAGAGTGTGTTGACGTATGTCCAACTAATGCTTTAAGACTAGGACAAAAATTATGTTCAACTAAGCCTCTTGATGAGAAAATAACTAAAATTACACCAAGAAACACAGAATGGAAAGAAGATAAATGGAATAATGATTATAGAACTAATAGAAAGAATGTTTTAGAAACTGGGACAGCACCATGTATTACAAATTGTCCAGCTCATATTCCAGTTCAAGGGTATGTAAAACTTGCATCTTTAGGTAAATATACAGATGCTTTAGAGTTAATTAAAAAGCATAACCCACTACCAGCAGTATGCGGTCGTATTTGTCCAAGATTATGTGAAGAAAATTGTACTCGTGGAGATATAGATGAGGCAGTTGCTGTTGATGATATTAAAAAATTCATTGCAGAGAAAGATTTACACAAGGATACAAGATTTATTCCAACAAAAAGACATGATTATAGTGATAAAAAAATTGCTATTATAGGAGCAGGTCCATCAGGATTAACTTGTGCTTATGATTTAGCGATAGATGGTTATGATGTAACTGTATATGAAAAGCAAAAGAAATTAGGTGGAATGTTAACACTAGGAATTCCTTCATATAGACTTGAAAAAGATATTATAGAAGCAGAAATTGATGTGTTAAGAGAAATGGGAGTTAAGTTTGAAACTGGTATTGAAATTGGTAAAGATTTAACTATAAAAGAGCTTAGAAATAAAGGCTTTAATGCATTCTACATAGCAATAGGAGCACACTTAGGTAGAGCGCTTGGAATAGATGGTGAGAATGCAAATGAAGTAGTAAGTGGAGTAGATTTTCTTAGAACAGTAAACCTTGGAGATAAAACTGAGGTAGAAGGCAAGGTTATTGTTATTGGAGGAGGAAACGTTGCAATTGATGTAGCAAGAACTGCTGGAAGACTTGATAAGGTAACTAAAACAGATATATTCTGTTTGGAAACTTTAGAAAAAATGCCAGCTCATATTGAAGAAGTTAATGAGGCAATCGAAGAAGATATAACTGTAAATAACTCTTGGGGACCAACAAGGATTGTAAGAGAAAATGGTAAAGTTGTTGGTGTTGAATTTAAACGTTGCTTATCAATAATAGATGAAACAGGAAGATTTAATCCAAAGTTTGATGAAAATGATGTGAAAATAGTTGAGTGTGATTATGTATTATTATCAGTAGGACAAACATTCAATTACGGAAATCTTTTAGAGAATGAAGGAGTTAACCTTGCACCAAGAGGAACTATTGAAGTAGACAGAGTTACTTTACAAACTTCAAAAGAAGATATCTTTGCAGGTGGAGATGTTGCAAGTGGTCCAAGATTTGCTATTGATGCTATTGCAGCAGGTAAAGAGGCAGCTATATCAATTCATAGATTTGTACAAAATGGTCAATCATTAGTATTTGGTAGAGACAATCATGATTATAAGATGTTTGATAAGGAAAGTTTAGCACAAATAGAAGGATTTGATGGAAGTCCAAGACAAAAAATAAATCATGTTGATGGTAAGAAAGCTAAGACAACTTTCAAAGATTTAAGAGGAACATTAACAGAGGAACAAATCAAGAAAGAAACTGCAAGATGTTTAGGTTGTGGAGCTACTAAGACAGATGAATACTTATGTGTAGGATGTGGAGCATGTACATTAAAATGTAAATTTGATGCAATTTCACTTAAGAGAATTCATGATGTTAAAGGGTTTGAAATTGAAAAGTTACCAAAAGAGGTAATCAAAAATACAATTAAGAGAAAAATAAAAATAACTGTAAATAAGATTAATCCTTTTGAGCCAACAAGATAATTAAAATCAAATTTAGGTGGAGTTTATGCTTCACCTAAATATTTAATAGACATAAGGAAAGAAATGAGGGGACTTAATATGCATGAAATAGGAGTAGTCTACGAAGTTATTAAAATTGTAGATAGATTTGCCATAGAAAATAATATAACAAAAGTAGATAAAATTGTACTTGAGGTTGGTCAGTTATCTCAGGCAATACCAAGATTTATTGAAGAGTGTTATCCAGTAGCAGTTGATGAAACAGAGTATGAAGATACAAAACTTGAAATCATAGTTTTACCAGCAGAAGGGAAATGCAAAGAATGTGGTGAAATTTATGAAGTTATAAAACATAGAAAAGTATGTCCAAGATGTGGTAATGAAAATTATGATTTAATATCAGGACAAGAGTTTAATATAAAAGAAATAATAGCTTATTAAGATATAGAGGGGTATTTTAAATGGGAATATTTTTTGAAAATTATACAATAGGAAGTATACTAGCAGTTATAGCATTTATAGCTATATGCCTAGCAATTAATGAAGCTACGAGAAGGTCAAAAGTGTTATCAATAGTAGCATACTGTGTGTTACCAGTAACACTTGCAATATTAATATTTACAGGAGTATTAGATGCTCCATCATCAAAAACATGGTTTGGTTGGGTTAAAGTAATATCAGCCTTACTTGGTATTTATGGATTTATGCTTATAAGATTTACAAAGCTTGGACAAAACAAGTTTGCAATTATATTTCCGTTAGCAATTCTTGCTATAAATATTTTAGAGGCTGTTTATAAAGAAATTGAAGTATTTATGCAGTATAAAGAAATTACAGTAGATTCAGCAAATCTTGTAGTTTTAGGTGGACCATGGAACATAATGAATGCAATAGCAGGAGTTTTATGTATTATAACACTAACAGGGTTTATGAAAATTAGAGTATCTAATGATAAATCAAAAGATATGATATGGGCAGATATGACATGGATATATATAATGGGGTATACAATCTGGAATATGGCATATGTTTATAACTGTGTTTCAACAAGAGCAATGTATGCAGGAGTAGCTATATTATTAGCAGCATTAATTGCAGAGTTTATATTCAAAAGAGGAGCTTGGCTTCAACACAGAGCACAAATATTAGCATTATATGCAATGTTCACTTTATCGTTCGACTTCCAACAAAATGAGCTATTCCAAATAGTTCCTGTATTTAAACAGTCTATGTGGATGGGACTAAGCATAGCATCACTTATATTTAATATAGGAGTATTTGCTTATATGCTTTATACAATGAAGAAATATAAAAAGAACCCGTTAAAAGAAGAAATTTATACACATACAAATTATTATAAGAAAACAATAGAAAAGAATAATCTTTAGAAAATAGCAAGTGGGCTATTATGATGCAAAAGTAATTTTGTATTATAATAGCTCTTTTGAATAAACTTAATTATAAGTCATATGGAACTTATGGGTGGCAAGTTAATAGTGGTACACAAGAGGAGAAAGAGCAGGCGAAGTTTATTTCTTCATTTATAGATATATATGAGAATAGTTTTGAGTAAATAGATTTTTATGAAGGTTATTTCCCTTTATAAATAATATGCCTTATAATAAGATATATTATAAATACAGTTAGGTATATTAGAACATTTTATATATAAAGAAGGGAAATGATTACATATGTTAAAAAGAAGATTTGAAACAACAGAGGAATATATTAGATTATCTAAGTTAAAGTTTAAGCAAGGAGTTTTTACAGGAGAAAAAGTAGGGACAATTGATGGAGAGCTATATTTCGTAGAAGAAACTTTTACTGATAAGGCAACAACACAAAAATTCAAGTCGGAGGCAGCACTTACTAAGCATTTAAAAATGAGTCGTCTTAGAATGCGAGATGTGGTTATATTTGACTGCGTTGAGTGTGAAATTCCAAAAACAAAAAGAACGGCACTTTGTGATAATCTTAAAGGACTTGAAAGAAATCTATTAGAATTTATGGGAGAAGTAGAATACGATAAAATGGTTAGAGATTACTTTGCTATGATGTTTAGAAGTTCTAATGTTATTGATATAGTTAGAAGAAGAAATAAATTAGCTGTAGTAATACCTGATATTGATAGATACATAAATTTAATGAATACATATGCACCTATGTCTAACTCTTATAGACATCCTCATGATAGTTTATCTAAGGCTATAAGAAATGATATAGCAATATATGAGTTAAATCGTATATACAAAAATATCAGAACAGAACTTGAAATAAATGAAAATGACTTAACAAAGCATGTACAATCAGGAGCAGTATTTGCAATTCTTTATAATATAGTTAGCAATAATAAAGATGCAGATTTTATAGCTAGTAAGGTAGAAGAGTTAGAAAAATTATTACCAGCAGTTGGAACAAGTATTGTTGATGATGAATATATGGAAAAACACTTTGGTGGTAAATCTCTTAAGATTGGTAATGAGCAAGGAAAAACAAAGAAAATTAAATGCATAGAGAAATACTAAAAATTTATAAAAGTTAAAAAATACTTCAAAATATAAAAAAGTCCTATTCTTATTAGTAGAATAGGGCTTTTTGTGGATATCAATGAGAAGTTTCTTTTAGAATACTATCAAATTAAAGAATAATGTAACAGTTCAATTTAAAGGCTTGAAGTGAAAATTTTTTAAATACTTTTTTATGATACTTTCAATATTGTGAAGTATAGGAAGGGGACTGACTTCATTGGTATAGTAAATTGAGAGTTGAAAGATATCATCTAAGGTAATAGTGAAATCTTTAAAACTCAAAACCAATTCTGTTGAATCACAATTATCAAACGTGCCATAAAGTTTTGAAATTTCAGATTTTATATTAACAAAATGACTTGATAGATATAACTCACTAGGAGCATAATTAGCAATTATCATGATTTATAATCTCCCTTAGGTAATTTTTTTTATGAACAATACTATTAAAAGAATTATAAAATAGGATAGTGTCAGAAACACTAGAAGTTTCCCCTTCAAGGTTAGTTAGAATATTTGTCATAATAGTTTTTTTATTATAGACAATAGATTTTAAAATTTCATGATCTTTGAAGTAATTATTATCTTCTAAATCTTTTATAATATCATCTGTTAATTTAATAGTAATAACTAAGTTTTCAAAAGAGCTAAGTTCTTTAATATCTGCACATACATCAATATATTTATCTAAAATTTTATATATTTTTTTATTAGAGATGCCAATATTAGTCAACATTGTTCACTCTCCTATTCATTATTTACCATTATAAAACGTTCAGATAGTACTTTTAACTTCTCTTTTAATATTATGTTTTTTTCTTTAAATCTATCTCCTTTTAGAGCGAAAATATCTAAAATTTCTTGAATAAGTTGCTTGTCAGAGGGCTCTAGTAAATACATAGTCCAAGCGTTATTTAGGAGCTCTGTTCTTAGTTCACCAAAGTCTATATCATCAAAATTATATTCAGCTTTTAGGCTGCTAAGAAATAAAGTTTTATTTAAATATATATAAGTTTTTATATTTTCTGTTTTTTTATTCTTTATCAAGCGAGTAGTATTTCTTTTATCAATAATTAAATTTGTAAGAAAAGAAAGAAACCATCCTAACAATATTAGTAAAATATCTTTTATGCTAGTTATAAATTCTATAAAAATATCCATAATATAAACCTCCTAAAAAATATTTATAATTATATATATTTGAAAAAATTTGTAAGAATTCATTAAGATTTAGACCATAGTTCTTAAAGATTTACTTTTTATAATTAGAAGTATAGTAAAGATAGAAAAGCAAGTTTGAAAAATATAAATTATAGGGGGCAAAACTAAAATGTGGTTAGCTAAGTTAAAGAAGAAAAAAATGCAATATGGTCTTTTAGGGATTATCTTCACAGTAGCAATTGCTTTAATATGTGTAAGCATAGTAGTTACAATAGTTTCAAAGACTTTTGCAGAGCGTTATTATGCGGGGGATGATACTCCAGATATTAATCTTATAACGACTAATAAATCTGTATTAGATAAAAGTCATGAGTGGTATACAGAGCAAGGAAATGAAGTTAGAAATTATAAGACACAAGATGTATTTTCAGTTTCTACTAATTTGAAGATGGATGAAAAGATAAATGAAATGATGATGAGCTATATTGTACCTATGAAAGGTATAGATGAGCTTAGTAACAAGGTTGAAATAATTGAGGGGGATAAGTCACAAAAGAAACCCCAAAAAGGTGAAGTCTGGATTGCATCAGTAATAGCCGATTTAGAAGGAATTAAAATAGGAGATAAAATTGAAGTAAGTGATAGTGTAGGAGATACTTTTGAGTATACAGTATCAGGGATAGTTAAGGATTCTAATCAACCAGCTGCTGCAATGGGGATTTTATATATTTATGTGAATGAGTCTGAGATGTTGAATTTAAGCAATTTAGCAAAAGCATATATCATAAGCATGAATTGCAAGGGAGATTCAAGTCTTTTAGCACAAAGTTTAGTTGAGGATATTAATGAGCCGATAGGAGGCATGGTTATTGATAAAGATCTCTATGTTATGGTCGCTATGATGGCAGGTAGTATGATTGGTGGATTAAGTCTTATGGCAGCAATTTTACTGATAATAGCAGTAATTCTAATATTAAGGTCTAATATTAAAAATAATATTCTAAAAGAGTATAAGTCTATTGGTATTTATAAGTCTATGGGATATTCTTCTAAGAAGATAAGAGGGATTTATTTGAGAGGATATTTATTAGTATCAATTATTTCATCTTTTATAGGGATTTTGATTTCTATTCCAATGATAAATTATATTTGTAGAGAAGTGTTTAAGTATTTAGGAGAATATAATTTTGATGGCATAGCACTAGTTGCAGAACTTGGAATTGTTTTGATTTTTAATTTGGTAATATATTTTAATGTTTATCTAGTTTTAAGAGAGATTAATAAAATAAAGCCAGTTGAAGCAATAAATATCGGTGTAACTTCATCAAAGAAAAAAATTAAGAAGTCTTTAATAAAAAATAATAGTTCAAGTTTTGCTATGGCAATTAATGATATTTTCAAATATAAGAAAAATAATATTATAATTTTGATTGTGTTTATTTTAGTATTTTATATGTCTACACTATTTTTAAATATAGCTAGTACAATGGTTAATTTAGATAAGTATTTTTATAAAATATTTGGGACTGCAAATGCAGAGTTAGTTATAACAACAAATAATATTAATAATTCAATGGAAGATATTAAAAGTAAATTAGAAAATGATAGTAGAGTAGAAAATTATTATATATGGGAGACTGAACTAGGAAATGAAATAGGGATAGATAATAAAAAGTATAAAATGAATGGTGGTATCCCTTTAGCAACGTTATACAATGAATTTAATGAAGAGGATTTTTCTATATCAAAGGGTCGAAATCCAAGAAATAATAAGGAAGTATCACTTAGCATTAGTGTTATGAGAGATACTAAACTGAAAATTGGAGATTATATAGAATTAAAAGTGAATGGTAAAAGTAAAGAGTTTTTAGTTGTAGGAAGTTTTGCATCAATGATGAACAATAGTCAAACTGTTAGGTTAACCACAGATGTAATAGAAGATTCAGTAGGGAATGTTGCTTTTGTAAAGTTAAAAGATATAGATGATTATGAAGCGATAAAAAAAGATATAGATACTAGGTTTAAAGATGTTGTAGTGGATAAAGTTTATGCACCACTTACTGATGCGGCATCTCAAGTGGTTGATACATCAGTTCCAATTTCAGTAGTATTTTTAGTCGGGGTTTTAGTTTTTGGAATATTTAATATAGTAAATATATTATTAGTTAATAACTTAGATAATAGAAAAAACTATGGAATAATGAAAGGATTAGGATTTACTTCAAGCTATATAAAAAGACGAAGTGATTATAGAATAATGGTTTTGGCAACTTTAGGGGGCATAATTGGAACTGGAATTATGTTGCTTACTTCAAAAGAATTAATAAAGGTAGCATTAGGGTTTGATGTACTTGGAATTAGCATATCAAATATAGCATTGCTTGTGGCAGTAATATTTATTTTAATAATTATTACAATGCACATATGCAATAGGTCAATAAACAAAATTTCAACAGTAGAATTAATAAGTGAGTAAGGGGCGTTTATAGTGAAAGAGATTTTAATCAAAACAGAGGATTTATGCAAGTCATTTATAATAGGAAAGACAGGTGTTCATATTATAAAAAATTTAAATTTAGAAATATATAAGGGTGATTTTACAGTTATTATGGGAAGTTCAGGTTCTGGAAAGTCAACATTGCTATATTCACTTAGCACAATGGATAATCCAACTTCAGGAAAGGTTAAATTGCTTGGGAAAGATATTGCAAATATGAATGAAAAAGAGGCAGCTAAGGTGAGAAGTGAAGATGTGAGTTTTATATTCCAAGGAATTAATTTACTACCCGATTTAACAGTCTATGAAAATATTACCTATGCAGCTATTTATGAAAAAAAAGATAAAAAAGAAGTTTTAGATAGAGCACAAAGCCTATTAAAAGAGTTAGATTTATATGAGCATAGGGAAAAGTATCCATCAGAAATTTCAGGTGGAATGCAGCAAAGAGTTGCAATAGCTAGGGCTATAATAAATGAGCCGAAAGTAATATTTGGAGATGAGCCAACGGGGGCGTTAAATTCTTCGACTGGTAAGATGGTATTAGATATTTTAAGTGATATAAACAATAAGGGACAGTCAATAGTGATGGTTACGCATGATATTAAATCAGCACTTAGAGCAAATAGAGTGCTTTATATCAAGGATGGAAGAATAGATGGTGAGATTAACCTTGGTAAATATAGTGAGGGAAATATCAAAGAGAGAAAAGATAAATTACAAAAGTTTCTAGAGGAAAAATCGTGGTAAATATTGTAAAAATAATAAATATAATTTAAAATATAGATAAGCAAGCTCGGTAAAAATATTTTTACTGAGCTTAGTTTTTAGGGGGAATTTTTAAGATGGAGAAAATATTAATAGTTGAAGATGATAATGATTTAGCGAATCTCATAATAGATTATTTGAGAATAGAGAATTATGTGGGGATTATTGCAGATACTGGGATTAAAGGTTTAGATATGGCAAAAAGTCAAGAAATATCATTAGTTATACTCGATATAATGCTGCCACAACTTGATGGAATAACAGTATGTAGAAAAATAAGAGAGTTTTCCAATGTACCTATAATAATGTTATCAGCTAAATCAGAAGAAATGGATAAAATATTATCCTTTGGTATAGGGGCTGATGATTATATGACAAAACCGTTTTCGCCAATGGAACTTCTTGCAAGAATTAAAGCACATCTTAGAAGGATGGGAACTACTACAATAAAGGTAGAACAAGAAGAAATAATAGACTATGGTGAGTTGAAAATATATTCTAAAAGTTATAAGGTGCTTTTAAATGAGATAGAAATAGATTTGACTACAAAGGAGTTTCAGTTATTAGATTTTTTAGTGAAAAATTCAGGATTAGTTCTTACTAAAGATCAGTTATATGAAGGGGTTTGGGGACAAAGTGAGTTTATGGATGAAAATACTATTGCAGTTTATGTAAAAAGGCTAAGAAGTAAGCTTGGAAGTGTAGGTAAAAATTCAATAAAAACTGTATGGGGAGTAGGATATAAGTGGGAATATTATAATGAATAATTATATAAAAAAAAGTTTATTGAAACTTTTATTAATATTAGTAGTTCTAGTATTATTATTTGGCGGTAGTGTCAGCTTAATAAGCCAAGAAGAGTATTTTAACGATATAACAAATAGTTGTAGAGTACTTGTATCAAATCAATTAAATGATATTTTAAATAATGGTGAAAATATAGAGGAAACATATAAATATACAATAATTTCATTGGATGGAACTGTGATAAAATCAACAGAAAAAAATTTAGAAGAGAAGATTTTTGCAAATAATCTTCTACTTGGAACTTGGGAAGAGATAGCAAGTGAGGGGCTAATTAGATATTCAACACCACTTATTGTTGAAGGTACTATTGAAAACATAGTTATATTTAGTATACCTAAGGAAGATATTTTGGAAATTAGAAATGATATAAATTATAAACGTAGCTATAATATTATGGCAATATTGATTTTCATGGGAATTATTTGTATTGTTTATAAAATTTATAAACTTGTAAAAAATGATGTACTAGAGCCGATAGATAAGATGCATAAATCGGCAAAAGAGATTTTAAAAGGAAATTATTCAGAAAAAATTAGTTATGATTATTATGGAGAAATAGGCGAGTTTTCACATGATTTTGAAAGTATGAGAGATAATTTAGTGAACGCTAGTGAAAAAGAAAAAGCATTGAAAATTGCAGAAAAAGAACTTTTGGCTTGTATATCACATGATTTAAAAACTCCAATAGCCAATATTACAGGATATTGTGAGGGAATATTAGATGGTGTGGTTAAGGAAGAGAAAGATATTAAGCGATATGCAGGAATAATACTAAAAAAATCTAGAGTTTTAGCAAAACTTTTAGATGATATTTTAGAATTATCTAAGGCAGAGATAAATCAAATGAGTATAAATAAAAAAGAGATTTATACGGAAGAGTTCTTTTTAGAATTATTAGAAGAGATTTCTATTGATATAGTATCAAGTGGTAGAAGTTTTGAGTTTGATGGAGAGATACCCAATATGTTGTTGAATATGGACAAAGATAAAATTGGACAAGCTATAAATAACATAATTAGTAATGCAATTAAGTATACAAGTAATAATGGGATTATAAATATAAAGTTTAATAAAATACATGAGGGTATAGAGATAAATATAAAAGATAATGGGATTGGAATTGCAACAGAAGAGGTTTCTTTAGTTTTTAATAAGTTTTATAGAAGTGAGAAACATAGAAATCAAAATATACAAGGTTCAGGATTAGGGCTATCAATAGCTAAGTATATTGTGGAGATGCATAATGGAAATATTGAAATGATTAGTGATAAAGGGATAGGGACTACTGTAATAATTAAAATTAGAAATTAGTATTTTAAATTATTTGAGTAAGGGAGGTTATTGATATGATTTATACAGAACGATTAAGGCTTGTACCAATTGATATATGTTACGCTTCGAATATATTTGAAATTTGGAGTGATTATGAGGTTATAAAATACACTAATATTAAATTAATGACTGAAATTTCACAGTGTGAAGATACAATGAATTTTCTTGTAAATGAAAAAACTGATTGGGAATATCCTAATAATTTTGTTGTTTTAAAAGGTGATAAAGCGATAGGACTTATAGGATTTCCTATTATAGATAAAGAAAGCTTTGAGTTTGGGTTTTATTATCAGATTGCAAAGGAATATTGGTGGAAAGGATATACATCAGAAATGGCAAACGCTATGTTAAATTATATTTTTAAAGAATATTCAAATGCGACAGTAATTGCAACAGCGGTTGTTGTTAATATTGCAAGTAAAAAGATTTTGACTAAACTAGGATTTAAGGAAACTCACATTGAAAAAGAGGGATTCAATGGATTAGATTTAATTCATTATAAATACAAAAAAGAAATATAGATTTTAAGTATTAAAGCACAGCGTTGAAAAAATCAATTCTGTGCTTTTAAAATATAAAAAATTAGTATAAAGATATAAAGCTTAAGTAACCAAGCTCTAAGATATAATCATCAAATGACTCTTCAAGAAATTCTGCAACAGCATCAATGTTGTTACCTATAATTCTTGAGAATACAACTATATAATCCTTAACATCAACAATGTCAATTGAGTTATCTTTATTCATAGAGTATTTTAGGAATATAGCATATCTAGCAAGTAAGTAATCTAAAATAATCATTTGCATAGCATTAGTCATATCTTCAATATCATCACTTACACAGTTGCTTAAAACTTTTGAAATAACACAATTTTCAAGAAGTGTATTATGTTCTTTAAAAGCATCTTTAAATTCAGTCCAGTTTCCAGAAAGCACATCTATATCAGCCCCTTGTGCAAAGTTTACAATATCAGTTAAAGTAGCTTTTAATCCTGCAACTTCTTTATAATTTTCAGTTATATCAAGGAAGAATGAGTTAAACTCTTCAATTGAATCAGCAATATTAAACTTTGTTGCCTTATAGTCAGACGCTACATCTTTAATATAAGAAGCATCATTATATTGATTTAAAACTTTAGAGATAGTATCTTCTGTTAGTTCTTCCATATCTAAAAGTTTTAATAACATTTCATATGCAATCATTAATTTATATTCTAATGTAAGCTGATCATTACTTATAGTATCAACTAAAGTTTTTCTTACTTGTAACTCTAATAACTCACTATCTAAAGAAGTATTGCTTTCTGAAATTAACTTTACCTTATCATTCATACTTGCTAGTATTTCTACAACTTCAGGACAAGCACAAGAAAGAGTAAGTTCTGAAGTATCATCAAAAGTATTTTCTACTCTTGGGAAGCTATGACATGTCTTAGATAAATGGTCCTCGCCATGAGATTTCACAATTTCACATAAACCTTTAGCATCTAGGAATGGACAAGGCGTAGAAGTTTCCTTATTTACAAAATATCCTGATTCATCATCAGAATCTCTAAATGTTATGTTATCTAAAATATAACTAGAAGTAGTATCATTTTTCCATTTTTCATATGTAGCATCATCTATGCTAACATCCCAACCACTGCAACAAGTAAACTTGCATTTATCAGCAGTACACTTAAAGTTATCATAGTTTGTAGTTTTTAAAATATTTATTTCATTATTCATATAATTAATCTCCAATTCTTTATAGACTCAAGTTTTAATTATAATCTATTATGGAGGATTGGTACATAATAGATTATAAAAAAATATGGAACTAGACAGATATTTTATCTGATTTCAATGTAAGTATAATATATATTTTTGGATCTTTTGCAAGAAATGAAGTAAGAGAAGACAGTGATATTGATATAGCCTTTCTTTGTGATAAAGAGATAAATGAATATGAATGCTTTATGAAAGGACAAGAAATAGCAGATGCAGTTAAAAGAGAAGTAGATTTAATAGACTTAAAAAAAGCATCAACCGTTTTTATAGCTCAGGTTGTTGGCACAGGAAAAGTTATTTATTGCAATGATGAAGTTAAAAGGGGATATTTTGAAATGAGAGCACTTAAAGAATACGCCCTTCTTAATGAAGAACGTAAAGTGATATTAGATAGAATTAAAGAAAGTGGGACTGTTTATGGTAAATGATATTATATATAATAAAATAGCCAGTATTGAAAGAGGTGTTAAAAGAATAAGGGAAGTGTATGATGGTAAGCCAGGAAATTTAGAGGATTATACAAAACAAGATTCAATTATTTTAAATATTCAAAGAGCATGTGAATGTTCGATTGATTTAGCTATGCATATAGTTTCAGATAAAAGGCTAGGTGTACCACAAACTAGCAGAGATGCTTTTGAGGTATTGGAGAGTAATGGGATAATTGATAAAAGTCTTGCAAGTAAGATGAAACCAATGGTTGGATTGAGAAATATAGCAGTTCATGATTATCAAAAAGTTAACTTAAAGATAGTTGAAATGATAATAGAAAAGCATTTAAGTGATTTTGAAGAGTTTGTGTATTGTATAAATAAGAATGTAAGATAAAGAAAAGCTATCGAAAAAATCGATAGCTTTTTACTATTTAGATCTATTATTTGGTGCAGGACCAGCAAATTTGTTAATTAAAACGTTAGATATAATACCATAGATGATAACCCCGGGGATTGTATAAAACATATTATTTAAGTATTTGTTTTCATTTCCGAACACTGAATAAATTACTATGATAAGTACTATAAATATTGCAAAACTAATTATGTTAGCTACAAATCTTTTGTTTTTAAAATTCAAGTTGAATTCCTCCTTAGTGAGATAATGCCTTAACATTATTTAGGTGAGAATAAAGAGACATCAAATTCTCCTTACAATTTCCTCTAATAGATATAGTATCATATTTAGAAGTATAAATAACTAAAAATTTTCTACCTTTGCTATTTTCTTTAATCTCAATTTTATTAATGTTTTTAATTTCAACTTTTTTTGAAAAATAAACTTTTACAGTATCTTCATTGATAATAAGAATGCTAGCATAGCTTGCAAGGAACATAGAAACAATTGCTGTTAAATAATAGTCTATGAGTAAAAATGAACATTAATTTAACAAGTTCACGATGCCAACATATTTATATATTAAAATAGTAACATAAAGATTAAAAAAGAGAGGGTGTAAAATGAAATTACTTTATTTTATAAATAGAATATTCATTTTTCTAGCAATAGTGTTAGGGGCATATACATATACAACATATTATGGGTTTTTAGGTCTTGGAGGAGCAGAACTTGAAAAGTTTTTAGTCATTCCAATATTTATTGTACCAGTGCTTATCGTTA
Organism: Sarcina sp.; assembly: GCA_051650125.1. Taxonomy (GTDB): domain Bacteria; phylum Bacillota; class Clostridia; order Clostridiales; family Clostridiaceae; genus Sarcina. The sequence continues at coordinate 100,438 of JBOFIK010000037.1, read as the reverse complement.
CACTGGTAATAAATATGGCAATAAAGAAAAAACTAAGTTTATCAATAACAGAAACAATATTTCCACTATATGCAATAATTGCACTTTTTGTACCGATATTACTTAATGGTTATATGGACATTTCAATTATTATGATTGCTGGAAATATGTTAGGATTGCTACTTATAATTTGGTTTATTGTAATGAATATTAAAACTGCATCAAGAAATAGATAAAGCTAAGAGAAAAGAGTCACTAAAGTAATTTAGTGGCTTTTTTATATTTAAATATAAAAGTTACAGTAGTAGGATTTTTGTATTTAAGAGGTATTTAAGTTTTTTTGTAGAATATAAGTATTATATGATAGTAGGAAATGGGGGATTTACATGAAGAAAATTATATTAATGCTAGGGGTAACATTTATTTTAGGAATGATTGGTTGTGGAAATGAGATGGAATCAATTTTTTCAGATGAGATTAAAATTGCACAAGAATGCGATTCTTATAATATAAATAGGGATGAAACAATTATAGATGGAAAAGAGTATACTAGAATTTTAGAAATTGAAGGGATGGATACTATTTGGACATATGATGCAAAAGAAGATATGGAACTAGATTTAGAATATTTTTTTAGAGTAGATAGTGGTAATGCAAAACTTGTATTTATAGATGCTCTAGGTAATATAAGACTAATAGCACATAGTGATATAAGTGATACTATATTAGCAAAGCAAACAAAAAAATTATTCTTAAAAAAAGGGAAAAATAGAATTAAAATTGTTGGTAAAAAAAAGGCTAATCTTGAGCTAGAGGCGAGTATAGAAGAAGGTGATTGGTCAGAGGGGACTATGGAAGAAAGATAAGATTCTAGGTGTTGTCTGCAAGTAATTTAAGACGTTTTAATGTTGAATTAAAGGATAATTCATAGAGTTGTAACTAAGGGTGAAAAGCTTCCTAAAGATATATAAGGGAAGTTTTTTTTCTGATTTTAAAATTCTTCAGGACTGTATTTATAATCTGATTTATATTACTATTAATTCTTTTTAAAGGGATTAAGTTATTTAAAGTCGAATAAGTATATTAATGAAAAAATGAGAGTGGGGAATTTACTATGAGTAAGGGGCTTGAAGATTTAGAAGGTAAAATAGCAATTTTTTTATTTGATGGAATAACAGACTATGAAGTAACTTTTATAGCACATCTTTTAAGTGTAGATGCAGGGAAAGAAATAGTCACAGTTTCATACGAGGACAAATTAATTAAAAGCTCATCGGGTTTGATTTACAAGGCAGATAAATTTGTAAGTGAAATTTTAGATGAGGAAATTGATGGACTTATCATTAGTGGAGGCTGGTTTGGAGAATTAAGACGCGAACTATATAGTTTGATAAATAAACTGAACTTAGAGAAAAAACATGTACTAGTAATTAATAGATCAGAAATAACATGAGTTTTTGGAGTTCAGTTACGAAAGTTATTGAACTTTTTGGTGCAAGCTAAATTATTTAAGAAGAATTTTGAAGTTTTCTACTTTATGATTCGATAATATAGTGACTTGTATATAAGAATTTTATAAAAACAAAAGTTTAGATTACTAAAATATATTCATTAAAGAATAGCAAGTGACGACAGGGGGAGAAATAGATATATAAATTACAATTAGTGATATATATTTAGTAATAATTTATTACAAAATTTAAAAGTAGAATAAAGTATAAAAATAAATAATAAAATTAATATGAGAAGATACAGAGAAATAAAGTTACTCATATAAATAATTTGATAGAAACTTATATAAGACGGAGGACAGTTGTGAGAAAAAAGAGAAAACAAAAACATACAGTATTTAAAAGTATCATAAAATTTTTAAAGAGTTTTATACTATCTAGTTTAATGATATTTTTGACAGTGATGACAGCAGTTGTTGCAATAGTTGGTGCTATATGTTTAGAAAATAAAGAAAAAATAGAATTGACAATAGCAAATGGTTTTGAAAAAGCAAGTTCAATTGAGGATTCTAAATTTAATGATAGGTATAACACAGTTGTTCTAGATAAAAATGGAAAGGTTATTTTTGAACATAAGACAGCAGAATATGAGTATAAAGAGTATGAGCAGATTAATCCAGAGGTCGTAAAAGCTTTTATTTCGATAGAAGATAAGAGGTTTTATGAGCATAATGGTATTGATTTTAAAGCCTTAACAAGAGCTGGGGCAAAGATGCTACAAGGTGGAGATATTCAAGGTGGAAGTACTATTACTCAACAAGTGGTAAAAAACGTATTCTTAACTCAGGACCAAGTAATATGGAGAAAACTTGAGGAGATGGTTCTAGCTAGAGAACTTGAAAAAATATATAGTAAGGATAAGATAATGGAGTTTTATCTTAATAATATATATTTTGGATATGGATGTTATGGAATAGAGAGCGCATCAAAGTACTATTATCAAAAGAGTACAATGGATTTATCTCTTTCTCAAATAGCAGTGCTTACAGGGGTAACTAATAATCCAACTTTTTATGATCCGATTCAAAATCCAAAAAATGCAATTAAAAGAAAAAATATAGTTTTAAATTATATGTTTGATAATAGCTATATAACAGAGGCTCAATTGCATGAAGAATTAGAAAAGGGTGTTGAACTTAATGTCTCAGAGGTTACTTATGACAATACAATAAGCGATTATGCTATAAGTTTTGCTATTAAAGAGGCAACAGAAAAATTCATGGAATATAATGGATTTGAGTTTAAGTATACTTTTAAGGATATAGAGGAAGAAGAGTCATATAGAAGCTTTTATAACAAGGTATATGCAGAAAATTATGAAAAGTTAATATTTGGTGGATATGAAATACAAACTTGTATTGATTCACAGATGCAAGAAAATATGCAGACTATTTTAAATGATCATATGGCTCCGTATAGACAAACAGCTGAAAATGGAATTTATTCAAAGCAAGCATCAGCGACTTTGATAGATAATTCAACAGGTGAGGTTGTTGGTATTATTGGTGGTAGAGGCGAGAATGGAAATACTTTTAATAGAGCAAGTATAGGTGCAAGACAAATAGGGTCTACATCAAAGCCTATTTTGGTTTATACACCTGCTTTTGAACGAGGGTATTACCCTGAGTCCATTGTTAAAGATAGAGCAATACCAGGAGGTCCGAGTAACTGGTATAAAGGATACAAAGGAGATGTGTCACTTCGTTATGCAACAGAAATATCAATTAATACAATTCCTTGGAGACTTATAACAGAAATAGGTGAAGAAAATGCATTAGAATATTTAGCACAGATGCAGTTTAGTTCACTTTCTACAAAGGATCAATATCCACCTTTAGCACTTGGTGGGATGTCAAGAGGAGCTACAACGACTGAAATGGCATCAGCTTATGCAGCTATTGCAAATAGTGGGAGTTTTAAAGAACCTACAAATGTGACAAAAATTAAAAGACAAAATGCTGATGAAATAGTATATGAAAATAAGTATAAAACTACTCAGGTATACAATCCAGAGGCGGCTAATTTAATGATTGATACTTTAAAAGGTGTTATGAATAAACCTCATGGAACAGGTAAAAATGCAAAAATGAACAATTATAAATATCAAATTGGAAAAACAGGAACAACTGATAGAAATGTAGATTCATGGTTTATAGGAGCAACGCCTTATTATACTATGGCAGTATGGGTTGGGGAAGATGCTCCAAAGCCACAAAACATAGGTGGTGGTGTGCCAGCTCAGATTTGGAAAGAAACTATGGAAAGTGTTCATGTAGGGGTAGAACAAAAAGATTTTGGACAATAGATATAAGCTAAGATATGAAAAAGTTAATAGATAAGCAAGACCACAAGAACGATAATTCTTGTGGTCTTATTTGAAATTCTTTATTTAAATGCTTTGGTAACAAATCGTACTATTGTAAATAATGAGATTGATAAAATGCTTGTAGTAATTATTATTTCAATTAAGTAAGTTTTAATATTAATCACCTCATCATTAATATCTTCTGTTTAGCTATATTATATTCAAGCTTTATACAAAAGTGAGTATATAAATTTACTTAAGGTAAACGGATGATTTTATATTTAAAAAGAGGGGTTTTATAAGAGCATGTCGAAATATATACCTAAAGGCAAAATATATTTAACGAGGTGGAATAATTTGTATAGTATAGGTGAAACAGCAGAGTTTTTAGGGCTTTCAAGAGATACGTTAAAGTTTTATGAGGAAAAAGGACTTGTTAGTCCAAGTAAAGATAGTGAAAATGGTTATAGAAAATACGATATGATTGATATTCACAGTTTATTTTTAGTTAATTTTTATAGAGATGTTGATATTGATATTAAAACACTTCAGAGCCTAAAGAAAAATGAAGAGTTTGGTGAAATAGATGAAATCTTAAATAGGCAAGAAGCAAAACTAAAGGAAGAAATACAGAGAAAAAAACTTGTTTTAAGTAAAATAAAAGACCTTAAAAAAAATTTAAAGAAGATAAAAGCGAATCTTAATAAATACACTATTAAAGAGATGGAAAAATATGAAGTTTTAGAAGAACTTTCAGGGTATGAGGATAATCTAGAAAAGATTTTTGTTATGAATAAAGAGGCTAGAGAAAAGCTTGGTATGGAGAAAAAACCACTTACTCTAGGGGCTTTTATGCAGGAAATTAATTTTGCTAATGAGGAACTTTTAGAAAGTAAGCATTTAATCATCAGAAAGATAGGGGCAAGGGAAGGGGAACTTAAAGGAAAAGTTTTAGAATATAAAAAGTGTGCATATACAATAATTAAAATTAGAGCTGTTGATAATGAAGAGGAAGGTAATGCTGAGATGTTAAAGCAACACAAAGAATGTCTTAGAAATATAGATTTATTAAATGAAAAACATATGGGAATAGTTTTTTTAAAGATGTCACTTAGTGCATATGAAAACAATATACCCATGCTATATATAGAAATGTATGTTCCGTTAAAATAAAATTATTAATACAAAGTTTAGATATAATGTAAAAATTCTAGAAAGATGTAGTAGTATATATCTTTTTGTAAACTACTTTAGTAAAATATTTGAGATAAGGTGAAAAGTTAATGAATTTAAGGAGGGGAATATGTAGTGTTTAGTACAAATGTAGATATGCTAAAGGGGAAAATTCTAAAGACACTCGTTATATTTGCAATTCCGATTTTAATATCTAGTTTATTTCAGCAATTATACAATACAATAGATATAATGATAGTTGGTCATTATTTAGGAGAAACCTCTCTTGCAGCAATAGGCTCTAGTGGAGCAATTTATGAACTTTTAGTTGGGTTTGCATTAGGAGTAGGTAATGGTCTTAGTATAGTTACTTCTAGGGCTTATGGGTCTGATAATAAAAAACTTGTAAAAAAATCAGTTGCAGCATCACTTGTTATAGGTGTTGGGCTTACTGTTGTGATGATGATAATTGGACAAGTTTTCTTATATCCATTATTAGAACTTGTAAATACACCAGTAGATATTATAAATGAGTCATATTCATATATATATGTAATATCAATGTCAGTTGGTGTTATGTTCTTATATAACCTTGCAGCAGGTCTTTTAAGGTCAATAGGAAATAGTCTTATGCCACTTATATTCCTTATAATCTCATCAGTTATAAATATAATATTAGATATAGTATTTATAACAGGTTTTGATATGGGATTAAGAGGGGCAGCATTTGCAACAGTAGTAGCACAAGGTATATCAGGAATCTTATGTATATTATATATTCTGAGGAAAACAGATGTGTTAATACCTAAAAAAGAGCATTTTGTGTTTGATAAGGTCTTATATAAAGATTTGCTAGGACAAGGCTTATCAATGGGGATAATGTTACTTATAGTCTCTGTTGGAACTGTAATACTTCAAACAAGTATTAATGGTTTTGGACATTTAATAATAGCAGGACATACAGCAGCGCGTAAGATAGGTGCATTTACAATGATGCCAATTATAGCCCTATCAATGAGTCTTGCAACTTTTGTATCTCAGAATAAGGGGGCAAATCAAGGTAAAAGAATTAGAAAAGCTATATTCTTAACTAACGTAGCAGAGGTTGGATTAGGATTTGTTGTTACAATTGTTTTAGTTATTTTTGCACCAACTTTAATGAGAGTTATTTCAGGGTCTGCTGATGCAAATCTAATAAAAATTGGCTCACAGTATATGATAATTAATGGAGCTTTTTATGCAGTACTTGGTATTCTTTTAAATTATAGAAATGGACTACAAGGAATAGGAGAGAAGGTATTACCTTTATTCTCTAGTGTTATAGAGTTTGTAGTAAAAATATTATTTGTATTTATGATTATTCCAAAGCTTGGTTATTTTGGAGTTATGATATGTGAACCGATTATTTGGATACTAATGCTCGGGCAACTTGCAATAGCTTTCTATCGAAATAGCTATATAAAAGAACATAAGGTCAGTTTTAAAGAAATTCTACAAGTAGAATAAAAATATATAAGTAGTAAAATAGCTATCTTATAATGCCAGAACTTGGTGTTGTAGGGTAGCTATTTTCATTTTTATAGACTTTTTAAAAAATTTTCAAAAAAAGTATTGACCTAGGAGTTAGACCTGCCTTTAAAGTATAGATATAGAGTTGATTAAGAAAAATTTAAGGGGACGAGAATTTATGAATATTTTAGAAGTTAAAAATTTAAAGAAAAGTTATGGAGAAAAGGAAGTTGTTAAGGGGCTTAGTTTTAAGATAGAAAAAGGTGAGATACTTGGTTTCTTAGGGCCAAATGGAGCAGGGAAAAGTACAACTATAAATATGCTATCAACAGCACTTAATAAAAACTCAGGTGAGATTAAATTTAATGGGAAAGATATTTCAAAAAATCAAAAAGATTACAAAAAAAGTTTAGGGATTGTACCACAAAAACTTGCTATATTTGAAACAATGCCAGCAATAGAAAACGTAAAATATTTTGCAGGGTTTTATGGATTAAAAGGAGCAAATCTTAAGAAAAAGTCAGAAGAGGCACTTGAAATGGTTGGGCTTTTAGATAGAAAAAATGATTTACCTAAGACTTATTCAGGTGGAATGAAAAGAAGACTTAACATTGCCTGTGCAATAGCTCATAGTCCAAAGCTTTTAATTCTAGATGAGCCAACTGTTGGGATAGACCCACAATCAAGAAATCATATATTAGAGTCAATTAAAAAACTTAGAGCACTTGGTACAACGGTTATATATACAACTCACTACATGGAAGAGGTTGAGGCTATCTGTGATAGGGTAATCATTGTTGATATGGGAGAAGTTATAGAACAGGGAAGTATAAAAGAACTTACAGAGAGAGCAAAAGAAAATCTGATTTACAATATATTAGGTAATGGCATAGAAAATATCAATAGACTTGACCTTGAAGAAATTCAATGTGTTGAAAAGGTAGAAATAGGTGAGGGGATTAAAATATCAGTGTCAAAGGACTGTGAAAATCTTGAACTTATAATAACATACCTTATGAAAAATAAATTTAAAATAAGAAACATAGCAGTCCAAGAACAAAATTTAGAAAGCATATTCTTAAGTTTAACTGGTAAGAGTTTAAGAGATTAGGAGGAGTAGAGTAATGGGAAATATGATTAAACATCAACTGAAAATATTATTTAAAAATCCAATTTTAATAATGAACTTTTGGGGATATCCAGTTATATTAACGCTTATAATTGGTTATCTAACAAAGAGTTTTTATGGAGATGGGATTACCTCTTATGAATACTATTCAAATAGTATGCTTATCTTTTTATTTATGGGAGCAGGACTTATAACAATTTATAATTTCATAGATAGTAATCTTGTAGATGGAAATTTTAGAGCAGTTTATGCACCAATAAGTAGGAGTACTATTTATATATCACAAATAATTTCATCAACTATCTTTGCAGTAATTGGAATCATAATAAATGTATTGATTTTTAAATTTTTAGTTGGAATAACTTATAATGGAAGTGAATTTTTTGTAATCTTAAGTCTTGGAACATTAGCCTTTTTATCTACTACAATAGCAACACTTCTATGTGCATTCATTAATAATATAGGTGCTATAAATGGTGTGTTTAACCTTGTTCAAGCAGGTTTTTGTCTTTTAGGAGGAGCATTCTTCTCAATGGAAGCACTTGGAGGTATACCAGCAGCAATTTCAAATATTTCACCAGTTAAATATATTATAGATGGAATATTACTTTCTATTTATGATAATAACCATTCAATGATTTTGATAATAAGTTTAGTAAACATTGTTTTAGCAATAGTAGTTATATTTGTGACAAAGAAAAAATTTAAAGTAGAAAGCTATATTTAAGGGGGCAGTTATGAGAAATATATTGTTAATTTTAAAAAATAATTTATATAGATTAAAATCAGATAAAGTAACACTTGCGATAATGTTATTTATAACTCCAATAATAATTGGTCTTGGAATTTATTTTAGTAATAATACAGATTTTAAGGGGAAAATAGCAATTGTAGATGCAACGAACGTGCAAGAAACAGCCATTAAAAATGCAGTAGGTCAAGAAGGAAATATAAAACTTGAATTTTTAGATGAAGAGGTAGAAAATACAAAATTAATCAGAGGTGAATATGTAGCACAGCTAAATTTTATAGATGGGAAAATAGAAATAAGTGAATTTTCTAATAGTGAAGTTAAGAAAAGTCTTGAGGCTATGATAGATGGAAAAGAATATAAAAGTAAAAATGAAGAGGTGAGTTTAGTTACAAAAATTGTCGGATTCTTAGTAATGTTCTTATTCTTTGGTTCAATAACTGTGGCAGACCAGTTCTTAACAGATAGAGAAAATAAGGTTTATACAAGAGTTTTACAAGGGAATGTATCATATTTTGAGTATACGCTCGGCCAATTAATATATATAATCTCAACGCTAACAATCCCTACAATGTTAATTTCACTTGCAACAGTTAAGATTTTAAAGGTTGAACTTGGAATGAGTACTTTAAGTTTTGTTGGAATAATATTTCTTGTAGGACTTTTAAGTGGTAGTTTTATAATTCTTATAAGTAATATATTTAAAAATAGAACAGCAGTTGGAATGAATGGCTCAATAATAGCTATGCTAACTTGTCTTTTAAGTGGATGTTTAATAAGCACAGATGGTCAAAATAAAATTATAGATGGAATTAGAAATCTTTTACCGCAAAAAAGGTTGCTAGACTTTGTAAATGATTTTGGAAGTATGGATTTAATGTTTGTGTTAGGATTTATAATTATAGCCCTAGGTGCTAGTATTTACATTGGAAATAAAGATTATAAAAATGGAGTGTTTTTATAGAAATCAAAAGAGGAAAGTTTATTCGCTAAAATGAAAACGCAGATATAAGTTTTTTTCATCTTTAATATATGCCATTTGATAAAATTTCCCTTTTCAAATTCATTATATTCTTATGCTAAGAAAGAAGTAAATAAAAGTATTTTATAAAGAAATTAGTATTATACTCGATAATTAAAGCAAATTGTTTTGATGGGAGAGAATATATATGTTTGAAATGAAGGAAAGTTATAAAATAGGAATAGATTTTATAGATGAGCAGCATACAATGATTTTTGAGATTGCAAATAGAGCGTATTATTTATTAAAGGATGACTTTGCAAGGGATAAGTTTGATAAAATAGTTGATATAGTAGACGAACTTAAAGAATATACAAGGTTCCATTTTGATGCAGAAGAAGCTTATATGAAAGAAATAGGTCACAAGAAAATGTTTACTCAAAAAATAGAGCATGAAAAGTTTATGGGAATGCTTGATGATTTAGATTTATCAAAGGCGGATCAAGACCAAGATGAGTATATAGAAAAAATACTTAAGGTCTTAAGTGATTGGCTTATACATCATATTTTAGAAAAGGATTTATTAATAGGAAAATAAATATATTATAAAACTGACTGTGCATAAAAAAACTTTGTGTACAGTTTTTATCGTTTAAAGCAAAGCATTGTATAAATATAGGGAGAAATGTATTAAGGAATATATTTACAAATATTTATACTAGGGTATAATTTAATATAACTTATTTGGGGGAGGTTAAATTATGCTAACACATATTGGAACTAAGAATATTGAAACAGAAAGATTAATACTAAGGAAATTTAGATATGATGATACTGATAAAATGTTAGAATATTGGATTAGTGATCAGAAAATTCAATCATTATATTCTGAACCAGTTTATGAAACAAAGGAAGAGGTCAAAGAACTATTAGATAAGTATATAGGCTCTTATGAAAAGAAGGATTATTATAGATGGGCTATTACATTAAAAGAAACTGATGAATGTATAGGACAAATTGCATATTTCTTAGTGAATGATAAAAATCATTTTGGAGAGATTGAATATTGTATTGGAAGTAAATTTCAAAGACAAGGTTTTGGTACAGAAGGGGCTAAAGCTGTAATTAAATTTGGATTTGATGAAATTAATTTCAATAAGGTTCAAATCTGTCACAAGGAAAATAATATGCCATCTAAAAAAGTTATTCAAAATTGTGGTTTAACTTATGAAGGAACATTAAGAGAGTTCTTTTATGTAGAGGGTGAGTATATAGATAGATTATATTACTCAATTTTAAAAAGAGAGTTTGAGCAAAATAATTAAAAATAAAATATTAAAAGAGGTCACGCTAAATTAGTGTGACCTCTTCTGTTAAGACATATGATAAATATCGTTAGGAGCTTCTACAAGATGCTTTTCAATTTTATTAAGTGCTTCTATTGCAACATCTTTTCCTTCATACTGTCCAAGTTGAGCATATGAATAAGCACCACCCCAATACCCTGTAATTACATAAGTATTATTTTTAGTAATATTTTTTGAAATTGATATGTCTAGAGCGTTAACTAAGTGCTTTTTATCTTGAGACCTAATCCACGTATAAATCCTCCAATATAGATAATTATTTTAATAATATGATTTTAAAGTAGAATAATATACTTAGGTATTAAAACATGGGAAAGAATTAAAAGATTAGAAGTTAAAAATTAAAAAGATGATGGTATAATTTAGAATAGAGATAAATTAAGTTTTAATATAAATCAAAAGCAAGGGGAATTCACAATGAATAGCATAGAAAAAACTTTAAATTATTATAATGAAAATGCAGATTTGTTTAAAAATGATACGGTGAATGTTGAGTTTGAAGAAAAAAGAAATATATTATTAAAATATTTAAGCATAGGAGATGATATTTTAGATTTAGGTTGCGGGGCAGGTAGAGATGCTAAGGCTTTTATAGACATGGGATATAAAGTAGTTGCAGTAGATGGTTCAGAGGAACTATGCAAAATAGCGAGTGATTATATAGGAGAAAATGTTATTTGTAAAAAATTTAATGATTTAGAGTATAGGAATGAATTTGATGGAATATGGGCTTGTGCATCACTTCTACATATTGAACATAGTAAGCTTGAAGAGGTGTTTAAAAGAGTAACAGAGGCTATAAGAGTGAGAGGATATTTTTATGCATCTTTTAAATATGGAGACTTTGAGGGATATAGAAATGAAAGGTACTTTACTGATTTTACGGAAGATAAGTTTAGTGAGTTCATAAAAAAAATTAGTGGTATAAAAGTCCTAGAGTATAAAGTAACATCTGATGCAAGAGTTAGTAGAGCAAATGAAAAATGGCTTAATATTATTATGCAAAAGGTGAATTAGGATTATTAGAAATCACTAGAAAATTTATATTTTGAAAAGCTAAAAAGATAGGAAATGTAAATGGTGTACAATATATAATAATAATTTTAAATAAAACTAAGGAAGAGGTGTCAAAGAGATGAACAACAGAGAGTTAAGGGAGTTAAAGCAGATTAAAAGAGAACTACGAAAAAATAGACAAACAAGAGAAGTTACAACAAGTGGAAATAAGTTTCTTGCTTTTATTTTGATAAGCGGCTTAGTAGTTCTTATTGGAATAATGATTATACTAGCAGTTTTAATATTCTAAAGACAAAAAGAGCATTTACCATATTGGATGGCAAATGCTCTTTTTATATAGTTAAAAGTTGAATTTCTGGTTGCATAATATTTTTAAAATAATTCTATTCGTGTAATTAAAAATGGTTTGGTTTAGTATCTTTGCAAAGTGAGTGCAAATTACTCTACTGTTACAGATTTAGCAAGGTTTCTAGGTTTATCTACATCACAATCTCTTGCAATTGCAGCGTGGTATGCTAAATACTGTAATGGAATTACTGAAAGTAATGGTGTTAACATAGGGTGTGTATTTGGTATATAAACTACCTTATCTGAAACAGATTCTACACCTTTATTGTTTTCAGTTGCTATTGAAATAACACTAGCACCTCTAGTTACAGTTTCTTTTATATTACTGATTGATTTTTCCATAAGGTCATCCTGAGTTACAAGTGCAAGTACAGGCATTCCATCTGTTATAAGGGCGATAGTTCCATGTTTTAGCTCTCCTGATGCATAGGCCTCTGCATGAATATATGATATTTCTTTGTTTTTAAGTGACCCCTCAAGTGCTACTGCATAGTCAAGACCTCTTCCTAAATAGAACATATCTTCTTTATCTTTTAATGTCTCTGCAATTTTTTTCATTGCTTCATCTGTTGATTTTAAAACTATATCAACTTTTTTAGAGATAGTTGATAACTCTGATAAAAGCTCATACGCTTTTTCATCACTAATTTTGTTGTTAAGTTTTGCAAGGTGCGTTGCTACAAGGTAAAATGCTGCAACTTGTGTTGAATATGCTTTTGTTGAAGCTACTGCTATTTCAGGTCCTGCATATGTGAATAATACATCACTAGCCTCTCTTGCTACTGCACTACCAACTACATTTGTGATTCCTATAACTCTAGCCCCCATTTTTTTAGCCTCTCTAAGTGCTGCAAGAGTGTCTGCTGTTTCACCTGATTGAGAAACCACAATCATAAGAGTATTTTCATCTATGATTGGATCTTTATATCTAAATTCTGATGCTACATCAATCTCAACAGGTATTCTAGCAAGTTTCTCTATTGTATATTTACCTATCATACCAGCATGGTAAGCTGTACCACAAGCAACTATATAGATTTTAGTAATTCTTTCTAAATCTTCTTTAGTAAGAGAAATTTTATCAAGAATAACATTTTTTTTATCTTCACTAATTCTTCCAGCTAAAGTATCTTTTATAGCTCTTGGTTGTTCGTTAATTTCTTTAAGCATAAAGTGAGGGTAGCCATTCTTTTCAGCAGCTGTCTCATTCCAAGTAACTTTAAATATTTCTTTAGAGATATTTTTACCAGTAAGTGTATTCATAAATGTGATGTTATCTTGTGTAAGGATGGCAAGTTCATTATCATCCATAATATAGACATCTTTAGTATACTTTAGTACGGCTGGAATATCTGAGGCAATGAAGTTTTCTCCAATGCCTTGTCCAACAATTAAAGGACTATCTTTTTTTACAGCAATAAGCTTGTTTGGTTCATTCTTACATAAAACACCTAAGGCATAAGAACCTCTAAGCATTTTAATTGTTTCTAAAACTGATTCTAATATATCGCCATTATAATTCATATCTAAAAGATGAGGAATAACCTCTGTATCAGTTTCACTTTTAAATTCATATCCTTTTTCTTCAAGGAACTTTCTAAGTTCTATATAATTTTCTATAATTCCATTATGCACAACATTGATACTCATATCTTTATTGAAATGAGGGTGTGAGTTTACATCTGATGGGGCACCATGAGTTGCCCATCTAGTATGTCCGATTCCTATGTTAGAGTAATCACTATTTGAAAGTGCTGCTTTAAGATTTGCAACCTTTCCAACCTTTTTTACTATTTCCATTTCATTATTTTGGTTTAAAACTGCTATTCCAGCTGAGTCGTAACCTCTATACTCTAATTTTTGTAGACCTTCTAAAAGTACATCTATTGCGTTATTATTTTTTCCTATATATCCTACAATTCCACACATAATAATGTCTCCTCCTTCGTATAACTGATGATTCACAAGCTTGCAATTTTTTATTTTTGAAAATGTTTTTTAAAATATATTTGTTTAGAGTCTAACACAGAGTTATCTTGAAAAACATAAAAAAACACAAAAATGTGAAACAGTTTACAAAAATCAATTTAATTTTTAATATGTTATTATAATATGACATTTATTGAAAATATGTTAATTTGATTTGCCTTTAAATGTAATTTGTTTAGTGGTGGACTATACCAGTTAACATATTGATATAACTGGTATAGTCCAGTAGTAGCGGTGTTTTATGATGCTTATAGTTTGTCCTAAAAGAAAGAAATTATACGTAGAATTTGTAAAAAATGAATTTTTAAAAGATGTAATAACTATGTTATTATTAAATAGATAAATAATTGTATTATGTAAATAAGAAATCGCTTAATTTTATGGAGGACAACATGGGAATAAATAACGCAATAAATAAGTTATATATGTTAAAGAAATTAAAAAAAGAAGTAAATGAAGATATTAAGAAGAATTTAGATAAAATGAATATGGATGAAATAGAGAAGTTTGAGTTTATGCATAAAATAGACAAGTTAGATTTGATAATAGAAGGTGTTATAGAGGAAATAGAGAAATCTAATAGAGAAGAAAAGGTAGCAGATATAAATAAAGAGGAAATAATTAGTATATTTAAACCTAAAGAGAAAATAAAAGAAAATGACATAGAAGATTTAGCAGATAGTGACACTAAAAAATATATACCAACAAGATTAGAAACTAAAAAGAAAAGTATAGAGAAAGAAGAAGGTACAAAAGTTAAAGCAGATGAAATGAAGTCATCAATAGAAATGGCATATAAAAGAATAGAAGATTTAGAAAAACTTATAAATCAAAGAAAGCTTATAGAGAAAGAGGAGTTGTTTGGAAACATGAAGGATATACATTCAAGAGAAGAAAGAGCTGATATGCTAAAAAAAAGACATATAATTTCAGAATCATTTACTCCTAAAGCAAAAGAGCAAAGTGATCCAGAAATGCAAAAGACAGTTGCTATGAGTAAAGAAGAGTTTTATAAGGAGGTAAATGATTTAGCAATAGAGGAAAATATTGAAAAAACACCAATTAACATGGATCATACTATGATGATGGACAAGAGTGATTTAGAAGGAAAATATAATTCAAATGTACATAATGAGGGAAAGAAAAATAGTAGTAAGGAAGAAGCGAGTGAGTATTATGATATATATAACGAAGAAAAATCTTCAGGAATAATAGAAAAATTCAAAGATTTTTTAGGAAAATAGGATAACAATTAAAAAATCCACCCCATTAACTAGACATAGTCATTTTAACTGTGTCTTTTAATGGGGTGGATTTTATTAGTGATAAAGAAAACTTAATGATTTACTAAAAGAGAAAAGATAAAGGAGAAATTTAGTAAATGATGCTATAATATAAAAAGAAATACTCCTAAAATAGATATTTTAAAAACTAAAGATAATAGAAAGGATGATCACAAATGAATACATTAATAGCTGCATGGGCAGTTGGAGTTAGTTTTATAATTACAGGAATTATGGCGAAAAATAAAACACCAAAAAAAATAAATGACAAAATGGGGTACAGAACTAAGAGGTCAAAAGCAAGTCAAGAAGCTTGGGTTTTTGCAAATAATTTAGCAAGTAAAATGTATATAATAGGTGGAGTTTTAGGACTTATAGTGTCTAATTTTTTAAGGATTTATGGGACAACTAATATATATCAACTAATATTTGTATCACTTTTTGTAGCACTTGTTTGCCAAATACTAACTGAGGTTATATTAAGAATTAAATTTGATGAAAAAGGAAGAAGAAAAGTTTAAAATAATAAAATCTTATTACCTAAAATTTCTAATTTTAAATTTTTCCTAATACAAAAGTAGGTCTTTTGTAATTGAATTGAAACGTTTAAATTTTACTTTCCTAATATAATTTAAACAGAATTACAATACATATTTAGGAGAGTAATAATATGAAATCATTAAAATTATGGGTAACTTTAGGTGTAGTAGTATTAATTGGTGCAATAGGTATTCATGGATTCATGAGTAAACACAAGATTGATAGAAAAGTAAATGATACACTTATTAATACAGCAACACTAGAAAATACACAAAATAATTCTGATAATAACATGCCTATAACAGCGAATATGAATACAACGAAAGCAAAAATAAATTTAGAAAATGGGATATATATACCCCAAGGGACATATGAAGCACCTATACAGCTTCTAGATGGAAATATGCATACAGATTATTTAATAACTGGAATGATAACATCAAAAGAACCTATTCCGGTATATAATACAATATTAGATGGCTCTGGAGTAGTTAAAGAATATCCAGCTGGAACTAATCTACTTGTAATAGGATATGTCGATGGCTACTTTATTTTAGGTTCTGCATCAGGTGATGTAGATGGATTAGGATATAAAACAGACACATTTGTAAAAGCTAGCAATATGACATTAATACCAAATGAATCTAACTTATATGCACTAACACTTGGAAATTCACCATTTAAAGTTGATTTTCTTGCAAATGAAAATAATACAAGTGTTAAAATGTATGAGTATCCAACTGATTTATCAAAGGTTGTAGGAGTTATAAATCCTAGTCAAATAAGTCCTGTTACAACAAATAATGAAGCTGATATATTAAATACAGCAAATAAAATGCAAGATGTATCATTTAAGGGTCAAAAAGGATGGGTATTATCATCACAGCAGTATCCAGTTAAATATTTAACTTCAGGTACAAGTGAAAGCACAAACAATGGTGCAGCATCTTAATGGAAAAAGTATCTAGCAAATGCTAGGTACTTTTTTTATTTGATAAATAGTATATTAGTAATTATAATATGTATATACAAAAGAGAGAGGTGATAAATTGTTAGGAACGACACATAGATTTGGTGGTATAGCATTTGGAGCACTAACACCAGTTATCATAGAGAAAGTTTTGCATATACCAATACATAGTCCAATAGCTTTCGCTGGAGCAGCAATGGCAGGTGGGGCAATAGGAAGTCTTATACCAGATATAGATTCTCCAAGTAGCACTCTTGGGAGAAGAATTAAACCTATTTCAAAATTTATAGCTGAGACTATGGGACATAGAGGTGGAACACATAGCCTTATTGCAGTTATAATATTTGGAGTTTTGACCACTCTACTTGGAATAAAACTTGAAGATGTTTTATATGGAAATATAAATGGAAGAAATCATATCTTATTTGCTATTGTTGTAGGTTTTATATTAATGTCTTCAGTTTTATTTGTAATTCAAAGCATACCGAGTAAGAGGAATAGACGATTTACTAAAAAATATTGGACTTTAGTTGTCATGACAGTATTTGTTATTACTATGTTTATAGCATATGAAAATAGTAATTCCCTTTATAATTATATAAGAGTTTACCTTTTAGGTATCTTAATGGGCTATATAAGTCATATTTTTCTTGATATGTTTACAAGAGGTGGAGTGCCATTTTTTAGACCATTTACTAATTTTAGAATAAGGTTTACAAAATTCAAAACAGGTTCAGGCATCGAAGATGTAACTAGGGTAATTTGCACTGTAATGGTATTACTCTCAGTATTAACACTTGGAAATGTAAAATTTTAATTAAAGTGTTTCTGTAATTAAATATTAACATAGTGAAAAACTTAATATGATAGTATAGAGTTTATACCGCTATTAAAAGATAGAGAGTTTAATTGACAGTAAAGGAACGAGGACTATGAAAAAAATAATAGTTTTGATAATTATTGTTTTAGTCTTTATAATTTCTATTTTAGGATATTTTTATGTTAAGGATGTAGTGTTTCCAGATAAATATACTGCTTATATAAATCAGTATAGTCAGGAATATGGGGTAAATCCTCTTCTTGTAAAAGGTGTCATAAGAACAGAGAGTGATTACAATCCTAATGCTTTATCAAACAAGAATGCAAAAGGGCTCATGCAGATAACAGATTCAACTGGGGAATGGATTGCAAGTAAAATAGGAGTTAAGAATTTTACACCAAGTATGTTATATAATCCAAAGATTAATATAGAATTTGGATGTTGGTATCTTAAGAACTTAGAAACTGAATTCCACAATAAGAATAGTGCAATAGCAGCTTATAATGCTGGAAGAACAAATGTTAAAAAATGGTTAAAGAACAAAGACTATTCAAAAGATGGAGAAAATCTTTATAAAATCCCATTTACTCAAACATCAAATTATGTAAAGAGAGTAAATTTATATGAAAAAGCATATTATTACTTACATTGATAATATGTTTTAAAAATTGAATATAATTATAAAAAAAGGATGCCATAGTGGCATCCTTTTAGCATTCTCTAAGTTGCTTTTTATGTAGTTTAAGCCAGTAAAATAAACCATATATTGATATGATTCCAAACTGACCAAGCACAATAGCACCTGATAAATCAGAAACTGAGAAAATACCAGTAGTAATAATATTCTTGATAAATAATACAACACCAGCATTTGCAACAATCCAGAAATACCATTGTTCAAGATATCTTCTTGATGTTAGATATACAGCAAATATTGTTGTAACAGACGTAAATGAATCAAGTTTAACTTGTCCATCAGCCGAAATGACCATTCCAAACAATGATTTGAATATCTGAGGAAGATAATATAAGAAAGTTCCATATAATAACCAACAGATACCTAAAACAACAAGTGCTAGTATCCATTTAGTAGGCGTGAATTTTCTTATTTCAATAGATTCCTTATGAGTATCGCTTAAATGCTTTCTCCATGATATGAATCCCCATATTTCTAGTGGTAACATTATAACAATATTTTGTATGAACTGACCATATAGGTCTTGATGTAATGAAATGATTCCATAAGTTACGGTATTTATTATCCACCAGAAGTAACAAGCAAGGCTTGCTCTAACTTGGTATATAGATGTGAATACACCAGAAATTGATGAAATAAGTCCAATCATACTAAAAATATTAAAAAGGTTAGTGAATGTTGACTGTCCTACAAATAATGGGACAAAAAATGATATAATTGCAGCTATTGCAAAAAATAAGAAAAATATCTTTTGGAATAGTGTAAAGTTTTTAAAAAATTGCATATTATGAATTCCTCCGTTGTATTTATTTACAAAAATAAATTTGATAAATAAATTAAACGAATCTTATTTTATAGATTCTACTAAAATATTTAGCTTTTTGCAAGTTATAAAATGATTTCAAACCTTGATATAGAGAAGTTTAAAAGAAAATACGTGTATTTGCTTTTGATTCCTATAAAAAGACAATTCTAATAGGTAATTAACTTAATGCATTAGCTCAAATTTTGAGTAGAAATATATAGATGAATATATTAGTCAAATTAAATTCCTCAAGAAGATATTGAATATGTTCCTAGAGCCTTGTAAGGTCAAGACAGGGGAGGAATAAAATAAATCATAATAGCAAAAAGGGCTGCGTCACAATGAATGTGATGCAGTCCTTTTGCTATAGATTTTTCTTTTTGTTTTGTTGAGCTTTGTGAATTTTAAGCCAACAATATAATCCATAAAATGATGCAGTTCCGTATTGTGCCCAAACAAGAGCCCCTGATAAATCAGATACTGAAAATACACCAGTAGTAATAATATTTTTGATAAATAATACAATACCTATATTTGCAATAACCCAAAAATACCATTGTTCAATAAATCTTTTTGATGTTAAATAAACTGCAAATATTGTTATAACAGCTGTAAATGAATCAAGTTTAACTTGGTTGTCTGCTGCTATTGTCATTCCGAATAATGATTTAAATATAGCAGGTAAGAATTTTAAAAATTCTCCATAAGCGAACCAAAAAACAATAATAAATGCTATTGCCATAACCCAATTAAGAGGTGTGAATTTTTTTACTTCAATTGAATCATCCTCAGATTGATTCATGTTTCTTTTCCATAAGATAAATCCCCATATTTCAAGTGGTAAAAGGAATATTATATTCTGAATAAATTGTCCATATAAATTTTCGTGTAGTGCAACTATTCCGTATGTAACTGTGTTCATTATCCACCAAAAGTAGCAAGCAATGCTAGCTCTGACCTGATAAATTGAAGTTAAAACTCCAGATAATGATGATATAAGTCCTATAATACTAAAAATTCCAAATAATTCTCCGAATTTTTGTTGTCCTGTCATAAGTGGGACAAAGAATGATAAAATTCCTGCTACCATAAAGAATATAAAAAATACCTTTTGGAATGGTGATAGTTCTTTAAAAAATTTCATATTGTTAAAATCCTCCGATTGTATTAATTTATAAAAATAATAAAATAATAAATTAACGAATCTTCGTTATAAATTTTAATAGGAAAGTGAGCTTTTTTCAAATAGAGTAATTGTTTTTAGGAGTATTTAATATATAAATTGCTAATATATACTAGCGAATACACTTGTTTTTAATTAAAGTTTAAATGGAAAGAAGGGTGCTATAAAGCACTAAATAAAAGATTTTTAGCATTTTTTTAAACTAAAATGTAAACTAAAAGAACTTGAAATTGAGTAGGATAAGAATATATTAATAAAAATATTAATATAATAGAGTATAACAATGTTTCCTTATGAATTATGTGTGTCGCATAATCATTTAGAATATTTTCTAATGAAAATTTAAGAGTGTATATTTTAAGTTTATAAGCAAATGTAAATATATACAGCTATAAGAAAAAATAAATAAATCTTAAAATAAGGAGTAGCTACTATTGCGTTGAGTGGAGTAAAAGGTCACTTTCAATTATGATATTGATGTTGTAGTGTGGCTATAAAATATATAAAGAGCTTTGAAGAAATTCAAAGCTCTTTATATATTACAAAATTTTTTCTTAATTGATACTATTTTGTAATATAAAGATAAAAATAACAATGATAAGGAAGTATCGTTAAAGAAGTAAGAATTAAAATAGACTTTTTATGCAAAGATAGAAATTAAGTATTTAGACAATAAATTTTATAAAATGTATACTAGAATTGGATTTAGGTAAATTGAAATGAGGGGATTTTTTGGCGTTGATTTTAGTTTTATGCATATTAGCATTGCTAATATTTATAGGTGTAAAATTATTCGAAAGTAATTTAAGTAAAATAAGTTTTGTAGTTGTGTCAATAGTGATATTATTGATACCAACTTGCATAATGCCACTTAATGTTTTTACAAGCCCATTTAAGTTAGTAGCAAAACTTGCATATACTGAAGGAAACTTAGGATATGTCGAATTTCTACATGATGAGTATGGTGAAGTTAAGGATAGAGAAGTAAAAACAAATATTTTGAATAAGGTAGATTTTTATCAAACTAATATGGAGAGTGAGATAATTTCACTTAAAAAGGTAACACAAAGTTTACTAGGAGATAATGTTTATATAGATGACTATTTAGGAAGAATTGCTAGTACATCAAACGGATTGAGAGTTAAACAGACAGAATTATTTTTAAGATTATGAATTAAGAGATATAGACAAGAGTTATTTAATAATACTTGTCTATTTTTGAATGTGCGAAAATGTATAAATTTTGACATTTACAAAAAAATAATAATTAGTATAATAAATAATATATTTAATTATTTGTTTTTAGATTATAATTAGAAGTTTTTACAAAAGAAGAAGGAGACTATATGAAAAAAATCAATGAAATGATGGATGACAATAAAAGAGCTATAATAGCTATTGGGTTTGTTATCTTTATTGTTATACTTGTTGCAATTACAATGTTAAGTAGTGTTAAGCTAATAGATAAAAGTAAAGCAGCAGTGCAAGCTGTACCAGAAGATTATGTAAATCCGATAGTTGAAAATACACAAACTAAAAGTCAATCAGTTAAAGATGGTTTATCTAATACAGTTGCATATGAAAATGAAGGAAACAATGAACCAAATAATGAAGATGTTGGACAAGCTAATAGTGTGCCTATAAATAATCAAGATTCAATAACTAGTACACCAGCACCAGTGGTTAATACACCAACACCAGTAGTTAATACACCAGCACCTGTGGTTAATACACCAGCACCAGTAGTTAATACACCAACACCGGTTGCTAAACCAGTAGCACCAGTTGCTAAACCAAAGGTGACTGAGCAGTCAAAATCACAAGAACCAACAAAGCCGATAATAGTAAATAAAAATAACCAAACGAATACAGATAATACTACAAATGCTAATAGCAAAGGTGATAATGGAAATGGAAATTCTAATAGTGGGAATAATATAACTTCAAATGATACGCCTAAGAGCGAAAATGAAGCTCCTACACCTAAAAAAGAAGTTGTACCTTCTGCTAATAGTAGTGAAGCAAAAAAAGCTCCAGTAAGTCCTAGCACTGGGAATAAAGAAACAGTAGCACAAGCACCTACATCAGTAGCAAAAAACACTACTAAACCACAACAAGAAGATGTAAGTGCAGATAATGGTAGTAATACTAAGAAGTAAAAAAGGATTGTATAGAAATATAATACTCTAATTATATTTGATAAATACTGAATTTAGACAGACCTATGGAGTTTTAATCTCTCCATGGGTCTGTTTTTTTTATAGACAATTATAAGGACAAGCTAAAATTTTTAGGACAATGTATTTTGATATAGTATCTTTTTTTTGTTGGCTGAATTTAATGTGAATAAAAATTAATAAAAAATTGACTATGAGTTTTAAAAGAAATTAGTCGAATAATGTATAATAAGTCAAAAGAGCATAAATGGGGGACAAGATGGATATCAATGTTAGAAGTAAAATTTTAGATAATATAAGGTTTTTTTTCATTAATATAAAGAAAGCTTTCATGCATAGTAGAACTACATATCGAACTAATTTATATGAGTGTGATATTATTAAAGTCGAAAAAGCAGTTATGAATAGCTCTTTTAAAATCGGGATATTCAAAAGAAAAGGTTGGAGAAGCCTTGATAAGTTATTACAAACTATTGAATGTTTAAGAAAAAAGAGAGAACGAGAAAATGTTGTTATTTTACTTGAAGAAATAGCTTATTCATTATTTGAGTACATAGAATTATCTGATAAGCCTAGTTATAGGATAGTTGACAATATCGTTGGGTATATAGAAGTTTGTGGAGTTTATAGTTCATATATGAAGGAAGACCAAGTTGTAGAAATATTAAAATCTATCTATATTCCTAAAGTTAAAATGGATGATTGATAAAAGGTAATAATTTCTTGGTATAGGAATGTTCATATTTAGCAAATAATTATAGAAGGATAAGTTTTTATCTGAAGTCAAAAATTTTGGAGGTACATAATTATGGGAAAACTAAATGGAACAAAAACAGCTGAAAATCTTTTAAAAAGTTTTGCTGGTGAGTCACAGGCTAGAAATAGATATACATTTTATTCTGTTGTCGCAAGACAAGAAGGTTATGAAGAGATTGCTAGAGTTTTTGAAGAAACAGCAGATCAAGAAAGAGCACATGCTAATGTGTTTTACAAATTTTTAGTAGCTGATTTAAATGGTGAAAAAGTAGTTATAAATGCAGATTATCCAGTTGCACTTTATACAGATACATTATCTAACTTAAAGGCAGCAGCAGAGGGTGAGCATGAAGAAAATGAAATTCTATATCCAGAGTTTGCAAAAGTTGCAGATGAAGAAGGTTTTGCAAAAGTTGCACAGGCATATAGAGCTATTGCAAAGATAGAAAAAATGCATGAAGATAGATACAGAAGGTTTCATGCTAGTGTAGAGCAAGGTGATGTATATAAAAAGGGTGCAGATACTTTTTGGATTTGTCAAAATTGTGGATACATATCTGAGGGAGCAGAGCCACCAAAGGTTTGCCCAGTATGTTATTATTCACAAGCTTATTTTAAAGTTTATACAGATACATTCAAATAATTGAAAATAAATTGCTCTGTAAAACACTAATTTTATGGAGCGATTTACTTTTTAAAAGAAAAATTTGATTTTACTACCAAAAGATATTATATTAACAAGTAATTTATATAACTTAAAGTGTTATTTAGATTAGCATTATGATTTTTATATTTACAAAATTGTCTAAAAAATAGTTAAGTAGTAAAAAATATGATAAAATTGTATAAAATTAAGTTTTAGGAGTAAATTATGAATATAGAAAATTTAGATTTATATAATTTTATAAATAACTATAAAAAAGGCGTAGAAAATATATTAAGAAATAAAAGTATAAAAGCATTAGAAGGCGAGTTTTTAATAATTTCAAATGAGTTAAATATTCAGCAAACTTATGCTAGAGAAAAATTATCTGCTGATTTGATAAAGGAACTTTTAGATTTGAAAAATAAATTGTATTTTCCATTTGTAGGTGGGTTTGATTCATATGTAATAAGTGTCAATGGAGCAGAGTTTGATTTAGATGAAGGAATAGAACCAGAATGGATTGAAGGAGCAGGTTACATTCCAAGTGGAAGTAGACTTGTAGATATTGGAGATTTTACAATATCATACAGAAATTTAGCGGGATTCATTATTGAAGAAAATAATGGAAGTTATAAAGTTACAATTGCAGAGTATTTAAAAGGTAGTAATTCTATTAAAAGAGTTGAAAATACGGGGCTTTTAGGAATTGAAATAAAAAGTTTTATAAAAAGTTTTGTAGTTTAAATATTAAAAAAGGCATATCTGAAAGGATATGTCTTTTTTTTTTTTGAAAAAATTGAATTTAATAGGATAATTTTAGTGACAAGCCATAAACTATAACTGAAAATATATTTGAAAGGTATAGGTGTTTACATGAAAAAGGAATGGCATAAACCTAGACTTGTAGTTAGTAGTTGTCTTAATAAAGAAAAGTGTAGATATAATGGAGAAGACTCTCCTTGCAAAGTATTAGACGAACTTAGGGAATATGTTGATATAATACCAGTTTGTCCAGAGATGGGGATTGGATTAAAAGTTCCAAGAGATGCGATAAGAGTAGTAGGGACTAGTGAGGAGTATAATTTAATAGACCCAAAGTCTAGTAATGATTTAACACAAAAGATGATAGAGTTTTCAAATGAAAAAATAAAAGAATACATAAAAGATGGAATAGATGGGGTTATATTAAAGGGAAGATCACCGTCTTGCGGGATAAAGGATGTAAAGATATACCAAACAAAGGAGAAGGGTTCTATGTCGGTGAAGGGGCAAGGGCTTTTTGCAAAATATTTAGTAAATGCAATGGGAGGTAGTGTTATAGAGGAAGATGGAAGACTTAGAAGTTTTGAAATAAGAGATAACTTTTTTATGAAAATCTTTGCTTTAGCAGAATTTAATCAAGTGCAAAATACGGCAAGTATAGGAAAACTTGTGGAGTATCATACAAAAAACAAACTTTTATTTATGACTTATTCACCTGATATAACAAAAAAATTAGGATGTTTAACAGCAAATAAGGATATGAAAAAAAATGAAGTAATCATGAGCGAATATAGAGAATTATTAGGAATAATGCTACAAAACAATCAAAAATTTAGAAGGTGCACACATGTTTTTGAAAAGGCATATGGGTACGTATCTGATTATTTATATGATGATGAGAGGGTATTTTTTAGAAATACACTTGAAGAGTATAAGAATGGAAAACAAGCAAAGAAGACTATTATCACAATTTTAAAGGGCTATGCAATTAGATTTGACAATGAATATCTTTTAGGGCAAACACTTCTTGAACCATATCCAGAAAAACTTCTCAATTTAGATGATTCAGGAAAAGGAATAGCAAGATAACTTAGTTTAAAAAGGTTGGTATTTTTATGCCAATCTTTAATTTTGTTATGAGAAAAAAATAGTATATAATAGAAGGTGCATTTCAAACAGAAGAGGAGAATTTATGGTAAAAGATTCAAAAGTAGAAATATTATTTGACGATATCAGAGGATATATAAACAATTTAGAGAATACATTGATAAATAAAAATAAAGAAATAGATATTAGAAATAAAAAAATAAAAGTTTTAGAGAATAAAACAAGCATAATAAAGGAAAGTGTGAGTCAAATAAATAGTGAAAAGGTAGAGTTTTCAAAAGCTCTATTTAATATAAAATCAATTTACTATTTATTAGGACAGGCCTTAAAAATAAAAAGTGCAGATCAAATAAGAATTTTATTTGATTTGATAGTAAAAGAAGAAGCTATTAAGCTTACAGAGAAGTCTAATAAGTTATTGATAGATGCACTTTGTTTTTATAGTGTATACAGTTTTGATAATGAGGATACTAAAAAAATATTTTTAATCAATTCAATTGAAAAACTTAACCCAGAAAGATTTGATGGATTTTATAGAAAAGTTTTTAATGAAATTATAAGTACCTATGATATACAAAATTATATAGATGAAGATTTCATAATTAAATTCATAAGAAAGACTACTTTTAGTAAAGATAAAGATATAGCTAAAAGTATTATAGTTTCAATGTTAAATTCAGGTAGGGTTGTTATTAGTGAGTCTAATATTCAAAATATAATGTTACTTGGATTATATCTTGGAATAGAAAGTGTAAGAAAAGTTAAATATATTGAATCTTTATATATAAAGGCAATGGATAGTAGAATAGATAACTTATTTATAAATTTTTTAATCGGAAAGATTAAACTTGATTTTTCAAATCTTGAAGGAAATTTTATGAATATAAAGGTTTTAAATAAAAATTTAGCAATTTATATATATAACGTAGCAAAAGAAAATAAAAAGAGTGAGGGTATACCATACGAGGGTAAATTATTAAAAAGTTCACTACTAGAAAATGATGAATTAAAGACGGTTATAAAACAATCAACAAAGGTGATAGAAGTTGAAAAAAAAAGGGAGGTGATTACTGAGATAAAACCTAAAAGAGAGACTTTAAAATCAGTTTTTGTAAATAAAAATATTAGAGTGTGCGATATTGATGGCGGAGAATTAAAAATGATAGGTCAAAATTTAAGTTACTATGACCCGCAATTTAAAAATTGTCTAGGAGAAGTATTAGAAAATATTTTAATTTGTAAAACTTGTAAAAAGAAAGTAATTAACTCAGATGTTATAAGAAAAATATATAAAAAAATACCACATAGTTATAGACTGAAATTTAAAAATGAAAAAGATATTAGTTTAAATATATTTAAATATAATATAGGACTTCCAAGAAGTGAGAGAATTAAGCTTTTAAAAGAGGTTATATGCCCGGCTATGGGAGCTTTAAACGTTATAAGTGAAATGAAAAGAATTATTAATTTACATAAAATGGATAAAAATAAAGATTATTCACTATCAATAGTGGAATGGGAACATGATATAAAAACGATAAGTGCATATTATGATGATATGTAAGGAGGAAAAATTATGGATGAAAGTAAGAATTGGATTGAGGCAATTGAAAGTAGAAAATCAATAAGGCGATATAAGTTAGAGGTCATATCAAGTCCTAAAATCAGAAGTATTCAAGAGTTAATTGAAAAAATAAATGAAAACGAAAAAATAAATATTAAATTTATAAAAGATGGAAAAAAAGCATTTACTAAATTTAAATCTTCATATGGAATGTTTGAGGGGGTTAGGTCTTTTATTGCTTTGATAGCAGATAAAAATTTAACTGATTATAAAAAGAAATTGGGTTATTTTGGAGAAATGATAGTTTTAGAAGCCACAAGTTTAGGGCTTGGAAGTTGCTGGGTTGGTGGAACTTATGATAAAGAATATTGTCTTAAGGAACTAGGGATAAAAGAAAGTGAAGAACTTGTATGCCTTATAACGATAGGAACTTCAAATGAGAGAGTAAAATTTAGGGATAAATTCATGAAAACTTTACTTAAGAATACTAAGGAGATTGAAGACTTTTTAGATAGCGATCAAATAAATGTACCAGCATATATAAAAGGTGGATTAAAAAGTGTTTTAAGAGCACCATCAGCAGTAAATAAAAAGCCTATAAGATATGAATATAAAGATGGGAAAGTATATGCAAACATAGCAAAAGAGAATCACGGTTTTGAGGAGGTAGACCTTGGAATATCTATGCTACATTTTGAACTTGGAAGTCTTGGTACAGGTTATACAGGAAAATGGACAACTGAAGATGGAAAAAATATATATATTTAATTTTTTTTGGATAAGATGGTATAGTTATATTAAATAATAAAATTCTAATAAAACTTTTATGGGGTGTGTAAAACATGTTTATAAATAAAAACAAAAGAATAAACCTTATTACAGAAAGTATTATAAATCTTCAAGATGATTTAGATGTGAATGCAGACGTAGTTTTAAAATTATTGGATAGGCTTATAAATATTGATAAGGAAAAGGCATTTTCGATGTGGGAAGATATCGTAAAAACAGGAACTCAGTCCTTTAATCTTACTCAAAATTTATTAGATACTTTTATAGAAAAAGAGGCAGATAAAATCTTTGAGATGGTGTGCAATTATACAGATACATTTGAAGTATTATCAAAATCGGAAGAATATAATGTTGAATCATTAGGATCTATGGGAACATATTTAGTTCAAATAGAGGATAACTCAATGGTGATAAAATTTTTAAATAATGCATTACGGACTAAGGGAAACAAATATTCATTTTTAAAGGATATTCTTTCAAGCTATACCTTTGAAGATTCTATGGGAGAAGAACTATTAGGTGGAATTATAGAAATTATAGAAGAATTCTCAGATAAAGTACAAAGAGCTAAACTTATTGCAAGTATATCTGAATTTATGTAATTTATAAAAATTAGAAAGAAAACTATTAGATGTTTGTTGTTTCTGATAGTTTTCTTTTTCAGTACTGTAAACATATAGGTATAATTATTTAATTTAGCAAAAAGTATTATTATGATAAGTTTTGATTTTAGTTTTGAAAAATGAATTTAATTTTACAAATAGCTAATTTTTTTTAGAAAAAAATCATATAATATAAATAATTATTTTTATTTTTTCTTGGAAAACGTTTAGATAAAAAGAGTTTTCTAAAAAATCTAGAATGGATAGTTTTTTTAATAACTTATAGTATAATGAATATATAAACAAAAGACGAAAGGTGGGACTACTATGCAAAGTTTAGCTAAAAGAGAATTAAGACATTTATTCGCAAAGTATGAAAATCAAATAGGAAAAAAATCAAATGAAGAATTAGTGGATGAAATTGCAATAGAAATGGCAAAAGAAGGTGCAAATATACCACCTATGGATCAATTAAAAACAGAAATATATGAAGCTTTAATACTTTATAAGACAGAAAATAATTTATATTAAATTTTATACCTGCTTGATTAGCAGGTATTTTTTGTGTGAAAATTAGGAAAAAGTTTCACTTATTGCTTTAATAATATAATATTTCATAAAATTTAGGTAATACTAATCTTAAGATGCTTAGAGTATGAGCAATTAAGAAAGGGTGATTAAATTTTGTTTAGATTAAGTGATAGAGAAATAAGAATTATAAAGAATTTAATTATTTTTGTAGTAGGAATATTTCTGTTTATGGGTAGTTATTACTTTATTAGGGATAAAATTTTTAAATTAGAAAAAATAGTAAATAGAGAACTAGATCTTAATGATGCAAGTGTACATTTTTTAAATACAGGAAATAGTGATTGTATATTAATAAAAGGTGAAAAGGTTATATTAATAGATGGTGCTGATGATAATGATGAAAATATGATAGTTGAATACCTTAAAAAAGAGGGAGTAGACAATATTGATTATATGATATCAACACATTACCATAAAGATCACCTTGGAAGCCTTGATAGAGTTTTAAAGGAATTTAATGTAAAAGAAGTTTTTGTTTCAAATGGTAGAGCTACAACGAAAGCATATTATGACTTTATAGATGCACTATATTTAAAAAAAATAATCCCTAGAATTCCAGGTGAGGAAGAAAAGATAGAACTAGGTAAAAATTCATATCTTAAAATTTTTAATACAAGTGGAGGAATGTATACAAATGATGAATCATTGATAACGCTATATTGTAATGGAACTGATAAATTTTTATTTGCAGGAGATGCTGAAAAAATTACTGAAAACAGAGTGTTAGAAAAAATGGAGAGCGTTGATGTGTTGAAAATTGGGCATCATGGTTCATCATCAAGTACAACAAAAGAATTTTTAGATATTCTAAGTCCTCAGTATGCAATAATAACAAATAGTGAAGATAATGTTTTTGCTAACCCAGCAAAGGAAGTTATGGCAAGGTTAAAAGAACGAGGAATAGAAGTTCATAGAACTGATGAATGTGGACATATTATATTTTTATCAAATGGAAGTGGTGTTTTCACAAAATGTGGAATTGGAAGCTATATGTATAGAACTGTCAAAGAAGTTAAGAAAGTAGCCTAATTTAGGGCTACTTTTTCTTATTCTATTATAATAGCAGCTACGGGACATCTATCTTCTACATCATAAGCTAAATCAAGTATAGTATCGGGAATTTCATTTTTTGATGGAAATGATTTCTCTACATCAGGTGAAATTTCCTTTATTTGAAATATTTGAGGACATGTGCTTGCGCAAAATTCACAACCAATACATCTATTGATATCAACAAAAGCTTTCATAGTAAAACCTCCTAAGAAATAATTTAATATATACATATTAACACATAAAAAATAAAATTAATAAAAAAGTAATAAAATAAAGAAAATAATAAATTTTTATGTTATCATAATATTAAATAACTGTATAGATAAAGGAGGCATAACTTATGAACTTTTTAACTTTAATTTTAGAGATTTATCTTATAGTTACAGGTATTGCCATTCTCACGACAGTTGCAAGATTTCTTGCCACATCAAGGGAAGAGAAGGAACTGAAGAAAAGAATGCTAAAAAAAATGTTAGAGCAAACATTAAAACAAAACGCTGAGGTGTTAAATGATGCTAATAAGTCTATTCTTAATAGATTTATGAAACTTAAAATTACAGGAATACAAGAAGATAACCCGATAAAAGTATTTGTTTTTAATTTAATAATGCATTTTATACCAATATTTAATATAGGGGTACTGCTTGCTAACATAAATGATATCATTGTAACATTTAAAAATTAAAATTACTTAACGAAGTTGATGGGAATATTAAAACTTATATAGTGAACTTGATGAATTATCTAAAAAAATACTAGTGGTGTAGAAAAAGATAATCTTGAGGAGTTTTTATATCAAATACCTACTATTTAAAGCTTATTATTACTGTTGCAAAGTGCTGAATTTAAGGACATTTTGTAGCAGTTTTTTTATTTAATAAAAAAACATGTTTAATATTTGGTTTTATTGGTTAAATTATATTATACTTATAAAGAGAGAGGTGTTATTTATGGAGAGATTAGAGTACTGGCATGCTTATATAAATCAAAATTTAAGTGAGCCTGTAATAGTTGATGATGAAATTTTAAGAGTAACACTTGTAAATCAAGGGAAGAGTAAGATTTCAGCATTCTTTACTTTTAAAACAAAAGTAGAAGTTTTAGGATTTATAAAGGAAGTTATTTTACCTTCAGTTGCTATATCAAGTTTTAACCCAACAGAGAATGTATCTATATATCTTAGAGAACATAGTGATGTTATGGAGATAATTGATATACACACAGATTATTTTAATAAAAAGATTTCAAAAGCATACATAAATTCATATAATGAAATAAATGAGATGTACGAGGGTAGAATTATCACAGGAAAAGAAATTTTAGAAATAATAAAGAGTATAGAAGATGGTTTTGATGCTTATAATCAAGTATATGTAACACTTGATTATGCTAAAGGAGTAGATAGATATCTTAGAAACTTTATAGATGAATACAAGCAGTTTGAAGGGTTAGAATCATTGGAAACTCAATTAAAAGAAAATGATTTATCTGTTGAAAAAATTGAAAATATAATAGAAGATATTTCTTCTAACAAAGATGGGATAAGAGAGTTTGTATTAGATAGATTACCTTCTTAAGAAAAGCTATAATGCATTTAGATATGTATTATAGCTTTTTTGTGTAATTGTCATATGTTCTTTTACAAGAAAGTTTACTACTTTATGTTTATTATGAATATATATAAAGAGGGTAACAATTTGGTGAGGATGAGCATGTGATTGAAAAAATATTTAAAAATGATGCAAGGTGTTTAGAACTGAGAACTTTTTTGGTTCAAGAGAATAAGGTTTCTTTTGAAATATACATAAAGAATAATAATAAGTTTGATATATTTGATATTAATATCAAAAATAGAATACCAACATGTTTTAAGTATGTAGCAAATACTCTTTGCATAGAGGATATAAAATTTAATGATTTCATGGGGATTGAAAAAATTTATATAGATAATTTATATGAAGATGAAAAAATAAAAATTTCATATGAGATAGAAAAAATACATGATTTTAAATTTAATTATATAGATGTAGAGATTTCATATAGAAATAATAATGATATTTATACACAAGTGCAAAGTACAATAATAGAAGAGTATATTTTTATAAGAAAAGAAATAATAAATAAGAAAAGATTAGAAATATCTAAAAAAGCAAATTGTAGCACTGCCATAGTTTCAGAGGTTATATCATATGAGATTAGCATTAAAAATGTTGCAAAATATTTGATCAAAAATATAGAGGTCGTAGATATACAGGGAAAGGATATAGAAATAGTAGGACAATATATTTATCTTAACAATAAAAAATTAGATATAGGGGCTTTATCTAAAGGGGTATACGTAAAATACTTAGAGGAAAATGAAGAGATGTTCATACGATTTAATGTTAAAATTTTAGGAAAGGCAAATAATTCTAAAATTAAAAACATTGTTAGAGTATCTTATGAATACGAATTAGAAGGAATTGATATGTATGCAACTGATGAAGTTGAATGTGAAGAAATAAAAGTTTATAGTACAGATTTAGAGATAGAAAAAAAAGCAAATAAAAAGGCTATTATTTTGGGGGAAGAAATAATTTTTGAAATAAATATTAAAAATAAAGGGGAGATAGATTGTTATAGTATTAGCTTTTATGAAAGTTTAGGAGAAGAAATAGAGTTTATAGCAGGTTCTTTTTATAAAGAAGATAGCTATATAAATATAAGTACTTTTGAAAATGGGATTAATATAGGTGATATACTAAAAGGAGAAGAGTTAACTCTTTATTATAAAGTTCTTGTTAAAAAGATATCTGCAACAGGATTTATAAAATCAGAAATAACTGCAAATTTTAAATACAAGTGTGATGAAAAAAGTCCTATAAAAATTTTCAATACTGAAAAAAAAGAATTTAAAATTGAAGCTACAAATCCAGGCTTTACTGAGTTTGAGATAGGCAATATATTTATTTTAGAAAGTCAAGTATTAGATATTGTAGATATATCTAGTAGCATTGAGATTGAAGAAAGTTACGTTGTAAGAAGTGCAAGTGGAAAGAATTTAAATGGAGATATACTAAATTCATTTAAGTTAGTTGTCATAGGGTATTTAAATATTTCATTAGAATATTTAGTCAGTGTAGGAAGTGATGAACTATATATAAAAAAAGAAAAACAAAAGTTTGTTGAAGATATAATTTTAGCAGAGGACTATAAAGTTGGAACGGGTGTAAGTATTAAGGGGCATAGCGATAATATTTATTGTAAAAAGTTAGATGAAAAAAAAATTATGTACAAAAATTCTGTTTTTGTAGAGGTAATTATTAAAGGATTTTAAAAAACCATCTAAAAAAATTTAGATGGTTTTTTTCATATAGCTATACTAGTTGAAGAGATTATTTTCCCGTTTTTAGCATTTATGCATATGTAATTGTTATCTTTAGATGTTTGCATTATTATGTCATACTCTGGTGCTATACTATTATAATTAAGCGATAATCCAGTGAGTTTTGAATTAGTAATTTTAGAACTTGCAATATCAATAGCCTTAGATTCTGATATAAGACCAACAGGTGCTTGCGTATCGAAAGAACTATTTTTAACTTTCTTAGTTGTTAAACTTGTAATAACACCTGTTAATGCATTTACTTGAACAGTATACTGAGTAGTTCCGTTTAAAGCTACACTTTGATAAATAGGTGTTTTAATATTTTCAAAATTAAAGTTTGTGATTATACTGCCGGGTATTTTATTTAAAATAATAGATTTAGCAGCAAGAGCTGTTATAGTATTGCTAGGTTTACTTTTTAGTATTATGTTTGTTGTAGATTGATAATTAGATGAACTAAGTGCTGTAATTCCACCAAATCCTATACCTGTACCAATTATAATGCCTAAAATTATAGTGATTCCAATTTTTTTCATTTGTAATCCTCCGAATTTAAATTAACTAATTTATTCTATCATTTTAAATAATTAATCAAATTACATTTAGGTGACTACACGAATACAAAAAATCATATTTTTATAGGTTAATTTTAATGCTTTTAATAGTGAGTATGCACTAGATGAAATTTAATATCAGGATTGCTCCAACCAAGGTCGTAAGGTACTAAAAGTCTATCTGTGTTATGACAAGTAACAAGAGGATATCCTTTTGAATCAAGACCTGTTACTGTGGAAATATGAGTTATTCTTCCTTTCTTCTCATAAGCAACAAAGTCCCCTGGGCGAAGATTGTAAGCAGCTTTATACACTTCGTGATATTTTCCTTTAGCAACTAGAGAACCTCTACCGCTTTCTAGCATATAATTTTTAAATCCCTGTGCATTGACCCAAGCAATACTTCCAGCACCATCTATATAATTCCAAGTATTATTTTTTTTAAAATTACCACCTTCATGAAGGATTTGAGATGCAAAGTTTGCACAATCACCACCCGCTGGGTTAAAATCTGTATATTTATTATTATAGCTAAAACCATCTTCATCATCTGCAGCGGCGCCGCAATATTTATGAGCATAAGTCATAGCTTTTTTTACTCTATCTATTAAATTAAGTTCAGGAGCTTCTTTTTTTGCGATATGGTCTTTAATTTCTTGTGATTTTAAATTATTTAAATCTAAAGAATCAGCAAATGGGTCAGTATACCATTCTTTTGTTATTATAAAGCTTTCATCTTCTAACTTTATATTTAAGTAGTGATAAGTTCCTAATCTGAACATATTATCTTTTTTTTCGTTATCATTATCATAGTTGTAATGAAATTCAGTAGAAACAACTGCAATAGCGCTAAATAAATTCGAGTCCTTTTTCTTAATCTTTTTAACTTTAACTTTAGATTTAATTTCTGAAAATGTGATGCCTTGTTTTTCAGACCAATTTCCTAAATATTTAATTTTTTTAGCTTCATTCTCGAAAGCATAAAGACTCGGCTTTTGGTTAAGATTATAATATTTTCTAAGACAATCTGAATCAAAAGAAAGAATAGCATCATTTCGTTGAATGAATAGTTCTGTTAATAGTGGTTCGAGTTTTTTATATAATTCATCATCAAGAGTATCATTATCTTTTTCTATAAATTCAACATCTACAAGATATGTTCGTAGTGGAACTGCATTTGCTATTTTTGGGTATAAGCTAGCTAGAAAAGTTAAAGATATAAATATAGGTAATATTTTTTTATAATTCAATGTTAACAACCCCTCTTCATTTAAAGTTAATACGGATAGTTTAACCAAAAAAGATAAAATTAATTAAAAAAATTTGAAATTAGTAGGCAAGTAGTGTATAACATAGAATGAGTAGGAAGAAATCTTTTAAGGAGATAAAGATGTTAGATATAATAGATGAATTCTTTTATGATATAGATAAAAAAGAAAACGAAAAAAAGAAAGTTAAATTAGATATAACAAAGGACGAAGCTTTAGAAGCTTTTTTAAAAGAGGTAGAATTATATCTTGGAGATTATGCAAAAGAAAGAACCGTCAAAAGTAGTGAGGAAATATTAGAACTTTGTTATGAATATGAGGAACTACTGAGTAATGAAGATATTTTTTATTACTACAAAGCTTATGGGGAGTTCTTAGACAATAATTTAAAAGATGCAACAGTCGATATTGAAAAAGCTATTAGTATGGATGAAAAAGCTTTTGAATACTATATATTAAAAGGTAAAATATATGAGAAACTAAAAGGCGAGACAGAAGCTATAATAAGTTTTACAAAAGCCTTAGAATTAAATAAAAGAAACATAGAGGCATTAAAAAGATTGGGCTTTGTTTACATGAGTCTTGTCAATATAGAAGATGCATTAGAATGTTTTGAGAAGGCATTTGTATTAGAAAAAGAGGACCATGAAATATATTCAGGTCTTGCAGGGTGTTACTTTGAAGACGGTGAAGTTGAAAAGGCACTTGATTATATAACAAAAGCAATTGTTTTAGAAAGTGGTAATGCTAATTATTATTATAATAGAGCCATTATACATAGAATGCTTGGGAACGTAGAAAAAGCTATAAAAGATTATAAAAAAACAGTAGAAGTTGAACCGGGATATCATATAGCATACTTCTATTTAGCAGATTTATATATACAACTTAAAGAAATAGAAGAGGCAAGAGATATACTAGAACAACTTATAATAATTAATGAAAAATATGCAGATGCATATATGAAAATGTCTTACTGTCAATTAGTTGAAAATAAATTTGAGGCTGCATTAGAGTCCATTAGTAAGGCTATTTCAATTGAAAAAGATAATAGCGAATACTATTATAAAAGAGCTGCTATTTACAGAGCTTTAGATAATGATGATCTAGCATTAGAGGATTATTTAACTTTAGTAGACATTGATAGAGAAAATCCATATATTTATGATTTAATTGGTAAAATGTATATGGATAGAGAAGAATTTGAAATAGCAATTGAGTTTTTAAAGAAGGGTTTAGCTTTAGAAGAAACAGAGAGTTTTTATGGAAATATTGCAATATGTAATTATCATTTGAAAAATTAT
Source organism: Sarcina sp. (assembly GCA_051650125.1). Taxonomy (GTDB): domain Bacteria; phylum Bacillota; class Clostridia; order Clostridiales; family Clostridiaceae; genus Sarcina. The sequence continues at coordinate 63,561 of JBOFIK010000037.1, read as the reverse complement.
AAAATTGCTAAAGAAAAATTTACAAAGTCAATAAATCTTTCAAGTCAAAATATTGCTGAGGATTATTTCTTTAGAGCTAAATGTTCATATTACCTAAAAGAAGATAATCAAGGTAAAGAAGATTTTTTAAAAGCTTTAGAATTAGGTGATGAGGAAAGTACAGGGGCTTTATATTATTTAGCATATATAGCCTATTCAGAGTCGAAATTTGAAAAGGTGATAAAGTATGTTAAAGAGTATTTAGAAACTGAAGAGGATGACTATATACTTTTAAGGATGATGTCAGCATCGTATAGTGAGCTTTCAAAGTTTGAAGAAGCTAGAAAGATACTTTTTAGAGCAGAAAAAATATCAGATAGTTTAGCAGAACTATATAATGATATAGCACTTAGTTATTATAATGAAGAGTTTATGGATAAAGCATTAGAATACTATAATAGAGCTCAAGAGTATGATGATGAACTTTGTATAATATATAGCAATAGAGCACTTGTCAACGAAGCTTTAAATAATTATGAGGAAGCTATAAAAGATTATGAGAAAGCTATTGAATTATCTGATGATGTTACTTATTATTTTGGAATGGCAAACTGTTATGAAAATTTAGGACAAAGAGAGAAAGCCTTAGACATTTATAACGAACTTTTAGCTAAAAAGGAAGACAATATAATTGTACTCGGAGAAATCGCCTGGATTTATCATAAAAAAGGTGACTATGAAGTAGCACTTGATTTTTATGATAGGGCATTAGAAAAAGAAGATAATGTATATATTAAGGTCAAAAAATTAAAGTTATTATTTGATACAGAGAAAAATGAAGAACTTATAAAAGAATCAACCGTATTGTTAGAATCACTTGAAGATTCAGAGTTTGAAAGTATTAAATATGATCTTATGACTAATATGGCAGTGGCATATATGAAGCTTAAAAATGTTAAAAAGGCAGTAAATATTTTAGAACAATGTTTAGAATATGAGCCTATAAAGCAAGAAACAATAAAAAAACTTGTAGATATTTATATTGCAAAAAAAGATAAGACAAAAGTTAATTATTATAGATCGATGCTAAAATATTAAGCTAGAGGCATTGTATCAAAACTGTAATATTTCAATTATATTTGATGAATCATAAACTAAAACAGACCTATGGAATTTTAATATTTCCACAGGTCTGTTTTTGATTATATAGAGTTGCACAGAGTTTGTGAATAACAAGCTGAAATTTAAAAGACAGACTATTTTGATATAGCCACTTTTAGATTTGAATTATTTTCCTAAAGTATAAGCTATAATTTTTAATCTACCTTTGATTTTTATATTCCTAGTTAATTGGATTGTACCACTACTATTATTAGTTCCAAAAGGAGTACTAGAATTAATTAATCGAATAGTAGTTTTTTTTGTTATTGGGATTAAGCCTTGAGCATGCGTAGCACCAAGAACTAATTGAGGGTAACTACATACAATTAAAGGGTTATCATAGTCAGGCTTATTATCTGTGACTTGAATTACGCTAAATGAAAGTTCAGTAACTTGCTCAATACCTTCAATACATAAATACCAAGCTAAGTCATAAAGTCCTGTTTCAAGGAATGTTATATCTCCGTTTGCTTCAAACTCAATAGAAGAGTCATTTGAAATATTTGGCCCATCCATAACAAAATTTATGTCAGATTGATTAAATATGATTGGAGAGTTAAATGGAATTGAAATTAGAGAGTTATTAGGTGAAATTATCGAAGTTGAGGAAGAAGAGAGTTTTCTAGCAGTGCCAGCAAGTCCATCTTTCCCGTTTTCTCCAGGATCACCTTTATCACCAGTAGGTCCAGGTAAACCTCTATCACCAGTAAGTCCACGAGGTCCTATATCACCACGAGGGCCAGGGATACCACGTTCACCACGAGGTCCAGGCTTTCCATCATCTCCCGCTTTACCTTGTGGCCCAGCTGGACCAATAGGCCCTATATCTCCTTTAGGTGCAAGTTCAACTATGGTTAATCCAGCTTGGACAATTGTATCAAGTGCAAGGACGACCACAGAATCATTTTCATCAGAGTAACCAGTCACATTTGCAAGTTCAAAATTAAATGGGATAGTATCAGTTACATTTAGTACACAAGTCCCACTAAGCGAACCTGTTTTAAGCGGATTAGCAGAAGCTTTAAAAAAAATTTTTTCATTTTCTGTATATTTTATTGCAAAGGCAACAGATGTACTATAAGAACTACTTTGTGTTGCTACCCACCAGTTTACAAGATACTTACCTGGTTTTAAAATAGAAAAAGTAGAATTATCATCCTTTTTAAAAATGATATCCTGATTAGAAGTATAATCAAAATTAAATTTGATGGCATCTTGGTAATGTAAGGTTGAAGATTCAGAATTAAATGTGTATGAAAGCGCATCTAAAACAGCTATCAATAAAATCACTCCTAAAATTAGTTGTATATACTTATAATATTCAATTAAGGGTTTAAAAGTTAAATAAGAAGTATAAATGAAAAAATTTGATGTTACGCAAATTTTATATAAATTTGTGTAGATTTATTTAGTTGAATACATATAATAAATTTAGAGAGTAACTAATATACTTAGTACAGTAGTAATATTTTAGGAGTAAGTATGGACTATTTAAAGGAGTTATTATATGAATTAGCGTATGAACTAGACTTCTATATAGAAGCGGAAGATGAATGTAGAAAAGCTTTATACTACATGGCTAAAATTAATGAGCAAAATTATAGCGTGGAAGATAATATTTATTCAGAAGATGACTTTTGGGCATTAAAAAAACATATAAATGAAACATTTCAAAAATAGTTTTAGTTATTTTAAATAAACCAAACTAAGAACATATCACTTTATTAGGTGATATGTTTTTTAGTTTTAAAAATAAAGTATATCAAATATATCAAATTTATTGAATTTATGGATATGAGGAGTTAGAGTGTTAAATAATAGTGGTATTAGTTAGTATTTTACTATTAGAGGTTAGTGTGATTTTCTCGAAATTTACTATATGATAAATAGATATGTTAATTTATTTGAAAGGAGAGCAATTCATATGAAAAATTTAAAAGAAAATTATCAATTTTTAGCTATATTTCATAATGAAGGGGAGCTTGGATACTCAATAAATTTTCCGAATTTTGATGAGTGTTTTACTTATTCAGATACATTTGAACATGGATTAGAAATTGCTAGAGATGTTTTAGAATTTTATATTTATGGTCGAGTTGAAGATGGTGATAAATTACCAACACCATTAAAAAAAGAAGATGTAGAACTTACAGATGAAAATGATATAAGTGTTGAAATAAGCGTTAATATGAATAGATACAAAGAAAGAATTAAGAATAATCCAATAGATAGAGAAGAACATATTCCAGAATGGCTTGTCCATATTGCAGAAAAGAATAAGGCAAATCTAGGGGATGCATTAAATCATTTGATTTTAGAACTTGAAAAAGATTTAGATGAAAATTAATTTGGAAATAGTGATAGCAAAAATGTGCAAAGGAGTGTATTCCTTTGCACATTTTTGTTTTAGGTTAAATCTATATAGGTATTTTTAGGATATTCAGAATATAGGTATGATACTCCGGTTTTGTTGTGTTTTATAAGGTGCTCTTTTAGGAGTGTTTCAAATGTGAATGATTCTTGGGGGAATGGTGGTCTAGTAAGAATTTCTTTTGATAGATTAACAATTTTTTTCTTAGAAATAGGCATAGTGCAAAATTTTTCAATAGAAGGTCCATAAAAGGCATCATCATTTGCCTCTTCATATTTATCAACTGTGTAAGAGCCATCTTTATTTTTAGTGCAAGTTATAGCGGTTAGAACAGATTGACCGTTTTGTGGGTAAATTATATTCTCTGAAAGAACAAATCCTTGGATAAGAATGTCTGTAAATATTTTAATTTTATCTTTTTCTTGATAAACACCATAAATATGTGCATCAGCGATATTAAATTGTCCCCTAGAAATTTTTCTAAATCTTTGAAGTGCTGACTCAATTGCAATTCTTTTTGCGACATCATCTCTAGTATAAGAGTAGTCAGGTAGTATTTCATAGTATTCATACGAGGCACAGAGTGAATTAGAATCAGAGGGATTATCATTATCTATGGGTTCAATAATTCTAGGATTACTATCGGAGCTAAGAGAGATATCTAAAGGTGTAGTTTTACTACTTATAATACTGACTGATATTAGAGAAATGCCGATAAGTGAAAGTGTGACAATTAAAGTTTTTGGATTTTTATATGATAATACGTTTTTGATTCTATTTTTTGTATCATTACTTCCAAAAGCTAATTTGTTTATAGTTGATTGTTCAGGTGTAGCAAGTGCTAGTAATGAAGTAGAATAATCTTTTTTTATATCTTTTCCAAATTTTGATATAATGCCTTCATCACAAGACATTTCCATATCTTTTGTCATAAGGTTATAAGAAATCCAGATAAGTGGGTTAAACCAGTGGATGCAAGTTATTATAAAGAAGACTAGCTGGACTATATGGTCATATCTTTTGATGTGAGTTTTTTCATGTTCGATAATATAATCCTCTTCATAGGGTTTTAGGGGTGTTGGAATATATATTTTAGGTTTTAAAATTCCTAAAACAAAAGGAGTTTTTATGATATCAGATGTGTATATATTTTCTTTTATATTATGAGAATTTATAAGTTTCTTTCTGAATTTATTAAAGCTTGTAAAACTATATAAAAGTATAGCACTAGTGGTAAGAAACCATAGCACAGCTGTAATTTGAGTAAATGGTATGCTAGCTTGGTCAAGTGGTACAACTGTTTCATCAATATCAATCGGTCTTGTAGGAGCACTCACAAAATCTTCTAAGGAGTATACATCAATATCAGTTATAGGCATTATACTAAGGTTACTTTCAAAGGTAATTGGAATTATAAGTTTAAATAATACTATGAACCATAAAAAATAAGAGAATTTTTTAGGTGCTTTTTTTAGAAGAAATCTTGCAGTGGTAATAAAAATAATAGCATATGATGCAGTTATACTAAGGTCTACAATATTCATAAATAAACTTGACATAAACTAATCCTCCATATGATTTTCTATCAAATTTTTAATTTCTATAATTTCATTTTTCTTTAGTTTTTTACCATTCATAAAAGCAGTCAAAAATTTAGGTAAAGAGCCATTGAAGGAATCATCAATAAAATCCTCGCTTTTAAGTTTGATATATTCATCTTTGGATATTAATGAGGTAACAATAGCATTTTCATTTTTAAAAAAGCCTTTTGTTGAAAGTTTTTTTAGAATAGTGTAAGTAGTAGATTTCTTCCATGAAAGAAGTGTTTCACATTTTAGAACAAGCTCACCAAAGTTGATAGGTTCATTATTCCAAATTATATTAGCAAATTTACTTTCTGCATCTCCTAAATGATACATTACAATAACCTCCTAAACTTGATGGTCTACTATAAATAGACCTTAATTATATATAAGTCTATCATCAATAAACCTTATTTACAATATTTTCCTTGTTGTTTTTGGGAGTATTTTTTACAATATAATTTTGAATATAGAAAATACTACTAACGAAGAGGTGTAATAGATGATTAATTTTGAAGAAAATGGAGTTGTTTTTAATTTAAGAACAGCAGGGATTATTATAGAGGATGGATATATCTTCTTAGAGAGAAAAGAAAGTGATGATTTTTGGTCAATCCCAGGTGGAAGAACAGAGTTTATGGAAGAAACTTATGATACTGTTATAAGAGAATATCAAGAAGAAATCGGTGCTAGGGTTAAGCCTATAAGGCAAGTATATCTTACAGAAGACTTTTTTGTTTACAATGAAAAACAATATCATGAAGTTGGTTTTTATTATTTGACAGAGCTTATAAGCAGAGAGTTTTCAGATAAAGAAAAAACTTACATAGGAAAAGAAGGAAAGGAAAATTTAATATATAATTGGTTTAAGTTAAATATACTTAGTAATATAGAGATATATCCTAAATTTTTAGAAAAAGAACTTTTAAATATTCCAAATGAAATTAAAAAAATTATACAAAAATAAATTTCAAAATGTTGTAAAAAAATTGTGCTAGACGTAAGCTAGCAATATAAAAAGTTATCAGATAAAGTTGTTAGGAGGAATAAATATGTTGAAATTTTTAGGTAAGGGAAGTGCATTTAATACTGAGCTTTTAAATAATAGTGCATTTGTAAAAAATAACAATAAGTTACTTCTTATAGATTGTGGTGGGATGATATTTGATAGATTAAAGGAACTTAAGCTTTTAGAGGGAATTGAAAGTATAGATGTAATCATAACGCATATACATCCAGATCATGTTGGAAGTCTTGGTGATTTGATATTTTATGCTCATTATATTTTAGAGAAGAAGGTAAGAGTTTTTCACCCAAGTAATCAGCTGCCAAAACTTTTAGGTCTTTTAGGGGTTAAAGAAGAGATATATGAGTTAAATAGCAGTTTTACATTTAAAATAGAGGGATTATATCAAAATAGTACAGAAATAGAATTTGTTGAAGTAAGTCACACAGATAGTATGGATTCTTATGGGTTTATACTATCTAATGGTGAGCAAAGTTTATATTATAGTGGTGATTCAAATCAAATACCAGTAAATATTTTAAATGAATTTTTAGTAAGAAATATTAAAAATATTTATCAGGATACTTGTGGCGTTGATTATAAGGGGAATGGACATATGTATATAGGAAAACTTGAAAGTGCTATACCAAAGCATTTGAGAGAGTTTGTATACTGTATGCATCTTGATAAGTTTATGAATGAAGATGAACTTATCGAAAAAGGATTTAAAACATTAGCTATTTATGAGTAAGATTTAATAATGGCTAGCTGCTAAATAATTTGACAGCTAGCCATTTTTGATGTTTAATGAATATTTTTTACTATATGCTCATAAAATAAGGCTATTTAAAAATTTCAAAATCATCATCTGTAATTTCACTCACAGGTGGTTTTACATTTTCAAAGGCAAAGTATGTTGCCATTGTCTTTTCAAAATCTTCTAAAATAGGTTTGATTTCATCTACACCACCTCTTATATCTATTCTAAGTGGAATAATCTCTGTTCCAAAAATATATTTTGTAGCAATAACATCTATTTTTTCATTTAAGATAGCTTTAAACATATTTGGTTGTAAAAATGTAGTTTTAGTATCTAACTTAATTAGATACTTTATAATATTATCTTCTTCATAAAGAGAGGCATTATCCTCAAATAACTTTACAAGAATAGGAGCTTTTATATTATAAAGATATTCTATTAAAGCATAAGATTTAAGTCCGCCATCAAGAAGAGGTGGGAAGTTGTATATCTTTTCATTTTTAGTTACAGAGTAAAGATAAACTCTATAAAGTTTTTTCATTTCCTCATCAAATGAAATATTCAGGTTTTCTTTAAATTCATTTGAGAAAGTTTCTAAAGATTTATTTTCATAATAAGTAGCAAGTCCCTCAACAATCCAAAGATTTGGAGGTGTTATAAGTTCTTGTTTGCCCACAAGTTGCCCAATAAATGCTAAGAAGATTTTATTAGATAAAAATTTATAATCTTGTTTATTGTTCTCATCAAATGACATAGCAATATTTGATTTACTAGCACCTGCAAAAATTCTTCTCTTTAAAGTATTTTTTAAAAGCGTAAGATTTAGATCAATTTTGCTTTCAAATAATTCACAGTAATAATCAAATATAGAATTTATAGAGTCCCTAGTAGTCTTAGATATATCATAGTTAGCAAATAAGTTCAATCTAGAACTATTTGGTAAATTAGAATTTGTAAAAACGTAGGATGCCTTGCCAAATTCAAATATTTCATCAAATCTTCTAGCAACAATCTCTATTTTATTTTCTTGGTGAAATGGAATAAAAGCGTTTTTATAGTCTTTAAATTTAAAATCTATTTTGATATCAAAGCAGTTTTCATTAGCTTTTTTCCCAAGTTGTAATGCTTCAATAGGCATCATAAATATTTGTTCACCTGAAAATGCTAAAATATCATTTTTAATTGCACCTAGAATACCAAATCTTGAACTTGTTTCAAGTTCGACAGTATATTCTATAAGTACAGAATCTTTGTTATCAAGTTTAAAATACATAAAGTTTTTATCTTGCTTTACTGGAACAAAAGCATTAGCACTTACAATTTTAGTTTTACCTTTATATAATTGCAACATCTCCATTTTAGGGAGATTTTTCATAAATAAATTTATTTTTAATAATTTCTTTTTTACTGATTCTACTTCTACACTAAAGTCCATAACAATATTTCTCATAATTCATACCCCTTGTAAATAATTTCACTAATTTAGTATATTATAACTTTTGTTTCCTTAAAATGGTATATAATTTATGTAAATTTAATAATTAGTTTATTAAACCTCGATATAGGCTATATGTTGTTTAAAACTTATTTTATGTTAAACATATTTTACATAAAAAAGACAAGCTATATAAAAGTATAAGCTTGTCTTAGGCATTTAATGCTTAATTTTATTATTTTTTCTTTCCACGGTTTTATAAATTGCAAAAACTAGAGTTAAGAGCATTAGAATCGAGAGGAGTATCAAAAATTTACTTTCAATAAACCCAGCTATAAGATAGCTTACTCCGGTGATTATACCAGCAACGATTGCATATGGTGTTTGTGTTTTCACATGATCAATTAAATCACAACCTGCACCAGTTGACGATAAAATCGTTGTATCAGATATAGGAGAGCAATGGTCTCCAAAAAGCCCACCAGATAAAACTGCACCTATTGATACAAATAGTGGTGCATTAAGGCTTACTGTCAAAGGGACAGCTAATGGAATCATTATTGCAAAAGTCCCCCAAGAACTTCCAGTTGCGAATGACATACAAGATCCACAAATAAATATTAATAGAGGAATAAGAAAAATGGGAATATTTCCATCAATCATTGTAATAAGAAATCTTGATGTTCCAAGATTTTTTATCACCGAACCAAGTGACCAAGCAAGAATAAGTGTTATTGTAACATAAACCATTTTTTGCATACCAGAAATATATAAATCAAAAGATTCTTTGAAACTTTTGATTTTATTTTTAAGCATAAGAACTATTATGCTTATTGTTGCAAATAAATAGCTTGTACTAAGGGCTACTCTAAATACACTGCCATCTATCTTTTTAAATGGAAATCCTAGTGGGATGAGTATAATAAGTAAAGTTCCAAGAAGAACTAAAATAGGAATAAAAACGAGTGAAGGTTTACTATTTATATTTTCAGATTCATTGAATTCACTCGCTTTTCTCATAGGGTTAGATCCTTTAGGATGAATAAGCCCCTCTTTTTGAATTCTTTTTTCAGCTTTAGCCATAGGTCCAAAGTCAAGCTTTAAGATACAAATAAGAGGAACGAGAATAAGGCAGAGTATAGGATAAAATTGAAATGGTATAGCATTAATAAATGCAGAATAATCAGAAATAGGAAGGTTTAAAGTTTGAAACTCTTTTTCTAAAAGTCCCATAACATAAACTCCCCAACCTATAAAGGGAACAAGAACTGCAACAGGAGAGGCTGTTGAATCTATTATCCAAGCAAGTTTTTCACGAGATATTTTTGCTCTATCAAAAATAGGTTCAAAAATAGGTCCTATTATAAGTGGTGTGCCAAGATCGGAAAAAAAGATTAAAATTCCTCCAATCCAAGCACTTAAAACAGTTTTGAGTTTTGTGTTAATAAATTTAGATACGCTAATAGCAAAAGCTTTAGCACCACCTGAATGCTCCATAAGAGAAACAAACCCACCTATAAAACTAAGTAAAACAAGTACTCCAGCATTGTAACTATCTGTAAGTTGAATAAAAAAATAATCACCAATAACATTTTGTATGCTAATAAAGGGATTATAATTATTCAAAATTAAAACTCCAGAGAATAATCCTGTAAATAGTGATATTATTACATTTTTAGTTTTTATAGCGAGCACTATAGTTAGTAGAGGTGGAATTAAAGAAAGAAATCCAAAATCTTGCATATTTATCACCTCAATGTAATTTATATTTATACATTATTTTAGTATAAAATTTCATTAATTACAATAAAAAGGAAAAAATAATTTAAAATTCTTCAATGATAACAGTTGCATTAACAAAAATATATTTTTTTCCGAGAATATGAATTTCTACTACACTAGAATTTGAGGTTTTAATATAAACATCATTACCTTGATATTCTTTTAAAATATCACCATCATTTGAATAAATAGTAGCTTTACATGTAATACCTGTGATACTATTTTTATAATTTTTGAAAAAGCGTTTTGTGGGATGAAAGCAAAAATTTAAAATTAAAAACACTGAAATTAAAGAAGTAATAATCAATAATGTAACACCAAGTTTTTTAGGCAAAAAAATCACTCCTAAGCTTAATTAACGTTTATAAGAGTAGTTTTTCTAGAAAAGAGTCTGTTTATGCAATAAAATGAAAATAATGAATAAAAAGAATCTAGAATTATTGTTATACAGTTCCAAGTTGTGCTAAAACTTGTGCATCTTTATGTGTTGTATTGAAACTTTGTGTATTAAAATAATCCTCTGTATAAATTTTATAATTATATTCAGCGGTTTTATATGTGTAATATAAATTAGTTGATAATATACCATCAGAATTAAAAGGTATATTATTAGCATCTATAAGTGCTACATATGAATTAGCAAAAGTAGTATCGACATTTATCCAACCTATTGATGAAATATATACTTGATTCCAGGCGTGTGCAATCCAATGACCATTTCCAAAAGCTTTGCCTACAACAACTCTAGTAGTTAGCCCAGCATCATTAGCCATAACAGCATATAATGTACTAAAATCTTCACAAATTCCTTCTCTAGAAATAAAAGCTTTTAATGCACCGCAATTAATATTAGATGAGTTATTTACAATCTCATTTTCTTTAGCAGTACTATAGTGAAGATTTCTAGCAACCCAAACATATAAATCTTGTGCTTTTTGATAATCGTTAGAAGTTGAATTTGTTATGCTTTTAGCCATTTGTGCAATGGCAGGATCACTTTGTAGTTGTGAGGCTATTTTTGTTCCGTTTACTAGAATATTACCCTCAGGTAGTGAAAGTTTAGTGTTATTTTTACTTTTACTTAGGACAACTTTTGATGTTGTATCAACTTGTTGTGTAGCAAAGCTTTGTTTTGCTAATACTTTATGAGTTGGTGATGTTTTATGATTCTCTCTAAGAATAGGAGTATTATAGGGATTAGAATTACTAACTTGAGTAGTACTACTAGGCTGTATGTTTTTATTTAAAGCTTTAATATTTTGATTATGTAAAGGGGGTGTTGTCTTAGGCAATAACGTACTTCTTTTTACAGTTTCATTATTTTTAGATAAAAGTTTATCATCACTTGATTCTCTATCATTTTTTTTGCTTCTAGTTAAATTGTTCGTAGATATATGGGATTGAGTAGCTTCGGGAAGTTTAATGCTATGTGCACTAGTTGCGATTCCGGCTGTTAATATCGTTATTATTAATAAAGGTGTTATTTTTTTCTTTTCCATGACTGTTACTCCTGATGGTTTATATTTTGCTAATATTTAATATGTAAAACTGACACTTTTTAATATTAACATTTGATATTTTAATAATCAATTTAGGCAAAATGTTAAATCTTTTATAAAAAAAGTTTTTTATTAATATTGAATACAAAAAGTGTTGATTAAAATTAAAATTTAATTATAAAAATATTGAAAAAACAAAAAAATGAAAATTTAACTATTAAAATAAAAGTTTAATAAAAAATTTAATTTAATTAAAGAATAAATTAAAATAAAATTAAAGATAAATTATTATTTTATTATTATTTTGTAAATTTAATTTTGATAAGATAGATTTTGATAAGGAAACAAAAAAGAGGGGATAAAATGCTTAATAAAGTTTTAGCACAAGATATAGTTGATAGAATGATGGATATAATCCATCATAATGTAAATATAATGGATAAAGATGCAATTATAATTGCTAGTGGAGAGAATAAAAGAATAGGAACTACACACGAGGGGGCTAAACAAGCTCTTTTAAACAAAGAGACGGTTGAACTTGATTGTAAAAAATCTAAAGTTCAGATAGAAGGGATCAAATGTGGCGTTAACATTCCTATAAGATTTAATAATAGGATAATAGGTGTAATAGGAGTTACAGGAAACCCAGATAAAGTGCGGGATTTTGCTAATTTAGTCAAAGTAACAGCGGAATTATTGATAACTCAGGAGTACAGTATACAAAAGTTTATTATAAAAAATAAAATAAAGGAAGAGTATTTATTAGAGTGGCTATATAAAAGGGATAAATATGATGATGATTTTATAGAGCGTGGTGCAGATGTGGGAATTGATGTTAGCGGGCGATATAGCATTTATTTAGTGGAGTATAAGAATATTAGGGAAACTATATTAGTAAATAATATTAAAAGTTTTCTAGGTGAAGATGAATACTTTATTTATATAGGAGAAAATCGAATTGTAATTATGCTCAGTTTTGAAAAGAGAAAAGATTTAACATTTTTATTAAAAGGAAAATACAGAACTGATATAAATAGAACTATAACATCAGAATTTAAGGAGAATCTTGCATATGAATTTTATATAATGAAAAATGCTTTAGCTAATGCTGAAAAAATTGGTTTCTCTGATGCATTTATAAATGAAAGAAAAGATATTAGATTTTTATCAAGTATTGGTGAATATTTAGAAAAATCAAATTCACATGAAATTATAAAAAAGATAAAAGAAGAGGGAAAAGAAATATTCGAAACATTTTTAACTTTTTCAAACTTAAACTTTGAAAAGGCTAAAACAGCAAAAAATCTTCATATTCATAGAAATACACTTTCGTATAGAATTGATAAAATTCAAAATATAACAGGGCTTAGCTATGATAATTTGATTGGGAGGTTTAGGCTAGAAGGAGCATATTTATATTATATGATTATTAGTCAAAATAACAAAAAATAGTTTTGTTATTTTGTGCATATGACCAATGTAATCATTTACTCAAAGGAGTATTATAAGAACATAAAGTTTATAGGGGGATTAAATATGGATATAACAGTTACAGCGCTTGGAGCAATAGTAGCCCTTGTAATAGCAATAGTTTTAATTATTAAAAAGGTACATCCAGCATACAGTCTTATATTAGCAGCCTTAATTGGTGGGATTGTTGGTGGTGCATCTCTTACAGATACAGTTACACTTATGATAGATGGAGCTAAAGGTATGATGCCAGCGATTCTTAGAATTATTACAGCTGGTGTTCTAGCAGGGGTTCTTATTGAATCTGGTGCAGCAGCAAAAATAGCAGAAACAATAGTTTCAAAAATTGGAGAATCTAAAGCATTGATAGCACTTGCACTTGCTACTATGGTGCTTACTATGGTTGGAGTATTTGTAGATGTAGCAGTTATAACTGTTGCACCAATAGCACTTGCAATTGCGGGTAGGGTATCACTTAGTAGAACATCTATACTTTTAGCTATGATTGGTGGAGGAAAGGCAGGGAATATCATGTCACCAAATCCAAATGCGATAGCAGCCGCAGATAATCTAGGAGTATCTTTAACAGAAGTAATGATCGCTGGGATTATTCCAGCAATATTTGGTGTTATTGTTACTTGTATAATTGCACAAAAACTAAAATCTAAGGGCGCAATTGTTGAAGTAGAAGAAAATGATAATGAAAATAAAGAAATGCCAAAATTCTTCGCAGCTATGGTTGGACCACTTGTAGCAATTTTCTTACTTATGTTAAGACCACTAGCAGACATTGCTATAGATCCACTTATTGCACTACCAGTAGGAGGGATAGTAGGAGCGATAGCAATGGGAAAAGCAAGAAACATAAATTCTTATGCTACTTTTGGAATAGGAAAAATGACAGGAGTTGCTATATTATTAATTGGTACAGGAACACTTGCAGGAATCATATCAAATTCAGGACTTAAAGATTTAATAATAACAGGAATAAATACACTTGGACTTCCAAGTTTTGCTCTTGCACCGATTTCAGGAATACTTATGTCGGCAGCGACAGCATCAACAACTTCAGGAACAGCAGTTGCAACATCAGTATTTGGGCCAGCTATACTAGATCTTGGAGTACCAGCTCTTGGAACAGCAGCTATGATTCATTCGGGAGCAACTGTTTTAGATCATTTACCACATGGGAGTTTCTTCCATTCTACTGGAGGGAGTGTTGGGACAAGCATGAATGAAAGATTAATGCTTATACCATATGAATCAATTGTAGGAATAACAATGGCAATTGTTTCAACAATAATATTTGGAATAATTTTATAAGAAATATATTTTTAGGTGGAGATTTTTATCTCCATCTTATTTTTAAAAAAAGATGGAGGAATTAGGAATGAAATTTATATTAGCACCAGATTCATTTAAAGAGAGTATGACATCAAAAGAGGCGTGCAATGCAATGGAAAAAGGAATAAAAAAAGTTATAAAGAATGCAGAATGTGTAAAATTGCCTATGGCAGATGGTGGAGAGGGAACAGTTGAGGCTCTAGTAGAAGCTACAAACGGGGAATTTGTAAGTGTTAAAGTAACACCACCGATGGGCGAGAGAAAAATAGGCGCTTTATATGGACTTTTAGGAGATGGAAAAAGAGCAGTTATAGAGATGGCAACAGCTAGTGGAATAGGACTTGTTAAAAGAGAAGATAGAAACCCTATGATAGCTACAACATATGGTACAGGGGAACTTATAATTGATGCTATGAATAGAGGAGTTGATCATATAATAATTGGAATTGGCGGAAGTGCGACAAATGATGGCGGTACAGGTATGCTTAGAGCACTTGGAGTGAAATTCTATGATGAAAATGGTAAAGAACTAGAACAAGGTGGTGGAGCACTTTTAAAACTTTCTAAGATAGACATTAGTGGAATGGATACAAGGCTTAAAAATTTAACTATTGAAGTTGCTTGTGATGTTACTAATCCATTAATTGGAGAAACAGGAGCATCAAAGGTTTTTGGTCCACAAAAAGGAGCAACTCCTGAAATGGTTGGAATTTTAGATAAGGCTCTTACTAACTATGCTAATATTATAAAGAAAGATATAGGAATAGATGTTGCTTATGTTGAGGGAGCAGGTGCAGCAGGAGGGCTTGGAGCAGCACTTTTAGCATTTTTAAATGGAGAGCTAAAGAAAGGGATAGAACTAGTAATTAAACATACAGGTCTTGAAACTGTTATAAAAGGCGCAGATTTTGTTTTCACAGGAGAGGGCGCAATAGATAGTCAAACTATATATGGAAAGACGCCAATGGGAGTCGCTAGTGTTGCTAAAAAATATGGTGTAAAAACAGTAGCTTTTGCAGGAAAAGTAGATGAAGGTAGTGAAAATTTATATGAGGTAGGAATAGATGCAATATTTAGTATAATGAGAGGGGTGTCAAATATTGATAGGGCATTAGAAGAAGGCAAAGTGAATTTAGAAAAGACGACAGAAAGTGTTGTGCGATTATTAAATATATAAAGTAAGGTAGAATAGAGTGGTATAATCCATTTTATTCTATTTTTGAAAATACAAAATATTACAATTAACAAAGTATTGTTACAAAGTTTTCAAAATGTATATTTTTTTAGATTAGAATGGTATATGGGGTGAGAAATATATGAGAACAAAATCTAAGGGAAAAAAGATGCTAGCAAGTGATCTTGATGGGACGCTTATATTAAAGGATTTGATTAGTGAAAAAGATAGACAAGCCATAAGGGATTTAAGGGAAAATGGTTATATTTTTACTGTTTCAACAGGTCGACCGCTTAATGGTGTTTCAACACTTGATGTAGATAATGAAATAGAAGTAGATTACTATGTTTTATTAAATGGTGCATTAATTCTTAATTCAAAAAAAGAAATGGTAAAACATGTTTTAATGGAAAATGGTGTTATAAAGGAAATTTTAGATGATATTTTAACCGATGAAATGAGAATAGGTATTGATACAGGGTATAAAACATATTTATTTAATGAGAGAGAAGATTTCCCATTTAAAAATTATCAAGCTATACAGTCATTTGATGAGATTAATGAAGATGTAAGTCTTTTAGCAATAGCTTTTGATGATAAACCATTTGATGAAATAGAAGCCTTGAAAAATTATATAAATCATAAATATGGAAATTCTATAAGTGTATATAGAAATACAAAATATATAGATATAGTTCCAAAAGGTTGTTCAAAAGGAAATGGGGTTAAGATGGTTGCCGAAATGGCAAGTATTGAACATAAAGATGTTTATACTATTGGTGACTCATATAATGATGTAGCTATGTTTGAAATAACAGATAATTCTTTTACTTTTCATAGAGTTGAAGAAGGATTAAAAGTAATAGCAAAAAATATTGTTGATGATGTAGCACAATGTGTTAATGATTATATTTTAGTATAAAAAAATATATATAATTAGTTAGTAGAAATGGTCATAATTAAAATGAAATTTTAGTTATGACTATTTTTATTTTATAAATTTATTTTGAAGAATTTTAATAAAGTGGTAAAATGAGACTTGATTTTAAATAATTTAGAATATTTAACATTGACATATATATCAATAAAAAGGAGAAAATAAAATGTTTAATGGATATACAATTATAACAGATATGGATGGAACACTTCTTAATAGTAAAGGAATACTTACTGAGGAAAATGTAGATGCCATCAATGAGTTCGTTTCAAAAGGGGGGAACTTTACTGTTGCAACAGGACGAATGCTACCTTCGGTTGAAAAGTTTTTAGATAAATTAAATATTACAATACCAGCAATTTTATATAATGGTAGTAAAATATATGATTTTAATAATAAGGAGATCATATATGAGGGATATTTAGAGGATGAAAAAAGAAATATAATTCGAAGGATTGCAAATGAAACAGAAGGTATAGGGATAGAGGCTTATATTGAGGATACAATTTATGTGTATAAGCCTTGTAAGTATACAGAAAGATTATCTACAAAAAATCTTGATGTTAAATACGACTTTGATGAAGACTGGCTTTTTTCGAATAAATGGGTCAAAATTCTTTTACTTGGAGAGCCACAAGAGATGGACAAGCTAGAAGAAATTTATAAAAATGTTTATAAAGCTGGCGATATAACTAGGAGTGGAGATAAGTTCCTAGAAATACTACCGTCGAGCACATCAAAAGGACAAGCAGTCGATTATTTATGTGAAACTTATAATTTAAATAAGGATAAACTTTTCACTTTTGGTGATGCAATGAATGATACAGAGTTATTAACTGTTACAGAGAATGGCTACTGTGTTGCTAATGGAGCTGAAAGATTAAAAAAAATTGCTAAAAATCTTAAGGTTAGTAATGATGAACATATTATACGATTTATAGTAGATAAAATAAAAGAAATAGAGAAATAAACAAATCCCCTAGTCAGGAGTTTTGACTAGGGGATTTATATTAGTTATTTTGAATTATTTTAATAAGTTCAGGTATTACAGAATCAACAATAAGTTGACCTTTTTCTTTTGAAGAGGTTCTAGCTGTTGCTAAAACACCACTTTCAGGAATTATGTTTTTATCTATAGGATATTTATGATAAGGAACAGGTATAGGACCTTTAACATCAATTATTTTATCTGTTTTTACAAGGTGAGGTGCGAACAATAACATTAATGAAGTTTCAGTTATAGCGGCATGTTCAAATGCCCAACCTGGAAATGGAACTTCATCAAAAATTTTATTTATTATTGCATTTGGCATAGGATCCCACCAATTTGATTCGATGATAGTAATAATATCCCCATATTTATTTGATACTAAACTTATTGCTTCAAGCAAGAAAGCTTCATTTTCAAAATGTGCATTAAGAAGTAATATTTTTTTAACCCCATCTTTTATAAATTCTTCTAAAATATCAACAGTTATGTCTATAAGTGTTTTTCCGTTTAAATCTATTGTTCCAGGAAATAATGGACCACCGCCAGAGAGAGGTTGAGATTTATAACCGTAAGATAAAGTTGGTGCAACAATACCATCTATTTCATTTGCAAGTCTTATAGCAAAATTTTCTGCTATTACTGAATCGACTGATAAAGGCAAATGAGGGCCGTGTTGTTCAGTTGACCCAATTGGTAATATTAAAGTAGAGTTATTTTTCTTCTTAGAAAAATCTAGCCAAGTCATTTCATTCATTAAAACTGTCATATGTAAGCCTCCTAAATTTATTTGTGAATTAAATTATAGCAATTAAAATGAAAAAAATCATTTAAATTAATAAATGATTCATAGCTAAAAAGTTAATGAAATTTATAGAAAATATATGAAATGTGCTAAAATGTGGTGTTATTTTTAAAGCTAAGAATGATTATTGATTAATATTAAAAAAAAAGTAAAGATATGCAGTTAACATTGAAAAAAAGATGAGTTTACTTAGTAAAATAATAAGAGTATTATTCAAGTATAATAAATGTTAATTAATAGGAGATGAAATAAATGAAAAATTTAAAAGGCACAAAAACAGCAGAAAATCTAATGAAGTCATTTGCGGGTGAATCACAAGCAAGAGAAAGATATACTTTCTATGCAAGTGTAGCTAAAAAAGAAGGATATGTTCAAATGTCTAACATATTCATGGAAACAGCTTTACAAGAAGAACAACATGCGAAAAGATTTATGAAATTCTTAATAGAAGAGTTAAATGGAGAAGGAATTCAAATAACAGCAGAATACCCAGCAGCACTTTCAAAAAGTACTTTAGAGAATTTAAAATTTGCAGCAGCAGGAGAGCATGAAGAGCATACAGATTTATATCCTGAATTTGCTAAAGTTGCAAGAGAAGAAGGATTTGAAGTAATTGCTAAGGCTTTTGAAGAAATTTCAAAAGTAGAAGAAAGACATGAAATAAGATTTAGAGCACTTTTAGCTAATATAGAAAATGGACTAGTATTCAAAAAAGATAAAGTAATTCTTTGGAAATGTTTAAATTGCGGATATATCTATGAGGGTCAAGAAGCACCAATGGCTTGCCCTGCATGTCTACATCCACAAGCATACTTTGAAGTATTCTTACCAAATTATTAGAATGAAATAAGATTAATCTAGAAAATAAAAGGTAATTAAAGCATAGAGCTTTAATTACCTTTTATTATTTATAATTTGTATTAAATGCATCCATAGAAATATCATCTATGTTAGATAAAGTTGCTTTTTCAAGAGAATCTTCAAAGTTAAAAAATTCTAAGTAATCTAAGATGGTCCCAAGTTTATCAATACCATGATCTTCTATGATTGAGTTTACAAATATTGAACTTTTTTCGTAAAACAAGTCTGAATTAGTATCAAAAAGAACATCTAATTTAGAAGGTGGTGTGTTTGAGATGGAGAAATTAGGAATCATTTCGTTAACTGCAAATTTCCCCATACACTCAGCTATTCCTTCATTAAACCAAAATGGAAGTTTTTGAGGATATACCTCATTTTCTATGAGTTTTTTATTTATAAGAGAATGTGTATATTCATGAATCAATGTTTCTGACAAAGCGCGCAAGGATTCTTCCTCGTTTTTTGCTATGGTTAATTCTTTGTGAGCTTTAGAATTAAGGACGTTGATTATATTATTATGAAAATAGACATATCCAAGTGAGTCAGAATGTGAGCTATTGAACTTAGATAGCACTCTTATTGTTATATTTGGTTCTTTTTCAATTCCTAAGCTTTGAAGTATTGACTCTTTATTTACATTTATAAGATTAGAAATGTAAATAATATCATTTTCGCTTGTAACTGTATCATAAAGGTAAGTGATATTACCTATTTTCTTTTCTGAAAGGTTCATATAAAAATCTTTATTCATAATTTCTATAATATGACTTGTTTTTATTAGGGCAATTTTAATATTGAAATTTCCTAGAATGAAAATAAGACAGAATGAAAATAATATAAATCTAAAAAATTTTTTGTTTATAAATTTTAACAAAGCTACACCTCTAATGATTGCTTTTATTTATTTTATGAAATAATTTTAAATTGGTTACTTGCTTTAATTATTAACAAAAATCACATTTTATATTCTTTTTAAAATGAACAATTTGAATATAAATTTTATTTAGTGGAAAGATAGATATTATACGAAGGAGGAATAGAAAATGAAAAAATATAAGTTTATTATCTTGATACTTGGATTAGCTATGGTTTGTATTTATTTACAAGGAGTTTTTGTTATGGCTAGTGATTTTACTATATGCATTGATCCGGGACATCAGGCTAAAGGAGATCAAAAGCTAGAGGCTGTTGGACCGGGAGATTCTTTTGCGAAACCTAGAGTATCATCTGGGACAAGAGGTATAGGTACTAAAAAATGGGAGTATGAGGTTGTTTTAGAATCAGGAATAATACTTAAAGATTTACTCAAGAATGACTATAATGTTATTATGACAAGAGAAATAAATGAGGTAAATATAAGTAACAAGGAGCGAGCCGAATTTGCTAATAAGGGAAATGCAGATTTAAATATAAGACTTCATTGTGATAGTATAAAAAATCCGAGTAAAACAGGTGCAACTATTTTAATACCATCTAAAGCAGGCAGACATACAAAAGATATATATGAGAAGAGTTATAAATTTGCAAAAGAACTTGAAAGCATTCTAAAAGGTTCAGGTATAAAAGTCAATGGAATCTTTGAAAGAGCTGATATGACAGGGTTTAATCATTCTAAAGTTCCAACAGTAATATTAGAAATGGGATTTATGAGCAATTATAATGAAGATGCTATGTTGTGTAGTAGACCTTATCAAGAAAAACTGATGATGGCTATAAAGAAATCAATTGATGAATATAAAAAAGATTAACTATAAAGTTAATCTTTTTATAATTTTAAGTTAACAAAAACATTTGGAATTATGTGTTAAAATTAAATGATGGATTATAAAGTTATTTAGATTTAAGTTTTTTTAGGGGGACGATTACTTAATGAGAAAATATTTTAATAAAAAAATAATACTACTTGTAATTGCACTAGTCTATGTTTTTTTCGCTGGATTTAAATTTTTTAAAGGAAAAAGTTTTTTTGATACAATAGTTGAATATAGTAACAATATACATTCTATAAATGCAGAGATTAGAGATGTCGATAGAAGCGATTATATATTAACTGAAACAGAGTATATTCCAGTAGAGTATACAGACTATAAACAAATTAATTTAGGAAGTTATATTATAAAAAAAGAAAATGAGAATAATTTATATATATATGATTCAATTTTAGAGGAAGAGATTTTATTTGAACAAGTTGACGAGAAGGTTTATTTAAATGAACTTACCGTGAATGATAAGTGGGCGATTTGGAGTGAGAGCGAAGAAACTGAAATAGAAGAAGGGATTAAAAACCTTAAATGGTCGGTATATGTAAAAAAAATACAAGGTGGAAAGAAAACTTTAGTAGAAACAGGAACTCTTAATTTGAAAGGGAAAAATTCTAATAATTCAAAAGATTTTATTCCAAAAGAAATGGTTTTAGATGGTGATAATCTTATTTATACAAAATATAACGAAAATGTTATAAATAATGGAAACGTAGAGATAAAAACAATTATGACTAGTATCATTAAATATGATTTAAATATTATTAAAAGCGAGTTTATAGATGTTTCATATGATAATAATAAAGAAGGTTTATATGATATAAAAATAGATAAAGATAATATTATATGGCAAAAAATTTATAAAGATTCAAAGACAGAAAGGATAATAAAAGCAGAGGTTTACAAGTATTCAATAAAAAATGCATCTAAAGAAAAGTTATATGAGAGCAGTGCGGTAGAAAATATTGATATAAATGGAGATAACGTTGTTATTGTTGCAAAAAATCCAGAAGATAATATTTTGATATATAATTTGAAAGATAAATCTTTTATCAACTTATTTTATAGAGGAAGTAGAATTGAAAAGATGTTTAGAGTTGGAGAAAAACCTATGATAACAGGAATTGAATTTATTGATGACTCAAATATTCTAATAGGTGTAAGTTCAGAAAAGTTGAACATATCAACACTTGTTTATAATTTAAATGATGATATATTTATTAATTTTGATAATTACATGCAAGCTAAAGAAAAAACACCATTAATGATGAGTACGGTTGATGGTCAAAAACTTTTAGTTTATTTAGGAATAGTAGAAAAGAGTATAGAACAAGTAGATAAAAAAAATACAGAGGATGATGGGAAAACTTTATATACGGATAATGACGAAGTAGAAAAGACAAATGAAACATTTATTGATTCAGAGGCACTAGATATTTATAGAATTGATGAAGAGATGATGAATGAAGAAGATAAAAGTTCAAAAAATATTAAAATAGATAAAGAAAATGTTCGAAAAGAAAATATATATTACAAATATTATAAATATACTTTAAGGTAGCTAGAAATAGCTATCTTTTAATAGTTTAAAGATAATAGTCAAAATTGTAAATAGGAATTTGATGGGCAGTAACAAGAGTTAGGTTTAGACAATAGAATAATAATAGGATAATAATTTGAGAAGTAGGATGACGAAGTATGTATAAAAAAGATTCGGAACTAACTGGAATATCTTTCAATATAGCAAAAAAAGAACATGTTGATGATTATTATGATATTAATAATCATGAAAAATTTGACAATCCATATTGTAAAGAAGATCAATTAAATTTATTTTTATCAATATCTCATGAAATTATAGAAGATATAAGTACTAAGGATGAAACTATACGTATAAATAATCAAGAAGAATTAAAAAAAGATATACTTATAGAAAGAAGAAAGTATTATAGAATATTTGGAAAGTCTATAGATAACAAAGGGAGAAGTTATAAAGATGTTCTTATAAGGCTTTATAAATATACTACTTTTTGTGGGAATGTTGAGAGAAAAGAATTAGATAAAGTGCTAACAAATGAATATGGAGAATTTAATTTTGTAATGAGAGTTGATATGCAGAGTAATTTAGAAAGTTATCAAGTAGAGATAGATAGTTACTATAAAATATTATAATCTATAAAAAAGAAGTTATTTAGTGACTTCTTTTTTCTTTTGGTATTTAATCGTTTCTTTTTGAATAATTATTAATAAGATTTACATAATTAGGAGGTGCATTAAAAACATGAAAGTAATAAGAAATTATATAGAATATAGTGGATTGTCTGATGATATTCCAACAGAAATAAATGGATTTAATGACTTTATCATTGAGAGTGAAAAAAAACTTGAAAAAAATAAAATTAGAATAAAATCTTTTACAAGGTGCAATGTTCAAGCAAGTATAAACAGGCAACGACTTGTAAATATATATGAAGAGAAAGGAATAGGGAATAAATATAAATTAAATGTCGAGGGAGAAATCAAAATTCGTGTGGAGTATATTGGAATATGTGAGGAAAATATTATTGTCTCAGATAAGAAAGAGATTCCCTTTAATATCAATGTCAAGATACTAGGGCAGTATAATCATAGTATTAAAATAATTCCTAACATTTTCATAGAAGATATATATATTAAAAAAAAGAGTGATGACGTGTATATGATAAGTTTAGCAGGGCTAATAATAGTTGAATGCTAGACTAACTAAGAATAGTTATTAAAATCATGTATAAATATCATAAGATGTAGGGCAATATAGGAAGATGTGATTGTATTGAAAAGTTATAAACACAGTGAATTTGCAAAACTTAAAAAGTGAAAATATTACAAAAAAATAAAAAAGCAACAAAGAAGTCTTCTAAGAAAATATGAAAGTTTAAAGCTTAGAAAAAATAAAGAAAAGGAGAAGGAAATATGGAATCAAAAATTGTAACGGGAATTAGATATACAGGTTTAAGTAAGGAGACTTGTTTGAATAGAAAATACAAGGCGGATTTTCAATTTTTTGAAAAGTTTGACTTAGAGGAAAATACACAAGTACTATCTGTAGCAGTAGATGTTACAATTTTGAATTTTGAGATAATAAATTCTAAAAATGGAAGAAATATCACCGGAGAAGTATTTCAAGGAAAAAATATAATAGTGCAATTGAGTAGTAAAGTGAAGGTAAAATATATAGTTGAGGATAGTAGGAAAGTTTTTGTTTGTGAATGGATATTTAATACGTTTGCTAATATTGAGATTCCTGAATTTTTATATGGAGAAAAAATAACCGATTTAAATAGGAAAAAAAATATAGAGATTAAAAGTAGCGTAGAAGATATAATAATTCAAAAAAATTCTAATAAAACTTATGGCACTTTTATTAGAGGTATTATATGGGTGGAAAATGATAAAATTTAATAGAGAGTTATTATAAAGAGGAATAAATGTGTATTGAAGTGATAATTATAGAATAAAAGAAAGATATGCTCTTTTAGAGTGTATCTTTTTCGTAGTATCTTTTTATTTGTATAAATACTATTATATTAGGTATAATTATTAAAAGAGAAAAAGATGATACAAACTAAGGAGGAATAAAAATGAAAAGATCAACAAAGATAACATTAGGAGCGACAGCAGGAATTTCAGTTTTAACAGGTCTTGCAACAGCTCTTTTAGTTAGATATGCAGAAAAAGAGGTTATACGCTCTAAAAGACAAACAAAAGATGGCATGATAGGAAGGCTGTTATCACAGTTTAAATGTGATTACAAAGAATATGAGGATTTAGAAGTTGAAAAAATAGAAATTTTTAGTGAAGAAGGATTCAAACTTAAAGGATATTTTTATAAAAATGATATTGATTCAAGTAAACTTGTTATAATTCACCATGGATACACAGCAAATCATTATATTAGCATACAATATATGAAGATGTTTTTAGATGAAGGATTTAATGTTCTTTTAATAGATATGAGATCTCATGGTGAGAGTGAGGGGGATTTTGCAAGTTATGGATATAATGAAGTAAAAGATCTTGATATTTGGGTAGAAGCTATGAAAGAAAAGCTTGGTGAAAATCTTATTATAGGATTACAAGGACAATCAATGGGGGCTGCAACTGTTATGTTATATGGTGGTCTTTTTGAAGAAAAAGTGGCATTTGTGATAGAAGATTGTGGCTATTCAGATGCAAGGGATGAAATAAAGTATAAATTTAAGCAAGCAAAAGTTCCAGCTAATATTTTATATCCACTTGTGAACAGTAGAATAAAAAGAAAATATAAGTTTGATTTGACAGGGATTTCACCAAAAGAGGCTATTTGTAATAGTAAAGTTCCAACACTATTTATACATGGAACAGCAGATACGACAGTTCCTTCATATATGTGTGAGGAAATGTATGAGGCAAAAAAAGAAGGATATAAAAAACTTTATCTTGTAGATGGGGCTATACATATGGATGCATATGTTACTGATAAGGAAAAATATGAAAAAGAGGTTAAGGAATTCATAAACATAGCTTTATCTAATAGTAATTTGTAGATTGCTATAAGGCAATTTTAAGGGGGTAAAATTGTTTATTAAATTGAAAGAAATTACAAGTGAAAAAACTGTTGATGTTAGAACTAAAGAAGAATTTGAATTGATGCCACTTTTGAAATATAATATTCCGATTATTGACAAAGAAGAGCATCAAAAAGTTAAAAAGATGTATCCACTTGCATTTATTACTATATATATAGCCTTTAGAAAAAGGCGCAAGGAAATCAGACGTGCATTACTTGAAGTTTCTGAAAATGGAAAGTATAAATTAGTAATAGGATGCAGTAGAGGAAGACTTAGAAGTCCTTATGTATTTTTTTACGCAAGGAGTATGGGAATTAAGTGTGAAATACTCTCAAGAGGGATAAAAAGACATTTTGAGGTGCGGCCAACAAAGCTTATAGATCGTATTTATGCATACTTTGATTTAGAATAAAATATTATGTTTATCTTTTACTATTACTTTGTTATACTATATAAGCACTAGAAATTAGAAAGAGGTGTTTAATTTGAGAAATAATTATAAGTTTAGTGAAAATAAATATGAAGTAAAAGGTAATATTGTAGAAATTACAATGGAAAATAAAAAAGGAAAAGAGTTTATAGCATTAATAGACGGAGTCGATTTAGAGAGAGTTAAAGCTCAAGGGATATGGTTTGTAGAGTGGAGTAAAGATATGAATGACTATACTGCTCAAAATATAAATCAAGAGCTTAAGAATAAGCAAGGTAAGCCTTTAAAGCAAAGTCTTCAAGGTTTTATATTAGAGGTAAGTGCAAAAGCACCTATTAAGCATATAAATGCAAACTACCTAGACAATAGAAAAGAAAATCTTGAGATAGTTGATACTCATGTTAAAAATGATTATGAAGTTATTGATGAAACAACAGTACATATCATATTAAAAGATAAGTATGGTAGAGAAGATGCAAGAGCAATAGTTTCAAAAGAAGATATTGATGCATTAATCAAAAATGAATTTAACTGGGCGGTTTATAGAGGTGAGGTTGTAGCTAATACAACAGAAGGTAGAGTATATCTTGATGAATTATTACTTGAACCTAAAGAAAATGAAATAGTTCACCATATAAATTTAAATCCACTAGATAATAAAAGAGAGAATATAGAGATACATTTAATCGAAGAGTAAGAAAAGAGCTATATGTTTTATAAAACATATAGCTCTTTTTACTATTTACATCCACAACTAGGTTTATTTGGTTTATATGGAGGGTAAGTCGGTGGGCAAGGAGTTGGTCTGTTTATTGTAGGGCCACAAGGGTCGCAATCATTATTATTTATATCGACAGTTCTTTCATTTCCAACAGCATCTTTAGATACTATTATCTTATAATCAGAATCATCACATCTATTTAATTCAAATTGATAAAATCCATTACAGTCAGTAATCGTATGACTGACACCAACAAAATCTTGTTTTCCACAATAATTTATAACTTTTAATAATTTTACTAAAACTCCAGAAACAGGTGTGTTTTCACAGTCCTTAACTTGTCCCCAAACTCTAACACCATGTTTCCTATTAACTCTAAGGTCAACTCTAACCTCACAGTCTTTAGGGCTTATGTGTAAATCAGTACTATTTCCTTGGATGTATTCGCAGTAGCTTGTATTTGGGTTATAATTATCATCATTACAACCACAGTCCATAGAATTAAAATTCATAATAAAATCTCCTTTTAAATAAAAATAATTTTAGCTAATAATAATATATGTTTAATTTTGTATATTGGTATTAATTTTTAAAGAAAAAATATCATAGAATTAAATAAAAGAAGTTATGTTTAATAGATGTGGAGGAGTGTGTGGAATTGGAAGGGATTAATATAATTCAGCAAGTTTCAAATTCAATTGTTACTTACGAGAGTGTACTTTGTTTTAAAAATAAAATAGAAAACAAAAGTAAAGAAACTATAAAGGATTTAAAATTAATAAATTATAGAAGCGAAGAATTTGATAAACACTATTATGAATTTGAAAATAGTAGAAATGCCATAAATATAGTAAATGATAAAGGTATAATAACAATAGATGAGTTATTTCCGGGTGATATTGTTATTATATATATAAGCATGTTAGTTGTGAAAAAATTCAAAGATGATAAGCTTACAAGTTATTCGCAAATAGAGTTTAGAGATTCAGAAAATAATAAAATAATTGTAAAAAGTGATGAGGTAGAGGTTGAATTTAGGAAAGATTCAAAAATATCAGAAAATGGATTTAAAATAACCATTGATAAAAAAATAATAGATGAAGAAGACGAATATAATATTGATATTTTTATTTGTAATGATGGAACAGATAAAATAGAGTGTGTTGAAATATATAATATGATTCCTAAAGGTACTAGATTTATCAAAGATACACTATTTATAAATGATTCATTTATAAATGTTGGTGAAGATATAAATAATATTCGACTAGGAGATATGCTACCCCTACAAAGTATAAATTTGACCTTTGCAGTACATTTAGATAAAAATCAAAAGTATAGCAAGGTTTTGAATAAAGCATTTCTTAGGTATGAAACTCTCACGAAGATAGGTGATGTGAAAAAACAAGAGTTAGTATCAAATAGTGTAGAGCTAGATGTTAGGAAAGCTGATATAGGGGTTTTTACAGTATGTAGTGATAGAAATGAAGTAGTATGTGGTGAGGAAATTGAATATACAGTCGTTTGTGAAAATACAGGTAATGTTGGTTTATATGATTTAGAGTTTACGCAAGAGGCTAATTTAAAGTTTAAATTTGTAGAAGATAGTTGCAGCATAAATGATAAAAGCGAAAAAGGTCTTAATTTATATAAAGGAATTCGAGTGGACTATTTAGATAAAGGAGAAAAGCTTATCTTTAAATATAAGTGCGTAGCAATAGGTAGTGATTTGGAAAATAGTGAAAATGTAATAAATCTCATATACAAGTATAATAATCCAGATGTAAGTAAGGTCAATGAGCGAAAAATATCTTGCAAATGTAAAAAGATTAAAATAATAGAGCCTAGAATAGGTCAATCAGTAAAGATAATAGAAGAAACTTCCATGTTTGTAGGAGATACAAGTAGGATTAATATTTTAATAAGCAATACAGGTAACACACCTCTTAAAAACATAATAGTATCAGATGTTATTAATAAAGGTTTGAAGTTAATTGAAAATAGTATAAAAGTTAATGAAATTAGATCGGATATGAATGATATATCAAAAATAACTATTGGGAAAATCGAAATAAATGAAGAGGTAAATATAACCTACGAAATAAAAGCTATTGATATTTCATCTTTATATGAAAGAAAAACAAATAAAGATTGTATGGTTAAGTATGAGTATGACGTTGAAGAAAAGAAATATAGCAAAGATTTTTTTATTGAATCTTCAAATATAATTGTTAGCGGTGCAATTATAAGGGAAGAAGATGTTATTAAAAATATGGATAGAACATGTATAGGGCTTAGTGAAGAGGTTTTAGTAAGTTTAAACTTTTTAAATAGTGGAAATCATGCAGGAGAAGGTGTATTTGTAAAAGAGAGACAGAATACAACGCTAAGATTTATACAAGGATCTTTAACTATTAATGGAGTGAAAAGTTATTATGATATAGAAGAAGGTGTTTTAATAGGTGAAATTAATCCTTTAGAATCTATTAAGTTAACATATAGACTAAGGGCAGTTAGAATACCTTATACTCCGACGCTAATTAGTGCTACAACAATTATTTATCAATCAATCATAGATGGAAATGGAAAAAGAGGTTCTAATATGCTTATAGCTCAAAGTGAGAAATTAAATGTTAGAGGTGCTAACATAGATTTTGAGAATGGTTTATTTATTAGAGAAGTTGAAAGTAGTGATATAGAGATAAATGAGTTTATAAAGTTTAGGGTGCTATTTAGAAACAATGGGAATGTATGTGCATATAATGTAATTTTGAAAGAGCTATTAGGAGAAAATATACTTATAAAAGAAGATAGTGTAAGAGTAAATGGGATTTGTAAAAAATATAGTAAAAATATTATAAGTATAGGAACATTAGAGGTAGATCAAGAGTGTGAGGTGACTTATGAGGCAAAAGGAGTAAAGGGAGAATCTAGAAAAGAAAATACAATATCTAAAATAGAATATGAGTATTATATTTCTGACGGTGAAAAAAGTATAAGCAAATTTGGAAAAAGCAATTTAATTGAAATGAATATATATGATGCAGGCATGGGGTTTAATGATTCAATAAGTAAAAAAATAGTAACTTTGAATGAACACTTTGAGTATAGCTTATATTTAAGAAATAAAGGAAATGTCGATATTTATAATTTAAATTTAAAATTTGAACATGAAGACAAACATGAAATAGATGTTGCAGATTATATTGTGGGTAAAATTAAAAAAAATGAAACAGATATACAAAATGAAGTTTATATTGGTGATATAAAAGTAGGTCAAACATACCTAGTGATATTAAAGCTTATAATTAAAAATTCAGAAATGATAGAAAATTTAAGAATTAAACCAGTTATAAAAGGAGATTATATTTCTAGTGATGGTGATGTTAGAAATATAATTAAAACCGGAAAAGGGCAAGAAATCATTGTAAATACAAATAAATTTGAAGTTGTGAAAAGAACAACTAGAAATTCGTATTTATGTGGTGAGATTGTTGACTACCTTGTTACTATTCGCAATGAAGGTAAGAGAATAGCAGAAAATGTTTTAATTGATGATGAGGGATTAAATTATGGAATTATTGAAAATAGCATAACAGTAAATGGAAAGATAATTAAAGAAAAATATATAGGTGGAATATATATTGATAAAGTAGAAGTTGGAGAGTGTATATTTTTAAGATATTCAGCTATATATGATAAGTCTTATAAAAATAAAGCAGTAAAAAGTAGATTAAAAGTTATGGCAAAATTTTATAATAGCACTACATTAGAAAGAGATTATGAGTATTTGTCAGATGAATATGTTATTTTTCTAAGCAAAGTTGATCTTAAAATTATAAAAACAACAAGCGAAAAAAGTGCAAAGTATAATGAAAATATAAAGTTCATAACGACGATACAAAATGATGGGGATATAGATATTTATGATTTAGAGTTTATTGAAGAAAATTCAAAGGGACTAAAAAGCTTAGATAAAAAAGAAATATATTTAAACTCTAGGTTATTATCAAAATTTGAAGAAAAAAAATTAATAATAAGGCCAAGGGATATTTATGAAATAGTTACAGAGTATAAATATATAAATTATAAATCAGTTTATGTTATAAATTCATTAAGTAAGATTAAATATAAGTATCAAGGATTTGATAATATTGAAAAATTACAAACTAAAGAAAGTAATATTATAGATGTAGAGTTTGAATCAAATATATTTAAAATTTTAAATATCGAACATAAGATTTATTTAGAAAATGTTTATGTAGATGAAATTACAGAGTTTTTAGTAGAGGCTATAGTAACAGATAGTTATATTATAAACACAATAAAAAGCAAAATTTATTCAGATAATATTTTAACAGGAAAGAAACTTATGGTAAGGGGCTACTTAGATGAAAAGATAGAGTATATTTCAAATTCAGCTAATGGGGAAATAGAACTTTTAAAGTATAGAGAGACATTTACAGCAAGCATAACACTACCAGAAAACTTTAGTGATGAGCAGGTAAGGATAATTACTAAAATTAATGATGTGAAATATAAATTAATAAATAAAGAAATGATTTTTAATAATATTAATTTAATACTTGATGTCTATGTATAAAAGAGGTAAGTAACCTCTTTTTTTTTGCACTTTACTCTTAAAAGAAATACTCGTAAATGAGTAAATAAAAATAAAAAAATTTGAAAATACCAAACCAAAATAAAAAAATAAAAATAAATTAAAACTTGAAAATTAAGAAATAGACTTTAATTTTTAACTTTTAAACAAAATTACTAATTATTACTAAGCTATGCTAAAATTAGAATAGGTTACAAATTTTAAGGAGGAAATATTATAATGAAAAAATTAAATATAGGAAAAACTGACATAAAAGGTTCTGAAATTTCACTTGGATGTATGAGGATGGCATCTCTTACAGAAAAGGAAGCTAATATTTTAATTAATACAGCCTTAGAAGAGAATATAAATTTCTTTGATCATGCAGATATATATGGTAGAGGAAAATCAGAAGAAATATTTTCATCAGCAATAGGAATGAATGATACAATCAGAGAAAAAATGATTTTACAAACAAAATGTGGAATAGTGCCAGGTGTTATGTATGATTTTTCAAAAGATTATATTATAGATTCTGTAAATAAAAGTTTGAAACGATTAAAAACTGATTATGTAGATACACTATTACTGCATAGACCAGATATTTTATGTGAACCTGAAGAGGTTGCTAGTGCATTTAGAGAATTAAAAGAAAAAGGAAAAGTTAAGCACTTTGGTGTTAGTAATCATACACCGCTACAAATAGAACTTTTAAATAAATATTTAGATGAAAAAATTCAAGTAAATCAATTACAGTTTGGTGTTATGCACACAGGAATTATTGATCATGGTGTTAATATGAATACAAAAGAAGATGGTGCAATTGATAGAGATGGTGAAATTCTTAACTATTGTAGATTAAATGATATTACGGTACAAGCTTGGTCACCTTATCAATATGGCATGTTTGAAGGTGTATTTTTAGGAAATGAAAAATTCAAATCAGTAAATGATAAAATGAATGAAATTGCAGATAAACATGGTGTTAGTAGCACTGCAATAGCAACAGCTTTTATATTAAGACATCCAGCTAAAATACAAACAGTAGTCGGAACTACAAATAGCAAAAGATTAAAAGATATATGTACCGCTACAAATATTCAACTTACAAGACGAGAGTGGTATGAGATATATGTAGCAGCAGGAAACACTTTGCCATAAAACTTATATATAATTAACAATAAAAGCCTGAATTAAAGTTAAACTTTGATTTAGGCTTTTTAATACGCCTTTAATTAGCCTCTTCTTAAATTCGATTAATTATAACTTTATATTACAAAAATTTAATATAATAATTGTGATTTTTTGGAGAAAAAAGTCTAACTTTAATTTATGTGAAATTTTCGTAAAAAAAATTACCTTTTTATTGGTAAAAATAAAGGAAATATAACTTTCGTATGGAATATCTTATATAAAGGATTTTTATAAAAGGGGTTAAATTTAATGGAAAACACAAAAATTGCGGGAGGAAGTCTTCTTTCTAATTTACAAAATCAAAGGTATGAGTTAGACGAAATATCAGTTCAAAATGATGCAAATAATATAGAGATAGAAACTTTGAATTTAGAAATTTGTGAAAAGGGTATAGATTGTGAAATTGATATAAAAAATTATTTAGATAAGCCAATTGAACTATTAATCAAAGATGCAAATGAGGTTGATTTAAATGAAAAAGATTATGTTGAAATCAAAAATAATATTATTGATATAGAATTTATTGATGTATTAGAAATAGAGGAAATACCATTTGATTTAGAAGAAGTAAATTTAGAATCTATATTTGAGGACATTAATGAATATGGGAATAATATTAATGAAGATAGGAATAATATTAATGATAAAAATATTATTTTAGAAACTCTAAAAAGTGACCTTGATCAAGTGCAAGACAGATTAAGAGAACGTGAAAAAGAAATTAATAGATTAAGAGAAGAAAATCAAGGTTTACAAAAGACATTAATGAGAGAGCAGGACATAGTAATGAAAGAACAGGACTTACATGACAAAACACTAAGTAGAGTAGAACAATTATTATTAGACAAAAGAAGTGAACTTATTGAACGGCAAAAAGCAAGTAAAAAGAATTGGATATTTAAACTGATAGATAAAGTCAAAGGATAAAATAGAAAAACTAAAGGGATATTTCATCTCTTTAGTTTTTTTATTTTAGTTAAAGATTAATTTAGTTTAATCGATAATCAAAACTAGAATTATAAAAATAAGGTAGGTGAGATTTAGTATGACTCTATTAAAGAGACTAGTTATAATTTTTTCTAGTGTAACCGTAGCTTGTTCAGTATGTTTTTTTTTCATAGGAGATAAAATGATTGAGGAGATGAGCAGCGGAGAACTTGATAGAGGTTCAGGACGAACACGTGGAGTAATTTCAAGTCTTAACGGAGAGGTTGAAAAAAGAAGTTCTAAAGTTTTTGAATTCTCTAATTATATTAGCATAGAAGAGAGATTAGAGGAAAATAGAATTATAAATGCTAAAGAAATAGTTAATGTTCAAGCAAAGATAAAAAATATTCCGGTGCAGAATATTTTTACATTAGACAGTTCCTTTAAAATAAAAGAAATTTTAAAGGGTGACAAAACTTACATAAAAAGTGAAAATATAAAAAACATTATAAATCAATCAATAGAGTTGTTTGAAAAACCTGAAAATTATAATAAAGGATTTTTAAGAGGGATTGTTAATGGAGATGATGCACCATATATTGTTGGTCTAAAAAAAATAAATAAAGATAAAAGCAATTCAGACTATATTATGGTCATAGATATTATAGATACAGAATTTATCAAAATGTTAGAAGAGAGTACTGCTAGAGATCTAGAGATTATAAATGCTAATAATGTTAATAAAGACGTGGGATATATACTTCATAAGCAGTATGATATGGAGTTTTATGCAGTTGCAACTGAACAATGTATAGATATATATTCTAGTATAGATAGCTTAAATGGGGAAAATCAATTTTTCATAAAATTATTAGATGATAGAGTAGTTAGAAATAATATGACAAGAGGTATAAACGCGTTATTAATTCTTATCATATCATTAACAGTTATTGCTAATATGATAGTATGTCTATTAATCAAAAATAATGTTATTTCAAGAATATTAAAAATAAATACAGCTGTTAATAGCATTAAGGAAGGACAACACCTTGACATACAAATAGTTGATGAATATTTAGGTGATGAAATTTCAACTTTAAATAATGATATAAATGAAATGTTTAAACGACTTAAAAATTATTCGGA
The DNA here is from genome assembly GCA_051650125.1 of Sarcina sp. Classification (GTDB taxonomy): domain Bacteria; phylum Bacillota; class Clostridia; order Clostridiales; family Clostridiaceae; genus Sarcina. The sequence continues at coordinate 29,039 of JBOFIK010000037.1, read as the reverse complement.
TAATCTTCAATATCTAGGAAGTCATGATGCACTCACAAGTATTGAAAATAGACATAGTATTACAAGGGCTATATCAGATTTAGTAAAGGATAAGGAAGAATTTGCAATTTTATTTATGGATTTAGATAATTTTAAAGTGATAAATGATAACTTAGGGCATGAGGTTGGAGATAATTTATTAATTAAAATATCAGATGATCTTATTTGTATAAAAAGTCAATATGATAACCTACTAGTTGGAAGACTTGGGGGGGATGAGTTTGTAATTATACGAAAAGGCAAAAATTCTGATGAAAAAATAAAAAAGCTTGCTCAAAAGATATTAACTAGAATAAATAAGCTTTATAATATTAGTTCATATAGTTATGAGATTAAAGCTAGTATGGGAATAAGTTATTTTCCACAACATACAAGTGAGGAGAGTGAACTTTTACAATATTCAGATATTGCAATGTATTGTAGCAAAAAAAGAGGTGGAAACACCTTTGAAGTATTCACCCCAAAAATGTTAGAGCCGCTTAAGATAGAAAAAATGCTTAAAAAAGCTATTTTAAATAATGAATTTGAAGTTTATCTTCAACCGATTTATAACTTAGAAAGAAATACAGTTAAAGGAGCAGAGGCACTTGTTAGATGGAATAAAGATGGAGAAGTTATAGCGCCATTTAAATTTTTACAGGTAGCTAAGAATACAGGTGACATTGTAGATATTGATAATCTTGTTTTCTCAAAAGCAGTCGCACTTTGTAAAGAGATAATAGCTAGTGGAAAGACAAATTTCTATATATCCATAAATACATCAAAATTATTTTTACAACAAGTTGGACTTATTCCATTTATATTAAATGAACTTAAAGAAAACTATATATTACCAGAACATATCAAAATAGAAATTACAGAGGATGAAATTATTGACGATTTTGAATATACAATAGAAATTTTAAATAAAATAAGAGAAATAGGAATAGATATCTATTTAGATGATTTTGGAGTAGGATATTCCTCATTTAGTCATATAAAGATACTGCCAGTAGATGTAATAAAAATTGATAGAAGTTTAATTCTTGATATAGAAAATAACAAGAAGACACAAGAAATAGTTAAGACCATGATTTTACTTGCACACAGTCTTAGCATGGAAGTTGTATGTGAGGGGATAGAGGAAGGTGTTCAAGTTGATATTTTAAAGAAACTTGAATGTGATAGCATACAAGGATACTATTATAGCAAACCATTAAATAGTAATGATTTTAAACAATATATAAATCATTTTAAAAAGAATATAGAGTAAAAGAGAAACACTTGTATTTTTATGTACAAGTGTTTCTCTCTTTTTTTAGAACTTAACATTTATAACTGCACTAATTGATGTTAGAGCAGTTCTTGAGTCAATTTTTTTGAAAAATATATTTTCTATATAAGATGAAATGTTAAGCTCACCTCTTCTTATAATATCCTCTATTGGTATGTTGCAAATTTTATTCGGAACTGCAATAGATATTATTTGAGTTACATTATCTATATTTAGTATAGATGATGTTAGTTTTATATTTTTACTTATATATTTTAATTGCTTAGAAATTTGTAGTTCAATAATTAATTTATTATCAGCTAGGTATTTACCAGAATAGGCTCTCCCCCTAGAATATTTTTGTAGTTTATAATCAATAATGTCAATAAAAGCAATAGTTGATGTTATTGTATCTATATCATCTTTAGAATCAGATAAAGTTATTAAATGATTAAAATCACCTTCAAAAAAGTAACGCATGTCCATTGGTGGTGATGTTGACATTTTTAAATTTGAACTAAAATAAGTATTATTAATCATAGTACCTCCTAATCACAACTTATTACAAAAGAAGAATATAAGAATAAATCCTTTTCAGAAGAACTTTGGCAAAGGATATCATCTACAAAAATTGAAGTTGCTATATTACACTCTTGTTTATAGGTGGTAGGTACAACTATTGATTCTACTATTGGCAGTTTGCTATTATAAAATTGAATAGTTTGTGGTTTTTCATTTGAAATATAATAAATTTTATAATTAGCTAGTGCATAGCAAATGAGTTTTTTTCCAGTTAATATATTTCCATCAAGTGAATGTCCCGTAGCTGTGTCTATTAGCACTGTTTCAATAAGTTGGATTTCTAAAAAAACTTTCGTTATTTGATTTACCGAAGGTTCAGTATCTAAGAGTGTTATAGGTGCTTTTAAGGTTGCTTTTTTAAATATTTTTAAATTGTTTGGGAAATACTTTGATAGACCTATATATTCTATAAGATTTTTATTCTTTGTAATCATATCTTACCTTTATCCTTTCGAAATATATTTATATTTAAAATATATGCAAAAGTTGGTTAATAATATGTTAAATATAGTCTTAAATTATTCAAAAAATAATATAAATTTAATTTGAATTTGAGTGTAAATTAGGGTAAAATAAGGTTAAGAATAAGTTTAAGAATGGAATAATATGTTTATAGATATGGATATTTAAAAGGAGGTCTATTAATTTTATGGAGAAAAATGACTTAAGACTTTATTATAAGAACCAATTAGAACTAGGATATGCACTAAGAGATTTTATTGATGCATACTTTCAGAATAAAGTTTTAGATAAAGAATTAGAAGATAAAATAACATCTGTAATAGATGCAAATAAAGATAAATTTTATAAAGGAACAGAAATAGCTCAAAAACCAAAACAAATTCTAGGTAAAACTAGACTTAATGTACTATATGGGATTTTAAGCAAAAAAGGGGGAGAGGTTTAAATGAAAAAGATAGCAATCTTAAACAACAAAGGTGGCGTAGGTAAAAGTACGGTTGCAGTTCAAATATCACACGGTCTTGCTATGCTTGGAAATAAAGTTATTTTAGTTGACCTTGATGGACAAAATGATTCAAGTTTATTTCTTGGAATAAATGAGAGTGATTATGATAAAACATTTTATGACTTAATAGATAAAAGACAAAAGGTTTCAATAGATGAATGTATAATAAATGCTAGAGAAAATCTAGATCTTCTTCCTAACTCTCACATAGAAGAAATAAATGCTGAGTTTTATAGAGAATCAAGAATAGATTTAATTCTATCTGAAAAACTTTCAGGGTTAGAAAAGAAAGACTACGACTTCATAATAATAGATTGTGGACCGCAAAGAACTAGAATAAATGATGCAGTACTTTGTTATGTAGACCACATAGTTATGCCAGTTCAAGTTGAGGCAGCGTCAGTTAGAGCCTGTGGAAGTATTTATGAATACATATCAGACTTAAGGCTATCACCAGAGAAGATATCTCTTATAATACCTAATATGTATGATAAGAGAACTAAGGATGCTAAAGAAAACTTAAACTTCCTTTATGAGTTCTTTGAAGATATGGGTGATATAGTTACAGAACCTATAAATAGAAGAATAAAAATAACAGAAGCTGGGAAAATGGGTAAGACTGTCTTTGAATATGATGAAGAGGCAGGTGCGCAATTCTTTGCTGTATTAGAAAGGTTGGTGGAAAAACTTGGTTAAGAAAAAAACTTCTGTAAACCAAAATTTTGAAGCACTAAAGGCTCAAATGCAAGCAAAAAGAAAACTTGCAGAGAATAAATTTGAACAAGATAAAACGATTAATGTAACACCTATAAAAGAAGTCTCAAAAGAGGATGATGAGGAATATATTACATTAAATATAATAGATGATGAAGATATAGAAGAAGATGTACAAGTTGAAACTATAACAGAAAAAGTTGAAAATCCTCCAAAGGTGGAAGTGGAAATTGAAAAAGAAAATCAAGTAGAAAAAAAGTCTGAACCTAAGAAGGAAATAGAAAATCAAGTAGTTTCACCAGTAGAAGTTTTAGAGCCGGTGACTGTAATTACACCAGTTTCTAAAAAGGCCGAGACTACGCCAGATATAAATATGAATAGAATTGTGTTAAAGAAGGTAGAAAAACAAGAAGCTCCTAAAAGGATAACATATTACCTAAAACCAGAAACTATAAAGAAAATAGATAAATTTTCTAAAGCGGCAGGTATGGGTAAATCAGAGTTTGTACAAACAATTCTTGATGAAATTCTTAATAACCTAGAAATTGAAAAATAATGAAAAGCATCACTTTTTTAGTGATGCTTTTTTCATTAAAAATTAAAATTGAATATGAGTTCTATTAGTAATATCCTCTTTAGAATATGAATTATTTGAAGGTACTACATAATTAGAGTTTTTATAGTCCTTAGCAGTATTAGCATTAATAGGTGTAGTGATTATTTTTGAAACTATTATCTTATAAGCTGAATCATCATTTATTGTCTCAAGATTAAATTGATAAAATCCATTAGAATCAGATACACACTTTGAAATACTAATATATTCAATTTCGTTATTTTGATATACAGGCTTTATAAGTTTAACAAAAGCCCCAGGTATTGTTTGCCCACATTCATCTTTTATTTGCCCCCAAATGCTGGTACCGCCATATCTTTGAGCTAATATATCGACTTTTATATCACAATCATCACTTAAAAGGCTAAATGTTTCACTAGAACCAGTAGCGCAAATGCTATCAGGCTTTTGGTTTGGTGATAAGTTATTATAATTACTATTTTCTGAGTACAAATCTAAACCTCCTATAAAATTACCACATTTATTTATATGACAAGTAATTTAAAATAAGGATTATTTCTTGAAAATATTTATATAAAGTAAAGTTAGCTATAAATCATTAATATAAATCATTAAAATGAAACTCCCCAATTAGAGCTAAATAAAAGCTATCTAAGCTTAACTTTCTTACTATGCACTCATTTATATGGATATCAGTAAAAATACTGTTAGATGATAATTTACAGGTCTTAATTGATACAGGAGCTTTTTTAGGTAAACTAAAATTAAATAATTTAATTTTCTCTTCAAGTGATAAATACTCTAAATGACCATTTATTTTTAGAGATATAAATAAGCTAGTACTATCCTCAATGAATTTAAAGTTTTTAGAAGTTGTATTTAGTACATCAACATATAAAGAAAGCTTATTTAATTTAGATATATTAAGATTAACATCTTTTATTGTAAGTTCAAGGAGAATATCTTTAACTATATTACTAGTCTTAAAGTTTTTATTTTTTATAAAATACTTAGTATCGTCCATTTAACTACCTCTTCAAATTAGAATATATATTTAAAATTTCTTTGTAAGAATAATCACCACGAAAATTATCTTTTAGATAATCAAATTTTTCTTTATCTTCTTCTGATTTAAATTTTCTAAATAAAGATACTATCATATCTTCATCAAATTCATAAAAACTTGGGTAATCACCTAAGAGTTCTTTATGAAGCCTAGTCTTAGTACATATAATATCTATATCACAAACGAATGCTTTGATTATAGCAAGATTAAAATCATCTGTAATAGAAAAGTCTACATATTTATTAGCAGCTTTAAAAAGATGTATCATATCAATTTCATTAGGGTCTTCTATAAAAAGAATGCTATCAGCTATATTTAACATGTAAGATAAACTTTTAAGTTCGCCTATATAATCACTTTCATAACTATTTTTATGTATAAAGGTTATAGCTATGACGAGTTTGTATGAAGTGTTAATTTTATCCTTTAAAGTTTTATAAAAGAAAAGGATATCCTCGATATTTTTCTTTCGATGAAGGTCTCCACAAAAAAGTATATATTTAGAATCTATTAAAAACTTAGACTTTAAATAGAGTTTAGATGTAGAGATATTATCCGTATTATAAGTTTGAGGGATACTAGGATATAAAACACTTATTTTATTCAAACTTTTCTTAAAATATCGCAAAAGAAGATCTTTTTGAAAGTTAGATGTAACTATAATAGAGTGACTAAAATTTACTCCATCTTCAATCCTCTTCATAAACCTCCCCTTATATCTAATAGAGCATAAATTTTCATCTAGAAGAGGTAGCAGTGTAGTTACACTAAAAACTCTTTTTGCCTTTATATTATTATTTATATAAAAACCATTATTAAAGCAGTGGAAAATATCAAATGACTTTCTTGTATCAAACTTGTAATCATCAGAAAGTCTATCTACATTAACAATTATGGAATTTAAACTATTTTTAGGATAATTAGAAATAAATTTATCCTGAGTTATATGTATGTCTACACCATTTAACTTAGAAAGAGCATTTAATGTATTTCTAGTATTCTCGCCATATTCGCCCTTATGTAAGAAATAGTTTAAACCATCAGCTAAAACTTTCAATGTAAACAACTCCTTTCATTTCTATAAAAAATCAAAACTACTATCAAAGTCAAAAGTATTTGCAGTTTCAATATAATTTTTAGCTTTATAAATTTTAATATTAGCAGATTCTCTCACAAAACCGATTAAAACACTAAAATGAATAGAAGATTCATTTATATGAAAGTTACAATCTATTATAAGAATTTCACTTGTTTTAGTAAGATTAGGATAGCTAACTATAAAAGGATACGTACACTCTTTTATAACTGCATTTGTATAAGAATCTGAATATAAAACTTTAGCAGCGATATTAAAAGTTAAGGTGGTAATATAAGATTCTTGTATATTAATTTTTTTAGAGGAAATTATCTTAGTAAAAAGAGTTATCTCATAGGCAGAGGATATATCATCAAGATTGTCTAGTTTAAAGTTAAAGGGTTTTAATATCAAATTATCTTTTGAAATTCTTTGTAAAACGTGCTCACTAGCTATACCAAAGATTTTAGCCTCGTGCTTTATCATTATTCTTCTATACTAAATATACTCATATAGAGGTAGTATCTAGTTTTGCTTACTTCTAAAAGTTTAGCATTGCTTATGATATTATGTAATTTTAATAAATAGCCAAGTGAGCTTACGATATAAAAGCTTTTATAAAAGATAAAATTTTTCATAAGAGACATACCAAGTTTAATATTATCCATATATTCAATTGAGACATTAATTTTTAGCGTGCAAAAATTTAAATTTTTAGAATCAATAGACTTTATAGACTCAGTTTCTAAATTTAAATATATTCTGCTAATTTCACAATGATTAAAGTCATCTGAAAATTGAATTTCTGTTTCAAAAATAGATTGTACACAGTTTAAACTAGGCTTCTCTTTTTTTAAATCTTCTACGCCTATATACTCTATAAAATTATTCATAAACTGACCTCCTAATAACCTCTTCTATAAATAATATGTTAATTAGTAAAAATCTATTACAGAAAGTAAGCACATTTTTTTAACTTTAGAATAGTATAAATTGTACACACCTTTCTCTTTGTTTTTTTACTCCTAACTAAAAAACTAACAAATTAAAAATACCAGATGCTATTTTAGTATCTGGTATTTTTTAAGTATATTATAAGTGTGTAAATTTTATAAAGATGCTCAGATGTTCAGATGTTTATTTTAAAGCGACCAATAAAGTCGTATTGCCATAATAACTGATATAAAAAATAAAATCATTAGAATACTTATAGAGATACCAAGTCCTATTGATCCATACATATTTGTTATATAAGCACATAGCAAGGAAACTATTCCTAAAAAGAAGTAGTATAAACCAAACTTTTTAGAAATTGAATTTTTATCTATTATTTTTTCAGCATCTTCTTTATCTATTGTATTAATTAAATCTAGCTTTTTTCTAACGCCTACTTTAAAAGCTACAATAAAAAATATGATGGCTATAATAATAAAAATCAGATAATCCATATAAACACTTCCTTATTTAGTTCCTAATATATATTACTCAAAACTTTTATTTATGTTACAGTAAACTTTTAGTATTAAACGTTTTCTGTTTCAATTATTTACTTATGTTCTCCTTTTTTGCGAATATTTTTAATGATAAAAAAATGTTAATTCGCCAAAATGCAAATAATGTCGAGGCTTTATAAAAGATATTTTGATAAATATACGTCTTTTAATGATTGGTTTATGCTATAATTAGCAAAATAATAATTATTAGGAGTATAAAATAATGATTGGAATTTATTTTTCAGGAACAGGAAACTCTAAATATGCTCTTGATATGTTTGGAAGAGAGCTATCAAAAGACTTTATAAGTATCTCGATAGAAAATAAGGAAGTTACAAAAATGATATCTAGGAATAAAGATTTAATAATAGCATATCCAATATATTTTAGTAGTTTACCAAAGATACTAGATGATTTTATCCAGGAGAATATAGAGTTGTTTAGAGAGAAAAATATATTTTTAATAGCGACTATGGGATTATTTTCAGGAGATGGAACTGGACTTATGAAACGAAAGCTAAAAAAGTAAATGCTAATATTTTAGGAGGATTGCATCTTAAAATGCCAGATTCTATTTGTGATGAAAAAGTTTTAAAAAAAGGTGTGTATGAGTTATTAGAAGAGGCAAGAGAAAAAGCAGTAATAGAAGCTAGAAATTTTAAAGTTAACTCTTTTACCAAAGAGGGATTAAGTTCTTTATCTCATATTGCAGGATTTCTAGGGCAAAGATTATACTTTGGACATAAAGCAAAAAGGTACTCAAATAAACTTAAGATAAACAAAAATCTATGTATTAATTGTGGTAAATGTGTGAGAAGTTGTCCTATGCATAATTTAGAATTTAAAGATAAACGAGTTAGAAGCAAAGATAAATGTACAATGTGTTATAGGTGTTTGAATCTATGTCCTAAAAAGGCTATGACACTACTTGGAAACAAAGTTACAAGTCAGTACAATATAAATGATTATATAAAGAAAATTTAGTTCCAGTTTTTATTATCGCAATTACAATTGTAACAATGGGGGAGATACTTCTTATGAATAAAGATAACCATAATTATTAGTAGTAGATATGCGATCGAGATAAATTACAGGGAGATGAGAATTTGTGAAAATTATATGGAAAATAGTGATTATTATATTTGTAGGATTTGTATCAATATTTATTAATCATAAAGTTCAGTTAGCAAAAGAGGAAGAGGCTTTTATCCCAAATGGTGAACTTGTGAAAGTTAATGGACATAATATGCATATTTACTCAGAAGGTACAGGGAAAATTCCAATAGTTTTTATGTCAGGTGGAGGGACAAGTTCACCAGTTTTAGATTTTAAATCTTTATATTCATTACTTAGCAAAAAATATAAAATTGTTGTTATTGAAAAAATAGGATATGGATTTAGCGATATTGCTGATGTGCCAAGAGATATAGACTCTATACTAAGTGATACAAGAGAGGCTCTTAGGCTTAGTGGGATAAATGGACCATTCATATTAGCCCCACATTCTATGTCTGGAATAGAAGCTTTATACTGGGCTCAGAAGTATCCAGGTGAAGTTAAAGGGATTATTGGTCTTGATATGGCCTTTCCAAATATGTATGAAGAATATAAAATTAATATGCCCTTATTGAAGCTTAGCCAAATTGGCGCAAATATAGGCATTACAAGATTGATAGCTAGCATTTCAAAGAGTGATGCTATAAAATATGGAACTCTAACAAATGCTGAAAAAGAACTTTATAAAGCAATATTTTATAAAAGAACTGCTACAAGTACAATGCTTAGTGAAGTTGAAAATATAAAAGAAAATGCTAAAAAAGTTTCAGATAAACCTCTTCCGAGTGTTCCCATTTTACTATTTTCATCTAATGGTAAAGGAACTGGATATACTAAGGACGAATGGAAAAGGTTACAAGAAGAGGCTCTTAGAGGTATTAGAGATGAAGAAATTATATATTTAGATTGTTCTCACTATGTACATGATATTGAATATGAAAAAATTGCGGAAACATCAAATTTATTTATAGAGAGTATATATAAAGGTAATTAGAATAGATAAAATAATGAATAAAATTTATACTTTATAAATTAATTATTAAACTTAAAATTAAAGAACTCCTTGTTGTTGTAATAAGTATATTATCTTGTTATAGTTAAGGAATATAATGGATATAAAATGATTTATATCAACTTTTTTTATATGTAAGGAATAGATTAAATGAAATTTTCAAAACTCCAAATAATTTGTGGTGCTATACTAACAGTAACCTTACTCAGTGGAGCAGCCTTAGCAAGTGTAACAGATAAAAAGACCGAAAAGAAGATACTTACAGAAGAAAAAGATATTAGTGAAGATACTAAGAAAAAGGAAGTAACAGATTTATCAGAATTCTCTAAGAAATACACTGAAAAGTTAGCTTTATGTGAAGCGAAATTAGATGAGCTTTATCTTGAATTTTGTAAGAAAAAAAATCCTATGACAGAAGAAAAGACAATGTTTGCTGTAAACACTGCTACATTATGGGATGATGAATTACAACTTATTTATAATGAGTTAAAAGAAATATTAACTGCAGAAGAATTTAAAAAATTAGAAAAAGAACAAGTAGAATGGAAAAAGAAAAGAGATGAAAATGCTCGTGTTGGTAAAAGTTTAGAAATGGAAATAGCCTATAAAGTAGGTATTGATACAAGAAACAGATGCTATCAGTTAATTGATATAGAAGCACCTAAAATCACAAGAGAGTGTAAATCAATTTCATTAGACGAGAGTACTTCAGAGGAAAAGAAACCAATTATTCCAGAAGTGGCTACACCTAAGCCGGTTCCACCACCAGTGAAACCCAAACCTGAAATTGATGTTGTTGACCAAACAGAAAGATTTAAAGCACTAATTGAGTTGCCTTGTCACTGTGTAATAGATAATGAAAGGTATAAAGACTTACCAGATTATCATGATTGTTCTTGTAGAAATGCAACAGCAGAAAGTAAAAACTGTGGAATGGTAACTTGTTATCTACCACTAGGCTGTGAAGCAGGATGCTCAAATCATCATGAGAAAGTTCCATTTTGTCCGGAACATGACCCTTTAGGTTTTGAAGCTCATATTGGACATGTGAATGATAATCAATCAACTGGTTATTGTGAATATGGTGTTAGTTGGGAGAAATAAATACAAAATTAAGTAAACAATTATAAATTTGAAGAAAACAGGTATAAAGATGATTTTAGTATTTAGCTGAATCATCTTTTTTTATATTTAATCATAATGCACAAGAGGTAAATGAATTAATTGCTAGGTTAAGTAAAGAAGGTAGAAAGAGTGAAATTCAAACAGAGTTAGCTAAACTAAAAAAAGATTTTATTCCAAGAGAAATTTCATATGTAGAAGGTACAGATTTTGATGACTATATTCATGATATGAAAATAACACAAAAGTATGCAAGTATGAATAGAGAAGAGATGGTTGATATTCTTTTAGATTTCTTTAAGAGAAAAAACAACAATTTAGAAATAACACAATTTGAAACTATTCATAATTATATAGATACAGATACTATGATACTTAGAAAAGGTGCTATATCTGCTAATGAAGGAGAAAGGATGATAATCCCTTTAAATATGCGTGATGGTTGTATTATAGCTATTGGTAAAGGAAATGAAGATTGGAACAATTCAGCACCACATGGAGCTGGTAGAGTCCTTAGTAGGAAGAGGGCTAAAGAACAAATATCTCTTGATAAATTTAGAGAATCTATGAAAGGTATTTGGACATCTAGTGTTTCGAAAGATACTTTAGATGAAAGTCCTATGACATACAAACCGGCAAAATCTATTATAAGCAACATAGGAGATACTGTTGAAATTGAAAAGATTATAAAACCAGTTTATAACTTTAAAGCCAAAGAATAGCTAATGCAAAGAGCATATAACAAAGAGAAAAGATTCTTTCGACATATTAGTCATAAAAAAGAACTCCTTCTTGCAATTTAGTGGTATCTAAATTACAAGAAGGAGTTTGCTCAGTTTACACAAATTTATTTATAAGGCCTTTTTAATTATTATCGCTAAATATTAGATGGAATACTGTTGTTAGTATTGACACAAGAATAGCTAGTCCAGCTGATGCCCAGAATCCGTTTAAGGTAACTCCAGATATAGCCTTATCAGCTAACACTACTATTATTACATTAATTACTAATGAAAATATTCCAAAAGTTAAACAAGTTATTGGTAGTGCTATTAGCTTGAATATTGGTTTTAATACTGCATTGAATATTGTAAGTATTATTGAAAACTTGACTATACCAACTATACTTTGATATTCCCCTAAATGCAGGTATTTTATTCCTATAAATGTTGCTATAAATATTATTATAATATGTCCTATAAATTTTTTCATATGTTATTCTCCTATGTCTATTTTATATTTACTCAATAAAGATTCTTATATCTATTTGATATTGTCCACAACTATCAGTATAGCTTATCTTTAGTTAATAAATTTCTTTCATTATAAAGGTTTATAATGAATTATTCAATAAAAATAATTATAAGAAAATATTTATTCTTAATTCTCAAATAAAGCTTTACAACTTCTAAAGATTTAAATGGGTTATAATAAGATATAAAGTTTTTTTAAGGGAGAGATATTTATGAGGTTTAAATATTTATATATTGAGTCTAAAGTTGGAGGAATGTTCTCTGAACCAAATCATAGAGAACTAATCGATAAATATACAAATGAAGGGTGGAGATATATTAATGCTATTCCCTCTTCATTTTATAGAAATAATGGTCAACCTAAAACGTTTGATTTGATTTTTGAAAAGAGTAGTGAAGATTAAAAAATATTAGTAAATTACTTTTGTTGGTTAATAGTTTATAATTTAGAAATTTAGGGACAATATGATTAAAACTACCTTAAAGTTTTTGCTAAAAGGTAGTTTTACTATTGTTTAAAGCCAAACAGTATTAGCTTCTCTTCTTGGTACAGTTCTAAAGTATTTGATATTAGGATATCCAATTACCATACAAGTAACTAGAGTTTCATCTTTAGTTATTCCAAGGAATTCATTGATTCTTGGATCAGTTTCTGCTGCCTTTGCAAGGAATCCACTAAAGAAAGTGCCAAGACCAAGGGCGTTAGTCATAAGCTCCATATTACTAGATGCAAGACCTGCATTGACTGTATATTTAGCAGTAGTTATTATTAAAGCTGGTGCTTTAAAGAATAATCTATCTTCTCCATCTGGGTTTTCTAGATACTTTTGATACATATCTATAAACATATTTGCATATTTGTGATATGCTTTCATAGCATCACTAGCAAGCATAACTTTTGCTGTATTATTAAGTGCTTCTAAAACTAATTTTCTAAGTTCTTGAATCTTATCCTTTACAACTATAAAAGTAACATCTTGTGCATTAGTTCCTGTTTGTGTAAATCTACCCGCTTCTATTATTTTCAATAACTTTTCATTTTCTACATCTTGATTTTTAAACTTTCTTACACTTCTTCTAAATTTTATAAAGTTTAAAAGGTTATCAGAATCTATTTCAAAAGTTTCTTTATCATAATCTTTTACTTCATCCATATTGTACTCATCAGTAGATACTGCATTTTTTGGACATACAGCAATACAATGTCCACACTTTATACAAGTTTCATTTTTTACATGAGCTTTCCCATCTACTATTTCAATATCTTTGACAATACAATCATGCACGCATTTTGTGCATCCAATACATTTATTTACATCTACATTCATCATATATAATAAACTCCCTATCATTTGTATAATATTTAATTTGACACAATCTATTATACAATGAATTTATCTGTAATGAAAGAGCATATGAAAATCATTTTGCATCTACATCATTTCTAAATAAATTTACATTTGAATTATATTCATTTTCATCTTTTTCACTAGATTCTATATACCTTTGGGTGATTGCAACGCTTGAATGATTTAAAAGTTTTCTTACAAACTCTAAATCGTGATTACTAGCTTCGTATGCAGCAATCGCACAAAATTTTCTAAAACTATGAGTAGTGATATGGCTATAGTTTAGATGATCAGTTACTCTTTTTAAAATCATAGAAACATTTCTTGCGGTGATTTTAAATAGTTTCTCATTGAATGTAAGTTTAGAATTTGTGATATAGTCTTTGAGTTTAGTCATTAATTCAAGATTTATATTTTTGCATCTTTTCTCAAGTGATTTATTATCTATAAAGAAAATTTTGTTTTCTTTATAGATAATATCTTCACATTTGAAATTAAGAATTTCAGAAAGCTTAAATCCTAGTGTAGCTTGAATTATTAAAACTAAAGCTACTTGTTCATTTGCTTTTATATGTCCGACTCTTCCACTCTTTAATTTGAATTTTGTCCCTTTGTGCAACACATCTATTATTGCATAAAGTTCTTCTTTGGTCATTAGTTTATCTGTATTAGTAATTTTGTTAGGGGTAATTAAACTGCTTTGATTCATAGAATTTATTTTAATACTTGGAATAAAAGGTTGCCATTCTAAATCAGGTAATTCTAATGAAATATTTTCTTCATGATTTGAATGTTGCCGATTATATTTAGGGTTGTGTTTATTTATTAAATATAATTCATAAATATCCATTTTTGTTTTACTTTCTAATTCAACAAATTCTATAATGACTGTTTCGTGATAACAGTTAATGTTTAAATGTCCCTCCATCCCGAAATGCTGATTCCATCTTAAGGTTAAGTTTTTACTTTTACCAATATAAATAATTTCACCTTGTATATTTCTAAATCTATATAAACCTAACATAATAATCCTTTCTTCAATAAATTAATTCATAATTATATTTTGAGCTTTTTTCATTAAAATATACCCTTTTCATTAAAATCAATTCTCACAAAAAAACAGATTTTAAAAATTATAAATATATAAATACACATGGATTATTAAATTTTGAAATTCGAAATAATATAAAATCACTTTGGGTATATATCTGTAAAAAAACTAGCGAAATTTAAATTTCAGTACCTGCTCATTTAAATTTTTTTAAAATCACAAGTTATTCTTATAATTACAATTATAAGAATAACTTGTCATAAAACAAGTAAAACACTAACTTTATGCGGTATTATTATGTATCTTCAATTTTATCTATTTGCTAAAAAGCGAATAACATTTTGACAAAAAAGAATAATTATGATAGGATATTAACAATACATAATTAAAATTAACGAAAGGAGATTAACCTTGGATAAAAACGATATAGTTAAAGTTTTAGAGAGTGAATTCTTAAATTCATCAGAAAAATTAAAAATATTGGAAACTAGAGGGCTAGATATTGATAACTCACTCATAAATATCATATTAGATTCTGATATTGAATTAGATTTTCAAATGGAGTTAATAAGACTAGTTAAAGAATACGATAATTTTGAAACTAAAAAATCTGTGAGAATGGAAGGTGGTAAAATAAGTAATAGAAAAGGGGGAAATGAAAATAAACAAATAAAAACAGAAATTAAAAATAAAAAGCACCGTACCAGAGATGATGTTGATAAAGAACTTAGCGAAAGTCAAGCAACCAGACCTTTAACAGAAGAGGAATTCGAGAAGATAATTACAATATTCCAATATGGAATTAAGTATATAGATAAAAAAGGAGCAAAAAGAAGAGTTGAACCAAATCAACAGGTTGCTTTAATTTTAAGCGTGCAAGCTACACTAGGTTTTAGAATTAATGATATCTTAAGAATGAAACTTAGAGATATTAGAGGAAGTAAAATTTCATTTGTTGAGCAAAAAACGAAAAAATTACAATATAGAAAAGTAAATATAGATTTCATTGAAGCACTTCAAGATTATGCAGGTAACTTAGATTTAGGCCTTAATGATTATCTATTTAATACAACAGCTAGAAATATACAATTGAGATTAAAAAAAGTTACTGAATATCTTGGTTACAATTATATAGGAACACATAGTTTTAGAAAATTCTTTGCTGTAAATGCATATAAAGCTAGTAGCAATAACTTAGAACTTGTAAGAAGTCTTTTGAATCACTCAAGTGTTTCAGTTACCCAAAGATATATAAATGTAGATCAAGAGAAAATAGATGAATATAGTGCAAGTGTAAATTTACTTAGAAAAGGACTTATATAAATCAATATAAGTAATGTATTATCTTAAAATCATTTTAACAAACAAGGAATATTAACATATGTAATTTTGTATAATATAAAGTAGGGTCTGATGAAGAGGGAGCATTTTCTAAGAGTGTTGCCTCTTCTTTTACTATAATAAGAATACATAAATATCTAAGCTATGAACAAAAAACTACAAAAGTGTAATCTTTAAGAAATCAAATCTTTGATTATATACATATACAATCCGTTATAATAATAGTATCACAAAAGAAAAGACATATTTAAATATGTTTGTTTACCAAAGAAGAAATATTCATTTATTGAGTAAAAACTATAAAAATAACCACTTGAAGTTAGCCCCTTCAAGTGGTTATTTTTGTTTAAAAATCATAATTTCTATTATTATTTTTTAAGTAATTTTCAAGCTTTTTTTTAGGATCTTTAGTTTTATTTAAAGGCGTTTTACTTCTAGCGCTATCTTTAACTTTATCCTGATAATCTTGTTCTAATCTTTCTCCATCTCTTCTTATGCTGTACATTTTATTTCTCTCCCAACTGATTTTAAAATTCTATTCTTCTATTTTAATACTTTTAGATTTAAAATTCAAATATTTGTAGTTAAGACTTAATTAAGATTTATTTAAGAGTCAATTAATAGTATTTATTGCAAGGTGTTATTATAATAAATATATAAGGTTAAGAAAAAATAAATCCAAAAGGGGATAATTATAAATGAAGGAAGTAGATTTAACAGGAGTTTTAATTTTAACATTTCTGCTTGGTGGTATGTTTACAGGGCTTGGTTTAATTATGAAAACTCAAAATGCTGGTGATATGTTAAATGGATTTGATTACAATAAATATGATAAAGAAAAAACGTCAAAAGAAGTTGGAAATGTATTCTATAAAACAGGGCTAGTCATAACACTAATGGGTTTGAGTGCTTTAGTTATAGATGAAACATATTATAATTATATAAATATTAGTCAAATAGCTCTAGTATTTATAAGCATAGGTCTTATGTGGTATAAACTTGAAACAAAATGTAAGATAGAGTAAAAGAGATGTAGAATTAAACTTATATCTCTTTTGCTTTATCCTATCAAAATTTATTTTGAATTTAAGAAAACAAAAAAGCACCAGAAAATTTAATTTCTGATGCTCTATATTAAGCTTCTTTTTTACCAAGCATAAATGCTATTCCAAATCCTACAACTCCACTGATGATAGAAATAATCATATTTCCACCCATTCCTGGGTATATAGCGATTATAGAACCAAGTATTAATCCAAGTATAGTAAAATATGCTGTTTGAGGATATCTTTTAAATAAAGCCTCAATAAGTCTTGTCATTGTAAGAATTCCAAGCACAACACCTATTGCCACTGGTATTAAAAGCATTATATTCATTTCTGATACAGCTGTAACAACTGTTGAGTATATTCCCATAAGAAGCAATATAAATGAACCACTTACCCCTGGAAGTATCATAGCTGCAGCTGCAACAAAACCTGCTGCGCAAAGTTTGATAGCTGTTCCCATTGAAAATGCTCTTATAACCTTAGCACTTGACTCAGCATCACCGATAAGTGACATACCAAATACAATCACAAAAGCAACTATAAGGAATACGTAATTTTTCTTTTCAACCTTTTTCTCTGTTGCCTTATTATATATGATAGGAAGTGATCCTACTATAAGTCCTATAAAGAAGAAGTGTGTTGCTTCCATATATCCGTTAACTGGATCAAGTAAGTACGTTAATAATTTACTAAATAGTACTATACCAAGTATAGCACCTATACCTATTGCCCCTAAAAATATTATATTCTTTTTTACATCCTTAAAGAAACCATTTATTGTACCTATAAGTTTATCATAAATCCCAAGTACAACTGCCATAGTTCCACCACTAACTCCTGGTATAATATTAGATATTCCAATAACCATACCTTTAAGTATATTAACTACAAATTCCACTAATTGTTTCCTCCCCTAAAATAATATCTGTCAAACAAAATTATATCATACTAATTACCATTTAAAAATCATATTAATGTTAAGTTTAGTTTAAGTTCTTAATATAACTGTATATTATATGTACAATGTCACATAATATAGCGCCTGTTAAATTATTTTATCTAGAGATTATTCCTACAAATCATATTTATTAAGTTAACTTCATACACTTAATTATAATAATTTTAAATATATGGGGGTATAGTATATGAGTGGATTATCTATGAAAAATACTAAAAGTGAAATGATTGAAAAGTACAATGAACTTTTATCAAAAATAAAGGATGCAGATAATAAAAATACTGATGTTAAAAGACAGGCACAACTTAAAGAAAAAGAAAAAATTGTAAACTCAGCGAAGGAGCTTGTTGATATGAATATTTTAAATGAGGTAATAACAAAAAAATATAATGATTTAAATGAAGCTATCGAAATTCAAAATAATAAGCTTAAAGAGTTATTTGATATAGAGGCTGAGGCTTTCTCGCTAATAGCGCTTATAAATGCTCATAATGAGAAAAAAGAAGAGCTAGAAAAGGATTATACTGATAAGCTTGATGAATTAAGTGTAGAACTCAAAGATAAAAAGGAAGCTCAAGTTAAGGAACTTGCTAAACTTAATACAGAAAAACAAGAGATTATAATAGAGCTTAATAAAAAAGAAACATTAAGAAAAGAAGAATTAAAACAAGCTAGAAAAAGAGATGAAGAGGAATATATATATAATCTTGAAAGAACTAAAAAATCAGATGAAGATATATTCTCTGATAAAAAAACTTGCTGTGATAAAGAAATAGCACAGGCTAAGAAAGAATTAGATGATAAAGTTAAGTTATTTGAGGAAAAAGAAAAGGAGTTTGCACAGCTTAAAACAAAAGTAGAAGAAATTCCAAAACTTGTAGAAGAGGCTGAGAAAAAAGGAGCTACTGAAAAAGAAAAATCACTTGGTAAAGAATACGGATACCAAAAGACAATGTATCAAAAAGAAAAAGAATATGAAGTTAAAGCTCTTAATGATAAAATAGCTATGATTGAAGAGGCAAATCAAAGACTTATAGATGAAAAGCAAGAGCTTACAGATAAGCTTGATAGTGCATATGTAGAACTTAAACTTCTTGCAACAGAAGCTGTTAAATCTACTGGTGGTGTTAAAATTTTAAATTCTAACAATGAATCAACAAAAAAATAATTTTAAAATAAAAGAAGAGAGTAGACAAGCTAAAATAGCCTATTCCACTCTCTTCTATTTTCTAGTAACTTTTATTTATAAGGTCTATAACCTCTTCTTTTGAAAGCTTTAAATCTTTCATAGATTTAGTAAATGTACTTACAGCATCTAATAAAAGTTCTTTCTTTATGTTTATAAGCACCTCTTCATTTAAAGTGATTTTACTTGGAAAATTTCTAACTGTTTCAATCAAACCTAGTCCCTCCATATCTTTATAAGCTCTTTGAACTGTATTAGGATTTACTTTTAATATCTCTGCGAGTTCTCTTCTAGAAGGGATTTCATCTCCAGGTTCTAATATCTTTGTTACTATTGAAACCTTTATATGTTTTATAATTTGCACATATATAGGCTCATTATCATTTACTTCAAAATACAATTTATTCCCTCCTTTACTCCACTATTTTACCGTACTCAGAATCTTTATACATTCCCATATTAACTAGCTCTAACGTAAGTTCTACTTTGTTAGTTTTTAGATTCACTACCTTCATATATGACTTTCTATTAAAGTCAAATTGTTTATAATCATAATTTATAAATAACTTTCCATCTTCAATAAATACTTGTGATATTTTAAATTTATTTTCTTTTGAAACTTGATCTCTTGGTTTTAAATCCTCTTGAGTAAATACCTTTAGGTCACTATAATTATGCATTTTTGCTATACTCGGGTCAAAATACCTAAGATTTACATTCCCATTATTTAATACACTTATATAGTAAAAAGTTCCACCAATTCTCTCAAAACCAAAACTTGTTGCAAACATATCATCAGAAGGTAACATTAATTCTTGTACCTTTACAGGCTCATTTTCATCCAAAAGGTTATACTCTAAAACATCATCTGCTGCTTCTGAACTAGTAAGGTATAATGTGTCATTCTTTATGATAGAACCAAGTACAGTTACAAAACCTTCTAATTTTCTGACTTTAGTTTTTTTACTTGTTAAATCAAACTCTACATATATATTCATTTTTTTTATATTATCATATGAGTAATCATCTGTTTTTAAGCTATGGTCTAAAGTAATTAACATTTGTAATTTATCTTGGTTTCTAGTAGCTGTTTTTATTGTAAAATCGCTTATTCCTTCAGAATCTTTAAGCTTAACAGTATCATATGGCACTGTTATAACATCCTCTTCTATTTTACCATTATTATTTATTATAAGCTCTAAAGCTAGACCTCCGTCACTGCCTGAATTTCTATATATAGCCATTTTATAATCATCTAAAAAGTATAAATTATGAGGTTCATACCCCTCAAGCCTATCTAAAAATTCTTTATACTCTTTTATAAATTCATCAGAAAACTTTAACTTATCAAGATTTCCACTAGCATACATATTTATATTATCATATCTTCTCTCATTATCTATGGTAGTACTTATGCCCTTATTATTTAAAGTTAGTAAAACATTTTCAGTTATACCAAAATCTTTATAGTAATATTCATTATCTTCAAGTGCAGATATATCACCCTCTAAAATTCTAGCTGATACTTTATTTAGTCTTTCGGTTTTGTTATTTACACCTACTACTCCTAAAAAAACAACTGAAGATACTAATGCTGTATAAGCAAAAATACTTTTAAATTTCATCAATAAATCCCCCTTATACCGTAACCTTGTACTCGAATAGAATAAACCCTAAAATAGTAGAGATACATCCTGCAATTAAAAGAACTGTATTACCAATATTTACATTAAGCAATAATCCAAATATTATTGTTGAGAAAAGACTATAAAAAACAATCCCTACACTAAAAATAAGTGCTAAAACAAGTCCTATAACACCATAACTTTTAGCAGATATAATTACTAAAAATACAAAGGATATTAAGCATATAGCTATACCAAAATCTGAAATCATAGAATTTTCATTTAAAACAGGACCTGCAAATTTAAATGTATCCATAAAGTATTCTTGTGCTTCTATACTAGGAATTTTTTTGACATATAAACTTGCAGTTAATAATATTAAGCCTATTTTAATAGCATAATTTATAATAAAGAATCCAATAGCTATCAAAAATTTAGAAAGTAGAATTTTCCATCTTGATATTGGTAGATTAAGCATTGTGAATGAAGTATTAGATTTACCATTCCACTCTCTTAGCATAATGATTATTGCAACTATAATAATCAATAAATAAAGAATATTAGTTACAGTGGTAGATGTGCTTGATAACGTATCTATTGCACCTGAGCTAATTCTATGACCAATTACATTTATACTTTTTGTATCTATATTTAAATTTGGATTTACTATCGACTTAAAGGTTGCAAATAATCTAAACACCATAGGTCCTAAACTTACTACTGTTAGAATAGATAAAACTGTAAAATTTCTATCTATTTCATGTTTCATAAGATTTTTAAATATTACTTTTTTCTTATTCATATTTCCCCCTTACTCAATAACTCTGCTCACAACATTTGAGCCTATATTTACTTGAAGTTTTAAAAGTGTTTTCCCTGTATTTATATCAATTACCTTTAGAAAGCTTTTACCATCTACAAAATCAAAAACATTTTCATTAGTATATGATATATATAGTTTATCCTCTGATGTAAAAGCATCTATAATATTTGAACCCGCTACCTCAGATTTAGTTAAAGCTGGGATATTTTCATGCTCTTTTATTTCAGAGGTTGAAACATCAATTGTTGTAAGATTAACTAATCCTGCCTTAGTAGTTTCATGTATATCTATAATCTCAAATCTATTATCAAAAATATTTAAATATCTTTTAGAGTATCTTGAAAGAATGTTATTCTTTGAATTAGCTCTTATTCTTTTATCATTACTATATAAATCTTCTGTATTGTTAAAATCATTTATATCAAACTTTCTTATAACTTCATCATTTCCTGGATGACCTAAAACATAAAGATTATTTTTTCCAATGCTTGCACTCTCTATAGCATATAAGTCTATATTTTGAGATTTGTATTTTCCATTTGATAAATCAATTTCTATATAGTCATAAACGTCAAAGCTACTTTCGTCCCCATTACTCGAATAGTTTACGATACTTGTTTCAACTATAAGCTTTATTAAATTATCATTTTCTTTATAAATAGTTATTGGACTTATGTTACTAAGTTCACCTAATTTTTCTCTAGAAAAATCTGATTTATCTAATTCAAGCGATTTCTCTTCAAATTTATTATCTTTAGTATAATGAGCTAATTTAAATGTAAATTTCAAATTCTCTGGATACTTATCATTGTTGCTCTGAATATACCCTATATAAGGTAAGTCATCAGTAAACACATATTTATAGTCTATATAATAAGAGTTTTGGCCTAGTTTATCAATATACTCATAAAGTTCTTTATGATCTTTTCTAAATTCATCACTCAAAAATCCTCTTGAGTTGTTTTGAGGGCTTAAATTTATATAATTTAAGTCATTGTACCTTTTGGTTGAACTGTTCATACCCGAACTTGAAACTTCAACAATATTTTCAGTAGATAAACCATTATTATTAAAAAAAGCTAACCTTTCATCTTCTAGTAACTTTAAATCCCCTTCTAATATTTCAATTTTAACTCTTTCATTTTTAACTGACTGGTGATATAAGGCAGCACCTATTGTAAAAACAGAAGAGGCTAAAGCCATAGTTACTAATATTAATCTTTTAATTTTCAAACTTATCCCCCCTTACACTGAAATCTTTTTATTAAATAAGATAAAACTACATATTATACTTACAAGTGGCGTAATGATACCAATCACTTGTGCTATTTCAAATCTAAAGAACATAGCTACTAATTGTTGACCTAAAAGAATAAATCCAATTACCAAGATAGGGATAAATATTTTAAACACACCCCAGAAACTCTTTGTTGTTATTGCAAAAAGGAATCCTACTCCAATAGCTTCAATAGCTTTTATTATAGATATAAATAGTACTTCAAATTGTAAATTAGGTGTCATATAAGCTAAATTTCTCATAAGATAATCTATATCGCTAGGTAGCATCCAATTTGTAAGCATTAATAAAAATATAATATCGACTAAAGTTATAAGTGAATAAGTAATTATAAAAAATATAAGAAGTGTCAATACTTTTGCAAAAAGTATTTTACTCTTTGATACTGGTAGTAATAACGTTGTATAAGCTGTTCTGCATTTTTTATTAAATTCCTGATAGATAGAATACATAGCAAGTAAAGCTACTAATATTGAAATAATAAAAAAACTAATATTTACACCATAGAATCCACCAAAAAATGTTCTAAATGCTTCTGACATATCAATTTTATTATAGGTATCTTCTAAAAAACTTCCCTTTTGATAACCTAAATGGCGCGAAAGTGCTACTAACTTATAAGCCACTTGAAGTGCTATTGTTGCAATTAGTCCTAAAATAATAGGCATTGATAATTTATCAATTTCATATTTTACTAATTTCACCAAACTGTAATCCTTAACTTTAAATAACATCAGAATATACCTCCCTCATTTTATCAACTATTGAGAGACCTTCTTCTTCTCTTACCTCCTGTGCATTAAATTTTAATACAAGCTTTCCTTTATCTAAGAGAATTACATCATCAGCTATATTTTCTATTTCTTTGATTTCATGTGTAGTTATTATAATAGCCATATCATCTGTCATATATCGTATAATTGAACTTATAAACTTCTCTCTTGTAAAAATATCAATTCCAGAGAAGGGTTCATCAAGTAGTAGATACTTAGCATTTTGTGCAAATCCAAGAATTATTTTAGCCTTTGCTATATTACCCTTAGACATCTTACTAATTTTTGAATTTATATCTATGCCAAGCTCTTTTGCCATTGTATATGCCTTATCCATATCCCAGTTAATATAAAAGTCATTCATAAACTCAAATGATTCTTTGACACTCATATATGAGTAATAGTTATCTACATCTGGAACAAAAGCTAGTTTGTTATAAGTATTGTGCGTAACCTTTTCCCCATCTACAAGTATTTCACCCTTATTAAGCTTTATAAGCCCTGTAATTGACTTTAGCGTTGTAGACTTCCCTACTCCATTAATTCCTAGTAGAGCAGTTATTTTACCATCTTCTATGGTTACTGTTAGATTATCTAAAGCATGTAACCCCTTATACTTTTTGACTGCATTTTTAATCTCTATCATAATCAACACCTCTTTTAATGTATTACCACATTAATACACTACCCTTAAATTTTTTTGATGTATTATATGCTTAATACATCATGCGCAAAAAAATATTTGCATCTCTTAATATGTATTATAGTATTAATACACTAAGTTAATCTACAATATTTTCCAAAAGTAATAAAAAAGTAATTTTTGCACAAAAAAATAGAATAGATAAAAGCATAAAACTTTTATCTATTCTACTCGCTTTATAATCTTTATTTCGATATCATTATATAAACTTATACCCTAGCTATCAGTTTTTTAAAACACCTTCTACTAAAAAAGAGGTAGGACAAATCCCACCTCTTCAAATAATCTTATTTATGTTTTTCTATATATTCAACTATCGCCATTGAAATTAATTCTTTTGGTGTAAATTCTTTATGAGCTTTAGAAAACTCTCTAAACTGCTCCATAACAATTTTATTTACCTTTATTGAAGTTTTATAATCATCCTCTTCTGCTGGTAGATTTATTTCTATTACGCTCTCTTTATCATCCATAGCTTCATTAACAACTATAACTTCACTTTCAATAGGTGTCACTTCTACTATTTCTTCTTTTTTAGCCTCTTCATATTTTGCTTCTACAATTTCTATATCTTTTACTAACTCAGTTATTTTAGCTTTTTTAACTTTAAAAAGTCTGCTTATATAGTTAATTCCACTACCATTTTTATATAATGCTATTATTTTTTCTTCTATTTTTTTATCCATATGTATATATACTCCTATATCTTTTCTCATAATATCTTCTTATTATACACTATAAATTTAGTTTGTATCCTTTATTTTGCTTATATTCTACAATAATTATCAATACTAAAATATTTTCAACAAAAAAATGACCTTAGTTTATAACTAAAATCATTTTTTTGTTTATTTCTTTTTATTACCCTCTATAAATCCCTGTAAGTCTTCAATATCCCATTGATTTAACTTTTCCCCTTTTATTACTTCAAATTTTTGAAGTGAAGATATCAAATCTTTGCTATCACCTGCAATATCTCCAGTTTGTTTTATCTTTTCTACAAACTCCATAAATTCTTTATTATTATACTTAGGATGATGTGCTGGTATATAATAATTTGAATTGTATGACTTAAGTTTATCTAAGAAAGGATATAATTTCTCTTTTGTATAGCTATAAGGTCCATTATACATATCAAGATACATTGAATCCCCCATAAATGTAACTCTTTCTTCTATAACAGTTACAATACAAGAATCCTTACTATGGTCTGTATCTACATGTTCAAGTTTTACAGTAACTCCACCAAGATTAATTTCCATCTCTTTAGTGAATGTGATATCTATATCAGCTATCTCTATTTCTCTATTATCATTTGGGTGCTCTATTTTTATATGTTCTTCGCAAAATTCAATTTCAACACCATCTTCTACTCTCTTTCTTATAGCTTCATCTTTCCAACTAAAAGTTTGCATCCATTTAATTTTCTTTTTAGCTTCTATATGAGATATATTAATAAGATTCATATATTTCATTCCAAATACATGATCCCAGTGATGATGGGTTAATACTAAATATTTAGGCTTTGGAATATCTAATTTAGATATATGCTCTAAAAACTCCATAGCATGTGCCTTAGAGTTCCCACCATCTATGATAAGAGAGTCTTTATCTCCTAGAACAAGACCTAATACTGGTCTATCCCCTTGCTCTACAAAATCCATATAATAAACTCGTTCTGTTAATTTATTAAACATTAGCTAATCCCCTTTTTCTTTAGTTATTTTTTTAAATTTTAGAATAAACCAAATAATTTTTTCTTAGCTGGTTTCTCTTCATTTGCTGGCACAGTACCTGCTAATGGTTGTTTTGCTATTTTACCTATTGAATCTTCTTTACCATTCATTACAACTTTATATATAAGCTCTTTGCCCTGTATCGTTATATTAGCAAAATGAACTACTTTAAATTTATCATATTCCCCATTATCTAACATAGATTTTGTATATGAGGCTGAATCATCATATAATCTAATAAAGCTCCCCTTAACATTTTTGAATGTTAAAAAGGCTGTAAATACATTAACATAAACACCAATTGTAGCTACTTCTTTATCAAGTGTATCTATATCTATATAGATGATTTCATCATCTCCATCACCCTCACCAGTAAGATTATCACCACTAAGTCTAACACCTCTATCATTTAAGTTTGAAAATGATACTCTACTAAGTGGTTTTCCAGCATTATTATATAACACTGCATGTACATCTAAATCCGCCTCTGTATCCCAACCAAGACCTACATTTAATTTTCTTATAACGCCTTTACTTAAATCTAATTTGAATTCTTGTCCCTTTGTTAAATTTAACATAAAAAAGTCCCCTTTATATTTTGATTTTACTATCAGTTTATCACATATTATCGAATAAAATATAAACCTTTAGTAAAATTATGTTAAAAGCTATGATAAAGTTATTTTCACTTTGCTATGTAAAATACTATCTTTTATAAATTTTATCTTTTTAGACAAAATTCTATACAAATTGTATAATAAGAACTATAACAAAAGATAAACTGTTAATTAACCTTATTAATTAAAATGGGGACTATAAAGTTACTTAACAGACACAATAGGAGAAGTATGGATAAACAATTAATAATTAGAAACACGTTTGTTCTTCTAGCTACGGTTGCTACTTTTTTAGTAGCACAAGTCTTTCTAGGGGCAGACAATATAATACTTAGCATAGTTGTTTTTCTTATAGCACTTTTTATATTAAACAAAAATTTTACTGGAAGTCCTCTAAGGATTTTCACTAAAATTATGTTACTTACATTATTCATAGGTGTTGTACCTTTTATAGCTAATATAAATATGTTTGCAGGACTTCCTATAAACTTTATAGCTATATTTTCTCTTTTGTATCTTCTTGTATATAGGCTTAAAAAATCTATATACTTTCCATTTTTACTAGGATATACATTGTTACTGTGTGTATCACCAACTAAACATTATTTTTACTTAAGAATAGGTGCACTTGCTGTAATAGGTCTAGTATCATTCTTAATACAAATTATTATAAATAGAAAGCGTTCACATAAAAATAAGCATACACATCTAACAGATGTCTTATCAGTTGTATATAACCTAGTAGATGATGCGATTTATGGTAATAAAAATAATGATAATATAGACAAGTTTGATTTAATAGTAAAAGATTGGACAGATGAAATTTTTGAAACTAGAAATAATAATTTCTATCTAGATAAAAAAGAAGATATAGAACTTAATATATTAACAACACTTGAAATGTTAAAGTTTGACTTGATTACACTCACAAGTCAAGGGCTAGATGATATAGAAATAGGCTTTAATATCAAAAAAAGTATTTGTACTCTAAAGAAATTTGCTAATAATGAAATAAATACTGTTTCTCTTTATGCAGATATACCAAGTATTGATACTGTATTAGATAATAATCATAAGGGAGATTTTATACTTTATGAAATTTATGAAAGCATAATGATTATAAAAAATCTTCTTGTAGAACTTAAAATAGCATCTAATGAAAAATTTGATATCAAGAAAAGCACACATGATTTTTATGAACTTATGAAAGTTCTAAAAGGACATTTTAATACTGACTCAGTAAGATTTACATTTGCATTTAGAACTGCACTTACTCTTTCAGTAACATATTTTATAATTCAATATTTTGATATTCATCATGGAAGTTGGATTATATACACTATTGGCTCAGTAAGTCAGCCATATAATGATACCTTAAAGAAGAGGGGAATACATAGACTTAAAGGGACTATACTTGGTGCTATATACTTTTTAATACTGTTTACTATTTTTAAGGGAACTATTGAAAGATATATAATACTAATGATTACAGTTTATATAAATAGTTTTATGAAAAGCTACGATAAGCAAATTACATATATAACTCTCTTAGTGCTTGGACTAGCTAGTTTGTCAGATCCAAACTCAGCAGTTCTATCTTTTGATAGGATATTTATGGTTCTAATAGGAGTTGGAATAACTATGCTTGTAGGAAGATTGATCTTCCCATACTACATATCAAAAGAAACTAATTATCTTATAAAAAGTTATCATGAAATTGGTGAAGATGTAGTTGATAAACTTCTTAATATAACTAAGTTTAAAAATAATAGGCTTGAAATACAAAATCAAACACTACTTGCAAAATCCATAGAGAATAAGATTTATAGAAATAATACAATCCTTGATAATGATGATTTGAAAAAATTTTTATATGAAGAAAGATATCTTCTTGTAAAAGTTCAGTCGATTATTAATAGGGTTGAATATTCAGATATTTCTTTGCAAGAAAATAGAAATGATAGACTTATTAAGCTTAATGAGATGAAAATAATGATAAATACTGTTGTTACTGCAGACTATAAAATTAGCTCTATACCAGAAAGTATAAAGCCATATTTTGATAATATTTCTAAAACAAGCGAATGGCTTATATACAGGGATATTTTTGAAATGATAATTAGTGCAAAGGTATGTACAAATTTAAAGGAAAATATACTAAAATAAAAAGCAAGATGTAGACCCCACGGTTCTTACTCAAGTATGGGTATTTCAAAAATAGTTAAATAATAAAAATGGTGTTTTCGGACGCCATTTTTTTGTTAAGTTCTTTATTATATTTTGTTGTTTGGTTAAACTAAAGTTACATCAACGGGGAGACGAA
>JBOFIK010000036.1:0-17913 GCA_051650125.1 Sarcina sp. | reverse complement strand
CCTTGTGGTGCTTTTGTTTCTGTTACTACGTAATCCCCAAATGCTAAGTTTGTAACTGTTGCTACTCCCTCTTTATTTGTTGTTATTACTTTACTGAATGATTTATCTCCAGTTTTTGTTATAGTAAACTCTGCTCCTTCAAGTTTTGCTGTTCCTGCTTCATTTGTTTTAGTTATACTAATTGTTCCAACTTCTTGATTGTCATATATATTTCCTAAATTTAAATTTGTTCCAATATCGTTTTGTGTTATTATAAGTGGTATTTTTTGATTGCTAAGTACAAACCCCACCGGTG
Source organism: Sarcina sp. (assembly GCA_051650125.1). Lineage (GTDB taxonomy): Bacteria > Bacillota > Clostridia > Clostridiales > Clostridiaceae > Sarcina. The sequence continues at coordinate 17,618 of JBOFIK010000036.1, read as the reverse complement.
CTACTAATTCTTTCAGATAATAATTCCCTGGTGCCTTAATGGTTCCGCTCATATATCCATCTATTCCACTCGTAACCTTGTATAACAACTCATTGTTTGCATTATAAACCCCATAAATAGCATTTGCTAATGCTTTTTTCGGATTTTCTTTATCTACTTTTTGTGCAGTAAATGAATATCCTTTTTTAGTTGTTACAATATGAGTTTTTAAATGATTTATAGTTGCTTGGTTATGAATTGTTGTACCATCTTTAAAGTTCGCTAGCGAACAATTAATTACTACATCAGATTCTGCGCCAGGTGCTAAAATTACATTAGTATTAGTAGCTATAACTGTATATCCAGTTGCTTCAGTCCCTTCAATTTTATAAGTGAATCCCTTTGGCACTGTAACTTTATTTAAAATCATTCCTTTTTCCAAAGGATCAGTTATAGTTAGATAACCTCTAGGGAATCCGCCGTAAGGTACTACATGAATTGTATAATCAACATTTGGATTTTCACCATCTACTAAAGTTGATTTATTAACAGTTTTCCATGCTTGAATTGAACCAGCACTACTTGAAAAGTTAATTGTCGCTGAACTTGAACTTGTGTGTGTTCCAAAATCAAGTTTAACATTATTAGTTATTGATCCTAATAGCTTAGTAACTTTAGTCACATATGAAATTTGCATACTATCATTTAAATTACTAAATGATCCATACACTTCATTTTTTTGGGCATCAATATAAACAGTTCCTCCCGCATTAGGATAATTAGTTTTAGCTATTACATTTCCATTATTACCAATTACAACTTCATTCACTATATATTCACTAAGTAATCCTGTTGATGTAATCCCTGAAATTTGCAAATCATTTATATTTGGCAATACTTCTAATCCATTTGGCATTTTATCTACAAAATTACTTTGCTTTAGATAATTAAAGCTTGGGTTAATATTTAATCTATAACTAACTGTATTTCCAACTTGATCAAAAGTATTAACATTTGATTGTTTAGAAATCATATGAGTTACTTCAGATGGTGTTATGTTAGCTTTATCAGTATTTATCTTTACAGTTGCTGATGAAGTATCCTTATTTAAATATGCAGTATTCGTTATACTTGTATTTGAAACAGAATTTGCATAATCTAAAGGAATTTCTGCATTATACTGAATCTGATAATAAGCATTTTCTTTTAGTCCTGTTAGTGTTATTTTATTACCTTCAATTTTCAAATCATTATTTTTCACTAATGATTCTGTAATATCTTGAGGACCATGTATAAATGCAACTACTTTTACAGTACTATCCTGCAATTTTAGATTAGATGGAATATTATCAGTAAATGTAACTGGTCCCTTCATTTCTTTTGTATTTAAAGTAACTGTGTAATTCAAAATATTATTTTGACTCGTTACGCTACCTATTTTTATACTAGGATAACCATTAACTAATTTAGTAATGTGTTGAATACCTACTGTTCCTCCACTACCAGTGTTACCACCTCCACCTGTATCACCACTACCACCATGGTCTGGACTTACAGCTGGTTCTGATATATTAGATTTAATTTCATGTGTAACTCCATTAATAGTGACTGGTATTTTACCACTCCCAATTATTGGCCCGTCAGTTCCTGTTGAATCTTTTTTCACGTTCAACGTTGACTGAATTTTTAAATATGCTCCAAGAGTTCTAGCGATATCAGGCCCAGCAACTAGTGTTACTGTATTCCCTACTACTGTGCAACTACTAAAAGCATTTTCAGGGTATGTTCCTACCCATGCACCGTCAAAACCTTTTGGCAACTCAAATACTAATTTATCACCTGGTTTTGCACTTTGGTTTACCGTAATATTTAAATCAAACGAAACTGTTTTTCCATTTACTAAATTCACCGTGTTTCCACTATCTAACCCAATACCATTTACAGTAACTTGCGTGCTAAATGGATTAAGTGTTTGTGCATAAACTTTTATGCCACTTAGATTAACTATGATAGTAGAACAAAAAAATACTGTAACAAATGAAGCTACAATTCTTTTTAAATTCATTTTAAACTCTCCTTTATATTACAAAGAAAAAGTTCATATTAATTATTAGTACAATCTAATTTATACCTTAAAAAAATCATCTTGAAAAGAAAATTTGCAATATATTATATCCTTTCACAACATATTATTTGCATTTCATCATTTAATTAACATTTAACAACTAATTCAATTATTATTTTCACATTTTATAATTGAATTAACTTTTTTTAGTCTATAAAATTATTATTTAGATAATCAACTTTTTAATTCCATAAAAAGAATTTTTATACATTTTTTGTTTCTTTTTTTAACATATTTCTATAAATAATTATTAAACTATTTTTTCTTTTAAATTTAACGATTGAAAAAAGCCATTTTGCATCATTTACGCGCATCCATCTTTTTGAAAACAGTGATGATTTTCTTATTATACAATTTCACTAATTTTGTGTTATTATAATTAAGTATTTTTAATTCTTAATTACTAAAACTAAGAACATACATACAAAAAGATATATTAAGGAGGGAATACTTTATGAAAGCTTTAGTAGATAGAGATTTATGTATCAGTTGTGGTCTTTGTGAATCTATATGTAGTTCAATATTTGAACTTGATGAGGAAAACATAGCAGCTGCACTTGTTGATGAAATACCAAAAGATCAACTTACTGGTGCTAAAAAGGCAGAAAAACAATGTCCTGTAAAGGCTATTATTTTAGAATAGAAAAAAATCCTATGGTTTTCACCATAGGATTTTTGTTTAAGCATTTATGCAACACTTCTTATATTTTTTTCCACTTCCGCATGGACAAGATTCATTTCTACCTACTTTTACAACTTCTTTTACTGGTTGTAAGCTCTTTAATTCAATATTAGTAAATCCTCTATTGTTCCATCTTCTTGTATTATCATATGCAGCTACTGATTTCTTTACTGCTTTGTCTATAAGAGATTTTCCTACTGTATCTAAATCTACAAATCTGTCTATATTTCCAACAACTTCATATATATCATATTCATTCATAGTAAATGACATTTGAATATCAAATAATATCTCTAGTGCAGTCTCCTTGTTATTAGTAACTTTTTCTAAAGTTTCTAAGAAACTTTCATATTCTGGTGTTATTTCTATATAATCAACTTCCTCACCATACTTTAAAAGAGTCTCCTTGTCTAGAACTTTGTATTCCCCAGCTATTCTGTGTCTTAAAATATCTTCTAGATATCCTTCAAAACTTCCAACCGATTGGTTCATTATGTAATTATCCTCTAGGAATGCATACCCTATTGTATTATCATTCTCATTGAAAAGTTCTATTAACTCGCTTGTACTTAAACTTTTTCCTGTATACTCATTAAATGTATTCACAAAAAAATCTACTTCAAAAGCACCATATAATTCTACAAATGAATTTAAGTAATTTTCTAATTCATAAGCTTCTTTTACATCAATTTGTATTGAATTTATATTACTATTTTTTATAAGCTCTATAATCTCATCTGGCATTACAAGTTTTACACTCTCTTTTTCTAAATAAATAAATGCTAGTCCAGTAATAAATAAATTTACATAATCAAATATTAAATATTCTGTTATATCTACAACTTTATTCTCTGTAAGTTCTTTTATTAACTTAAAATCCTTACTATTTAAAGCTCTAAGTGTTGTCACTAATACTTTTTCAGTAATGAAAGTATCATATATTTTATCTATAACTTCACCCTTCTTAAGTTTAGCAAGACCTTTTATTTCATAGTTTTTCACATAAGTATCTATTTTATTTCTAGTTAAATCATTTAAACATGCTTTTAATTCATTTTTTATCGGCTTATTTACTCCTAAACTTTTATTCACTTCATAATTATTCATATAACCCTTCTCCTCTAATCAATATGCTATTATTATTATCTTCATATTATAACATTTTAACACCTAAATGCTATACCCATTAAACTTCCAAATTATTATAATATAAAAATTTCATAAAAAAGGCAATATCAATCTCATAGGAAATTAATATTACCTTTCTATCTTATATTAATGTAGGAGCTTTTTAAATATCAATATTTTAAACTCATTAAACCGTATATTTAATATTTCTTTCTATTTTTTATTTTTCCACATATCATAAACAGATAATAATCAATCATTTGATTTCCCTATAAATTTGATCTACATATAAGAGAAACTACTTTAACCTCTGCTTATAAAACTGCTAATTCCTAGTACTTGAATTCTTTCCTGTTGCTTTATTGCATTAATTTTATCCTTATATACTCCACACACAACTCTATATAAATTTTCTCCATCTTCAAAGTTGCTATTTACACTTTTATATTGTATCCCTAAAGCTTTTAAGATTCCTCTAACTAAACAAATACAGTAGGCTTCTATTTCATAATCTTCATCAAAATTGTTAATATCAATTTTGTTATCTATAAAAGCCATCTCTGTAATTATTGCAGGGCAGCTTGTTTCTCTGATAAAACCAAAATAGTCTCTTCCATTTAAATCAACTTTTGTTTTTATTCCCCTTGATTTATAACCTCTACATACAATTTCATCATTTATATTTTTAGCTAAAATAGAGCCTTTTGAAGAAGAAACTATGCTATGAAAAACTTCAAAGCCTTCTCCCCCTCCTGAATTAGTGTGCAGATCAATAGCAAAGTCTGCTCTATATGAATTACTTTCTCTAATTTCCTCTTTTACTGAATCATCCTCATCTTTATACCTTGATAACTTAACCTCTACCCCATGTCTTTCTAAATGCTTTTTACACATTAAACCTTGTTTTAAATTTAAATCTTTTTCCTTTAACCCATTCCCTACCGCACCCGAATCAGAGCCACCATGACCTATACCTAAAAATACTTTTTTCATATTCATAATCCCCTTATTTTTAAAATATATCTTTTTGAATTATCCATATACATAAACATAGTTACCCTAACAATATTTTTATTATGTTAACCAAGCTTACACCTAATCCAATCAAGTAAATAATCTCTTCTTTTTCTTATAAGATAATACTTGATACCAGTCTTTCTAGAAAACTCACTTATTGTTTTATTTTCAAAATATAAGAATCTTAATAACTCTAAATCTTCTTTTGACATTTCAGATAATAATTCTGTTAGTTCTTCCCTTAGTGAATTTTTTATTACCTCTTCATCAGTTAGTGTGTCACTTGCTAAAACATCTAAAAGTTCTATATCTGCTCCTATCTGAATATCTAGGCTTGTTTCAAACTGTTTTTTCATAACCGACCTTAGCATATTGTTAAAATTATTTTTTATTGCTCTATCTAAATATGATGTAAAATTCCCCTTAGCACTTAAATCATACTTTTCTATTGCAATTAAAGCTGTATATCTTGCTATTTGTATTAAATCTTCAGTTTCATATCCCTTGATAAAGTATGACATTGCTCTATTTATGATCATTGGTTCATATTTTTCTATAATGTATTCCTTTGCTTCATTTTGCCCATTCTTTGCTGCTACTAAAATCTCATATAAATTATTCTCCATTTATATCCCCCTATTTAGCCCTTAATTAAATTTTAATCGAACATCCGTTCTATTTCAAGTAAAAAAAATTATTTTTTAATTACTTTCACTATCTATATATGCAAAACTTAGAGATTTTTTAAAATATTTTTATTTTTTAAAATGACTGATCTTCTTTAGTCTACAAATCTCATCTAAAATTCATATTAAATCAAATCTAACCCCACATTGAAATGTTAGGATTAACTTATAAAAGAAGGCGTTAGGTGGTTGTAATGATTAAGATTGTAGAATTTATAAATAGTAAAAACAAGATGTGCATAGCACTAGTAATAAGTATTATTCAACTTTTCATATATATAACAACAAAAAGTTACTTATTTTATCTTTTATTTGGAATAATGTTTTTAGGTATTAAAAATATTTACTCAATAAAAAATGGTGTATCTAAATTAAAAGAATTTTTTAATAAAGATTCTAAAGAAACTTCTTCTGCTTCAAAGATTAAATTTGATAAAAATAAGCAAATTCAGATATTAAAAAAAGCTAGTGATTTTTCACTAGACTATACTGATACTATAATTATTTCTACTGCTATTGGGCACCATGCTTCAATCCTATATTCTAATTACAATATAGTTCTTTCAAGTTGTGCTGATATATTTGAGAATATTTATGAAATGATTTTGGAAAAAAGTAAGCTTCTATCAGTTAAATTCAAAGTGAATTCTACACTCACCTTAACTTTTATTCTAACAACACTAGCAATTGTGCTTTATGGAATTACTTCACTTGTTCTATTTAACTTTTTAAATTACTTTATAAAGATTTGCTTTGGACATAAATATATATTCCATAATAAAGTTGTCTTTATACTTATGTTAGACTTTTGTATTGCAGGTATTCTTTTAGCAATTATTAAAAATAAAGAAATTCTAAGATTTTCTCATACTAAAAATACAGACCCACTATTTATACTTATCTTAAACGTTTCTTTTTCTATAATTTTTTCTACTAAATTTGGAATTATAGGAGTAGTTTTAGGTAGTATACTTAGCAAAGGAATTATAAACATTAGCTATGAAATTTTTGAAAGTTATAAAAATTATAAGGGAACATATTACCTTAATCCTGCTAAGTAAAAATAATTTGATTGCTTATCTATTATCTGCGTTCCTTTTGAAATCATCTTATTGCTCATTTTATAAATTCTTTTTTATTATAAAGAAAAGTCATATCAAAATTATTGATATGACCTAAATGTTTACTTTTTTAATTAAAATTTTTAACTCTTAGCATTTCTAATAAGTCATCACCTATTTTACTTTTTCATATGCTTCTTGAACATCTTTAAACTTATCAATTAATGTTTCCTTAACCGCATCTGAAACATTCATGTTATTTACCTTATCTGGGTGATACTCTTTAACAAGTTTTCTATATTGTGACTTTATCTGTTCCTTGCTGTCACCTTTTTTGCATCCTAAAATCTTATAATATTTATCCTCAACCTCTCCACCAAATTCACCCTTGATAGAATTAAAATCATTTGCTGTAATTCCTAAAACTCCTACTGCACAATTTAAATATTCACTAGCCTTAAAACTAATCTCACCTTCGCTACTCGCTATTTTATATAGGTATCCTAAAGTATCACAAAATATATCATAAGGTTTATCAAAAGCATCATCCACCTCTATATTTCTTTTGTAATCATAGCAGTATTTTTGAAAACTATTGTTACTATCCTTACATTTATTAAAATACTCAATAGCTAATTTTCTTGACTCACTATCAAGGTCCAATAAATTCACTAAAATATCATCAACTATCTCAATTTTTTTATTAGTTACCCTACCATCAGTTTTCGCAACTTTTGCTAAAAGAGCCATGAACAAATATAAAAAACTCTCATCTTCTCTTAGTACTCTATTATTTCTATATGTAAATGTTTTTGAACAACTATAACAATTCCATTTCCCATCATATTCTATAATATTATCCTCAAAACAAAATGGGCATATAACACTTATCCCTGCAATGCAAACCCCTGAACTACTAATATCTACTGCCTCCTTGCAACTGTAACAATTATATCTCCCATATGAATCAACTCCATTCTTTGCATTACAATGTGGACAATTAAATGAATGTCTATAATTACTTCCTCCATTACTATTGCTAGATGATCCTACTGCTATTAGACAACCAATTATAAGTCCAATAGGTCCGCCTATAAACATTCCAATTCCACCAAATATAAAGCTTTTAATAACACCCTCTATAAATCCCATATTTTTACCCCCCTAAATATATAATACTAATTTTATCAAAAATTGTAATATTTTGCATCAATTTTAAATGGTTGTATTTTATGATTTTGATTTTTCCTTTTTAAGATTAGTCATTAAAATTTATACTTCTTCATTTCAGCTATATCTCTACGGCAAAGAATATTTTCAAATCTCACCATTGATCAAATTCATAATTATTCAAATTACTTAAATAATTATTCATATAGAATTCAATAGGCATACATGTGTACTTGCAAGAAAAACTTCACATGACATTCATTCAAAACTTCATATTAATAAATTACTATCTTAAAAGTTATTATTTTAAATAACCACTAATACATAGCATATTTTAATATGAATATGCTCTAATAGTCTTAAAAAAACTGAAAATACTCAATTTAAAATCAACCTTTAAAATATATAAATTTGCAAATAATATATATACATCAACATAATATTTATAATTTTATTCTGTTTTTAATGATAATCCATCAAAATAACACCCTTAAAATTATTAATAACTCAAGCAATATTTCATAGCATAAACAATCTCTTTTTTCACAAAATATATCCTGAATTTTATAAAAAATTTAAGGTAGACAAAAAGTTTTAAAGTGTTAATATAGTATCTGGAAAGAGATTCCGAACAACAAAAATTATTTTAAAATACTAATATTCAAGGAGGCAATTAATATGTTCATAAAAGGATTTAAACAATTTTTAACAGAAGTTTCAATGGCATGGTATGATGTAAATATTTCAAGAAGTGTTAATAGAATGATTTAATTGTATTCGACCAAAATACAACCTTAAAATGATATTTATACAAAAATAAAAATAGATAAAAAGGAGTACCTATGTACAAAAACATTCCTTGTAAAATGTAAAAGCTATGCTAGAATTTTAATCTTCTAACATAGCTTATTTTTATTTTCAATCTCAACTTTTCACATTTCATCATCCTTATAAAATTAATATACTTATCTTTTTACTTCCCCGGGGATACTTGTAAGGAAAGGCACTTTCCGAACTTGCTAATATTAATCACAACAAATAAACCCATATCAGATTTCTCCAATATGGGTGCAATACTTACTTTACTAAACTAACTCTCTTTTCTTATTTTTTCAACAAGCTCAATATTTATCTTTAATCTTCTTGCAATTTCTTCATTATCAAATACATCTAAAAATGCTCTGATAGCTTCAATCTTCCCTTTTAGTTCACCTTCTTTTATTCCTTCTTTTATTCCTTCTTTTATTCCTTCTTCCATGCCTTCTCTTATAGCTTCTTCCTTTATATCCCTAACTATATCAACCATTGTAATTGCCTCCTTTACTTGCTTATATTCATCTACATCTAAAAACTTCGAGGATAATTCTAATAACAAACTACCTATCGTTTCTTTATCTTTTGAATTATTTAAATACTTAATAGCTCTCTTTATCAGTTCTAGTCTATTTCCCTCATATCTTAATCCTGTTGATAAAACTAGCACTATCTTATCATATTCTGTTAACTCTTCATTTTCATAATTTCCTATTCTCTCTAACTCTTCATTCAAAGAAATATTATACAAGAATATTGCAGCTGGTTTAAACTCTCCAAACTCACCCTTTAATACTATTTTTTTAGGTTTAAACTTAGCACTATAAACTATGTAAGTTTTAACATCTTTCCCTTGTCCAAGCATAGTACTTGCAGAATAATATCTAAATCTTCTTAAATCATTCTGCAAATTTTCTATTGATGATTGAAATTCAATATTTACTAAATAGTTTTTATCAACCTCTAATAGCATATCCATATCTCTAGATGATTTAACACCTGTAACTTCACTACTTAATTCACGCTTAATTTTAAAATCAGCATCAAGTAGCTTTACTAATCCATTACTATACAATGTACCTGCTTCTTTAAGCACTCTGTCTTCTATCTTATGTTTACTCATTTTTTGCAACCCTTCTATATTGTTATTTTATCTTAAGTATTGCCATATTTTTATACTTTTATTATATCAAATTTTATTAAACTTATTTATTTTAATTTTTAATATCTCTAAAAAATCTATTAACTCTTCCTTTAAAACAAGAAAGGTTACAGGAACTCTTCCCGTAACCTTTTATAAACCTATTATTTATATTATTCATAAAAAAATTTATCTAGCTCTTCTTTATTTTTTATAATCTTACCCTCATCAACCTTACAATATCTTGCAGTTTTAATTCCACTCTTCACCTTTTCATTGATACTTGAGTTATCAGAATTTATTACTTTCAATTCATTCATCAATAATAAATGTTCTTTATTCACTAAATCAACAAACTCATTTAATTGTTTATTTAACTGATAATCTAATCTTTCCATTCTGCTAAAGTATTCATTTAATACATTTTTCTCTGATAAATTTAGGATATTTCCTATCTCTTGAATAAAACTTCTTACTAGTTCAAGAGCTATATTTCCATATCTTATCCTAAGCTCTTTAAATACAAGAATTACAAGTCGTGCCCAAGCTATCAAATTCATTCTCATTATAAATACTACAATATTCCCTCTAGACCGAATAAAAGCATCTGCCCCATCAATCATACATAACGTTGTATTACTAATAATAAACATAACTCTTAAATCAGCATGTTGATTTAATATTGGCATACACTCTTTCCATCCTCTCTTTTTATAAAACCTTCTTTTTATAACCCAGAAAGCTCTAATTATTAGCTCATTCAAAAGTATATTTCATATTTATTAGACAAGTAGTGCGATTTCTACATAAAATAAAGCCATATCAGATTTCTCTAATACGGCTTAAACACTTACTTTACCTAATTAAAATGCCCGGTCTTTTCCCAGTACCCCGGGGACGCTTGTGAGGAAAGGCACTTTCCGAACTTGCTCCTACTTTGTCAACTCAACTTCTTCCCTTATTTTTTTCACAAAATTAATATCAAAATTTAATCTTCTAGCAATTTCCTCATCATCAAACACATCTAGAAAAGCTTTTACCGCTTCTATTTTCTCCTGCTCTATTCCCTGTTCTAGTCCTTCTTCCATTCCTTTTTCCATTCCTTTTTTCATTCCTTTTTCTTCTAACAAAGCTTAATAACTAGACAAGCGGTGCTATTTTTGCATAAATAAAGCCACATCAGATTTCTCCAACATGGCTTAAAAACTTACTTTATACAATTGACATACCCAGTCTTTTTCCAGCACCCCGGGGACGCTTGTGAGGAAAGGCACTTTCCGAACTTGCTACAACTCAAATATCCAATCTTTTCTCATTACACTAGGGATACTTGTGAGAGAAAAATATTTCTTGGACTTACTATAAGTCCAAATTTTTGAAAATTTTATTTAAGTCAATATCTAAATTTTCCATGGCTATACTTTTATAAACATCCTCTGTTCTATAAGACTTTTCTAAATAATAAACCCCAAATTCATTTAATTTATATTGTTGAATAGTCCCCTCTTGATAAACAAGGTTATATTCCTTTATTCCAAACTTAGCATAAAGCTCCATTTTAGTTATTGTATCTAAACTAGCATTACTCGGTGAAACAACTTCAAAAATCAAAGTTGGAATAGTTAAAAAAGATTGACCTCTCATTTCAAATTTACTAAGAATTTTTTCTTAAATTTTGTACTACCTCTAAATCAAGTCCTATACTTTTTGCAATAGTTTCATCATCTAATAAATGTAACAATCCTTTTGCAGACTCTATTTTTCCTTGCTCAATTCCTTGCTCAATTCCTAATTCTTTTGCAGAATATAACGCATTTGCTTCATCATGTAATGTCTTTTGTCTCATTTCATATAACGCTCTTTGCTCCTTATCAGCACTAATCTTCACAAGCTCATCCTTTGCCTCTTTAATTATTTTTATATCACTTTCTAACACTCTTACTTTTTCGCTCTCTGGATCTTTTAAAAATTCTACCCATGCAGCAAGCATACTCTTCTCCTCACTATCATCTGTAAGCTTTGGAATCTCAATAAAATGTATTTCCATAACATCAGTAAGCTCTTTATCTGTATCAACATCCTTTAATCTAAACATACTATGAAATTTATTATTTTCTAAATAATCAAAATTCAAAATATTAATACATACAGTTCTATTTAAAATTGAATAATTCTTTTTCTCTGTTAACTGTTCCTCATACATTTTACTCCAATAATATAAAGTCCTTTTAATCATATTCTTTTCATTTCTAAGTTGTATCTCTATATTAATTTTTTCACCCTTATTAGTAGTCGCTTTTATATCAAGCATTGCAAACTTATCTGTAACAAAATTCTTCTTAATATCAGTATTTTCTAAAGTAACCTCTTTAATTTCATCTTTGCTCTTTAAAGTTGCATTTAGAAAAGATATTAAAATATTTTTATTAGAATTGCTTCCAAAAATTTTTTTAAAAATAAAATCCATTTTAGGGTCTAATAATCCTCTTACCATATCCTTACTCCCCTCCACTATATTCCACTTAATTATTATTTATTTCTTACTTCTCATTCTTGTCATATTTCTATATTTTTATTATATCAAATTTTATTTAAACTTATTTGTTTATATTTTATGACTCTAAATATAAAAAGTTATCATAAAACTTTAAAATAGCCTATCTTATATATTTATCAATAAAAAAAGGTACTGTATTTAAAATACACCACCTATGTAAAACTTTGCTCTGTCTATCTTTAGAGCCTTCATTTTTTGATATCCTTTTAGTTTTAACTCTAAATGCAAAGATTTTCCCTAAAGGTTAAAATAATCTTAATACCAAAGCTATTACTTCACTCAATAAGTTTATTAGAATTTATAAAACCTAAATCAACTTCTATATTTGCTGACTTATATAAAGATATCAAAAATAGAAACTTATCTTCATCAGCAATACTAAGGCTATCAAGATACTTATCAAATATAATAACATTGTCTACTATTTTCTCAACTAGGTTCTTATCTCCTTTGCTAACCTTACTAGACCTTGTGATAAGCTTAGCACTAACCTTCTCTTCTTTGGCTAGTTCAGTCTCTTTAACACATGTAAACTCTATATCTGAGTTATAAGTTTTGTTATAATACTCATCATCTAAAACATAAGCTCCTGTAGCTCTAATCTGAGGAACTACTTCTTCTCTTATCCAAGTTCTAAGAGTAACACCTAAAGGTTTTTCTGTATAAGCTAAAAATCCATATAAACCTGGCTCATAAGAAACAATAACTCTTGGTGCATACTTAAAAGATTTACCCAAACTCGCACTAGCTATTGCTTTAAATTTTTTTAAGTTCTACTCCAGTTAAAACCCCACACTTTTTTTGCATAGAAAACTTTAAAAACATACTAAAGTGAGGTACCTCAATCACACTGAGACACCTCATCCTATACCTATTTCTAACCCTCTCATATAGCTATTTTTTAAATCTAAACCTTATAATACTCCCCTTAAAATCATCCCACAAAATGTAAAAGCTACGCAAAATTTCTCCTACATAGCTAAAACACTAATTTATAAAACTAAGCATAATAAGGTTCCTTAGTAAATATTATAGTTACACAATCTACTAAACTAAAAACATATTCCTGCAATAGTAACCTCTCGAACCTTTCTATTGAACTTATTATTTGCAAAATCAAATAACTTAAAGCAAAATATATTTGCATAAATAAATAAAACAACAACTAAACCTAAACCCACTATTAAAATACCATATTTCATTTTTTCCCTATCCTTGATATATATTTTTTGTTTTATCCCATTTTAATATCAATATTTATTTTAATTTCTTTATCTTCAAAAGGAATAGTTATCTTTGAGAAATATCTCATTAAATCAGCTTTTTCTAACAAACCTTGAAATCTCGCTTTATTTAAATTTATATTCTTATGAACTTGTAATATAATATACTCATACAACAAAAAGGAGATGATATACATGAAATGGACTGATGTTAGAGAAAAATATCCTAATACATTTATTAAATTAAAATCTCTTAAATCACATATAGATAATAATATTGAAATTTTTGATGATGTTGCAGTTATAGATATAGTGCCAAATGAACTTGCTACTAAAGAACTTGCTAATTGTTCTGGGGATGTATTTATATATCATACAGCAAATGAAAATCTAACTATGGAAGTTGTTAATGCTCCAACTCTAAGAAGGAGATTTTAATATTTGAATCATCTAAATTTCCACCTAACATTTCTTTGAATTTCTTTAGCTCTACACCTTTTAATATTTCATAGTCTTTTTTATCTTTGAACTTTTCAGAAACAATACAATTGCCTATTGTAGAGGAACACTTTGCATAACCTAGAAATCTAGCTACCTCTACTGCTACCCAACAAACCCTTCTTTTAACAACTACACTTTTGATTCTTGTTCTATTGAAAGTTTCTATTTAAATTATATGACTTCTAATTAGTATATTATTAAATTAGCAAACCAAAAGGACAATCAGTGCAAATTTTATATAAACAAAGCCATATCAGATTTCTCCAACATGGCTTAAACACTTACTTTATCCAGCACCCCGGGGCGCTTGTGAGGAAAGATCACTACTTTGTCAACTTAACTGTCTTTTCTTATTTTTTCAACAAGTTCAATATCAACCTTTAATCTCTTTGCAATTTCTTCATCACTAAACACATCTAAAATTGCTTTAATAGCCTCAATTTTCCCTTTTAATTCCCCTACTTTTATTCCTTCTTTCCTTTCTTCTTCCTTCATCTCTTTAATTGCAAAAGCATTATTTGCTACCATTCTAACAACCTCCTCTTTATTAGACTCTAATAAATCTATCGCTTTCTCTTTCAACTGATCTTCTGTTGTATTCTTTATCCAACGTTTTATTTACTTTAATTGTTCATCTGATAATCCATCAAAGAATAACGCTATCGAAGCAACTCTCTCTAAAAACTCTTCTGGTTTAATTTTCTGATCTAATAAAAATATTGCTGACGTTGCATCTTTCTTTTTCATTAACTCTTCTTTTGTAAATCCATTATTTACATCAAAAATATCATATGTGAAATTTAAAACTCCACTATGAAATTTCTCACTATTATAAAACATTTTTCTAAACTCACTAGGCACATCCCAAACTTGCTTTCCATTATACAAAACTATTGGAATTATAGCTGGTATCTTAATATTTTTATTAGACTTTTCATGTTTTTCATTCTTTGCATACTCTCTTAATATCTCACACATATAAAAAAGTAATCTTAACGGCATTCTATAATCCACTTTAGACTGAAACTCTAGCAATATATAAAATATTGCCTCTGTGTCTCCAATCTTTGCTTTATATAAAATATCACTTTCGCTTTCTTCATAATCTGATGAAATATATGACTTATTCACAAGTTCTAAATCTTCTACCTTTAAATCCTGTGTGAATTCCTTTTTCACAAAATTTTTGAATAAATCTATTGCAATTTCTTTTTTAGAATATAAATCTTTGTATGACTTATCATGTATATGATGTATATCTTTTTTAATCTCGTTACTCATGTTATTTCCTACTTTATATTATATTTGCTATCTATAAGTATTGTCATTTCTTTATACTTTTATTATATCAATTTTTATAAATAAACTAAATGCTATTTTTCTTGCTTTTGTTAATTAATGTACCACTATGCTAATCACAAAACTGGACAATCAGTGTAAATTCCACATAAATAAAGCCACATCAAATTTCTCCAATATGGCTTAAACACTTACTTTATTCAATTTAAATGCCCAGTCTTTTTCCAGTACCCCGGGGACGCTTGTGAGGAAAGATACTTTCCGAACTTGCTCCTTAACTGTCTTTTCTTATTTTTTCAACAAGTTCAACATCAACCTTTAATCTCTTCGCAATTTCCTCATCACTAAACACATCTAAAATTGCTTTAATCGCTTCAATTTTTCCTTTTAATTCTCCTTTTTCTATTCCTCTTTTTTCTACTTCAAAATCATATAAAGTTTTTGTCATACTCTCTACCTCCTCCTCAATATCTTCATCTTTAAAATAAACTCTATTTAAATACTCTATAAGGTTTTGTATTCCTAACAACATCTTATGGAAGTCTTCTCCATAAATTTCATTGTCATATAACAATTCATTTGAAATATTAGCTAAGTTTTTCGCGAGTATTTTTGCTTCTTTAGCATAATTTTTTATTCTCTCTAAATCATTTTTAGCTTCTAATTTTTTCAACTCTTTCCTAAAATTAAATAGCTGTAACGGTATAAGTGGATACATTTTTTTCTCAATAATTTCTTCCTTACTATACTCCCAATACTTCATTACTCCAGCTTCATAAATATGCTCACTATTATCAGGAAATATTATTCTAAGCTTTAAATTATTTTCAATTCCACTATTCTCCTCAAAGAAAATAACCTTCTGCTTTGGAAAATATAATGTTTTAATTCCATCTGTAACTCTAGCTTCATCTCTTGCTTTTCTAAAACCATATTCAAAAGTTCTAACAACCATTGTTGAATCATTCTTTGTTTGAAATTCTATATGATACCCTACTTTTTTCCCCTTTGAATCTAAAGCATTATAAAACATATCTCCTCTTAAAACATCTAATGATTCTTCTATATATTCATTATTACTAACTGTAATCTCAACTTCATCTTCACTAAAACTTTCATCAAAAAGTCCATTTAATAATTTAACCAAAACCTTATTAGATGTATTAAATAGATACTTTAATATTTGATCAAGTTTAACACTTTCTTTTTTATCTTTTTGTAAGCTCAATTCATCACATCCTCTTAATATAAATTATATCCCATATATGTACTTTTTAAAACAAATAACTTCTCCTACAAATATATACTTTAAAGACAAGCAGTATAAAATCTACTCAAACAAAGCCATATCAGATTTCTCCAACATGGCTTAAACACTTACTTTATCCAATTAAAATATCCAGTCTTTTTCCAGTACCCCGGGGTCGCTTGTGAGGAAAGGCACTTTCCGAACTTGCTCATTTATATAAGTAAAGTCATATCCAGATTTCCCCAACACGGCTTAAACACTAACTTTCTTTTCTTATTTTTTCAACAAGTTCAACATCAACCTTTAATCGTTCAGATATCTCTTTATCACTAAACACATCTAAAATAGCTTTGATAGCCTCAATTTTCCCTTTTAACTCGCCTTCTTCTCTACCTTTTTCTATCCCCTTTTTCATTCCTTTTTCCTCTAAATATATCTCTCTAATTTCATCAATACTCATCTCAGCTCCTCCTCCAATTCTATCTTTAACCTCTTTAAACTCTTTTGACAATTCACTATCTTGTATCAAAAATAAATACTCTAAGAAATATGTTAATGCTTTTCGTTGCTCCATCGTTCTTACTTTTTTATACTTAACTAATTCATTGAATAATTCTACCTTCGCTATAAATATTTCTTTATCACTTGCTCCTGTTTCTAAAAGCCTTTTTGCTATTTTAAAAACTAGCTTTAATGGATTACCTTCATTTATATTTTCTAATTTTAAACTTTCTACATCTATTGTTCTAAAATTATATGTTAGAATATCTTCTTTTAAATTTGGAAGTTTATAAATATAACTTTTATCTTTTCCCATACTTCCTCTATAAGTATAAATTACTGAGCCTACTATATCTGAATAATCTTCATACTTATATCTAAACTTATCCCAAATTCTATAAAAATATCTAAACATTCGCTCTGCAAATACTTGCTCTTTGCTAAAATAACTTTGTACTTCTACATGTATAAATAAAATTTTACTTT
>JBOFIK010000035.1:0-3624 GCA_051650125.1 Sarcina sp. | reverse complement strand
AAAGTAAAATTTTATTTATACATGTAGAAGTACAAAGTTATTTTAGCAAAGAGCAAGTATTTGCAGAGCGAATGTTTAGATATTTTTATAGAATTTGGGATAAGTTTAGATATAAGTATGAAGATTATTCAGATATAGTGGGATCAGTAATTTATACTTATAGAGGAAGTATGGGAAAAGATAAAAGTTATATTTATAAACTTCCAAATTTAAAAGAAGATATTCTAACATATAATTTTAGAACAATAGATGTAGAAAGTTTGAATTTAAAAAATATAAATGAAGGTAATCCATTAAAGCTAGTTTTTAAAATAGCAAAAAGACTTTTAGAAACAGGAGCAAGTGATAAAGAAATATTTATAGCGAAGGTAGAATTGTTCAATGAATTAGTTAAGTATAAGAAAGTAAGAACGATGGAACAACGAAAAGCATTAACATATTTTTTAGAGTATTTATTTTTGATACAAGACAAGGAATTATCAAAAGAGTTTAAAGAGGTTAAAGATAGAATTGGAGGAGGAGCTGAGATGAGTATTGATGAAATTAGAGAGATATATTTAGAGGAAAAAGGAGAATTAAAAGCAAGAGTTGAAATGGCAAGAAACTTATTAGATGTTTTAACTGATGAAATTATAGCTGAAAAAACAGAGTTGCCAATTGAAAAAGTTAAAAGAATAAGAGAAGAAGTTGAGTTTGAATAATAGTTTCACAAGCATCCCCGGGGATACTGGAAAAAGACTGGATATTTGAATTGAATAAAGTAAGTGTTTAAGCTGTATTAGAGAAATCTGATATGGCTTTGTTTATATAAAATTTGCACTGATTGTCCTTTTCGTTTGCTAATTTAATAATATACTAATTAGAAGTCATATAATTTAAAGGTTTTGAAGCAACTATGATAATTTATCTATTGGGTTATATAATCACTTTTACGCTATTTTTATAAACGTAGACTCAATTCAGGTGGAGTTTTAACTCCATCTGAATGCTTAGTCGCAGTTATCTAGGAGCGTATGTTTTTTTATCTCCGACCTGTAAGAGGCTATGAGTATTAGAAACACTAGCTATCAGATAAAAATAGATAAGTAGGTTGAATACTTATGAATAAAGGGTTTGAGGAAATATGTTTTTTATGTTCTCCAATTTAGATGTAGAACATAAGTGGTTATCTTATGAGGGTTATTATAACTTATAAGATAATGGGAAGTTAGTAGGATTTTATTCTTTTAATAGTATGAGGATATCTAAAAAATCAGAGCTGGAAAGGCAGTGGTAGAAAGCTTTTACAGAGGTAGTGTATTTTGGTGACGGAACATTTTATTAGAGTAGATAACCTTAATGATTATAAAATATAGAATAAAATTTTTAGTTTTGCTAATACTAAAAAAGATTCATTCTAAATTGAATGAAAGTAAACTAATTAGATTGTTAGGAGGGAAAGTATTGAAGGTTGTAACAGTTCGATTAGAAGATAAAGTCCATAAGGAGTTAAAGATGCAAATGGTTAGTGATGAAACTACTTTTCAGGATTATATTGTTGAACTTATTCAGGCAGATAGGGATAGAAAAAAAGAAAAAAATTAATACGTAAAAAAGGAACTTCTATATGCCCCGGGAAGAGTAATAGAAATTCCTTTTATATATAACTGGAGTTTATATAATAAACATCAATTGTAGATTATTATATCAACTCCACTAATTAAATTCAAGGGAGTGATATATTTTGAAGAGATTATTTATTGAAAGTTTCAATGAATATAAAGTTTGTAGCGTTATCCATAATGGAAAACCTTGTTGGGCTGGTATTGAGATTGCTAAATTTTTAGGGTATGAGGAAACTTCTCATGCTATTAGTAATTGCTTAGCGATAGAGAAGTTTAGAGAAGGAATAGAATATGAAGTTTTAAGGGGTGAGAACTTAAAAAAGTTTAAAAATATAATGGGTGATGAAATCACTAAATCTGTTAAGTACGCACCAAAGCTTATTATCTTTTATGAGCCAGGGTTATATGGATTTTTACAGTATACAGAAAAACCTCTAGGTGTTACTTTTAGAACTTGGATAAGAGAAGAAGTAGTCCCTCAGATTAGGGCTACTGGTGCTTATATTTTAGATGATGAGTACTATAACAAAACTTATAACTCAGATATAGAGTTTACATGTGTTAAAGATACTGAAATAGCCAAAGAAGAGAAGGTTAGTGCTAAGGTTATTACAAGGTCTAGTAAGGTTAATAAGGTGGATAAGAACCTAGTTGAGAAGGTAGCAGAGAATGTTATTATATTTGATAAGTACCTTGATAGCCTTAGTATTGCTGATGAAGATAAGTTTCTATTTTTGATATCTTTATACAAGTCAGCAAATATAGAAGTTGATTTAGGTTTTATAAATTCTAATAAACTTATTGAGTAAAGTAAAAGCTTTGGTATTAAGATTATTGAGAAAATATAAATTGAAATATATAGATATAAAGAGGTGGATATTATGTCAAAGGTAATTAGTATTAGAATGGAAAGTGATTTACATAAAGATTTAAAGAGACAGATGGTAGAGGAGGAAACAACTTTTCAAGAGTATGTTCTTAAACTTATTGAGAGAGATAGAAGTGGCATAAGGGTTGAAAAATAATTTTGATAATATAATAAAGGCGATAAAAAAATTATGTTTAAAAAATAATATAAATGGCAAGGATAAGTGTAATAGCTTATTTCTAAGTTAGTTGAAAAGTGTATAATTAGGAGGGGTTTTTATGAGTTTTCTTAAATTCATCAAGTTAGTAAAATTTGGTGTGAAAATTACTATAACTATTACAATTTAAAGTAATAGTTATCAAGTAGAAATATATTTCTACTTGATAAGTAATGGTTTAAGAATATAAACAAATAAAAATTTCTTTTAAATAGCCCTCTAGAAAAGAATAAATTTCTAGAGGGTATTTATTATGTTAAGTCTTTAGTTCGTGTGTAATTCTAAAGTCTTAAAATTTAGCAAGTTCGGAAAGTGTCTTTCCTCACAAGCGTCCCCGGGGTGTTGGAAAAAGACAGGGTATTTCAATTGAATAAAGTAAGTGTTTAAGCCCTGTTAGAGAAATCTGATGTGGCTTTATTTATGCAAAAATAGCACCGCTTGTCTAGTTATTAAGCTTTATTAGAAGAAAAAAACAGCATAGCTTTTTATGTTTTAAAAGAGATATATATAGGATATAATTAGAGTAAGAACTAATACTAAAGATTAGAGGTGAGCAAGATGCAAGAGAGTGAAATAAAATATAGAAGAAGAGATGATAGAAAAGTTCATGATTATGATGCAGCGTGGAAAACTGTGTTAGAAGCTTTTGAACAGGAGATTGTTGAGTTATTATTTCCAGAAATTTATGAGAAGATAAATTGGGATATAGAAAGCGAAGCACTAGATAATGAACTTCTAGAAATTCAAAAAGAGATCTTTAGTAAAGAGGAAACAAAGAAAGTAATTTCGGATAAGATAATAAAAGTGAAGTTAAAAGATAATGAAAGTAAAATTTTATTTATACATGTAGAAGTACAAAGTTATTTTAGCAAAGAGCAAGTATTTGCAGAGCGAATGTTTAGATATTTTTATAGAATTTGGGATAAGTTTAGATA
>JBOFIK010000034.1:0-3799 GCA_051650125.1 Sarcina sp. | reverse complement strand
GTTATTTTTAATAGATTTAATTTCAGATAAGTTTAAAGAGTTCCAAGCTTCTGCTACTTGTTGCAGATTATCAGGGATAGCTTTGCTATTTTTCTGACCTATATTATCTATCTCTTTCTCTATCTCTTTCTCTATCTCTTTCTCTATCTCTGGTGTACATTTGTCGTACATTTGTACAAATTTTTGTTTATTGGGTAATAATTTAGCTTTTTTATTTTTTATTTCATCTCTGTAAAGTCTTATTCTATCAGCCTCTGTTGAACTTTTACCTATAAAATTTTGAACATCAAGCATATAGATAGTTCCGTCACTTAAAATTTCAACTAATCTAAGGTCTTTAAATAAATTAAATGCAACCTTAACAGTATCAATATCAATTCCTGTAACAGCCGCTATCATATCTGGACTATATGGAATAAAATCATTTAATCTTAAAGCTCCATTAAATTTAAGAGATTTTAAATAAAGCTTTAAAAGTAAATTAGAGTACTTATATCCATTTGGCATACTTTCTAAGACTTTAATTTCTGAACTGTCAAAAAAATCTTCTTTGAGTTTTATATAATAATACTTTTCATTATCAGCCATTTTCAATACTCTCACTTTCTATTTGAGTTTTTATTTCATAATTCCCTTTCAATTGATTGATTAACAGACAAGCATCAACAACTTTATTTACAGCTTGAAAATCTTCTTTTTGATTTAATTTATCTATATTTTTAATAAGTCTTTCTAATTCAGATGATTGCATTAGCTCACCTCCTTTTTGTGTTATATAACGAATATTATCATTCTAATAATGCGTTGTCAACACATTATTAATATTAATTCTTTATTTATTTGAGTTTATTAACACTTTGTTTCAAAAAAAATCGTTGACCAACTCAAAATTAATATATATAATAACTTTATGATTTACAAGGAGGTTCTTATGTTAAGTCAAAGAATTAAAGAAATCAGAAAGTTTAATAACTTAAGTCAATCAAAATTTGGTGAACTATTAGGTGTAGGCAGAGATGTTATTGGCAATATTGAATATAATAGAGTTGAACCTAAAGCTTTATTGTTAAATCATTTATGCAATGTGTTTAATATAAACAAAGAATGGCTCGAAACTGGAAATGGAGATATGCATAATATCCCCTTAGATAAAATTAAAACTGCTGATCTTATGGTTAAATTAAAAAACTCTAATCCTAATACTGCAATTTTAATCGAAAAAATTCTCTCATTGCCTGAAGAAGACCAATCTTTAATTATTGCAATGGTAGATAATATGTTATCTAAAAGTAAATAAAAAAAGAGCGAAGGATCAATTAAATCCTTCGCTCTTTTTTATAGCCATTAAGTACGCTTCCACATCTTGTATTACATCTATACTTTTCTCTTTTTCTAATTTATTTATTAATCTTAATTTAATTTTTTTTATTTCCTTTTCATAATCCATGATAATTCCACCTTGCTATTAAGCTAAGTCATAACTAACTCGCAAGATTTATAATACTCCGATTATTTTAAGAATCAAATTCAGTTATTTATTAATTTCATATTTTGTATATCAAAGAGAAATAGTCCAAGTCTTTCCATTTTTCAAAATCTTTTCTTTAGATTGATTTTTATCCCTATTATAAATTATATATTAATTCAACTTATTCGCTAGTATGCCGATTATCATATTATCAAGAATAAATATCAATAATGTCAAAATAATTACAACAATTATATTTCTATCTCATTATTTGTATATATTCCAAATAATTTTTACTTTGAATTTCTTTCAAAACAGTTATAAGGATTTCTAAAGCCCTTTCGAGGTAAATAGGTAACAAATGTTCACAAACTAATTCAAATTAAATCTATGCCTATTAAAATGATTTTAAAGCTATACTCTACATAATATCAATAAGTTGATTTAATTTTAAAGAACGCCTAGATAGATTTCAAATATTATGTATCTCTAAAACAACAACTTTTTATTTATAAAAACATACAGTTGTATTTAATGTATTTAATGTATTTAATGTATTTAATGTATTTAGGCGTTCTACAAGCTAGTCATATCAATGGTTACAGAGATAATACCTATACAAATTAAGAGTGATACCTATACAAATTAAGAGTGATACCTATACAAATTAAGAGTGATACCTATACAAATTAAGAGTGACACCTATACAAATTAAGAGTGACACCTATACATATACACTTTACATTGTATATGTATAGGTATATAATAAAGATAGATAAAAAAATAATAATTAATGAGGTGCATTTAATAATGACTATAGAAAAAAATTTAGATATATTATTTAAAAATAATGGGTTGATTAAAGCTAAATACGACTTTACTTTAATACAAAATAGAATTTTACAACAAGTTTTTGTGAATATGCAAAAAGAAAAATCAACAGAAGCTACATTTACTTTAGACGAAATGAAACTTTTAACTGGAAATAATAATAATAATAAATATATTAATGGAATAAAAGAAATATTAGATGAATTAATGAAAAATAAAGTTATTCAAACTAAAGAAAATGGTTCATGGATGTCATCTTACATAATTGCATCTCACGGATTTAACAAAGATACAAATATATTTACAATATCGCTTTCATCTGTTTTTGTGAAAATGATACTAGGTTATAAAGAGAGTGGATTTACAACTATGAATGTTACAAAATATTTAGAGCTTGGAGGAAGTAATTCACAAAGGTTATATGAATTACTAAGAATGTGGACAGGCGCAAAATCGAAGGTAGAATATACTCCAAAGGAAATAAAAGAATATTTATGTTTAACAAATAAATATAAAGAATTTGCAAATTTTAGAGTTAGAGTTATTGAAGATTCTATAAAAGATATAAATAAAAAAGGCTTAATGAATATATATAAAGTAGAGTATATAAAAAAAGGTAGATCAGTGGATAAAATAGTATTTTATGTTGAAGATCTTGAACCTAAAAGTTATACTTTTGAGAAAAAATTCAAAAAAGAAAAAATTGACAGTGATGGTAATATTCCAATCGATGGTCAGATAGAAATTGAAGATTACAAAGTTGATGTTAAATCCGATAATGAACTTCTTGCTGATAAAGCAAAACTTTCTATAAAAACAATAGACAAGCTTATTAAGGATAATGGAATTGAAAAAGTAACTAAGGCTATTGATATTCTTTTAGATGCTAAGAATGTTAAAGCTCCTTTAAAATATCTCAAAGGAATTATTGAAAATTTATCAAAAGAAAAAACAAATACTACTACTTCATCAAACCAAAACCTTAAATTCTCAAATTACGATCAACGTAGCTATGACCATAAGAAAGTAGAAGAAGAATTAATGGGATGGGATTAATATGAATAAGAAGACTTAAGAGAGATTATATTGATTTATAATCTCTTTTTATTTCAATTATGGACAAAAATGTGAATTAATAAAGAATTTTAAAGCTGTTTAAAGGTATTTTAAATTATAATATAGAACTTTATATAAAGTTGATTTAAAAAGCTTTCAAGTATGTTTAAAATGTTTATTTTAGTTTAAAGGCGGTAGGATAATGGAGTTTTACACAGTTACAGAAGTTCAAAAAGATTTAGGAGTTAGCATTCAAACTATATATAAAAAGCTTAAAAGTGATAGATATAATGATGATATGTATAAGGACCATATTATTAAGATTAAGGGAGTAATAAAGATTAGTAGTGAGCTTTATGAAGAGTTTAAAATAGCTTACGGAATTGAAAAGCCTTCTTTAGAATCGGCTAGACGAGTTGATATTGAAGAAGAAAATGCTTTAAA
>JBOFIK010000033.1:0-2110 GCA_051650125.1 Sarcina sp. | reverse complement strand
CATCACCACTTAAGTATTCAAGTTTGTTTTCAGCTTTTTCTATTGCTGGTTCCAATTCTATCAACTCCTTTAATGTAGTTTCTGGTATATCCTTCTCAAGAAATGCAAGCCATCTTTCAATCGAACTATCTTTATAGTTATTACTTTCTCTAAACTTTTAAAGTCTTTGCTCTTACATCTATTATACCAGTTCTATCCTCTATAAGTTATCTTGTTAGCTCTTTATTACCTTTTTCACCAAACACCTTCTTAAATACAATCGTTATCTTACTAATAAACTTAAAAATAAATTTATATAAAAATCTCTTAGGTTATTTTATATATAAGTAAGATTTATTTTTAAAAATCCAATAGTACGGAGCGCATAAAGTTTGCCAAAAACCTTTTAAATTAATTCCAACCTCTAATGATAAAGAATCATCTTTTTCTAAAATAATTTCTATTGGTTGGGAATAAAATGTTCCTAATTTACAATAAATTAAGTGGTAACCACATTCTATTTTGCAACTTTCTGTTTCATCAGGATATAATTTTATATTATTTTCGTTGATAGCATTGTTATCAATTATTATAGTAATTCTAGCCAATGTATGAAGAAATTGATTCGATCTTTTTATTATTAAATTTTGATAATTATCCATTTTCAACCTCCAATTTTAAAATTAAACTTATTTACTATAAAAATATAATTATTTCCCCCACTTATCTATCGCACTCTTTAGATATTCATATGTCCCCTGCTTCTTCAGAAACTCTTCAACAGATTTATTTTCAAATTCAATTTGCTCTAGCCTTTTCTCTATCTGAGTATATGCTGGCATATACCTTTTTCTTACTCTTTCTTTATCTTCTTTGGTAGGATTTGAAATTCTTGAAATGTCCATATTATTTTTAAGGTCAGCTAACTTAACCCTCAACACAAAACTCTTTTCATTTATACATATATTATTTATATAGTCCTTATAACTTTGTGTCTGTGTTCTTGTAAGGCTTTTCACAGCATCTCTTAGCTCCTTTGGAACACCTATTTTTATTAGATAACTTTCTGTGTAATCAGTATCCTCTAATAAATCATGTAACATTGCAACTATCTTTTCCTTTGGTGCATCTACATCATTTGCAACCCTACGCAAGTGATTAATATATAGATTTCCACCTTTGTCCTTAATATGACTAAATATACGCTCCATCTCTTTTTCAACCTTACTAAGTAGAATTAAATACTCATTGTCCGTAAAAGCTTTTGTATCTATCTTATAAGCATTAATTAACTCTATAAACTTATCTTCATCTCTCATAAATTATTCCCCTTTAAACCATAACCTCATAAATTTTCTTGCTCTCTAGTTTATATTCTTCATCCCTATACTCTTTCCCTTTATTAAAATTAAATCTTATAAATTGAAGTTTAACTTGAAAATGAAATCACGTTAACCCTAGTTATTATCTTATATCTAAGAAAACTATATAATACAATATAATTACGAAAAATAAGAAGTCTGATTACTGACATAACTTCCGTTAAACCTTTATTGTAAACTTCTATAATTTTGCCATCACTCAAAAAATGCACCACCTATATCTTTTGTTTATATATTTTAGAATAACAAGAAATTTATCTTAAATAAAGGTTTTTACTATATCAAATTCATTAATTATTCGTAGCCCTTAATAGTTGCAATTATACTTTTAATAGTATAAATTGTAAATTTTTTAATTAAATTAAATAGAAAAAAACTGTATCAGATTTTTAATCTAATACAGTCTTTTTCATTTTAAATAATTTATTTTCTAAGTCCTTTAACTAAATCTATATTCAAATCAAATCTAGCAGCTATTGTTTCATCATCTAAAATATCTAAAACACTAATAGCAGCTTCTATCTTCCCGCGTTCTATTCCTTGTTCTATCCCTTCAAGAATGCCCTTCTCTTTAGCTGAATTAATCATATTTGCTCTTTCATGAAGCGATCTTTCTCTTTCCCAGTATAATCTCATTGCATCTTCATCACCACTTAAGTATTCAAGTTTGTTTTCAGCTTTTTCTATTGCTGGTTCCAATTCTATCAACTCCTTTAATGTAGTTTCTGGTATATCCTTCTCAAGAAATG
>JBOFIK010000032.1:0-15134 GCA_051650125.1 Sarcina sp. | reverse complement strand
TCCACCTCTTACTGCTAATACTGATGTGATAGCAGCTGTTAATGTTGTTTTACCGTGGTCAACGTGACCGATTGTTCCAATGTTTACGTGTGGTTTACTTCTTTCGAATTTAGCCTTTGACATTATAAATTCCTCCTTTTAATCAAACATATTTTTATTATATTAAAATGCTAAAATTATTTAGCTTTTTTTCCAACAATTTCTTCTTGAACACTCTTTGGCACTTCATCATAGTGATCAAATTCCATTGAATAAGTTCCTCTACCTTGAGTTCTTGATCTTAATGTTGTAGCATATCCGAACATTTCTGAAAGTGGAATAAATGTGTTAACAACTTGTGCTCCACCTCTAGCTTCCATTCCTTCGATTCTACCTCTTCTTGAGTTAGCATCTCCAATAACATCTCCCATATACTCTTCTGGCATAACTATCTCAACTTTCATTATTGGCTCAAGTAATACTGGATTAGCTTTCGCCATAGCATTTTTGAACGCCATTGATCCAGCAATTTTGAAGGCCATTTCTGATGAGTCGACATCATGGTATGATCCATCATAAACTTTAACTTTAAAGTTTATAACTGGGTAACCAGCTATAATACCTGTAGCTGAAGCTTCTTGAATACCATTATCTATCGCTGGGATATATTCTCTTGGAATTGATCCTCCAGTAACAGCATTTTCAAAGACATAGTCTCCTTCATGTGGTGTCATAACGATTTTACAGTGACCATATTGACCTTTACCACCTGATTGTTTAGCATATTTAGCTTCTGCATTAACTTCATTTCTGATTGTCTCTTTGTAAGCAACTTGTGGTGCTCCAACGTTACATTCAACTTTGAACTCTCTTTGTAATCTATCAGCTATGATATCTAAGTGAAGTTCACCCATACCAGCGATAATTGTTTGACCTGTTTCTTGATCTGTCCAAGTTTTGAATGTTGGATCTTCTTCAGCTAATTTAGCTAATGCTAACCCCATCTTTTCTTGACTGGCTTTTGTTTTAGGCTCAATAGCAACTGAGATAACCGGTTCCGGGAAGTCCATACTCTCTAAGATTATAGGCTCTTTCTCTGAACATAAAGTATCACCTGTTGTAGTATTTTTAAGTCCTATTACAGCTCCAATTTCTCCTGCTTCTAATGACTCTATTTCTTCTCTTGAGTTAGCGTGCATTTTAACAAGTCTACCAATTCTTTCCTTCTTCTCTTTAGTAGAGTTAAGAACATATGAACCACTAGTCAATACTCCTGAGTAAACTCTTGTGAATGCTAATTTACCAACAAAAGGATCTGTAGCTATTTTAAATGCTAATGCAGCTAAAGGTGCATCATCTGAAGCTTCTCTTGAATCTTCATTTCCATCTAAATCTGTTCCTGCAACAGCCTTAATGTCCAATGGTGATGGTAAGAAGTCAACAACTCCGTCAATCATTCTTTGAACACCTTTATTTTTGTATGATGAACCACAGATAACTGGAACTATTTCATTAGCTATTGTAGCTTTTCTTAAAGCTGCTTTTAATTCTTCTTCAGTTAATTCTTCACCTTCTAAATATTTCATCATTAGGTCTTCATCTGTTTCAGCTATAGCATCAATCATTATTGTTCTATATTCTTCTGCTTGCTCTTTTAATTCAGCTGGTATTTCACCTTCGAAAACATCTTGACCTAAATCATCATTGAAGATTACAGCCACATTTTTCATTAAATCGATCATACCTTTGAATTCTTGCTCTTTTCCTATCGGAATTTGTATAGCAATTGCATTTGTTCTTAATCTTTCTCTTACTGAGTTAATACAGTTATAGAAGTCTGCACCTGTAGCATCCATCTTATTAACATATATCATTCTTGGAACTCCATATTTATCTGCCTGTCTCCAAACTGTTTCAGTCTGAGGCTCAACTCCACTTTTAGCATCTAGCACAGTAACTGTACCATCAAGTACTCTTAATGATCTTTCAACTTCTACTGTAAAGTCTACGTGTCCTGGAGTATCAATTATGTTTAACTCATAACCTTTCCATTCACATGTTGTTGCCGCTGAAGTAATTGTTATACCTCTTTCTTGCTCTTGAACCATCCAGTCCATTGTTGCAGCACCTTCATGAGTTTCACCTATTTTATGTTTTCTACCTGTGTAGAAAAGTATACGCTCTGTTGTTGTTGTTTTACCAGCATCAATGTGAGCCATTATTCCGAAGTTACGGAATTTTTCTAATGGGTATTTTCTTGCCATTGGAATTTCCTCCTCTCAATCTATGGTTATATTTTTAAATTCAACAAAACTGTTTTGGCGTTACCAAAACAGCTTTGTAGATAATATTAGAATCTGTAGTGAGCGAATGCTTTGTTAGCTTCTGCCATTTTGTGAGTATCTTCTCTCTTCTTAACAGCTGCTCCAGTATTATTAGATGCATCTAATAATTCTGCTGCAAGTCTTTCTCTCATATACTTTTCGCCTCTTTTTCTAGTAGCTATAAGTAACCATCTTAAACCTAAAGTTTGTCTTCTCTCTGGTCTTACTTCTATTGGAACTTGGTAGTTAGCACCACCTATTCTTCTAGCTTTAACTTCTAGTAAAGGCATGATGTTGTTTAATGCATCCTCGAAAACCTCGATAGCATCTCTTCCTGACTTCTCAGCAATGATTTCAAAAGCATCGTAAACTATTTTCTGAGCTACACCTTTTTTACCATCTAACATTACTCCGTTAACTAACTTAGTAACTGTTACTGATTTGTACATTGGATCTTGTAAAACTTCTCTTTTTGCAATATGTCCTTTTCTTGGCACTTTTCTTCCCTCCTTAACATTTTAATTTAAGTTCATCGGTACTCGACATAACTTGAATTACTATTTTGTCGTAAAGTGCATGCTTCTATCTATATAAACATAATTTAATCTTTATAATAATGAAGTCATAGCACTTAAACTAAGTTTAAGCTAAAATATTATTTTTGCTTAGGTCTCTTAGCACCGTACTTTGATCTTCCTTGCATTCTGTTAGCTACTCCAGCTGAGTCTAATGCTCCTCTGACAATATGGTATCTAACACCAGGAAGGTCTTTTACTCTTCCACCTCTTATAAGAACAACGCTGTGCTCTTGTAAGTTGTGACCTACACCTGGAATGTAAGCTGTAACTTCGAATCCGTTTGTTAATCTAACTCTTGCAACTTTTCTTAAAGCTGAGTTAGGTTTCTTAGGAGTCATAGTTTTAACAACTGTACATACCCCTCTTTTTTGTGGACACTCTTTAAGTGCTGGTGCAGTTGATTTAGACACTAATGTCTTTCTGCCTTTTCTTACTAATTGGTTAATTGTTGGCATACTTTTCACCTCCTGATAATTTTATAACATTCTATATATAAATATGATGTTAACCTATTTATTTAAGTATAAGCGCAACTGATGCTTTAACATCAATATTACACATTAGACCTAGTTTTTTCATTGTATCAATATATTTTATACTGATACTTTTTTTAATAGCTATTTCCTTTATTGAGACTATAAGTTTTTCATTTGCATCTAATGCTATATAAAGTACTTTGCCTTCGCCTTTTTCAATAGCTTTTAATGATTGTTTAATACCAATCACTTTTTTCCCAAAAAGTTTTTCTACCATTTTTATCTCCTCTAATTTATTAATAACTCGCTCGAAATCTATCGAGTTCAGTAGATAAATTAAATCTAGTAGTACTTTTTGCTATTCACACAAATTGTATTTTATCATTTTAAAATACCTATGTCAATCATTTAATATTTTAATCTTCGATGATATTTACAACTTCATCTTCTTCTAAATCAGTATCTGTATTTAGTTTAACTGATCTATATTTCATCATACCTGTACCAGCTGGAATTAACTTACCAATAATAACATTTTCTTTTAATCCTACTAATGGGTCTATTTTCCCTTTTATTGCTGCATCTGTAAGAACTCTTGTTGTTTCTTGGAATGATGCCGCTGATAAGAAACTATCTGTTGCAAGTGATGCTTTTGTGATACCAAGTAATACTTGATCTCCTTGAGCAATTTCTCCACCTAATGCTGCAACTCGTTTGTTTTCACCATGGAAATCAAACATATCAATCATTACTCCTGGTAATAAATCAGTATCCCCTGATTCAGTTACCTTGAATTTTCTTGTCATTTGTCTTACAACAACTTCTAAATGTTTATCATTTATATCAACACCTTGAAGTCTATAAACCTTTTGAACCTCTGAAAGAAGATAATGTCTAGCACCTTCAACACCTTTGATGGCCATTATATCATGTGGGTTAACTGAACCTTCAGTTATCTCATCTCCAGCTTCTATAGGATTACCATCGAACACTCTTAATCTTGAACCAAATGGAATATCATATGTGTACTCTTCTCCATCAGCTGTCATAACATAAACAATTTTCTTTTTCTTAGTTTCTTCTACTCTTACTGTACCATTCACTTCACTTACAATAGCTAATCCTTTAGGCTTTCTTGCTTCAAATAGCTCCTCAACCCTTGGAAGACCTTGTGTGATATCTGATCCAGCAACCCCACCTGTATGGAAAGTTCTCATTGTAAGCTGTGTTCCCGGCTCACCAATTGATTGAGCAGCAACAATACCAACAGCTTCTCCGATATTTATTTTATCAGCTGTCGCCATATTCATTCCGTAACATCTAGAACAAACTCCAAATTTAGACTTACATCTAAATACTGATCTTATTTTAACTTTTTCAATACCAGTTTCTGCTATTCTAGCTGCTACTTCTGATCCCATATAAGTATCATTAGTTACTAGTAATTCACCTGTTTTAGGATCATATACATCTTCTGCTGAATATCTTCCTGTTAATCTTTCCTCTAAGCCTTCGATAGTTTCTGTACCTTCTTTAATTTCAGCTACATACATACCATCATCTGTAAAACAGTTTTCTTCTCTTACTATAACATCTTGACTTACGTCAACAAGTCTTCTTGTTAAGTATCCTGAGTCAGCAGTTTTAAGAGCTGTATCTGCATTACCTTTTCTAGCTCCGTGAGTTGATATAAAGTACTCTGATACATCAAGACCTTCTCTAAATGATGCTCTGATTGGAAGCTCGATTATCTTACCTGAAGGCGCGGCCATAAGTCCTCTCATCCCAGCAAGTTGTTTGATCTGTGATTTAGATCCTCTGGCTCCTGAGTCTGCCATCATAAATATTGGGTTAAATTTATCAAGACTATCCATTAGTGTGTTCGCAACTTCTTCAGTTGTATTAGTCCACTTCTCGATAACTCTTTCATATCTTTCTTCATCAGATATAAGACCTCTTCTGTACATTTTCTCTATCTTTTCAACAGTTTCATCAGCTTCTTTAAGTAAATCATATTTTTTAGCTGGAACTATCATATCTGAAGCAGCTACCGTAACAGCTCCTATTGATGAATAGTGATATCCTGTTGATTTAATATTATCTAACATTACAGATGTTTTTGTTGGTCCATGTTTTAAATAACATTTATCTATTAAAGTACCTAAACTCTTCTTAGTACTTAAGAAATCTACCTCTAGATTAAACATTTCATTTTCATCTTCTCTATTAACAAATCCTAAATCTTGTGGAATAGCTTCATTAAAGATGATTTTACCAGGAGTTGTTTTGATAATTCCTGTTTTAATCTCACCATTAACTTCTCTTTCAACTTTTACGTTAATTTTAGCATGAACTCCTATTTGCTTTAATTGATAAGCCATTATAACTTCATCAAAGCTTGAGAAACTTCTGCCTTCACCTTCCGCACCATCTTTATCTATTGTTAAGTAGTAAGTTCCAAGAACCATGTCCTGTGTAGGTACACATACCGGTTTACCATCTGAAGGTTTCATTATATTTCCAGCTGCTAACATTAAGAATCTAGCCTCTGCTTGAGCTTCAACTGATAAAGGTACATGAACAGCCATTTGGTCTCCATCAAAGTCAGCATTATATGCTGTACATACTAATGGGTGTAGCTTAATAGCTCTACCTTCAACTAATACAGGTTGGAATGCTTGAATTCCTAATCTGTGAAGTGTTGGCGCACGGTTAAGCAATACTGGATGATCTGCAATAACTTCTTCTAAAACATCCCATACCTGTGGCATTACTCTTTCTACTAATCTCTTAGCATTTTTAATATTGTGTGATATACCATCTTCAACTAACTTCTTCATTACGAATGGTTTAAATAACTCTAGAGCCATTTCCTTTGGAAGTCCACATTGGTACATTTTCAACTCAGGTCCAACAACGATAACTGATCTTCCTGAATAGTCAACCCTCTTACCAAGAAGGTTTTGTCTGAATCTACCTTGCTTACCTTTTAACATGTCTGATAATGACTTAAGTGGTCTATTACCAGGACCCGTTACAGGTCTTCCTCTTCTACCGTTATCTATTAAAGCATCTACTGCTTCTTGTAACATTCTCTTTTCATTTCTAACGATTATATCTGGAGCACCTAAATCTAATAATTTTTTAAGCCTGTTATTTCTATTAATAACTCTTCTATATAAATCATTTAAATCTGATGTTGCAAATCTTCCACCATCTAACTGAACCATCGGTCTTAAATCTGGTGGTATTACTGGGATTACATCCACTATCATCCACTCAGGCTTATTACCTGATTTTCTGAATGATTCTACAACTTCAAGTCTTCTTATTATCCTAACTTTCTTTTGCCCTGTGCTTTGCTTTAATTCTTCCTTAAGTTCTACTGAACCTCTCTCTAAATCAATTTCAGCAAGAAGCTTTTTAACAGCTTCAGCTCCCATTGCAGCTTCAAAGTTTTCATCTCCATATTTATCACAAGCTTCTCTATATTCTTTTTCATTAAGAAGTTGTTTTTTTAATAATCCTGTTTCTTTAGGATCTATTACTATATATGAAGCAAAGTATAATACTTTCTCTAAAGATCTAGGTGACATATCCATAATTAGTCCCATTCTTGATGGAATTCCTTTGAAGTACCATATGTGTGATACTGGAGCAGCAAGTTCGATGTGACCCATTCTTTCTCTTCTTACTTTAGATTTAGTCACCTCAACTCCACATCTATCACAAACTACACCTTTATATCTTACTCTTTTATATTTTCCACAGTGACATTCCCAGTCTTTGATTGGTCCAAAAATTCTCTCACAGAAAAGACCATCTCTCTCTGGTTTTAAAGTTCTATAGTTTATTGTTTCAGGTTTTTTAACCTCACCTCTAGACCAATTTCTAATTTGCTCTGGAGATGCTAGCCCTATTTGTAAAGCATCAAAATTGTTTAATTCAAACAAGGGTGTATCCTCCCTTCATATTAATGTGTTAGTTTAAGAATCCCCTACTAAAAAATTTAGTAGGGGAATATTCTTTTTTAGAATATCTTCTGCTAGTCAAGGTCAGCAGAATTAACCTTGTATATATTAGAAATTACTTTTATTCATCAAAATCTTCGATTTCTAAATCTGAGTTAAAGTCTTCCATATCTAGACTCTCGTAATCAACTTCTTCTTCTTCGATTTCTGTTTCATCTATATAACTGTCATCAACTACTGTTCCAGCTGTTGTTGTTTCTTCAGTTCCTTCAATGTTTACTTCTAATTCTTCACTCTCATCTTCAGTAGCTTCTTTGATTTTAACTTCTTCTTTAGAGTCATTTAAAACTCTAACATCTAAGCATAATGCTTGAAGCTCTTTGATAAGAACTTTGAATGATTCTGGAACTCCTGGTTCTGGGATATTTTCACCTTTAACGATTGCTTCATAAGTTTTAACTCTACCTACAACGTCATCAGACTTAACTGTAAGTATTTCTTGTAAAGTATGAGCTGCACCGTAAGCTTCTAATGCCCAAACCTCCATCTCACCAAATCTTTGACCACCAAACTGAGCTTTTCCTCCCAGTGGTTGTTGAGTAACTAATGAGTATGGACCTGTTGATCTAGCGTGAATTTTATCATCAACTAAGTGAGCTAGTTTAAGAATATACATTATTCCAACTGTTACTCTACTATCAAATTCATCACCAGTTCTACCATCTCTTAAACTTGTTTTACCATCAACATTGTATCCTGCTTCTTCTAAATGCTTTTCGATATCTTCTTCTGTAGCACCATCGAATACCGGAGTAGCAATATGCCAACCTAATGCACTTGCAGCCCACCCTAAGTGAACTTCAAGTACCTGACCGATGTTCATACGTGATGGAACCCCCAGTGGATTAAGACAAATTTGCAATGGTCTACCATCTGGTAAGAATGGCATATCTTCTTCTGGTAATACTCTTGAGATAACCCCTTTGTTACCATGACGACCAGCCATCTTATCTCCAACTGATATTTTTCTTTTTTGAGCGATATAACATCTTACTAATTCATTTACACCTGGTGATAATTCATCCCCATTTTCTCTTGTAAACACCTTAACGTCAACAATTATACCAGATTCTCCATGAGGAACTCTTAATGAAGTATCTCTCACTTCTCTAGCTTTCTCACCGAATATAGCTCTAAGTAATCTCTCTTCAGCTGTTAATTCTGTTTCACCCTTAGGTGTAACCTTCCCAACTAAAATATCTCCTGATCTTACTTCAGCACCAATTCTAATGATACCTCTTTCATCTATGTCTTTAAGAGCATCTTCACTTACATTAGGAATATCTCTTGTTATTTCTTCTGGTCCTAATTTAGTATCTCTAGCTTCACATTCATATTCCTCTATATGGATTGATGTAAATACGTCTTCTCTAACTAACTCTTCTGAGATAAGCATAGCATCCTCGTAGTTATATCCTTCCCATGTAATGAATCCCATTCTAATGTTCTTACCTAAAGCAATTTCTCCTAAATCAGTTGAAGGTCCATCTGATAAAACTTGCCCCTTGGCAATTTTCTCACCTTTATCAACTAAAGGTTTTTGGTTAATACATGTACCTTGGTTACTTCTTTTAAATTTAAGAAGTCTATATACATCTATTCCACCATCAAGATCTCTCTTAACTCTAATTTCATTCGCACTAACATAATCAACAGTACCAGCATTTTTAGCTTTTGGTAAAACTCCTGAGTCAACCGCTGCTCTAAATTCTATTCCTGTTCCAACTATTGGTGCTTGTGGTTTTAATAATGGAACTGCTTGACGTTGCATGTTTGATCCCATAAGTGCTCTTGAGGCATCATCATTCTCTAAGAATGGTATCATTGCTGTAGCAACAGATACTAACTGTCTTGGAGAAACATCCATTAAATCTATATCTTGTCTAGGAACAACTACTACATCTTCTCTGATTCTAGCAGTAATTCTTTCATCTAAGAAAGTTCCATCTTCATTAAGTATCTCATTAGCTTGAGCTATCAAGAATGTATCTTCTTCATCAGCTGTGAAATATCTTATTTCACTTGTAACAACACCTGTCTCCTTATCAACAACTCTGTAAGGTGTTTCCATGAATCCATATTCATTAACCTTAGCATATGTTGCTAATGAGTTGATAAGACCGATGTTTGGTCCTTCTGGAGTCTCGATAGGACACATTCTACCATAATGTGAGTAGTGAACGTCTCTAACTTCGAATCCGGCTCTTTCTCTTGAAAGCCCTCCAGGTCCTAACGCTGATAATCTTCTCTTATGAGTTAACTCAGATAATGGATTTGTTTGGTCCATGAATTGAGATAACTGAGAACTACCAAAGAATTCTTTTATAGCTGCTGCAACTGGTCTGATATTAATTAATTGTTGAGGTGTTATTGATTCTTGGTCTTGAATAGTCATTCTTTCCTTAACTACTCTTTCCATTCTTGATAAACCAATTCTAAATTGATTTTGAAGTAACTCCCCAACACTTCTTAATCTTCTATTTCCTAAGTGATCTATATCATCTTTCTCACCTATTCCATATGCAAGACCCATCTCATAACTTATAGTAGCAAATATATCATCTTTGATTATATGCTTAGGTATAAGTCTATTGATGTTTTTCTTTAATTCTACTTTCAGTTCAGCTTCATCTGAAACAGTATCTAGTATTTCTCTAAGAGTTGGATAATGCACTAATTCTTTGATTTTCAAATCAGTTATATCAAAGTTAATATACTTATGTATATCTACAAAGTGGTTACCAATAGCCCTTATAACTCTATCTTCAACTAATAAGTCAACTGAGTTAATACCAGCATTTTGTACTTCTTCTGATGCTTCTCTTGATATTTTTTCACCTTTAGCAACAAGGATTTCTCCTGTTGAAGGGTCAATTATATCTTCAGCAGCAATTTTATTAGCAATTCTTAAACTTACTGCTAATTTTTTATTAAACTTGTATCTTCCAACTTTTGATAAATCATATCTTTTTGCATCAAAGAATAAAGAATCAATAAGTGAAACAGCACTGTCAACTGTAGGTGGTTCACCTGGTCTTAATCTTTTGTAGATTTCAAGTAATCCTTCCTCTTTAGTTTTTGTGTTATCTTTTTCGATACTAGCTTTAAATCTTTCTTCTTCACCAAAGTAATCTAATAATTCTTGGTCACTTCCAAGACCCATTGCTCTGGCAAGGATTGATATAGGAAGTTTTCTTGTTTTATCTATTCTTACATAGATTATATCGTTAGAATCTGTTTCATATTCTAACCAAGCTCCTCTATTAGGTATTACTGTAGCACCGAATAATTTTTTACCATTCTTATCTACGCTTGAATTGTAGTAAACTCCTGGTGATCTAACTAACTGAGATACAATAACTCTTTCAGCACCATTAATGATGAAAGTTCCTTGTTCTGTCATTAGTGGGAAATCTCCCATGAACACCTCTTGTTCTTTTATTTCTCCTGTCTCTTCATTTTGAAGTCTTACAGTAACTTTTAAAGGAGCTGCATATGTAGCATCTCTCTCTTTACATTCTTCTACTGTATACTTGATATTATCCATATCAAGATTATAACCAACGAACTCTAGTACTAAGTTCCCTGTAAAGTTTGCAATAGGATTGATATCATCAAAAACCTCTTGTAAACCAGTCTCTAAAAACCAGTGATAAGACTTTAGCTGTACCTCAATTAAATTCGGCATTTCAGCTACATCTTTAACTTTAGCAAAACTCATTCTAGTTCTTTTTCCAACTTGGATAGGATGTACCATCAACATTCACCCCTCGTATAAAATAAAATAACCCAAAAGCGCACTTTCCCTAAGGACTTTGCTTTCGGACTGCATACAATATCATCTCTTTAGTATAACCAAAATTTCAATTTTTATTCATAAAAATTTAGTTTTTGCGTATACTTATCTACAATAATAATACATTTAATTATAGTACCATAGCACCTCTTTTCTGTCAACAGTACGATAATTAAATATTTCTGAAAAAAAAGAGGTACTGTGCAGCACCTCTTTTTTAAAAAATTCAAACTAAAGAAGGTATTATTTAACCTCTACTTCAGCTCCAACTTCAGCTAACTTAGCTTTCATTTCTTCAGCAGCATCTTTAGCGATACCTTCTTTGATTGTCTTAGGAGCTCCATCAACTATTTCTTTAGCTTCTTTTAATCCTAATCCTGTAAGTTCTCTTACAACTTTGATTACTTTGATTTTGCTTGCTCCAGCATTTGTTAATACTACGTCAAACTCAGTCTTTTCTTCTGCAGCAGCTCCAGCTACTCCAGCTACCGCTACAGGAGCAGCAGCGCTTACTCCAAACTCTTCTTCACAAGCTGTTACTAACTCGTTTAATTCTAAAACTGTCATATTTTTGATTGCTTCTATTATTTGATCTTTTGTCATTATTAGCACCTCCGAAATTTCTTTCATAAATTTATTTTTATTTTTTTATTAATTGGTTATTTACTATTCAGCGTTAGACTCTTTTTGATCTTTAATTGCACTTAATAAGTATGCAAAGTTTGATACTGGAGACTTGATGCTTCCAAGAAGTTTTGCGATAAGTACTTCTTTTGAAGGTATATCTGCAAGAACTTTGATTTTTTCTGAATCGTAGATAACTCCATCAACGATACCAGCTTTTAATTCTAACTTTTTGCTTGATTTAGCGAAGTTATTTAAAACTCTAGCTGGAGCAGTAGCATCTTCATATCCGAATGCTATTGAAACTGGTCCTTCTAAGAATTCTACTATACCTTCAAGGCCTAACTCTTTAGCTGCTAATGTTACTAAAGTATTTTTGTATACTTTATATTCAACACCAGCTTCTCTTAAAGTTTTTCTTAACTCAGTATCTTGTTCTACTGATAAACCTTGATAGTTAGCAAGAACTACAGCTTGAGCTTTTTCTAATTTCTCTTTAATTTCAGCAACTTTTGCTTCTTTTAATTGTCTATTCTTGTTCACTGTGTGTCCACCTCCTCACAGTTAAAAACTGCTTAATATATTAAGAAAAGTCTCCCCGTAGACATAGGAAGACTTAATATATAAATCAATCCCTCGGCAGGTTGCTTGCGTTATACTTTACAGTACCTGCGGTCTACGGAAACTTTTATTCACTTTTTGACAAGTTTTATTATAATTAATTATTAATGATAAGTCAATAGTTAATTTTTACTAGTCTAAAACTTTTGATGGATTTACTCTAGCTCCAGGTCCCATTGTTGATGAAACTGAAACTGATTTAAGATATTGTCCTTTAGCTGCAGCTGGTTTAGCTTTTACTAAAGCATCCATTAAAGCCTTGAAGTTTTCTTCTAACTTTTCTGATCCAAATGATTTTTTACCAATTGGGCAGTGAACGATAGCAGTTTTATCAACTCTATATTCAACTTTACCTGCTTTGATATCTTCGATAGCCTTAGCTACATCAAATGTAACAGTTCCTGATTTAGGGTTAGGCATTAAACCTTTAGGTCCTAATACTCTTCCTAATCTTCCTACTACACCCATCATATCTGGTGTTGCAACTACAACATCAAAGTCGAACCAATTTTCGCCTTGGATCTTTTGAAGTAAATCTTCAGCTCCTACGAAATCTGCTCCTGCTGCTTTAGCTTCTTCAACTTTAGCACCTTTTGCGAAAACTAAAACTCTTACAGTTCTTCCTGTTCCGTGTGGAAGTACTACTGCACCTCTAACCTGTTGGTCAGCGTGTCTTGGGTCTACACCTAATCTTACGTGTAATTCGATAGTTTCATCGAACTTAGCTTTTGCAGTTTTAACAGCAAGCCCTAAAGCCTCTGCTGGAGTATATAATGCATTCTTATCTACTAATTTTGCACTTTCAACATAATTCTTTCCCATTGTTAATCCTCCTCTGTGGTAATAGCGGTATTTACCTCCCACTTTTTGTGTGATTCTTATTCTTCTATTGTAACACCCATACTTCTTGCAGTACCTGCTACCATTTTCATAGCTGCTTCTACTGATGCTGCATTTAAGTCTGGCATTTTGATTTCAGCGATCTTCTTAACTTGATCTTGAGTTAATGTTCCAACCTTAGTTTTGTTTGGAACTCCTGATCCACTTTTTAATCCTAATTCCTTCTTTATTAAAACAGCTGCTGGTGGAGTCTTTAGTATGAAACTAAATGATCTATCCTGATATACTGTTATAACTACTGGTATTATTAATCCAGCTTTGTCTGAAGTTTTTGCGTTAAATTCTTTACAGAATCCCATAATGTTAACACCGTGTTGACCTAAAGCAGGTCCTACTGGTGGTGCTGGTGTCGCTTTTCCTGCAGGAAGTTGAAGTTTTATCATTCCTGTTACTTTCTTAGCCATGAGTTATTCCTCCTATACTGTGGTAATTTCGGGGTTTCCCCTCCCACTTAATTAAGACATTCGTCAAAATTGTTTAATCTAATTTTTCTAATTGGTTAAAATCTAGTTCGGCAAGTGTTTCTCTTCCGAACATATCTACTAAGGCCTTAACCTTAGATTTTGTTAAATCAATCTCTTGGATTACCGCCATCATATCGCTTAACGCCCCTGAGATTACTTTAACTGATTCACCTACCTCCAAGTTAACATCTATATATCTTCCAACATTGACTTCTTCATCTCCGTTTTCTAATATACCCATTGATGTTACCTCTTCATCAGTAAGCGGTACTGGTTTTGACCCTGGTCCTACGAACCCGGTTACTCCTCTAGTATTTCTTACGACATACCATGACTCATCTGTCATTACCATATTAACTAATAAATATCCTGGAAATTTCTTTTTCAAAGTAGTTTTAATCTTCCCGTCTCTTTCTTCTGTGCTTTCTTCCATAGGAATCTGCATATCAAAGATTAATCCGTGAATATTTCTATTCTCTATTGTTTTTTCAATAGTAGCTTTTACTTTGTTTTCATAGCCAGAATATGTGTGTACTACGTACCATCTTGATGTTTCACTCATATTAAATTTAAGGCGCTGTTAAAGCCTTTAAACCTCCTTATAAATTAAGTTTGAATATAAATTCAAAGAGGTTTTTAAATACAAAATCAACGCTACCAACTAAAATTATTGCAGCAATAGCAACCACAAGGACAGCTATTATTGCTTTTTTAGCTTCTTCTTTAGATGGCCAAGTTATTTTTTTAACTTCGGCCCTAACCTCTTTTAGAAATTGAATTGGACCTGCTGCTTTCGCAGTTGTCTCATTTACCTTTCCATTTGCAGCCATTTGTTTCACATCCTTAACACCCTATGAGTAACAATAAGGAAGATCCTTATTATTTAGTTTCTCTATGAAGAGTATGTTTTTTACAGAATTTGCAGTATTTGTTCATTTCAATTCTGTTTGGGTTGTTTCTTTTGTTTTTCATTGTACTATAATTTCTTTGCTTACACTCTGTGCATGCTAAAGTTACTTTTACTCTCACGTTCAGCACCTCCAGTTTTCCTATATATCAAGTAAAATACTCTACTTTCTTGACTTTATTTGCATTAATAACACTATCATAAAACTTTGTCTATGTCAACAAACCTCGACTATGTAAAGGACTAGGTTAAACAACCCAGTCCTACATTGTTGAGCTCTAAAAAGTCTCTTGTTTTTATATCAAAATTATTACGCTTTTATTGTTGTAACAACTCCTGAACCTACAGTTCTTCCACCTTCTCTGATAGCGAATCTTAATCCCTCTTCCATAGCAATTGGGTGTATTAATTCAACATCCATATCAATGTGGTCT
>JBOFIK010000031.1:0-21239 GCA_051650125.1 Sarcina sp. | reverse complement strand
AATTTATTTTTTCATAAATTTCTGGAAATAATAACTCTACTATTTCTTCTTCAAATGCTTCAAGTATAGTCTTCCACGCTGCATCATAATCGTGTACTTTTCTATCTCTCTCATCTTTTTTGCTCATCACTTCCACCTCCTACTCTTTAGTAGTCTCTATTACCTTAATTATATTAAACTATTTAATAACTATCAATTCATTTATCTAATTTCTCTAAAATAGAAAAAGTTGAAGAGTTTGAAGTAGAAGAATTTAATTCTTATATTTATAAAAAAGATTGTGATGAAATTATATCATCACAATCTTTTTTTTGCTATTTAACTCAAAACTAATTCAAAGTCATTAGTTTTATCTTCTTTTTCATCTTTACTCATAAAGTAACATCTACTATAAACTTCATTTAGTTTTCTTCTCTCACTATCTGCAAACTCTGCAAGTAATTTAAGTTCTTTCTCATCTATATTAGTATCTTTAAATTTATCTTCAAAGAATGCTGGCAGTAGATATAAAGATTTAACTATATTATCATCTTTATTTTCATTTATATCTTCTTTCATTGTTTCTATGATTTTGATGTATCCTGATTTTATCTCGTTGTTACCATCTTTTAAGTGATAAGGAATAATAAACTTACTTCCTATCATTGCTAGTATTCCACCAAAGATTACAAATACAACTCTCATTAGTGATAGTTCTAGTGTTCCCCCTGCTAATGCTGTTGATGCAATTGCTGAAACTGTAACTAAAACTATTAATCTTTTATAGTCTTTTGCAAATGGATTTAAATATCCTGCAAGTAAGATAACAAGCCCTCTAAGTGCAGAATCTTGTACTAGTGTAAATGCTACAACTACTAGAAATGCTCCTATTAAAGTTCCCTCTACTCTTTGTCTTGTCCTTATTTTTGAGCTTTCTGCATAAGGTTGTGTTAAAGAAAATATAGTATAAACTATCCATTTCCCTTGTGGAATCTTAAAATAATCTACTATAAATATACTTATAACACCCACAATAGCAAGTCTTAAAGCATATGAAACCC
This sequence comes from Sarcina sp., assembly GCA_051650125.1. Classification (GTDB taxonomy): domain Bacteria; phylum Bacillota; class Clostridia; order Clostridiales; family Clostridiaceae; genus Sarcina. The sequence continues at coordinate 20,199 of JBOFIK010000031.1, read as the reverse complement.
TAAGTGACCTAATACTAAAATTATCCCTCATCACTTTTATAGTTTTAAACTTCTCTGGAATATCATAAAAATGCAAATCTGCTTTTGGCTCAGTTTTTGATAGTCCATTAACCTCTTCAACTAAATGATTTAGACATCTTTCAACCTCAGCAAATTCTACTGGTAATTGTTTTTCAACTACTTTAAATTTCATATCATCAATTTTATCTTTCTCAATACATACCTTTAAATCTTTCAATGATTCTATCATATGATTCTTAAACTCAACATCTTCGTCTAATTTTCTGTCTTCAAATATTATGTTAATTCTCTCAAGAAGATATATTGTGTTAGTTACCCTCTTACCTTCATCACATATATAAAAATTCTTCTTTCTACTCTCATAAACTATCTTTTTAATCTTATTTATTTTATCTGTTACACTCTCATAACATTCTGTCCCATTCTCTAACTTCTCTATAAAATCAGATAATATACCTAAAAGCATAGCTTTAAAATTCTTTTTAATTTTATTCTTATTAGCAAGTAACTGTAATCCCATCATAAAGAAAGCTCCAAATAAAAGACCTGCAAGTCTTAAACTAAATTCTTTCCCATGTACTGGTGTAAAAAGCATAAATAAATATTGAAGTCCAAATGGAATAACAACTGGTGTTTTTAAATTTGAGCTAAAACAATATCCTATTACAAATAAAGCTATAAGGTTAACAGGTATTCCCACCCACATATTTGTACTAGCTATATATGCAAATATCCCTGTAAATAAATTTATTGCTATAAGATTCATCAAATTCTCTACTGGTGCAGCTGTTAAATCTCTTTGTAACAATGTTAAGGCAGCTGTTATAACTGTAACGCCAACCACACTATTCATCTCACCAAACATCATATTAAATATATTTATAAAGGCTATTATTGCTACAAATAATATCGTATTACTTATAATTTTCTTTTTATCCAAAAGAATCCCCCCTTGCGCCTCTTATATCTTGTCTAATCTATATGATTTTAACCTCTTGTAATTTATAATTGCTTTAAATTAAATTCATATTTACTAATGAGTATTGTATCACTTTTCCTTCCACAAATTTTATTTTATATGCTTTGTTAATTTTTTTTTTACATTCTTCTACATACTTTGCATTTTTTATTTTCTATAATATTAAAAAAGCAGACTCATACTTTTATGAATCTGCTTATATCTAAATTTATAAAGTTATTAATTAGCTTTATAAATTGTATTACCTTCTTTTATTGTTTCAAGAACTTTTATTGTTTTAAGTTCTTTAGGTTCTGTTATTATAGGACATTTATCTAAAACTACAAAATCAGCAAGTTTTCCTACTTCAATGCTTCCTTTTATCTTCTCTTCAAAATATTGATAAGCCCCATTTATGGTAACTGCTTTTATAGCTTCCATAACAGGTATTCTTTGATCTTCACCAAGTACTCTACCACTTTCAGTTTCTCTATTAACTGCATTGTGTATTGCAAGTGTCATTATAGGCATTTTAACTGGTGGGTCTTGGTGTAAAGTAAAGTTCATTCCTCTTTTTAATGCTGAACCTGCTGGTGAAATTCTCTCTGCTCTCTCTGGTCCAAGAACTGATTCATAGTGATAATCACCCCAGTAGAATATATGGTCAAGGAAGAATGTTGGAATCATTCCTATTCTTTGCATACAATCTAATTGGTCTTCTCTAAGTGTTTGACAATGAACCATAACTGGTCTTAAATTAGCTTGATTTTCTGTTGCATTTAATGCATTTTTATAACATCTTATAAATTGGTCAGATGCTGCATCTCCATTGCAGTGTGCATTAACTTGAATATTATCTTCAATACAAGTAGTTAAATAAGCTGTAACTTCTTCATCTGCTTGAGTTCCATATCCACAATAATCTTCTTTTTGGTCTTCTGGTACAATATAATATGGTTTTGTAAGCCACGCTGTTTTTGCTTGTGGCGAACCATCAAGCCACATTTTCCCACCAAGTAATTTATAGTGATTATTATACTTAGCATCAAGTGTTGATGTTTTTCCCATAAGCTCTGCTGTCACAGGTTGAATTGCATATCCAACTATATCAAGTTTTAACTTTCCATATTGTGATGCTGCCCCTAGAAGTTGATTAACGCCTTTGTCTACACTAGCATCTTGTGCTGTTGTAATTCCATATGATGCATATAAATCTTGTGCTTTATCAAGTGCTGCAAGTACACTTTCAAATGAGGGTGCCCCTATAAGAACTTTCTTTGTTTCATCTAAAAAGGCTGTTTCTTCTAAAACTCCATTTGCCTCTCTTGAACTCCCCATAGTTTGTACAACTCCACCTTTTGGCACAATATAATCATTTCCTATATATCCAAATAACTCTAAAGCTTTTGAGTTAACAGCTGCTATATGTCCTGATGCATGTGTAATAAATATAGGAATTTCAACTGAAACCTTATCTAAATCAACCTTTGTTGGATGTTTTCCATCTGCAAACTTTGAATTGTCATAACCAAGTCCAAGTAACCATTCGCCATCTTTTTTAGGATTTTCATTTAAATAAGCCTTAAGTTTTAAAACCATCTCATCTCTTGAAGTAATTTCTTCAAAATTTGGCATCATTGATGATTGTGCAATTGCAACAATATGTCCATGTGGGTCTATAAAACCAGGTAACATTGTTCTTCCTTTTAAATTAATTTCATCAACTTCATCATTTCTATCATATGCTTTTCTTATCATGTCCTCATTACTTCCAGTAGCTATGATAATTCCATTCTCCACAAGAACTGCTTCCTCAATATTATTATCTTTATCCACACAAACGATCTTACCATTAAAATAAACTTTTTTACTCATATTAAATTCCTCCTAAATAGTTAAACTAAATTCGCATTACGTTAATTTAATTATAAACTGTATATTAACAAATAAAGTAACTTTTATCTTATTATTTTAAAATTGTTTATATCTTTAACATTTTTTCCCATACAAAGTATAGAATAACTAACTTTTTCATTTTTTACTAGCAAAAAAAGTAATTTTATAAGTATTTATTTACCATTTTTCTATTTTGTTCATTTCAAAAGTTTTACCACTAGTAAATTAATATGAATTTAACACTTTATCTAAATATACTAGATATTATTAATAGTTTGTTTATTCAAATCGCTTATATAAAATGGTATGCTACTTGTGGTATTTTTTAAATTATCTAAACCTTATTATTTCTATTTTTAGAAGATTTTAGATAAACATAAATTATAATTATTAAAAGGGGTAAATTATAATGAATTTTGAACAAATATTAGTATTCGCACTCATAATTATGGCTACTTATTTCATTGAAGGACTTATAGGTTTTGGTGGAACAATAATGGCATTACCACTTGCATCAATGGTAGTACCATTAAACACTACTGTTCATGTACTCACTATCATAGTTCTCTTTGCATCACTTTTTATTGCAATAAAGGATTATAGATATATAGCAAAAGCTGAATTTATTAAAATAGCAAGGCTTATGATTATAGGACTACCTATTGGAATGATTCTATTTAAAGTCCTTCCAGAGAGACCACTTAAAATTACACTTGGAATATTTATGATTCTAGTTGGAATTAAAGGGATTTATAATTTAAAAAGTTCAAATAAACAAAAGCAGAAATCAGAAGATATTTTGGTTCCTACAAAGATAAAAAAAACAATAGAAAATCTAACACTATTCCTAGGTGGCATAGTTCATGGTGCTTTTACTTGTGGTGGACCTTTTGTTGTTGTATATGCTACAAAAAATATAAAAGATAAGTTTAGCTTTAGAGCCACTCTTTGCGCTCTTTGGGCAACACTAAATACAATAATGCTTACAATAAATATATTTAGAAAAGAAATCACACTAGAAGTAATACAACTTTCAGGGTTTACAATGTTATTTGTTATTGCTGCAATACTTATTAGCAATATAGCTATAAAAAAAATTAATGCAGAATCATTTAATAAATTTGTTTATGGTGCATTATGCTTATCTGGACTTTTAATGGCTAGCTAGGTTTACTTAAACTACAACAACTAATTAAAATCAATAATTTAGTAATTTATATATTTATATAAAAAAAAAGCAAGCGTCACTTCCGCTTGCTTTTTTCTATATCAAAGATTAATCAAATAATCCTCCACCGTTTCCAATCTTAACACCTTTAGAACTGTTTCCAGTTGCTATGTTTTTTTCAGCTTTAGGATTATTTTTTTGAAGACCTTTTTTCTTTTTCTCTTCTATAAGCTTTTTCATCATTTCCATGTTCTTATTCATATGTATAACCAGTCCTTACAATAAATTATTTCTTCCCTCATTATACACTATAAATTTTAATATAAAAATTTTAATTTATTCATTTAAACTTTCACTAATTTATTTTCCCCAAAATTTCTACTTTTAGTTCCAAATTAATAACTAATTTATAAGTTTTTCATAGATATTTAAAATTTTTTTTGAAAAACAAAAAAGAGTTTTGTTATTTTTTTACTCTAATTAAACTTCTTATAATATTTTATAACGACACTATTCTCTTTTTTTATGCAATTGTCTATACATATATTTTTTCTTTTTTAAATTTTTTTATAGTTAAAAAAACATTGTAAATTGGTAACTTAAAACATTTACATCATTCCTTTTAATATTCCTTAACATTAGATATTTAGCTATTAAAATTTTTAGAAAAACTATACAAATTATATTTTTTAACATGAAACATTCAATTATTTAACTAAATTAAATTTTCTTTTTTTGTATATGCAAAAATATTCTTTTAAGTTTCAAAAAAATGTAACGATAATTTTTTTAACTTTAATAGATTTTTTTTAGTATTTATTATATTTTTTTAGACTTTACTTTAGAAAAATTTGTCTAAACATTTTTGTACTAAATCATTTACATTTATTGTAAAATATATTCATAGTATGTTTTAAGGGGGAATTAATTTTGATAAACAAATCAATGAAAAAAACAATCGCTACTGTTGCATTATCTGCAATAGCATTATCTGCGATACCAGTTTCTGCTCCTGTAGAAGCCTCTCCTAAGGCTCCAGAAGCACAAAAAAATGCTGCTGACCAATCAGTAGAAAGAAAAATTATTGGATACTTCCCAGAGTGGGCTTATAAAAGTGAAGCTCAAGGATATTTCAATATGACAGATTTACAATGGGATGAACTTACTCATATCCAATATTCATTTGCTATGGTAGATGAAAAAACAAATAAGATTGCACTTGGTGATGAATTTGCTTCTACACAAGATGACTTCTCTGACCTTACAGATGAGCAAATGACTTATAAAGGTGAAGTAATTAAAATAGACCAAAGCTTGCCTTATAAAGGTCACTTCAATATCATGCAACAAATGAAAGCTAAAAACCCAGATGTTGATCTTTTAATGTCTGTTGGTGGTTGGGCTGGTTCAAGAGGTTTCTATACAATGATGGATACAGATGCTGGTAGACAAACATTTGCTGATTCATGTGTAGACTTCATAAGAAAATATGGATTTGATGGAATAGATATAGATTTTGAATATCCATCTGCAACAAGCCAATCTGGAAATCCTGATGATTTCGATGTAAGTGAACCTAGAAGAAAGGTAATCAATGCTAACTATAATAAAATGATGAAAACATTAAGAGAGGCTATTGACCAAGCTAGTGCTGAAGATGGAAAAGAATATCTTCTAAGTGCTGCTGTTACTGCATCTGCATGGGTTCTTGGTGGAGTTTCAGATAACTCATATGCTAAAGAACTTGATTTCCTTAGTGTTATGTCATATGACTTCCACGGTGGATGGAATGAGTTCGTTGAAAACTTAGCAAACATTTACCCTGACCCAGCTGATACAGAAACAATTCAAATGTTAATGCCTGTACTTAGTATGGACTGGGCTTATAGATATTATAGAGGGGTACTTGCTCCTGAGCAAATTTTAATGGGTATTCCATACTATTCAAGAGGATGGGAAAATGTTAATGGTGGAGATGGAACAGGTCTTCATGGTAAAAGTAAAACTCCTGCTTCTGGAAAGTATAACGTATGGGGAGATGATTTAGATGGTGATGGTGAATTAGAGCCAGCTGGTGCTAATCCATTATGGCATATCATGAACCTTATGGAACAAGATCCTAACTTAACAAAGCATTGGGATGATGTTGGTAAAGTTCCTCACGTGTGGCAAAATGAAGAAAAAGTATTCTTATCATTTGAAGATGAGCAGTCAATTGATGAAAGACTTAAATATATTCAAGAAAAAAATCTTGGTGGAGCTTTAATATGGGTTATGAATGGTGACTATGCTGAAAACCCTAATTATGTTGAAGGTTCAACAAATATAAATGAAGGTAAATATACTCATGGTAATACTCTTACTAAGAGATTAAGTGATGGTCTATTAGCTATGGGACCTGCTAGTGTAACTGATGAAACTCCTCAAACTAACGGAGATATCAAAGTTGATGTAAATATGACTGGTGCTTATGATCACCCTAACTACTCATACAAATTAAATGTAACTAACCATACTGGTGAAAAAATCAATGGTGGTTGGGATGTATCATTTGATCTTCCTAAGTCAGCTGAATTCAAATCATCATGGGGTGGACAAATGACATCTGTGGATAATGGTGATTTTAATAGAATTACTATAACATCAGCTGGATGGAATGGAATTGACCCTGGTGCAACTGTAAGTCTTGAAGGTATGATAGGTCTTTGTTTCTCAGATATAAGAAATATCACTTTCAATGGAATGAACCCAGTTGGAAATAGTGAAATCACTCCTCCACCTGTTGAAAACCAAAAACCTGTAATCAAAGGTGCTTCTAACAAAACAATAAAAGTTGGAGATAAATTTGATGCTATGGCTGGTGTTACTGCTAATGACAAAGAAGATGGAGATTTAACTTCAAAAGTTAAGGTTGAAGGTACTGTTGATACTGCTAAAGCTGGTAAATATAACTTAACTTACACAGTTACTGATAGCAAAAATCTTGAGGCAATTGTTAAAAGAGTTATCACAGTAGAAGATAAAGAAATCACTCCTCCACCTACTGAAAATACAAAACCTGTAATCAGTGGTATTGAAGATAAAGAAATCAAAGTTGGTGACAAATTTGATGCTATGACTGGTGTTAAAGCTAATGATAAAGAAGATGGTGATTTAACATCAAAAGTTAAAGTTAGTGGTTCAGTTGATGCTAATAAAGCTGGTAAATACACATTAACTTATAAAGTTACTGATAGCGATAATGCAACAACAACAGAAACAAGAGCTATCACAGTTGTTGCAGATGAGATTGACCCACCTGTAACTGGAGATAACTTTGTTTTAGATAAAGTTTATAACTCTGGTGATAAGGTAATTTACAAGGGTAAAGAATATACAGCTAAATGGTGGACACAAGGTGCTTACCCAGATGCTAGTGATGCTTGGGGAGTAACACCAGAAATTGGTGAAGATGGAACAGAGCAATATACACCTGGAAAAGCTTATACTGGTGGATCTATAGTTTCTTATAACTCAGCTAAGTATAAAGCTAAATGGTGGACAAATACAACTCCTGGAAGTGATTCTTCTTGGCAAAAAATCTAATTAACCAAAGTTAATTAGTTATACAAATAAAATAGTATTGAACTAACGTTCAATACTATTTTTTGCTTTTCTATACTTTTTCTATATCTTTTTTAGAATCACTTCATAACATATGTAGCATCTAATTCAAGTTGTTTTAATCTATCATAAATTTCCTCACAACGCTCTGTTGCATTATCTATTGTTTTTAATAGACTTGCTATATATTCATCATTAAGTCCATCTTTATGATTTATAAAGTTTTTTAGTTCACATACTCTATCTCTTAAACTTTTAACTTTTCTATCACTATCTTCAATTTCTCTTGAATATATCTCTGAAATATTATCTAAATAATGACTATACGCAACTTCCATATCACCTTCAATATATGATAGCTCCCTATAATCATCACTTAATTTAAAGTCCTTCATTTCACTTTTTCTTATATAACTTACTACATTTTCAAACTCCGTTATAAGACCTAAAGCTTCTTTAGCTAATTTTTTTCTCTTTCCTAAATTCCTCATCGTAGGTAACCTCCCTAAACAAGTTCAGTTCCAAATATATATATATTAAAAACTTAAAACTTATGACTATTAATCTGCTACTTACATTAATTGATACTACTCTCTTATTTTATTCATTACTGATTTAAATAAAATTACCAATTAGTATTCAAACATATTATATTGGCTTTTGCGTGATTTTAGGTAACAAAATAACTACACAAAAAGAGCTACCAAGTATTTAGGTAGCTCTTTCACTATTATATAGCCTTAGCTTCTTTTTCTATCGCTTTTAATCTACTATAAATTTGTCTGCATCTTAAATCTGCATAATATATATTTCCAACAAAATGTATAAAATCATCTTTACCCATTTGCTCAAAGTTTTCCTCAATATTTTCTTTAATTACCGCTACAAGTTCTGAAAATGTTGGTGCAAGTTCACCAAGACCCTCAAATTCTATCTCATATATGTGAGATATTTGAGTTATTGGAAATACCAATCTTTCACCTTCTAACTCATAAGATATCTTAGTGTATTCATGGTCTAAACTTAACTCTTCTATCCTTGTTTCTCTTATATCCATAGAGATTCCCTCGAACTCTCTTATTAACGATATTGCCTCATCAACTAATTTTTTTCTTTTATTTAACGTGTCCATTGTTCTCTCCTCTTATCACCTTAATTTAACTTTCCATTTACCTTTATCACTTTATATTCTATCATATCAGAATTTAAAAAACTAATCTCACTATACGTTAATAACTACTGCTTTTACCAATTTAAAGCATACAATCTACACCATCTCAAAATCCCTTATTTTAAATCCTAAATCCTCAAATTTTTAATCACTTTTATTGCGTACCAACAACTATTTATACTGATAGTATTTATTAATATAGTCCTTTACTATTCAAATCTTAAATCTTCATATTTTTTCTTTTCTTCTTCATCAATTATTGAATATGCCATATAGCATACACCTATTAATTTAGGTAATAAAACCATAGCTAAAATTACAGCAACAAGTATTGCAATAATCATTATGATAATCATAGCCATTCCTATTTCTGGTTGTACTAGCATAACTAAAAATAAACCTGTAAACACTCCTACTAATCCTATTGTCATAACAACTGTTACTGGAAATGTTATTAATGATGTTCTTACAAAGAATTGAATATTTTTAAATAAACCACTCCAAGACATTGTCATTGCATCTTTGAATTTACCATTATTAACAATCTCACAAACTCCTAAAACTGCTTGCATATAAATAAATGTAGCTATCATAGTTAAAATTATAAATCCTATCACACCTAAAATCACTAGCATTATAGTTGGTAAAAATGCCATACATATAAAACCAAAAATCATCATTGGAATCAATAATATTATTATTACTACCTGAGATACAACTGACGTATAAACTCTATAATTCCTTATAAATATTTTATAATTTTTATAGTTCTATTTCCTTTTTCATTGAATCTAGTTTCACTATAAAGCTACTTCTATTTGATATAATTCTCCAAAGGCTTAAATTCGACCTCGTCATTGCCTACATATTAGCTTAATCTTTTAATTTGATTTTCTAAGCTAATTTATACATTGCTAAGTTAAAACTTGCATTTTTATCTCTATCCATTATAAGATTGCACTTATCATTTATACATATATAAGTCCTATCTTTTAGTTGCAAGTCTTTTTTTATAGTTCCACAACAAGAACACATTTTACTGCTTGGAAAGAATCTATCTGCTTTTACAAACTCAATACCTTTCCACTTACATTTATGACTAAGAATAGTTATAAACTTATTGAAACATTGCTCTGAAATTGCTTTAATCATTATTAGCCAACTCTTTAATCATAGCTTTAGTTTTCTTTGCTCTTTCGCCTTGCAATCTACAACTAAATACTGTGATTATTTGAATTAAATCTTCTACAACTTCTTGCTCCTCTGACTTTTCAGTATTATCAATAACTTCTAGTTCAACAGATTTAAAGTCACATATATTTTCTATAAGTTCAAATCCAAATCTAACTAATCTATCTTTATACAATACAACAACCTTAGAAACTTCATCTTGTAAAATAAGTTGAATTAATTGATTAAGCCCTTTTTTATCATAATTTATACCACTACCAATATCGGTTATTATCTTAAATTGATAACCTTTTGAAATTAAATAAGTTCTTACATTTTCAACTTGTCGTTCTAACGCTTCTTTCTGTTTAGCATTAGAAACCCTACAATATCCTATAACTAATCTCTCTTTATTAGTAATCTCTCCATAAAACTCTTTAAGTTGTTTTTCTGTGTAATATCTATACCCAGTATCAGAATCAACTATTTCTGGTTTTAGCTTTCCATTTTTATCCCAGTTACGGAGAGTTTGTTGTGTTTTATTAATTTTTTTAGCAAACTGACCTATCGAATATTTTTTCATTGCGACCACCTCCTACAAATATAATAACATATCCGCATTTGAAGGTCTATAAAAATTATAAAGTATTTATATTTAATTATAAAGTTTATACCCTTTTACCATATAACGCTACTTATATGATGTCATTTCGATTACTCTAATGACCACCTAGTTTCCTAGCGTGCAAAGACTATTTCTTCACCTACACCATTATGTGTTTAGGGCAGACCTTTTCTTCCCTCAATCGCTTAGGGCTTTACTCGGTATCTCAACCGATAGTCGTTGAAGTTTCTCCATATCTTTTGACTTAGGAGCTTACCTGCATGAACAGGGATTGTTTATAAACACTTAGGATTTAACCATATATTTATCCTTACGTTTTTTCTACTTTCGTACCGTGATATAGTGCTTTCGCCCATATTGTGGTGTAAGGCTTTACCCATTACCTGCAATTAAATCTGTGTCCTATGCTAATTTCTCAACATACGCAGCTTTATAGTTTATATTTTTATAATCTTTTTATTAAGATTTATAAACTATTTGTTACTGTATTTATCGCCATAATTCCAACTGATGCTATGAATTGTCCAAAGTTTGGCATAACATATCTATATGTACCTTTAACTCTAGCTTTCATTGCACATTGTACAAGTCCTATAACTGAAGGTAGTATAATTCCTTGTGCTATTATGCTAACTACTGCACCTAAAATTGTATCTTTCGGAAGTATTAATCCTATTATTAAATTTATAACAAATTGTATTCCCATTGCAATAGCTATAAATCCATAAATATGTCCTTTAAAACCAATTAAAGAATTTTTCACCTGATTTTTTATTAGATTATAATCCAAATATCTATCCCCCCTAATATCTTTTAACTTTATTATACCACCATTTGGAAATTACTTCTATTTAAGTATTTTAAAGTATTTTACGAGGTGAATTACCTAATAAAATTTGTTAGAATTTTTATTAAAAAGTAAAAAGAGATTACACTTAGCTAAAGTAACAACTTCAAACTAAATATAATCCCTTATTTTTATTTTATGCTTCTATATTTTCTTTAAAATCAAAATTTGTATGTTCCATTGTATCACTAAAGCTAATACTTTCAGTGTGTTTTTCTTTACTTTCCTTAGTTTTCATATAAGCTATATAAATTATAGAAACTAACTTTGGAAGTAGTCCTATTCCTAATGCTAATATTGCTATTAGAATTATTAGTGTTAGTCCACCTAATACTAATACTCCTAAAATTGGATCTACTAACATTGTAACTACTAGCCCAAATATCATTCCAACTATTAATGCTCCCTGTAAAATTGAAACTGGTAACATTATTGTTGCTATTCTTAAAAACATTTTAAAGTTTTTAAATAAAATATTCCAAGATTCTGTCATAGCTAATTTAAAACTTCCACCATCTATAATTATGCAAAGTCCTAAAATTCCCTGTGTATATATAAATAGGCTAACTATTACCATTGATATTCCTACTATTAACCCAAATAAAAGAGTTACCCATCCTGGCATAAACATAAGGAGGAAAAATCCTATGATTACAACTGGAATTAATATCATTCCTAAAACTGCTTGTACTATAACTTTATTAATTGCTAATACTCCTAGTGAGCTTAGAATTATTTTAAAACTTGGCATACTTTCTTTATATGATGCCTTTTTTCTATTTTCAATTATAAATTTTACAATAGCAATAACTGTTGGTAATATTATTGCCGATGCAACTAAATTTATCATAGTAATCAAAATTATTGACTCTGTGAAATTACTTATAAGCGCAGTTAATGGTAGATTAATTAACATTGCTAGTGCTAAAAAGCCAAAAATATTAGTTTTAAAACTTTTCAATGATTCCTTTGATTGATTTTTAATTATTTTATAATTCAAATTTTTATCCCCCTGTTTTTTCTTTTGTTTTTCTTTATTATCTCCTATAAAAAATTTAAAATCTTCTCATTTTTCTAAAACTTAATAAATCTAACTAAATATTAATTATTTTAATATTTACAGAAAAAAAAGACTGATACTATTCAATATCAGCCTCTTCTCCAATTTAAAATTTTCTTTCAAAATCTAAATCTGCATACTTCTTCTATCCCGTTTCCAAAAATCTATATATTTTAAGTAACTTAAAAGAGGTTTTTGCCTTTTTTTATCGAACTTTAATATATAACATATTTTTATATTAGGAGATTGCTATGATTTATAAAAAACTCGATATGAATAATCTCATGTCTATTTACAAGAACCAACAAATTTCACTCGAATCAATTATGCTAATTCCAAAAAGAACTGTTTATTTGCCTATATACTATATGTCTCCCTATTATACTCAAGATGGTAACAATGTATTTCTTAATAATGCTTTAGCTGTTACAGTTTTTAAATTTTATAACACTAATTCTTCACTTATAAAGTGTGATATGTTTAATGGCTTTTGGGATTTATCTGATAGAAGTGATAAAATCAAATTTAAAGATGTTTTATATAGAGGTGAACTTCCTTTTATAGAAGCAAAAAGAACTCTTGAACTTCAACTTGAAAACCTAATTATTTTTGAAATGGGCTCTAAAAAAGCTGATAAAGATTTTACAAACCTACTTGCAGGTAATATTAGACTTTTAAAAGAATCTATATCCAATTATTATTTCATACCACAAGGAAAAGTATGTAACACTTAGCTACATACTTTCTTTAATGTACAAAATATAACAGTTCATAAAGAAGTTTGGTATTATTAGAAAGATTACTCCTGCTATTAATGCTATTATTCCGACTATAATAGCTATTAAAAATACTACTGTTAATATATCAGAACCTCCGCTTAAAGCATATAAAGTCATAAACCCTAAGCCTAAACTTAAAATAGTTCCAAAACTTGCAACTACTAAAACTATACTTAGTTTAAGTGCTAATATACAAAATATTTTTATGTTTTTAAACACAAATATCCATAAATTTATAGCCATATCTATCGTGCTATTTCCTTCATCAATCATAGGACTTAAAACTAAAGGAATTAAAAGATAACAGACTATTACAACTGTCACTATTACTAGTGGAATGTTCCTATTTATTAAAGGTACAAGAAAATAAATTAAAAATCCAATTATTAATATTGCTATAAAAGTATTTATTAAAAACACTTTTACTATTTTTGTAGATTTATCATTTTTCTTAAACAACTCTCTATATGGTATTTTTCTGCCTTCTTCTACTATTCCTTCAGCTAACCTGCTACTCCCCCAAGTTATAACTACTCCTACAAGTAAACTTACTATAATAGCAGTTATAATAAAAAAATCCAACACATCATATGAAACATTAGCTATTATTGTTAAAACTACTATTATTAAAATTAAACTTGCTAATATGCCACTTCCTAAAAAAATATTAAAATGCTTTTTAAATCCCTGAAGATAAGTTTTTGTCAGACTATTTAATTCTCTATAATTCATTTTTTCACCTCCCCCTTTTTATTGATATTCTCTATGTCCTACTAAAATCCCTCTTTACGAAAAACACTCCCATTATAGGACAGTTTTTTCTTAAACTATCTTCTATAACAGGAGCATTTTATCTTAATTCATTTATTTAATTTTACTTTTCTCTAAATATTTCTTTAAAGTACTTTCTCCTACTTATGAAGTAGAAGATACTTTGTATTACAATTCCTGCAAATAACACAGCTAAGAATCCACTAACCAAAACAGACTTCAATGTTTCATCTGCAATGTTAGAACTCATTAGCATTAGATAATAATATCCCATAATTCCACCCATAAATATTGGTACAAAGAATATTATAAGCATTTCCTTGCTAAGAATTTTTTTAATTTCCTTAGTTGTTGAACCTATTCTCTCTAGTGATTTAATTCTATCTGCCTCTTCATCTATATCTGCAATTACTTTATAGTATAAAACTATTCCATTAGCTCCAAGGAATAAAAATCCTATGAATACCAATATGAAATATAGTATTCCACTTTGTTTTACCCCCTCTTCAACTTGTGCTTCTATATATAATGGCTTAACCCATTCTTTTTCATATGAATCTTCTTCTCTAAAAACATCATTACCAACCCAGTACGTATCATCAAGGCCATTTATTTCTTTTAAATCAGATTTTAATGCATCATATGACTTTTCTAGATTCTTACCATTAATAAGATGCTTATACCCTTCTTCTAAATTACATTCTTCTTTTATCTTATTGTAAAGTTCATCACCTACAACATATCCTGAGGTATTATTAGCAAATTTTGTTGCGCTAATTTCTTCATAGCTTTCTACTGAAAACTTAAACTCATTGCCTAAAAACTCTTCAAATTTATTTTTATCAAATGTATAAGTACCCTGTTGCTCATAATAATTATTTATCTCTTTATGCTTTTCATCACTTATATTTGCAAATATATATTCGTCATATATTATCTTTTCCATCATTTCATTATGTGGATTCAAATGAACTACTTCATCCCCCTCTAACTCCAACTTTTTATCCATATATGAATTATAAGCCGATTCATTTATAAATGTACTTTTATTTGACCAATACTGATATTCTCCATTCATATTACGTATTACACCAAACTCTATAAAAGGTACTTTATTATACTCCTCTATAATTCCACCATTAGTTTTTATTAACTTCTTAACCTCTTCATCACTCATATTATTAAACTCTTTAGTTGCATCAAAACTCATATCAAAATGCATCACACTCTCAACAGCTACTCTTGTTCCTTTATAACTTGAATAACTATATCCTACAAAGAATAACGCACCTGCAATTAAAATAGTTAGCATATATAGCATATTTTTATACGCCTTAAATCTATGGCTTAAGCTTGAAATCACTAATATATTTTTATTATATAAACTAGGTTTTTTCTTAACTAAAGCCTTTACTAAACTAATTAAACCACCAATTAAAATATATGGTGCAACCATTGTAACACCTACTGCAATTCCTGCTACCATACCACCCCATGACTCTCCACTTAGAAGAGCTTTTGGTGCTACTATCATAGCTATTACAAATAATATTAAAGCTAATAATACTACTATTGGTCTTTCCTTTGAAACTTCCTTACTTCTATCAGATTTTAAAATTGAGATAACTGATACTTTCTTTAAATATATAAAGTTAAAAAGTATATTAACTAAGAATATAACTACAAATACCCCTATACTTAAAAGAAAACTTGCTATGCTAAGTTCATACTTAACATTTGATATTTGTAAAACTTTATTAAGTCCCATATAAAATAATCTTCCAAACAAAGCTCCACTTACTACTCCTGAAACTATTGATGCAATCATAATCATAAAGTTTTCAAAAGCAACTATTTTAGTAAGCTCCTTTGTTGTCATTCCAAGAGTTAAGTACATTCCAAACTCTTTTCCTCTATTTTTTAGAAATACTATATTTGTGTAAGTTATAAAAACAAAACAGAATATTATAAGACCTAAAAGTCCTGTTAAAATAACTTGTTCTATACTTTGTCCCTTTACTTCTTTTGCTAAACTCTTATTAAAAATAAGACTTGAATACATAGTCATAAGTGCTATAACTGCTGTGTTAACTAAGAAAAATGATAAAAACTTATTGAAATTATATGAAAAATTCTTTTTTATAATTGAAGAGAATGTCATTAGTTATTCCCTCCAACAAAGCTTTGAACTTCTAGTATTTTATCAAAAAACTCCTTTCTGTTCCCTGAAGATAATATTTCTATTTTGATTTTTCCATCTTTAATAAAAATTATCTTCTTACAGAATGATGCTGCAAACGGATCATGTGTAACCATTAAAACTGTACTATTCATTTCATCATTCATCCTTGAAATTGTACTCATTATATTATTAGCTGATTTTGAATCTAGATTTCCTGTTGGCTCATCTGCAAAAATTATAGCTGGGTCGTTTATTATAGCTCTTGCTGCTGCAACTCTTTGCTTTTGTCCTCCTGAAATATTATAAGGATACTTCTTGTTCATCCCCTCAATTCCAAAGAACTTCATTAAGTTATTTACTTTTCCTACTATCTCATTTGGTTTTTTCTTATCTAAAATAAGTGGTAATGCTATATTCTCCTCAAGTGTTAAACTATCTAAAAGATTAAAATCTTGGAATATATATCCCACATTTTCTCTCCTAAATAAAGCTATCTTATCTTTGCTCATTTTACTTATATCATTTCCACTTATAAAAACTTCACCTGCTGTTGCCTTATCTATCCCTGATAAAATATTTAATAACGTTGTTTTACCACTACCTGATGGTCCCATTATCCCTATAAACTCACCTTTTTCAACTGAAAGATTTATTCCATTAAGAGCTACAAGCTCCTTTGCACTTTTATATGCTCCATATGTTTTTGTTAGATTATTTACCTTTAAAATTCCCATTACTAAAATGTCCCCCTCACTTTATATTAAAAGTTATGTATTTTCTCTTTATTCCTAACCTCTAATACTAGTATAAAAAAAAATCCAAATGCTAGAAATGGATTTCCCTTACAAAACCTTACATTTTCGTAAGGTTTAAAATATCTCAGTTTTATTTTTAAACTCTATTTTAAATTCAGTCCACTCACCATATTCTGAATTAATTGATATTTTGTGACCAAGCTTTTCTGCTATTATTTTAACCATATAAAGTCCTATACCTGTTGAGTTTCTATTTTCTCTACCTGTATTTCCTGTATAAAATTCTTTAAAAACACTTTGAATTTCGCCTTTTTTAATTCCAATTCCATTATCTTTTATGCTTAATACTAAGTTATCCCCAATTTTTGTAAATCCAAACTCTACTTGTCCACATTCATCAGAATATTTAATTGCGTTATCCACAACTTGCCCAATTAAATAAGAGCACCATTTTTTATCAGTATAAACTTCTATATCATCAGCTATATTAATCTTTGGAAATACCTTTGAATATATAAAATCTCTTTTTCTGCTATTAATAACATTTGTAACTAGCTCTTTCAAATTCACCTGGCCTGTCATATAATCATTTGAAAAATCATCAAGCCTAATAACATTTAAAGCTTCTTCTAAATTCTTTTTCACGCAATTATTTTCTTCTTGAATGTCTTTTATACATTTATCAGTTTTCTCTGTAACATACTCTTCTCTCGAAGTTTCACAAGCAAGGTCTATAACAGAAAGTGACGTTTTTATATTATGTATCCATTGAGAAAATAACATATCCCTATTTTTAAACTTTAATTTTTCTATTGTCAATTCTTTTGAATACCTTTCGTGAATTTCACTCATAGATTGAAGTGTTAACTCCTGTATAAAATCCATATCTCTGCTATCATATTTTTCACTCTTTTTAGCCTCATGTATTTTTCTTATAAATATTTTAAATCTAATAAATTCAATTCCAAGATAAATACATACAACAAATAAACTCAAGGTCATAGGATAGATAATTTCTGCATTCTTGTAAAATAAATTATAAAATAAAATTACCAAGAATGAATTTATTCCAAGTGCTATTATTTCTCTTTTCTTAAATCTCAAAAAGTTATATAAAAATTTTTGCAAAGACATACCCAACACCCCTTTTAGTTGAGATACAATCTTTAATTCCCATCTCACTTAGCTTTTTCTTAACTCTTGTTATGTTAACTGTTAGTGTATTATCATCCACAAAATTTGTATCATCCCATAAAAGTGACAATAGCTCTTCTCTTGTAACTACTTTGCCCACATTAGCTAAAAATGTTTTAAGAATTATATATTCATTCTTAGTTAAATCTATAATTTCACCATTATATTTAATTTTCATACTCTCATCTAAAAGCTCTAATCCATTATCAAATTTTAAAGTTTCTTCTTTATAAGTATTTTTTCTTCTTAAAATAGCATTTATCTTTGCAAGTAATATCCCCACTGAAAAAGGTTTAGTAACATAGTCATCTGCACCAAGTTCCATCCCTCTAATTTGCTCCCCTTCTTCACTTCTTGCTGATAATATAATTACAGGGACATTGCAGTTTTTTCTAATCATTTTCAAGAAATAAAACCCATCAAATACTGGTAAATTGATATCTAATACTATCAAATCTCCTTCATAAGTTTTAACCTTATCCATAACATTCGTAAAGTCATCTACGACTGAAACTTCATAATCATACGCTTCTAAATATTCTTTTATATATTTTTTTAATTTCACATCATCTTCAATTAATAAAATTTTCATTTAGCACCCCAATTTTACATTTTTTCCCTATAAATATATTATCACCCTTTATTTTTTTTTACTATTAATATTACTTAAATAAAAAAAGAATTTTTGTATCTCTACAAAAATTCTTTTTTTTGATATTATTTACCTTTAGGCTTTATGGCTAGTGATATCGCTGTGAGTAATGCTATTACTGCACTGCCTATTAAAAGCCCTTTCCTCTTTAATTCAAGAACGTACTTAAGTTCTTCTTGTGCACTATTATTATTATCAGTCTTTTTTATCTCAATAGCATTTTGTAAATTTTTTTCTTCATTTACTTTGTTTAAGTTTATTTCTTTTGAAAAATCTACATCTCTGCTTATAGAAGCTATTGCAAGTTTTTGCGTCGGATTTGATATTATGCTAGTATACTTAGCATCTTTTTTTTCAATATTTATTGAATCTCTTTGGTGTGAATTTTCTATTTTCTCTTTATCTAAAGATTTAGTATCTTCACTCTTAAAATATCCACCACTAGAGTCTGTATAAAAAGTTTTTGATTTTATACGCTGTATTATTGGCTTCTTTGGTTCTAGTTTTATATCCGACTTTATTATTGGTTTTTCTGGTTTTGGTTTTATATCCGACTTTATTATTGGTTTCTCTGGTTCTGGTTTTATATCTGGCTTTATTATTGGTTTTTCTAGTTCTGGTTTTACATCCGGCTTTATTATTGGTTTCTCCAGTTTTGGTTTTATATCCGGCTTTATTATTGGTTTCTCCGGTTTTGGTTTTACATCCGGCTTTATTATTGGTTTCTCCGGTTTTGGTTTTATATCCGGCTTTATTATTGGTTTTTCTGGTTCTGGTTTTACATTCGGCTTTATTATTGGTTTTTCTGGTTCTGGTTTTACATTCGGCTTTATTATTGGTTTTTCTGGTTTTGGTTTTATATCTGGTTTTATTATTGGTTTCTCCGGTTTTGGTTTTACATCCGGCTTTATTATTGGTTTCTCTGGTTTTGGTTTTACATCCGGCTTTATTATTGGTTTCTCTGGTTTTGGTTTTACATCCGGCTTTATTATTGGTTTCTCCGGTTTTGGTTTTATATCCGGCTTTATTATTGGTTTTTCTGGTTTTGGTTTTATATCCGGCTTTATTATTGGTTTTTCTGGTTTTGGTTTTATATCTGGTTTTATTATTGGTTTCTCCGGTTTTGGTTTTATATCCGGCTTTATTATTGGTTTTTCTGGTTTTGGTTTTATATCTGGTTTTATTATTGGTTTCTCTGGTTTTGGTTTTACATCCGGCTTTATTATTGGTTTCTCTGGTTTTGGTTTTACATCCGGCTTTATTATTGGTTTCTCTGGTTTTGGTTTTACATCCGGCTTTATTATTGGTTTCTCTGGTTTTGGTTTTACATCCGGCTTTATTATTGGT
>JBOFIK010000030.1:0-84405 GCA_051650125.1 Sarcina sp. | reverse complement strand
ATTCTTGTTTTTCTATGATTTTATCCTTCGATAATGGTGCATTCGTTGGACGTCCTGAATTTTCTTTCCTAGTATCTCTTAATCCGACTAAACCATCTTTTTTATAACTTTTCATCCATCTAGAAGTAGCTTGTTCGCACCGAGCAGTTCCTATCATCTCGATATCAAATCCAGCTTCTTTAAATATTATTTTAGCTGACTTACCGTTGATGTACTCTTAAATAAATTTCCTTTTAAATTCAGCAGAATAAGTTATAGATTTTTCACTTACTTTTTGAACATTTATATTATTTCTTAATTGTTTTATTTCGTTTTCACCAAAAATAATTTTACTCATAATACCCTCCAACTTGTTATTTATACTTAATTATAGAGAAAGAACCCTATAGATAAACACTTTTTATTTAAGTGTCCAGTCTATAGGGTCCATTTTAATTTTGGTATTGCACCGGAGTCATTTTTTTTAATTCCATTGACATCTATGATTATTATAATCATCAATAGCCTCGGTTACTTCGATTAAGCTTTGAAAATCTTTAAAGTTTATTTCATCTTTCATATGACCGAAGAAAGATTCTTGAGGTGCATTATCCTAGAAATTCCCGCGAAGGAATATAGAGTGTCCTAAGTTATTTTCCTTTAATAAATTTTGAAATATAGGACTTGTATAGTGTACTCTTTAATCAGAATGTATAAAAGTTTTTGGATGCAAAGTTGAACTATATTTTCCTATTAGGTTTTGGTGTGTATCCGTAGCAATATCTAATGTTATTCTATTGGAAATTTTATGTGCAAGAATCATATTAGTACTTGAATCTTTTATGATCGACAAATAAGCCGTTTGATCGTCTCCATTTTAGATTTCGAATCTAATCGGAGTCAGTTTTTATAATTTATTTGATCTTTTATATGTGCTAAAAGGTTATAGAATATTATATAAGTAACTATTAAAATTATTGTACTGATAGATATGTGTGGTAAAATGTTTTTTGTTAGATATAGTTAATATTTATGATTAGAGAATATAGGAGAAATAATTATGATAGCAATAATTACACCTGCTAAAGGTATGGATGAAGAAAAAATAGATTTAAATATAGAAACAACAACACCAAGATTTTTAGATAAGTCAAAAAAAGTTATGGATACTTTAAAAGGATATGAAATTCCAAAGCTTACAACTTTAATGAAGATAAATGATAAAATTGCAGAAGTTAATTTTAGAAGGAACCAAGACTGGGAAGTATATGATGGAAAAGATGTTAAGCCAGCAGTTTTAAGTTTTTCAGGAGAGGTTTATAGGGGAATAGATGCTATAAACTTTAATAATGAGGAACTTAGATTCTGTAATAGTAAGCTTAGAATTTTATCAGGAGTATATGGTAGTCTTAGACCACTTGATGGAATGTTACCTTATAGACTTGAGATGGGTACTAAACTTTCAGTAGACGGAAGCAAGGATTTATATGATTTTTGGACTGAAGAATTAACGCAGAGTATTCTAGAAGATGCAAGAATAAGTGGAGAAGAGGTTGTAGTAAACCTTGCCTCTAATGAGTATGGAAAAGTTTTAAAGCTTAAAAAGAAAATTAGAGTAGTTAATGTAGTTTTCAAAGAGAGAAAAGGCTTAAAGTATAGAACAGTTGTTGTTCACACAAAAAAAGCTAGAGGAATGATGATAAACTTTATGGTTAAAAACAAAATTGATGAGGTAGAAAAGCTAAAAGAATTTGATTATGACAGATATGAGTTCTCAGATGAATTATCAGATAGTGATAATTTTGTATTCACAAGAGATGCTCTATAAAAAAATTAATAATATGAGAAATTTATTTGAACTGTATATCTAATTGTATAATTTTACCTTAATATAATATTGATAGTTTATATCAAGGGGGATTATATGAAAAAGGTAAAATTAAAAAAGAGGTTATGGAAAAGAGTTCGTAATGTTCTTTTAGGGACAATTGGTGTAGTAGTTACAGTTTATATAGGGACTGTGTGTTATTACAGATTATCTATGATAAAGGATATAAGAGTTGAAGATGGAAAAGTTGTATATAAACAGCCTCATGTAACAAGAGATGAGCATATAAAAAAGCAGGTGGAGCTTACTCATATTGATGAAGTAAAAGAAGTCAAAGATGTTAAGTTTGAGTTTAATGGTAAACCTTTAAATTTAGAAGGTGTTGTAGAACAGTACCAAAGATATTATTTTTCATTAGAAGATTTTCTAAATGGAACAGGGATAAAGTTTACAAAAGCAGATAATGTTTATGATATAGAAGGGGTTAGACTTGATTTAGCTAACAAGAACTTTTTAAAGAGTGGAACGCTTCATATGTTAAGAGGTGATTTAATTGATATGATGGGTGAAACATATATATCATTAAATGACCTAGAACATATACTATCACTTGGTGATACTTGGGACCATGAGAGGAAAACGGTCAATTTGTTTAAGCAAGAAAAAGAAATTGCACCAATAGTTGATAGAAATACTTTATCAGGTAAAGGGGCAATGATAAGACTTGAGGATGTTAGACCAGGAGATAGGTATGTTACAAATGAAGGAATTCAAAGTATGAAAGCAACAGTAGATTACCTTTATGAAAATGGAGTAGTATTTAATGTAGCTTGGATTTCAAGATTCAAAGACCCAGGTAAAAAAATAGATAATGATTTAATGGTAGATGAAGGCATAGAAAATGTTCAGTTTGTAAATATGCTAGACCATATTTTATACAGAGGTGGGGTAATAGGACTTCATGGGTACACACATCAAGCTGGTCAATATACATCAGGGATAGGAAGTGATTTAAGTACTGAGTATAACTCAAGTGAAGAAGAAACAAGAGAACTTGTTGAGGCAGCATTTGAAACAGCTAAGTATTTAAAAATTCCAGTATCATTCTTTGAAAGTGGGCATTACCATGCAACTAAAAAACAACAAGCAATTATAGAAGAATATATTGATGCTTGTTTTGAACCATATAAAATATATTGGAACTTCCAACCAGTAGTAAGTAAAAGAAATGATGCAACTATTTATGTACCAGCACCACTTCTTTATACAAAGGAAGAGGATGGTAGTGATATGGCAGAAAAAATTAGAAGGAATAAAAATATTGAAAATATTTTAACAGCATTTTATCTACATCCTACAAAAGAAATGGATTATTTTAAATTTACAGAGGGTGAAGATGGAGTTATAAAAACAGAGCACTTACCCAATTCACCACTTCAAAACATAGTAGGAGCACTTAAAGATTCAGGGCATGTTACTATAACAATAAATGATTTGAAATAGAATGTTGAGTTATTTACAATAGTTATGTAAAATAGAGATAAGAATATTATTTTGTAAGTTACAAGGAGATACAGACTATGAGTAATGAAAATATGTCAATGGACCAAATAATGAATGACTTTGAATTAAAGAGCTTTAGAAAAGGTGAGATAATTAAAGGTAAAGTTGTTAGTGTTAGCAATGATCAAGTCATAGTTAATATAGGACATTTTGCAGATGGAGTAATATCAAAAGACGAGATGTCAAGTGATGTTGATTTTGATATGAGCACTATAAATCCTGAAGATGAAATTTATGTTATGGTAGTTAGCACTGATGATGGTGATGGAAATGTTGCTTTATCTAAAAAAAGAGCTGATGCTATAAAAGCATGGGATAAACTTGCGCAGATGTTCGAAGAAGAAAAAACTTTCGAAGTTAAAATAAAAGAAGTTGTAAAAGGTGGGCTACTTGCATATGTAGATGGAATAAGAGTATTTATGCCAGCATCACAGTGTGCAGCTACAAGAATAGAAGATATTGAAACTTTAGTAGGAACTACTTTAGAAGTAAAATTAATAGAATTTAATAAAGATGATAGAAAAGTTGTAGTTTCAAGAAGAGTTATTGAAGAGGCAGAAAAGAAAATTGCTAAGGCAAAAGCTTTAAAAGAAATACAAGCTGGAGAAAATAGAACTGGTAAAGTAACAAAAATACTTAAGTTTGGTGCTTTTGTTAATATCGGTGGAGTTGAAGGCTTAATACACATAAATGATTTAGCTTGGACTAGAGTAAGAGAAGTAGAAGATATACTTTCAGTTGGAGATATGGTAGAAGTTTATGTTAAAGAAGTTGATTTAGCAAGGGATAGACTTTCACTTTCATTAAAAGATTTATGTGAAAACCCTTGGACTAAATTTGCTAAAGAAAATAACATTGGTGATACAGTGGATGCAAAGATAGTTAGATTTATTCAAGTAGGAGCAATTGCACAAGTTAATGGTGGGGTTGAAGGGCTTGTACACATATCAGAAATATCAGAAGATAGAATTAACTCAGCTAGTGATGTATTAAAAGTGGGTCAGGAAGTTAAAGTTAAAATACTATCAATTGATACAGAAAAAGAAAGATTATCATTAAGTATAAAAGATGCAGTAGATAGATCAGCAGAATACGCTCAGTACAATGACGTTCAAGAAGATTTTGGTGGACTTGCAGATTTATTCAAAGATTTAAAATTATAGAATAAAACAAGTACTTTAAATATTAAAATAAGAGGAGAAAATGTAATTTAATTATATTTTCTTCTTTTTTTTCACGTAGAGCATAAAATTACATGTAGTAAGCAGATTAGTTTTAATGATAAAAATTTGGTATAATGTAACTAGTAAATAAGATTTTTGCAGAAATTAAATATAAATATAATAATTAAGGAGCGAATAAAATGAGAGTATTAGAAGAATTACAACCATATGATGTTTTTAAATATTTTGAAGACATTTCACAAATTCCAAGAGGTTCAGGCAATGAAAAGGCAATAAGCGATTACCTTGTTAAATTTGCTAAGGATTTAAATCTTGAAGTAGTACAAGATGAGGCGTATAACATTGTTATAAGAAAACCAGCAACTAAGGGTTATGAAAATGCTAAAGGTGTTATAATTCAAGGCCACATGGACATGGTTTGTGAAAAAAATAAGGGAACAGAACATGACTTTGAAAAAGATCCATTAAAATTAAGAATAGTTGGAGATAACATATATGCTACTGATACAACACTTGGAGCAGACAATGGAATAGCTGTTGCTTATGGAATGGCAGTTCTTGCGGGGAACTATGAACATCCAGCTTTAGAGTTATTAGTTACAACTGATGAAGAAGTTGGAATGAGTGGTGCAATAGCACTTGATGGTAAAAATGTTCATGGGAAAATACTTCTTAATGCAGATTCAGAAGTTGAAGGAGAATTCCTTGTAAGTTGTGCAGGTGGGGCAAGAAATACTATAAATATAGATATTGATTGGACACAAACACCAGATGAGAAAGTTGCTTATGAACTTAGAGTTAAGGGATTAAGAGGTGGACATTCAGGAATGGAAATCAACAAAGAGAGAGGAAACTCAAACAAATTAATGGGTAGACTATTAAATGAAGTTTCTAAAAAAGTTGATTTTGACATGGCTTTAATAAGTGGTGGTTCAAAAAATAATGCTATACCAAGAGAATCAGACACTTTAATAGTTATAGATGAAAAAGATGTTGATGCAATAATGGCAATAGTTAAAACTGTTGGCGAAGAAGTTAAAGCAGAACTTAGAGTTCAAGACCCTAATGTTGTTATTGAAATGACAAAAGAAGAAGCTATGCCACTTGAAGTATTCACAAAAGATACTAAGAAAAAAGTTATAATGGCTCTTCAATTAATACCTAATGGTGTAGAAGTAATGAGTATGGACATGGCCGGTCTTGTTCAAACATCAACAAACCTTGGAGTAGTTACAACAACTAATGAAGTAGTTTCATTTGATAGTGCTACAAGAAGTTCAGTTAATAGCCAAAAATGGGCATTCCTTGATAGAATTCAAAATGTTGCAGATTCAATAGGTGCAAAACTTGAAGTTTCATCAAGCTATCCATCATGGGAGTATAATCCAGAATCTGAAGTAAGAGAAATAGCTAAAAAAGTTTATAAAGATATGACAGGGGTAGATGCAAAACTTGTTGCTATACATGCTGGAGTTGAATGTGGGCTTTTAAGTGAAAAAGTTGAAGGTGGACTTGATATGATTTCATTTGGTCCTAATATGGCAGATGTTCACACACCAGATGAACATGTAAGCATAACATCAACAAAGAATGTTTGGGAATTCTTAATAGCTTTATTAAAAGCATTAAAGTAATAAATATAAAAGACCTCTGCAAGTTTATGCAGAGGTTTTTTTGTGGTAGCTTTACATAATTTTTTTATTTTTTTATCGATTTTAGGAATAAATTCATCACTTTAGAAATAAGTATGTTTATATAGAAATGTTTTTAAGGTGGTGAAATTATGAAGTATACAAGATACGATGTTAAATCAAAAAAGAAAAATAATGATGACTGGAAAACTACACTTATGATGATATTAGCAGTAGTGGTATTAGCCCTAGTAATAGGAAGCGTAATATTCTTTAAAGTATTGCCTAAACCAGAAAATGATAAATTAAAGCCGGGAAATGAAACTAATAAGACAGAAACACCGAAATCGACAGAAAATCAGCCAAAGGATGATGTGGAAGTTCCACCTGTGGTTACAAAACCAGAAGAAAAAGAAAAGGAAGAACCAACAACTTCAAGTAAAATACAAGCTACTACATACACAGTTGTTCAATGTGGATATTTTTCTACTAAAGAAAGTGCAGAAGCTGTAAAAACAAAAATAGGAGCAAATGCAAAAGTCCTAACAGAAGGTGAAAAATTTAGAGTTGTATGTTATATCGGTAATGAGGGAGAGGCTCAAAATCTATCGGATAGTTTTACAAAAAATGAAATAGAGAATACAAAAGCAAGGTTTAATCTTCCTAGTGAGACAGTAACTGATAAATCTATAATAGAAATGATAAATGGAATTTTAGACATAACATATAAATTAAATGAAGCTGATGTAGCAAGTGTGAAAAGTGATGAGTTTAAAGCTTGGACAAATGGATTATCAGAAGTTTCAGAAGATGAAAAATATGGAAATTTTATAGCCATGAAAAAAATGATAAATGAACTTCCTTCAGAAATAACAACTAAAGAAGTTAAAATTATATATCAAGTAATATACAATGTTTTAAGTAAATATAAATAAAAAAAATAAAGGTAATAATTAACTAATAATTGTTTTGGGAATTACCTTTAAATAACATCAACTTGTAATTAAAATTTAATAAATAATCATAATAGATAGATTATAATTATTGAGAAAATTAAAGAACTCTGAAATTTTTCAGGGTTCTTTAATTTTGAGTATAAAATTTGTGCAATATTTTAAAAAATACATAAATTTAAAATTATATATTAAAATTTTTAGTAAAGAACTTTTTATGCTTGTGCATAAAAATAATAAATGTTAAACTATATAGGATGATAAAGAAAATAGGATTTTAGGTTGATTTTTGTTAAAAAAAGTACTATTTCATATTCTAATGATAGGAGCGAGTTTTTGATATGTCTATAATTTTAGCGTCACAATCTCCAAGAAGGAAAGAAATATTGTCGAAGATTGTAAAAGATTTTGAAATAGTAGTTTCTGAATTCGATGAAGCGAGTATTGAGTTCAATGGAGAGGTAGAATCATATGTGAAAGAATTAGCAATGTGCAAAGCAAATGAAGTTGCGCAAAATATTAAAAAGCAAGCTATTGTTATTGCAGCGGATACGATTGTTGTGCTAGAAAATAAAATATTAGGAAAGCCTAAAGACAAAAAAGATGCTGAATGTATGTTAAGTGCTTTAAGTGGTAATAATCATAGAGTATACACAGGTTTATGTGTTCTTGATACTATCAACAATAAAGTGATACAAAAAGCGATATTCACTGACGTGAAGTTTTCAAAGCTTACTAATAAGGAAATTCAAGAGTACATAGATACGGGGAGTCCAATGGATAAAGCTGGTGCTTATGGAATACAAGACTTCGGTGCAGTTTTTGTAGAGAAGATAGAAGGGTGCTATTATAATGTAATGGGATTACCTTTGAATGTATTATATAATGTGCTTAAAACATTGGATTTTTAATGGTGTAAATATCTAAAAAGGAAGTTTTTATTTGAACCAAAATTTGAAGATATACCAGATACCAAAAGATGAAAGACCTAGAGAGAAGCTTTTAAGTAGAGGGGTTGTGGCATTATCTGATGCTGAATTACTTGCTCTATTATTACGAACGGGCACAAAGGATGAAAGTGCTTTAGAACTTTCTAAACGACTATTAAAAGAGGTAAATGGAATAGGTGGTGTATTTAATGCCCCTATTGAAGTTCTTATGAAAATTAAGGGCATTAAAGAGGCGAAAGCTTCACAACTAATTGCCGCTTGCGAACTTTACAGTAGAGCTGCTAATGAAAAAAGAGATAGTTTGCAGATTAAATCTGCGAAAGATGTGGTAGGTGTACTTGAACATAATTTTTTTAAGGACACACAAGAGGTAGTTAGGCTTTTATGTTTAAATACTAAAAATAATATTATATCAACTAAAGAAATTTTCAAAGGTAGTTTAAATAGTTCGATAGTTCATCCAAGAGAGATATTTAAGGAAGCAATAAATCTGAGTGCCGCTTCAATAATTTTATGTCACAATCATCCATCAGGCGATCCGACACCTAGTATTGAAGACATTAATATTACTAAAAGAGTTAAATCTTGCGGTGAGATTATGGGAATCGAACTCTTGGATCATATTATATTAGGAAAAAACAATTTTATAAGTTTAAAAGAAAAAGGAATTATATAATCGAAAGGGGAATAAACATGGGTTTATTTGGATTAGGAATGACTAAGGACTTAGGTATTGACCTAGGAACTGCTAATACTTTAGTTTTTGCTAAAGGGAAAGGTATAGTTTTAAGAGAGCCATCAGTTGTTGCTATAAACAATGTAACAAAAAAAGCGTTAGCAGTAGGTGCTGAGGCAAAGCAAATGATAGGTAGAACACCAGGAAATATAGTTGCTATAAGACCATTAAAAGATGGGGTTATTGCAGACTTTGATGTAACACAAACTTTACTTAAAAAGTTTATAGATAAAGTAACAAACAAAGGTGCTTTCACAAGCCCAAGAATTATAGTGTGTTTCCCATCAGGAGTAACAGAAGTAGAAAAAAGAGCTATCGAAGAAGCTACAAAGCAAGCAGGAGCTAGAGAGGTAATTCTTATGGAAGAGCCAATGGCAGCTGCTATTGGAGCTGGACTTCCAGTTGATGAACCAACAGGAAGCATGATAGTTGATATCGGAGGGGGAACTACTGAAGTTGCAGTTGTTTCACTTGGAGGTATTGTTACAAGTAAATCATTAAGAGTTGCTGGAGATGAATTAGATCAAGCAATAATTAACTATGTTAAAAAAGAGTATAATTTAATGATTGGTGAAAGAACTTCTGAGCAAGTTAAAATGCAACTTGGTTCAGCTTTTAAAGTTGAAGGTGAAGAAGATGAAGTTATGGAAATCAAAGGAAGAGATTTAATTTCAGGTCTTCCAAAAATAGTTGAAATAAACGAAGGTCAAATCAGAGACGCTTTAAAAGAGCCAGTTTCTGCAATTATAGAGTCAATTAAAACTACATTAGAAAAAACACCACCAGAACTTGCCGCTGATATCATGGATAAAGGAATCATGTTAGCAGGTGGAGGAGCTGCATTAAGAGGGTTAGACCTTTTAATCAATCACGAGACACATATGCCTGTTCACATAGCTGAGTCTCCATTAGACTGTGTTGCTTTAGGAGCAGGAAAAGCATTAGAAAAGTTTGATCTAATTGCTAAGCAACAAAGAGGCTAAATTTTAGATGAAATTTTTTAAAAGTAAACTGGCAGTAACTGTTATAGTTCTGTCAGTTACATTTTTAGGTATAATTATTTATACAGCAAAAACAAACTCGGATTTTATATCTGGAGCACTTGGTGCAGGGTTTAATCCAGTCCAAAAAGTAATATACACAGCAGGCGAAAAAGTAAAAGGTGGAATAGATTTCTTCGCTAACTTCTCAGATGTTAAGGAAGAAAACGATCAATTAAAAAGACAAGTTATAGAACTTCAAAACCAATTAGTTGGTTATAATACGTATAAAACACAAAATGAACAATTAAAACAAGAACTTAATTTTAAAGATCAACATTCTGAGTATAACTATGTTGGCGCTAGTATAATAGGAGAATCAGGCGGAAGCTTCTATGCAGGATATGTTATAGATAGAGGAGCAGATTCAGGGATACAAAAAGATATGATAGTTATAGCAGGTAATGAATTAGTTGGTATTGTAACAGAGGTTCACAGTAATTGGGCGAAAATTCAAACAATATCAAGTTCAAATACAGCAGTTGCAGCAACTGTGGAAGAAACAAATGAAGTTTCTGGAATTGTAAGAGGATATAGAGATATTGGAAGTAGAGAACCACTTGCAAAAATTTATAACTTACCAATGAGTTCATCAATTAAAGATGGAGATACAATATTAACATCAGGACTAGGTGGAGTGTATCCACAAGGAATTAGAATAGGTTCTGTTACTTCAGTAGAAACTGATAATGTTAAAGTTTCTAAGAGTGCTGTAATTAAACCATTTGCTAATTTCAATACTTTAACACAAGTAATAGTTGTTGTTCCTAAAGATGCATCTAGAGGGAGCATAAAATATTAATTCAAAGGGGATAGAGATATGAAGAAAATTGTACTTATCCTTATTTGTATACTTTTATTTGTGTTAGATAATAGCATAATGCCATTTTTAGGAATCGGAGGCGTATACCCAAGTTTACTATTTGTTTTTGTTATTTTAGTATCAACAATAAATGGTTACTGGGATGCTATTATATTAGGAAGTATTTCAGGTATACTACAGGATATTTATTTTACTCATATATTTGGAGTAAATGCGCTTATCAATTTAATACTATGTTTAATAGCAGCTTATATAGGTGATACTATAATTAAGAATAGAATAATAATGCCAGTGGCAACTGTTGCAGGGCTAACAGCAGTTAAATTTATTATAATTTTAGTTATAGGTAAGTCATTAGCATTAGATGTACCAATAGAAAATATTTTTATAATGGTAGTATATAATGTTGTAATGGCAATTGTTATGTACAGCTGGGTATCAAGAATAACAAACAGAAATCTAATGAAGAAAACTTGGAAATTTGGTAAACACAGGTGATTAAATGAAAAGATTTAAAAATAAGAAGAAAAAACCTGTAAATAGATTTAAGGTGTTAATAATAATAGCTCTAATAATATTTGGAGCTATTTTAGCACGTTTGTTATATTTACAGGTTTTTGATTATAGTAATTTAAGGGCTAAAGCAGACATAAGATCAACAAGATTTATGCCAGAGCAAGCACCGAGAGGGAAAATATTTAGCTCAGATGGTGATTTGCTTGCTACAAACAAAGAATCATACATGCTTACATTCACTAAGACATCTGACGGGATGAAGGATTTTTATAATACTATGAATTCTGTATTAACTATTCTTAAACAAAATAATGCTGAAAGTAAAATTGATGATAATTTTGATTTAAAAATAAATCCGCAAGGAAAATTATATTTTGATTTTTCCGTAAATGAGAGTGATACAAAGCTTTGGAATGGTCAAAAATTAAGATTTATGTATGATAGAGGCCTTGAGGGAAGTGTCGAAAATGAACTTTACCCTAAAAATGATGGTAAATTTACAAAAGAACAAATGGATGCAGTTGATAAGGTACTAATGTCTTATACACCAGAGCAGACTTTTGACCTTTTAGTTAAGAAATATGGTTTAGTCAATATGCTTAATATTGAAAAAAATTTAACTAGTGCACAGCAACATGCTTTTGATAAAAAATATAATGCTATGAGTGGAAATGATATAACAAAAGAGTTATTAAAAACTTATAGTTTAAGTGATATAAGAGAATTTATGCTTATAAAAGATGACATGAAATTACAAAGCTATTCAGGCTTTAAACCTATTACAATAGCATCAAACATAGGAGAAAAAACAGCTTATATCTTTTATCAAAAATTAAGTTCATTGCCAGGAATAAATGTAGACAAAAAACCAGTAAGATACTATCCATATGGAACACTTAGTTCTCACGTATTAGGATATATGGGAGCTATACCAGCAAGTCAAGCAAATAAGTATGAGCAAAAGGGCTATGATGTTTCTTCAGATTTAGTTGGAGTTTCAGGAATAGAATCTTCTTTTGAAAGTGTTTTAAGAGGAAGAACCGGTGGACAGATGGTTAAGGTTAACTCTGCAGGGCAAAAAGTTGGTACTTTATACCAACTAGAATCATACCCAGGAGATAATATTCACCTAACTATTGATGCAGATGTTCAATATGCAGCAACTAAAATGCTACAAACACAAATGGATTATATTCAAAAAAATGAACCTTATGGTAAAAATGCTAGAACAGGTGCGGTAGTAGCAGTTGATGTTAATACTGGAAATATTATTGCTATGGCAAGTTTACCAAATTATAACCCAAATGATTTTGCATCAGGAAAAGTAAGTACAGAAGTTGTAAAAAAATACTTTAATCCAGATGTAACTAGTATGGGGCAAGAACTTATAAAATCAATGGGATTAAAGAAAACTGTTGATGAAATGTTCCCAGAAGATAGTAAAGGTAATAGAATAGATAAATATGATGTAATCCCAAAACCACTATTTAATTATGCAACAATGGGACTTACACCACCTGGTTCAACATTTAAACCAGTAACTGCAGTAGCAGCACTAGAGAGTGGAGTAACTAATGCTAGTTATACAGTAACAGATTCTCCATCATTATATTATCATGCAGAACCTAATATATTTGGTAATAATTTACCAAAAGATAATGCTGACCATGGTGTTGTTAATATAGTTAGGGCAGTACAAGTTTCATGTAATAACTATTTCTATAATATGGCAGCTAAATTATATTATCATTTTGGCGAAAATACAAAAGCCTTAGATGTAATAGGTGATTATGCAGCTAAATTTGGACTTGGAACTATGCCAGGAAAAAATGAAAATGCAAGTACAGGAATAGAAATACCAGAAAAGTTTGGTAATACTTATAATTTTGAAGATTTTAAAAGTAATTCAATATTTTATTCAAAATGGACTTTAGTTGAAGCTCTTAAAAATGGACATTTTGACGCTGTAAATATAAAATTTGCTCCTATTAGTATTGAAGCAAATGATAAAGATTCAAAACAAATCGCAAGTGCTAAGACGAATCTGAAAAAAGTTATAACAGGTCAAATGAAAAAGATTGGGACAGAAGATATTAGAAGTTCAGAAGCTCAAAAAGCTTTCACTGACACTTTAGAAAAATCTATTAAAAATCTATATGATGTTTCACCAGAAACAAAAAGTTCTGTAGATGCATGGCTTAAGACTGAGCCAAAAGTAACTTTAGAAGATGATATAAACGCAACAGCTAGAGCTATTAATGCATGGGTAACTTATACTATGTATACAACAATTACAACACCGGCACAATTAGGATATTCAGCTATTGGGCAAGGTACAAGTGAGTTTACACCACTTCAACTTGCAGGATATGTTGCAACACTTGCAAATGGAGGAACTAGATATAAACTTCATTTAGTAAATGAGATAACTGCTCCAACAGGGCAAGTTATTGAAAAATTTAATCCGGAAGTAATTGATAAGGTAAATCTATCTAAACAAAACTTAGACCTTATCAAACAAGGAATGTATAATGTTAACAATAATCCTCATGGTACTGGGTATTTTGTATTCGGTCAACAAGGATTCCCTATCCCTTCAGCTGGTAAGACAGGAACTGCACAGGTTGCGTCTAGTGAAGCGGAGGAACATAGCATAGGTAGGTCAGCAACAGGAGTATATATTTCATTTGCACCTGTTGAGAATCCACAAATAGCAGTGGCGGTAGTTATGCCTAATGGTATTCATGGATATTTAGGAGCGCCTGTGGCAAGGGCTATTTATGAAACTTATTTCAGAAATGAAATTAAAGAAAAGTATCCTAATTATCATCCAAAAACAATGGCAGGAGTACCTTATGACTATACATTAAATCCACCATTGCCTAAAATTACAGGACAAAATGTTAATGAAAATACTTCAGAGGCAAATAAATAAAAAAAATATTTAATTTATAAAGAGGTGAGGATGTAGGAGAATAGGCATCCTCACTCTTTTATTTTAATAAGTAAGAATTATGTCATAACATTGTTTATAAATTTTAAATAATTAAGTATGTGTAAATTGTTAAAATCAACTAGATAGTGTTATATATTATTAATGAAAAATAGAAAATTTTAATTAAAATATTAGGTGAGATATTTTAATTATTAATAGAATCAAAGGGGAGTTAAATTAAATTGTCGTGTTTTATATTCGTTAGAATTTAAAGAAAATAGGTGATTAAATGAGATTCAATCGAAATCGAAAGCAGGTAGACAGATACAGTGTTATCATAGTTATAGCTATACTAGTGTTTACGCTTATATTGTGTAGACTTATTTATCTACAAGTTTTTGAGCATCAGAGTTTCGAATCTAAGGCGAATATAAGATCAACTAGATTTATGCCTGAGCCGGCTCCGAGAGGAAATATTTATAGTTCAAATGGGAATTTATTAGCTACAAACAAAGAAGAGTATACACTTGAATTTACAGAAACACAGACAGGAATGACTGATTTTTATAATACAATAAATTCTGTTTTTAATATTTTAAAAGAGAATAATGAGTTTTCAAAACTTCAGGATAAATTCCCAATTGTGGTTAATTCACAAGGACAATTAGTATTTAAATTTTCAGTAAGTGAAAGTTCAAATCAAAAAGTCTGGGATTCTTTAAAATTAAGATTTATGTATAACAGAGCACTAGAGGCTCCAATAGAAAATGAAATGTTCCCTAAAAATAATGGGACATTCACTCCGTCACAAACAGCACAGGTAAATAAAATATTATCAACATACAGTGCTAAAGAGGCGTTTGATGATTTAGTAAAACAGTATGGTTTATATAATATGCTTAATATAGGTAAAACATTAACACCGACAGAGCAAGAAAACTTTACTAAAGCTGAACAAAAAATGTCAGGTGAAGCTATAACAAATCAATTGTTACAAAAATATAGTTTAACTGATATTAGAAACTTTATGCTTGTTAAAGATACTATGAAGCTACAAAGTTATTCTGGGTTTAAACCAGTTGTGATAGCTCAAAATATAGGTAAAACATTAGCATTTGTTTTTGATCAACAACAAGCACAACTTCCAGGGGTAAGTATAGTTGAGACACCAATTAGATATTATCCTTATGGAACACTTGCATCACATGTTATTGGTTATATGGGAAAAATCCCATCAAGTGAGGCAAATAAATATGAAGAGCAAGGATATAATGTTTCAACTGATCTTGTAGGGGTTGCAGGACTTGAGTCTGCATACCAAAATGTTCTAAGAGGAACAACTGGTGGATCTATGGTTAAGGTTAATGCAGCAGGGCAAAAAATAGGTAACCTTTATACATTACAAGCTACACCAGGAGATAACGTATATACAACTATTAATACGAACTTAGAATATACAGCCACAAAAGCTTTGGAAAATCAAATGGAGTATATTCAACATAACATGCCATATGGTCAGGATGCTAAAATGGGAGCAGTTGTAGCTGTGGATCCTAATAACGGTAATATTCTTGCTATGGCAAGTTTACCAGGATATAATCCAAATGACTTTGCAACAGGAAAGATAAGTCAAAAAGTATTTAATCAATACTTTAACCCTGACGTTGCAAAACTTGGACAACAATTTATTGACCAATCAGGAATACACAAAACTTTAAATCAAATGTTCCCAGTACAGCCAAATGGAACAAGAGAAGATAAATATAGTGTACTTCCTAAACCATTATTTAACTATGCTACAATGGGGCTAGTGCCTCCAGGGTCTACATTTAAAATTGCGACGGCAACAGCAGCACTAGAAACTGGTGCCACAAATGCAACATATACAATTTCAGACTTTGGTGGTCCAAACTCAACTTATTATGATGCAAAACCAAATATATTTGGTGCGGATCTTCCAAAGGACTGGGAAAATAATGGAGTTGATAACTTATGGAAGGCTATTGAAGTTTCTAGTGATACTTATTTCTTCAATATGGCAGCTAAAATGTATTACAAATACAATCAATCAGTTTCAGCTCTTAATATTTTAGCTGAATATGCAGCAAAATATGGTCTTGGTACAATGCCAGGAAGTAATCAGACAGCAGGAACTGGAATACCGCTTCCAGAGAATTTTGGTAACACATATAACTTTAATGACTTTAAGAAAAATTCAATATTCTATTCAAGATGGACTCTTGTTTCAGATTTACAAAAAGGACAATTCCCAGCGGTGAATTTAGGATTTGCACCTTTAAATATTGAAAGTAATTCAAGTGATTCGAAAGAGTTAGCGACAGCTAAAGCAAATATTATGGATATAATAACAAATCAATTAAATGATATTGGTTTTGAAGATATAAGAAGTACTCCAAATCAAATTGCTTTTGTAAATAAACTAACAGGAGCTCTAGAAGCTTTCTATAAAGTTTCTCCAGAGGCACAGGCATCAATTGCAAAAGCTATGAAGGCCAATCCTAAGCTTACAAGCATGAGTGATTTAAAGGCTACTGCACAAGCGGTAAATGATTGGATAGTTTATACAATGTATACTACTATTACAACTCCAGCACAGCTTGGATATGCAGCGATTGGACAAGGGCTTAGTGAATTTACACCGGTTCAAATAGCATCTTATGTAGCTACTATTGCAAACGGTGGTACAAGATATAAATTAAATCTTGTAAATAAGATAACTTCATCAACAGGTCAAGTTATTGAACAAACAAAACCAACTGTATTAGATAAAGTAAATCTTCCACAATCTGATTATGATATGATCAAAAGAGGAATGTGGGCAGTTAATAACCAAATTAAAGGTACAGCAGACGTTGACTTTGGTTATGATTTTAGAAACTTCCCAATACCAACAGCAGGTAAAACTGGTACAGCTTCATTAATGGCTAATGAGCATTCTGTTGGAAGAGGGGCGTGGGGAGTATATATTTCATATGCGCCTGTTAAAAATCCACAAATAGCAGTTGCGGTAATTATATATAATGGTCTTCATGGGGATATAGGAGCGCCGGTAGCAAGAGCTATTTATGAAACTTATTTTAGAGATCAAATTAAAAAAACTGATCCTAAATATAAAGCTTATACTAATGCAGCGTACCCAATATTCTGGGGGGATGGACCACAATATACTTATAGTTTAAATCCACCATTACCAAATATTACTGACAATTCACAAGTTCAAACAGCGAGCAAAGTAACAGCTAGTGCTAGTACAACTAATACTCAACCTATAACTTCTGTTGTGAGCAATAAAGAAACAACAGACGCGATGAATGGACTAGCGAAAAGTGGGAATGACTAAAAAATATATATAAATATTAAAAGACTATCAAGTTTTAATGAAGAAACTTGATAGTCTTTTAACTTTTTGTGTATTTTCTTAAATAAAAGGAAAATATGGGCAATATAGATATATAATATAAATTAAGAAGTAGTGTGGCTATAAAGTTAGGGGGATGAAGTATTGGCTATCAATAAGAGAAAAAATAGTTTTACAAGATTTGCAGTATTGAAGGGATTAGTAGCGGGGTTATTTACAGTAATAGTACTCAGACTTACATACCTTCAAGTTTTTAAATATGAGGATTTTAAGGAGAAGGCAGACACAAGATCTATGAGATTTGTGGCAGAAAAAGCTCCAAGGGGAAAAATATATGATTCAAATGGGAATATTTTAGCAACAAACAAACAAACATATATAGCTACTTTTACAGAAACTGAAAGTTCTAAAGAAGGGTTTTATAGGACTATGGAAGTTTTCTTAGATATAATGAATAAGAATAATGAAGAGATATTAGACAAATTTGATTTGAATATTGATGACAAGGGTAATATAATATTTGATTTTGGATTTAAAACTGATGAAAATAATAAAGCAGCAGAGTTAAGATTTAAAAAAGATAAAGGTATATTTGATGAATTACAAAAGAAACTTTATCCAAAAGTAAAAACAGATCTTACAGATGAGCAAATAGAAGCAATAGAAACAGAGATATATAAGGTTACGCCAGAGCAAATGTTTTACTACTTAGTAAATAAGTATGAGATGGAACAACTTTTGACAGAATATAAAGATAGAGATATTGATTTGTCAAAAGCTGAAGATAAGAAACTTAGAGAGAGCATTAAGGAAAGATATAATACAGGAAATGAAGATACTTTTGAGGGGAAAATAGCAAGAGGGCAAAAAGTAACAAATGATTTAGTTAAAGAAAAATCACTTGTAGAAATAAGACAGTTTATGATTATTAAAGATGCTATGAAAATGCAAAGTTTCTCAGGATTTAAACCTGTAACTATCGCACCCGCAGTTAGTAAAGATACAGCATTTATTTTATATCAAAAGCTAAATAGCTTAGTTGGAATAGACATAGCACTTGAACCGGTAAGACATTATCCATATGAAGAACTTGGGGCAAACTTCCTTGGGTATATGGGAGCAATACCAGGGGCTAGTCAAGAAAAGTATGAGTCAAGAGGATATGACTTATCAACAGATCTTATAGGAATGGCTGGTATTGAGTCGGCGTATGAGAATGTTTTAAAAGGTACAAAAGGTGGTAGAACGGTTAAAGTTAATGCAGAAGGAAGGCCAAGAGAAGATTTATATAGAATGCAGACTACACCTGGAAATAATGTACATTTAACAATAGATAAGGATATACAGTATTCAGCTGAAAAAATGTTAGAAACACAAATTAATTATATACAAACTATAGAAAAAGGGGGGAATGCCTCAAGAGGAGCAGCAGTTGCACTTGATGTTAATACTGGTGATGTATTAGCAATGGCCAGTTATCCATCATATAATCCAGAGATTTTTGCATCAGGAAAAATAGATGGTGATGTAGCAGAAAATCTTATAGCACCAGATTTGGATACATTTGGTGAAGAGTATATAAGAAAATCAGGAATTAGAAAAACTATGGATGAATTATTCCCAAAAGATGCAGAGGGAAACAGACAAGATCCAAATGATATTTATCCAAAGTCAATGTTTAATTATGCAACGATGGGACTATTACCTCCAGGGTCTACATTTAAACCTATAACAGCTTTAGTAGGACTAGAAGAAGGTGTTGTAAATAGTGGAACTTCAATAAATGATCATGTAGTATTAAATTCAGCTAAACAATTCACTAAGTATAGCAGTTTAATTGATACACCAAAGGATAATGGAGTCCATGGAACAGTTACTGTTAAAGAAGCTTTAGCACAATCTTGTAACTCATATTTTTATGATATTGCGGTTAAACTTTATTATAAATATAGTGGAAGTGTAGAAGGTTTCAACAGTATTGCTAAATATGCTTGGGATTTAGGGCTTGGAACAAATCCTAATGATGAAAATGCAGTAGCAGGGACAGGGATTGAAATAGCGGAAAGAACAGGTGATGTATATAATTTTGATGGTTCAAAAGATAAGTTTAAAACATTCTCAATGTGGGAACTTGTTTCAGGTCTTGAGGGTGGAAAGTTAGCTGGTGGAAATCAAAGCTTTACTCCAGTAGATATAGAAAAGAATGAAAAAGATTCTAAAACATTAAAAGAAGCAAAGAGTGAACTAAAAGGAGTTGTACAAGCTGAAATTGATAAAATAGAATCAAAAGCAGAAACAGGTTCAGAAAAAGAATTTAGAACTAAGATAGAGGGGATTCTAAGAAAAATTTATGATAACTCTCCTAAATATCAAGAAAATGTTAAACAAAAAACTTCAGATTTAAAAGTACATTTTGAAGTTGTTTCACTAGAAATATGGAATTGGATACAATTTAATATTAAATATCAAGTTGTAAATGCTGGTAATATGGCCAGTGCATCAATTGGGCAGGGGGATACAGTTTTATCACCACTCCAAATGGCTAGTGCAATAGCAACCATCGCGAATGGTGGAACAAGATATGATGTTAATATGGTTGATAAAATTACAACATCAACAGGAGAACTTATAAAAGAAATAGAACCAACAGTTTTAAATACGGTGGAATTTAGTGATAGTACTCTTAATCTTATTAAAGATGGAATGCAGCTAACTAACGAAGGTGAGAAGGGAACGGGAAGAAGAGCTTTTCTATATTCAGGGTTCCCGATAGAAACAGCTGGTAAAACAGGTACAGTTACTGTAAAAGCAGATCAAGAAGAGTATGGAAGACAGCCATATTCAACATATCTTTCATTTGCACCAGTTGATAAACCGGAAATAGCAGTCTTTGTTGTTATTTATGATGGAGTAAGTGGAGGAAATTCTGCAATAGTTGCAAGGGCAATTTATGAAACTTACTTCAGAGAGCAAATTAAAGAAATAGCACCAGGATATACACCAAGAACAGAAGGGAAAAATGGTGAGCCATACACATATACGTTATATCCAGATAGTAAGGATTTTAAGGATGATGGAGTATTTTATAAAAATCAACCAGAATCAGTTGAAGAAAGTTTAACAGGAACAGATATTGATGGAAAAGTTGAAACTGAAATAAAACCAGAAGGTAATCAAAAAACTGAAATAAATAAGAAACCAGAAGGTAACTAATAAATTAAAGATAAACCTAAAACTACTAAAATGAAAATTTTAGTAGTTTTTTGATTTTTAAAATTTCAAAACTTAAACTTATTAAAAAAAGTATTATCAAATTTATGAGAATATGAACAGAATGAAGAAAAAATGTGCATATTAAGGCTAAAAATAAGAAAAAATGTAAAAAATAAGTTAATATAGGACAAAATGTATTAAATATTTGAAATATGTTAAAATAAATACTTTAATAAGTCGATAATACCTTATATAATAAGTATATGCGTTAAAATTAAATGAATTTTAACTTGATTAAATTGTATGCTTAGTTGGAGGTTAGAATTATTATGCAAAAGAGTATAATGATAAAAGGGAACAAAGATGGTATAAATGCTATCATAAATATGGATAAATTTGCAGACTTTGAAGAGATGTTAGAAGCACTTATAGAAAAGTTAAGTGTAGGAAAACGCTTTTATAAAGGTGCAACGCTTACTATAACAACTGACTTAAAGCATATAAGCGATAGACAAATGTCAAAACTTAAAGATTCCTTGTTTGATGAAATTATGATACAAGATTGCATTTTTGCTGATAAAGAAGAAAAAGAAAGCAAGTTATTTCAAGGGGTATACGAGGGGAGAACAAAGTTTTTAAGAAAATCAGTTCGAGGTGGACAGAGTATTAGTTATTCAGGAAATATTGTGATAATAGGTGATGTAAATCATGGAGCAGAAGTAATTGTAAATGGTAATATAGCTGTGTTTGGAAGTATTAAGGGTAGAGTTTTTGCAGGAAATAATGGGAACATAAATGCCATAATTTCAGCATTTTCACTTGAACCAGAAGTGCTATCAATAGCGGGTGTAATGACGATTTCACCTGATGAATTTGAAAAACCAAGCTATCCAGAGGTAGCAAAATTGAAGGATGGCTGTATGATAGTTGAGCCATATCTTCCAAACAAATATACATACAACAAGTAGTGGAGGTAATTTTAATATGGGAGAATCTATAGTAGTAACATCTGGAAAAGGTGGCGTTGGGAAAACTACAACGACAGCTAACATTGGTACAGCGTTAGCTGCCTTAGGGAAAAAGGTTGTAGTTATTGATGGAGATACAGGTCTTCGTAATTTAGATGTTTTAATGGGTCTTGAGAATAGAATAGTATATACAATAATGGATGTTTTAGATGGGAAATGTAGAACTAAGCAAGCTTTAATAAAGGATAAAAGATTCCCACAACTTTGTCTTTTGCCAACAGCACAGACAAGAGACAAGGATGATATAAGTGCAGATCAAATGTTAAACCTTATAACAGAACTTAAAGAAGATTTTGATTATGTTTTAATAGATTGTCCAGCGGGTATTGAACAAGGGTTTGAAAATGCAGTAATTGGGGCTGATAGAGCAGTAATTGTTGTGAATCCAGAAATAACATCTGTAAGAGATGCTGATAGAGTAATTGGAAAGCTTGATGCTAAAGGTCTTGAAGATCATAAAGTAATTATAAATAGACTTAATCCAGAAATGACACAAAATGGAGATATGCTAGATATACCTGATATTTTAGAAGTGTTATCAGTTGAATTACAAGGTGTTGTGCCGGATGATAAAGGTGTTACAGTTTCAACAAATAAGGGTGAACCGATAGTCTTAAATAAGGACTCTCTTGCTGGAAAAGCTTTTACTAATATAGCAAGAAGAATTACAGGGGAAAAAGTACCTTTCTTAGAATTAAAAGTTGAATCTGAAGGATTTTTTAATTCAATAAAAAAATTATTTAAGAAGAAAGGTTAAGGGGGATTGAGCAGCTTTGTTTAAATTTTTTAATAGTAAGCCTTCACCAAAGCAGGTAGCAAAGGATAGGTTGAAACTTATATTGATACATGACAGAGGTGAGCTATCACCAGAGACGTTAGAAAAAATAAAGCATGAAATATTTGAAGTATTAGCTAAGTATGTAGATATAGATGATAGTGATATTGATATAGCGGTTACTAAGTCGGCAGATTTAGAAGGAACAACACCATCATTAATAGCTAATATTCCAATCAAAAATTTGAGAGGGAGATAGGTCGGCCTTTAAAATAAAACTTGTAAAAATTAAAGAATCAATGTATATTATCAAGTAGGATTCTTTAAGAAGATAAAGACAAGGTTTG
The DNA here is from genome assembly GCA_051650125.1 of Sarcina sp. Taxonomy (GTDB): domain Bacteria; phylum Bacillota; class Clostridia; order Clostridiales; family Clostridiaceae; genus Sarcina. The sequence continues at coordinate 61,525 of JBOFIK010000030.1, read as the reverse complement.
GAGGGTTATCTATGTTTAGAAAATTAAAACTAGATCCAAGATTATGGAGAGAGATGAATAAGTCAGTTCTTTTCACAGCCCTATTAATAACTTGCTTTGGAATATTCAACATATACCTTGCCACATATAACCAGTGGGGATTTGATTATGCAATGAAGCAAGGGATATTCTTTTTAGTATCACTTGTGGTTATGTATATTATGCTTGTTTGGGATTACACTGTAATATACGATTATGTTGAAATATTTTATTGGTTTTCTGTATTTCTGTTATTTATAACAAGATTTATAGGAACAGTTGTTAATGGAGCTAGAGGATGGATTGAGCTTGGACCTGTAAGTATTCAACCGTCAGAAATTGCGAAGATTGCCATGATAATGATGATTGGTAAGCAACTTCAAAAGACTGATGGGAATATAAATGGTTTCAAGAACTTTATAAGATGTACAATATACGCAGGTATACCAATGGCACTTATAATAGTTCAACCAGATATGGGTATGACCTTAGTTTGTTTCTTTATGGTTCTAGGAATCTACTTCTGCATGGGCTTAAACATGAAAGTTATACTTAGTGGTTTTGCAATAATGGCAGTGACAGTAGTATTAGTATGGAACTCAGGTTTCATTAAGGATTATCAAAAAGCAAGACTTGTAGGATTTATGCACCCTGAAAGAGATGAGCTTGGAATTAACCTTCAACTTAATCAATCTATGATTGGTATCGGATCAGGAGGATTCTTTGGAATTGGGCCTGAGATGAATGTAAAAGGTGGAGGATATGCAGCGGAGTTTGTACCAGAAAGACAAACTGACTTTATATTCACTGTAATAGGTGAACATTGGGGAACTCTTGGAGCGATAGTACTTCTTGTACTATACTTCTTGTTGATTTCAGGGATAATTGATACTGCAAGAAAGTCAAAAGATGTATTTGGTCGGGTGATTTGTGTAGGAATAGCCTCCTATTTCATATTTGCTATATTACAAAATATAGGAATGACAATAGGGCTAATGCCTATAACCGGAATCACCTTGCCGATGGTAAGTTATGGAGGAAGTTCATTACTTACAACACTTATGACTCTTGGACTTGTTTTAAATATAAGTATGAGAAAAAATAAATTGAATTTCTAAAAAAAGAGGATACTCCAAAAGGAGTGTCCTTTTTGCTTTACAAATAAAAATTATCAGTTTATCGAATAGTTCTAATAAGAATAAAACTTAAATATATATAGTTAAGGAAAAATATGTACACTAAAATAAAAAAAGATAAACAGGTGATGGTGAAATGGGTAAGTATGATAAAATATATGAAAATTATTATAAAAAAATAGACTCAGGAGATAAAAGTAGAGAGCGAGAAAATGATTTTGATTACGAAGATTTATATCAAAGAAATGGTGGGAGAAAAAATTCTGGTGGGAATCAGCTAAAAGGGGCTATCATTGCACTAACGATACCGGTATTAATTTTAGGTGGTTTTGGAATATACAAATTTGCACAAACAGACCAAGGGAAAGAACTCTATAATAAAGCTATGAGTTTTGTAGAAAGTAATGGGATTGGAATAGTAAAAAGTGACGATGCAAAAGCTAATGCAAAAAAGGAAATTGATAAAGAATTAGAAAAGGAAATTGCTGAAGATGCAATACAAACAAGTGTAGCTCCGACATCATTTGTTCTAAATGATGAAAATGTGGAGAAAGTTAAAAGTGATGATAGATATAGTAAGTTTGTAAGTGCTTTAAATGGAGTGCAGGTTAAAGCTAAGAGTGAGGAAGGTTTGGTTCTTTCATGCAAGTATAAGATAATTGCTAGTGCGTTATCAGGCGTAGTTGAAACTATTGGTGAAAATGCAGAAGGTTATTTTTTAGTTATAGACCATGGTGATGATATGAGGACTTTTTATTATAACTTACCTGAGTTAGATTATGTTAAGGGACAGGCGGTTAAAAAAGGAGAAAAAATTGCAGAGATAAAGGAAACTAAGGATATAGTGTTTAAAATTAAGGAAAATGATAAATTTGTAACACCGAGGAAGTATGTGGACTTTATCAAATAGAGGTGAAGGTTATAAAAATTAGTAAGTGGATTATACCGCAGTTTTTAGTATTTTTTTTACTTGATTTAGAAAATAAATTATTATGGGCTTTTCTATTTATAGTACTTCATGAATTTTCACATTATCTTGTAGCTAAAAAGTTAGGTAGTAATATTATTAATTTTAAAGTTCATCCATTAGGAGCAACGCTTGAAATTGAGGATTATGAAGGGCTTGGAATAAATGATGAAATATTGATATGTTTAGCAGGACCGTTTTTTAATATCATTACAGCAATTGTTTCTTTAGGCATTATGTTATTTTATGGTCAAGAAAATATATTTAGAAGTATATTTGAGGTGAATTTTGTATTAGGATTTATGAATCTTATACCAGCATATCCTTTAGATGGAGCGAAAGTATTAAGGGCCATTTTGAGTAAATTCTATATGTACAAGAAGGCACATAAAATAGGAATAATTATTAGCTTTATAATTTCAGTTATGATTGCAATGATAGGTGCGATGTTAGTGTTTATAAACATTATGAGTATTAATTTATTTATTATTGGGGTGTTTATGGTTTATACAACTTACACAACTAAGGAAAGAACAATGTATATAGTTCTAGATCAAATAATTAGTAAGGCAAAAAGGTTTAATGAAACAAGGTATATAGAAAATAGGGATGTATCTGTTTATTATGAAGAAGATTTCATCACACTTTTGAGTATGATAGAACGTGATAAATTTAATACATTTTATGTTTTGAATGAGAAGATGGAATTTCTATATGAACTACGGGAAGATGAAATTGTTGAGCTTTTAAAAGAAGAGGGTAACATGCGATTAGATGAGTACTATAAGCGTGTTATCAAATAGTTTTTTGATTGGTTAATATAAATATTTATGATACAATTAAATGAATTAAAAAGAAGTATATCTTATGTACTTCTTTTTTTCTTTTAAACTTAGTTTGCAGGAGGACTTTAATGGTTAGAATAACAGATGACATTTTATGTAAAGTTGAAAAACCATCAAGATATATAGGTGGAGAATTAAATGAAGTATTAAAAAATCCTAAAGATGTAGAAATGCGTTACGCATTTTGCTTCCCAGATGTTTATGAAGTTGGGATGTCACATCTTGGTTCAAGAATTTTATATCATACTTTAAATGAAAGAGAAGATACATATTGCGAAAGGGTATATGCACCATGGCCAGATATGGAAATGAGAATGAAAAAAAATAATATATCTTTATATGCATTAGAGGCAAAAGATTCATTAGACCAATTTGATTTTTTAGGATTTACGCTTCAATATGAAATGAGTTATACAAACATACTTAATATGCTTGATATGGGAGGAGTTCCAATCAGAGCATCTAAAAGAAAGAATGATGATGCAATAGTTATGGGTGGAGGACCTTGTGCGTACAATCCAGAGCCTATATATGATGTGTTTGATATCATTCAACTTGGTGAAGGTGAGGAAGCTATAAATGATTTACTAGACCTTTATATGCAGATGAAAGATAACTTTAATAGAGAAGAATATTTAAGAGCAGCTTCAAAAATTCAAGGGATTTATGTTCCTTCGCTTTATGAGGTTTATTACAATGAAGACGGAACAATAAAAGAGTTTAAACCTAAATATGATGATGTTCCAGCAAGAGTTAAAAAGAGAATAGTAACGGATTTAGATAAAGTACCATTCCCAGATAAGCTAGTAGTACCTTATAGTGAAATAGTTCATGATAGAGTTGTGCTAGAATTATTTAGAGGGTGTACAAATGGGTGTAGATTCTGCCAAGCAGGTATGATTTATAGACCGGTTAGAGAAAAAACAAGAGCTACACTGATAAAACAAGCAAGAACTATGCTTAAGGCAACAGGATATAATGACATTTCACTTGTATCATTAAGTACATGTGATTATTCAGATATTCAAGGTCTTGTAACAGATCTTATTGCAGAACATAGTGATACTAAAACAAGTATAGGTTTACCATCAATAAGAGTTGATGCTTTTTCGGTTGATCTTTTAAGAGAGATACAAAAAGTTAAAAAAACAGGTTTAACTTTTGCTCCAGAAGCAGGTTCTCAAAGAATGAGAGATGTTATAAATAAAGGGTTAACAGAAGAAAAAATATTAAAGGCAGCTAGAAATGCGTTTGAATACGGTTGGAATGCATTAAAGCTTTACTTTATACTTGGGGTTCCTTATGAAAATATAGAGGATGCAGAGGCTGTTGGGAAGCTTACAGAGAAGATAGCAGCTGAGTTTTATGGGTTAGATAAATCTATAAGAAGTAAAGGTTTAAAAATCAATTTAAGCACATCTATACTTATACCAAAACCTTTCACACCATTCCAATGGGCTCCTATGGAACGAAAAGAGATGGTTATTGAAAAGATTAAGGCTGTAAAAGGTGCTCTTAAGACAAAGGCTATAAAATATAATTATCACTCACAAACAACATCACTAATAGAAGCTATATTTGCTAGAGGTGATAGAAAAATTTGTGATGTATTATTTAGAGCTTATGAGAGAGGGGCTAAATTTGATGGTTGGAGTGAATTCTTTGACTATAAATTATGGATGGAAGTTGTAGAAGAACTAGGAATAGATATAGATTTTTATGTGTTTAGAGATAGAGATTATGATGAAATATTACCTTGGGACTTTATAGATATTGGAGTAAATAGAAGTTATTTAATAAAAGAAAATGAAAAGGCTAAGACAGCATCACTTACAAAAAATTGTAGAGAAGGTTGTACTGGTTGTGGAATAAATGTAAACTTTAAAGAAGGGAAGTGTTTTGAGGGTGCGATACTTAATTAAATTTACTAAAGGTGAAGGTTTAAAGTTTATCTCACATCTTGATTTACTAAGAACAGTTCAAAAGGTGGGCAGAAGAGCAGAACTTCCTGTTGAGTATTCTGAGGGGTATAACCCTCATATGGCATTTGTAATTGCATTACCACTTTCGGTGGGAGTTCACTCAGAAGGTGATTATGCTGATTTATATCTTCATGAGGATTTAGAGTGTGATTACGTCTTAGAAAAGCTTAATGAGAATTCAGCTAGGGATATTAAGTTTTTAGAAGCTTCAAAAAGTCCCGTTATAAGGGATGTTAGAAGATTACCCTCAGCTATGGCTCTTTTAGATGCAGCAACATATGTTATGAAAATAAGATATGTTGATACAAAAGATTTAGTTGAAGATATGAAGTTGTTAGATGAAATGTCAGAATATAATACTATGAAAAAAACAAAAAAAAGTGAAAAACTTACTGATATTAAACCATTTATAAAAGAATTTTCATATAGAATAGAGGAGAAAACACTAATTATAGATACATTAATTAGTTGTGGAAGTAGAGAAACACTTTCACCATCACTATTAGCTACTTTTATAAGAAAAAATACAAGGAATGTAGTAGAGGATGCTTTTATAGATATAAAAAGAACTGAGATGTATGGGTATAAGGATGATGTGCTAGTACCTTTATATAAATATATAGATTAGATTGAAGGCGAAATGATGAGAGAAATATTTATTGAGAGAAGAGAAAATATATTAAGATTAGCTATAAAAGAGAATAAAGAACTTACAGAATGTTATATAGAAGAAAATAATAATGAGCCAGTTTCAGGTGAGTTGTACAAAGGTATAGTAAAGAGGATTGTTCCGAGTATTAATGCAGCTTTTATTGATATTGGGTATGAAAAAGATGCTTATATGTCTTTAGATAAAAAGATGAGTGAAACTCTTAAAGTAGGACATGAACTTGTAGTTGAAGTTTTAAAAGAAGAGATAGGAAAAAAAGCAGCTAAGGTAACAAATGTTTATTCAATAGCAGGAAATTATTTAGTTGTTGAGACAAGACATAAATCTTTAGTTATTTCTAGAAAGATAAAAAATAGAGGCTTTGAAAAAGAAATCAAATCATTATTAGAAAAACCAGAAGAGATAGGTGTAACTATTAGAACTAAGGCTGAAAATGCTGGTATATATGAAATTCAAAAAGAACTTAAAGAACTTTATGAAGTATATCTAAAATTAGTTCAAAAGTGTAAGTATGAGTTAAAACCAGGAAAGCTTTATGATAATAATAGTTTGATGAATAGAATAAAAAAAGATTTTATAAATGATGAAACAACTAGAATAGTTTTAGATAGTAAGGTTGATTTTGAACTTATGAAATCAGTTTTTGTAGATTCACAGATTAATATTGAACTACATAATGATATGACAACTTTGTTTGCCCAGTCTGGTATAGAAAAATCTATATTAAGTCTTAGAAACAATAAAGTTAACTTAAAATGTGGTGGAAATATAGTTATTGAAAAGACAGAGGCTATGTATGCTATTGATATAAACTCAGCTAAGAATAGTTCGAGCTCAAGAGACAATACAACAGCTGATATAACTAACATAGAGGCTGCTAAGGAAATTGCAAAACAGATTAAGCTTAGAAATATTAGTGGGATAATAGTTATAGATTTTATAGAAAGTTATAATGAACTTGCTAAAGAGAAAGTTATAAATATATTAAAGAAAGAGCTTTCAAAAGATAAGCAAAAGTCAAAAGTGTATGATTTTACAGAACTTGGACTTGTTCAAATAGCAAGAGCTAGAAGAGGTAAAAGTATATACGATTTTATTGAAGAGAAGTGTAGTAGGTGTAAAGGACAGAGCGTTATTCTTAAATTATCATATATATATTTACTTATAAAAAATGAAATTTTAAGATGGGACTTAGAAAATGGTGTTAAAGATTTTCATATAACTTTAAATAAAATATATGAGAATGATGTGAAAGAGGATATATTTAGGTTTTTAAAGGAAATAAATGCTTTAGACCTTAATATTTACCTTACTTTTGAGGCGTTTGATGAGTTTTATAAAGTTGAACCTTTACTATTTAAAAATCAAATCGAAAATGTTAAAGATTTCTTGGTAAAGAATATCGAAAAATATTAGAATTTGCTTTACAAGGGTTAGTGATTATGATACAATTTCCTTTGTAAACCGCTCACGAATAGGTTTTTTAAACAAGTTTACTTGTACCTTAAGTGGCGAGACCGTTATGAGGAGGTGTTATTATGTACGCAGTAATTACTACAGGTGGAAAGCAATACAGAGTTCAAGAGGGAGACGTATTATTCGTTGAAAAACTTGAAGCTGAAGTTGAGGCAACAGTTGAATTAACTGAGGTTCTTGCAGTTGCTAAAGATGGTGAGATCAAAGTTGGTACACCAGTTGTTGAAGGTGCTAAAGTTGTAGCTAAAGTATTAGCTCAAGGGAAAGCGAAAAAAGTAGTGGTATTCAAATTCAAGCCTAAAAAGGACTATAGAAGAAAGAATGGACACAGACAACCTTACACAAAATTAGTTATTGAAAAGATCGAAGCTTAATAATTATGATTAAGATTAGAATTGAAGAAAAAAGAAATAACATAATTTCTTTCACTATAAAAAATCATGCACTTCGCGAGAGGGATATGATTTTGGCTGGAGAGGCTTATGACATGGTATGCAATTCTGTATCTGTGTTATCTCAAAGTGCCATCATTGGTTTAGATGAGGTGTTAAAGCTAAATGTAAATTATGAAGTTAGTGATGGTTATTTAAAGGTTGATTTAAATGGATTCAGTGATGATGAAATAAATCAAGCTCAAGTGTTGTTAAAGACATTTGAAAAAAGCTTAGAGAGTGTGATTCTAAGCATTGAGCAAAGTTTTGGATATAAGAAACGTTGTGAATATATAGATTATAAAAAAGAGGAGGTGTAATATAATGTTAATCATGAACCTTCAATTATTCGCTCACAAAAAGGGAATGGGTAGTACAAAGAACGGTAGAGATTCTGAGTCAAAAAGACTTGGTGTTAAATGCGCAGACGGTCAATTCGTTTTAGGCGGAAACATCTTAGTAAGACAAAGAGGAACTAAAATCCACCCAGGTAATAACGTAGGTAGAGGTGGCGACGATACTTTATTCGCTAAAGTAGACGGAGTTGTTAAATACGAAAGACTTGGAAGAGATAGAAAGAAAGTTTCAGTGTACCCTGTTATAATAGAGATAGCTGAATAATTTTTATTCTTAAATAAAAAGCACCCTAGCACTAGGGTGCTTTTTTAGAATTTTATTATAAATTAAACTAGAAATAGGTTTTAAACACTATATATAGGATAAAATACAAATAAAGAGATTTTTAATTTCTACGTTTGGGTGTTAATATATATATATAAATACAAAAAGAAGAGAGGGTGAGTAAATGTTTATAGATAAAGCCAAAATCTTGGTTAAGTCAGGTAACGGTGGAAATGGATCAATTTCATTTAGAAGAGAGAAGTACATACCACTTGGTGGACCAGATGGTGGAGATGGTGGAGCTGGTGGAGATGTTATCATCAAAGTTAATTCGCAAATCACAACATTATTAGATTTTAAATATAGCAAAAAGTTCGTAGCTGAAGATGGAAAGAACGGTCAGGGTTCAAAATGTTACGGAAGAGATGGTAAAGATTTAATTATTGAAGTACCTATGGGAACAATAATTAGAGAGACTAACTCAAATAAAATTATAACAGATCTTGCACATGCAGATGATAAGATAGTTATATGTAAAGGTGGAAGAGGTGGAAGAGGAAACGTTAAGTTCTGTACTTCTACAAGACAGGCACCAAGTTTCTCAGAGCCAGGAATGCCACAAGAAGAGATGGAAATAACTCTTGAGCTTAAACTTTTAGCTGACGTTGGACTTTTAGGATTCCCGAATGTTGGAAAATCAACATTATTATCTGTTGTTACTAAAGCTAAACCAAAAATCGCTAACTACCACTTTACAACACTTAAACCTAACCTTGGAGTTGTTGCTGCTAAAGGAATAACACCATTCGTTATGGCTGATATCCCAGGAATTATAGAGGGAGCATCAGAAGGGGTTGGACTTGGATTTGAATTCCTAAGACATATCGAGAGAACTAGACTTTTAGTTCATATAGTTGATATTTCAGGAGTTGAAGGTAGAGATCCAGTTGCAGATTTTAAGAAAATCAATGATGAACTTAAAAATTATAGTATAAAACTTTGGGATAGACCTCAAATTGTTGTTGCTAATAAATCAGATATGTTATTTGATGATGAAGTATACGAGAACTTTGAAAAAGAAGTTAGAGCTATGGGATTTGAAAGTGTATTCAAAATGTCAGCTGCTACTAACCAAGGTGTAGAAGAAGTTATGAAAGAAATGGCAAGAGTTCTTGCTACTATACCAGTTAAAGAGCTTTACATTGAAGAAGATGAAAGATATATACCAGAAGATAAGAAATTCACATACGAAATTACTAAACTTAACGAGAATGGAAAAAATGTTTACTCACTTGAGGGAAGCTTCGTAGATAGATTATTAATGTCAAGTTATATTAATGACCCAGATTCATTAAGACATCTTCACAGAGTTCTTACATTGAAAGGTGTATTTGCTGAGTTAAGAGAAATGGGAATTGAAGACGAAGATATAGTAAGACTTAAAAACTTCGAATTCGAATACTTAATGTAATTTAAAGGAGGGAAATTTTTATGATAACAACTAAACAAAGAGCATTCTTAAGAGGAATGGCTAATAAAATGGATTGTGTATTCCAAGTTGGAAAAAATGGAGTTGAAGATAACTTCGTAAAGCAAGTTGAGGATATTTTAGAAAAAAGAGAGTTAATCAAGATAAAAGTTCTTGAGAACAGTGGTTTATCAGCTAGAGAAGTTTCAGATATGTTATGTGAAGCTATCGGTTGTGAAGGAATTCAAGCTATCGGAAGTAAGCTTGTAATATACAAAGAATCATCAAAGAAACCAGTTATTGAACTTCCAGTTCAAGGAAGAAGATAATTTAAAAGATAACCATGCTTTAGCTAAACTAAAGTGTGGTTTTTTTATTTCACATTATGTTAAGAAATTGATATAATTAGTGAAGATTAGATTGTTGATTATATTAAGAGGTGAAATGAATATGTTAGAGGAGAAATTAAAAGCTTACTTAGAGGAGAATTTAAGTGAGAAGAGATATAAACACACTCTAGGAGTTTGCGAGACTGCTATGAGTCTTGCAAAGCTTTATGGAGCAGATATAGAAAAGGCTAAGGTTGCAGCACTTGGGCATGATTTAGCAAAGGAATTAAAAATAGAGGAACAGAAAGAAATTCTTAGAAAAAATAATTTTGAGATTAGTGAGATTGAAGAGGCATCACCACAGATTCTTCATGGATTTGTAGGTGCAATTTTATTAGAAGAGCTTTTTAATGTTGATGATGAAGAGATTTTAAGTTCGATAGATTTTCACAGCACAGGTAGAAAAGAAATGTCTGATTTAGAGAAAATTATTTACATTGCAGATTATATAGAACCTAATAGAGACTATGAAGGTGTAGAGCATCTTAGAGAGACTACATATAGGGATTTAGATGCTGGAGTATTAGAAGGGCTTGATAACACTATAAAAATTGTTGTAGAGCAAGAAAAAGTAATACATCCATTTACTTTTGAGGCAAGAAATTATTTAATCATGGAAATGATGAAAAAGTAGGAGAGATTTTTTGATGAGTATGTTAACTAGAATAGTTGAAACAGAACATGATAAGGCTAAAATAAAAGTTTATCTAAAGGATATTATGGAGTTGTCTAGTAGATTTATAAAAAAAGCTGGAAAAGAACATAGAGTAAAAGTTAATGGAAAGCCAGTTTTTATGAATTTTATTCTTACTGATGGGGATAAGATAGAAGTTAATTTAGAGCGAGAAGAGTCGCAGGATATTGCACCAGAGAATATTCCAGTAGATGTAGTTTATGAGGATGCTGATATTTTAGTTTTAAATAAAAAGCCATTTATGGTTGTTCATCCAACTAAAAATTGTGATACAGGAACTCTTGCGAATGGTATTATGAACTATTTTAAAAATACTAATCAAAAGTGTATAGTAAGACTTGTTAGTAGACTTGATATGAATACTTCAGGGCTTATTATTATAGGTAAAAATCAGTTTGCTCATATGAGATTGTCAGATGAGATGAAAACAGAGAGATTTGAAAAAAGGTACGTTGCGCTTGTTCATGGAAACTTAGAGCAAAAAGAAGGTACTATAAATAAACCAATATACAGAGTTGGTGGAGATGTAATAGCGAGAGTTATTGATGAAAGAGGTAAGGATAGTGTTACTCATTATAAGGTTGTAGAAAGTTTTGAGGGGGCAGACCTTGTTGAATGTCTTTTAGAAACTGGAAGAACACATCAAATTAGAGTGCATCTTCAAAGTCTTGGACACCCTATATATGGTGATGAATTATATGGAGGTGAGTTCTATGAGGCGGATAAAGAACTTATCAACAGACAGGCACTTCATGCTTATGGATTAGATTTTTATAGTCCAAGAAGTGAGGAGAAACTTTCACTTAGAGCAGATTTACCTTATGATTTTAATGAGGCAATTGAAAAATTAAAGAAATAGATTTTAAAATACGTGGAGTTAATCTGCGTATTTTTTTTACATTTTTATAAATAGTTATTTAAAGAAAATATATATTGAGTTCAACAATTCAACGTATTCTTAAATTAAATATAAATAAGAAATATTTAGGGGGAATACAAATGAAGAGTAAAAAGATATTAGCTTTAGTTATACCAGCATTGCTATTTGCAGGTGGAATAGTAGGGTGTGGAAATGAGAAGGATTCAAAAGAAGAAAGCAGCAATGACATAGTTTATTTAGAGGAAGTTGTAGATGATATTAGTGATGGGAAAATAAATATAACAGCTTTAAAAGATGGCAAAGAAATTAATCTTGGTGAATGTAAAACAGGATTTAGAACTTATGATGAAGAGAAAGAAGTTTATGTAGTTGTTAAATATGATTGCTCAGAAAATAAACAAAAACTAGTAGAAATTGATAGTAAGGGTAATGAAAAAGTTCTTTTAGAAGATGAGTTTATGGCAGGATGTAGTTATTCAAATGCGGGATATTTCTATTATATAAATAAAGATAGTGCATTAACTCGGGTTAATTTAAAAGATAAAAGTAAAGTTGAATTGTTTAAAGGTGAGTATGCAAGTCTGATATTACAAGAAGTTGAATTTGTTAATGGTTATTATATATATGGAACAGAAGATAATTATATGGCTATAAAAGAGGGAACAGATGAAGTATTAAAGCTTGGGGAAGCTAGAGGAGGCTTTACACGCTCAGGCGATATTATTGCTACATCAACAGAAAATAATGAAATTATGTATCTAGATACAAGTAATGGGAAAATCACCTTAGATAAAGTTGAGGGTGAAATAGATCCATATGTAGTTGGAGTACAGGGCGATACAGTAGTTTATTATGGCTTAGAGGAGGTTCTAGAAAAGAAAATTACTATGTTAAATAAGAAATCAATAGGTGGAAAAAGTGAAAAAATAGCTAGTATTGAAACAAGTGGCGATTATGCTAATAAGAATTATATTACTTTTTCTGAAAAAGAGGGAGATAAAACCTTCACAAAATATATTGATAAAAGTGATGAGAAGTTTGAAGTTAAAGTATTATGTGAAGGTGAAGGGTATAATCTAAAAAATATAGATGGCAAATTATATTATTCAGTGAATAATATAATTTATGAGAGAGATGGTGAGAGTGCAAAAGAGTTATTTAAGTTAAAGGGAAACCAATTTGTTATGTTTGAGCAAAATAACAAATTGGGTATTATGGAAACGGTGGCTATAATGAAAAATCAAAATCAAAGTAGAAGTGCTAGTTATAATATTCATTTAGGTGGTGAAATGATAGCGCAAGGTGCTATATGGGCTACAAAATCAGGAGATGATATTATCTTTAAAGATAAAGATGGTAAGTTTAATAAACTTGTTGATGGAAAAGTAGAAAGTTTAAATGTGGATGAAAAGTATGATATTGTATCAAATAAAGATGATAATAAAGCTATATTTGATTTATGGGAAGCAGAAGTTCAAGATTATAGGCAGGATTTTAATGAAAAAACAATAGAGGGTTATTGGAAAGGTATAGAAAATGATACTGAGGTTTATTATTGTATGGATGGAGTAAATCTTAGAGAATTTAGAGTGAACAGTGAGGGGCAAATGCTTAATTACTTCGAACTATTTAATTCAACTTCTTTAGATGAAATTAAGGGGGAAGAGTTAGAAAAGGATAAGTTTAAATTAGAACAAGAAAATACGCGTGATGGAGAAAAAACAGATATTATTGTTGAAAAAATAAATGATAATGAAATTAAATTTGGAGAGAAAGTTTTAAAAAGAATTCCAAAAGCTGAATCGGATGTTGTGATGAAAAAATATATGGAAAATAGTTTAGCGGAAGGAATCATACGAGATCAATTTAAGACATCAACAGTTAAATTAGAGAAAGTAGATACATTAGAGAGTGTGAATTATTACATTGTTGTAGCTAATAACAACGAGGAAGAGAAATATGTGGTACGAGAAGATGGAAATATATTTAGTTATGAAAGATATGAAAAAAATAAAGAAAAGCTTAATCAAGAAGTTGGTAATATAAAAGGTTGGGCAAAATATTTAAATAATTAATTGAGGCAATTTAAAAAGGATTTTTAGTTAAAATACGTAGAGTAAATTCTACGTATTTTTTATTGTAAGGTATTTTTAAGAAAAAATATATATGGTGTTTAATAATTAAAGGTATCATTTACATTGAGAGTTAAATTAGGGGGGAATTAAATGAACATCAAAAAAATAATGACAATTATTACTTTAGGTACGATAGTTTCAGGTACAGGTGTAGCCTGTGGAAATAAAGAAATTGAGGATAATAAGGTAGTAGACAATACTATTTATTTAGAGCAAAATCTTGAGAATACTGATGAGAGAATGGTTTCAATAGTTGATGGTGAAAAAACAGTAGAACTTGGAGAAAGTTTAAGGGGAATAAAATATTATAATTCAATAGAGGATGAGTATATAATTTTTGATAGAGTGAATTTTGAAAAAACAAATGAAAATGGAGCATATTCAGAGACAATTAATGCAGCAAGTGAAGTTGAAATTATAGCTATTAATAAAAAAGGTGAAAGAAGAGTTATAGATAAAGTTAGGATGGCAATGCCTAATATTTATGATAGTGATAAGTATTTATATTATACAAATGATAAAGGGGAGTTTGTACAGTTAAATATAGAAACTAAAGAAAAAGGGCTTATTGGAAGTCCGAAAGAAGAAGTGGCATTAATTACTGTTGAGGATGAATATTGCATTTACAGAACATCAAGTAAGATTATAGCAATGGAAAAAGAAAGTAAAGAAAAGATAGAAATTATGGAGTTTGACCAAGATACAGATGCATCAATGAGAGGTGCTAGAGTTGGAGTCGAGTATGTATTTGTAAGTGAAGATAAAGAATTTATTTATTTTAATATGGAAACAGGTGAAATAAGAAAAGAAAAAACAAATGAGAATGATGAAATTATGATGGATAATACATTAGGAAGAGTAGGAGATTATTTTGTATACTATGCATATAATGGTGATTCTTATATAGTTAAAAGAAAAAGTTTTGGGAAAGAAGCAGAAAAAATTGTTGAAACAGATATGCCAATAATAGCATCTACAAATGATTATATTGTATATTTTGAGATGGATCGAGATAAGGCATTTTTTAAGGTGATAGATATGAATAAAAAAGAAGTTAAGCCAATAAGTTTAGGTGGATATGTAGATTTTGAGGATATAGCTGTAATTGATAATATTATTTATTATGCAACAAAAGATGGTATTTATAAAATAGAAAATGAGAAGACAGAAAGAGTTTACGAAAGTAATAGTTTTAATTCTAAGTTATATAATTCAAATGGAAAGCTTTTAGAGGTTAGAACAATAGGTAGAATGGATAATAAAAAACAGAGTCAAGAGTTTACTTATGAAGTCTATTCTGAAGGTGAGAAAGTATTAGATAATTTATTAGAGGTTATTGAGTCTAATGGAGAACTTTTAATTAAGAATTATGATGGAGAGGTAAGTAGTTTTGTAGATGGTAAAGTAATTGAACATAAAAATATAGAATTTGATAATATTGATAGCATAAATATATCTTCAATGAATGAGTCAGGAAATATTTATGATAAATTTGAAACAGCATTTAGCATGAAGGATATAGAGGGATATTGGAAGTCAAAAGATGAAAATGTACATTTAAAGTTTTATCAAAATGGATTTAGAGAAGTTAAAGACTATGAGGAAAATCAGGATAAAGAAAATATAGGTACGAGTTTTTACTCTATGAGTGAGAATGTAGAAAATGAAATGGTAGATAACAAGAAAAACCTAAAAGATAGATTTATATCTTATGTTGACCATAAAAAGAGAGGTCCAAAAGGTGAAATGGAAGTAGTTAGAATAAATCAAAATGAAATTAAATTTGATGGACAAGTCTTACATAGAATTAGCAAAGAAGAAGCAGATAAATATGTAAAAGGGCTAATGGAAAAAGATCAGGTATATCAAGAAATTGCTTTACATGGAATAGATATAAGGACTGGGGGAGTAAAACTCGAAGAAGTTGTTAATCTTGAAGGGGTTGATTACTATATAGTAAATTGTATATTAGATGAAGGTGCTAAAGTAGCAGTTAGAGAAGATGGAGAATGCTTTAGTTATGATGAGTTTACTACTTCAAAAGAAGCTCTAAATAAAAGTGACGGTATGATTAACAGTTTAATATATCTGTCAGATGATTTTGAAAACTAAAAAACAGGGTAGGCTTTAGGTTCTTACTCAAGTATGGGTATAAAAAAATAAGTATACAACAAAAGGGCATTTTCAGATGCCCTTTTCTGTTGTGTTAATTATTCTATTTATCCAAAGATGAGAAAGAACCGGCTTTAAAGCTTACCCTGTTTTTTACCATTTTAATTTATTTCTTTTACTTCTAAAAATTATCTTTTTAGCTTTTCTTCTATATTTTAAAGTTGTAAATCTATCTTTTATAATGAAAATTGCAATTAATGTAGCGAAAATTCCAAGTCCTATAAATATTAGATTTGATTTAAAGAAATCTAATATCTTTTTAGCTGGAGTATATTCCATTGCTACACCACTTAATAGCGAAATATTTGCTACAACTTCATTGTTAATTATGACATCAGTTGTAAGAATTTTATCGCCTTTGTTGAATGTTGCTTTAGTCAAATCTTTTTGCTCAAGTTTTAAATTAGGTTTAGCACCTGTTTGAGCTATCGTTTTTCTACCTCTAGTAAGTGAACTTTCATTTCTATTTAATAAATAGAATACATCATCACTTGCAAGAAGTGGAACTTTAGTTTCATTAATTGTTATATCAGTTACTACATCACCTTTGTTATAAAGCTTTACTAAATCAAAATTAGCAAATCCATAGTCGAATAAGGCTCTAGTATCTTTAAAGTTATCTGCTTTAGTTTCAGCTTTTAATAATACTGAAATAAGCATTTGATTATCTTTCTGTGCAGCAGCTACATAACTACATTTAGCAATTTGTGTATAACCTGTTTTAGCAGCTACTAATTCTTTAAGATAATTTGAGTTATTTGGATTAAACATAGTTGTTGAATTATTAACCCATTTTGTTTGACCATCAATCTTACTTGCTGGAAGTTCATAAGTTGTAATTTGACTAATTCTTATATAGTCTTGATGCTTTAATGCTTCTCTCATAATTAGAGCTAAATCATAGGCTGTTGAGTAGTGATCATCACTATAAAGACCACTTGCAGTCACAAAGTTAGTGTTTTTAGCACCAAGTTCTTTTGCCTTTTTTGTCATAAGTTTTGCAAATTCTTCTTCACTTCCAGAGATATGTTCAGCAAGTGCCATAGCAGAATCGTTAGATGATTCAAGAATTAAGGCGTGTAATAAATTTTCTACTGAATATATATCACCTTCTTTTAGTGCTATTGAACTACCTTCAGCAAAAGGTGGTTTTTCTCCAACTGTTACAATGTCAGTTAGTTCTGTGTTTTCAAGAACTAATAATGCAGTCATTATTTTCGTTGTAGATGCAGGTGCAAGTTTTTTGTGAGCATTTTTATCTGCTAAAATTTCTCCTGTTTGTGCATCAATAAGAATCATCCCTTCTGCTTGAACTGTTGGTACTACATCTGATGCTAAAGCATTTACTGATGTAAAGCTAAAAAACATTAGAGAAGAAAGTAGTACCTTAAAAAAGTTTTTCATAAATGTGCCCCCTAAATAGAATCTTTTCACTTAAAATTTAAAACATTAGATTAAATTTTTATGATTGCAAGTAATTTATATTAAAATCTATATTAAAAATCAATTTAATTATCAATTTGTGTCAATAATTTAAAATTATACATAAAAATAATAAAAATATCTATAAAATACTTAAATATTGTCAATAATTTAAATGAATATTAATAGATTTTTAATTGGGAGGTGCAAATTAAAAGTATGACTAAAAAAGAGCGAATAATTGGTTGTGTTGTAGGTCTTGTTTTGTTGATTTCTGTTGGAGTTTTTTTCACTTCATTTAGAGCGGCAGAGGTTGTATCAGAGAAAGAAGTACTAGAAATGTTTAAAGACGGTGAAGAGATAGAAAAAACAAATAATTCATCTACTAAAAGTGTAGACAATAAAGGAACTGAAAATTCATCTGCTAAAAATATAGAAGAGAAAAAAATTATAGTTGTAGAAATTAAAGGGGAAGTGAAAAGTCCGAATGTTTATAGTTTAAGTGAGGGAAATAGAGTTAATGAACTTATAGAAAAAGCTGGTGGATTAACACAAGAGGCTGATATAGATAATATTAATAGAGCGAGTCTTGTAAGTGATGGGCAGTGTATTATTATTGGAAATATAAATAATACAGATGAGGAGAAAATAGAAATGGTAAATTCACAAGTTACTAGTGGAGGGGAAAAAGGTGCAAAGACTTCTATAAATGAGGATGATGTAGTAAATATAAATAGTGCAACTTTAGAACAGTTACAAACTTTAACTGGGATTGGTGGGGGAAAAGCGAGTGCTATAATAGAATACAGAGAAAGCTCGGGAGGATTTAAAACAGTTGAGGATTTAACAAAAGTTTCTGGTATTGGAGATAAGACTCTTGAGAAAATAAGAGATAGACTTACAGTTTAGTTTAATAATGATTATGTGATATAATCTTAATATAATACGTAAGAAAAGTTGGTGAGAGTAATGGTAGAAGAAAAAATAAAATTAACTTCATTAGCAAGAACAGGTGGTTGAGCAGCTAAAATAGGGCCGGAGGCTCTTTCAGATATTTTAGCAAAACTTCCTAAGATGCAAGATGAAAATTTAATAGTTGGAATAGACACATCTGATGATGCAGCAGTTTATAAATTAACAGATGACCTTGCTACAATTCAGACATTAGATTTCTTTACTCCTATGGTAGATGACCCTTATACATTTGGGCAGGTTGCTGCTGCAAATGCTTTAAGTGATGTTTATGCTATGGGTGGTAAAGCAATAGTTGCACTTAATATAGTTGGTTTTCCAAGTTGTCTTGATATGAATATACTCGGTGAAATTTTAAAAGGTGGAGCTGATAAAGTTATAGAGGCAGGAGCTGTTATAGTTGGTGGACACACAGTAGATGATAATGAACCAAAGTATGGTTTATCAGTTACAGGGACAGTACACCCAGATAAAGTTCTTAAAAATTATGGTGGAAATACAGGAGATATAATTATCCTAACTAAACCAGTTGGAACAGGTATAATAAGTACAGCATTAAAAGGCAACGCTGCTAGTGAGAGTGCTTACAAAAATGCAGTTGATGTTATGATTTATCTTAATAAATATGCAGCTGATATTATTACAAAGTATGAGATATCTTCATGTACTGATATTACAGGCTTTGGATTAATAGGTCATATATATGAAATGGCTAAACCTTCAAATAAGACTTTTAGATTATTTAAGGATAGTATTCCATATATAGAAGAGGCTAAAGACCTTGCAAAACAAGGATTTGTGCCAGGTGGTTCTTATAGAAATAGAGATTATGTTAAGGATGAATATGAACTTATAGATGTTGAGCCTTGGCTTAGAGATATTTTATTTGATCCACAAACTTCAGGTGGGCTTGCATTTACATGTAAGCCAGAAGATTATATGGATATTATGGCTGAACTTGAAAAGTTACCTATGAAAAGTGCTGTCATAGGTAGAGTTGAGGACTTTAAAGGAACTTCTATTATTGTTGAATAATAGGAGGGAATATAATGAAAGAACTATTAAGGGGTCTACCAAAGGTGGACCCTATTTTAGAAAGTAAAATTGGAAAAGAACTTGCTAAGGAATTTACTAGAGAAAGGGTTAAACTTGCTTTAAGAGATTCCTTATCTTTTTATAGAGAAAAAATTTTAAAAAAAGAAATTATTGATACAGTAGATGAGGCTAAGATTATTGATAAGGCAAAAAGTATTCTTAAGGTAAGTTTTGAGAAAAATTTAAAGAGAGTTATAAATGCAACAGGAATAGTAATTCATACTAATCTTGGGCGTTCAGTTTTATCAGAAAAATCAGTGGAGGCAGTATGTGAGGTTGCAAAAAATTATTCTAACCTTGAATATAATTTAAAAGAAGGGCAAAGAGGTTCAAGATATTCTCATATTGAGGGAATACTTAACAAGCTTATTAGGTCTGAGGCGGCGCTTGTTGTTAACAATAATGCAGCAGCGGTTATGCTTATTTTAAATGAAATTGCTAAGGGAAAAGAGGCAGTTATATCAAGGGGGGAGCTTGTTGAAATAGGTGGTTCTTTTAGAATTCCAGATGTTATGGAATATTCGGGAGCTATCTTAAAAGAAGTAGGTGCAACTAATAGAACACATACAAGAGATTATGAAAATGCTATAAATGAAAATACAGGAGTTCTTTTAAAGGTACACAGCTCAAATTATAAAATAATTGGTTTTACAAAAGAAGTAACATCAAGTGAAATAGCACAGATAGGAAAAGATAATAACATTCCAACTTACGAGGATTTAGGGAGTGGAGTTTTAATTAATTTACCTAATATTTTAAATGGAGAAAAAACTGTAAAAGATTCTGTTGAGGCAGGAATTGATATAGTGAGTTTTTCAGGAGATAAAATGCTTGGAGGACCACAAGCTGGGATTATTGTTGGAAAGAAAAATTATATAGATAAACTTAAAAAGAATCCACTTACAAGAGCGTTAAGAGTTGATAAATTTACTCTTGCAGCACTTGAGGCTACACTTTTAGAGTATTTAAAAGAGGAAACTGTTATAGAAAACATACCAACTTTAGAGATGATAACAGAAAGTTTAGATAGTTTAAAGGCTAGAGCACAGGAGTTTATGGAGAGTTTAAGTAAGTTATCTAAATATGATTTTGACATAAAAGAGGATGTTTCTTTTGTTGGTGGAGGTTCTATGCCAGAGCAGGAGCTTAAAACTTATGTTATAGAAGTAAACTCAAATCTAAGTTCAAATGAGTTAGAGAGAAAACTTAGAAGTTATGAGATTCCAGTGATAGTAAGAATAAGAAAGGATAAAATACTTCTTGATATTAGAACAATAAGAAAAGAAGAATATAGTATTATTGTTAAGGCTTTAGAGGAAGTTGAGGATAGATAGATGAAACATATAATAATTGGTACAGCAGGTCATATAGACCATGGAAAAACTGCACTTGTAAAAGCTCTTACAGGGGTTGAGACAGATACAATGGAAGAAGAAAAAAAGAGAGGGATAACTATAAATAATGGTTATACTTACTTTAAATTAAATGATGATACTCTTGCTGGAATTATAGATGTTCCAGGGCATGAGAAGTTTATAAAAAACATGGTTGCAGGAGTTTCATCAATAGATATTGTAATGCTTGTTATAGCTTGTGATGAGGGGATTATGCCACAGACTAGAGAGCATATGGATATTTTAAATCTTTTAAATATCAAAAAGGGAATAGTTGTTTTAACTAAAAGTGATTTAGTTGATAGTGAGTGGTCTGATTTTATGAAAGAAGAAGTTAGAGAGTTTTTATCTAATACTTTTATGAAGGATTCTCCTATAATATCTATATCATCAAAAACTGGTGATGGAATTAAAGAACTATGCGAGGTGATAAATAAAGAGGTTAATATAGTTGAAGAAAAAGATAAAGGTGAAATATTTAGACTTCCAATAGATAGAGTTTTTAAAGTCAAAGGATTTGGAACAGTAGTTACAGGTTCTGTGCTTGGTGGAAGTGTAAAAGTTTCTGATGAACTTGAACTTTTAGAAGACTTAGATGAAATAATAAATGTAAAAGTTAGAGGAATTCAAGTGCATGGAAAAGATAGAGATATTGCAATAGCAGGTGAGAGAGCGGCTATAAATATAGTCTATGATGGTAAAAAAGAAGTTGAGAGAGGGATGTTTTTATCTGAAATAGGAAAGCAACAGATTTCTTATATGGCAGATATAAAATTAAAAGTTCTTGATTCATATAGTGGAAAGCTTGAAAATAGACAAAGAGTTAGAGTATATCACTATGCAAAAGAAGTTATGGCAAGAGTTGTATTACTGGACACAGAAGAACTTTCAGCAGGTGAAGAAGGGTTTGTACAACTAAGATTAGAGGAAGAAATATCAGCTAAAGTAGGTGATAGAATAGTCATAAGAACATATTCACCTATGCATACAATAGCTGGTGGAACTGTGCTTGATGCAAAGCCTATAAAAGCAAAAAGGTTCAAAGAAGAATATATAGAAACTTTAAAAATGAAAGAAAGTGGCGATAGTAAAACTCAAATTGAAAATATAATACAAGAAAAAAGTAAAGAGTTTATAAGTTCAAAAGAGATAGCTAGTACACTTAATATTTCAAAAGAGGAAGTTAAAGAAAAACTAGAAAGTCTTATAGAAGATAAAAAGATTGTAAGAATTTCTGATGATATAGTATTTCATAATAGATATATTCTAAAACTTGAAAATAATCTTGATAGAATTTTCAAAGAGTTTTATCAGCAGAACCCATTGAAATTTGGAATGAATAAGGATGCTCTAAGAAATAAACTTATAGAGAAAAAAATTAAAAATGATATATTTGATCTAATCCTAGAAGTTTTAAAAGATAGAGATTCAATTGAGATTAAAGGGACTATGATTTGTCCTAAAGGATATAAAATAAAATTAAGCAAAGAGCAAGAGGAAATAAGAAACTTTATTTTAGAAGAGTATAAAAATTATAAGTTTGCAGCACCTAGATTTGAAGATATAATTAAAAATCAAAAGAATAAAAAGGATTGTAAACTTGTACTATCAATGCTTATAGAGGATGCAAGTTTAGTGTATTTAGAGGATAATCTATATGTTTTATCAAAATTCTATGATGAGGCAAAAGATAAGGTTATAGAGTTTATAAAAGAAAAAGGAATGATAACACTTTCTGATTTAAAAGAGATAATAGATACGTCAAGAAGATATTTAGTTGCATTTTTAGAGAAATTAGATAAGGAAAAAGTGACAAAAAGAGATGCAGAAGGAAGAGTTTTAGCATAGCAGGAATATATTATAGTAATAAAGTGGATGCTGATTTAAATAATTCAGTTCAGTATATAAAAAAGTTAGAAGATATGTATGTAAATAGGGGGGGAAAGATGAATAGCGTAATTAGTATAGATAGATTAAATAAAAACTATAATGGCTCAAGGGGAATAACTGATGTCTCATTTGCTATAAAAAGAGGAGAAATAGTAGGATTTATAGGACCAAATGGTGCAGGTAAATCTACAACAATAAAAATTCTTCTTAATATGATTTTTAAAGATAGTGGTGAGGCTAAAATATTAGGATTAGACTGTGAATTAGAGTCTAAAAAAATAAAAGAAAAAGTTGGGTATGTACCTAGTGAAGTAAGGTTTTATGAAAATGTAAAAGTCAAAGATATAATAGAATATGTGATAAGTTTTTATGAAAATATTGATAGGGAAAGAGTAGAATATATTTGTGAAAAGTTAGAAATTGATAAAACTAAAAGGATGAAGGAACTGTCGCTTGGTAATAAGAAAAAGATAGCAATACTTCAAGCTTTAATAGGTTCGCCAGAAATAATAATTTTAGATGAGCCAACGAATGGTCTAGATCCATTAGTACAAAAAAATCTTTTTGAAATTATATTAGAGGAAAATAGAAAAGGTAAAACTATATTCTTATCAAGTCATAACTTAACTGAAGTTCAAAGTTATTGTGATAAAGCTATAATTATTAAAGAGGGTAAAATTATAGATATAAAAGATATGAGTGACCTAAAGGGGATAAAAAAGAAAAAGATAATGATAGTTAGTGATGAAGTTAAGGAAAAAGACTTAAGAGAGTTCTCAGATAAGATAAATGTTCAGGAGAACAAGCTTGAATTTAATTATAGTGGTGATATAAATAAACTTTTACTGAAATTAGTGAATTATAAAATACTTGATTTAAATATATGTGAAGAGGAATTATTAGATAGCTTTATGCACTATTATGAGGGGGGAGAATAAATGAATATGATAAAATTTGAGCTAAAGAAAAATATGAAGTCTATAATGATTTGGGCAACAGTTACATCACTTGTTTTATCACTATTTATGTCTATGTTCCCAACAATGGAAAGAATGGATATGATGGATGTTGTTATGGCAAAGATGGATGCCTTGCCAAGTGTGATGCTTGAAATGTTTAATATATCAACAACAATGGATTTTTCTAATATAGTAGATTATTTTGCTTATTCATTCCAATATATTTTAATGGCTATATGTATTTATGGAGGAATTCTTGGAACTTCAGCTCTAAGTAGAGAAGAGAATGAGGGAACAATTGAACTTTTATATTCAAAGCCAATCACAAGAAGTTCAATTGTTTTAAGCAAATTTATAGTTAGTGTAATTTCATTAATTATTCTTATAGGGATATTAGGAATTGTAAGCTTTGTTTTTGTTTTAGCATTTACAAGTGGTGAGGTAAATCAAGTAGAAAATCTTATGAAAATAAAAACAATCCTCGTAGGAGCATTTATAGTAGCCTTAGTATTTATGAGTATAGGATTTTTAATTTCAGTCATACTAAAAGATAATAAATCACCTATACAAATAGGGCTTGGAATGTTTTTTGGAACTTATGTACTTGGAATAGTTTCAAAGCTTAATACAGATTTTGAATTTTTAAGATATTTCTCACCTTATGATCAGTTTACACCAGCAGAAATGGCATCAAAAGGCTTTGATTTGGGGTATTTAGGATTAAGTATTTTAGTAATAGGAATAAGCATAGCATTAACATTTGTTTTATATAATAAAAGAGATTTTAGAGTTTAAAAAAGGAACTGTATCTAGCATACAGTTCCTTTCCTATTTATATTAAAATTTAAAAGAGTGGGCGGTTTTAGTTAATACTCCAAAGAGCAGGAACATTTGCAGGCTCCCACCCATTAAGAGCTAAGTGAGGTTGTAGGCATTTATAACTTTTATTATTATAAGTTACAACATCACCTTTTTTATAGTTTAAACCAGCTTTCCAAGTTTGAACCCCGGGGTCTGTATTTTCAATAGTTACTTTTACTGATACCTTATCTGATGTTATTGAATCAGTAGCATTTGTAAGAGTAACGTAGTATTCAAAGTTACCACTTTTGTCTTTATTTAAATCACATTTTACAGTGACTGGTGCTGTTGTAACTTTTCCGGATTTAATAGATTTACCATTCTCAAATATTTCGTATTTAGTAGCTTTACTATCTTTTGGGATAGATGCACTCACTGAATATTTACCATCTTTGCTATCTGATGTAGAAGTAGAGATAGTAGCTTTCTTTAAAGTATCTTGTGTTGGAGGTGGAGTTATATCACCCACGCCAATTCCTTTACCTGTTAATTTAACATTAGTAGGTTTTATATCACCAATTCCACCATCACAAGCGCCACCGAAGCTTATTGAGCCCTTAGCAGGGATTGTTCCGTTCCAAGAATTAGGTTTAACTGTGTAAACACCATTTTTTTCAGAGAAGTTAACATCCCAAGCACCTTGAATTTTCTTAGCAAATTTAAATGTTAATTCCCAATCAGTTATAGGTTCTGAACCATTATTAAGGATTGTCATTTGATAATTTCCACCACTATGCCAATCTTGAGTTACTTTAAACTCAACCTTATAAGCATCATCCCCAGGGTTAGGTGGGTCAATAGGAGGTTCAACAGTTTCTTCTTTTACAATAACATTAATATTTGAACTGCAAGTATCTCCATTTTTATTTGTAAGTTTTATATAATACTCGTAATTTCCAAGAACTTTTTTTGTAAAGTCTTTTTTTATAACTTTTTGGTCTAAAGTTACAGAACCTTTATCAATAACTTTACCATTTTCATATAACTCATAAGAATCTGCAAGTGAATTTGCTGGAATTGTAGCAGTTACACTATAATCACCAGTTTGAGTTTCATTTGTAGAAGCACTTATAGAAGGCTTTCTAGGTTTGCTTAAATCAGGTGTTGGAGGATTAATAGATCCATCTAAAGGAAGTGGATTTTGTAAATATTGCTGAGCTTTAGTTATCCACCAGTAATCATCCGTAGGAGGAGAACCAACAGCATCTGTACTAGCTCCAACTCCAGCACCGAATAGCATAGAGATTATCCCAGCATCTTTAGCTTCTTCCATATGACTACCCCAAGTAATAGTATCACCCTTAGCACTTATTTTAGAATCATTAGCTTCATTAGTAGTAAAGTAATCTGTTCTTTTATTTCCACCAGCTTTGAAAGTATCTCCAAAGAAGAATGTAGGAGCAGAGTCTTCATAGTGAGAAACTGCATTTGATAAATCATCAAAGTTTCCACCATCATAAGGGTCAGGTGTTTGACTTGAATTAAGATGACCTACTGGTAATTGCCAAAGAATTACAGGTTGCTGTGTTACTTCATGTAAAGTTTTTGTATATAGAAGATAGTTATTCCAAATATCAGCATTCCAAAGCCATCTTGAATCTTTTGGATTTTCAGGGGCACCAGCCTCATAAGCACCATCAAGACCATATTTATCTATTGATATAAATTCTGTTCCATATGAATTTATTCCAGCAGCATCATAATATTCAGCAGTAGCAGTAGCAGCATCTTTTATGAATTTTCTACCTTCATCCCATCCAGTATATTCAGTTTTATGAAGTAATCCTTGTCCAGGAACTCCAGGTTGATTATATGACCAAATATTAAACTGCCATCCATTATAAGCTTGAGGATAGTATTTTTCAACTGTGTAGTTGATAGCTTCAACAAGCCCTTTAACACTATTTTCGAATTCAGGGTCTTTTCCTTTTTCAAGAACACCTGAACTATAAGCAGCATCAACAACAGCGCTTATTTCATTAGGTTGTTTACCAGATTGTTGCATCATATAGCCAAGGAAATCGGGCTCAAATACCATACCAACAGTTTCATCACCAGCATACTCAATACAAATATCTAGAAGGAATTTTAAATCTTTAAAGTATGCTTCCATATATTTTGTATCATTAATGTGTGCAAGGTCTACTGCATAATCTTCTGATGAATCAGGAATATTATAGTAAACAAAGAAAGGTATCATTCCAAGTTTTAAACTTTCAGTGATATACTTCTTAGCTCTATCTCCATCTTCTGTTGTCCAACTTCTCCATCCAGAGAAAGGTCCACCATTAATATAAATATATCTGATATCCATTCTTTTATTAGTATCATCTGTATCAATATCTCTCCAGAAGTTTAAGTCATTATCAGTATCTTCTGAAACTTGTCCGATTGACAAGTAATCAGGCATTCCAGGAAGAGTTTTATCTTCTTCAAGAACTCTACATCCAACATGTCTAACTTCACCACTTGTTTCTTCAACAATTTTGAAGCCAGACCTACCAGCGTCAATACCTTCAATTTTAAGTTTATTACCATCAATAATTGTAGCCTTAGCAACTGACATATTACTTGAAATTACAGAAAATTTAGGGTTTTCAACATCAATATGAATAAGCTCATATTCAGTCACACCTTGTTCTACTGTAAATTGGCTTTGAGTTTTTTCATCATCAACGATATCAATAACAATATCACTCATTTGAGCAGCACCAACTCTAAGTGAGATAGGAGCGCTCATTGTTGAACCAAATTCATTTATAAGTTCTAATTGATAATAGTAAGTACCAGGAAGTTTTCTGCCTGATATCGGAATCTCGCCATGTTGTGGATTTGGGCTTGAATCAGCAAGTTCACCAGCTGCAACCTCCACAAAATCATTTTTAACGCCTATTCTTTCATATAGTTTGTAGCTTGTACCATTATTTCCATACCACATACTGAAACTAATAGTAAATTCACCATCAGTATCATTACCATATTGATTATGTTGCAATGTAGCAGCGCTAGGTACACCACTAGCAGCTTTAGAAGTAGCAAAAGCTAGTGTGCTAGGAGCTAGTGATAAAGTAAATAGTAGGCAAATGAATAAACTAGTTACTCTTTTAAGTTTATTAAACATTTTCCTCATAAAAAGTCCCCCTTTTGTAAAATATAATATAATTTTATGTTCTCATAACTTCCATAAAATGTAAAAGGTTTTCAAAATACAAATCATAACAAAAAGCGTGGAAATTAGTATGTTATTTGTAAGAAATCATAAAAGTTTAAGACATGGGTGTAAGTTTGATTATCATATTGATTTAAGTATAAAATAATTAGCTCAAAGGTTTACATAAAATGGGAATTGGGATAATATTATAATTATAATTTAGTAGGTGAGAGGGGAATTTAGATGAAAAAACTTTTAGTTTTAGCTTTATGCACAGTATTAACAGGAAGCTTTTTAGTTGGTTGTGGAAGTAGTAATGAAAAGGTAAATGATAAAGGTGAGGAAAAGATAGAAAAAACAGAGCAAGCAGTAGAAGAAGAAGAAGAAAAAAATAAAGTAGCAGGACCAGTTAAAGTTGCTGAAATTGATATAAAAGGATTAACAGAAGATGAATTTAAAGCAAGTGCAAAAGTAGAGGAAATAACAAAGGATGCAAAGGCTCATTATGATAGGGTTGTTGCTGGAGAAAAAGCTATGGGAGAAACTTTTGAAAACAGTTCAACAGGAAGTTATAATAATGGTGCGTTAAGTGGAGAAAAAATATTTGCAGTGAATTTTTCAAATAAAAATGAAGAGTCAAGTTTAGATACCATTGCAACTGAATTTGGAGTTGATACAAAAAGTGAGATTTTTGGGAATAAGGTAATAATGAAATTTACTATTTCAAAAGATGAGGAATTAATTATTAGTGATGAGGAAATAAAAATTATAAAAGCAATGATTCCAGAACTTGAAAAAGAAGATTTGAAAAAGCAATTAGAAGATTTAATAGTAGATTCCAAAAAAGGACCAGGCGGATATAGTTATGATTATAAAGTTGATGAGCCAAGTGCATTGTATATGGATACAGTGGTACCGGAAGGTGAAGTGGGGGATATAGTTATAAATTTAGTTTTTTGGGGAAATTATAACTACGCATAAAGATATTTAATAGAGGGGGTAAGATTTTCATCTTACCCCCTCTAATTGATTAGGAATTTAAAAGAATCAAGGTTGCAACCGAGTAAAGGCGACTGCCTTGAATTTTATTTAAATTTTTTGCCAAAGTGAAGGAACATTAGAAGGTTCCCAGCCTATTAATGATAAGTGAGGTTGAATACATTTATATTCTTTATTTTTATAATTTACAACAGCACCAATTTTATAACTTATGCTAGGTTTCCATGCATCAGATAAATCAGGGCTTGGGTTTTCTCCACCACTAATATTTACTGTTACTTTAACTTTATTTGAGTTAGTAGAACCATTTTTATTAGTCAGTTTTAGATAATATTCATAACTGCCATTTTCTGTTTTTATTAAATCAACTTTTATAGTAGAAGATGAGATATTACCTGTTTTTATAGACTTACCATTTTCAAATATCTCAAAACTATCAGCTTTGTGATTTTCAGGAAGAGTAGCAGTAACGGAGTATTTTCCATCTTCATTTGTAGCAGTTGAACTTTTTAGTGTTGCTTTAAGAGGTTTATTAGGGCTTGGAGGAGTTATATCAGAAAGTCCATCACCTGTTAATTTAACATTTTCAGGTTGCTTATTACCAAGACCACCTTTAGAAGCACCACCAAAACTTACAGATTTACCAGCTGGAATTGAAGAATTCCAAGCTTTAGGTTTAACTGTATATTTTCCATCTTTTATAGTCATATCAACATCCCAAGAACCTTGGATATTATCTGCAAAATCAAATGCTAATCCCCAATTTTTAATTTCTGTTGTACCAGTATTAGAAATAGTGATAACATAGTTAGCACCACTTCCCCAATCTTGAGTAATTTCAAATTTAACATCATATGAAGCATCATCTGGGTCAGTAGGTGGGTCTACTGGAGGGTCAACAGGTGGATCTATAATTTCATCCTTGACAACAGTTACAGTTACTTTGTTACTTGTACTCTCACCATCTTTATTAGTTAATTTAATATAGTATTCATAAGCACCAACAGGCTTTTTAGTAAAGTCTGCTTCAATAATTTTTTTATCAGATGTTACGAAGCCTTTATCTATAACTTTTCCATTTTCAAATAATTCAAAAGTGTTAGCATATGAATTAGCTACAATTGTTGAAGTTATTTTATAATCTCCAGTCACTGTCTGAGCAACTGATGAAGTTATAGAGGGTTTTCTAGGTGGATTTTTATCTGGTTTAATAGTAGTATCTAATGAAAGTGGATTTTGAAGATACCTTTGAGCTTTAGTTATCCACCAATAATCATCAGCAGGAGGAGAACCAACTGCATCTGTACTAGCACCAACTCCAGCACCAAATAACATTGATATTACTCCAGAATCTTTAGCTTCTTGCATATGATCTCCCCAAGTAATGATATTACCATTAGCTGTTATTTTAGGATCATTAGCTTCACTTTTTCCAAAGTATTCAGTTCTATTTCCACCACCAGCATCAAATGTATCTCCAAAGAAGAAAGTAGGAGCAGAATCTTCATAATGTCCAACTTCATTTGATAGTGGAGGGAATTTACCGTTATTATATGGATTTGCTTCTTGTGAATCATTAAGACGACCGACAGGGAGTTGCCATAAAATTACCGGCTGCTCTGTTACTTCATGCAATGTGTTTGTATATAAAAGATAGTTATCCCATATATCAGAATTCCAAAGCCACTTTGAACTTTCAGGATCTTGAGCAGCTCCACTTTCATAAGCTCCATCAAGTCCATATTTATCTATGGAGATAAATTCTGTTCCATATGAGTTTATTCCGGCAGATTTATAGTAATCAGCAGTAATTTGAGCAGCATTTTTAATATACTCTCTACCTGGCTCCCAACCTATAAATTCTGTTTTGTGAAGAAGTCCTTGTGATGGTATACCTGGCTCTTCATATGACCAAATATTAAATTGCCATCCATTATAAGCTTGTGGATAATATTTTTCAACTGTATAGTTTATAGCTTCAACAAGACCTTTAACATTGTTTTCAAATTGTGGGTCTTTACCTTTTTCTAGAACACCTGAGCTATAAGCAGCATCAACGATAGCACTTATTTCATCTGGTTGTTTACCAGATTGTTGCATCATATATCCAAGGAAATCAGGCTCGAATATCATACCAACAGTTTCGTCACCTGCATATTCAATACAAATATCTAAGAAGAATTTTAAATCTTTAAAGTAAGCTTCCATATATTCTTTGCTATTGATATGCTCAAGGTCTACTTGATAATCTTCGGCATCATCAGGAATGTTGTAGTAAACAAAAAATGGTATCATTCCAAGTTTTAAGCTTTCTTTGACATAAGTTTTAGCTCTAGCACCATCTTCGCTAGTCCAAGTTCTCCAACCAGTTAAAGGACCACCGTTGATGTAGATATATCTTATATCCATTCTTTTGTTAGTATCATCTGAATCAATATCTCTCCAAAATTCAAGGTCACCCTCTCTATCTTCAGAAACTTGTCCAAGTGATAGGTAATCAGGCATACCAGGTAGTGTTTTATCGGAATTTAAAACTCTAGCCCCAATATGTCTAGTTTCTCCAGTAGTTTCTTCTGTAATCTTAAGACCAGTTCTACCACCAGAAATTCCTTCAACTTTAAGAGTATCACCATTAATAATAGTCGCATTAGCAACTGAAGTATTACTTGAAACAACTGAGAACTTAGGATTTTTTGCATCAATATGAATTAACTTATATTCTGTAACTTCTTGTTCAATAGTAAATTGATTTTGAGTTTGTTCATCATCAATTTTATCTATTACTATTTTGCTCATTTCAGTCATACCGACCTTAAGAGAAATAGTATCACTTGTTACTTTCCCGAATTCATTGCTAAGTTCCATGTAATAATAATAAGTTCCAGGAAGCGATCTGCCCGTTATAGGCACTTGCATGTGTTGTGGGTTTGGAGTAGCATCTACAAGTTCTCCAGAAGCAATAGGTGTAAAATCATTTTTTATTCCTATTCTTTCATAAAGAGTGTACTCCGTAGCATTATTTCCATAATACATACTAGAACTTATATTGAAGTTACCATCAACATCATTACCATATTGGTCATGTTGAATAGTTGGTTTTCCAGGAGCACTAGATGCTGCCTTTGTAGTGTTTGCAAGCGCTGTGAAATTAGGAGTAAGCGCAAGTGCAAAAGTAGCACAGATTAATAAACTAACTGCTTTTTTCAATTTGCTAAACGTTCTGTTCATAAAAATTCCCCCTTATAAAAACATTTACATCCTTATAATCTCATTAATGTAAAAAAAAGTAAAATAAAATCGTAAAACAAATTATGACAGGTAAATATAGAGATAGAAATATAGAATTCTTATAAGAAATTTAAATTAAAATATGTGCTTTTAGATTAAAAAGAAAGTAGTGGTGATTGTATTATAAAGGAATTTTACAAAGGCACTCAAATTGCTGAATTTAATCTAAAAATAACTAAAGGTGTTTTAATTGGTATATTTAATTGGATATATTGTTAAAATAACCTAATAATGGTATATTATTATAAAATATTAAATTATTCTAGCGAAAATGCACTATTGTCGATATCATTTGAGAAAGCATTTTTAATTAGATTTTTTTTAGGGGGATTTTTTATGTTAAAAAAATTATTAATTGCTACATTAGCTTGTATTAGTGTTGTTATGGTTTCATGTGGAACTGAAAGCAAGAAGGTTTCAGAGAAAAAAATTACATCCACAAAATCTGTTGTTGATACATATGGAAGATATGTTGATGTACCAGAGGATATTAGTAAGGTTGTTGTTTTAAATTCTGGAGTTTATGATCTTATAAAAGCTTTAGATTGTGAGGATAAAGTTGTTGGTATTACAGATACTACAAAATTATTTTCAGATGATACAGAAAAAGAAATAGTAGGATCTTGGAAAGAACCTAATGTTGAAAAAATATTAGAAATAAAACCAGATGTTGTATTTGGATATAAAAAATATATGAAGGAAGAGGTAGCTAAACAAATTGAAAGTGCAGGAATCCCAATAGTTTATATTGATGCTTATAAGGTAGAAAATATGCCAACAGAAATAAGTACTTTGGGAACAATTTTTAATGTACAGGACAGAGCTAGTGAATACCTTGGCTTTTTAAATAAGTATAACGAAGTTATTATAAAGAGAACTGGCAATATAGAGGAAAAAGATAAGGTCAAAGTATATTGGGAAGGTTACACAGATTATGCTACAGTTTCAAAAGGAACAGGTGGACATAGCATTATAGATTTAGCAGGTGGATTTAATGTAGCTAGTGGAGAGTCAGTTGAATATCCTAAAATAAGTGATGAATGGATAATTAAAAATAATCCAGAGGCTATAATAAAAGTTGTTTCGAATAGTAAAAATATTTTAGGTGCTGGAATTACAGATACTAAAGATGCTAAAGCTGTTTTTGATTCTATTGTTAATAGAACAGGACTTAATACAGTAGATGCAGTTAAAAATAATAAAACTTATGTTATATCAAGCGATATTGCTACATCACCACAAGGTAGTGTTATAGGTAGTCTTTATTTAGCAAAGTATTTATATCCAGAAAAGTTTGAAGATATAAATCCACAAGAAATTCATAAGGAAATGCTAACAAAATATTATGGTACAGACACAGAAGGAACTTGGATATATGATGGAAAATAAAACTCTTAGAAAAGAAAAATTTGATTTTTATAAGAAAAGAAATTTAAAAAAATTAAAAATATTAGTAGGGCTTTTAGTCCTACTAATTATTGTGTCTATTGTGTCTATTTCTAAAGGAGCATCAGGAGTTGGTATTGATGTTCTTTTAGATTTTTTTAAAGAAACTATATATCCAGGTACTACTAATATAGAACTCGTTGATAAAATAGTTATTATGGATATTAGACTTCCAAGGGTTTTTGTTGCAATATTTGTAGGGATTGCGCTTGCTAGTTCGGGCCTTTTGATGCAAGGTATTTTTCAAAATCCACTTGTAAGTCCATATACTCTTGGTATATCAAATGGGGCAGCATTTGGAGCAGCTTTATCTATAATACTTGGAGTGAATTTATCTTTTATTGGATCATATGGAATACCTATATTTGCATTTATCTTTGCTATAATAACAATGGTATTAGTTTATATAATATCATTATGTAGTAAGAATTCATCCAAAAGTTTAATTTTATCAGGAGTAGCAATTGGTTATTTATTTTCTGCTATGGTCTCCTTTTTGAAGTATGTTAGTGATTCGGATGAGTTGCCAGAAATAGTTTTTTGGATGATGGGTGGAATGTCTGGAGTATCTTGGGAAAATATATTTATAATAATGGCCATAACAATAGTAGGACTTATTATTATGTTTAGATATTCATGGGATTTAAATATTATGGCTTTAGGCGAGGAAACTGCTAAAAGTATGGGAGTTAATTATAGTGTAAGAAGAAATACATTTATGATTATTGCTACTCTTATGACAGCGGTAGCAGTAGCTTTTACTGGGATAATAGGCTTTGTTGGGATTATAGCACCTCATATAAGTAGAATTATATTAGGGTCTGATTACAGATATTTAATACCGGGGACTGCTTTGATAGGCGCCTTGCTTCTTTTAATTTCAGATACTGTTGCTAGAAATATGTTAGCACCAACAGAACTTCCAGTAGGAATTATAACTTCATTTATAGGAGTCCCATTTTTCATATATCTTATAATTAAACAGAAAAGGGGATAATTATGAAATTAGTTATTGAAAATATAAAATTTAAATATGATAAAGAAGAAATATTAAAAGGAATATCAATAAATAGTGAAGGTAACGAATTTTTGACTGTAATAGGGCCAAATGGATCAGGAAAAACTACATTTATAAAGTGTATAAATAAGATATTAAAATCTAACTCTGGTTTGATTAAAGTTTTAGGTCGTGATATTAGCAAATTATCCCAAGATGAGATAGCGAAAATGATTGCATATGTTCCTCAGATGACAAATGATTTTTTTCAAGGTAATGTTATCGATTTACTTGTGATGGCAAGAGTTAGTAATATAAGCTGGTCTGTTCAGGATGAAGATATAAATAAATCTTTAGATGCTTTGGAAAAGATGGGAATTTTAGAGCTTGCTGATAGAAATTTTTCGGATCTTAGTGGTGGGCAAAAACAAAAAGTTCTTATTGCTAAGGCTTTAGTTCAAGATTCTCCAATATATTTATTAGATGAACCTACTAGTTTTTTAGATATAAAAAGTCAAATAGAAACTATGAAGATAGCAAAGGCATTAGCTAAGAATAATAAGCTTGTTATTATGGTAGTGCATGATCTTAATATGGCAATGAGATATTCAGATAAAATAGTTCTAATGAAATCAGGAAAAGTAATAGATTTTGATATTCCAAGTAAAGTTTTAACAGAAAAAAACATAAATCATGTATATGAAATAGAAGTTAATATAAGAGAAGATTATATAATTCCACTATAAAGTTGAATAAAAAAACAAAAACTACTTAATAAGTTAAAAAAACCTATAATTTAAGTAGTTTTTTTGTAATTTTATTGGCATATTTTTAATAAAATAGAAGATGTGAGAAAAAAAGAGGAAATGATAAATTCGTTTTTTTTGATTTGAAAAATTATAAGTGTATATATTAAATTAAAAATATTAGTATATAAAAAACACTAAATTAAAACTTTTGATTTTAATTAAATAATGCTTAATTTTTTTTAGATTATAAAAGCTTGTGATTATATTTAAATGATAATATAATATCAATGAGTTAATGATTTAGAAACAAATTATTAACTTAATATATTTCAGTTTAGAATTGATAATGAATTTTCATCTAATCTGTTTGAACATTTTTTTAGTTAAAACTAAAAAAAATAATATAAATTTTATTGAATTTAAAGGGGAAATATTATGAGATACAAATACCCTTTTTCTGCTATTGTAGGTCAGGAAAAGTTAAAGAGATCTATACTTTTAAATCTTATCAATCCAAGAATAGGTGGAGTTCTTATAAATGGGCAAAAGGGTGTTGCAAAATCTACACTTGTTAGAGGGCTTGATGATATTTGTGATAAAAAAATAATAAACATACCACTAAATGTTACAGAGGATATGCTTGTGGGAAGTATAGATATAGAAAAGACAGTCAAAAATGGTAAGTTGGTTTTTGAAAGTGGAATATTAGGTCGAGCTAATAATAATATTCTTTATGTAGATGAAGTTAATCTTTTAGCAGATAATATCGTTGATTGTCTTTTAGATGTTTGTGAAAGTAAGATTAATAGAGTTGAACGTGAAGGCATTTCTTACATAGAAGATAGTAATTTTATACTAATGGGAAGCATGAACAAAGAGATGGGAGAACTCAGAGCAGAATTTTTAGATAGATTCCCTCTTTATGTTGATGTTAAAGGTTGTGAGGATGTAAAACAAAGAGTTGATATTATAAAAAAGATTTTAGAGTTCGAGAGAAATCCTGTGGAGTTTATTGAGAATTTCTCGGCAGTAGATAAAGAATTTGCAAATCTTATAATAGAAGCAAAAAAAATATTGCCAAGTGTTGTGGTAACAGAAGGTGTTTTACAAAAGATAGTTAAGCTTTGTATAGACTACGGAGTTAAAGGGCATAGAGCCGATATAATTTTAGAACAGACAGTTAAGGCTATTGCTGCTTTAAATATGAGTCTAGAGATCAAAGATGAGTATATAGAAGAAGCAGCTAGTTATGTTTTAGCTCATAGAGCGACTAAACTTCCAGATGATAATCAGGAAGATGAGGACGAATTAGAAGATGATGAGGAACAGCAAGAGGAAGAAGATCAGAGTGAAGATGAAGACAATCAAGGTGATTCAAAAGAACAAGATCAAAATCAAAAAAACAGTCCGAATGAAAATGATGAGAATAATTCTAAAGAGCAAAGAGAAAATCATGAGGAGCAAGATACAGATGATAGTACTTCACAAAATGATGCTATAACAGAAGTGTTTGCTATTGGTGAGAGTTTTAAAATAAAAGAGATTATGCACAAAAAAGATAGAGTTCATAGAGCTAGTAAAGGTAAGAGAAGTAAAACAAAGGCTAGTAATAAACTAGGGCAATATCTTTATTCAACACAAAACACTAAAGACAATGATATAGCTTTTGATGCAACAATAAGGGCAGCGGCTCCATATCAGATGTCTAGAGAGAAAAATGGAATGGCGCTAGCTTTAAGAAAAAGTGATATAAGAAATAAAGTTAGGCAAAACAAAGTTTCTAATTTAATTGTTTTAGTTGTTGATTCTAGCGGATCAATAGGTGTTAACAAAAGAATGATTCAAGTTAAAGGTGCCATTTTATCTATGCTTAAAGATTCATATGTAAAAAGAGATAAAGTATCTTTAGTTTTATTTAGAGGTAATGAAGCAGAAATGATTCTTCCACCAACAAATAGTGTGGAAAGAGCATATAAATTATTAGAAGAGATTAAAACAGGTGGAAAAACACCTCTTAATGCAGGTCTTTATAAGGGGTTTGAAGTTATTCAAAAAGAACTTAGAAAAGATGAAACTATAAAGCCTATGTTTATTGTTATTTCAGATGGTAAAGGAAATGTTACAGTGAATAAGGATAAAAAGGTCAAAGAAGAAATGATAGAAATTGCAAAAGGTATTTCAGAAATTAGACAGATAAAATCATTAGTTATAGATGTTGAGAAAAAGGGTGGAATGATGACTTTTGATAGGTCTAAGCTTTTAGCTGAGAATATGGAGGCAGATTACATAGCATTAGAGGATTTGAGTAGTGATGATATCGTGAGAAATATTAATAAGAGGAGAAAAGATGATGAGTAAGAAAATTATATATCCATTTACAGGAATCATAGGACAAGAAACTATGAAAGAGGGATTGATTTTAAATGCTGTCAACCAAAGGGTTGGAGGATTATTAGTGTTTGGGGAAAAAGGAACTGCTAAATCAACAGCTGTTAGAGCTATGGCAAGTCTTTTACCAGAGATAGAAGTGGTTAAAGGATGTAAGTTTGGTTGTGATCCAAAAGATGAGAATACTATGTGTCTTGATTGTAAGGATAAAATTAAAAATGGAGAAGTTTTAGAGATAGATCATAAAAAAATGAGTGTTGTTGAACTACCAGTTGGAGCAACAGAGGATAGAGTTGTAGGTTCTCTTGATATAGAGGAGGCTATAAAGACTGGTAATAAAAAGTTTGATACAGGTATTCTTGCACAGGCAAATAGAGGGATATTATATGTTGATGAGATAAACCTTTTAGATGACCATATAGTTGATTTACTTTTAGATTCAGCTGCTATGGGAGTTAATACAGTAGAAAGAGAGGGTGTTTCTTATACTCATCCAGCTAAATTTATTTTAGTTGCTACTATGAACCCAGAAGAGGGAGAACTTAGACCACAACTTTTAGATAGATTCGGTTTGAGTGTAGAAGTTAAGGGTATTAGAAATCCTTTAGAGAGAATAGAAATTATAAAACGTAGAGCATCATTTGAAGATAACCAAAATGCATTCCTTGAAAAATATAGTGCACAAGAAAATGAACTAAGAGAAAAAATTGAAGCAACAAGAAAAATTATAAATCAGGTAACTATAAGTGATGAACTTTTACTTGTTATAGCTAAACTTTGCATAAAATTTGATATAGATGGTCATAGAGGAGATTTAACTCTTATGAAAGCTGCTATGACTATGGCTGCTATTGATGGCAGAATAGAAGTTAATATGGAAGATATAGAACAAGCAGCACCAATGGTATTATTCCATAGAATGAGAAAATTACCATTTGAAACATCTAAAGAGATAGATAAGGACGCTATAAAAGAAATAATAGCAAAACTTGATTAATTAAAATTTAAAGAGGTGTAAATATGAAGAAGATATTAGGGATTTTATTTCATTATAACTTTGCTACACTTTCAAAGATAAAAAAGGATTTTGAGGGCATTGCAGATTTAAAACTGTATTCATCAAAACTTTTACTTGAAGGAAAACAAAGTATAACAGAACTTTATAAAGATATAGAAACGTGTGATGTAATGCTTTTAAATAGAACTTCTTCAGACCAAGTTTGGGGAGAGATTGAGGGCGCAGTTGACGAGAGTAAAAAAGAAAAAATATATGTTGGGGATGAACTTATAGCTTATGCTAATAAGGATAAAGAACAACTTGAGAAATCTGTTAAATGTAATGAATACTTTACTTGTAATGGAAGATGGAATCTTATAAATATGATTAAATTCATATTAAATGATAGTTTTGATTTAGATTATGAGTATGAAGAGGCAAAAGAACTTCCATGGGATGGTATTTTCCATCCACAATATGATGGATATTTTACAGAACTTGAAGAGTATTTAGAATTCAAGCCAAAGGGAGATAAAGGGACAATAGGTCTTTTAACTTCAAGAAGTTATTGGATTAATGAAGATACAAAGATAGAAGAAGAGTTTATAAAAATTATAGAAAGTAAGGGTTATAATGTAATCCCGGTTTATACTTATTATAATAGAGATAAAGAAAAGGGCGATGTTGCTCACGCACAAGCTCTTAAGCAATTTTTCTTTGATAAGAATGGAAATCCTTGTGTAGATGCAGTTGTAAAACTTGTTAGTTTTGGTTTAATTGAACCTAATTATAATTATAATAATGATGGTAGAGAAAAAACTCTTCTACAAAAACTTAATTGTCCAATATTTAAGCCGATAGTGTCAGGAAATATGACTATAGAGGAATGGGAAAAAGATTTAGATGGAGCTGTTAAGGACATTCAATGGGGAATAGCACTTCCTGAGATGGAAGGGAATATCGAACCTGTATTTGTTGGTGCCGTTGAAAAAGATGGAGAACGAGAGCAAAGAACACCAATTCCAGAGAGATGTCAAAGAGTAGTTAACAGAGCTATTAATTATATTAAACTTAGAAAAAAAGAAAACAAAGATAAGAAAGTTGTATTTGTAGTAAATAACAACCCATGTGCATCTATTGAAGCAAACGTTGGTAGTGCAGCAAATCTTGATGGACTTCAAAGTATAGTTAATATGATGAATGCTATGAAAGATAAAGGATACACTGTTGAGAATATACCAAAGGATGGTAAAGCACTTGCTAAAGAAGTTCTTGATAGAAAGGCTATATCAGAATTTAGATGGACAACAGTAAATGAAATTGTTGAAAAAGGCGGATGTCTTGATTTAGTTACTAAAGATGAGTATATGAAATGGTTCAACAAATTTTCAGAAAAAACAAAAGCTAAAATAATAAATGACTGGGGTAATCCTCCAGGAGAAGAAAAGTTTGGTGTTCCACCTTCAATGATATACGAGGAGAAGATTGTTATATCTGGGATACAGTTTGGTAATGTAATATTCTGTGTTCAACCAAAAAGAGGATGTTCAGGACCAGGATGTGATGGTAAAGTATGTAAAATACTTCATGATCCAGCTGTTGCACCAACACACCAGTACATTGCAACTTATAGATGGTTTGAAGAGAAATTTGGTGCTGATGTAGTTATTCACATGGGTACACATGGTAACCTTGAATTCCTTCCAGGTAAAGCTGTTGGTCTTAGTAAAGACTGTTATCCAGATATATGTATAGGAAATCTTCCATACATAAATGTGTATAATTCAGACAATCCACCAGAGGGAACGATTGCAAAAAGAAGAGCTCTTGCAACAATTGTAGATCATATGCAAACTGTTATAACAGATGGTGAGGCTTATGGACCACTTGCAGATCTTGAAAATCTTATAAACCAATATGAGATGATGAAATATAAACAAAACGGACAAGAACATATATTAGAGCATCTTATAGCAGAAGCGATTGTAAAGGCTAAGCTTGATAAAAAAATCAACTTAGATAATGTTCATACTCAGATAGATAGAATAGTTAAAACTTGTAGCAGAATAGTTTCTCTTATAACAACAACTGCACTTGAGGATGGAAAGCACATTATAGGTGAAATCCCACAAGGTGAGAGAATGCTTGATATGTTAAATAGTATTGTTAGATTTGAATCAGACGAGAGTGTATCTTTAAGAGGAATGATAGCAGGACTTTTAGGTATGGACTTTGATTACTTGCTAGAGAATATGTCTGAATTCAATTTTGAGTTTGAAAAGCTAAATAGTGCTGTTCTTCAAGATTTAGATAAATTAAGTAAGAAAGTTATAGCAATTCTTTTAGTTAGAGGATCACTTTCTGAGAATAGAGAAATTTTTGAACCTTTCAAAATTGTAAATGAATTTAAATTTACAGAAATTGAAGTAGTATTTATGGAAAGACTTATAGATATTAAGAATAGAATAGAAGGTTCAGATGAGCTTAATGCTGTTTTAAGAGCTATGGATGGAGAATTCATAAGCCCAGGACCAGCAGGAGTTATAAATAGAGGAAAAGATGATATTCTTCCAACCGGTAGAAACTTCTACACATTAGATCCTACAACACTTCCAACAAAGGCAGCTTACGAGATTGGTAAAAGACTTGCAGGAAGAGTTATAGAGAAACATATAGAAGAAGAAGGGAAATATCCTGAAAACTTTGCTATGTATCTTATGGCAAATGATTTTATGTGGTCTGATGGAGAAGGAATGGCCCAACTTATGAACCTTATAGGTGTTAGACCTGTATGGGGAAATGGTGGTTCCGTAAAAGGTTTTGAAATAATATCTTTAGAAGATCTTCAAAGACCTAGAATAGATGTAACAATCAAAATTTCTGGTATCGTAAGAGATGCATTCCTTTGTAGAATAGAACTTTTAGACGAAGCTATAAAAGCAGTTGCAGCACTTGATGAGCCTCTTGATATGAACTATGTAAGGAAACATACATTAGATAATCTTGAAGATGCTAAAGAAGCATCACTTGAAGATATAGATAATGCTTCAAGTAGAATATTTGGAACAAAAGCTGGAACTTATTTCTCAGCAGTTACAGGTATGATATATGCTTCAGCTTGGAAGGAAAAAGATGATATAGCTGATGTATTCATGTATTATAATTCATACAAATATGGAAAGGGTCAGTACGGGGAGCAAAGCCTTAAAGACTTCAAAAATACACTTTCAACAGTCGATATAACTTACAATAAAATTGTTGCAAATGCACATGATTTATTGGGATGTTGTACGTATTTCTCAACACATGGTGGAATGACAGCAGCAGCTAAAAAAGTTTCAAAGAACACAGTAAAAGCTTACTATGGTGATACAAGAGAAACAAAAGCTGTGGAAGTTAGAGATTTATCAGAAGAAATTGACAGAGTTGTAAAAGGAAAACTTCTAAATCCTAAGTGGATAGATGGACAAAAAAGACATGGTTATACAGGTGCATCAGAAATTTCTGAACTTGTAGGAAGAGTTTATGGATGGGATGCAACAACTGATGAAGTTGATGATAGATTATTTGATGGTATAACAGAAACTTTTGTTCTTGATGAAGATAATAGAAAATTCTTTGAAGAAAATAATCCATATGCACTAGAAGAGATTGAACGTAGGCTTATAGAGGCGTATGAAAGAAATCTTTGGGAAACAGATGATGAAATGATAGAAAAATTAAAGGATAGTTACCTTGAAACAGAAGGCTGGATAGAAGAAGGTATGGTGGAGAATAGTGGATCATATCAGGGTGGAGCTATTGATATAGTTGACCTAAAAGAAGTTGAGTTTATAAAAGGTAACATGAAAGAGATTAAAAATTTATTCAAATAAAAATTAAGTTTGGAATTTAAGTGTAGCTTTAAGTTGCGCTTAGGTTCTAAGACTTAAGCAATTATACATAAATAATTTTTATATAAATATTTTACATTTTACAAAAGAAGGAGAAATTTATAATGGCAGGAAAAAAGGTAATAGGAATTATAGCAGCAATAGTTATAGTAGGAGGAATAATTGTAGGAGGAATTGAAATAAAATCTCATGCGCCAACTAAAGGATCAACTAAAGTAGCTCAGGAACAAGGATTTACAGTAACAGATAGTACAGGACAAAAGGTGCATTTTACAAAGCAACCAGAGAAAATAGTATGTCTTGATTCAGATGCTTATAATCTAATAACAATGCTTGGGGAACAAAACAAAGTAGTTGGAGTTTCAAAAATGATGTCTACAATGCCAAATGCTAAGGGTAAAGCAGTTGCAGGAACATGGCAGGATCCTAATGTAACTGAAATACTATCATTAAAAGCTGATGTAGTATTTGCTTATGCTCAATATACAAACAAAAAAGCAGTTCAAGAGCTAGAAGCAGCAGGAGTTAAAGTTGTTTATATAAATGGAGATAATGTAGCGACATTAGAAAATGATGTTACAGCAACAGCTCAAATAGTTGGAAATACAGCTAAGGCAAAAGAATTTAATGTTTTTGCATCAAAATATCTAAACTTAGTTAAAGAAACAGTTGATAAAATACCAGCTAATAAGAGAGTTAATGCTTATGTAGAAGAGTATGGTGCAGGACAAACAGCTGGAAAAGGAAGTGCAACACAGGCATTCTTAGATGCAGCAGGAATCAACAATATAGCAGCTGATAAAGGTCAGTTTGCAACAGTTGATCCAACATGGATATTAGCACAAAACCCAGATATGGTATTAAAAATTGAAACAGATGGAATGGGAGTTCTAGGAGAAGGTGTTAAAAATACAGCTAAAGCAGAACAAGCATACAAAGAATTAGTTTCAAGAACAGGATGGAGTGATTTAAAAGCTGTTAAGGACAATAATGTTCACCTTATAGATAATAATTCAATTCTTTCAGATACAGATATCATCCCAGGAATATTATATGCGGCGAAATGGGCTTACCCAGAGCAATTTAAAAATGTAAATCCTGAGCAAATCCAACAACAAATGCAAAAAGAATTTTATGGTAAAGTAGAACCAGGAACTTATGTATATAGCGGACCAACAAGCAAATAATATAAAAAGTTTTTATAAAAAGAAGGTAAAAAGAAATATTGTAGTGCTAGTAATACTGGTTGCATTAACAGTAATTTTTAGTATTATATCACTATCACTTGGAGGTGCTAATACAGGCATTAAAAATGTATTAGCACTTATTTCAAATACATTTGGTGCACATTCACCAATTAGTGAACTTAGTAGAGTTGTTCTTATACATATTAGAATACCAAGGATATTAATGGGAATATTAGTGGGAGTGGCTTTATCAAATGCAGGACTTTTAATGCAAGCGATATTTCAAAATCCTCTTGTTAGCCCATATACTCTTGGAGTATCAAGTG
This sequence comes from Sarcina sp., assembly GCA_051650125.1. GTDB lineage: Bacteria > Bacillota > Clostridia > Clostridiales > Clostridiaceae > Sarcina. The sequence goes on along the minus strand of JBOFIK010000030.1, from coordinate 17,627 downwards.
GGGCTGCATTTGGAGCAGCGCTTTCAATAATACTTGGTTGGCAATTTACTGCACTTGGGCAGTATTCATTACCTATAAGTGCTTTCTTAATGTCTATTGTAACAATAGCAGTTGTTTATGGAGTATCTATGGCAACAAAGTCAGCAGGTAAAAATATAATTTTAATAGGAGTAGCAGTTGGATATTTCTTTTCTGCACTTTTATACTTCCTTCAGTACACAAGTAATGTAAAAGCACTAGCAAGTATTACATACTGGATGATGGGAAGTCTTGCTAATATGAATTATTCATCTGTACTTATAATGTTTGCAGTAGATACAGTATCAATAGGAATAATGATATTTTTTGCATGGGATTTAAATATGATTTCATATGGAAAAGATACTGCTATAAGTTTTGGGGTGAATTATGAACTTGTAAAATTTATATGTATAATAATTTCAACACTTCTTACAGCAACTGCTGTTGCGTTTACAGGTATTATAGGCTTTATAGGGCTTGTAGCACCCCAGATGACGCGAATGTTTATTGGAAGTGATTATAGATTCTTGATACCAGGTTCATGTCTTGTAGGAGCACTTTTAGTTGTTGTATCAGATATGATAGCTAGGACTGTTATGTATCCTGTTGATTTACCAATAGGTGTCATAACTTCATTTGTTGGAGTACCATTCTTTTTATATTTAGTTATGAGAAAGAAAGCCTAATTTTTAGGGATTGGAGTTGTTTGATTTGTTAGAATTAAAAAATATTTCTTTTTCATATGGAAATAAACAAATACTAAAAAATGTTGGATTTACTGCAAATACGGGAGAATTTGTGGGGATCTTAGGAGTAAATGGTTGTGGGAAAACTACACTTCTAAAGAGTATAAATAAAATTAATAAAATTAGTAGTGGTGAAATTCTTTTAGGTGGAGATAATGTATTAGATTTAAAAGGCGATAAGATTGCTAAAAAAATAGCTTATGTACCTCAGATGCTTGGGGAGAGCTACGAGGTAAATGTAACAGAGTTTCTTATGATGGGAAGAAAGCCTTATGTTTCATGGGGGTTTTCAGATTCAGATATAGAAATAGTTGAAAATACTATGAAGGAACTTAACATAGATCATTTAGCACAAAAGGGATTTAATGAATTGTCAGGTGGGCAAAAACAGAAAATTCTTATAGCAAGAGCCTTAGTTCAAGAAGCAGATGTATACTTATTAGATGAGCCAATAAGTTTTTTAGATATAAAAAATCAAATTGAAGTTTTAAAAATTTTAAAAAAGTTGGCCAATGAGAGAAATAAGATAGTTATTGTTGTTATACATGATTTAAATATGGCTATTAAATTTGCAGATAAAATTCTTCTTGTAAAAGAAGGAGAGTCTTTTGCTTGTGGTCCAACAATGGATGTTTTAAGTAGCGAAAACATAAAAAGTATATATGAAGTAGATGTAAAAGTTGTAGAAAATAACATAATTCCTCAAATATAATTAATAGCTTTTTAGAAATAACTTTTTTTAGAACTTTATCCTAATAAAAATTAGCAAACTTTTGATGTAAAGCTAAATATTAATTAAAAGATAAAAAATAAGTACACTTATGCTTAGTAGAGCGGGAGAAGCTTTAAAAGAAAGTAATGGTAAGTTACTAAATATTTGACAGAACTTATAATTTGAAATATGATTAAGTTATAAATGAATATTGCTAGGGGCGCCAATGGCTGAGAAATTCTAAATGATGAATTGACCCTTGAACCTGATTTGGTTAAGACCAACGTAGGAAAGCACTAAAATTTAGTATAATCTTATAACTAAGTACTTTCAACATAGTTATAGTTTCTATTGTTAATTTAACACTATCCTTAATTGGGTAGTGTTTTTTTTGTACAAAAAATTAGTAGATTTAGAGGAGTGAAAAAAATGGATACTTACACAATACCAACACTTACAATAGCAGGTTCTGATTGCTCAGGAGGTGCTGGAATACAAGCAGATTTAAAGAGTTTTAGTGCTAATGGAACTTATGGAATGAGTGTTATAACTGCAATTACAGCTCAAAATACTATGGGTGTTTTTGAGGTAGGGGAAGTAGATGTAGATTTAATTAAAGCACAAATAAAATCAATATTTGAAGATATAGTACCAGAAGCTACAAAAATAGGAATGGTTTCTAGTGAGATTATTATAAAAGAAATTGCTAAAAGTTTAGAATTTTATAAGGTTAAAAATTTAGTTGTTGACCCAGTTATGATTTCAAAGAGTGGTTTTTCTCTTCTAAGGCCTGAGGCTAAAAAGGCTTTAAAAGAGAATTTAGTTCCACTTGCATATGTAATAACTCCAAATGTGCCAGAGGCACAGGAGCTTACAGATATGAAGATTGAAACTTTAGAAGATATGAAAGTTGCAGGGCAAAAGATTTTAGACCTTGGGGCAAAGTATGTTTTAGTTAAAGGTGGACATCTTGATGGTGATTCAATAGATTTATTAATTGGTGAGGGAGTTGAAGAATACTTCCCAGCTAAAAGACTTGATAGAAAGAATACGCATGGGACAGGCTGTACATTATCAGCAACTATTTGTTCTAACTTAGCTAAGGGACAAGATATAAAAGAGGCTATTAAAAATGCTAAGGTTTATATTACTGAGGCAATAGCAAATAGTTTTGATATAGGAAATGGAATAGGGCCAGTTCATCATTTTTACAAGTTTTAGTAAATAGAGATATTAGATATATTAGTTTTTTTAGTATTAATTTTAATTATTATGATAGAAAGTAGATATAAATTTTTTAGTAAACTTAAAAATTAGGAGATGAGATCGTGTTTAATTTGATTAATGAGGTAAAAGCAAAAACTCCATTAGTAGTTCATTTTACTAATGATGTTACAACGAATGACTGTGCAAATGTTACACTTGCAATAGGGGCTAGTCCTATAATGTCGTCATATTTAGAAGATGTTGAGGATATAGTTAAAATAGCGAGTAGTATTGTTATAAATATAGGAACTATAAATAGAGAAACAGAAAAAGTATTTAAGGAAGTTGCAAAGTTTGCAAAAATTTATAATAAAAAAATAGTTTTAGACCCAGTAGGAGTATTTGCTAGTCCTAAAAGATTTCAGTATGTAAAAGAGCTTTTAGAGATTAATGATTTTACTGTTATTAAAGGGAATCTTGCAGAGATAAAAGCTATTGGTGGAATGAAGTCTAGGGGACAAGGCGTTGATTCTTTAGATAATGACATTAATATAGAAGAAATTAAAAAACTTAGTAGAGAATTAAATACTATTCTTGCGATTACAGGAAAAGTTGATTATATAACTGATGGGCAAAAAGTTATAGAAATAAGTAATGGAACTACAAAACTTAAGAGTGTTACAGGGACAGGTTGCATGAGTGCTAGTCTTATAGCATCTTATCTTGGAGTTTGTGATAGTAATTTAGAGGCTGCTGCTATGGGAGTTTTAACAATGTCACTTTCAGGAGAACTTGCAGAAAAAGAGAGACAAGGTATAGGTAGCTTTAGAGTTTCATTAATGGATGAAATATATTTATTAACAGAGGACAAGCTAAAAAATTTAGCAAAAGTTAAAGAGGTGTAAAAGATGAAATTTGCAGATAGGTTGTTTGAAGAATCTAAAGAAATTTGGCTTGGATATTTAGAACATCCTTTTATAAAGGAAATAATAGATGGAACTTTAGAACAGTCAAAATTTGAAGATTATCTAGTTCAAGATTATTTATATTTAAAAGAATACGCAAAAGTTTTTGCTATGGGAGTAGTGAAGGCTGAAAGTATGGAGGAAATGAAATTTTTTTATAAGTCTGTAAAGGGAACTATGGAAGATGAAAATGAACTTCATATTAGATATCTAAAAGAGTATGGATATAAAATAAAAGAAGTAGAAGGAATGAATATAAAGTTAGAAAATTCTAGTTATACATCTTATATGAATAGTATTGCGAGTAAGTATGGGGTGAGAGAAATTGCAGTAGCGATTTTACCTTGTACTTGGAGTTATAACTTTATAGGACAAAATATTTTAGGTAGATTTGCAGAGGAACTAGAGGGGAACCCATATAGAGAATGGATTGAGATGTATGGTGATGATGGTTTTAGTAAGTTTACTGAAGAATGGGTAGATTATACTAATAAATTATGTGAAAACATTTCAGAACAAGAGCAAAGAAAGCTTATAAATATATTTGTAAATTGTAGTATATATGAAATGAAATTCTGGGATATGGCATACAAAGGAGAGTAAAATGAATTATATTGAAAAAATGAAATTATATCTTGTAACTGATTCTGATATTTTAAAAGATAGAGATTTTTATTTTGAAATAGAAGAGGCTTTAAAAGCAGGCGTAAAATGTGTTCAACTTAGAGAAAAAAATCTTGGGGGGAAGGCATTTTTACAAAGAGCTAAAAAGCTTAGAGAGATTACAAAAAGATATGATGCATTATTTATAATTAATGATAGGGTTGATATAGCAATTTTATCAAAAGCTGATGGGATTCATGTAGGGCAAAGTGACATTCCACTTAGTGATGTGAGAGAACTTGTTGGTAAAGATATGATTATAGGTGTTTCAGCAAATACGGTAGAACTTGCTAAAGAAGCTAGAGATAATGGTGCTGACTATATAGGAGTTGGTGCAGTATTTCCAACTAGTACAAAAAAAGATGCTAAAGATGTTGGTATAAGTCTTTTAGAGAAAATAGCAAATGAAGTTTTTAATATTCCAATAGTTGCTATTGGAGGCATAAAACTTTCTAAGTTGGATATGATAAAACATATAGATATTGAGGGGTATGCAGTCATATCAGATATATTAGGAGATGAAAATATTTTTTCTAAGTGCAAAGTGTGGCTTAATACTATAAATTAAGGTAAAATATATATAAGTTATTCAGCTAAGGTAATTTAACCTTAGCTGATATTTTATGCTTATTACGTCGTTTAGTTTACATGAATAATTGTATATAGTATACTAATGAAATGACATTTCTAAGCAAAAAAAGGGAGGGTCTAACTATGGAAAATAACAATCAAGAAAACAAAGAAATAGAAACAATAGTAGAAACAGATAAAGAGATTAAGGTGGAAAATGGAAAAAATAAATTTTCAGAAAAGCCTGTAAAAGGATTTTTCTCAAGATTAATGACTGGAGTTATAGACCAATGTATCGTTATCGGTTCATCACTTATAGCTTTATTAATTATTGATGGGGTAGTAAAACTTTTAGGATATTATATAGTAGAAAGAGTACCATTATTCTTTATACTTTATGTAGTAGCTAACATAATATACCCACTAATAATGCAAGGTACAAGATTTAGAGCAACATTTGGAAATAGATTATTTAGATAAGATAGGCATTTAGAGGTGAAAAAATGAAAAAAGGTACGCAAGTAGAACTTATTATTGAAGATATAGAGTTCCCAGCAAAAGGTTTTGGGTTTATTGATGGTATGAAAGTTTATGCTAAAAATACATTCCCAGGACAAAAAGTTTTAGGAACAGTAAGTAAGAAAAGAAAAGATTATTTAGAAATTAAGGTTAGAGAAGTTTTAGAGAGAGCACCTTATGAGATTGAGGCAACTTGCGAACATTATGGTGTTTCAGGTGGATGTCTACAACAGGTTATACCTTATGAAAAGCAATTAGAGTTTAAGGTTGATGAAGTTAAAAAACTTTTCACTGATGCAGATAGAACAACAGGTGAATTCCTTGGAATAGAGGGAAGTCCACAGATCAATCATTATAGAAACAAGATGGAATATTCATTTGGAGATGAGACAAAGGGTGGAGATTTAAATCTTGGAATGCATATGGTTGGAAAAAGATTTGGAATAGTTAATATAGCTGAATGTTGTTTAACTGATGATGACTTTGCTAAGGTTTCAAGAGCTACTCTTGAGTATTTTAGAAAAGCAGAACTTCCATATTATAGAGTTATGGCTAGAGAAGGATTCTTAAGACACCTTGTTGTGAGAAAAGCACAAAAAACTGGTGAAATAATGGTTAACCTTGTTACTACAACTCAAATAGATTTTGATTTAACTGAGTATGCACAGGTTATCAAAGATTTAAAATTTGATGGTGTTCTTAAGTCGGTTATACATACAGAAAATGATTCATTATCAGATACAGTTGCTGCAGATAAAATTAATATTTTATTTGGAGAGGACTATATCACAGAGGAACTTTTAGGATTAAAATTTAAGATTTCTCCATTATCATTCTTCCAAACAAACTCACTTGGTGCGCAGAAGCTTTATAGCCTTGTAAGAGAATTTATGGGAGATGCTGAAAATAAAGAAGTATTTGACCTTTACTGTGGAACAGGAACTATTGGTCAAATAGCAGCTGGAAAAGCATCAAAAGTTACTGGGGTTGAGCTTATAGAAGAGGCAGTTGTTGCTGCTAATGAAAATGCTAAACTTAATGGACTTGATAACTGTACTTTCATAGCTGGAGATGTAGCTAAGGTTATAAAGACTATGACTGGAAACCCAGATATCATAATCCTTGACCCACCAAGAAGTGGAGTTCATCCAAAAGCTATGGAATATGTAATCAAATTTAAAGCAAAACAAATTATCTATGTTTCATGTAATCCTAAGACATTAGTAGATGACTTAGCAGCACTTGAAATGGGTGGATATGATATAGAGAAAACTTTACTTATGGATATGTTCCCACATACTCCGCACGTTGAGACAATAGTAAAACTTAACAAAGTCCGTGACTTTTAATAAGACATTTACTATGCTCCATGCAAGGGATGTCCAAGAAATCGAGCATAGCGAAAATTGATTGGAAACAGCCTACTGCTGAGACTATTGTTAAGTTAAATAAAGTTAGAGAGTTTTAGTTAGAAAGATAGCATCAATTTTGGTGCTATCTTTTTGTTAAAATAGATAAGCAAAAGAGTATGAATAACATTTAGTTTATTATGAAAAAGGCATTTATATATCAAAAAATATATAAAAAATATATAAATAATGGTAAACTTATGATATAGAGATGAATATGTATATAGAAAGTTGGAAAAGAAAGTGCAAGGTTATAAAAATTTTAGTTCGTGGAATTTATATGATGGATTTTATTTTGGTAGTGGTACAAGTTTGCAGGAATGGATTATAAATCCTGTAAATGGGAAGGTAGGTCTTTTCAAAGAAAGGAAATCTGATATAACAACAGATAATTTTTCGGAAAAAATTGCGATGGAAATAGCTGATATGTTAAATTTTCCGGCAGCAAGAATTGATTTAGCTCTTAGGGAAGAAAGAGTTGGAGTAGTCAGTTATAGAATTAACTCGGAGTTTGAAGAGTTAAAAGAGGGAATACAATATATAAGTGACAAATTTCCAGAGTATAATAGGGATACTTTGATAGATGAAAAAACAGGTGAATATTATTCGTTAGAAATAATTTTAGAAGCTATAAAAGGTTTGAATTTAGAGAAAGACCTATTTAAAGTATTTATTTTTGATTTTTTAATTGGAAATAGAGATAGACATCATGGAAATTGGGCAATAATAGAGAAGGAAGATACAATTAGAATTAGTCCAGTGTATGATAACGCTTCATCATTATGTGCGTATTTAACAGATAGTAAAATTAATAGTTGTTTTAATGATGATAATTGGTTTAAGTCAGTTGTAGATAGAAAATCAGTATCTTTAGTACGTTTGCAGGGAAAGAAAGTTACTCACCTTGAGTTTATAACATATTTAATGGAGAATTATTATACAGAAACAATAGATTTTGTAAAGTCTATTAGAGAAAAATATTCAGAGGAACAAATTGAAAGTCTGGTAGAAAGTTATAAAATATTATTGAGTGAAGAAAAAGTAAAGTTACTTAAAAAATATTTAAAAGAGAAATTTAAATTGTTGTTTAAAGTATATAAATTAAATTACTAAAAGGAGGAAAAGTCATGGCAAAAAGAAATGAAAAAGATTATTTATATTTGGTTTGGAAAGAACCGAAAACAAGGAGACAGTATACAATTGCAACCTTAAGTAAAAATGGGCAGTATGAGTTTGAATATGGTTTGGAAGTTGAAGAAGCTATTCAAAAAGGGTTTAAGTTAATGATAGCATTTAAAGAATTAGAAAAGAAATATGAAAGCAAACGACTTTTTGCTTCTTTTAGTAGTAGAATTCCAGACAGAAGAAGAAGAGATATAGATGTTATTCTTAAAAAGTATGATTTAGTAGAATATGATGAATATGAATTATTAAAGAAAAGTGGAGGACGACTTCCTATTGATAATTTAGAGTTTATTGATCCAATAATGAATAATGGGGAAAATTCGATTGAAAGAAGTTTTTATGTTGCTGGTTCGGGACACCATTTAGGCTGTGGAAAAAAGGATTGCTTAAAAAGTATAGAGTTAAAAATAGGAAGTAAATTATATTTGAAATTTGAAAATACAAATAAACATGATGTGAATGCAATAGAAATTATTGATTCTAGAGAAAAAAGAGTAGGATATATTCCGAGATATTATAATTGCGAGATAAGAAAATTATTAAATGAAGGTTGGGAGTATGATTTAATAGTTAAAGAATTTTTGCAAGAAAAAAAATGTAATGAATGTTTATTGGCGAAGCTAAAATTGAAAAAATAAAAGATTGACAAAATAAGTAAATAAGAATATCATCATATTATAACTTAATAAATCTTCAGGGCAGGGTGTAATTCCCTACCGGTGGTAAAGCCCACGAGCCGTTAGTGCATGATTTGGTGAAATTCCAAAGCCGACAGTAAAGTCTGGATGAAAGAAGATAGAAATAATATAAGTAAGGTTATGTGATAACTTTTGTTTGTGATATTCACATTCATAGGGCTATCATACCTATATTTAGTTTTGTTTATTACGCTCTGGAATATTTTTATATTCTAGAGCTTTTTTAATTTTAAAACTAATTTGATGTAGGAGAACTATATCTTTATTTATATATATTAAATTTTGTATTTTAATAGCTTAGTCTATTTAGTATAGAAATTTTAAAAGCCCTGAGAGTAATATCTTAGGGCTTTTTATTTTTGAAATTTAGTTAGGTTTAAAGTGATTTTTTGGAGATGATTATTTTGAATGAAAAATTTATGAGGTTAGCAATTAAGCTTGCTGATAAGGGAAAAGGAAGAGTTAATCCTAATCCACTTGTTGGAGCTGTAATTGTGAAAAATGGAAAAGTTATTGGTAGTGGATACCATGAGGTTTGTGGAGAGGGACATGCTGAGGTTAATGCTTTTAATAGTTTAACTGAAAATTGTGATGGAGCACAGATGTATGTAACTTTAGAGCCTTGCTCACATTATGGAAAGACACCACCTTGTGCAGATAAGATTATAGAAATGGGAATTTCAAAGGTTTATATAGGGGCACTTGATCCTAATCCTTTAGTTGCTGGTAGGGGAGTTGCAAAGCTTAGACTAGCAGGGATTGAAGTTGAGGTTGGAGTTTTAGAGGATGAATGTATAGGGCAACAAGAAGTTTTTAGAAAGTATATTACTACTAAAAAGCCTTTTGTTTTATATAAGTCAGCTATGTCAATTGATGGAAAGGTTGCTACAAAGCATGGTGAGTCTATGTGGATAAGTAGTGAAAAATCTAGGGGAGAAGTTCAAAAACTTAGAAATTATTTAATGGGAATTATGGTTGGTGTTGATACTGTTATAGCAGATAACCCAAGGCTTACTTGTAGATTAGATGGTGGAAGAAATCCTATAAGAATAGTAGTTGATAGTAAACTTAGAATTCCTAAATGGGCTAATGTTTTAAATGATGAATTTAGCAAGCATACAATAATCGCAACTACTGACCTTTGCAGTAGAGAGTATAAGAAAGAGCTTATAGCTAAGGGGATTAAAGTTATAGAAACTAGAAATAAAAGAGGAAAGGTAAATTTAGAAGAGCTTACAAGAAAACTTGGTGAACTTAGAATAGATGGAATCCTTTTAGAGGGAGGTTCTACACTTGCTTATTCAGCGATAAGTGAGGGAATAGTAGATAAGATTCAGTTTTATATAGCTCCTAAAATTATAGGGGGCAAGGCTAAGAGTGCAGTTGATGGGCTTGGAATAGAAAAACTTGCAGATGCTTTTGAGTTAGAAAATATAAGTACAAGAAAATGTGATGTAGATATTGTTATAGAGGGATATTTAAAGAGAGGTGAGTAAGGTGTTCACAGGAATAGTTGAGGAACTTGGAAAGATAGATTCTATAAAGGTTAATGGAAAGTCAGCTAAGATAATTATTAGTGCAAAAAAAGTTTTAGAAGATACAAAGCTTGGTGATAGTATTGCAACTAATGGAGTTTGTCTTACTGTTACAAATCTAGGTAAAGGAACTTTTGAGGCTGATGTTATGACAGAAACTATGAATAGGACAAGTCTTTCTAGTTTAAAAGTTGGAAGTAAAGTTAATTTAGAAAGAGCTATGATAGCTAATGGAAGATTTGGTGGTCATATAGTTAGTGGACATGTAGATGGAGTTGGAATTATAGATAACTATGCAAAAGATGAGAATGCAACTTGGGTTACTATAAATGCTAGTGAAGATATCCTAAAGTATGTTGTAGAGAAAGGTTCAATTTGCATAGATGGGATAAGTCTTACAGTTGCATATGTTGATGATAGATGTTTTAAAGTTTCTATAATTCCACACACAGGAGAAGAAACTACATTACTTCAAAATAAAATTGGTGGAGTAGTTAATCTAGAGTGTGATGTTATAGGAAAGTATGTAGAAAAACTTTTAGGTTTTAAAAAGAAAGAAACTAAAAGTAGCAGTATAAGTGAAGATTTTCTAAAAAATAATGGATTTATGTAGGAGGAATATGATGAAGTTTAATAGTATAGAAGAGGCAATTGAAGATATAAGAAGTGGAAAAATCATAGTTGTTGTTGATGATGAGGATAGAGAAAATGAGGGTGATCTTGTGATGGCAGCAGATATGGTTACTGGTGAGGCTATAAACTTTATGGCTACTTATGGGAAGGGGCTTATATGTATGCCGATAGAAAAAGAGATAGCAGATAAGTTAAGTATAGGGGCTATGGTTTCAAATAATACAGACAACCACGAAACTGCTTTTACAGTCTCAATAGATTATAAAGATACAACTACTGGTATATCAGCTTTTGAAAGAGCTTTAACTATTCAAAAAGTTTTAGAAAGTGATAATCCAAATGATTTTAGAAGACCAGGGCATATGTTCCCTTTAGTAGCTAAAGAAGGTGGAGTTATTGCAAGAAATGGGCATACAGAAGCTGGAGTAGACCTTGCTAAACTTGCAGGTTTAAAGGGAGCAGGAGTTATATGTGAGATTATGAAAGATGATGGAGAAATGGCAAGACTTTCAGATTTAGAAGGTTTCTGTGAAAAGCATAATCTTAAAATTATAACTATAAAAGATTTAGTTGAATATAGAAAGCAAAAAGAATTTGAAACTCTTGTAGAAAGAGTAGTAGAACTAAAAATGCCGACTAGATATGGTGATTTCACTATGTATGGTTTTGAAAATAAATTTACTAAAGAAGAGCATATAGCATTAGTCAAAGGTGATATTAAAAGCAGAGAATCAGTTCTTTTAAGAGTTCATTCAGAATGTTTAACAGGTGATGCACTTGGTTCAAAAAGATGTGATTGTGGAGAGCAATATGATGCAGCTATGAAAAAAATAGCACAAGAGGAATGTGGAGTATTAATTTATATGAAACAAGAAGGTAGGGGGATAGGGCTTATGAATAAGCTTAAAGCCTATGCACTTCAAGATGATGGGCTTGATACAGTTGAGGCAAACCTAGAATTAGGGTTTGTAGCAGATGCAAGAACTTACGAATTTGCAGCAGGAATTATAAAAAATCTTGGAATTAAAAAAGTGGAATTAATGACTAATAATCCAAGTAAAATAGATGCCTTAGAAGAGTATGGAATAGTGATAGAAAAAAGAATTCCAATACAAATGAATCATAATGAGAAAAATGAGTTTTATCTAAAAACTAAAAAAGAAAAAATGAATCATATGTTTGTTTAATTCTAGATGAATGTGTAACCATAGCTAAAATAAATAAAATATTAGGAGGAATTAGAAATGAGAATATTAGAAGGTAATTTAGTAGCAAGTGATTTAAAAGTGGGAATAGTAGTAGGGCGATTTAATGAGTTTATAGTTTCAAAGTTACTTGGTGGGGCAATTGATGGACTAAAAAGACATGGTGTAGAAGAGGGTAAGATTGATGTAGCTTATGTTCCGGGAGCATTTGAAATTCCACTTGTAGCAAAGAAAATGGCGAAAAGTGAAAAGTATGACGCAGTAATATGTCTTGGTGCAGTTATAAAAGGCTCAACACCTCATTTTGACTATGTTTGTTCAGAGGTAGCAAAGGGAATAGGCAATGTAACTCTTCAAACACAAGTTCCGGTTATCTTTGGAGTTTTAACAACAGATACAATAGAACAAGCAATAGAGAGAGCAGGAACAAAAGCAGGAAACAAAGGTTATGATGCAGCAGTAACAGCAATAGAAATGGCAAACTTAATGTCAGAGTTTTAATTAGAAAAAATGAGCTATTCAAATGCGAATAGCTCATTTTTTTACTTTAGTTTAGTATAAACATCTGAAATTATCTCAAAATCAGATTTGATTTTTTCTTCAAGGTTAACCTCACCAAGTAAAGTTTTATATTTTTCATTAAATGGTTTAGTAGTTTTAAATATATTTAAAGCAGCCATAATCACAAGTTTATTAAAGTTTATAAGAACTTCAATAAATGAGTTTAAATCCTCATTATCAGTGATTTCTAAAGCTTTGAGTATTAAAATTAACTTAGTTATTCTAAGGTCATAAATAAATAACTTATTAGTATATTCATCTATATTATCTAAACTCTCAGAAAGGAAAGTTAGTGGGAGATTTTCATTTAGAAAATCTTTAGCATCTGCAAGAATAGTATTATCTATATTATCAAAGTTTACTGTTTCAAATTTTGAAGTTATATCAGTAACTCTCTCATTAATATAAGTATCATATTCTTCAAAATACAAATCGAATTCTTTCTGATTTCTAGGAAGTAAATCTCTATTTGCAATAGCATAATCCTGTGTAAGTCCTAAAAGGTTTCTAGCTATTTTTATATTTAATGAAAGTATTTCTTTTGAAGATTCAAAAATTGTAGCAAGTTCTTTATTATCAGGAATAAGAGTTTGCTCCTCAAGAATTTTTATTTGATGTTTCTTCTTAGAAATACCATACTCAGATGTAACATGAGTTCTATAAAGTCTTCCATACATATAATTACTTATTCCGATTGTATCTCCAGAGCTTAAATCAGTAGAAATCATTGCTTTAAGTGATAATAAATCTTTCTTCATTTTATCATTATCTATATTAGAAAGAAGAGAATCAATTTCGGTGATAGTTTTTTTAGAAAGTTTATCAACTGTTAAAAGCTCCTTAGCTCCCTTAGTTACATTTCTTTTGTTTTTTTGTGCTTTATATAGTCTACCTATGCCCATACATATTTCTCCTTAGTTTATATCTAATTTGAATTGCGTAGTGTTATCAATTCTATTTAATATTATCTTTAAGAGAGGAATTTATGCAAGTCTTTTAAAAAGAAATGTACCAACAATTAATATTGTTAGTACGATAAGTCTATTTATCCTTGTAAGTATTTATAAATGCTAATACCTTTTTCATATAGAGTTCTTGATTATTATCAAATGCTGAGATATGTTCAATATCATCTACAAGCCAAAGTTCTTTGTTTTTATGAGGAATATTATCATAAATTTCTTGGCTATTTTTAGAATTATAAATATTATCTGATGTTCCGTGTATAAGCATCATTGGTGTGTTGATCCCCTTAACATCATCAACCGGTTTGATATCATCATAACTAAAACCATCTTTTATTTGAGTATATAAGTCTCCGCAAGTAGTTATATATTTAGTAGGGATTAAAGGGATGTTGATAGCTTTAATGCCTAGAGTTATTGATGATTCGAGCTTGCTATAAGGAGAATCTAATATATAAAAATCAACAAGTTTATGTTTATTATTAATTTTTGCGTGCATAGCAGAAGTTGCAGCACCGATAGAAAAACCTTGTACACCTAATTTGCCCGTAGGAAAAATAGATTTAGCATGTTTTACTACATTATCAAGGTCATATTTTTCATACCTTCCAAAGGTATAAGTACTTTCATTAGATAAATTAGCGTTTATTTGCTTGTATAAAACAACATTATAGCCATTTTCAAGATACTCAAAAGCATATTTTAATAGTTTATCATAATTACTTTGGATTCCATGAACTAGAACCATAGTGTCTTCAGTTAGCGTGTTCGAAGTTATAACAAGGGTTTCAATATTATAATTATTAGTTTCGTTTTTTAATATTGATTTTTCAGTTTTATATGTATTAAGTTTGTCTAAAGGATTTTCAGTGCGTCTACTATAAATAGGAATTGCATCATCATTTTCAAGTGATTGTGATAAATTAAGTGAACTCTGATAAACTAACTTTCCAATCATATATGAACTACCTATAAAAATAGTGGAACTGAATATTAAGGTAATTAGAAAAAATTTCTTCTTCTTATTCATTTTCATAGTAAATCTCCTGTAAATTAGTAATTAAGAAAAGTATAATGTTGAATTAATAATTAACACAATAAGATAGTAAGAGAATTAATTAAAAGTATTCAGTTTATTAATAAAAAGAATGAAAAAGTATATATTTTGTAGAAATTTATCACAAAAAGTTAAATTTATGTTTACTGAATTAATTATTTATTTTGACAGTAAAAAATTAATTTAGTAAACTCAAATTAATTAAATCTAATATTTAAAAATAAAAGGTGGTAATAAAATGATCAAACATATAGTAATGTGGAAAATAAAAGATGAAAACAAAGAGGCATCAGCCTTAAAGATAAAAATAGATTTAGAGGCTTTAAAAGGAGAAATTAAAGAAATATGTGAAATCGAAGTAGGAATTGATATGAATGAGATTGAATCTAATTATGATGTTATTTTAGTATCAACATTTAAAACTCAAGCTGATTTAGATGCTTATCAAATACACCCAATGCATAAAGCAGCAGCTATATTTATAAAAAGTGTTGCAACAAGTAGAGTTGCAGTAGACTATTTGATATAGAAAAAGTATTTCACATTAATTGGGAAACTAAATATTAAGTATGGATAAATTAAATTAATTATGAAATTTGATATAAGTAAGGGGTAGTAATAATGAATAAACCAAAAGTAGGATTTATATGTGTACATAATTCATGTAGGTCACAAATGGCAGAAGCTCTTGGGAAGTTATTTGCGAATGATGTTTTTGAAAGTTATTCAGCAGGGACAAAGCTAAGAGCACAGATTAATCAAGATGCAGTAAGAACTATAAAAAAATTATATTCGGTAGATATGAATGAAACACAAAAATCAAAGTTATTAGATGATATTCCAAAACTTGATATTGTTATAAAAATGGGATGCAATGTAGTTTGTCCAATTGTATATGGGAATCATATAGAAGATTGGGGAATAGATGATCCAAGTGGAACAGATGATGAAAATTTTGAAAATGTCGTACAAATTATAGAGACGAAAGTTAAAAACTTAGTTGAAAGAATTAAAACTGAAAAGATAAAATTTTAATTAAAATTTAAAAAGGCTTTAGAATGTAATTTTTTACATTCTAAAGCCTTTTTGTACATCTAAAAGTCTGAAAAAGAGCATGAAATGTTAAAAAAATGTTACTAAAAAGAGATTTGAAAAATGTTTCTTGTATAAATAGATATATTAATTTAATAAAACATGATAAAACATGATAAAAATGAGTGAGAATATGATAGAGTGGCAATAAAAAACGATATTTATTGATAAAAATTTAATTAAATTAAAATTTGACAATGGAATGAGTAAATAGTATAACATAATAGGTTAAATGTATACAATATGGAATTAATTGTAATTTAGATGTCGAAGTATTGTATAAAAATAAATTAAAGTATTAAATTTTATATATTTATCACAAATATATAAAAGGAGTTGTAGAGCTAATTTTAAATTGAATAGCAGAGATTGCTAATTATTTTAAAATTAGTAGCGTGGTTTTTAAATTATAAACAAATGTCAAGATAAATGTCAAAATCAATGTAATCAGAATAATATTGATTTGCAAAATAAACTAAGGAGGATTTAAATGTTAAATAAAAAAGTAATGGCAACGATGTTAACAGGAGTTATGACCGTTACAACAGTAGCACCAACAATGGTTGGACAACAAGTTGTAGAACATACAACGTTATTAAGTTCTAATGATGGAAATGGAGTTACGGCATCTGCACAAAGAAACGTATGGTTAAAAAATCAGATGAATAAAGTAATTAAAAAAAGAGATTTAGGAGTAGCACCACTTGATAATGGGGTAGTAATGAATTTCCAAAATGACAGTGGGTTTATGCCTACAGGGAAAATATTCCTTTCAACAAATACAAATTTAGATGGAGTTTTAATTAAAATTTGTAATGCTAAGGGTGATATATTAACACAGGGGAATCTAGAAAAACATAAAACAACATATACTACTCCAACTGGAGAAAGTATCCAAGTTCCATATTATGCATTCCAAGGGATAGCAGGAACAAAAAAATATATAGCACAACCAGGAAATGATATTGACTTTGGTTTAAATACTTGTCACGTAGAGTATCAAAGTGGAAGTGGTTTCCAAACATTAAATAATAAAGAAGGGAAACCAATAACATTTACACAAAATATTATTCCATTAACATTTTATACAGAAAATAAAGAAGTTCCTAATTTAACAGTAGGAAAAGAATATCAGTATGGAAATGGTGTTAATATTTTAGGGACAGTTGTACCATTTGAAGGCCCTAATGGAGTTCCAACTGTAAGAGTATGTTCAAACTTTGGTGGAACTATAAACTTCTACAACATGGGGCAAATAAATCAGAGCAATCCGTTAGCGAGATTTACAACATCTCTTACAGATAGTGGAATAAGTGTTAAAACTACAAATCCAGTAGCTGAAAATGACTTTTATTACAATCCAGGGATTATCTATAATACAATAGAAGCAAATGCTTTTAATGAGCCAAGTATAACTGTAGAGGTTAAAACGGCTGCGAGTAAAGAATATCCAAAGGGACAATATGTAGATGTAGCTGGTAATTTAAATAAAATAGATGAGTCATCAAAGACTAATCCGCAAAATGTGTTACAACAGGATTTAAAAGGAGTGCCTTATACTAATGTTAAAATAGGACAACCTATTCTTCCTAAAGACGGATATTCAATAGTTGGGATGACTATAAATGGGAAAAAAGTTAAGTCCTTGCCAACATACTTCACATTAGGCAACCAAAATATAGTTTATACAATCGCGAAGACAACAACAACAATAAATGCTAAGTATGTAGATACCAAGACAAATGATGTTGTAAACGGTGGAACATTTACACTAAGTGAAGGAAAAGCAAGTGTTAAAGATGGAATAACAAGCACAACAGTGGATGGAACAGTAAATATAACTGCGACAGAAACAAAACTACCAGACGGTTATAGAGTTGTAGGA
>JBOFIK010000029.1:0-78888 GCA_051650125.1 Sarcina sp. | reverse complement strand
TTAACTAGATGGCATAAGGTTAAATCCTAAGTGTTATGCAATGGATAATCAGCAGCGAAGCTCCGAACAGGAGAACGTTCAACGACTAGAGAGAAATCTCGTACCTGCAAGCGTGGGGAAATGGGGAGCATCTAATTTAAAATTATAATTAGATGGTGATATAGTCTGTGCTCATATGAAAGTATGAGAAGTTCATAAAAGAACTGGTAAAGTCGTAGCGTACTTTATTGAACACTCTAAAATTATATAAGGATACTTATTTTAGTATAATTTAACCAGTTTAGGAAATAATAAAATTATCTTAATGACAAATATAAATAAACTAGAAATAGAGTTTATATTTTCACTCATAGCGAGGCGTTGAGATAATTGAAATTACAAAACTAAAAAACTGGTTGTAGGATAGGTTTGTAACCAAAGCTAGGAATTAGTTAGCAAAGAAACTTACTGAACTGGTCCAGCCTTGGCTTAAATGATATCAGAAGATATTAAAAGCACGAATTATCTAAAATAAGTACCTTTGTCTATAATTTTAGAACCAGATATATATGAATAACGTTAAAGCAATAATTGAAGTTGAAAACATAGAACTTGAGGTTAATCTTAACAATGTTATAAGATCAATTAATTTAAAATCACCAAAGAAAATAACTATCGGAGATAAAACATTTGATTTTGGTGCTTTTGATTGTTCTAATTTAAAACAATTCGAAAATACATATACTGACTTAAATCAATATCTAATTAAAAATAAAATTACTGATCTAGAATCAGATATAAAAGATTTTGATATGTTTACTTTTGTAGCATTTAAATCTTATGAAACAAAAAAATTAGCAATAGATTTTTATAAAAAACTTAAAGCTACAAGTTTAACAAAAGAAGAAACTTTTGATAAGATATTATTAGAACTTGCAAACTTTACAGATATAAAAGCATTTGAAAGAATGAAAAATAATGCTTACATCTTATTATTTGATTTCAATAATAATGATGATATAGACTATATAGAAAAAGTTTTAGAAAAAGATGGTCTTGCATCAATCTTTGCTAGAGGTGTTATGTGGAACTTCGCTGATTTAAAAAGCTATTTCACAAGAGCCTTCTCACTAGAATCAACTTATCCTGAATTTAATGTACAATTCTTGAAAAGAGAAAACTAACCCACTTTCACTATCTGCACATATACTTAGCAGATATACTTTAAATTTTAAAAAAAACATTGGAATTTTAAAAACTCCAATGTTTTTCCTTATCTGATTATTTATCTACCCCTTTAGAAAATTTATGCTTCTCACAAATAAACTCTAAGAATGACTGACTACACATATCTTGCAATGACTTATCATTAAATTCTCCTACTGCTTTAAAACTCCAATGTTGATTTTCATAACTGAGCATTCCACCTATGAATGAAATACTATGAGCAACATCTTCTTCTAATTTAAAGTTACATAAAGGTTTTCCTGTCTCCTCATTAAGAATTCTAATATATGAATTCTTAACTTTAGAGAAGTTTTGTTTTCTTTCTTTACCTTTATATATATTTACACCTAAAATAATAGTTTTACACCAACTTGGAACTTGATCTAAGTTAATTGTTATTATCTCATCATCTCCATCCCCAGCACCAGTTCTATTGTCTCCATGCAATTTGACGCCTTGCAATCTCATGTTTCCATAATAAGCTAGAGCATCTTTTCTTGGGCTGCAGTCTTCATCAGCTAAAAAAGCAAATAAATCTAAGTCATAGTCATAACTAAACCCAAAAAATTTCTTCGCTACATCCCATCCTGCACCTATTCTTAATGCTTTGAGTCCTGGATCATGTTTTGTTAAGTTTAAAATATCATTCTTTTTTAGATTTAACATAGTATTTTCCCCCTACATATATAATCCAAGTAATCCATTTAAATCAGCTATTTTTGATTCTCCGATAGCTTTAAAATGCCACTCATTATTATCCTTTGTCATCTCTGCAAATATTAATGCTGTTGCTGTTGATGAATCAGATTTTAAGTTAAACTTTGCTATCTCTTCCTCATTCTTATCTGCATTTAATATTCTAATATATGAGTTATCAACCATCCCAAAAGCTTGTCTTCTATCTCTACCTTCAAAAATAGTAACAGAAACCACAATTTTAAAGACTCTATTTGGAAGGTCTTCAAGTGAAACTCTAATTCTCTCATCATCCCCCTCACCAGCACCAGTTCTATTATCTCCTTCAAGTTCAATTCCTTGTGCTACCATGTTATTAAAGAATATGCAGTCCTCTGGTATTCTCTCTACCTTTCCTTCTTTTCCAATAAGAAAAGCTGCTATATCTAAATCGAAATCCTCTCCGCCTTTAGCTACATCCCAACCTGCTCCAATTATAATATTTTTAAGTCCTGGCTCATGTTTTGATAAATTTAACATATCATTCTTTCTTAAGTTTAATGGATTCACTCCATTATTTCCTAAACTTGCACCATTAGTTCCTAAATTAATTGACATATCTTATTCCTCACTTTCATTTATTGGAGTTTTTATTTTTCGACCCTTCTAAGATTTTCACCTTAATCAAATCACAACATTACTCCTTGATGTAACTTTTTAATTTTATACCACTTATAATTACTAACTATCATCAGAAACAACAACCTAAATTACTATCTTATATGGTATTAGTTACTTCTTATTTACATTTATAAACTAAAATCTGCACAATTGCTAGTATTCGTATCTATTAATCCATCTATATTTTTACTATTTTTTAGCATCTAAAACAAAAAAAGCATACTAAACTAACATTTTTGTTAATCTAATATACCTTCTATTTCAAAACTGATAAACTTTAAACCTCTTTTTTAGCGCTATAACTGTAAGCATAATTCATATTATCAAGTATTGTTTGAAGTGACCAAGTTTTCATACTATCCTTTATAGAGTCCGGATTATTTATAACTATTTGCCCATTTTGCGTAATTCCACTTAAAACTATAATATGACCACTAAGTGTAAATGTACCTGCATGGCATGATACCATAACTGGTCTACCTAATCTTAGCTGCTGTGCTATTTCTTCCCCACTTACTCTATGTGGTACAAGTCCATAATGCTCTGCAACTCCTGTAAATAAATCTTGGTCTGACCCTGCATTCCAACTATACCCACCATTTTCTGCACTATACCTTGCTACCATTCTTGGATTTGCTTTCATATTTCCTGTAAGACCTACAATAATCATAGAAAGTGAAGTTGGCCCACATCCATCCATTGCAAGAGGTCCATTTCCATACCAATCATATCCCCACTGCTTGTCCCATTGTTGAAATAAAGGAATTTTTCCTTCCTTTATATACCCTTTTAAACTTATCGGTGTATTAAGCTTATATCCATGATAACCCGCAGCATATGGAATTGATTCTGGGTGCATAACTGCAAGCCTTACAAGATAACTCGGAATATTTTTCTCATTATCTAAAATATCCTTTATATCCTTAATTTTATACTTTTCATACCATTCGTTAAGTTGCTTATTTATATTAGACATAGGTGTATGCCAATAATAATCTGTGTCATAATTTGTTTTTTGAATATCATGTATATAATTTGGAATCTCATAACTATTATACTGACCAAGAGCAACCATTGTGGGATACTCATAATTTGTAGGTTTTCCTCCAACTTCGCCTGGATATTCATCTTTAATTATTTCTTTAGTTTTTTCTTTAATTTTTGTATTTTCAACTAATTTTACATTGTTATTACTAACTATCTTAGGTTGTACTTTTGTTATATTTTTTTCCTTGCTATATACAAAGGCTCCCACACTAATAGCAACTATCCCCGCTATAACTAGCGCACTTATTATAATTTTTTTCTTCATTTTACTTACCTCATCTTTTGTTCCATATCTTATATATCTTTAATTTACCATATTTTCTAATAGTATAAATGTCAAAATTACAACTTACTCCCTTTTATTTTATACAATAACTAATTTTATTTACACTATATAGAATGTAACTCTTTTAACATTCCTTGTGAAATAAATTTGTATAAAAATAGAACTGCACCAATTTTCATTGATGCAGCTCTTTGTTATTTACTACTTATACTAACCTTTTAAAGTTACATTTTAAATTTGCTAAACTCATTTACCATACTACTTGTGCTTGTTTTTAAATTCTCTGATGTAGAAGCAATTTTCTCTGACGCTACATTCATATCATTTGCTGATGCAGCAATCTCTTCACTACTTGCTGCTACCGTCATTGATATCTCTGAGAAGTTATTTATCTTCCCAATGATAGAATCACTAGCTTGTGTTATTTGACTTGAGTTTTTGTTAATCTCATTGATTTTTGGTGAAATATTAACAATAGCTGTTGAAATTTCTTTTAATGCTTCTATACTATTTATAACTGTTTTTCTCTCATTTTCAAGAGTATCGTTAACTTCTGTTGTACTATTTGCCATCCCCTCACTCTTAACAATAACATCACCTATAAGTGTTGAAATCTTCTTTGAAGCTTCATTTGTCTGCTCTGATAATCTCTTTATTTCTTGTGCTACAACTGCGAATCCTTTTCCTGATTCTCCAGCTCTTGCAGCTTCTATTGAAGCATTGAGTGATAAAAGATTTATTTGTTCTGCAACACTATTTATAAGATCTGTAATCTCATTTACAGTCATTATACTATCTTTAACATTTGTAATGTTATCTTTTAACATAGTAAAATTATTACTTAAGTTATCTAATGAAGTAAGGAATACATTCATATCTTTATTACTATTTTGAGCTTTATCATTCATATCATTAACTGAAACTGAAATATTATTAATCTCATTTGTAGTAGTATTTAAGATTCCCTTAAATCCATTTAGGTTATCTATAATATCTGAAATATCATTACTTTGACTTGAAACCCCAACTGCAATTTCTTCTATTGATTGTGAAATGTTAGTTGTTGTCTTTTTAAATTCTTCTGACATATCATTTAAAATAACAGCCTCTGAATCTATTGTAATAGCTGTTCCTTGAAGATTTCCAACCATATTTGAAATCGCCTCTTGTGTTGTTGTTATAGATTTTGATAATTTACCAACCTCATCATTGCTTTGTGCATATTCTACTGGCATTTCATGTCTTAGGTCATTATTAGCCATTGACTCTAAAGCATTAACAACTGAACTAAGTGGCTTTGTAATACGATTAGCTCTGTTTGCTATAACAATCGTTGATAAAATCATAGTAACTAATATACTTACTAAAGTAGTTCCCCTCATACTTTTTAATCCTGCTAAAAGTTCATCTTTATTAGCATCTAAAACAAGGTTCCATTGTCCTGACTCAAGAGTATTAACAGCAACAAACTGCTCCTTATCATCAATTATATAATCTTCCTTACTTGCTTTTTGTGTACTATAAGACTTATCTAAAGCATCTGTTTTTTCTTGAACATGTGAATTTTTTACTTGTCTAAAGATATCATCACCGTTAGATGCAACTACTATTGTTCCATAAGCATTTACTATATGTGCTTTCATTGAAACTTGCTTTTCTAAATCAGCAACTATATTTTGAATATGACTTCCATCTTTAACTGATATAAGAACACCAATAATTTTTCCTGTTGCTCTATCTTTTACCGGAACTGATAAACCAAACTCATATGTACCATCAGTCATACCAGGCTCACATGGAACTGATAATCCTTTTAAAGAATTCTTAAAGTATTCATCATTAGCTATATTAAACCCTTCACCAACTGTTGGAACAAAGTTACCAGCTAAATCAGCTATACCAATTCTTTTGTATCCCTCAACTTTTAAGAAATGATCTAACACAACCTTCTTTTCTTCAAAAGTTGTTTCACTTGAAGCTATAACATCCATCTGTGCGATAGTCATTAACACTTTTAAGTCACCCATAATACTCTCATTAAGAGCTGTGGCTGCATTTGTAGCAGTTGAATCTAAGAAACTATCTGTATTTGCCACAAGTGCTCTTTTAGAAATACTATAGTAGATAAAACTTGATACTAACATTATGATTGCGATAAATGGAAGGAAACTCTTTATAATTTTTCCTTTTACACTTTCATTTTTAAAATTAAATTTTCCCATATTGACCCCTCACTTTTTTTAAATATACTACATATATCGCATATTTCATCACATAACTTTACCCCTTTGTTCATTATTTTTTAATTTAATTATCAAGTTTTTTCAAAATTCCACTCTAATTTGTCCTTTAAACAGATATTTTGCTAGTTTTGCGCTTTATTTAATCTATTCATAGTTCTTTCTTAATTTATAAAATTTCATAAAAAAATAAACTATTTATCTATATTCTAAAAAAACAAATATTCACTATCTAAAGATGATGAAAATGTTTCCTAAAATTCAGTATTTATATATCCTTTAAAATGCTCTCCCCAATCTCCAACAGTTTTTCTGTACTCATTCCCAGTGTTAAATATTACATCATTTCCATTTATCCAACATTGTTATTTTCATAATAACTTATACTTGTTATTATACATTATTTTCCAATAAAAAAGGTAAATTTACACTTGTAAATCCACCTTTTTTTGATATTAATTTTGAGTTTTTTCTTCTTCATTTGAATCTATTTCTGTCTGTGTCTCTAGAGGTTCTGTTCCCTCATTATCAGAAGTATTTTTCTCTCCTTGTGCATCATCAGTTACACCCTCTGTATCAGTTGGAGTTTCCCCACCACCAATTATTCCTTCATCAGTAGTTTCTGACTCACTTGCATCTTTATCAGTTGCATCTTCAGATTCTGTTTCTGTACTTGTACTTGTATCATCATTACTAAATAAACCTGTGAACCAATCCCATATCTTTTCAAAGAAACCTTTTTCCTCAGTAGTTTTATTTCCCACTTGTGGGCTTATAGCCTCTTGCTCCGTTGCATCAACTACAACGTCATCTCCTAATAAGTCATCATTAGTTTCTCCAAGTATTCCAAGTTCTTTTTCAACACTGTTAAATATTCCACTAAACCAATCTCCAACACTTTCAAACCATCCTGAAACTGCATCAACTATACTATCCCAAGTACCCTTATCAATTGACTCTCCTATTTCTTCAAGCTTATCTTCAACAGTTTGTCCAATTTCACCTAAAGTATCTTTAATCTGTGAATAATCATATTCTTCCTCTGAAACTTTTTTCATTAATGCTTCAAGGTCTGCTTTTTGCTGTTCTGTAAGTGTAACTCCATAATTATTAGTTACATTTACTATTGTTTCAGCAATTTGAACAGTGTCCTTTGTATTTTCTTTTATTATCTCAATTTTTATATCATTAACTATCCCCGTTGCTTTATCAGCCCCAACATCACTAGCTATATCTCCTGTAACCACAAGTTCTTCTGATGCAATTTCTTTCTTATCTTCATCAAGTTTTTCACCCGTTGCATCCTCAAATGCCTTCATTACTCCAGTTAATGCCCCTGTACCACTAACTGGCATTGGTGACATTGCAATAACATTCGCATCTGTAATTCCACAAGTTGCAAGTGTACTCGCTATCATATTTGATGTAACATATGTTAAGTTTACTGTTTTAACTTTAATTCCATTTCCCTTTTTAGTTGGTTCTACATATGAACACGAGAAAGTTCTTGTCCCAAGTTGTGCCTCAGATGCAACACCCTCAAGATATTTTCTTTCTTCCTCATTATTTACTTGTAATACAACAACTTCATTTTCATTTACCCCAAAATATTTTAAAACTGTCTGCTTTTGTGCATCACTAAGGTCTGTCCCTAAAGTGACCACATTAGCCCCATCTGCTAATGCACTAACTGTCCCCCCAAGTAATAAAACTCCACAAAGTGCAATACTAGTAATTCCTCTTTTCACGCTCATATAAAAAATCTCCTTTTTCAATCTAATAGCATTATCATTCTATCATGAAAAATTCCATTTTTTTAACGATTTTTAATTCTTAATAAAAAAATAAGAAAAACTTTCATTTATTTTATGTTTTTAATTAAAAATTTAATAATTTATCTATTAAAAGTAATCTGAGAAATATGGTGTCTGTTGTTCTATTGCATCCTCTAACATATTTAAAGTTTTATTACTACAAGAAATTCTGCCAAGTTTATATAAATATTCTGGGCGTTTATATCCAAGTAACATAGTTGTCATTGTTCTAATATCTATCTTATCATTTGTCTTTTCTAAACTACTCCTAATTTCTCCCTTTCCAGTAACATCAATCACCAATTTAAAAGTTCCTTGATTCCATGAAAGAAGAGGATCATCCATTGTAAATACCCATTCCCTTTCTGTTGTATCTTCCTTAAATGGATACTCCTCTATAAATTTCTCTAAATCAACTATTCTAGCCATAAAATAAGGTGAAATACACTCTTTAATATCTGCATCCTCAAGTAAAAATGCTAAAGGTTCATCTGTAAAAGTATTACCTACCACCTTTGTAATCATTGAAAAATGAGCACTCACAAAATTCCAAAGTCCTATTCTAGCCTCTTCATTCATAAAAATCATGTCTTTAATATGAAAAACCTCATCCTCAATCCAATATAATACATATCCATCTATTTCATTTTCAGTATTATAATATACTGCTGCTGTTAAATCATCTGAATCCCAAAGCCAGTATTCATTCCAAGCAAGTTCATCTCTTATTAAAGCCCCATGTGTCTTATGTGCAAACCTTCCATAAGCCTCTTTTACCTCATCACTATTTATATCAACTCTTTGCACTTCTCCTGATACCTGTCTATTTTTAGGCAACTGATAATCATCAATCTCAAACACAATCTTATCTGATATTATTTCCCATCCTTTTCTTCGATAGTAAGGTATAGAATATGGATATAAGTAAGATATTGTCTGCTCTTTATCTTTCATGTTTTTAAGGGCTTCATACAAAAGTTTATGCATCAGTCCTTGATTTGCATACTCAGGATAAGTCCCAACACCTGTAAGCCCTCCAATATCATAAATCTTTCCAAACATGCAAACTTTCATCGGATAAACTGCTACCTGAGATATAAGCTTATCTCCATCAAACCACCCTATCACTTTAGCTTTTTCTAAGGCAGGAGATTTTGCACGAATAATTTCTTTTTCCTCCCACCCAACCTGATGTAAAGTTTGGTCTGTCACCTGAAAAACATACCTAAGCAAATCATTATATTGCTCAAGATGTTCTAATGTAACATTTTTTAATTTCAACTTCTTTCTTCTACTCATAATACATCACTCACTTTTCCTCTAACTTTATTACTATGTTATGCTAAATTATTTGATATATTTCCCTTTAAGAAGTTTTAGTTTATATTATAATTTTTTACAAAAATTCAAACCAATCTGGCACTGGTCTTTTAGTCCACTTTGCTATATGTGCCTTATCTTTCATGTAATACTCCCTATAAGCTTTCACATATTCTCTAGCCTCACATCTATACTCTTCTGGCATACATTGTGGTGGTATTGTAAACCCTATATCTTTTATTGGAGGCTCTTCTAAAGACTCTAAAACTCCCTGTGTTTTATGTATTTTTCCATATCTATATGTATATTCCTTGCATAAACTGAACCCAAGTGTTTTTAACCATCTCCAATTTTCTAAACTCTCCCCCGCCCAAATAGTCATAGGATGATGTTTATGTGTTGCTTTATATCCTTGTTCTACTCCATTCACCCTGCTTACAGTAGACAAAACCTGTGCTGTTTCAAGTATCATTTTTACAACATGTTTATCGTAATGTGATTTTGCAATTAAATCTGTATCATTCGTATCCTCTAAAAAAAATATATTCATTTTATAGACACTCTCCTTTATACATAAATAACTCTATCTAACTCTTTATAAAGTTATCTTATGTATTAAGTAAAATATTATCTATGGTAAAATTCAACATAGGAAAGTGTTTCTTTTAAATATAATTTTAAGTTGCCTATACATTAATTGCACTTATTATTTTAGATTTTTAAAGTTTATTAATAAATTTTAGATTTTTTATTAGAATATAATGTTATTATTATATTATTGTAAAATAAAGGTAATTTATTGTTTTAAAAGGAGATGATGTATTGAAAGATTCTAAAGAAAGAAAAGATGATGATAACTTAAATAAGAATATAAACGATTCCTCAAAAGGGAAGAGCTATGAATATAATTATACCTCTGAAGAATATAACTATAATTATTCTAACGATACTGAGTATGACTACTCTTATTCCCAGGACTATTCAACTGAAAGTAATGAACTAACTAACACTGATATGGATACTAATACTGATGTTAAGATAAAAAGTACTAAGATAAATTCAAATATAAAGTTTGATATAAAAGTAGGACTTTGTATTTCTTCTGCTATTTTACTTATTCTACTGTTCACTTTCACTATTTATCCTTTTATTTCAACTGATAAAAACTTAAATAATACTTTTAGTAAATATTCATCAAGTATAAATGACTTTTCAACAGAAGCTCAAACTATTGGCACACTTCCTGATGGTAGAAATCTTTACTTGCATAAGCTGCCTCTTAATCCCGGTGTTGCTAGTGATCTTGAAAATACTGTTAATATTTTAGAAGTTTATAAAAATAAAGTAATCTTTAATTTAGAAAATATTACTGATACTGAATATATTGATACTTCTGTTTTAACATATGACCTTAAAATTGGAGAAACTAAGACTGTTTTAAATGCACCTGATGGTTATTATGATCTTTTAATCAATGATAAATATATTGTTTTTGATACAGGAAACAATGTATATCTTTATAACCTTCAAACTGATATCGGAGAATATTTACTTGAATCTAATCCTGATAGACACCACGGGGCCTCTTTTAATTACGATACTATATTAATCGAAGATATAATTTTTTATATTTATGAAGATATTTTATATTCTTACCATATTCCGACTAAAGAAACTACAACTTTAAATTCTCCTCCCTCTGGTTCTAATTTTAAATTTATTGCCCACACTAATGATTATCTTCTTATAGAACCTTATGGTAGTGAAGATTTTATAGAAAAGGCATTTATTCTAAGCACATCAAACCCTAGTGAAATAATTCCACTTCCACCTAAGTGTGAAGTTAAATTACTAATTGATACAGGAGACTCTCTAGTCTTTCCAAATACTAAATCAAATGATAGTCGTATAGATTTATCCTTTGATAAAAAATCAAAAAAATTCACTACTTTAAAGGAAGACTTTCCTTCTGATGAAATTTCTCTTCGAAGAAAGTTTGCATATGATGATTTAATATTTGGCATTAATAGTGCTACTCCTGAAGATTTTGCTTTAGAGGTTTATTCTATCAAAATAGATGAAATTACAGTAATTGATTTAATGGAATTCATTGATGTAAATGAATATATCGATTTAAATAACTATGGTACTGATAATGTCCATCTCTTCAACAGAAGTGATTACACTCGTTACTCTTGCTCTACTGATGGTGTGCTTATCACTCATAAAATAAAAGAACCATTTTCTGAAATGTACTTTATATCAGTTGACGAATAACAGAAACTTTTTACTATATGAAATTAAAGAAAGTCGTTCTTGTCTACCTGATGGTACTTAAATTAAACTTTGGACCTTATATTAAAACTGCAGAAAATATTAAACTTAAAATAAATTCTAATAGTATTTTATTAAGCTTTGAAAGTGATCTAGATAAAAAAATTGAACAAAAATACTGTTTAATTACGATAGAATAAGAAAAAGCAGATTCAGAACTTTAACCGAATCTGCTTTTTTTGATTTTAAAATTTCTAAGACCATTTTACATATTCATTTACACTAATTTAGAAGAAATACTTAAAATTTAAATATACAGTTCTAGATTTTTAAGACAGCACCTGCATTTACTTTATAAACTTCATCACACAAAATTTCTATATCTTCCTTATTATGGCTTGTTATAATAATAATTTTATTTTTATTTTTTAAAGAAATTAATATTTCTCTAAGTTCTTTTACACTTTCCTCATCCATTCCATTCATTGGTTCATCTAATAATATCAAATTAGGATCTTCCATCAATGCACTGACTATCCCAACTTTTTGTTTCATTCCTAATGAATAATCCTTGATTTTTCTTTTATCATGACCATCTAATCCAAATACCTCTATGAAATCTCTAATTGTTTTATCATCAATCTTATTTCTAATACTTGCTAGCAACTTTAAATTCTCAAATGCAGATAAATGTGGTAGCATACCTACTTCATCAAATAAAATACCTAAATCTTTTGGGAACTTTCCATTATATATCTCATCATCTATCATTATTTTCCCTTTATTTGGTAATATAAGACCGCTAATCACTTTCATAAGAACACTCTTTCCTGAACCATTCCGCCCTATTAGTCCATATATTTTCCCATTTTCGAATGATATATTTACATTTTCTAACACTTTATGATTTTTGAATTCTTTAGATATATCTTTAAGTTCTATTTTTTTAATCATATATAGTCTCCTTTTTTATTATAAAATCTTCTATTTCATGCCTATTTATAGTTTTAAAGTTTATATATATAAGCCCTATAAATACAAGTAATATATAAATATATAAACTTACTATTTCTATATAGCTAAAATTTGCAAAGTTAATAAAATTCCCTGTACCAAAAAAACTTAAAGTTTTTAAAACCGGACTATCAAGTAATGAAAATTCTAATGTAATTACAAATATTAAAAATGTTAAAAATATAGCATTTTTAATATTTTTATATTTAAAAACTAAATAATTATTAAATAAACATATATTTACAAATGTTAAATATGTTAATATTATAAAATTTATAAATATCATAAAATTATTTTTTATAATTAATGAATTTTCAATTAAATAATTCCCTTGTTTTCCAAATACAATTATTGAAAATATAATATTTAATAGCGTTATAATAAAAACATTAATACAAATATTACTTATAAAACCTAGTTTAATTACTAATATATTTTTCATTTTAATCATGAAATGACTAATGTTACCAATAAAATATTGATTGAAATTATTAATATACATCAATAAAATTATTACAGAATAATAAGATATTATCTTATAAACTATGTCTTCTTTTATAAGCCCTGCCACACCTGCTACATAGTTAATATCCAAACTTTCATATAAATGCTTTTTAAATATATTAATACTAAAAACTAATAAAAATAACATAACTAAAGTTTTAAAATCCAATATATTTTTAATATTAAATCTTAACATTGAGATATATTCTTTTTTAATCATACTAAATCAACCTTATCCTTTAAAATATTAAGTGCAAGTACTATAACTGATGTTATTAGAATCCAATAAAAGAAACTAAACACCCACATATCAGGAGTATTTTTTACATTGTTTATTAAAAATAAGCGTGTAACTGTATTAAGTACATCTATTTCCATTATTACCGAATCTATAAATATTACCCCTACCATAGCAAGTAATGCTCTATTCACTTTTTTTAAAAGTATAATAAATAATAAAAATAATAATCCTAAAACTGATAAATACATATATAAGAAAAATATTTTTATTGAAATATTAAATATGTATTGATAGGTTAAAATAACACTACCGTATTTATTGATATTTAATACAACTAACCCTACTATCGCGACCATAAAGATTCCTACTAAAAATAATGATGATTTAAATATAAACTTTAAATTTTCACTTAGCCATTGTTCTCTATTTTTCATTCTAAATAAAATTAACCTATTAAATGAGTCTTGTTTGTACATTGAATTAATATATATTAACATTAAAAATGGCATATAAACTCCTATTAATATCCCTGCTCTATAAATTGTATGCATAAGCAAGTTTAAATCCATTACATCTGGGAATGTAAAAATATAATTTCCTATTCCTAATGAACTTAAAAAAACTATATTCATAGCAATAATTATTTTAACTTTTTTTGTAGTTATATAAATCTGATTACTCATAAGAACACCTCTTATAAACATTATATGAAAATACTCCTATACTTATAAATACTAATAGAAACCCATATAAAACTCTTATTTGCAAATTTATGTCTGGTAAAATACTTATATCTCCAATTGACTGTATATTTAAAAAATATAGTCCCTCTACTCTTATATTTGCAGAAATTACTACTAATATAAATGGAGTTAATAATGATATAATTTTATTTGTAAATGTAGTCATAGCTAATGATATTAAACTTATCACAATTCCAAAAAATGCTATGAATAAACTCTGAATAAT
The DNA here is from genome assembly GCA_051650125.1 of Sarcina sp. Classification (GTDB taxonomy): domain Bacteria; phylum Bacillota; class Clostridia; order Clostridiales; family Clostridiaceae; genus Sarcina. The sequence continues at coordinate 64,617 of JBOFIK010000029.1, read as the reverse complement.
CCCATATAAAAGCACTGATTTAGTATACACTTCCTCTATCGTAAAATTTATAGAAGAATATCCTGTATTTTGTATTCCAAAGAAAAGATGACAAATTATAAAAATGATTGCTAACGGTATAATTGCAACTAAAAATGAACTAATACTTACAACTAATATTTTAATAAAAATATATTCTTTAACCTTTATTTTATTTGTTATATTCTTAAACATTCCACTTTCATATTCTTGTAAAAATGAGAAACTAAAAGGAATAGAAGTTATTAATGGTAAAAATAAAAAGAATCTAGAATAGCGTCCATCAAGTACACTACATTGAAATGCTATCGCCCCCCCCCTCATGAGGTTAGGTCCTTCACTAACAAATCCAATCCCAATTAATAAAATTCCTATACTAACTGCAATTAACATATTTTTAGATTTTATAGCTCTTTTTAATTCATTGAAAAAATATTTTTTTCTAAAGTTCATTTTCTCCCTCCTATTATCCTACTTAATAAAGAAAAGATAAACTTGATAACCTAAATTATCAAGTCTACCTATAAACCCTACACAAATTAGTCCTAATAAATTTTTTTTCATTTTTACTCCCCCTGTTAATTTATTAGTGTATACCTGCTTAGACTAATACTCTTTTTTATTAATAAAAACTTTCGAAATTTATGTCTATAATATACCTTTTTACCCTTTTTTTGTCAATAACTTTTGCCTAACTGGTCGTTTTAGGGGTACAACTGGTATATTTTTTTGAAATTTTAATGTTTTTTCTATATTTTTCTTCTTATAACTAAAAAACTGAGAGCAAATTAATTTCTAATTTGCTCTCAGTTTCTTTTATTTTTCTTTTTTAAATTTATTTCCTATTAAATCATAAATTTCTATTATTATTGCAAGCGCTATTCCAACTACAAGTCCATTACTTAAAAATGATGATAAGTATGTTGGCATATTTGAAAATGCATCCCCGGGGATGAACATTATTCCTATACCTGTGAAAATTGGAATCCCAAGACTAAAATAAATTTTAGATTTATCTTTAATTTTATCAAGTTCTTTTACTGCAACTCCAAACATATTTGCAAATATAGTAAATATAGCTGCATATGCTACTGGTGTTGGAAGTGTTGTGAAAAATGCCATAATTGGTGTTATAAGACTTACTATTATAACTAAAATATTACCTATTAAAAATGGTATTTTTTTAGTTGAATTAGTTTGCTCTATAAAACCTACTATTGATATTGCCGGAACTGCTCCTATTGAAAAGAACACCCCTGCAAGAACTTGAGCTAGTCCAAGCATAACTCCTGCATTTTTAACAGATGTTTCAAACTCTCTGTTATTTGCTCTTTCTAAAACTTCCTTAATAACATTCATTGATGCAAGCATTGTGCTTATTAATATAAACATTGCTATTATAATTGTTGGAATCATAGACATGCTTATCATTGGTGCTCCAAATGGGAACGGCTTTGGCATATTTATAAACCCATGAAACTTTGGCATATCTGTTGTAAGCCCAAGTATGTAAAATGCTATCCATCCTACTACAATAATTATTATAAATGATATAGCAGAAATAGATTTAAACCTTCTAATAAATAGTGCAAGTAAGACTAAAAGTACACTCACTATTAAAATAGGTATAGATATCTTAGTACTCCCTAAATATCCAAGCCCCATCATTCCTCCAATAAAATCTTTAGATAGTTCTGCAACAAGAAGTATCATAAATGTTGCAAGTACCCTTGGAGTAAAGATAAACATCATTTTATCTAGCAGTCCAAATATACTAAGACCTGCAATAACAACACCTGTTGCTATCATTGAAAATGTTAAAACTCTTATTGCGTTTATATCACTTCCAAAAAGAGATTGTCCAATCCCTGCATAAATTATAAACACCCCAAACCATAGGCCTGAGGGTACCTCACTGATATACAGTTTATGACCAAAAAATAATTGAATAATTGCTCCTACACCTAGGATAAATATACTTCTTTGAAGAAACATCATAATTTGTGGCTCTGTCATGTGGAACATAGGTCCAACAGCTAGAGCGTATACAACATTTCCAAGAATTATAAATGCCATCCATTGAATGGCCGATAGTGTCTTTTTCATTTGTTTTCTCCTTTATACTTTTACTATAAAATTTAGATAAAAGTAAATTTTGTCTAATACATAGTTTACACCTTATTCTTATTTTCACAAAACCTTTTATATCCATTTTAGCTGTGTAAAACTAAAAAACTGCTATAAGAGTAAATTCTCCTATAACAGTTTTTTCACTATTTCTTTTTAACTTTTACAAAATCACCTGATTTTTTTAAGTACCTTTTAACTAAAACAAAACAAACTATCAGCGTCATAACTTCTGCAATAGGAATAGTCATCCAAACTCCATTAATACCAAGTATTCTTGGGAGTATGCTTATACCAAGTGTAATAAATACAAGACCTCTTGCACCTGCAATTATGATTGACTCTTTTGCATATCCTATTGAGGTGAAATATGAAGAACATAATATATTAACTCCATTTAACAAGAATGCAAATGCATATATTTTTGAACCTTCAACTGCTATTTTTAGCACTTCTTTTTCTGATGCTACAAATATTGAAACTAAACTCTCACCAAAGAAAAATATTGTTCCAAATGTTATAACACCAATTCCGATCGTCACTTTAGTTGAAAAACTTATAGTTTTCTTCACTCTATCAAGTTTTCTTGCCCCATAGTTATAACTTACTATTGATGCAATTCCATCTGCTATTCCAAAAACTATAAAAGTTCCAAACTGTGAAACATAATTTATACTTGTAAATGCTGCAACTCCTGCCTCACCTATAATTCTTATAAATGCCATATTAAATAAAAATGCTGATGTAGCTGCTGCAACTGATGCTACTGCCTCTGATGAACCATTATATATAACTGGCCAAATAGTTTTTTTATTAAATTTACCACTAAAAATATTTAAAATAGTTTCTTTTTTAAGTATCGGTCCTATAACAACAACTAAAATTACTGAATATGAAAGCCCTGTTGCAACTGCTGCTCCTGCTATGCCAAAGTTAAGTTTTACTATGAGCACATAATTTAGAATTATATTAGTCGCAAGACTTACTATTGTACCTATAAAATATAGATTTGGTCTTTCAATTAGTCTACCTGAAAATCCAAATAAAAATGCTATTCCCATTGGTGCTGCAAATATAGATATAACTTTTATATACATAGCAACTCCGCTTATTAATGCCTCATTTGCACCAAGCACTGAAGCTATTTGACTAGAAAAAAAGAATCCTACAAACCCTAGTGCAAATGCAACTACACCAAGCACAATGGTAGTAGTTTTGAAAATATCCTGTGCAAGTTTTATCTTTCCCTCACCAAGACTTCTTCCCATATAACTAAGCCCCCCGATGCTCATAAGCATAGAAACACCAAATATCATCTGTAAAAATGGGCTTGCAACACTTATACTTGCCATAGCATTTGAACCTACAAAATTCCCGACAAATATACCATCAACAACTGTTTGCATTCCTGTTATAACCATAGCTATAACTGATGGTACAACAAACTTTATAAAAAGCTTTGATATCCTATCAGTTCCAAGAATATTTTCCTCTTCGTTTGCTAAAACTTCATTTGTTTCTAAATTACTTTCCACCTTTATCCCCCCTGTGTAACATTAATATATTCCATATAATATAAAATATATAAAAAAACTCTACTCCTAGTATAAACTCTAGAGGGTCTCTAAGGTCAATAGATTTTTTATGAATTTTTAGATTTTATAGCATAGTTGATTTTTTTTAATACTCTATCAAACTCTTCTTTATTTTCAAACATAGGTCTATGTTTTGCATTCTTTATAATATAAATTTCTTTTTGTGGTGCTTGTATCTCTTTAAAATATTTCTTTGATATCATAGTGGGAACTTGCCAATCATTTTCCCCTAGAATATAAAATATAGGAACTTCATAATTAAAAGAATAATCATAAAGATTAAACTTCATTAAAAACTCTACAAGTTTTTCATTAGACTTCCTACTTAGTATAAAGCCCTTCAAATCTCTTAATCTAAATAGAGGACTTTTTATAAAACTTTTCATCATAAATAATGTTTTTCCCCCTGCAAGACTAGACCTTCTTTGAAGTCTTTCAACTTTATCAAATTTACTTCTCATAGTCTTTGAACAAGCTTTCTCTGGATACTCGCCTATACTTTTAAGTTCTCTTAAATTCCTTCTATTGCCAAGTTTCTCAAACTCATATCTAAGCTTTTTAAATAATAGTCTTTCATTCTCCATCATATCAATAACTTGACCAATTCCTATATAACACAAAACATCCTTTGGGTGCTTTTTTATGAATAAACTTCCTACAATACTTCCCCATGAATATCCTGCAATCACGACCTTATCTTTTTTATATTTCTCTTTTATGTACTCTACTATCTCTTTTGTATCATTTAAAATGTCATCCATACTTGGGTAATTCTCTGGATTTTCAACAAGAGTTTTGCCAGAACCTCTTTGGTCAAAGTGAACTATTGTATAATCCTTCTCCCATTCCTCTTGCATTAAATATGCATAGTTAGATTCAGTTATTCCAGGTCCTCCATGTATAAACAACATCACAGGGTTATCATAACTTGTTCCTGAGTGATATAAAAACTGTAAAATTCCATTTATATTTACATACTCCTGTCCATAAATTTTATTTTTACTTATATCCCTCATTGCCTCTGCCCCCTATCATATTAAAAATACCATCTTTAATATAATTATCGCACCTATAATAATATTTTTCAATTCTCCCTACTTGAAATTTAAGTGGAGTTTATATGTAATTTCAAAATATAATTGACCAATTCTTTTAAATTCATAATAAAAAGCTATAAAACATAAAAAAACCTTAGAAATCTTATAAATTCCTAAGGTTTTTGATACTAATTTATTCCTGTGTTTGATATAACTTTAAATTCATATCCTTGTGACTTATAATATTGTATAAGTTGTGGAAGTGCTGATGCTGTATTTGATTTTATATCATGCATTAAAAGAACAATATGGTCATATCCTTTTGTTTCTTTTATAGCATTTTGTACAAGCTCATTTGGTGTATATGCCTTTCCTGTTGCATCACCTGTCTCTGCATTCCAGTCTACTGATGTAACACCTGCATTTTTAAAAGCTGCATTAAGTGCTGGAAGGTGCTTGTCATGATAATAAACTCTTGACATATATCCACCTGGCATTCTGACTACTCTTGCATTAAAGTTTTTACCAAGTATACTTCTCATAATATCATTTGTTTCATTATATTCTTTCATAAACGTTGATACATCAACACTATTATGAGGATACAATATTTTATAACTATGGCTATATGAATGGTCTGCTATTGCATTGCCTTGCATTATTTCATCTTTAACAATAGCTTTATCTGCATTTGATTTAAGCTCTGAACCAAGAACAAAGAATGTTCCATGCACACCATATTCTTTAAGTACGTTTAAAACTTTTGGTGTATTTGTCACACTTGGGCCATCATCAAATGTTAAGAATATTTCCTTTTCATTTCCTGGGTACTTTCCATTAACCATTTCATTTACTTCATTAGCTGGAACTGCATAACTTTTTGCTGAAGTTATAATATTTCCATTTGGAACTATTTCATTATTAGTAGGACCTACTGCTGGTTTTGCTGGTTCTGGTTTTATAACTGGCTTGACCTGTGAATTTTTTGATACTTGCGCCTTAGCTGCTGCCTCTTTTGCCGCTTGTGCTTCCTTAGTAGCTTGCTCCTTGTCAGCCTTAGCTTTAGCTGCATCTGCTTTTTCTTTTGCTACTTCACTAGCCTCTGCTTTTTTATCAGCATCTGCTTTTATTGTGTCTTTTTGTGATATTGTTTCATTTGTTGTGTTTTTGTTTTCTGTTGCTTTGCTTACATCTTGCTTAGATGTTTCAGCATTTGATCCACTTGTTGCTGCTGTATTATTTGATATTACTTTATCTTGCTGTATCTTCGCTGATATTACATGATCATTATAGTAATATCCTCCTACTGCAAGACCCCCTGCAATTACAAGTGCTGCTATTATCCCCGTTACCTTATGACTTGCCATATAAATATTTCTCCTTAATGTAAAACTTATCTTTCTATGCTCTAACTTTACAGTATTTTTATAAGTTTCTTCTATTTGAATTAATTACATGGAATTTAAAAATATTTATTTTTTTTATTACATATTAGTTACTACTAATAAAATTAAGCTAACTCCCGTCTAATCGCTAATTGCTTTCTTCATATTTTCTTCCATAAAAATCTCCTACCCTTTCTTAAAAGGTAATTTTTTTCTTTTATTTGTTATAAATTATATATTAAAATATATCATTATAAAAACAAAAGTATTATAAATAAAAAACTCATTTTACAGGTTTCAAAAGATGCTTTACAATATGTATATACATAAACAAAAGATAACAAGGAGCCTATAATGAAAAAATTTACAGTTCTAATAATCTACCTAGTAGCACTTTTAGTTATTGCTACTTTTATTCCATTTGGGCTAGATAACATAATGATTCCTATTGCATCATTACTTTTAGTTCCAACTCTTATAACTGATGATTATAAATCTGATATGTTTAAAAATATGTTAAAAATATTTGCTACATTTTTAGGATTATCACTATCCGCCTCAGTTTTAGGCTTAAATCTTTATATAGGAGTACTTATAACATTTGCAGTTGCTTTTATTATCTACTACTTTTATACATATGATAATAAAAAATCTAAAGCTACAAGCTATATGCTTTATTATGTTTTAGTTTTATCTGTTCCAATTAACAAGCATGAAATAATTCTTAGATTATCAGCTTGCATTTATGGTGCAATTATAATAGTTGCCCTCTATTACACTCTTTCTAAGACTGGCTTTTTAAAGTCAGAAGATGCAATTGTTGATACTGCCTATGATAATTTAAGTAGAGCTATTCTTTTAAAGATACAAGGTGATACTAATTATTATGCTTATATTTTAAAAGCCTTAGAACAAAGTCTTTGTGCTGATAGTATGCTAGTAAAAAAAATTTATGGTGTTTCTAGAAATTCAGATGTTTTTATAAAAAAAGAACTTACTCTAGATATTATGAAATCACTCGGAAGTATTGTTAATAAAACAGAAGACACTAATATTTTAAGAGATATTTCAAGACTTCTTAAATGGCTAATGCAGCTTTATAAAGAAGAAATTACTATACATGATCTTGAACTAAATTTATCTAGTCAAATCTATTTATCTAGTGGCTATGAAAATTCATTGATAAAAAAACATATAAGTAACTTTTTAAGCCTTTACAAAAATGAAGTTCTAACTACTAATGAAAAGCAAAGAAAACGCTATGTTAGAAAAGTTATAAAGAAATATGATTCTATGTTTAATCTTGGCTTTAGTTTTAATATAGCTATGGACTCAGTAAGGTTTAATACTGCAATAAAAGGTTCTATCCTTATTGCAGTTATAACTTTTGTAATATACTTTTTAAACCTTAGAGATGGACAATGGGTTTTATATAGCGTTGCTGCTACTTATCTTCCATTTACAGGAGCTGGAATTAAAAAAGTTAGAGCTAAAATTTTTGCAACTATCCTTGGATTTATTGCTATAAACCTAATACTAAAATTTGTAGATTCTAAATTTATAATATTAATACTTATCCTTGCATGTGGATACTTGTCAATTTACTTTATTTCATATGGAAATAAAATTATATTTATGATGTTCTCTACAATTGGTGCTGAATTTATGTTTACTTCAATGCCACATAATTCATTTATACTAGACAAACTAATTTATATAATTATAGGTGGAGGTCTTAGCTATGTAGTAACTAAATATATCTTCCCACTAAAAACTAAAAATCAACTACGAAGTATATATAAAGCTTATATTAAACTCAATGAAGAAATCCTTAAAAATGTACAAGAAAAATCACTTGAAGAACTCTTTAACGAAATGCAAAATGGTGCAAAAGAGCAAGTTCAAATGACAACTACTGAAATTCTTATAGTATACAGAATTCTTCTTGTTAAAAGTAGATTTTTAAGTAGCTCAATTAAGTCAAAATATAGCCAAAGATTTAATATAAAAGAGGCTCTTATCATTAGTGATTATAAAAATATAACTAGAATGGAAGATGAGAATACACTTATTCAAGAAACTATGCTTCCTACTTATGATAAAAGTTCACTTATTTTAGCTATACATGAGCTAAAAAAACCACTTAATAAAAAGTTAAAAAAAACTAAAAGTTCAGTAAACTAATAAAAGGGATGATTTATAGTATTTTGCTAAAATCATCCTTTTTTCATTTATAAAGTGCTCTAATATTAAAGTAGACTATTTTCTTCTTATTGTATTATGAGTTCATTTAAGTGATTTATAATATTAATTTTTAGACTACCTGCTCTCTCTCTAATGGAAAAGCTATTTTCAGCACCGTTAAGTCTGTATATACCTGAATACTCCTCTACTACTAATTTTGAGTTTTTCCAGTCTACTTTTTCTTCATTTCCCGTATGATTAATTTCATCTATACTTTTAGAATTGATTATTGCACTAGCATCTCTATTTAAGTAAAGTGTGTCATATGCATCTATATTAAAATTCTCTGCTATTTCATAGTCACTTGTAACATCTATACTACGTGCTTTTAATGTTAAACTTTTTGGCGTACTTTCAAGACTTTTATCTCCATTAACATAAATAATATCACCTTTTACTTCTATATTTTTTGCGTTATTTAATATATCCGTATTTATATTAAACTGTCCCCTTGAATCATCTATAACTAACTTTTCTAGCATTTCTTTCTCTTTAAAATATATATTTGATGTTCCTGAAATCAATGACTTAATCATACTGCCATCTTTTATTTCTATATAATCTTTTTGCTCCCCTAAGTCTATTTCTAAAGGTTTATCAAGATAAACTTCTACATTATACAACTCATTTGCATTTCCTATAAAATCATTACTTACCACATCAATTACTTCAGTAGCTGACATCCCTTTAGTTAGCTTTTTTTCTTCATAATCTTTAATAGTACTTTGAAAATCTACTACTAAAATCCCATCATCTTTTAATTTAAGACTTGCCGTTGCATCTACATTACTAGCTGCAATTATATTAATATATGAATAACCTTTTTCACTTTTATCTATATAAACATTATTAAGTCTATATCCATCTACTGTATTAAGTTCTAATAATTTTACATCCTCAATCTTATCAAGCTTTATAGTACTTGTTACTGTTTTTTCTGCACGCTTTTCTGCTGCTGCTAAACTTTCTACCACAAAAGGCATACTAAGAATTGTACTAGGAATAAAACCTACTATTCCTACTGCTACTATGCATCCACCAACGAATGATAAGCTCTTACACTTTACTGTTGAATTTTCTTTTACTTTATTTAAAAACTCTCTCATATTATCCCTCATAAAATCTCCCCCTTACACAAAAATACTTTTTACACATTCAACTAAAGTTTTTAATAAACCATGTAACCACCTAGCCATAGCAATTAATATTAATATTCCACCAATTAAAATCACTATTGAAAAAATACACATAAATACAATTGAAGTACTAACTGGTCCTACTATTGTTGCTACTGCAATTGCACACCCAATTAAAATTATTGCCCCTAAAATGAATGCCATAAGAGCCATTTGAAATGGTACTGCTACCATAAAAGCAAAAATACTTCCCATCACCTTTAAAATATTCCCTAAAATTGAACTACTTTTTTTTCTAGTTCGCCTTATATTTTCTTTTAAATTTGTAGTGTCATAATCATCTATTTTTTCTTTCTGTTTTTTGCTTTTTAATATTACTCCATCTTTCATATTCCCAACTTTTTCTTTAACATCATCAAAGAAATCAAATATATTTTCCTTTATCCCATTGACCTTCTTTTCAAGATGCTCTTTATTTATGATTGCATTGTCTATTATCTCAAAGTCTTCTCCCTTAATTTCCCTGACAAGTGCCTTTGGTGATCCAAGCTTTGAAACAATTTCTTCCTCAGATTTCCCACTAAGCTTTCCATCCTCTATCATCTCTTCAACATCTCTTAATATTTCATATTTCTCAGCATCACTCACATCATCTGAAAGATAATCAACTAAAATGTCCATATATTCTTTTTTATTCAATACTAGTACCCCCTAAAATATTCTTTACTGCCTCATAAAAATCTTCCCATTCCGTTAACATAACTTTTAACTTCTCTTCACCAAGATTTGTGATTTTATAATATTTCCTTGCAGGACCTTCCTCTGATTCAACTATGTATGACTCAAAAAGCCCTTCCTTTGTAAGTCTTCTAAGTATTGGATATACAGTCCCCTCATTGACAGATAAACTATCAAGACATTGAACTATTTTATAACCATACTTATCAGATTTTTTAACTTCCGATAAAATACATAACTCTAGAATCCCCTTTTTAAACTGAGCATTCATAGGTTTCCCCCTTCCTGTGTATGACCTACTACTGTATATTACATAGTAGCCATCTAAAAAAAATTCACTTAGTACTGTGCTATACACTAGTACTGTGTGATGTACAGTAGCTATTCAAAAAAATATAAACACTTTTTAAGCATTCATATAAAATTCCAATAATTTACTTTAATGTTATCACAAGTAAAATATAAATACAATATTTACCTTTTATATTTTTTAAAAACTTTTAATGAATAAATTATTTCTAGCCTATAAAAATATTATTATGTTAAAATTAAACTAATATAAATGTACTGGGGGAAAATTATAATGTTCACACCTGATAAGATTTCTGACTTAAATGAACTTGAATTAAATGTATATAAGTATGTTATAGCTAACAAAAATAGCGTTATTTATATGAGAATTAGGGATATTGCAAATGAAACTCACGTTTCTACTACTACTATTTTAAGATTTTGCAAAAAATTTGATTGTAATGGATTCTCTGAGTTTAAAATAAAACTTAAGATGATGCTTTCTGATAATAAAGAAGTTGTTTTAAAAGATGATAAAAGTGCTATATTAGAATTTTTTGAAAGAGCAAGTTCTGATGAATTTAATGAGGATATAAAGGAAATTGCATCTTTAATTAATGAGAATAAAAATATATTTTGGATTGGTTTTGGAAACTCTGGTTCTCTTGCTACATATGCTGCAAGATATCTTGGAAATATGGGTAAGTTTGCTCTTCCTATATCAGATTCTTTCTACCCTACTGAAAAAATACTTGGTGATAGTAGTATTGCTGTTATTTTATCTGTTGAGGGTGAAAGTCCACAGATTATTGAGTGTGCTAATAGAGCTAAAAGAAATGGTGGAACTGTTGTTTCAATCACAAATAGCAAAAATTGTACACTTGCAAAACTTTCTGATAAAAATATAAGCTACTATGCCCCATCTAAAAAGAATGGACATCATCAACTTACAACTCAAGTTCCTGTGATATATATTATTGAAAAAATATCTAGTGAACTTTCTAAAATAATTGATTAAATTTACTTGTAACAATAAAACACCTTGTTTTTTATTGGGTACATTTTTTTTATTATAAAACCTCTTTTTTTAGTCTTTATATCTCTTATATCTTCTTCCTTTTGATGTTAGTATGTAGCTAATGAATAACTTTGAGGGGGAATTTTAGTATGTTATATAAAGAACTTGATAAATTTAATGAAGATTTTCTTTGGGGTAGTGCATCTGCTGCATATCAAATAGAGGGTGCTAGTGATATAGATGGCAAAGGCTTATCTATTTGGGATGAATATGTAAAAATCCCTGGCACAACTTATAAAAACACAACTGGAAAAATTGCTGTTGACCATTATAACAGATTTAAAGAAGATGTTATGCTTATGAAAGAAATGGGACTTAAAGCTTATAGATTCTCTATTTCCTGGGCAAGAATTTTCCCAAATGGAAAAGGTGAAATCAATGAGAAAGGTTTAGAATTTTATAATAATTTAATCAATGAACTTGTTGATAATGGTATTGAGCCAGTTTTAACTATTTATCACTGGGACTTGCCACAGTCACTTCAAGATTCATATGGCGGTTGGGAATCTAGAGAGATTATTGCTGACTTTGATAATTATTGTAGAACTTTATATAAAAACTTTGGTGATAGAGTTAAGTACTGGGTAACTTTAAATGAACAGAATATCTTTATAGGACTTGGATATGAACTTGGAATTCATCCACCTGCTGTAATAGATAGAAAGAGAATGCTTGAGGCTAACCATATAGCAAACCTTGCAAATGCACAGGCTATAAAATCATTTAGAGAACTTGTACCAAATGGACAAATAGGACCAAGCTTTGCCTATACACCATCATATGCAAGCACTTGCAAGCCAGAAGATATTTTAGCTATGGAAAATGCTAGTGAAATAAATTCTTATTGGTGGCTTGATGTTTACCTTAAAGGAACTTACCCTACTTTAGCGTTTAGATTTATGGAAAGAATGGGACTAGAGCCAACTATTGAAGATGGAGACTTAGAACTTTTAAAAGAAGGAAAGCCTGATTTCATAGGCGTTAACTACTATAAAACTGATACTGTGGAACTTAATCCTTTAGATGGAGTTACAAGAACTGGGCAAATGAATCAAAGCGGTAAAAAAGGAACTTCTAAATCACAAGGAATCCCTGGTGCTTATAGAACTACTACAAATAATCACCTTGAAACAACTGACTGGGACTGGGAAATTGACCCAACTGGACTTAGACTTGCACTTAGAAAAATTACTAGCAGATATGATAATATTCCTATTTTAATCACAGAAAATGGACTTGGTGCATTTGATACCTTAGAGGAAGATGGAATCCACGACCAATATAGAATAGAATTTTTAAAAAGACATATTATTGCTTGTAAAGAGGCTATTACAGATGGGGTGAATCTTTTAGGATACTGCACTTGGTCATTCACAGATTTACTTAGCTGGCTTAATGGATACCAAAAAAGATATGGTTTTGTTTATGTTGATAGAGATATAGATGATAACGCTAGTCTTAATAGATATAAAAAAGATAGCTTTGAGTGGTACAAAAAAGTTATAGAAAGTAATGGTGAAAATCTTTAATAATAAAAAAGATGACTTTGAAATTCCAAAGTCATCTTTTTTGTACTTATTTTTATAATTTTAATTCTTTTATTTCATTAACTGAAAGCCCTGTTGCTTTCGCTATTACTTCAATTTCAAGACCATTCTCTAAAAGCTCTCTCGCTATATCAAATTTTGCTTTTCTTTCTCCCTCTTTTATGCCTTCTTTTATCCCCGCCTTCATACCAACTTTCATTCCATCTCTTTTAGCTTTGTTTAAAGCACTATTTTTATCTTTTAAAATTTTTGCTCTAATTTCATATCTTTCCCTTTGTTCACTGTCATTACTAATTTTAATCAACTCATCTTTTGCCTCTCTAATCTCTTCAACTGACATTTCAAGTTTCCTAACTTTATCACTCTCTGGATTTTTAAGAAACTCAATCCAATTTACAAGCATTCCCCTTTCATCTGAATCATCTTTAAGTTTTGGAATTTCTATAAAATGAATTTCCTCTACATCTGTAAGTTCTTCATTTGTAGTAATCTCTTTTAACCTATATCCATTATGGAATCTATCATTTTTAAGATATTTGAAATTTAAAATATTGATACAAACAGTTCTTCTAAGTTCTGAATAGTCATCCCCCTCACCAAGCTGTTCTTCATACATTTTGCTCCAATAATATAAACTTCTCTTTATCATATTATATTCATTTTTAAGTTGTATCTCTATATTAATAACTTCATTATTACTTGTTGTAGCTTTTACATCAAGTCTTGAAAATTTATCTTCTATAAATCCTTTTTCTATATCTGTATTTTTAACATTAACAGTTACAATTGGGCATGTTGTATCTAAAACAGCATTTAAAAAAGATATAAGTATCCTTGAATTTTTCTCTGACCCAAAAATATTTTTAAATATAAAATCCATTTTAGGATCTAATAACCCTTTAAACATACTTCCACCTCCACTTATCATTATATAAATATTATAACACCTAGACTTTTTTTATACTATTTAAAACATAGCCAATTTTAGTGCTTTTTATTCTATCTCTTCTAATTTTTGAATTTTAGTTTTTCCTACAAATTCCCCCTCTGTAAACACTCCATCAAAGTCGATTATCCTTCCCTCACTAGTTCCAACTCTTCCTTTTGTTCTCCACCTTCCTGCAATATTTTCTCCTTCTATAAAACTCCCATCTGGATAAATTGCTTTCATCATTCCATTTTCTTTGAAATTCGACCATTCCCCTTCCCATATTGAACCATCACTTTTTAGTACTTTACCTTGTCCTGTAAATTTTCCTTTTTTAAAATCTCCTTCATAATAATTTCCATCAATAATCTTTAATACTCCGATTCCATTAATATCACTATCACTCCACTCACCAACATAGATATTCCCATTTTTCCATACAAACTTTCCATTACCTATTACGTTTCCATTTTTATATTCTCCCTCAAAATAACTTCCATCTACAAATCTTTTAAAGCCTTTCCCTTCTATAACCCCCTCTTGAAAAGTCCCTCTAGTATAAGTCCCATCTTCATTCCACATTTCACCTTGACCTGTTCTTCTATTCGCTTTCCATTCGCCATTATAAACTTGCCCACTAGGCCAAACCATTTTCCCCTTTCCATTTCTTTCCCCCTCGCTATACTCACCTATGTAGTAAATTCCATCTGTCCAAATCATCTTCCCACAACCTGACTTCTTTCCTTCTTTCCATTCCCCTATATATGTAACTCCATTCTTTCCAATAAATTTTCCATATCCATTTTTTTGTCCATTTTTATATCTTCCCTTAAAAATATTTCCACTACTAAACACATCTGTGCCAAAACCCTCTCGCTTCCCATCTTTCCACAATCCATCGTATATCTCACCACTAACCCATACTTGCTTTCCCATACCATTTCTTTTATTATTATCAAATTCACCTATATAATACATCCCTGTATCCCAAGTAAATGTCCCATTCCCACATCTTAAATCATTTTTATATTCTCCCTCATAAATTCCTCTTTTTAGTACTTCTCTTCCATACCCATGCTTTAGACCTTCTTTATAATCTCCCTCATATGTTCCTAAAGGCATTTCTTTAAATTTTTCATTATTATTATCTTTTTTCATATAATATCCTCATTTCACAAATTTTAGCTTTTATGAATTTATTTTAAAACTTTATTAAATCAATAGCGTTACAATCTTTATTTTCAATTTAATATTTATAAGCCTTGCTCCTCTTTTTATTTTTAATTTTAGAGTTCACTAAATCATAACATTATATCTTTTTAAAAACTAAAACCTCAAATTATCTTTGAAATTCTTTTATTTTCTTTACCTTTCTAAGTTATTCTATAATTGACAATAATTTTTCATAGTGATATAAAATATATATAGACCTTTTAGCACTCTAATACTATGAGTGCTAATTTTAAAATTAATATTTTTATTTTATAGGAGATGATTAAATTGGAAAAGAAACAATTTCAAGCTGAATCAAAAAGATTACTAGATATCGTAATTAACTCAATATATACAAATAAAGAGATATTTTTAAGGGAATTAATCTCTAATGCAAGTGATGCCATAGACAAGCTTTATTATAAGACATTAACTGATGATTCTTTAACTTTTAATAGAGCTGATTATTTTATTAAACTTGTACCAAACAAGGAGAATAGAACTTTAACTCTTATAGATAAGGGTATAGGAATGAATGAAGATGAACTTAATGAAAACCTTGGTATCATTGCTAAAAGTGGTTCTTTAAAATTCAAGGCTGAAAATGAAATCAAAGATAACGTTGATATTATTGGTCAATTTGGTGTTGGTTTCTACTCTGCTTTCCTTATAGCTAAAAACGTTACAGTTATAACTAAAGCTTTTGGAGATGATAAAGCTTATAAGTGGGTTTCAGATGGTGTTGATGGTTACACAGTTGAAGAAACTACTAAAGATACTTTTGGAACAGAAATCATTTTAGAACTTAAAGATAATGATGAAGATGAAAAATATGATGATTATTTAGAAGAACATAAACTCAAAAGTCTTGTTAAAAAATACTCTGACTTTATAAGATACCCAATCAAGCTTGATGTTACTAAATCAAGACTTAAAGAGGGAACTGAGTCAGAATATGAAGACTATAAAGAAGAAGATACTTTAAATAGTATGGTTCCTCTTTGGAGAAAAAACAAAAATGAACTTACAGAAGATGATTATAAAAACTTCTATAATGAAAAAAGATTTGGATTTGATGCACCACTTAGACATATGCATGTAAAAGTTGATGGTATGATAAGTTATAACTCAATCCTATTTATTCCATCAAGTACACCTTATAACTACTACTCAAAGGACTTCAAAAAAGGTTTAGAGCTTTATGCTAATGGAGTACTAATAATGGAAAAATGTGAAGACCTACTTCCTGACTACTTCGGATTTGTAACAGGTATTGTAGATTCACAAGATTTATCACTTAATATCTCAAGAGAGTTATTACAGCATGATAGACAATTAAAGCAGATAGCTAAAAATATAAAAACTAAAATCAAAAATGAACTTAAATCATTAATCAAAAATGATAGAGAAAAATATGATACATTCTTCAAAGAGTTTGGAAAGCAAATTAAATATGGAATGTATGAAGACTTTGGAGTTAACAAAGATGAGCTTAAAGAGCTTATAATGTTCTATTCATCAAAAGAACAAAAACTTGTAACTCTTGATGAATATATTGAAAGAATGGCAGAAGATCAAAAATATATTTACTATGCATCAGGTGAAAGTAAAGAAAGAATAGAGAAAATGCCACAAACTGAAGCTGTTCTTGATAAAGGATATGAAATACTATACTTCACAGAGGACATAGATGAATTCGCTATTAAAGTTCTTAGTAGCTATAAAGATAAAGAATTTAAATCAGTATCAAGTGGAGATTTAGGATTTGAAACTGAAAGCAAAGAAGATGAAGCTGTTAAGGAAGAGAATAAGGATTTATTCACATCACTTAAAGATGCTCTAGCTGGTAAGGTTTCAGATGTTAAAGCATCAAGCAGATTAAAAACTTCTCCAGTATGCTTATCAACAGATGGTGATTTATCAATAGAAATGGAAAAAATCTTAAGTGCTATGCCAAATAATGAGGAAGTTAAATCTCAAAAAGTACTTGAAATTAACATCCACCATGATATCTTTAAATCATTAAAAGATTCATTTGAAAATGATAAAGATAAATTCAATTTATATGCTGGTATTTTATATAACCAAGCATTATTAATAGAAGGACTTAGTGTAGAAGACCCATTACAATTCACTAATGACCTTTGTAAATTAATGAAATAATCATATACAGGGATTTACCGAAAAGCATAGGTAAGTCCCTTATTTTATATATAGATATTTGTTATATCCCTAATAAAGTATTAGTATGTTTCTTTAATCTAAATCTATGGTAAAGTTAAAGTATAACAAATGATAAGGAACTATTTTTTGTAGTTAAGGAGATTTTAAAATGTATAATATAGTAATTGAAGATAACAAATATATTCAAAAGTTTTATAAAAATAATCAAAAATATAAAGAGTTAATTATAGATAATATTAATATAATTCTACCTATCCTAATAAAGGACAAGCCATACAAAATAAAAACTGCTTATGGCTACAAATATGATAATTTAACTATTCACGAATATAAAATTAAACTTGATAAGTATACAGCTTGTAGAGTTCCATATACAATGAATTCTAATGACATTTTAATCTTTTTCATCTCAAATACAATTATAAAAAAAGATTTTGTAGCTCTACTTGAAAAAGTTAAAGGCATACATTTATAAACTAAAGATAAACTAGGAGTTTGTGTTTCTTTATCTTCTGCCTATTAGAGGCAAGAATATTAGAAATACTAGCTATCAGAAAAATAGGAGTGATTAGCTTGGTAGATATGAGTAATTTCATAGACTTTACATTTATAAAACTAAAACAAATTAAATTAGGAGAGGGTGTTAAACTTAGCACTTTCAAAAAAGATAGACACCTTACAATTATAAAAGAAGAAGAATTTTTCACACTTTATGAAGAGGGTTATTCTAAAGAAACCTTTTCTAACTTAGATAAAAAAGATTTAAAAAAACTTCTAAAAACTCTAGCAAAAAAAGAATTTCCAAGAAGCAATATGTTACATCTTAATATAGTAAAAAAATAAAAAGTAGATTACTTATTTTAGAGAATTTTCATCCCTGATAAGTAATCTACTTTTTTAATTATTCTTCTATTTTTATCATTTCACCAGTTTCACACTGTTTACAATCAATGATATAAGCCTTCCACTGCTTGTTTGTAAATTTATAAAGTATTGCAAGGTTTATAGCAAATGCTACAAAGATTAATAAATCTACAAGGTTAAATACAAGTGAGAATCCATAAACTGCAAGTGCCCCTGTAACTGTTAAAACAATTATATAAGTAGCAACTCTTAGCCTTTCACTCTTCTCAACAATCATCATAAGGAAATAGTATCTCCCAAGAAGTGCTGAAATCCCTGTAAGTATAGAAAATGTTGCAACTGCAATACCTCCAAACACTCCCGTAACCTTGATAGCTGAATCATAATACCCAGTTAAAACTACTGAATTATCTGCTGCAAGATTTATAAGATGATTCTCTACTCCAAATGAAGTCACATATGTTGTTGCAAAAATACCAACAATAAATAGCATAAAAATAACCATAGCTGATGCAAGTGCTACCTGTCTATGACTTCCTTTGCTCTGCTTTGCTGCCATTGCATAAACTCCTATACCAACATCAGTAACCTGCATAATTTTTTGAAAACCTACCATAAGACCAAGTGGCACTCCTATAAACATAGTAACAGGATGACTCATTGAATCTAGCATTCTTCCAAAGAATACTGGCCAAAATTCATATGTCTTTAAAAAGAATATGATAAAGAATGTGATATACACACTAACTGATATCGCTGTAAGTGTTGTTAATGCTCTTATTATAATACCCTGCTTTCTCATAAGAACAATAGCAGATAAAACTATCATAATAGGAACTACAACAAGTAAAAACATCTCATTATTAGAAACTTTCCCTAGCCCACTTTTTATAGCAACTATATCAACAGCTCCATTTATAGCACTAAATTGGAATCCCCCAAAACCAAATACAAATATAATTGTAAAAACTATTTTATAGATATTACAAAGCCCTGTTCCAAAAAACATCTTAATAGACTCAACTGTTGTCTTATTTAGGATTTTCCCCATAAGGGTTTCTGAATAAGCAAGTGGTGCTAAAAGAATTAGCCCTATAAATGACCACAATACTATTCCCTCTATATAAGCTTGTCCCTGTGCTGCTGTACCACTAAGAGAACCTAAAACTCCAATTAAAGCCCCTGTTCCTATAACAGTTCCCATTGTAATGATACTATTTTTCATAGTTCTAAATAAATGTAGCCCTTCATTTAAAGTCGTTTGATTTTTAACTTTAAAAATCATTCTTATAACTATAATTAACGTAATAATAATTATTACAGGCATAGCCCATGCCCAAATAACATTTGAAATTGTATTTACACTTTGCCCCAAGAAGTTTAAAATATTTTCCATAAATAATACCTCTTCTTGATGTAAATTTGCAACCTATCTAATCCACCATTTTCTATTAAAAAATCCCTTAAAACAAAAAAAGTTCTGATAAAGGAATTTCCTTTATCAGAATAGTAACTATATGATACTATCCACTACCTTAAATGACAATACCATACTTTTTAATTATTAAATTGATATTTAAATTCTACTTTATAAATTTTTCATTCAATTTTATATGATTTTAATATCAAACTACTAAAATCAGCAAATACTTTAAATGTCTATAAGTATAAATTAATACTTAAATACCATATATATCAAATACCAATTCTATTTTTATTTATTCTAATATAAATTACTTTTCTAAAACTTTTAATGATTAATATCATAGCAAAAAAGAACCTCTAGAAATTTCTATTGGCTCTTTAAACATCTATTATTTAAATTTCATATTTAGTGCAACCAATTCCAACTGAAATTGCCATAGCACATATAACAACACCAAAAACAATCGCACTATTTATAACTTCGTAAAACATAGCAAGTGCTGAACCACCTGTTATAAGAACTCCTGATATAAGAAAACTCATAACTGTCCATTTTAAAAGTTTCTCTTCATTGTAAACTCTATCATCATTATGAGCTGCAATTATACTAAGTGACTTAGTACACCATATAAAAATTGCAATGATAATTAGAATTAACCCTATTATTAAAAATAATCCATTAGGAATGTATAGCTCCATATGTTTATCCTCTGTAAATATTACTCTACTATATACTATTCAAGTTACATAAATTTGCCTATGAATTTTTATGTAATTTATCTTTTTATTATTCGTGTTTTTACTAATCATCAAATTTGTAAATAAATTTGTTTACGTAAATATTTGTAGTCTGCCCCTTAGATTTACAAATAAAATAGTCTAAAGTATATATCTAGCATTCTCGAAATACATATTTTGGAAATTTAGTGATATAATAAATTATAATGAATATTTGAAATGCTATTTTGAAAAAATACTTTGGAGGGATTAATTAGAAAAACTTCATTCTTATGACAAAAAAACTCCATTCTTACAACTTTAAATGAGTTGTAAGAATGGAGTTTTTATATTTTATTTAGCTTGTCTTATAAATGGTTTCCTGTGGAATATAAGCCATAAAATAAGCCCAAGTATTCCTGCTAAAATATACATTATTCCTATATTCATAATTTTACTTCCAAAATTAAATGTTATAAGAACCATTCCCACACTACCAAGCATTGTATTAGTAAAGCTTATAAGTGATGATGCAGAACCTATATTATCATCTTGTTGTGCAAGTGCTATATGAGTTCCTGGTGGTCTTAACATATTCCCAAACATTAATGCTGGAAGGATTGTTACTATAAGTAAAACTGGTGATTTCTCCCCAAATAAAGCAACACAAGTACCACTTATTATAACAATTATAAATAATGCAATTATTATATTGCTCGGTTTAAACTTTTTCGCAAGTTTTATATAAAGCATTGGCCCTAGAACTAGGAATATTCCACCAATTGCAAAGAAGTAACTATAATGTTCCTCACTTAGCCCAAATCCTGTTATATATATGTATGATGACATTGTTATATAAGCCATTAATGGTAGAGATATAAGTGCAAATATAAACATTAAAAGTGTGAAAGCTGGATTTTTTAAAACTACATAAAGCTTTCCAAAGACCTCTAAAATATTTCCACCAACCTTCTCTTCTAAAGTTTCTGTTAAAAGAAGTCCACCTATGAATGCTATAATACTTACTATTGTTAAAATAACAAATATTCCTCTCCATGATGTATATCTTAAAATTAAAGACCCAACAAAAGGTGATACAACTGGTGATGTCATAGCTATTGATTGAACTGTTGCAAGCATTGCCACAAGTTTCTTTCCTGTATAAACATCCTTCATCATAGCTGTTGCAACCGAAACTGCTGCCCCACTACCAATTGCTTGAATTATCCTAAAACCTATAAGCATAGGTACGTTAATTGCAAACGCACAAAGTATACTACCCACAAGATAAAATCCCATTCCTATAAGAAGTATATTCCTTCTTCCATGTTTATCACTAAGTGGACCCCATATAAGCATCCCCACAGCATAAAACACAAAGAAAAGTGTAATTGTTAAATTAAGAAATGCTACATTTGTATGAAATGATTTAACCATATCAGGAAGTGCTGGTAGATATAAATCAGTAGACATTGGTACAAATGCACTTAAAAATCCTATAAATGCTACAAATCCTTTGTTCTTTAAGAACTTTTGATTCATTTTTTCTTTTGTTTCCATTCTTCTCTCTCTTTCCTATTTTTTATTAAGCAGTATTTCTTATGATACGCCTTTTTTCTTATATTGTAAAATATGAAATTATAATAAATAAAATCTCATTTCTGCTTAAATAAATTTATATACTACTATAAAAGTTCCAATTATTATGTTTAATTTTTTTACAAACAATTAAATCATAAATCTATTTTGTTACTCTACAAAACACTTAAGATAGTATAATATAAGAAATTTTAGGAAAAGAGGGATTTTTCATGAAAAAACTTTTAATTGTAGGACTTTTAGTGGTTGTAGTAGGATTTGTAGGTGGCATATCATATAAATATAAATATGAATCAAACCATAAATCAAATATACAATTGCAAAATCAAACACAAAATAATATAAATACTAATACAAATAATTCTAGTGATAATACTACAAATGATAATGTAAACAATATTACAAACAAAAATATAACTAACACTCAAAACTCAGGAAATAACAACATTCAAAGCACTAATAATATGTATTCAAATGAACTATCTGCTTCTAGTAACATTAATATCCCAGTAACTTCTAGCCTATACACAGAATCTAATAATTATAAAACACAAATACAAAATCTAATTGCAAAATCAGAAAAGATTTCAAGTTCTAGCATTTCATCAGATGCGGCTATATCACAAGGTTGTATTAAAATAGGTAACCTATGGAAAACTTTAAATAATAATATGATTGAAAATATCACAAATAACGTAGATCTTACTCAGCAAACTATTTTTACGCAAGAAGTTGCACTGACTAAACAACTTAATAATTCAGAAACTAATGAAGAAGAAATAGCACAAAGACAAGAGGGTGGTGGAAGTATAGGAAGTGTTGAACAGGCTGGGCAGTATGCTACTATGAATGAGCAAGAAGCAATATATTTATTTGGCGGATATATAGATAACAATGATATAAATCCTATATCAAATATACAAGAAATTGAAAAGTCTATATATAATTCTGCACCAAATATGCAAAATGAAATGCCAGCAGGATATTATAGTACAATTCAAAGTGGACTTAGCATTATAGAAAATACTCAAAATGAATCAACTACAATTATAAATAATGCAAAACAAAATAAGACATCAATAATTGATGCATACACACACATAAATAACTTATGGATAAATGCAGTAGATAATATCTATAATAAAGTGCAAAATGATCCTCAACAAAAATATGCATCAGGTACAACTCCAAGAGAATATGACACTATTTGGTTAAATTATAAAAATCAAATGATGAACCTATCACAAAATATGTATACAAACCCTACTGAAAAAGAACTTGCTAAAAATAGAATGTCTATAAAATTAACACAGTTAGAATGTTATATATTACTATATCAATTTGCGTAATTTGATATGAAAAAGAACTTTTACTCATCCATAATAAAAAATATACTAACCTTCCCCATTTGTAACCTCTTGAAGTCCATAAACATAATTTATAGTATTATGAAACTTTTTAAATGGAGGAATTTATGGACCTTAATAATTATATATCTAAATTTAATAACTTTGATGACTGCTATTCAAAATGCAATTGCAACTGTACTTGTAGAGAAAAATGGTCAGAGATACCCTACCCAGGAATGTCTGAACCTCATCACGGAATAGACCCATCTGCTGGAACTTGGCCAGTTTATTTTCTTAAAAGAACTAATAATAGTAATTACTGCACTTTGCTTGGAGAAAAAATAGTATTTGATATAAAAAACCCGAACACTATTGATTTTTATACAGACCTTAGAGAAGTACAAGATGTACAAAAAAATCTAACTTGCATTCAAAAAGAAAGTGCTAAATTTTGGGGTAATGGTGTGCCTGCACAACAGTGGTCACCTATATTTTTAAAACTTTTTACAGCTTATAATGTAACTCCACCTAAATCAGCTAGAATACTTTCCTGTCTTCAAAATACTATGAATGATGCTTTTACAATAACTTGGATGTACAAATATTACTGGAATGTTGCAAGACCTTGTCAACTTGATAGGACTCTTAAAACAACAATTCCAACACCAATATTTCCAAGTTATCCATCTGGACATTCAGTAGTATCAGCTGCAATTGAAGTAGTTTTATCATTCTTCTTCCCAGATGAATATCCTACAATACACCAAATGGCAGAGGATGCATCTATTTCTAGACTTTATGGCGGTATTCACTTTAGATCAGATCTATCAGAAGGGTTGAAACTTGGTAGACAAATTGGACAAATATGTGTTAATCATCTAAAAACTCAACACGAAATTGAATATCTTATTTTCAGAGAATAAGAAAAAGTGTTTCTGATTTTTATTATCAGAAACACCTTTATTATATATTCTCTAACTTTAGTTTAATACCCTAAAATCATATCGTATTCTTGTTCTCTTTTGTATTCATCCCAAAGCTTTTTAATTACGTCTTCATTTTGACTTTCAATCATTAATCCTTTTCTTTCTGAAATCCACTCTACAAATTCTTGATTACTTGTTAATTTTTTAAAATCCATAAAAACACCTCTCAAATAAATTTATACCTTTAAATAAATACCATTTTCTACCTTATATATCTATTGTAAACCATATCTTTTTAAAAGTAAACATTTTCAAGGAAATTTTTGGAATATTTATAATTTTATATTTTCTTTTTAAATGTTTGGGAAACTTTTTTAAATCCAAAAAGTTGGATATTTTCTAATTTTACTAAAATTATTAATTATAACACCTAATACTACTATTACTACCGCGCCTAAAAAAACAGGTTTAAATAAAAAATCCCAACTGCTTCCTGCCATTATAGCTACTATTGGATCTGCTCCTGCTGGTGGATGTGTCGTTTTTGTTAAAATCATTACCGCTATGGCAATTCCAACACCAAGCCCTATAGATATTGGTGTATTTCCCATCATTTTATAAACTATTATTCCTATAAAAGCCGATATTAAATGTCCCCCTATTATATTTCTTGGTTGCGACAAAGGTGCATTCCAAACGCCAAATACAAGTACACAACTTGCTCCAAAAGGTGCTATAAGCCATAATGTTCCTGCATCTTTTGTTAACAAACTAAGTATCGTTATTGTTATAAACCCACCAATTAATCCAATAAAACTGTCTTCTAAACTAATTTTTAAAGGACTTTTTTTATTTGTTATAAACTTACTAAAATATTTTTTCATATTGACCCTCTCCTGTTTTTTATTGATATTATATTATTCTTTCTAAAATACATATAATTATCATATTAGCTAATACTATTATTATCATAAGACCTTAAGGAGGATTTCAAGATGAACAATAATATAATATGCAACTGCAAAAATGTAGATTACATAACAATTAGAAAAGCTATGATTAATGGTGCTAGAACAGTTGATGAAATAAAAGAACTAACTGGTGCTGGCACTGGTTGTGGTGGTTGTATTCCTAAAATACAAGAAATTCTTGACTCAGTTTGTAGTTGTAAAAGTGTTTCATTAAAAGAGGTTGTTAATGCAGTAAATAATGGTGCTGACACAGTAGAAAAAGTTGGTGAAGTTACTAGTGCTGGTACTGGTTGCGGACGTTGTAAACCACTTATCCAAAATATAATTGATAACAAAAAATAAAATTCAAAGAGGATGTTTAGAACATCCTTTTTGAATTTATATACTTTTCTTCATCTTACAAAGTTTTAGCAAGTTTTTTTGCACTCTTTATAGCTTCTGTCTTTATTTTTTCAGCATCTTGAGGATTCGCTGCCATACCTTCTACAAATAAAGTTTCAATTTCTGTAATTCCTATAAAGTTAAGAATTGCTCTTAAATAACTATCACCATGATCATAAGCTTTTCCTGCTCCACTTGAATAAATTCCACCTGTTGCATATATATGAATAGCTTTCTTGTTATTTAGTAGACCTACTGGTCCATTTTCTGTATATTTAAATGTCTTTCCCGCAACTGTGACTATATCTAAGTAGGCTTTCATCATTGCTGGCATTGCTAAGTTCCACATTGGTGTTACAAACACATATTTATCAGCCTCAACAAACTGATCTGTTAATTCATTAAATCTTGATATCTTTGATTTTTCTGATTCTGTTAATTTAACAAAATCAACTCCACTTCCAAGCTTATCCCAAGCTGATAATATATCTTTATCAATTAAAGGAATATACTCTTCATAAAGATTGATTTCTGATATTTGAATATTTTTATTACTTATCTTATACTCATTTATAAATTCTCTACCTGTTTGTAGTCCAAATGACTTTGACTCCACTTTTGGGTTTGCTGTAATATATAATACTTTTTCCATTTTGTTTTCTCCTTTGATTCTTAAAAATTTTTTTATTGCTTTTATCATTAGTTACTTCCCCATTCTAAAGTAAATATTACTAATTAGTGATATTTATCGTTTTTTTATACCCTTTATTTGTTTCTAAACTCATTTTATCACTAATTAGTACTAATTGCAATCATTTTTAATTTAGGAAGGAAAAAACTTATATATTTTATAGATAATCTTATATCTCTACAATCAATACTACTAATATACTACTCAATATTTTCCCTCCTAATATCCTTAAAACCTTATTTGCAGTACCTAGTTTTAAGCTAAAATAAATAATAAACCTGTAATAACTGAAATAGCTGCTCCACCGTAATATATATGAGCTAAATTTTTCAGTTTCACACTTTTATCTATACTTGGAAGTTCACTAAACTTTCTATATAAAAGTCCCTGCATAATCTCCTGTGTGTTATGAGAAAATTTATAAGGATGACTTTTCACTTTAGATATTTGCTTATTGTAATTATCAATATATTCTCTATCTTTTTTAGTTAAGCCTTTTTCATCTGCTAAAAAACCACTTGTCATTATAAGTTCACCTAGAAATTTCTCTTGATCACCTTTTACTTTTCCCCTTTTCTGTGCACAAGCTTTGCATAGATTTTTTATCTCTGGGAAAAACTCATCAACACTCTGATTTGCTTTAGCTATTGAAATTTCTAACTTTTTAGCATACTCATAAGCTAGTATTGCCTCTACCCTAACCTTCTTATTGCTATATGGATTTAAATCTTGTCTATACTTACGCTTTATCTTATTTTCTTTCTTAAGCAAACTTTCAAGATTATCTACTTTCATATATTTCTCTTTTATAGAAGCTTTCATTTTCTCGCTAAATCCATTGCTATACTTTGCACCAATATGCCCCACACAGTCAACTATTTTGCCCCACTTTAGTCTATCCTTTACATATGAGAAGACTCCCCCACCTGCAATTCCACCAACTATTGTTCCTATTCCTGTTCCTATAATTGTTCCAACGCCAGGTGCAATAACAGTTCCTATTAAGCCACCTACTTGTGCTCCACCAAAAGCAAAAAATCCACCTGTTCCTGCTTTAGCTACATCTATTCCAACATTTACACCAAACTCATATCTAGTCTGATTTCCACTTTTATAATCTTTTATATTCCCCATTGTTTTAACTCCAAAAAGAGCAATTGCAACATATGATATAGTATCAGAAATATCAATATCCATTCCATCTATAATATTTTCTGAACTGTCCATAGCTGTATATGTATTATCTAACCCATCTATACTTGTAACTAAACTTTCCATTTCTATGTTTTTAAAATTCTCTAACCACTCACTAGGATTTGAACTACCTATTAAACCTTGAAAACCTTCACCAACAAGTTCTATAACTTCCTCATGATTTTCAATTCTTTTATAAATATCAAATAGAGTTATAGCACTCGCACTTGCTCCAAGAATTATTCCATCTATAATATCCTCATCTTTTTTATCTAGACAAAGCTTTTTTGTTTCTAAATCTGTGAAGATAAAATCTCTTCCCTCTTCAATCGACCTTCTTTTTCTACTTGCACTTACTTCTTTTTTAGCTAAAAGTACCCCTGTTCCAATTAACCCTATTCCGATTAATACCATACTTCACCCCTTAACTTAAAATATTTATATTAATTAATTTATCTACTATCTTATTAATAACGTTCCTACTCCTTAGAAATATACTTCCTAAATTACTACATAAATCTCCATAATAATAATAATAATAATAATAATATAGCCCTAATTATATCACCATATTATTATGTAAAACCTACCTAAATTCTTAAGTTTTTCTAACATTTTTATATAACAAAAAAATCACTAGACTCGTTTGCTCTAATGATTTTAAACTCTATATTCTCTTAAACTAATACAATCCATCTATATTTCATTGAAACAACTCCTTTTCTTATCGAATAACTTCTTTAGGAAATTCTACTTCCACCGTACTTGTTCTTACTGTTTCTCCATCTAATCCTGTATATTCTAAAATTATTTTTACTTTCGTTACTTCAAAATCACACCTTGATGATATATTAACATATCCGTAATTCTCCTCTGTCATCTGATGATTTAAAAGCTTAATATTCTCTATTTCCAAAAGTTTATTCCCAACATATTTTTCTACTTTTAAACTTTTTATCATATAAGTTTCTCTACCAGGCCTTGATATCCCAAAATTTATCACATTATTATTTTTATATTTATTTATATCACTTATATTTGCTATAACCCCTGTGTTTTCATCCCTATCACTTTTTATATTCAAATTAGTTCTAAAAGTTTCTCTTTCCTTAGCCGGTCTATAAATTAATTCATCAGCATCTATTTCATCTGCTATTAAAGTATCTATAACAACTGCACTAGTATTAACTCCATTCTCTAAACTAACTTTTTTTCGCCCTGCATAAAAACCACTAACTTCCACAGTATCCCCTCTCTCCATAGATAACTCAGTATTGTTTTTTATAACTGCTAGCGTATCCTCTGATGCATTCTTTGAAGTTTGAAGTACATAAAAGTCTTTATTTTCATCTAATTCACCTAATATAGCACCTTTTAATTTTACAACTCTTCCCATATAATTCTCATGAGAATTAAAATTTATATCATGAACACTTGTTACTACCGTATCATCAAATTGCTTGGTATAAGAACCTGTATAAATACTTCCATCTAAAAATCCTAATCCATAATAAATTATTACTACACTTACTACAAATGATAAAATACGTTTAATTTTTCCCCATTTCTTTTTATTGTTCATTAATTTCTAAATCCCCTTTTATTATTTATTAAAAAGAACTTCTCTATATCCTTTTTGAATTTCATTCTCTTTTTCCCATTCTTTGATTCTTTCAACTAATATATTATCATCCTCATCACTATATCCCTTATGACATACCTTTTGAATATCTTCATCATTTATAAATAAATGTTCTCCCCCTATAACACCTTCTAGATATAAACATGCTGCATAATCAAAGTAATACCTTTCCCCATCTATTTCTTTAATCATTTTTCTTCCAACAATCATTACCTTCTTAAGTGCTAAATTTAAATAAACTACTGTTCCTATTGGCAATACTCTTTCACTTACTATTCCCATTTTCAATATTCTCCTTTTAATAAAATTGTATAATTACATTTTATTGTTAAACAATTTGGCAAGTTATACTTGATATGTAATTATTCTATATATCTTCTTAAAACCCTTTGAAAAACAATTCTTTTTTTCATTTAATAAAATTCAAAATAATATTAAACTTCATTCTATTTTTATATCTCTAACCTTTAATTGAATAGTTATCCCTATCTAATCTACCTACTCTATTTCAACTTTGCACAAAAAAAATCACTAGACTAATTTGCTCTAATGATTTTTTTGAATATTTATATTTTAATATCTATAACAACTTTGTAGTTTCCAGCATAACATATCATCTACACCATTATCAAAAAGTTCCTCTGCTAAAGATTCTATTTTTTCATACTTCTCTTTATCACTTAACTCACTTTTATCAATTTCAAAAACAGATTTTGCAAAAAAGCCATAATTCTCTAAAGTAAATACCTTAGAATATTCATGATCTTCATCATACATATATATAGGTGAATTTTCCTCATCTAGATTTGCAAATAATTGCTCACCAGTCACATCTAAAAATCCTACAATACAAATTTTTTCATCTAGTAAAAATTCTATTGTTTCATCATCATCTTCAAATTGCTCTTCTATTTCATCTTTCATCATAGGTAATTCACTTCTTTTGCACAGCTCATATGGACTTCTAAACCCAGCACCTATAATTTCAAATAAATCATCTAACTTTTTACCTACTACTTCTAAGTTTTCTTCTCTTAATTTATTCATAAACTCCCATCCTTTTTAAAATTATTCATATAGTACTTATTCAACACACTACTTTAAAAACCTTTTGAAAACGCTTCTTTTTTTATTTTAATTTAATTCAATATAGTTTCATAAATATTACAAATAGATTTCCTAATTGTTTTATTTATGTAATTTTATTATTCTTTTTCACGCTCTCTATTTGGTATAAAATGTATTTAAATACTAAATTTGTTGGGGGACATTTTTTATGAAAATTAAATATTTAGCTATAATACTAGCAAGTGCATTCATATTCGCAGGGTGTGGTGCAACTGATGAAAAAACTACTAATGAAGGTAGTGAAAAACCTGCTATAACAGAAAATACTACTGAAGAAAAAAGTGAAATTAATTTTACTTACTCTAATCTTGTAGATATAGAATCTAAGGACTATCTTAAACAATTACTTTTAGATAAAGGTATTAAAGAACAATACATAACAGAATTTTTTGAAAAAGTAGATTTTTATAATGAAACTATGAAAAGCATGAAAGGTCTTGTTGATGCTAAAACAGAATCAACTTCTTATGATATAGAGTTTGATGATTTACATGCTATGGATGCTTGGCTAGCACTAGGTGTTCCTTATAAAGATTTCAATTGCAGACTTACTTCATTTGAACTTTATAGAGATAATATTATTACACCTGAAAAATTTGAAGGTGATGATTTAAACCTTATGGTTGACCTTGACTCTATTAAGAATAATAAGCTTTCTAAATTAAATGATGTTGAAATTGAGAAATTCAGAAATTTATATTCATTTGTTTTAACAGAGCCAAATCTTAATGCAGATACTTTTGCAAAGGCAATAAAAGATGAAATGAGCAAAAGAGAGGTTAGCATAAAAGAAGCTAAAAGTATTTCTTTAATAAACGGGTGGATGTATGACTATGAGTTTAATGAATCATTTATAGGACATTCTGGAATTCTTATAAATGATAATAATAAATTTATCTTCCTTGAAAAATATTCTTTTGAAACGCCATATATAATGATTGAATTTGATACAAAAAAAGATCTCTATGATTATCTTATGAATAGACTTGATGTTGATACAACAGGTAATGGCATTCCACCAATTATCTTTGAAAATAATGATGTAATGAAATATTAAACAGTCATAATTCAAATTAAATATACAAAAGGACTTTATCACTTGAAGATTCCCCTTCTTATGATAAAGTCCTTATTTTTTTAATTTTAACAAAGCAAATTTATAATATAATTACTTGTTTTTCTCTAAATAAGTATTATAAACTTTACTTCCTTTATAAACCCCATCTAGTGCTTTATCATATAAATCATACATAAAGTCTTCTTTCTCTTTAATCTGTGCATCACTATAATTACTTGCATACTCCTGACAGAACACTTCTATCATAAATGAAGTTGTAATTTCTTTTAATCCTCTATACTCAACAAATATTGTGTTTTCTTTTCCATCATCTAAAGTATCAAACATTGTTGCAAGTAAATTTACTTCATCTTCTTTTAAATCACTTACCTCAATTATGATATCTTCATTTATAAATTTGTTAGGATATATTAATTTACCATCTTCTATTTTTCCTGTTAAAAACATATTTTTCACTCTCCAATCTATTTATATTTAGTTTAATCTAAATTCTTGTCAAATATGTAGCAAATTCATACTTATCACAAGTAGCTATGATACTATGTATATAATGTTTAAAATAAGGAGGATTTTATGGATTATTTAGAACAAGTTAAAAATTATATTCCAAGTACAAAAGCTGAAAAAGCTGATAAACAGCTTATTCTTTCTATGGCAAATCAATTTGATGATATTTTATCTAGGGACAATAAAATAGCTCATATTACAAGTTCTGCTTTTGTTGTTAATAAGGAAAGAACTAAAACACTTATGATTCATCACAATATTTTTGATTCTTGGTCATTTACAGGTGGACATGCTGATGGAGATTCTAATCTTGTAAATGTAGCCTTAAAAGAACTTATGGAAGAGGCATCTGTTAAAAATCCAAAACTTATAACTGATGAATTGATTTCTCTTGATTTGCTTCACGTAATTGGCCATATGAAAAAAGGGGAATATGTAAGTCCTCATATCCATATCTCTTTTACTTACCTTGTTGAATGTTCTATGGATGAGATTCTTCATATTAAAAAAGATGAAAATAAAGGTGTTGCTTGGATAGATATTAATAAAATAGATGGATATACTAATAAAGAGCCTCATATGCAGGTAGTCTTTAATAAGATAATATCTAAGCTAGTTAATTTTAGATAATAAAACTTTTTGAGCCTTGTATTATTTATAAAATGTGATATTATTCTTATAAAGGGTATTCTTTACTATATATAGTTTTATTTTAAAACACATAGTAAAGATTACTTTTTTCTTCTAGGGGTAAGCATTGTTTTAGCTACGAATGATTTACTTTGCGAAGGAGGAAATGTCACCTTATGTGGCATAATTACTATGAATACAGAACAAATTATTTCTGTGGCAATATTCCTTGTTATACTTGCTGGTATCATAAGTGAAAAATTTGATATTACAGTTTTAGCTCTAACGGGAGCTGCTGCTATGGTTGCATTTAAAATTATTCCACTAGGAAAAGTTATGGGATATGTTGATTTTGACACTATCGCTGTTCTTCTTGGAATGATGATTATTGTTGCAATATTTAGAAAAACAGGTTTCTTTGAGTACATAGCTATATTAACGGCAAAATTGTGCAAAGGTGATAGTCTTAAAATACTTTTTGCACTTGGTATTATAACAGCATTATTCTCAGCAATACTTGATAATGTTACTACTGTCCTTTTAATGGGACCAATAACATTGCTTATAACTAAAATGTTAAGGGTTAATCCTATACCATTTATCATTACTGAGATTTTTGCATCAAACATTGGTGGTACAAGTACACTCATAGGTGACCCACCAAATATTATGATTGGTAGTGCAGCAGGACTTAACTTTACAGATTTCCTAACACACTTATTCCCTGTAACAATAGTGATATTAATACTTACTATTATTGTTTTATACCTACTTCACAGAAAGCATCTTTTTGTTGAAGAACATCATAAAATGGAAATACTAAAACTAAATCCTAAAGAAAAAATAACTGACAAAAAACTTTTAATCAAAGGTTTTATAGTTATATTTTTTGTTTTACTTGGATTTATTTTTACAAATCAAATAGGTCTTGATGCGGGGGCAGTTGCTATGATAGGTGCTTGTGTATTCCTACTTATATCAAGAACTCCAATGGAAACTATTATCCATGATGTAGAATGGAATTCAATTTTATTCTTCATTGGACTTTTCATAATGGTTGGAGGACTTGTACAAACTGGAGTTATCAACATGATAGCAAACCTTATAGTTACTTATGGAAAAGGTGACCCAGTTCTTCTTATGATGATAATGTTATGGGGTTCTGCAATAGTTTCATCATTCCTAAACAACATACCATTTGTTGCAACATTAATCCCACTTGTCCTTGTAATGGGTAGAAGTGGAATTGATATAGCACCACTTTGGTGGGCAATCTCACTTGGTGCTTGTCTTGGTGGAAATGGTAGCCTTATAGGAGCATCAGCTAATGTTGTCCTATCTGGAATTGCAGAAAGAAATGGCTATAAAATAACATTTGTAGAATACTTAAAAATAGGATTCCCACTTATGATTTTATCAATGATCATTTGTACAGGTTACTTATTATTAATGTATGCTTAAAAAGAAAACCACTCTGAATCTTTTTGATTTCAGAGTGGTTTTTTCTTTTAATAAAAAACAGACTCTCATATTGAAAGTCTGTTTCCCATAATTCTACTTACTTGCTGGTTTCTGTGTTGTTAAACCATCTTTTGTTACATATAAAGTCATTGGTTTATTTACTTTATAATTCTTAACAAGTTTTCCATCAACATAAACATTATTAAGCATTATATTTGCTGATTGTTTATAATCTATTGTTATTTCATCTCCATAGCTAAATGATTTTCCATTAAACTCTTTATATAATGGCTCTGGAATTTTATCACTTCCCATAGCTTTAAGTGATGCTATGCTAGTACCTGTTGAACTATTTAATGAAATTTCAAAGGCTTCTGATTTACTGCTAAGGTATGGATTTGTCATACACCATCCTTTACCTTCTGAGACTTTCATATCTCTTGTATTAAATGATATATTCCCAAGATTATCATACCATACGTTATCTATTACTATTGAACTATCTGCAAGTTCCATTTTTTTATTTACCACAGGACTTACTACTTCCTGTTTTGCTCCCCATGTTGTAACATATATTTTTGTCTTTGCTGTCATTGGGGTATTTGTTATTATTTCTAATTTATAATTCCCCTGTGCATTTGCTTTTGTAGTAAATGTTTGACCATTTACCTCTATTGTTACAGTTTGATTTGGAATTGAAATCCCTTCAATATTTGCATTATAAATTGCTTCATTTTCTATCCCTGTCGTAGCAGTCGCCTTAGCTGTTATAGTTTTTGAAAAACTAAATGGTACAAGTCCATCTTCTGTGATTTTAAACATTTGCATTCCACCTTGTCCATCACTTATAGTTTTTCCATCTGCTATTACACTAACATGACTTGTTCCTTGGTTAGCTTCATAAGAAATTTCTATAACATCACCTATTTTATATTTTTCTCCAGTTAACGCTGTTCTTAAATCAGCAACTGAACTATTTCCTTTAAGATTTTTGCTAAATATAACTGAGCCATTGCTTGGGTTTACTAAACTTATATTCATAAAGTTTTCTGATGTATTTTCTCCAAGATATTTATCATTCCCTTGCACTGCAAATGTATTATTCATTCCATCAAATGTTATATTAGCTGCATATGTTCCCCATGCATTATAAACCCTTATAGAACTTGGTGTTACACCTTCAAATAAGTTTCTAAACTGAGGATTGTTCCCAAGATTGAAGTTATAATAAAGTGCATGATTCCAAACTTCTCCTGTATGGTCCCATGCTTTTGCTGGATCGTTTGTAAAGTAACTTGTATAACTATGCTCTGGATTCCAAAGTGTTGCTTGCACTGAGAAACTATGTCTATTTTTATTTACATACTCATTACAATTAAATATATGCCAAGTAGTATCTACTGTCATCCATCTATTTTCTGAAGGAATCCAAACTTGGTTCCATGAGTGATATCCTCTATATCTTTGATAATTACCTGGCTCATTTGCATATCCTGTTACAACTCTAGTCACAAGCCCCGCATATTGCCCCATCACTGCATATAACTGAGCTTTATTAAAGCACACTCCACCATGTTCATAAGTATTTATTGTATTTCCACCAACATTTTCATAAGCAACTGGGCTTACAATATTAAATATTGCTTTTGCTTTTTCTGCATCAGTTGTATCACCTTTAATAGCTGCATTTACTCTATCTTTCATAGCTTGGTTCATTACCATATTATCTGCAAGTCCCTTAGAACCATTATCCCAACCACTAGCTGTAAGCCCTGTTGAAACTATTCCTTTTCCAGCATAGTAATCTGAAACTTTAAATCCACCATTATAAATACTTTGTCCTTTAACTGCATCTACTAATCCATTAGGTGTAACTATAAATGAAATATTATTATCTCTTGGTGTAACAATTTTTCCATTTGAGAATACATTTATTCCAAGTGAACCATTATTTTGATATAAGCTAATAGTATCTCCATATGCAAAACTCACATTGTTAACTGCATTATAAATATCTCCTAAAGTACTAGTTCCATTAAATGACTTATTTAAAACAACTTTTCCATCTTTTGATTTAACAGTAATCCCAAAGACTTTAGAATTAACTTTAGAATTTATTACCGTTCCAAGATTACTTGGCTTTACCTTTGGAGAATAAGTAGTTGGGTTATTATCTACTGGATTGATAACTGAATTAGAATCATACCAATTCATTTGCATTGTGACTGGGTTAAATACTATCTTACCAAAATATCCCCATTCCCCTGCTATATAAACTCCACTATTGCTCTCAAGCATATTTGAAGCACTTGCATAAACTGTTTGTGCTATTTGCCCATAAGCTTTTACAACGATTGGTGTTCTGCTAGTAAAAGCTGTTTTTGAACTAGCCTCTACTGAAAACTCACCATTTCCATTTGACTCACCTGTAAAGTTCACCCCATTAACAGTAACAGTTACCTGTGTATCTGCTATTGTTTTACCTTTAATATCAATCTTAGTTGTAGCTGTTGAATTTAAAACATTAAGAGGTTCTATTGTTGTAGGATTTTCATACTTAGCAAGTCCATTTTGTGTTATCTTGAAATATTCAAGCGCCCCTGATGTATTCCCCTCTGAAGTTTTACCATTATAAACTTCTACTTTTCCCTGACTACTATTAAATGACAATCCAACAATATCTCCAAATTTAAACTCTGTTTTATTTATTGCCTTAACTAGAGAATTTGTACTATCTGAACCTTTTAGCATTACATTTTTAACTATTTTTCCAGTTGCTGCATCATATAAATTAAATCCAATAAATGGACTATTTGTATTTTGACCTAAATATTCATTCCACCCTGAAGTATTAATTTCCATTGTTTGAGGATTAAAGCTTATATTTAAAGCATCACTTCCCCATCCATTTATAACTTTTAAAGATGAATTTAAAATTCCAAACTTAGCCTTATTAAATTCTACTTTTACAGTTTGTATAACTCCATCAGCATTTAAAATACTAATTTCTTGTCCTACTTTTACTGTATTAGGTAACTTGATAGTAAATATTCCGTTAGAATTTGAAGTGCCTATATATTTTTTTCCATTTGCAATAGCTGTTACTGTTGTGTTTGGTGATATAGTTCCACTAACAATTGTGTTATCCCCATCATACTGAGCTTGATATGTTTTATTATTTGTTGCTAAAGAAACTATTCCACTTTTATTTAATTTTAGATAAATATCATTTTTATAATCCTCTTTTCCTACATGAATATTAGCATTAGAATTACTTTTTATATGAATTATATCTCCATACTCAAAACTTTTTCCATTTAATAAACTACTAATTGCCGCCGTTGGTGCTACTCCACCTTTAAAAACTTTACTATAAATTTCTAAGCCATCACTATTTAAAAGTTGTACTGTTAATGAATCATTTCCTGTGTAATATGGATTTGTCTTAGCCCATCCCCCATCAACTGTTAACTTGTTATCTTCTGTAAATCCTATTGAAAACATATTCTGATTCCATACATTATTTACAGATATACTTTGTCCTTGAAGAACAAAATCCTTTTTATTTAAAGTTACTTTAACTTGTGATTCAAGGTAGTTTACTGGATATATTGAAACTGTATCTCCAAAATTCCCCTCAATAACTGTATTTACTATACCCTTTGAATTTGAAGGTGCTAAAAAAAACTTCCCATTACATTCTAAGTACACCATAATATTAGGTTTTACTTTACATGAAAACTCTATTTTATTATTTCCATCATATAAAGCTTGTACATTTTCTGCCTTAGCAGTTATTTGAACAAGCCCTTCCTGAGTTATTTTATAAGTAACAGACCCAGTTTCCTTTTCTCCGTCATTTATAAAATATTCAGAGCCAGTTCCTGATGAAAGTGTAATTGTGTCCCCAATATTAAACTTAAATCCATTTAATTGATTAAACGCACCTTCTTGTGGATATACACCACCTTTAAAATCAACATTTTTTAGAACTTTTCTTGAATTATTTTCTATTTTTATATTTAGTGAGCTATTTGAATATGGATTAACTGTTCCCCATCCTTTTGTAATAGCTAGCGTATTATCTTTATTAAAAGCTATATTAAATAAAGATTGTCCCCAAACATTTTCTACTTTTACTGTATTATTATAGATATTTTCTTTGCTTGTACTTAAAACCTGTTTTGTAGGATTTTTAGCTTTAATACTTGATTTAGCTAATAGTATATTATTTTGTTTCCCCTGTGAAATTGGTGCAACTATTAATGTTGCTGTTGCTACTGCTGCTATTGTTGATATTGATTTTATAACTTTATTCATTTGTAAAACCTCCATATTGTCTTCCTAAAATATCTTTAACCTCTATTTTTTTGATAGTTTAATTATTTTTTTAATCAAATTCAACTTTTGATTAAATATATTTTTTATTATAACAAAATAGATTAATTTAACAATACTTTGCTAAATTAACCCAATATTAATTTGTTCATAATTTTAATATTTTATTCGTTTTTTGAGATGTTTGCCCAAACGTTTTCATTAAATATCATTTAAAAAATACCTCTAAAAATATGAAATCAATAAATTTTGAATATCAAAGTATCTTTATATTTCACTTTAAATTAACGGTTTTAAATCCATTTTAATGGTATAATTTCTATTATTACACAATTCATAAGGGGTGAATTATGAAAATTAAACTTATATATTTTTTTGCTACTATCATAACTATGGTTCTTGGGCTTTTATCTAGAAAATTTATGTTTATATTCCCTGATAATATAGCTCCCTTTATTGGAGATATGCTTTGGGCAACTATGATTTACTTTGGATTTAAATTTTTATTTAGTAAATTTACATACTTTAAATCATTTTTGATAGCTATTATATTTTCATATGGAATAGAATTTAGTCAATTATATAAAGCTAATTGGATTATGAACCTTAGAGCTACAACACTTGGTGCACTTATTCTTGGTCATGGTTTTCTTTGGCAGGATTTAATTTTTTACACCGGCGGGATATTACTTGCTCTATTTATTGATAAAGTCATTATTAAAAAATTAAAATAATATTATACATATTACTTTTCAAAATATAATATGTATCCTAACTTTCCACAACAAGTAATGGAAATATATTCATCAAACTCTATTTAAAGTAATGCAAAAGGCTATCTCAAAGTAGCTTACCTCCAAAATATGTGGTTAAAGTAAATTTACTCTTTAACTATATACTTGTATGTAACCCTGCCTTTAAGATAGCCTTTTTTCTAATTTATTGTTATTTTTTCTAGTTATAAATTCATTTTTATAATATCGGCTCTGCAAATAAATTTATTAAATAGTTCAAATTATATTATTTTACCTTCAAAATGGTCAACCTCATGTTGAATAATCTGAGCTGTAAAACCTGTATATGTTTTTCTACGCTTTTTGAAATTTCTATCTAAATATTCAACTTCTATTTTTTCATATCTATCTGTTTTTCTAAATCCCATTAAAGATAAACAACTTTCTTCAGTTTCATATTTATCTTGTTTTTTTATTATAACAGGATTTATCATAGGTACTATTACAGGTCCATCACAAAAAACTAATATTGTTTTTCTAACCCCTATCATATTTGCAGCCAGACCAACACAGCCCTCTAAATTAGCAGTTAATGTATCAACTAAATCATCAACTACGCCTATATCTTCTCTAGTTGCTGTCTCTGATTTTTGTCCTAAAAACAAAACATCTTTTACAATCTTTTTTATCATTTTTAATTCACCCTTTCTTCGTGTATCAAGTAGTCTAATCACTTTATTGATATCTCTTTGAATATTTTTTTGCAATATCCTTATCTCTTTTATATTTATACTATTCTTAATTAATTTTGTCTATTTATTTTCTTCTTATATTTATACTATTTTCTTAACTCATAACTTAATTTATTTAATATTCAAACTATTTTCCTGCGCCTGAATCCTATTTTTATAATTCTTAAAAGCGTAGATACTATAAGTAATATCTAAATGTTAATTTTTGATATTTTGGGTTTATCTGAAAGATTTTAGGTAGTATTATTAAAGTGAATATTACTTCTTAGGAGGACAGAAAAATGAAAAGAAATAAATTAATTGGTGTTGTTTTAGCAGGTGCTATGATACTAGCAACGACAGGTGGTGTAGTACAAGCTAAAACAAATAGCAAAATAATTAATCCAACTATAACAAATAATATTTTACTTACACAGCATACTCAAACTAAAGAAGTTTTACCTAATGAGAGAATTACAAATCTTACTGTTACAATGATCAATGAAAAAACAGGAAAAGATGTAATTCCAACTACAATTAAACTTACTGGTAAAATTGGTAAACCTATAAATGGTGAGGCTACACTTGAAATACCAGAAGGTTATAAACTAGTTGAGGTACTTGTAAACCATGAAGGCATTGGAACTTTTGGATATCCAGCAGATACATTTAAACCTTCTGATTTACCAACTAAAATGGATAATGTTAATTTAAATGTAGTTTACTATGTAGAACCAACTTCTACAACAGTTAAACCAGTAGAGCCTACAAAGCCAACTACTCCTGAAACAACTAAGCCAGTAGAGCCTACAACACCTACTAAACCAGAGGTAGTTAAA
Organism: Sarcina sp.; assembly: GCA_051650125.1. GTDB lineage: Bacteria > Bacillota > Clostridia > Clostridiales > Clostridiaceae > Sarcina. The sequence goes on along the minus strand of JBOFIK010000029.1, from coordinate 23,892 downwards.
CCAGTAGAACCTACTAAACCAACTAAACCTGAAGTTGTTAAACCATCTACTGATAATAATGGACAACTTCCTGATACAGGACTTCCATTTAACAATACTGAAGTCGGAGCAGTTATTGGTGTTTTAGGTGCACTTGCAGCACTAGGTTTAGTCTTAAAATTTAAAAAATAATATTTTATAAATATAATATTAAATCACCCCTTATATGGCAACAAAAAAACATTGGAATAGAAATTTCTACTCCAATGTTTTTAATCTATTTAAAGTTTTTTTATAATGCATTCATGCCCTTTTGTTATTGAACTATAACAAATAGCTACTGCTAATATATTGCTATATTCTAACTTAAATTTTTGAACATATTCTTTTTCTATAATTTGCTTTATCGCGACTTCTGGTTTTGCATCTTTTTTAAGTTCTAATATAAAAGCAGTATCTCTTTTTCTACGTGGATGAAAAGTAAAATCTGCATAACCTTTTCCTGTCTTTTCTTCCCTTTCAACTCTATATGTATCTCTAGCTGAAAGGTATCCTAATGTTACTACACAAGATAAACTATTCTCGTCATTATACTGAAAAATAGGTATTTCTGAATTATGAATTTCATGAAGTATTTCTTCTACAACCTCTGTTTTTCCATCTAATGTTGCCTTTAACATCTTTTTCGAATTTTCTATAATTTTAGAAACGTAGCCAAAAGATTTATCCCTTAAAGCTTTTTCAAATTCTCTCATAAGTTCCTTATTCGGTATCTTTAAATAGCCATCATGATATGATAAAAAACCTAAAACAATCATAGCTGAATAAATCTCTTCCTTAGTTTTGGGAGTTGCTTGCCCTGCTCTAAACTCTTCATCAATAATAATATCTATCTCTTCACCTGAAACCATTTCAATGATATCATCTCTAATTTCTAGAATATTATATTTAAGATACTCTAAGACTTCATCCATTGCACCAGTATTAGTCCAATAACTTTTACACTTTCTATTTTGAAGTGCTTTAACAACAGACCTTGGATTATAAAGTCTATTTCCAAGTTCATTTACATATCCATTGTACCATTCACTTATTTCATCAAATACTAGTAGATTTTGTTTACCAACTAATAGCTTAACTTCCGGCTCAGTGAACCCAAAATACTCGCTATATATAGTATCATTTAACATTGTAAACTCATCAAACATATTAAGTGCACTTCCACTTGAGTATTTTTTTATAGGAAGCACTCCTGTCATGTAGCAAAGTGCCACATATGGCTGGTCTTTTAATAAATTTCTTAAAAACTCTAAAAAGTCATTTTGATTTTCTGTGAAAATATTATTATTAAAAATATAGTCCCACTCATCAAAAATGAATATAAATTTCTCACCTGTTTTAGTAAAAAGCCTTTTTATGCTGTCACTTTCATCAAAATCTTCAATATCAAATAAACTTCTAAGTTCTTTTTTCAATTGATTTATTATATTATTTATATAATCCTCATAAGTTTTCATATTATCAGGAATTTCATTAAAAGTTATATTTACCACATTATATTTATTTAAATATTTATCATAATCTTCTCTTTCACTTATATTAAGTGTATTAAAAATCTCCTTTGAATCAACTGCCTTAGAATAATAAGCCCCTAGCATATCAGCAACTGAAGATTTTCCAAACCTTCGTGGTCTAGTTATGCATACATACTTATCAGAGGTTAATATTACTTCATTTAAAGATTCTATAAGTAATGATTTATCAATAAAATATTTACTACTATATAAATCCTTATAATTTTCTAAAGGTTTATTTGCATTCAAATACATTCTCATTTCTAATCACCTCTTCCCATTTAATTATTATCAAATTCTCCCTTAATTATAACATTAAATTTATATTTTCTTTTAAAATATAAAAACATTGGAATAGAAATTTCTACTCCAATGTTTTTTATATATCGTAATGTTCTCTAACACTTTTAACTTCTTCTTCAATATCTTTATTTTTCTCTAAGTCAAAAATATATTCAATAATTTCACTTGCCTGTATATCTGTAAAACTACAAATATACCCTAATACTTTTTGTACAAGTTCTACGTCAAAAGGACTTAGAACTGATTCATTATTTTTTCTAAATGCTTCATAGACATCTGAAAAGACGCCATCTGTTAAAAGTACTAATAAATGATAAGGACTATTATATAATTCTTTTATATTTTTTGTAATATGGTCTATTTTTTCAATGTTCATATCAATTATATCTAAAGTATATTTTATATCCATATCTTGCATAAGCTCATGTCTTAAAAGTGAAAACCTAGCAAAGTCCTCTGATTCCATGCAGTTTGATTTATCTGCAAAAAGTTCTTCTAATATATTATAAATTGCCTCTTTAGTATCTCTTCTAACAAACTTTCCCTCAAGGCATCTTTGAAGTTCTTCTCCATATCCTTTTTTCACAATAGTTTCAGTAAATATCATTCTTTTACGCCTCCAAAAGCCCTAATATCATTTCTAATTTAACGCACTGACTAAATATCCTAGCAAAAAACTTCACTAAAAGAATTATGTCTACATTTATACTACCTATATTTTAATATAAAAACACTATAATTGGGGTCTATTTTATAAAATATAACTTTTTGTTAAAAATATTGGAAATTTAATACACTATATATATTCCAAATTTATGATATTTAAAAATCCTCTCTTTTTATTATATAAAATATTTGTATTCACCTGTATAAAAAATACTTTTCTCGGCTAGAATACATATAAAGGTCTTTAGTCTTATTTTATCAGGTAGTTCGGATGATCTGATAAATTCAAAAGTGCTGTAACACTTATAAGACTAAAGATACTTTTAATTTGTTTTTAATCCCCCATATTTAAATACAGATAGAGAAGTCAATAGAATCCCTTATTCTATTGACTTCTCATTTTTATTATATTAATTTATTTATCTAAATAATTGTCTACTATAATTTTTTTCTACATCAATATGCACATTATTTTTTAATCTTACAAATAGGCTAAAATAGAAAGTGTTTTACAGTCTATAATTTCCCCACTTCTTACTTTTGCTTTCATTTCCTCAAGAGGGATGATTACATTTTCAGTAAATTCATCCTCATCTGTATTCTTAATACCTTTTTCTAGACCAGTTGCCTTATATAAATAAATTATCTCATTACAAAATCCTGGTGCTGTTGCTATCTTTCCAAGATATTCTATGTTAGTTGCTTTATATCCTGTTTCCTCTTCTAACTCTCTTTTAGCACAATCTTTTGGATCTTCCCCCTTATCAAGTTTTCCTGCTGGTATTTCTAGCATTTCGCTTTCAATAGCTTTTCTATACTGCTTAACAAGTAAAACTTTTCCATCATCAAAGATAGGTATTATTGCTGATGCCCCTGGATGGTCTATAAGATTTCTTGTAGATCTTTCTCCATTTGGTAATTCTACCTCTAATAAATTCCACTTTAAAAAGTTATTTTCACATAAAACCTTAGAACTAATTGTCTTTTCTTTTAAATTTGTCATTGAATGTCACTTCCTTTTAAAATTTCGTATGATATATACTCTATTATATCAAGTAATCTACACATATATAATTATTTTATAATATAAAAATAACTATATTTTCCCTTTTCTTAGTCTTTTCTATTGCTATTTAAGTGTTTATAAATTTTTTATTATTTATAATCAATTTTTAAATTTCTTATTTAAACTTTCTACTCTTCCATATTTTAATCTTAATGAAAAAATAGAGACATTTGTCATAAATATTTCTAAATAATATCTTTTTTCACCTTGAAGTCTTTTTATATCTAAAATAACTTAATTTAATTTTGTCACCATTGTTAAACATGCAATTATTTATGAATATTTATTCCCATAAAATTGACTGGTAACTTTTACATTCAGAACTTCTTTTGTATTTATACAGTTATAAATGTTGTAAATCCGTCAAAAATTTTTAAGGCAAAGTTTGTATTTATTTAAGCAAAATATTACTATTAAAAATTTGTCTGATAGTATACTAAGGTCATAGCAACGGAACAAAAGTACAAGTTCTTGGTGAATCTGGTGGTTGGTATAGAATAAATGCTGGTGGTACTACTGGTTGGGTTTATTCACTTTATATAAATATGTAATTTTATACATCAAAATATAACAAAAGGTAGATTCTTAATTTTAAGAATCTACCTTTTCACGCTTCATTATCTAATGGTATTTTTATTACATACTCATAAAACTCTTTCGAATCTTTTAGTATCTGTGCTGAAAGTTCTTCTCCTCCAACTTTATCTTCATGTGCATCTCTAGATCTAAAAAATGTATATAATCCGTGTTTCAAATCTTTATATGGTAGTACTTTAATCATAGAATCCCATATTTCATCATACTTTTGATTAGATACCTCTAATTTATACACCTGTAGCTTGTCCTGTATTTGTATATACATACCAGAAAGGTTGCTTATAGCCTTTTGCTAACATTTGCTTTGTATAAACATAATAAAGTCCTGCTGGATAATTTTTATATGTGTGTAATATAACTTTTGCTATATCATTTTTTCCATAGGCCTTACTATCTCCATTCAACATATTCTGAATATATACGGTTGCCTCTTTAGTTGTAAATGGTATTGGTCTTGAATTAGCTTGTTGTGTAAATAGCATTGCTCCCTTATTTATTTCATTTGCTGAAATATTTTGACTAAGCGCAGCTTCTCCATTTGCTTGTATAAAAGCATTTATAACCTCAGAATGTGGTACTGCATCAAACCACTGTGAATCCCAATTTTCACCTGTTGCAACACAAAATCCTTCTCTTCCATACTGCCATTTAAAAATCCAATTTTTTATAACACCATATAACATACTATCTGATATTTTTTGTCCACTAGTATTCTTCACAATAATCGTACTCATAGGAAATTCTACATTTCCATACATTTTAGGATCAACTTTAGGATTAAGCTTAGGTGGTATAACTTCAATCGTACCTTTATTAGTATTATTTTGACTACTAGTGTTATTTATCTCATTATTTTTATTTGAACTCTGATTATTTCCTGTATCAATACTACTCTCACCTTGAATCATATTAGCACTATTAGAATTTCCTTGTGAAGCCTTAGTGTTACTTCTGTTAGCTGATATATTACTATTAGGTCCACTATCATTATTAGAATTTACATTGTTACTAACAGAATTTTTATTACTATTTTGATTTATATTATTTTGCTGATTATTATTTCCATGCACATTTTGATTTATATTATTTTGTTGATTATTACTTTCTTGTGCATTTTGACTTGGACTATTTTGTTCTACTTTAGAACTTACTGAAGGTGTATTGCTCTCCATTGCCTGTGCTTCATAATAGTAACCACCTACTAAAGCACCGCATACTCCAAGTACAATGACTATTTTAATTAATGTTTTTTTCATTTTCTATCTCCTATTTCCACATAATTCAATACTTCTAATTGAATATACAAATTTTAGTTATTATTCTAAATTATATAACAAAAAATAATTTTGCTATTTACATTACACTTTCAAAATTAATACACAACTACTCTACCTTGTAATATAATCATTAAAATTGCTGTTTTTACTTTTGCAAGGCAAATTTTATACTAATAATTTATATTTACCAATTTATTTCTAAAACTAGTAAAAATCAACCAATTTATTTCTTTAAATTCTAAGTGTCTTCACCTGATAATGTACATCTTTAAAAGTTATAGCAAAGTTTGTATTTTATATATATTTTAGTACTATATTTAATGATATAATTTTTTTGATAATTAGATAAAAACTTATTAAGTTTAATATATTACTAAGGGGTAATTTAATACCTAATTTTTTTAATTTACGGGGGATAAAATTAAAGTGTATGAATACAGAAAAAATATTAACTGTTGCACTTGATATGGCTGAAAATATGCTAAAGTGCAATGCTGAAATTAACAGAGTTGAAGATACTTTTACAAGAATTTGTAAGAGCTATGGAATAGTAAAAGTGGATATTTTTGCTATTAAAACCTTTATAACTGCAACTATAAGAGATGCTAAGGGAATAAGTTTTACTCAGAATAGAAGAATTTATTTTAGTGATATGAACCTTGCAAAACTTGAAGAACTAAATAGTTTATCAAGGCATCTTTGTCAATATACACCTAATGCCACAGATGCAGAAAAAATGTTAAATAACTTTACTTTAACAGACACCTCAAAAACAATGAAAACTTTACTTGGTGGAGTTCTTGGTTCGGTAGGATTTTGTATTTATTTTGGTGGAAACTTTAGAGATGCACTAGCAGTAGGGCTTATAGCTATCATATTTTTTATAATTAGCAAAAATTTGAAAAATCTTTTTGTTAATCCAATAATTTTTACAGGTGTAATTTCCTTCATAATAGGATATCTTGCTATACTCTCTGTAAATGTTGGAATAGGAGTTAATGTAGATAAAATAATAATTGGTGATGTTATGCTTGTTATTCCTGGTATGGCAATGGTAACTAGCTTTAGAGATATGATGTGTGGAGATATTCTTGCAGGTACATTTAGACTTGTAGAAACAGCACTTATAACTGTATCAATTACCTTTGGTTTTGTTTGTGCACTATATCTAGGAGGTGTGATGTAATGGAATATATGACTCAGATACTAGCTTGCACTCTTGGTGCTTTTGGATATGCCCTAGTATATAACGTAAAAAAAGATAAGCTCTTTGCAGTTGCAATTGGAGGCTTTTTAACTATAACAATGTATGTAATTGGTAATGAGCTTTTAAACGATGTATTTCTAGCAACAACAATCTCCTCAGCCGCACTAACTTTTTACTCTGAGATTTTAGCTAGAAATTTAAAATCACCTGCAACAGTATTTTTAATGCCTGGAATTATACCACTAGTACCAGGAGGCGGTTTATTTTATACAATGACTGGACTTTTAACAGGCAATGATATACAATTTGAAGCTTATAAAATAAGCACATTTGAGGCTACTGCCGGAATTGCTATTGGTGTTATTATTGCATCTCTTATTTTTCAACATATAAATAGACTTTTAGCAAAAAAATTAGCATAGGATAACTCCTATGCTAATTTTTTGCAAACTTATATACGCCTAAGTTATTTGCTACATTTTTGTTTTTTCTTAAGCCTAGTTATTTTTTAATTTATCTAAATAATCTACTATTAGCATTTCTTGATATCCTGCCTTTTTATCTTTTAAAATAGAGTTAATAACTTCATCAAGCTCTAAAACTCTATATTTTTCTAAATATTTCAATCGATTCTCATCAATTAATATATTAGATTTTGCTTTTTTATAATGCTCATCATCATAAAATAAAAATTCTAATTTATCCTTTAATTTTAGTTTAAGATTATAAGCAATTTCAATTCCCTTTACATCAAAATCACCTGAATAATATATTTTTTTATACCTAGATAATTTTTCTAAAATAATATGTGAACTAAGATTTAACTGACCACTTGTACAGATTAAAGCCTTATCAAAAATCCCATAATCTAAAATATCTGAAAATACTGCTGGATTTTCAAAAATATATACCTCTTCACTTAGTGGTATTATAAAATCTACGTCTTCTAAATTTTTTAATGTAACAACTAAAGGATTTTTTATTTGCACAAAATTTTCCCAAGCTTCTAACTTTTTATTTTCTTTATAAGCTACAAGACCATATGTTGCTGTATTATTAGAAATATTATCTTTTAAAAGCCCCACTTTTAAATATACTTCATTTATATAACTAGCACTTCTTATGCTTTGGTCACTTTCACAATATAATTCGATGATAATTTTTAAGAATAAATTCCCCGAGAAATTTCTTAAATCCAGAAAATGTGCATCTTTACTATATCGTGCTGCAAAAATAGGAAGCCTTACATATTCTTCACTCTGCACTGGCAAATTATTCAACATATTTATTATAATAAGTAAAACCTGTGAAAACTCATCTCTATCTCTTTTTAAATATGCTAAATGGATGTACTTATACAACTTATCTTTTTTATCTATACAGTTACAAAACCAAGTAAGCCCTATTCCATCATCACTATTATTAGACATATCTTTTAAAAAATTTTCAAAATCTTCTTGTTTTAAAGCTTTTTTCTCTAAGTTTGTTATAAGTTTTTTTCCTTCAACATACTCTAGTACCTCTAAAAACTCATACTCTACAAATCTATTTTTAAAAAGCTTTTCTACATCTTTCACTTTAATTTTTGCAGTCCCACTATCTAAAACATTCATATCAAAGGCTTTAAGAAAGTTTTTCTCAATCTCTGCATTAGCTTTTAACTTAAAACTTCCTGATACTTTTCCTAGTGATTTATATTTTTTGATACATTCTTTTAATATACCCTCGCAAATTTTATTTTGGTCTAAAAATACTTTAATGTCTTTCATAACTTAACTCCCAATAACAGTCTTAACTTTTCCATTCCACTCATATTTTATAGGTACTATAACTTCCTCATCATATCTTATAATTTCATATATAGCCAAACTTTCAACACTATCATAAGTTCCCCATAAAACCTGTGAATTTAATACATAATCAAGATTTAAACTTTCTAAAAGACTAAACATTTCTCTTATATTATCATCATCAACTCCAGCAAAAGCCTCATCTAGTGCTATAATTCTAGGACAATCTTTTTTCTCTGCTCTTGAATATCTTGAGTTTACTGCTGCAAATAAAGGAATATACATAGACATTGCCTTTTCTCCACCAGATAATCTAAAGAAGGCATTATCTGTTAACTCCTTATACTTTGCATTATTATCTATACTAAATTCTAATTTAAAATCAAACCATTTTCTATAATCTAAAACATCTTTTATAATTGTTTTATAGCTTGAATCTTCCCCTTTATCATATGCAATTCTTTTTTCTTTTTTTAACATTGCTTTAAAATGATTCGCAACCTTACTCCTGTCTTTATCTGACATAAAATCTGCTTCATTAAGATACTTATAAAGTTCATTTACTGATATTTCCTCTTCACCTTCTGACCTTTTAGCTTCCCAAAGCAACTTAAGCTTAAGACCACTAGATGTATTAAGTCCATTCATAAGTTTATTAATCTCACTTACCCATTTCTTAGCATTATAAATTTTCCCACTAATTTTTGTGCTTAAAGTTTTTATAAGAGTATTTTCTAATACATTTTTTTCCTCTTTATTAATTAAAACACCTAGATCTTCATTAGCTTTTTCAAGAATCATATTAAAATCTTTTATATTTTTCCTTCTACCATCAAGAGTTAAGAAAATATCAATTCTTGTCTTAGAACGTATAACTTTATTTTTAAATTCACTCTTATAATCAATATCTTCATCTACAAAAATACTTTTTTCCATTAGATTATAATCAACTAAACTTCCTCTATTGGCTGTTATAGCAATTAATAACTTTCTATAAACTTCATCAACTCTTCCTAGAAGACGCTCTTGATACTCATCTAAAATTAATTTAGCACTATCAAATATATCAAGCTCTACTATTTCATTAATATATCCAAGATTTTTTTCTTCCTTGAATATATCCCTCACAAAGTTTTCTTCATCTGTTAAAAGAATAATTTTTTGCTCTATATCAGAAAGTTTTATTTTTCTATTATTAAGACTTGCACTTGTCATCCCTTTACTTTCTACTAATATAGTTTGTTTTTTCATAAAACTATTTATAACATTTAGTGCTTTCTCTAACTTCTCTTCGATCTCACTAACATTTATTTCTTTTAAACGTTCCTCAAATGAAACTGCCTTTATACTTTTCTCTTCTTTCTCAGATATAAACTCTGCTATTTCACCCATTTGTTCTTCAATCAATTCATTTAATTCAGTTATATCTTCTTTATTGTATTTCAAAGATTTTTTAATTTCTCTAAACTTATTATATCTTTGATCTATCTTATTTAAATTTGCTCTATAAGTAAATATTTCCTTTTTAACTTCATCATAACTCTCAAGTGTACTCGGAATTCTAAGATAATTTTTCTTATCAAAAAGTTCTGCTTTAATAACTTCAAAAGCCTGTGATTTAGCTTTCATAGTATTTTTAGCTGCTATAAATTCATTTTCTACTGCCATAAAAATACTTTCACTTTCTTTTATAAGTTCTATACATTTTTCAATATCAGAAAGCTTTGGAATTCCTTCAAATTCTAATATAAATACTACTTTTCTTGACTTTATTTCCTCTAATACCTTATTAATTTCACTAAGATTTTCAGCCTGTATATCTATTTCTAATTGAATTTTTCTTTTTAAACTATCAATATAATCAACTCTTGACTGATACCCTATATACTTAAGCTCATACTCGTTTGATAATTCTCCTGATAAGCTTGCTAATTTATATGCTTTTGTAGCGCTTATTCTAAATTCATCATCACTTAATGAAATTCCCTTTAAAATATCTATAATTTCATCTTTATATTTTTTTGTGAATTCATTATTTTCAATTTTAAAAAATTCTAATAAATTATCTTTTTTTGCATTTTCATTAGCAATAATATATTTATAATTCATATCATTTTTCATATCTTTTATTTTTTCTTTATACACTCTTGGAATTACTAAAGCATGAAGATATGAAAGTTCATTTAAAGAACTCTCTAACCTTTGTTTTTCTTTTAAACTTAAACTCTCGCTAAAATCTATACATTTGAATAATTCTATATATTCAATCCTTTCTTTATCTAAAAATTCTTTAAACTCCTCTAAATCCTCTTTTTGAACCGTATTTTCAAGTTTTAAATTATCTATTTCTTCTAACTTTTCAGCTATTAGTTTTTCTACTTCTTTAGCCTTAAATTCATTTTCCATAATATTCAAATCATAATATTCTCTTATATCTGTACACTTTTTAATATAATCAGCTAAGCTATAACACTCATCAATAGCTTCTATATCATTAACTTTTTTATGAATAGCAATTTTTTCATCCTTTGAAATTTTTAACTCCTTAGTTTTATCAAAATAACTATTTATACTTTCGCTATATTCAGTTTTAATGCTAGTTAAATACTCTCTAGCATCCTGAACTTTCTTTTTACTAGCATTAAATTTATTTTCAACTTTATAATAAACTGACTCATATTCTTCAAGGTCCTTCTTCAAATGCTCATATCTTAAAATAACTCCATAAACTTCTTCAACAAGTTTATGATAATCCTCAAATGTATGTCTAAAACTTTCTATATTAAGATTCATTTCTTTAATATTTTTCTCAAAATCTATATTATGTGAAAAATAAATTTCTTCTGCTAGTTCTTTTTCTTCCTCAACTAACTCTTCTAATTCTTTTTCTAGATTTATCTCTTCTAATTCATTATTTGCTATCTTTTCTCTTAGCTTGACTTCTTTTGCAATACTGTCAGCTTTTTTATTCTCTTTTGCACTTATTTTTATAGTTAGTTCATTAATTTCATTTTTAAGTTCCATAAGTTTTGCTTTAACCACAACCACATTATTTTCTTTTAAACTTTCCTCTACACTTTTAGCTTCTATATGTTCTCTTTCAAGATTAAACAACTCAATATTTATCTCTTCAACCTTTTTAGAAAGAACCTCTATTTCATCCTTTGTATTATCATATATTTGCTTCATATCTATAAGCTCTGCATTCTTATCAAAATACTCCTTAGCTTTGTTATAAATAATAACTCTATTATACTCATCATATACTTTTTCTATCTTTTTACTACTAGCTAATGCTTCTTCACTATTCTTAATTCTCATTTGAAGTTCTTCCATATTATCCATAGCCTCTGATACTTCAAGGAGATCATCCTCACCTAAAGTTCCAAGAGCCTTGTTTAATATTTCATACATCTTAGTAGGTTTAAACTCCTTAGAAAGCTTAGGACTTCTAAGCTCAATTAAAAGATTTAAAAGGTCTTTATAATCACCTATATTAGAATATCCATATAAATGCTCATTAACTTTTTTCATGTATTCACCCTGAGCTGTTGTATAAAAATTACCAGCACCAAGCTTACTTTTAAGTTCCTTACTTGTAAGTAAATATTTTTCATCAGTTTCTTTATATAACTTAAAATCAATTCCTACTCTATGACCATCTTTTAAAATAAAGTACCAAGACTCTAAATCTCTACCTCTTCTAATTCTCATTCCCATACCAACAGTTATATATGTGTTAGTATCCTCTTTAAAGAACTCTAAATACAAGTATGAAGTTTTTTCATCTTGATCATCATCCATTAATAGATAATTTTCAAGTCTTCTTGATTTAGTTCCAAAAGGATCTATTCTATTTGGTGATTTATTTCCATCTAAAAGCAAAGGAATAAAACTTTGAGTCGTAACAGATTTACCACTACCATTTGTCCCTCTAAAAATTATCTTCCCATCACTTAACTCATATTCCTGTTCATCATAATGCCAAAAATCTAGAAGCCCAAACTTCTTTGCAACAAACCTATTCTTCATTACTCTCTCCTCCTATATACTCTTTATTGTAACTTCCACTAAACTTAAAAATAAGAGCTAACACTTTCACATAATTCCCCTCATCTGAAATCATATTCCACTCTATAAGATAGTCAAACATTTCTTTGTAAAACCTCTGATTACTTGCTTCCCTTAAATCTTTTGAAAACCCATGACTATAAGTATCTTTTATTCCAATTACTATATCATAAAATGCACTACTCTCAATAACAAGTTCATCATTTTCATTATAAGAAATAAACTTACTCTCTAATAATTCTCTAAGCTTTTTCGCTAAAAATAATACTGCATATGTTATTATCTTATTATTAGGAAACATGTCAGCTCTAATATTAAATGTTGGAATTACCATACTAGCATCCCTATGAATATGAACGTCCCAATTTAAATACTTATCAAAATTATTTTTTATATTATTTCTATAATTTTTTATATACTCATAGTCACTTTCATATCCTTGACTTTTATATACAACAGGTGTTAGCATAAGTCTTCTATAAACTCTGTTAGTTCTTAAAACACCACTATCCACTTCAAGATTTGTTTCTCTACTTTCAATTAAATCTTCATATGTTTTACATTCTGATATGTCGCTATTAAATCTTCTAACAACATACTTTGAAATACCTGTATTTTCATATAAAACTTCTGATGTGAAATTTCTTAAAAATTCATTTTCCTCACCATCATACTTTTTTAAAATCTTTATACTAAGACTAAATGTAATAACATTAATAAGTGCTTTTCTATCCTTATAAACAGTCCAGTCTATTCTTTCAAACTCATAATTTTCTTGAATATACTCAGTAATATTCGACAGAATAAACTGTTCTTCCTTATCCTTATCTTCTAAAAAAGCAAGTAGCAACATAAAAAATATATATTCCTTCTTGCTATCAAAATCCTTTATTCCCATCCATTTTTCAGGGAGTGCTGGGAGTTTTTCAAGCTTAATAAAATCTTCCTTAATAATAAGATTATACCCAAGATATTGAGTTAAAAAGCCTTTGTATTCTCTTGCCTCATCCTTTATTTCATAATACTTTTCCCTATCATCATTTTTTGAAATAATAAAATTTTCAAATAAATCAATTAAAGCCATCTTACTCTTCCTCCGCAAAAATCAATTCATATCTTGGCATATCTAAAAGTCCATCCACACAATTGATTTTTAGTCTTTCACCATCAAATTTTTGAATCTTATATCTCATTCCAAATTCATTTTTAACAAAATCTCCATTCTTACTCGCTATTGCCCTTGAAATCCAATTTAATAATATCTTCTTTTCTAAAACTGATATTACACCAAGAGTTTCAAATGATATTTTATTATCAACAATTAACTTTTGCATTAACTCTTTTTCCTTTTCTCTCTCAAGTAAAATTTCTTTTAACCTTTTTTCCTTAAGTTCTTTCTTATTTTTGATATTAGTTCTATTAGCTGTTTTTTCCTTAAAAGTTCTAATTTTAGGATTAAAAATTATCTCCTCTGGCTTTTCATCAAAAACTCTACTTTCTATGCTTTCAGTTTCTCTTTCTGAATTTAAAAATATATGCTTAGTTTTAAAGACTCCAAATACCACACTTGATAAATACGATAACTCTTCATCCTCTGTATTATTAAATATTTCAATAATTTTCTTATACTCAAAATTTCTGTTACTTGCTAACATATTAGACTCTGCAATAGCTAGTGCATACCTTGTTATTTTTCTTATAATCTCATTAGTAGCCTCTATTATTTCCTCTGCAATTCCTCTAGTTCCATTTGAACCTAAAAACCATTCTCTCATGCTAATAAAACTTTGAAAATAATAATCAAACTGTTCTTTTTCATTGTAATCTTCTTTTATACTTATCCCTTTTTCATAAACTACAATACTGCTAATAACCTCTTTAATTTTTTCTATATCAATATTTTTAAGAACTTTAAATATATGAGGGAAGTTAACTTGAATTCCACTTACAAAGTCATTTAAATACTTCATAAAGCTCTCTTTAAAAATTAAAAACTCAGTGGTTTTAAGAATTTCATCAGCATCAGGATTAGAAAATCTACTAAGATAATCTTGATAATTTTCATTTAAATTTCTAAAATCAGTTTGTAATACCTTAAACTTAGAAAATATCTTACTAATATCCATATTTTCATCTATCTCTTCAAACTCTAATAAAGTTTCCTTAAACCTTTCCATAAGAGATATTTCTAAAGAACCTCTCATCCCAGTTGCTAAATTTTCTATTGTTATGATAGCTCTCTCAAGCTCTATTGTAACTGGAGATATTTGATATCTAAACTTTCTATTTTTAAACTCCTCTATACTTCTAGTCTTTTTTGTATCCTGTATAGTTTGGAAATTCCCATACTTTGTTAAAGCATCTAAATCTACTTTCAAGTCATTTTCAGTGTAATTTTCAACACCATACTTTTCTTTAATATATTTATATATCTCCTGGGCATAAACCCAATATTTCATATTTTGATAAAATTGATAGGTACATCTTATAATTTTTCTGTATCTATATGTATTTTGTGTATTTAAATATGTAGCCTCTTTAATTTCTTTTTCTAAAAACATAATTTATCACCTCTATTTTTAATCAAATATATTTTAAAATCACCCACCGGTACACTTTTTGATTAACACAATAACAGTATCATTTCATAAAAATTCCAATTTAATTTTTATTCTAATTATTTGCTATTATTAGCTTAATTATAACATTAAACCTGTTATTTTTAGAAAAAAAGTTATGTTATGTAAATTTTCACCCTTCACATAACATAACTCTTTCAAACAAATTAAACTATATATAATTTTTCTGGTAAATATTTAAAATCATCATCCTTACCAATAGAGTATCCACAAACCCCTTCTCTTGGAGAATTAGCTCTTTTACCTTTATAACTTCTAGCTAGTATTTCTATACCTTTAGTTTTCTCTGAATCCTTGTATTCATCTATTACCTCAAGTACAAGTTCTGTAGTTGAACCAAAATCATACTCATACCCAAACTTATCACTAAGTTCTATGACCTTGCCAAGCTTTATACTCATATCATTTTCCATTCCCCAAAAGTCAGCCTCGGTTCTATCATTATAAAACTCACCATCAATTTTAAATCCACTTAAATGACCACAACACTCAAGCCAAACATCTCTTAAAAATTGATCTAAATCCTTTAATTCTTTTGCTTTATCTATTCCAACATATAAATAATAATCACTTGGGTTATATTTAGATGTTATTTTTAAAATAAACTTTTCTTTTAAGTTTTTATTTTTACCTATTCTAGTATTTAAAATTTCTAATCTATCTTTACAAGTTCCTATATGTCTTTTAACCATTCTGTTTGTTAAGTCTTTATTGCAAAAATAACATTTTCCTTCCATAACTAACTTCTACCTTTCTTACATTCCAAATCCTAGAAAACTACTTATAAAATCATCAATTGAGCCCAGCATTGGTGATAAATCAAGTCCTATCTCGAGATTTTCACACAAATTACAAATTATGCTAGCTATATATTCATCTCTAACTATTATCATTTCAGGCTTCCCTACCTCTAGAATATAAGGGATAAGCATATTAAAAATACTATCAACATCATTATCATTTATATCCAGTGTAT
The DNA here is from genome assembly GCA_051650125.1 of Sarcina sp. Taxonomy (GTDB): domain Bacteria; phylum Bacillota; class Clostridia; order Clostridiales; family Clostridiaceae; genus Sarcina. Next base: position 7,747 of record JBOFIK010000029.1, on the reverse strand, counting down.
CTTGTGATATTATCATTCCAGACTCAACATCTATCATAATAGCCATACTTAGTAACTTTGATTTAGAATCTTTTTTATTTTCTATTGGAACTGGTAAATATGCTATATCAAGTGCTAATGCTCCATCTATATTAGGTCTTTTTTTCATTCTTTGAACTAATACTTCATCCTCTAAACAAGGAACTGGGTAACTAAAACTAAAATCTTCTATACAACTAATCTGAGTTATCCATACTTTTCTTTTTTTATCAAAACGTCTAAGTATTATTTCACCCTCTTCAAAATCAACCTTTAATCCATTCATTATTGCCTCAGTACTTATATAAACCTGCTCTAAAATTACTGTCATTTTTATAACTTCTTCTCTACTAAGACTAAAAGGCTCATATCCCTTTTCATAAGAAGTGAAAAATATCCAATTATTTTTCCCTCTAAATTTAAATCCTAATTCTTTTATTATTTTATAATCTCTACTCGAAACTTCATCTCTATTTCCAAAATTACAAGCTATGCAATTTTGGTACCTTAACATTTGCTCTCCTGGAATATCATCTACATTATCTATCATATAGAAAAAATCATGTATAGCTTCCATTCCTAGACAAGCCATCACTCCAAAAGCTTCAGAATTACTTCCCATAATACTACAAATGTTGCTTTCCTTTTCTGACTTTACCTCAATGAGATCTAAATCCCCCAAATACTCCCATGGCTTTAATTCTTTTATCTTAATTGCAATATCATATAACTTTTTCCATTCCTCTATTGTTGCTTCTTTTCTCATCTGTTCCTACTCTCTTTCTATTTTTAAATTTTATTAAACGCTTATGCAAAAGCTAGTTTTTTCTTATATTAGATTGTTATATAAAATACTATTTAGTTATCTATACTATATTCTCCAAATAAGTTAAATTATATAATCCTTTTTGATTCTTTGCTATAATTATATAAATTATACCATTATTTTCATTTTAAAAAGGATATTAAATATAATTTTTTAGTATTTAGGTAACATAACTTTCTTACCTTTTATAAATATAGCCTTTCAATAATATCTAGCACTTTATCCTTATCTCTACTTACATCATAATTGTATTTCTCTATCTTTTTAACAACAGCATCTCCATCATTAAAAATAATATCTTTTCCACCACTAATTGCAACTGCATTATTCTCAAATATAGAAAACTTACTACATCTAAATAATACAAGACCTGTCACCTTGGAATATACTCCATTTGATTTTAAATAACTCTCAAGAGTTCTAGTATGTGTACCTACCTGCATATAAGGATTATATAATTTTCTATAATACTTCTTACCGTTTCTCCCTGTCTTTTCAATAGTAAGGTACTTATCTTTTATATCCCCCATAACTTTTCCATTAATATTTTTAACCTCAACAATAAAAATCCCATTATCTCCAACCACAATAGTATCAAGCTGTGCTGATTTACCTCTAGCAGGAACTGTTATATCACAAAAAACATTATATGTATCATTAAGATTCTTTAATTTACTCTTTGCATATTTTTCTCCTATATCCCCTTGTTCGTACTTTTGTCTTTTCTCTGATTTTAAACTTGCACCTACATATAATAAACCAAATAAACTTAAAATAGGCTCAACTAAAAGTAATATTGCACTCGCTAAAAATGCTATATATAACCTCTTATTCATTTTCTTTAAATCACTATCAAGTGTAGTATTTTCTTTTTTTAAAATAGCCAAAATTTAACCTCCCTATAACTATATCTTTCTATAATTATTGGTAAGATTCTAAATATTTATACTTTGCTCTTTTTTTAAAGCACTAAATTTACATAAAAGCTGTTGCTGGATCATCATACATATCTTCAAACTCTTCTTTACTTATAGTTCTCCCTACAAAGTTTTGAGTTCTTTTTTTCTTAAAACTCTTTTTATTTATAACTATCTGCATATTATGTTTCTTTGATAAAACTTCAAAAAATGCTACTGTATTTAGAATAATTGTACTTATATATTTCTCTGCTCCTTTCTCATTTATATTTTTATAAACTTCACTCACTCTTTTTAAAACACTATTTTTTATAATGTCTTTTTTGATTTTAAGCTCTTTAAATAAGTTCAATGCTATATTTTTTGCAGTGCTTAAATCCTTTATATAAGTATTATATAAATTCTCTTTAGATTTAGTCTTCTGCATAGGAGCATGGTCTATAAAGCTAGTATCTTCAATACTTTCAAAGTTACTTACTTCATTCCCCTTTCTGTTCTCATTTTCATTCTTTTTTCCATTCTTATCCACAAAATCATCTGACTTCCTTATTATTTCATAAGAATATCTTTGCTTACTAACAGTAACCTGTTCCTTTATAATTTTTATAAGTCCAAGGTCTGCAAGTAAATCAATTCTTCTCTTAAGCATTGATGAAACCATCTTATACTTTCTTTTAGTCCTAGCCATAATTTGCTTATATGATAAAGTGCAAATATCATTTTCATCAGCACTATTAATCATAACTCCATAAACAGACATTGCTGACAACCTCATATTATCCCTCTCTACTGTGTTAAATATATTCTTCTCTATATCTGAAAACTTTACTTTATAATTCATACTAAAACTCTCCTTTACTTTTAAACCTCTAAAAAAATTTTATAATTTCAAAATTCTTTTCAATCACTATATATGCAGTTAAGGAGTATTTTTCAAAAATTTCTTGTTAACATTATGTAAACTAAATATTCTAAAAAAACAAAAACTCCCTAGATTGAAAATCTAAGGAGCTATATAAATCTATAAAACTTAAATATAACTATTCTTAATGCTAATCATAAAGTGTACCACTTTGTATTAACAAAAATAAATAGATAACTTAAAACTAAAATCAAAATATAACATTTATAAAACCTTTGCACTTATATGTATAAAAAATGAGGGTTTAGGTCAGAATACATATAGAAGTCTTTGGTCTTATGTTCCTCAGATGCATAGAATCTGTTGAATCTTACAAGTGCTCCAACACTTATAAGACTAGAGGCTTTTTTATTTACTTTGGTTTTAGTTTCCCTAAAAATATTTTAAATATACACACATAGAAAAAACATTGGAATTTTTATAAACTCCAATGTTTTTTTATTTTAAAAATATTCTTACTATTATCTTTTTATATTAAACATAAATCACAAAAATTTCTTTGCCGTTAGCAATAACATCTTCACATTTATACTCTTTACTTTTGTTAAAGTTATATATCACAAGATATCCTTTATCTAGTCCATTTATATCTAAATAATCTGCTAGTTGTTTTAATCCATTTTCATGATATTCTTTTCCACGCCATATTTTAAGTTCTACTATATATTTTTCTTTTAAATATGTTATAACAACATCTAGCCTTTTTTCTTCTGACATTTGAACTTCTTTAAAATCAAACCCAACTCCATTTATTATCGGTTTAATGAAAGCTAAAAATAAAAGTCTTCCTTCTCTCTCAATAAACTTTTGATCTAAGTGGCTGTATTGCTCTTTGAAAAATTGTTGAAATCTTAAAAGAACTTTTCTAAAATCAAGACCAGTACTCGTTACAAAGTTACTTTTAAAATTATAAGGTGCAAGTTCTACTTTTTCCTCTATCTTTGATGAAAAATAATTATATAAAACTTCTTTAAATATTTTGTTTGAAATAATAACCTTATAATTTTCTTCTCTAAAGTATCCAAACATTGTTCCTATTGAAATTACTTTATTATGAATATTAAAGCTTTTTTCTTCTCCGTTGATTATGATATCAAACATCAATTCTTTTAAATCTTTATTATTCTCAATATTTTTTATTAAGTCATCAAATAAAGTATTATTTTCACTTAGTAAAATTTTCACACTTTTATTGATATCATTAATTTCCCAGTTTCTTTTCTTATCCTCTACTAGTTTTTCATCTATTATCTGACAAACCCTACTTACTAAAAATGGATATCCACTTGTAAATTTATATATCTCTTCACTTAGCATATTCGTATCCATAGTTAAACTATTATTTTGACTATATTCATCTAACATACTTTCTATTTCCGCTATATTAAAACTCATATTTACATCAAAATCGACTGCTATATTCCATGGTGAATTATATCTTGTATCAGTATCATCACTAAACTTAAGTTTTAAATTCTTAATGTCATATACGCCTGCAAGTATTACAGATTTAAATGTTGTACAAAGTTCTGCTTCTCTATCAAGATATAGTGACCTTAGAATTCCTAGGAAATTAACAAAAAGCTGATTATTAGATATTCTATCAACTTCATCTATCATTAAAATAATATCTCTATCCTTTGTTATATCAGATATTAGATATGCTAAATTATTTAAAGTATCAACATTTTTAAGCTCCTCACCTAAAATTCTTGATAAGCTATCAACAAATGAATTGCAGAATACTTTACTTGATATGAAGTCCTCACTCATTCTTTCAAAATCTAGTTTAATAACTGTATAACTATTTTTAAGTCTTTTGTGAAGTTCATTTAATGTTGTTGTTTTTCCAAACTGTCTTGGTCTATTTATAACAAAATAAAATTCTTCGTCTATAAGTTTTTCTATGTTATTAAGTTTGTTATTTATATCTACCATATAATGTTTTTTAGGTATACATAATCCTGTGGTATTAAACTTTTTCACACTATCAACTCCTTATATTAAACTTATTATATCCTTTAATTATTGTTGGAATTTTCTTTTTGAAATCACAACAATTTCATCTGTATCATTTCCATTTTTCCCTCTTACAAGTTTTTTTAAACTTATAATAATAAAATCTCGTCATTATATTTCTTAATTATACCATATTACTCCTGAATGATTTATGAAAAATAAGAGCCATATCTAATACGGCTCTACGACTGTCTTTCCATAATTCTAAATTTTCATCTAAAAAGTGATAAAAAAGATAGAAAAAAAGATTCAACTTTGATAGTGTTAATTTGCAGAAAAACACAAAGGAGAATCTTCTATGAATAGTTTATTCGGAAAACAATTAAATTTCAATAACTGGTTTAGACGATTTGCACTAACTCCGGCTATGCAATCAAATAGAATGGAAACTATAAGACTCAAAATGGTGAAGATAGCTGCAAGAATCACTAATAGTGCTAGATATTTAACTTTTAAATTATGCAGTAGTTGTCCTTACAAAAAACAATTTTGGGATACATTGAGTAGAATTAATAATATCTCAGGATTTGTGTAAATTATAGTAAAATAGAATAAATCTTTAAGTACTAATTTTTATTAGGCTAAAGTCCTTGGAGAAATTACATCTAAAACTCTAAAATTCAAGGTGAAAATCTAAAAATTTAACGAAATAACAAAAATCGAATTTATTTTGTTGTGATTCCTCACTTAAAATAAATTCGGTGAATAATTCAGGATAAATTCATTTTTCACATTATAATGGTGATTTTTTCTATATATATTGCAACAAAGTTTAATAGTAATAAATATAGACATAATATAATTATTAAGACCTACTAATAATTACATTAAGAACTAAAAACTTTAAGTATTTCCCTTGAAATTTAATGATATTTAAAGTATCATTTTAATATAGATAATCATATTAATGATATTATAATAATCATTTAATATTATTTAGGAGTGAAATTATATGAATAAACTTGATTTAAATAAACTAGCAAACTATGTACAAGAAAAAAGAAAGGAAAAAAATTATTCTCAGGATAGACTTGGTGAATTAACAGGTATCAATAGACAAATAATAGGTAGAATAGAACTTGGGAAAACACTTCCTTCTCTTCCACAACTTGAAACTCTTCTTGAAGTTTTAGAAATTAACTTTAATGATATATTAGTTTCTATTGAAAAAAAAGATGTTTTTGTTGCTATGAGAGGCGAAGCCAAAACTACTGCTGAAAAAGAAGGCTTAGAAAAAATGATTTCTATGATGTTATGCTTAAAAAAACAAAAAAATTTAAGAAGGTTATATAAATAATGATAAATATAATATTAGATACAAATGAAATATATTCTTTATCTGAATTAGCTAAAGAAAAAAGAAGAGAATTAGATATTGGTTCTTCACCTGTTGGTGATAATATTTTTAAATTTATAAAAGAAAAAGAAATTCAACTTATCTATGTACCAATTGAAAACAATGGTGATGATTTGTTTTTCTCTGCTATTTATGTTTCCTTAAATGAAGATGGTAATATTAGTAGATTTATAGGTCTTAATACAAATGATTACTATGATAATCAAATTTTTGCACTTGCACATGAATTATATCATTTCTATGAAAGTTCTGAAATTCATCTATGCCGAATCCAAAGTAGTGATATTAATAAAAGCGAATTAAAAGCTAACAGATTTGCAGCTGAATTTTTATTACCTAGTGAAAAATTAGAAAAAGAAATTAAAAATATTAATCAAGGAACTATAAATTTAAAAGATTGGACTTACCCGTCTTTATTAAGATTTGTAGCTAACCTCCACTTAGAGTACAAACTTCCTTATAAAGCTATTATCAGAAGATTAAATGAACTAAATTCTATATCAAACAAACAATTTGAAGCATTATATAATAAAGATACTAGAAACTCAGAGAGTGATTATTATATTATTGGACAAAATTTAAATTCTGAAATTTTTGATTCACTTAATAATAAAACACAAAAGCAAGGTGTTGCTGGAGATGATATCTATGAAATTATTGAAAATTATGAAGATGAGATAATTTCAATTTCAGAACTTATAGATTCTCTTGCTATATTTGATAAAAAAATTCAAGATTTTGGAATAGAATCAGAAGTTGATATATCTGAACTTGAAAATTTATCCGATATGTTTAAGGAGTAGCCTATGAAAATTAAATTTGATAAACAAAATGATGGGTTTCTAAAAATATTAAACGGTGAGGTTAATACTATATTAATAGATGCAAATATATTTATCCCACCAGATAGATCAAAAGAAAATTCTCAAATAAAACCAATCTCATTTGAATTTTATAAAGAAAACTGAATAATACCTTTCATTGAAGCTTTTAAGCCTGTTGGCTTGCATGAAGCTGTTTATAATGAATTTCAAACTTCTAATACTAAGAACTTTGTTGATGAACGTTTAGAAGATAGTAGTCTACTTTTTTTATGTAAAGATACTGAGTTAAGTGCTATTGAAGAGATACATAGATTAACTATCGAATCAAAAATTGCTAAAAATACTAATTATAAGCCTGAACTTGATAATAGTACTGATAAAGGTGAAGTTAAATCATTAGCATATATAGCAACTAAGGGTCTTCCTTATTTCTGCTCACATGATGCTGGTGCAATAAGACTTATAGAAGATGCTGAAAAACTGGAAACTTCTTTAGATGATGTATCTGCAATACAGCCTTTTGAAGTTTTGTATTATTTTAAAAGAAAAAATATAGGTGATCCAAAGTATTTGAAAATGTTTTTTAAATACATGTATAGACTAACTAAAAAAGAAGTAAGTTATAATCCTGAATGGGGAAAATTTATAACAAAAATGGATACTCTATATAGTGAAAGCTAATATACAAAAAGCTTGTATAAATTAAAATAAGTAGGCATCTATATTGGTTCTTACTCATCTTTGGGTAAATAAATTTTTAATAAGGACGAATGCTTTATGTTAATGCATTCGTCCTTATTAAATTTTCCAATATAAAATCTTTGCGTTTTGCCCGAAATGCTAGATAACATTTTTTGAAAAGGT
>JBOFIK010000028.1:0-75955 GCA_051650125.1 Sarcina sp. | reverse complement strand
TTTACAAGCCTCCTTTCGCTCACGTCTAACTTTTTTAGCATCTCTAACTGCTCCTCTAATAACCTTATTTTTGATTCTTGTTTTTCTATGATTTTATCCTTCGATAATGGTGCATTCGTTGGACGTCCTGAATTTTCTTCCCTAGTATCTCTTAATCCTACTAAACCATCTTTTTTATAACTTTTCATCCATCTAGAAGTAGCTTGTTCGCAGCGAACAGTTCCTATTATCTCGATATCAAATCCAGCTTCTTTAAATATTATTTTAGCTGACTTACCATTGATGTACTCTTCAATAAATTTCCTTTTAAATTCAGCAGAATAAGTTATAGATTTTTCACTTACTTTTTGAACATTTATATTATTGCTTAATTGTTTTATTTCGTTTTCACCAAAAATGATTTTACTCATAATACCCTCCAACTTGTTATTTATACTTAATTATACAGAAAGAACCCTATAGATAAACACTTTTTATTTAAGTGTCCAGTCTATAGGGTCCATTTTAAATCATATGTTAATGTCGCCTTTTTTTATTATTTTATTTTAAAACATTCTTTTCCAAGAGCTACAATAGAATAAATAAATGCACTTATTACAAGCCCACCACCTATTATGTTTTGAACTGATGGTTCAAAATATAATGACTGATTTTTAAGGTATAATTGGCTACTAAACCCTAAAATAGCTGTTAAAAAGCTTGGAAGTATATATAGTGATACTAATTTCCTCATTTTCAAAGTATATCTTTGACCGAAATTCCTAAATATCAAAGTTGATAATGGTATTAAAGCTATAAAAGATAACATTGAAACCATTTCTAATACAGATCTCATTGCATAAAATGTATTAGCTATTACAACCGTGTTATTTATGTATTTAATATTTACCTGATCTCCTATATGATTTGGCATATATCTATCTTGAGCTGCAAATATTGGTATGTTGACCACTTCTTCTGACGAAGGTATATTTACAACGGGTGTATATGCTATGTATGTGGAGCTTTTCCCTTCTGATTCCAGAGATTCCTCGTAACGAATAACATTTCCCTTAACCTCTTCTCCAAATAAAATAACTCCTAAGTTTTTACCATAACTTAAAACGGTAGGTATCAATATTATTAGCATAAATAATATAACATTATTCTTTGATGTTTTTTCTTTTTTTGTAGTATACATTTAGATATACTCCTTTCCTATGTTACTTAGTTATTTTATTTAACTAGTAATCCTTATGAGAAGTAGTATAAACTACAAATTTTCAAATAAGACTTTATTTAAAAGTAAGTTAATATTTTTTATTATAATTTATAAAAGTTCTTTTATAATACATCAATTTTTCTAATTACATAGAAATTAGATTTTATTTAGTGTAAAATAAATTATTAGCAAAGAAAATAGAATGGAGGCGGATTTTATGGCTTTAACTCCTATGATGGTTCAATATTTTGAAGTTAAGGATAGATACAAAGATTGTATCTTATTTTATAGATTAGGTGATTTTTACGAAATGTTCTTTGATGATGCGAAAGTGGTATCAAGAGAATTAGAACTTGTGTTAACAGGCAGAGAGTGTGGACTTGATGAAAAGGCAGCAATGTGTGGTATTCCATATCATGCAGCAAAGGCATATATATCAAGACTTATAGGAAAAGGATTTAAAGTTGCTATATGTGAGCAAATTGAAGACCCTGCAAAAGCAAAGGGAATAGTTAAAAGAGATGTTGTTAAGGTTATTACACCAGGGACATTTGCTGATGAAAATGGATCCGAATATAAAAATACATATATATCAACAGTATTTATTGGAAAGGATGCTGTTTCAATAGCCTCTTCTGATATATCAACTGGAGAATTCAAAGTTACATCATTTGATAATAATTTATCTACTATGCTTGATGAACTTTCAAAAATTTCTCCAAAGGAAGTTATTGTAGATTCTAATATATCTGAAGAATATTTAAAACAAATAGAGATAGCAACATTCGCTCTTATTACAAAGAAAAATTATATAGATTTTGCTTGTGATAAAAACGATTTAGTAAATACATTCAAAAACATAGATATAGAAGAACTAGGAGAAGCAGGTGCTATATCATCTAGCGTATTACTAAGTTATATCTATGATACTCAAAAGATGAATTTATCTAATATTAATATGTTAGATATTTATTATGTAGTTAACTACATGAGTATAGACAGTAACTCAAGACGAAATTTAGAACTTGTTGAGAACTTAAAGGAAAAAACAAAAAGAGGTAGCCTTATATGGGTTATGGATAAATCAGCAACTGCTATGGGTGGAAGAACTCTTAGAAAGTGGATTGAAGAACCTCTTATAATAAAAAAACAAATAGAAACTAGACTTGAAGCTGTTGGGGAACTTACAAGTAATGTTTATTTAAATGAAGATTTAAGAGATGTTTTAAAAAGCATTTATGATATAGAAAGAATAGTTGGTAAAATATCTACTCAGAATGTAAATGGTAAGGATTTAAACTCACTTAGAATATCTTTAGATAAATTACCTGTGGTAAAAGAATTCCTTTCTAAATGTGATTCGAATGCTCTAAAAGAATATCATTCTAGTTTAGATGTATTAGACGATGTTAAAAATTTATTAGAAGAGGCTATATTAGAAGACCCTGCTGTTTCAATAAAAGAGGGTAACATAATAAAAAGCACATATAATGAAGAGGTTAAATCGCTTAGAGAAGCAAAAACTAATGGTAAAGAGTGGATTGCAGCAGTAGAGGCTAGAGAGAGAGATTTTACTGGTATTAAGTCATTAAAAGTTGGATTTAACAAAGTATTTGGATATTATATAGAAATATCTAAATCAAACTATGCAGCTATCCCAGAGGGTAGATACGTAAGAAAACAAACTCTTGCTAATGCAGAGAGGTTCATAACTCAAGAACTTAAAGAAATGGAGGAGCAAATTTTAGGTGCTGAAGAAAAACTTGCATCTTTAGAGTATGATTTATTCGTTGATGTAAGAAATAAAGTTGAAACAGAAATTTTAAGACTTCAAAAAGCTGCAAAGCTTGTTGGAGAACTTGATGTGCTTTCAACGTTTGCTCTTATAGCGCTTGAAAATAATTATATAAAACCTACTATAAATAATAAAGGCTTTATTAATATAGTAGAGGGTAGACACCCGGTTGTAGAAAAAGTAATTAAAAAAGGTGAGTTTATATCTAATAATACAGATTTAGATGTAGTAGATAACCAAATGCTTTTAATTACAGGACCTAACATGGCTGGTAAGTCAACTTATATGAGACAGGTAGCGCTTATAACTATAATGGCTCAAATAGGTTCATTTGTGCCTGCTACAAGTGCAGATATATCAATATGTGATAAAGTATTCACTAGAATAGGTGCATCTGATGACCTTGCTGGTGGTAAATCTACATTTATGGTTGAGATGTGGGAAGTATCTAACATTCTTAAAAATGCTACATCTAATAGTTTAGTATTATTAGATGAAGTTGGAAGAGGAACCTCTACTTATGATGGACTTAGTATAGCTTGGTCTGTTATAGAGCATATTTCAAATAAAATAGGTTGTAAAACATTATTTGCAACACATTACCACGAGCTTACAAAACTTGAGGGGATTATAAAAGGTGTTAAAAACTATTCTGTTTCAGTAAAAGAGATAGATGATAATATAATATTCCTTAGAAAAATTGTAGAAGGTGGAGCAGATCAATCTTATGGGGTAGAAGTTGCAAAACTTGCTGGTATACCACAAGATGTTATATCAAGAGCAAAAGAAATATTATTTGGTTTAGAAGATCACTCAATACAAATTAATGTAGTAAATGAACCTACTGTGGTTTATGAGAAGGCTCCAATAGAAGAAGCTGTTATTACTAAAGTTGTAGAAGAGGTTATTGTAGAAAAAATTATAGAGAAGCCTAAAGAAGAAGCAAAGAAAGTTGAAAAAGAAGAAGTCGTTCAAGAAGCTTTCAATTTACAATTAGATTTTGATCAAATAGAAAAAGATAATATCATCAATGAAATTAAAGATATAGATATTACATCTATTAATATGATGGATGCTATGAATATACTTTATAAGTTATATGGTGATGCTAAAAAGATAAAATAATTTAAGGAGGGTTTAATTTGGGAAGAATTAATGTATTAGACCAACATACATCTAATCAAATTGCAGCAGGAGAGGTTGTTGAAAGACCCTCTTCTGTTGTAAAAGAACTAGTGGAAAACTCAATAGATGGACGTAGTAAAAATATTACAATAGAAATTGAAGAGGGGGGAACTTCTCTTATAAAGATAATAGATGATGGTATGGGAATTTTTAATGAAGATGTTAAAAAAGCTTTTTTACCTCATGCTACATCAAAAATTCAAAATGTTGATGATATTTTTAGAATAGATACTCTTGGATTTAGAGGTGAGGCTCTTGCCTCTATTGCTGCTATATCAAAGGTCAATATGAAATCTAAAACTGCCACAGAAGAAAATGGTTGGGAAGTTAATATTGATGGCGGTATATTTACAGTTGATAATGAAGTTGGAGTTAATAACGGTACTGTTATAGAAGTTAGAGATTTATTTTTTAATGTACCAGCTAGGAAGAAATTCTTAAAATCTACTTCTAGAGAGGGTGCTACTATAAATGATATTGTAAGTAGAATAGCACTTGCTAATCCCGATATATCATTTAAGTTATTTAATAATGGTAAAAAGGTAGTTCATACTTATGGAACAGGAAACCTTATAGATTCTGTAAGAAGCTTGTATGGTAAGAATACAGCTGATGAAGTTCTTTATTTTGAATATGCTACGGATACAGTAACTATTCATGGATATATAGGTAAAGATACTCTAGCTAGAAAATCTAGAAATAACCAAACTATCTTTGTAAATAAGAGATATATAAAAAATAGAACGATTTCCGTTGCTGTTGAAAATGCATATAAGTCTTTTAATACAGGTGATAAATATCCTTTCTTTGTTTTATTCATAGATGTATATCCTGAATTTATAGATGTGAATGTACACCCAACTAAATCGGAGATTAAATTTAGAAATGATAGAGAAGTCTTTTCTACTGTATTTAAAGGTATACATGATGTGCTTAGTCAACATGTACGAAATGAATTTAGCGGAGAAAATAAATTTCTAGAAGATGCTAGGGCACGCGAACTTGAAAGTGAACAGTGTTCCTTTGAAAAAAGATTAGAAGAATTAAATGAAATGGAATTAAAGCTTAGAACTACAGAAAGCCTATATAAAGAAAAAGTTAATGTAGATATTCCTATGAGCATCAATAGAACTGATATAGACACTGTACATAAACCTATATCAGATTCATATAATCCTATACAAGAAAATGAATCTAGCATAATTAATAGTACTAGTGAAAAACTAAATGAAAATACAACTTATGAGGCTAGTGTTTCAAATGAATATATGAATGAATCTTTAGCTAATGATTCATATTCTAAGGAAGATGTTGTAAAAGTTCCAAAGTTTCCAATACTAGATATTATAGGTCAATATAATAAAACATATATCATAGCTCAAAAAGAAGGCACTTTGTATCTTGTAGATCAACATGCTGCGCATGAAAAATTTCTGTTTGAGAAATATTTAAAGTCTATTGAAAATAATGACTTATTAATACAACCATTAATGGTTCCTCTAGTTATAGAGTTATCACTTAATGATTATGGTTACTATGAAGAGAATCAAGATATATTTGAACATTCAGGATTTAAAATAGAAGGTTTTGGTATAAGTTCTATAAAACTTAGTGAAGTTCCATACTTCCTAGGAAAGCTTGATGCAAAAGGCTTTTTCTTATTAATACTAGATAATCTTAAAAATTTAGGCAGTGGAAAAACTGTGGAGGTAAAATATAATAGAATAGCAACTCTTGCATGTAAAGCAGCCGTAAAGGCTAATGATGTTTTATCTGATAGTGAAATGCAACAATTACTATATGATATAAGATTCCTTGATGATCCCTTTCACTGTCCTCATGGGAGGCCTACAATAATTAAATTTACTGGATATGATATAGATAAAATGTTTAAAAGAATAGTCTAAGGAGAAAACTAATGAATAATAAAATACTAGTTATAGCAGGACCTACTGCTGTTGGCAAGACTGATATATCTATCCAACTTGCTAAAAGACTAAATGGAGAAATTATATCTACTGATTCTATGCAAATATATAAACATATGGATATAGGTTCAGCTAAGATATCTAAAGAAGAGATGGATGGAGTAGTTCATCATCTAATAGATTTTATTGACCCAGCAAATGAGTTTAGTGTTTCTGAATTTCAAACACTCGCTAAAGAGGCAATAGATGATATTATAAGTAGAGGTAAACTACCTATACTTGCAGGTGGTACAGGATTATATATAAATTCTATAATATGTACTATGAACTTTGCAGAAGGTGAAAAGGATGAAACTTATAGAAATCAATTAGAGGATTTAGCTTTAGAAAAAGGAAATGACTTTGTGCATTCATTACTTAAAGAAATAGATTTAGATAGTTATAACTCAATACATCCTAACAATGTAAAAAGAGTAATCAGAGCTTTAGAAGTCTATAAGCAAAGTGGAAAGCCATTTAGTGCATTTAAAGAAGAAAATAATATGTATAAATGTGATTATGATGTTTTTTACTATGTTCTTAATATGGATAGAGAGAAACTATATAGCAGAATAAATCTACGAGTTGACATTATGATGGAAAAAGGACTTGTTGAAGAGGTTAAAATGCTTTCTAATATGGGATTAACATATGAAAATCAATCAATGAAAGGTATAGGTTATAAAGAAGTTTTAGCTTATATCAATAATGAAATAGATTTAGATACTGCTATTGATATGGTTAAACAAGGAAGTAGAAACTACGCTAAAAGACAACTTACTTGGTTTAGAAAAGATCCAAGAGCTAAAATTATAGATAAAGATTTATTTGACAGTGAAGAGGAAATCATAGAAAAAATAATTAGTGAAATAAATGCTTAATTTACTAATTACTCTAAAATAGGTAAGTTTTCTACAAGTTTGCCTATTTTTATTGGCTATGATAGTATTAATAATGAATTTAAAATAATATTTTTGGGGGTGTTTCTTTTGTTAAAGGAAACTATTAACTTATTAAAGTCAGCTTATAATCTTAAAGATGAAACAGTTAATTTATATGATAGAGCAATGAATGATGTAATCGAAAGTTTTAAAACTTATGATGACATAAGAGAATATAATCAAATAAAAGTTTTAAATGCTTTTCAAAATAATAGAGTTTCAGACACTCATTTCACAAATTCAACAGGATATGGATATGGTGATATAGGTAGAGATACCTTAGACCTTGTATACGCTGAAATATTTAAATGTGAAAAAGCTCTTGTAAGACCACACTTTGTAAGTGGTACACATGCCATTGGAGCAGCTTTATTTGGTAATTTAAGACCAGGTGATACAATGCTTGCAGCTACTGGAAGTCCATATGATACTTTACATACTTTAATTGGTATCAATAAGAACGAAAGAGTTGGTTCATTAAAAGAATATGGTGTTTCGTATAAACAAGTAGATTTAACAGAAAATAACAAGATAGATATTGAGACAGTGAAAAAAGTTTTAGCAGAAGATAAAACTATAAAACTTGTACATATGCAAAGATCTACTGGATATGGGTGGAGAAATGCTTTCTTAGTAGAAGAACTAGAAGAGGCAATTAAGGCATTTAAATCAGTAAACCCTAATATAATAGTATTTGTAGATAACTGTTACGGTGAATTTATGGATATTAAAGAACCTACTGAAGTTGGAGCTGATTTAATGGCGGGTTCACTTATCAAAAACATTGGTGGTGGAATAGCGCAGACTGGTGGATATATAGTAGGAAAAGAAGAATGTGTCAATCAAGCAGCTTATAGACTTACAACACCTGGGATTGGTGGTGAATGTGGAGCTACTTTCAACGTTATGAGAGAATTCTACCAAGGATTATTTATTGCACCTCATATAGCTATGGAAGCTGTTAAAGGTGCTGTATTCTGTGCTAGAATAATGGAACTTGCTGGATTTGAAGTTCTTCCTAAATATAACGATAGAAGAAGTGATATTATTCAAGCTATCAAATTTAATGATAAAGAAAAATTAATTAAATTCTGTAAGGGAATTCAAAAAGGTTCGCCAATTGATTCGTTTGTTGAATGTGAACCATGGGCAATGCCTGGTTATGAAGATGAAGTTATAATGGCAGCCGGGGCTTTCATACAAGGTTCTTCAATAGAACTTTCTGCTGATGCACCAATTAGAGAACCTTTCATAGCATATTTACAAGGTGGTTTAACATTTGACCATGCTAAAATAGGTGTGTTAATAGCTTTAAACAACATTCTTTAGTAATTAAAAGAGGGGGATAAAAAAATGAAATTAATTGGTAATATACTTTGGTTTATTTTTGGTGGTTTTGTTCAAGGTTTAAGTTGGGTTGGAATTGGATTATTATGGTGCATTACTATAATAGGAATACCCGTAGGGATTCAATGCTTTAAGCTTGCACAACTTCAATTTTTCCCATTTGGAAAAGAAGTCATAACTACTGATGATAGCCCTACAAGTTTCTTATTAAATATATTATGGTTAATTTTTGGTGGTTTTGCTCTTGCGTTAGGAAATCTTATAGCAGGAATTATATTATGCGTAACTATAATAGGAATACCTTTTGGGTTACAATCGTTTAAACTTGCAAAATTATCTTTAATGCCATTTGGAAAAGATATACGTTAATTGATAAAACAAAACACATGGGAAATCCCATGTGTTTTTTAATATTCTCTGTATAATCCTGCTAATTTACCAAGTATGTAACATTCGGTAACAATTATTGGATCCATTGTTGAATTTTCTGGTTGAAGTCTATAATAATTTTTTTCTTTGAAAAATCTTTTAATAGTAGCCTCGTTATCTATAAGAGCAACTACTATATCTCCATTTTCAGCTACATTAGTTTTTTCTATTATAGCAAGGTCTCCATCATGAATACCAGCCTCAATCATACTGTCTCCAGATACTTTTAAAATAAACAAATCTTTATTTGAACTTTTTATATAATTCAATGGGACTTGGAAAGTATCTTCTATATTTTCAACAGCAAGTATAGGTTGACCGGCTGTAACTTTACCAACTATTGGTATATCAATAATTTCTTTCTTTCTTTCAGTAAATTCTATAATTTCCATAGCTCTAGTTTTAGTGCTTTCTCTATTAATATATCCCTTTTTTTCTAATGTTTTTAAGTGACCATGAACTGTTGATGTTGATTTTAATGAAACAGCAACACAAATTTCTCTTACTGATGGTGGAAAAGATTTATCTTCTACATATGATTTTAAAAAATTATATATCTCCATTTGTTTTTGACTAATTAGCTCTGTCATATTATACACCTCTTAATATTATTGTGAACATTATATCATAATAAATATTATATATCAAACCTATGTTCGGTCTTGTTTTTTTAGAATTTTTTCACTTTGATATATGTTGCTATATTTTTTGAATTAAAATATAATATAAATATAGTATTACATTACAATGATTATATTATGTAATACGTAAAAGGAGTTAAGTATGGCTAAAATTGATAATAAAGAATTAAAAGTTAAATCATTTAGAGTTAATGAAGACACATTCGCTAAATTTAAAGATATTGCTTCAAGTGAATTCGGTAACCAATCACAATGTTTAGAAGCACTTATAAACATATATGAAACAGAAGAATCTAAGTCTGTATTAGTTGGTAGAGAACTTGAAATAGAAAGTTTCCAGGATTATATAAATAAAATAAGTAGACTTTTTGTAACATCACTTCAATTGAGTTCTGATGCGGAAGATAGGGCAAGAGAGGGATTTTCAAAAAAGTTAGATGCTAAAGATGAAGTATTAACTATCCTTAAATCAAAAGCAGATTTAGCAAAAGAAGAAGTTATTGAACTTAAAACAGTAAATAAAAACTTAAAATTCGAAATCGCAAATAATGTAAAAAAAATAGAAGAATTAGAAACTGCGAAAAACATACTTTCTCAACTTTCCAATAGAAATTATGATTTAGTAAGCAAATTAGAGCTAGAAGTTGAAAATTACAAAGAAGAAATAGCGGGAATATCTGTACTAAAAACAGAGTTTGCAAGCAAAGACATCTCTATAAAAGAGACTAACGAGGAACTTATTAAAGAGAAAAATAAGAATGATTTACTCCAAAAAGAGCTAACTGATATTAAACATAATATAAATGAATACAAAGAAATTATCACAACTAAAAATGATGATATAAAGGCATTGCAAGCACTTATAGAATCTATAAAAAGAGAGCATAATAGTGATTTGATAAGTTTAAAAGAGAAAACAGAACTGGATTTAACGAATAAACTTATAGCGAATGAAGAGTTATTGAAGAGAGGTTTCGAATTAGATAAAAGAGAATTAGAGCTTAAGATAAAAGAATTAGAGTTTAAATTAAAATAATCCTTTTATATATTTTGTTTTTTTGTTATAATAGATATTTCAATGACTAAACCCAATAGAAGAAAAGGTGGTTTGATAAAATGAGTAAAGATTCAAAAGTAGAAGACCTAAAAGAATATATAGATACTACTGATTTATCTAGTAGAGCTGTTACAATTGATGCAATTGCTGCGGATCAATTAGAAAGCGAATTTTTAAATGATGAAATAGCTAGTGATGTTGAGGCTATCAACGTTGATAGTTCGAAATATCAAGAATATGAGAAAGCTTTAAAAGAAATTCTTGGTTCTGATGACGAAGAATATGTAGATGCTTTCGAAAATATTGTTTATTTAGCTGATATAGATGGAATAGAAGAGTATGATTTAGACGGTTCAACACAGGAAATATTCCCAGGTGTTAGAGCTCTTAAAAAGAAAGATAATGAAGAAGAAACTGATAACGACACAGATGAATGGTAAAAAAGAGTCT
Organism: Sarcina sp.; assembly: GCA_051650125.1. Lineage (GTDB taxonomy): Bacteria > Bacillota > Clostridia > Clostridiales > Clostridiaceae > Sarcina. Next base: position 64,942 of record JBOFIK010000028.1, on the reverse strand, counting down.
AATTTTTAGACTCTTTTTTCTGTGCATCTTTATAAAGAAGTGATTCTAGTAAATCTTTAGACATACCTAAAACTTTATATCCGTTGTTAAAATTTAATAATTGATAATATTTTTCTTTCAAATCTAAATCATTAAATTGTATATTATTTTCTAATATTTCTACATTTTTTATATTTGAAAATATTTCTATCGGTTCCTTACTATACATCTCTTGAAGAAGCAAACTAGAATGTCTTTTGCGCTTCAAATCACTAATGTGAACGAAGCACCGTGCATGCAAATTAGTAGTTTTTCCTATGTAACGATACCCTTTCAAGCACTCAAAAGAGTAGATGAGTCCCTCTTTTTCAACTCTTTTAGTTTTGAATTTTATCAATTCAGATTTTAAAATATTTTTTTCTATCTGAACTTCTTTGAAATAAGGTTTTGTGTATTTTCTAACAGTTCCAATAGATGTATTGTATTTTCGTGCTAAATCACCATTGCTCATATGTAATTTAAAGTCTTTTATGATATTCTCAATTTCAAGAGAGTTCAGATGTCCTCTTAATCTATCGTTAGGGAAAGTTTTTTTAGGGATTTTCTTTTTAAAATTTAATTTTTCAATTTCTAATTTTAACCTCTTTTGCTCATCTCTATAAGGTTTTAGAATTTTTTGAATATGGCGTATAGAGCAATTATATAAGATAGATAATTCTTTAGTTGTTAGATTATCCATCTTATATGAATTTAAAACCCTATTTTTATCTAACAATTCTTTTTTCACAAGTACACCTCTTTATTTTTTTGTTTTTATATTAGAAAGTGGATTAGAACTAGCTGCTTTTCTAAGTTGTTCATCATCCACATGTGTATATATCTGTGTCGTTGATACATTTTCATGTCCTAAAATAGACTGTAAAGCTCTAATATCAACCTCTCCATACTTATACATCAATGTAGCTGCAGTATGTCTAAGTTTATGTGGTGTTATTTTTTTTGTATTTATATTTGAATTTTTTATATGTTTCTTTACTAGGAGTTCAACACTTCTTTTGTTCAAAGGTTTATTATGTTGTGAGATAAATAAATATCCTTGATTAACTATTTCAACTTTACTCGAATCTCTGATTTGCATGTAATTTTCTATTGCCTCAATACATGAATTATTTAAATAGACAGTTCTTTCTTTATTTCCTTTTCCAATCACCGAAAGTGTATCACCATTAATTTTTTGAACATCTATATTGCAGAGTTCTGAAAGTCTTAAACCACAATTTAAAAAGAGTGTTATTATACAATAATCTCTAATATAATTTTTTGAATTTTTATCTAATGTTTGTAAAAATTCTAAACTTTCATTTAAATCTAAATATATAGGATGTCTTTTTTCAATTTTAGGACTTTCTAATTCATCCGCTGGATTGTTTTTTATAATCTTAAGTTTTGAGTGTAAAAATTTAAAAAAAGATTTCAACGTTGCTACCTTTCTAGCCTTTGCGTAAGAACTATTTTTACGCTCTTTATCAACAAAATTTAAAAAAGCGTATAAATCTCTTAATTTGATTTTTTGTATAATTTCAATATTTATATCTGAAATATCAATTTTTTCAAATTCTGATAAGTCATCTATCTTTATTAATTTCAAGTGAAGTTTTAAAAAGCGAAAAAAAAGTTTTAAATCAGACTTATAGGCTGTTACTGTATTTTTCGACTTACCTTTTATATTTTCTAAATAATTAAGAAAATCATCAACTTCCTCCGGAAGCTCATTAAAAATTATTTCCTCAACTTTAACTGGAACTATTTTTTTGATCTTATTTTTCTTTATTTGCACGAGATTTAATTCCTTTATCCACTTTTGAATACTTCTAATTGAAATATTATATACATTCGCTATATCAATCGTGGTAAAATTTTCGATTTCAAAAAGTATGAAAACATCAGATAATATAACTTCGTAATTTCTAGAAATATTTTTCTTCTTAAAATCGCTTTTTATTTTTCGTAGTCTATTAACCTGAATCTCGGTAAAAGTAGTGTTATCTAAGATTAGTTTTATTTCTTTTGAATATTCATAATTGCTAAATCTATTTATTTTACTCATAAAATCTCCTCTTTCAATCTAGTAATTTAATTATAACATAACGAACTATCTAAGTATAGATAATAAGCCGTTTTAAAGCTTATCTTTCTCCACCAAATAATATTCGTGAAATATACATTTCACGAATATTATTAAAAGCGAATTATATTAAAGTTAATTAGAATGAAATTATTCATATTAACTATATATTTCAATAAAAATACATAACTATGTATTACTTTTAGTATTTCACAGTTATGTATTACGTAATTGTATTATTTTACTTTTCTAATTTTTCTAAAAATTCTTTTTCACTTAAAACTTCAAGTTCTAATCCAGAGTCTATTAAATTTTTTGCACTTCTGAGCTTAGAAGTTAAAAATTCTTGATCTAAAGATAAATTAGTTACTAAGATGTTGGTTTTTGAATTAACAACATTAGAAGTAATACCATCTAAATATCTAACTTTTGAAAAAGCTTTAGCTCTAGACATAGTTTTTAAAGGACCTGTAAAAACTATTGTTTTACCTTTAAAATACTCCGAATTTAATTGAGTTTTATTCTCAATTAATGAAACTTCTTTTTTTACAAGTTGAATATTATGTTTAACCGGGACTGAGTTATTATTATCAAAAACAAGCCCCGGTGTTATTCCTAAGTTTTCTTTTATATCTGAAAATTTTTCGATTTTCAAATATTCACATACATCTAAAAATATTTTTGCTGCTATCATAGAATCATCATCTGCTCTATGATGCGTAAAATCTAATTTAAGCATCTCTCCTAATGTAGACAATCTATTATCTGGTAAACCTTCGTAAACTCTTTTAGATATGTCTACTGTACATAGATAAGTACAATTTTTAAGCAATATATTATATTCAGCAAGCGTTGAAATTAAAACATCAATATCAAAGTATGCATTATGAGCTATCACAAGATTATTTTCTATGTATTTTTTTATTTGCGGCCAAATTTCTTTAAACTCTAGTTCATGTTCTACATCCTCTTCAGTTATACCATGAATCCAAATATTCATAGGTTTAAATATATTCTCTTTAGGTTTTATTAGTCTTTGAAATTTTTCTACTATTTTATTGTTTTTCACTACCGTTATTCCAATAGAACATGCACTAGTTCTTTTTTCATTCGCTGTTTCAAAATCAATAGAAACAAAATCCATATCCGACCCCTCATTTCTTTATAAAATAAATACACAGTCAATTAAGACTGTGTATTATAAATTTAATCTTCAAATAATAATTTTAACACTTTTTCTCCTGCATATCTATTCTTACCTTTATAAGGAAAACAGTGTATATGAATAGCTGGATTGAAATTCATTTCAATAATAGCATGATTTTCCTCACTTGCCTCTTCATTTATATCTTTTATCATTATGTCTATACCTGTAATATTAGCCTTTGCTGCACTTGCTGCTTTTTTAGCAATTCCTTTATATGATTTATGCATTTCATCTGTAAAGTCTATGCTATCTCCACCAGTACTTATATTTGAATTTTCTCTTAAATAAACGACTTCACCCTCTTTAGGCACATAGTCAAAATCTAAACCTTGTGATTTAAGGAACATTTCTTCACTCACGCCGCTTTTGATTTTTTCAAGTGGCTTTACATATCCCTTTCCCCTAAGGTGGTCTTTATTCTTCTCTACTATAAGTTCATTTATAGTTAACTTACCATTACCCAAAACATTTGCAGGTACTCTATGAAGGATTCCTACAACTTCATTGTCTATAACTAAGAATCTATATTCTTTCCCATGAATAAACTCTTCTATTAAAATTGATTTATCCTCTGCAAAAGCTATGTCTACTGCCTTTTTAAAGTCTTCTTCTGTAAAGTCATTTTTAAATATAGTGATTCCAAGTCCAAAGTTCGTTGATTTTGGTTTTATTACAATTTCTCTATCCTTAACTAGCCCAAAATTACTTTTAGCCGCTTCACTATCTGTAAATACATCACCTTTAGGAACCCTTATGCTTTCCTTATCTAATATCTTTTTAGTAACTTCTTTATTTTCCATAAGCAACGCAGTTATATAAGTATCCTTAGATGTTTTTGTCGCCTGCTTTACAAATTCAAGTTTTTCATCTTTCTTTAAAGCTATAAAATTTTCAGACCTATCAAATATTTCAATTTTTATTCCACGCTTAATAGCATCCCTTAATAATATTTGAGTTGAAAGTTCCATATCTGTAAATCCTCTTAATTCAAACTCATTCTCTTTACTATACTTTAATGCTACCTGCGCTCTTTGTATATGAAAATCAACGTATGAACTATCTTTAATTTGCTCCACAATCTTATGGGCTAGTGTCTTATAAGGATCTTTAACACTTTCTTGTGCTTGGTCTAAAATAGTTTTGTAATCATCTGTTAAAATATCTAATTCCGCTAAAGTATCTTTCACTTTATTTAAGATGCAAATACTTCTCTTTTCAAAAGATATCTCTTCGCAACAGTCATACACTTTAATATTTCTTTTTCTACCATATGAATGTATAAGTTCATCATTGTAGTTAGACTCATTGTAATCTTTTGTTGACATAGCCCTATTAGGTGTTACTGCCATATAAATTAAAAATGCATGAATTAATTTTAAAGTCTCTTTCGATACACCAAATTCACTTAGAGGGTCTAAGTCTAAAATTCTTATTTCTAAGTATTCTATTCCTGTTCTTCTTAATGATTTTATAGACCCATCTCCTGATGTTGATTTAAGTCTTACTGGACTGTAATATTCCTTTTCGCTACTAATTACACCTTTTTTAATAACCTCTTCTAAATCACTAGTATATTCATCTAATGAGTTATATGATATAAAGAAATCTGTAAGGTTCTTATACCCACAATCACTATTTCGAAGTGAATAAGTATCATCAAAGTAAAAACTATCCTTAGTTAAATTATTTGCTGACTTCACACAAGACTTTACATATGTCTCATGGAATATCGGACTAGCTCCTGTTAAATATATTAATAACCATCTATACTTAAAAAAGTTTCTTGAAAGGTTTAAATATAGATTGTTTTTAAAATCTTTTAGATCACCAATATCTGTATTTGTTTTATATAACAATTCTAAAAATTCATCCTTAAAAGAAAAATTAAAATGAACTCCACTCATAAGTTGTTTTTTCTTGCCATATTTTTTAGCAAGACCTGCTCTATAAACCTCTTCTTTTTCTCCATTAAACTCAGATATTGGTATTAAAGTTTCATCTGGAAGTATTGGAGGATTACTCTGTGGCCATAACAGTTCATCTTTAAGTTCTAATGATACTATATCATTTAAAGCTCCTATAAAATCATATACCTCATCTATTGTATTACAAGGAGGTGTTACTACCTCTACCTGACTCTCTGAAAAATCTGTTGTTATATATGGATTTTTCTTTTTATCTCCAAATATTTTTGGGTGTTTAGTAAGTGCTAAAGTTCCATCTTTATTAACTCTTACATTTTCTTTTTCTAATCCAAAGTTACAAAAAGTTAAATATCTATTTAATTTATCATCTTTTATTTTGTTTTTAATTCTATCTTGTAAAGTACTCATATTTTATACCTCTATATTCTCTATATTACTTTTTTCTTTTAAGTTATCATATAAATTTGAATTTCTTTTGAATTTTTTTGATTATGATAGTATATTATAGCCTATTTAATCTTATTTTAAAATATCTACGATAATAAAATTAATAAATAAAAAAAGTTTTATTAATTTTAAATCAAATTCACAAATTTTTACAATTATTTTGTTATAATTTTTATATAGATAAAGTTTATTAAAGGGGGGATTTACTTGTATTTAAATAAAATTAAAAATGCTAGAAAAAGAATTAGTGAAAATATTATAAAAACACCTTTAATGTATAGCAAAAGTTTTTCGGAAATATGCGATAATGAAGTTTATATAAAATGTGAAAATTTGCAAATAACAGGAGCCTATAAATTAAGAGGGGCTTTAAATAAGCTATCATTACTTTCAGAAGAAGATAGAAAACGAGGTGTAATATGTTCATCTGCTGGAAATCATGCACAAGGAGTTGCATATGCAGCATCTTTATATAACATAAGTTCAACAATTGTTATGCCTAAAACAACACCACTTTTAAAAGTTAATTCAACAAAAGAGCTTGGTGGTAATGTTGTTATACATGGTGATGTATATGATGATGCTTTTAATAAAGCAACAGAACTTGAGGAGGAAAGAAATCTTAAGTTCATACACCCATTCAATGATATAGATATAATTTTAGGACAAGGTACAATTGCTTTAGAGTTATTAGAAGATTTAAAGGATCTTGATATTGTCTTGTGCCCTATCGGTGGTGGTGGATTAATCAGCGGTATATCATTAGCACTTAAAGAGCATAATCCTAATATAAAAATAATTGGAGTTGAGGCAGAAGGTGCTAACTCTATGCAACAAAGTTTTATCAACGGTAGGGTAACTACCCTTGATAAAGTTAGAACAATTGCTGATGGTATAGCTGTTAAAACCCCTGGAGATTTAACATTTACAATTATAAAAGATTTGGTTGATGAAATAATTACTGTGTCAGATAAAGAAATTGTAGAGGATTTTGTACTATTAAGTGAAAAACACAAATTAATAGCAGAACCTTCTGGCGTAGTATCTTTATCCGCTTTAAAGAAATTGAAAAATACGCAGGGTAAAAAAATAGTTTCAATAATTAGTGGTGGAAATATAGATATGATAACTATGTCTTCATTAATCAAGACAGGTCTTGTATCTAGAGGTCGACTATTCGCCTTCTCAATGGAGCTACCCCATATCCCTGGGGAACTTGTAAAGGTAAGTACCATCTTATCAGAACTAAATGCTAATATAGTTGAACTTGAACATAACAGGTTCAAAGCAACTGACCATCTTAGGAATGTAGTTCTTGAAGTTACTGTGGAAACTAATGGGTTAGATCACATAAATGTTATAAAAAAAGAATTAACAAGTCGTGGTTATATAATAAAACAAATTTACTAAAAATCAGAAGAGGAACTAGTTATACTAAACTAGTTCCTCTTGTTATTTTAAAAGTTCTAATATATCATCAAAAGTATCTTTAAATGATAATTCATTTGTATCATCTTTAATAATTTTTGATATCATTTCTCTTTTTCTATTTTGCAGTGCTATTATTTTTTCTTCTATAGTATCTTTAGCTATAATTTTTATAACCTCAACAGCTTTAGTTTGACCAATTCTATGAGCTCTATCTGTCGCTTGATCCTCTACCGCTGGATTCCACCACGGATCAAAATGAACAACAATATCTGCACTTGTGAGATTTAATCCTGTACCACCAGCTTTAGTACTTATTAAGAATATGCTTGCATCTTCATTATTAAACTTTTCTATTTCATTACAACGTTTATTTACATTAACACTTCCATCTAAGTAACTAAATTTAAAATTCAAATCAGTTAATCTTTTTCCTATATTTTTAAGCACTGATGTAAATTGTGAAAATACAAGTATCCTACTACCACTATTTATTTTTTCATCTAGAATCTCAAGTAGTGCTTCTATCTTACTACTATCTCCGGTATAATCTTCTAATACTATACTAGGATCTAAGCATAGCTGTCTTAACTTTGTGATATATGATAATATTTCTATACTACTCGCTTGAGTTCTAGAAGTATCTGTTATATCTTCCTTGTTTAAAACACTCTGAATATACTTACTATATATTCCATAAGCTTTTCTTTGCTTTGTATTTAAAGGTATATATAAATCCTTAAATATTTTATCTGGAAGTTCTTCTAAAACATCCCTCTTTAACCGTCTAAGAATAAATGGATTTATTAACCTGTTTAATTCTTCTAGAACATAATCATTTTCTGTAAGCCCCTTATTAAATCTAGTGTTAAACTTTACCTCTTCACCTAAATACCCTGGCATTAGAAAATCAAATATTGACCAAATCTCTAAGGTATTATTCTCTATTGGTGTACCTGTTAGAGCAAATCTATTACTTGAGTTTAACTCTTTTATACATTTTGTTATTTGTGATTTACTGTTTTTTATATTTTGAGCTTCATCTATTATAATATAATCAAACTTTTCACTTTTATATAAATCTAAGTCTCTTTTTATAAGTCCATAAGTTGTTATAATCACATTTTTTCCATCTAATATCATAAATTCTTTTAGCACTTTTGTTCTCTCTTGCTTAGCGCCTATATTAAGTGTACAAAAGTCACCTTCTGTGAATTTATTGAATTCACTTAGCCAGTTATAGACTAAAGATGTAGGTGCAATTATTAAAGTTTTTGATTTGTTATTTTCCTCTATCTTAGATGCAATAAATGATATGGTTTGTAATGTTTTTCCAAGCCCCATATCATCAGCTAGAATACCAGATAACCCTAAAAAGTCTAATTTTTTAAACCATTTAAAACCTTCAATTTGATATTCTCTAAGTGTTGCTCTAAGATTTTTAGGCAAAGTATAATCCATGCTAGATACACTTTCTATTTTTTCTTGAAGTTCTACAATAACATCATTGCCTGTATCTAACAAAATATCATTTTTAGATAGATAACTATCTAAATACATCAACTTGTTAGTTTGTATACTTGCATTACCTTTGGATATTTCTTTGCTATTAGCACAAGCATTTATTAAATTAACGAGTCTTCTTAATTCAATATTTTCTAAGTCTAAAAATTCTCCACTTTTTAATTTATAATAAGACAATTTATTTCTAAGAGCATCTACTATTTTTAATATTTCTTTATGTTCTACACCTGCTATATCAAATTTAAAATCGAAGTAGTTCTCTTTTCCTTTTGATATACTTAGGTTGTAATTTGAATTTGTAATATTTTTAATGTTTTTCACTCTATCTGAATAAAATACTTCTCCATGTTTTTGTAAATTTAAAATTTCAAATTTAAGCAGTTTAAATAATTCATCATCTGAATGTTTATAAACAAACTTATCATCATCAATCGTAAATCCTATTCTGTCAATAAGAGCTATTAAAGACTTCTCTTTTTTGTCATCTCTAAATATGTATTTTCCTTTCAAATCATCAGAAAATAGATTAAATTCGATATTCGGGTAGCATCTATTAACAGTTAAGGTAATTTCATCATTTATTCTATCTATATAAAACTTGAAATTTTCATCTCCTTCAATTATTAAATCAAGGATATTCTTTGAAAGTTTTAAATTATTAGTTAATTTTCTAAGAGTAGGTATCAATCTAGTTATAACCTCTTCTTCTTCTTCTAGTTCAAAAGTTATCTCTTTTGTTTTTTCAAATATATTTAAAAAACTATCTATATCATATATAAAATCTCCATTTGCAATATAAATATTAGCCCCATCTTGGAATACATCATTTTTATATGTAAATCTTTTTGGAAGACCTGATGTTAGTCTTAGTTTGAACCCATCATCATAAAGTTTTAAACTAAAATCTATTTCTGGATTTTTATTTTTTATATCAGCAAGAACCTCTCTTTGGAAGAAACCACTACATAGGTAAACTTTTAGTTTATCTATTTTTTCAAAAAATGTTTTTATAAGAAATTCCGGTATATAAATATACTTACCATCAATATAATTTAAATTTTTCTTTTTCATTTCAAAAATAGTATCCATAATATCAAGTAAATTTTTACTTTGATACGAGAAATTCTGTGCATTTAAATCAAATATATAATTTTTCCCAAAATGAAGAGGAATATTATTTATGTAATGAACCCAAAATTGCTCAATATCTCTAATGACATACTTATTATTCCTAGAACCTATTTTTAGGAATATTCTTATTCTATTTTTCCAAGGCTCTTTTTCTATATAAACCTCGAAATTTATGTTCACTTTATTCTTTGAACTTAGTAGCATTGATAAATAACTATCTGGCTTATTTTTAGTATCTACCTCTTCTGTTAAAGAATTATTTTTTACTTGTTCTAAGATATCATCTATATTTCTATAAAAAGTTGCTACTAGATGCTTACAACAGTAATTCTTTTTTGTAAATTCATTTTTTTCATAATCATCACATGTACACTGTGCTGATATAACTTCGCTATTTCTATTGTCGATTTCTATTTCACAAGAATATGAACTCATAAGATTATCTGATATAACATTTGACTTTATAAGAACTATAAACTCATCTTTCTCTATATTAGATTCCGTTATCAAATCATTTTCAATAACTCGCAATGCCTCTATATGTTTTTTTCCTGTTATGCTTTTATTAAATATTTTTATTAAATCTTCTTTCTTCACTTAAAACTCCTAACTTTTTTATGAATTAGCTTTGTTCTTTATTTTAACACAAATTATATCAATAAAAAATATAAGACCTAAAAGGACTCATATAAAGTCATTTATTTAGTTAAATCTAAAAACCCACTCCTCTCTATTTGTCTTACATTATATAAATACCTTGCGAAATATATATATAATAAAAAAATCCCAAATTTCTTTGGAATTTTTAAAATTAAACTAATACATCACTAGGTGTACTACAATAACCTTCATTTTCTTTTAAAATAGGGTTAACATATTCCTCTATAAAATCTGTAACTTGACTTGATGCTCTACCTATAAAGTTTTTAGGATTTACTATATTTAATATTTCATCTTCACTTAAGTTAAATCTTGAATCAGCAATTATTCTGCTAATTAAGTTGTTGTTGAGCCCATCTCTTTTAACTCTTTGAGCTGCATTCATTGAATGTTCTCTTATTATTTCATGAAGTTCTTGTCTATCCCCACCTTTTTTCACTGATTCCATCATAATGTTCTCAGTAGCCATAAATGGTAGTTCATTATTAACATGACTTGCAATAACTTTATCATATACAACAAGACTCTCTGTTATATTTATATATAAATTTAAAACACCATCTAAACCTAGGAATGCCTCTGGAATAGAAATTCTTTTATTTGCAGAATCATCAAGAGTTCTCTCAAACCATTGCGTTGCAGCTGTGATAGCTGGATTCATACTATTTATTATGACATGTCTTGCAAGCGAACTAAGTCTTTCACTTCTCATAGGATTTCTCTTATAGGCCATTGCAGAAGAACCTATTTGATTAACTTCAAAAGGTTCTTCTATTTCTTTTAAATTTTGAAGTAATCTTATATCATTAGAAAACTTATATGCACTTTGTGCAATTTCTGATAATGTATTTAGTATTATTGAGTCAACTTTTCTAGAATATGTTTGCCCTGTAACTCCATAAGATTTATCAAATCCAAGCTTTCTTGAAACCATAGTATCTAGTTCTTTAACTTTAGTTTCATCACCATTGAAGAGGCTCATAAAACTCGCCTGAGTTCCTGTTGTTCCTTTAACACCTCTTAATTTAATATTCGATATAACAAAATCTAAATTCTCCATATCTAAAACTAAATCTTGCATCCATAATGTAGCTCTTTTTCCTACTGTAGTTAATTGGGCTGCTTGATAGTGCGTAAATCCAAGCGTTGGTATATCTTTATATTCAAGTGAAAATTTCTTTAAATTTTCTAAAGTTGCTAACATCTTATTCTTAATAATTGTTAGTCCCTCTTTCATTATTATTAAATCTGTATTATCACAAACATAGCAACTTGTAGCACCTAAGTGAATTATCCCCTTTGCACTAGGACATTGTTCACCATACGCATATACATGACTCATCACATCATGTCTTACTAACTTCTCCCTTTCTTTAGCTACTTCATAATTAATATTATATATATTTTCCTTAAGCTCATTAATTTGCTTTTCTGTAATATTCAGACCTAAATCTTTTTCACATTCAGCAAGAATCACCCAAAGCTTTCTCCAAGTTGAAAATTTCTTATCATCAGAAAATATAAATGACATTTCTTTTGATGAATATCTTGAATTTAATGGATTTTCATATAAATTACTCATAAATTTTTATTCCCCCTAAAAAACATTTTAATATAGAAAATTATACCATAAATTTTCATATATAAGAACATTTTTCTTTTATTCTTAGTTATCATTCGTTTAAATGCCGAAAAATACGAGAGATATAAATTAATCCCTCGTAAAATAATTCGTGTTTAATATTTAATCAGCAAAACTTATTCCTATTTGTTTTGCCGCCTTAACCTTCTCATCATCAAGCGAAACACATTTTGTATTTCCTATAACTTCTTCTAAATTAACATATTGAATTTCTTGACCTTTTAAACAAACCATATTGCCATATAAATTAGCATTTACAAGTTCAGCTGCTTTAGCACCATATCTAGTAGATAATATCCTATCATATGCTGAAGTATTTCCACCTCTTTGTAAATGGCCTAGAACTGTACTTCTAACCTCATGATTTTTAATAAGCTTTTCTAAGTCATTTGCAAGTTTATTAGCTATTCCACCAAGTCTTATAGGATCTGGACTATCGTCTACTATTTTAGCAACAACAACTTCACCATCTTTAGGTTTTGCTCCTTCTGCTACAACTATTATAGTGAATTGTTTTCCAGCCTCTTCTCTTTCTCTAACCTTATCCACAATTCTATTTATATCATAAGGTATTTCAGGTAAAAGTATCACATCTGCTGAACCTGCTATTCCAGCCTCAAGAGCTATCCATCCAGCATTTCTACCCATAACTTCTAAAAGCATTATTCTATGATGAGATGCTGCTGTTGTGTGGAGTCTATCAAGAGCTTCACAAGCTATTTCTGTTGCTGTATTAAATCCAAAAGTCGTGTCTGTCGCAAGTAAGTCATTATCAATAGTTTTAGGAACTCCTATGACATTAACACCTTTTCTAGCAAAATCTCTAGCAGATGTTAGTGTCCCATCCCCCCCTATTACAATAAGTGCGTCAACATTTTCTTTTTTTAAATTTTCAACACCTACATCAGAAACATCTTTTTTAACAATAACCCCATCTTCTTCTACTTGATAGTCAAATAAATTATCTTTATTTGAACTATGTAGAATTGTTCCTCCTCTATGAAGTATTCCAGAAACCGCTTCAAGATTTAAGTTCATATAGTCATTATTATATAACCCTCTATATCCAAATTTATAACCAATAACCTCATAATCATACTGTAATATAGCGGTTCTAGTTACTGCCCTTATTACTGCGTTCAATCCTGGGCAATCCCCACCACCCGTTAATAAAGCTATTTTTTTCTTTGCTAACATAAATAAACTCCCCCTTCTTTAAAACAAATTATCAAGAAATTTTTCAACTAGTTTATTCTATTCAGTACTAGATACTTATATTCGTGTGAAAAGCTTTAAATTCATATATTTAACCTAATACGAAGAATAACTTCATTTAACGATGTTTTAAAGCAAGAAAAGCTATATCACAAAGAAGTTTAACTTCTAAATGTGATATAGCTTTATTTTCAACTTATGAATTAAGTAATTAATCCTCTATATATCATGATTGTTAAAATTATACCTGCTATAACTCTATATATAGCAAATACTTTCATTGGTTTCTTTTTAAGGTAAGCTATAAACTTATCTATAACAACAAGTGATACTATAAAAGCAATTATAAATCCAATTATAAGAGCAGTTATATATGTAGGTGTCATTAGAGAATAATCAAACTTTAAAAGGTCCATAGCAGACGAACCAACCATTGCTGGTATTGCTAAGAAGAATGTAAATTCAGTTGCTACAGTTGTACTAAATCCAGCAACCCATCCCCCCATTATCGTAGATGCACTTCTTGACATTCCTGGCCACATTGCAAGACATTGGAATAACCCAACTAAAAATGATTGTTTATATGTCATATCATCTATATTAGTAGTAACCTTTGTTTGTGGCTTTTTTCTATACCAAGATTCAATAACTAATAAAAGAATTCCTCCTACAACAAAAGCAATCCCTACTGCCTTTACAGTAAACAAGCCTTTTATTGAATCATAGAAAGTTAAACCACATATCATAGCTGGTATACTTCCAATTATAACATTTATTCCAAATCTAAATCCTGTTTCCGATTTTTTCATTTGAGTTTTATTCTTTGTAAAGAATCCTATTATATAACTTATAAACTCAACTATTGAACCAAATATTTTCTTTCTATATAAAACAACAACAGCAAGTATTGCTCCAAGTTGAATTACAACTTCATACATGCTAGAGAATACAATATCCTCAATCCCTCTAAAATTTATAAGATCCCCGACTAATATCATATGCCCCGTTGAAGATACAGGAACGAATTCTGTAAGACCTTCAACTATGGCAATTATTATCGCCTTAAAAATAAATAAAAAATCCATAATTTTACTCCTTAATAATTAAATTTTGTAACGGTAATATTATACTAAAAATAACTCTTTTATGTATAATATTAGTAATTAATTCAATAATTTTTAATCAATTATACTTAATAACAAGTTTTTTATTGAATTATTGGTAAATTATTATAAAAAAAGTACTATATACTAAACATATTAATCTAATTCAGCATATAGTATCAATTTAACTTTAAATAATTATCTCTTTCATAATTTCAGCCTGAACTTTTTCCTTATTTGGAACATATGATTTCAATAATTCTAAATTACCTTCTATAATATACTCTCCTAATGTAGCTGGGATAAAAATACTATCACCTTTATTTATCTCTACGCAAGAGGACTTTGTTTTTATAACACCGTTTCCTTCAACGCATGTAAATATATAAAATCTCTCTACATCACTTTTTTCTTTACAACTTGTTGTTACGTCATATTTTTCTAATGAGAAATAATCACAAACATTTAAAATTGTTCTAGTATAACCTTCCTTAGAAATTTTAACTCCTGTTGAAATTTTTCCAACTAAAGAGAAATCAATACAATCCATAGCTTTTTCTACATGTATTTCTCTTCCCCTATTATAATCAAACACCCTATAAGTTGTATCACTATTTTGTTGTATTTCTGCAATTACAACTCCTTCTCCAATAGCATGGACAAGTCCACTATTTACAAAGAATACATCTCCCTTTTTAACAGAAATTCTATTTAATAAATCTTCGCAAGTTCCATTAGTTATTGCTTTTGCAAATTCCTCTTTAGTACAGCCATTCGTACCTACAACTAAATTTGCACCTTCAAAAGCTTCTACTACATACCAAGCCTCTGTTTTTCCCAAATCATTTTCAACTCTTAAACCATATTCATCATCTGGGTGAACTTGAACTGATAATTTATCATTAGCATTTATAAGTTTTACTAGTAGCGGAAATCTTTCCTTGCAAATTTCAGTTCCTAATAATTTTGAGCCTTTTAAAGCTATTAACTCATCAAATTTCATTCCTAAAAATTCACCATTTCCAACAATACTCATTCCATTTTTATGACAAGCGACATCCCAACTTTCACCAATCATTCCTTCTGGAGTATTGTTTCTGAATAAATCAAAATCTTTTCCACCCCATATTTTGTCGTAATATATATTTTCAAATCTTATTGGATACATAATAATCCCCCTATTCTATTAATATAATCGCTAAATATACATCTATATTTTACTAATTTTGTCTTTTAAAGTCTATAAACTTTACAATTTACTAACTTATGTATAACTAAAATATACATTATTAATATATTGGTAAATTAATGTGTTTATGATATACTATAAATATTGTTTTGATGATTATTTTTTTGCATTTTATGGCAATAATTTATAATAAATGACTTTAAGGTGGTGTTTAAAATAGGTATTAAATCTGTTTTCACAATAATAGTGACTAAATTAACTAAATTCCTAGCAGTAAAGATACTTAAAGGTGGTAGTACTTTCCCAGGAAAGGTTGCTCTAAAATTAGATAGCAACATACTAAACAAAGTATCAAAAAATTATAAAGTAATATTAGTAACAGGAACTAACGGAAAAACTACTACTACTTCTATGATTTACAATGTATTAAAAGAAAATAATTTCAACGTAATTACTAACAGTACAGGAGCTAACTTATATGCTGGTATTGTTGCTACATTTGTTGACAATTATAAGTTTTCTGATAAAGAAACTAAATATGCCGTTATAGAGGTTGATGAAGCAAACGTTAAGTTTATAACTGAACATCTTACTCCTGAAATTATAACTGTAACTAATTTATTTAGAGATCAACTTGATAGATATGGAGAAATATATACTACTCTAAATAAAATATTAGAAGGTGTTAAAAAAGCCCCTAGTACAACTTTATTATTAAATGGCGATGAATCATTACTCGGAAAGTTAGATGTACCTAATCCAATAAAATATTATGGATTTAAAGTATCTCCAAATAAAGAAGAGGTTGCAACAAATACAGATGCTAAATTCTGTAAGTTCTGTCAACACTCATACGAATATAACTTCATAACTTATAATCATCTTGGAGATTTTTATTGTCCAAACTGTGGCTTTAAAAGACCTGAGTTAGATTATGCAATGAATGAAATTTTAGAATTAACACCAGATGGTTCTAAAATCAAAATCAATAATTCTGTTTTTACAGTAACACAATCAGGATTATACAACATATATAACGCACTATGTGCTTATGGTATAGCAAAAGAATTTGATGTAAAAGACTCAGTAATAGAAAATTCATTCACTAAGCAAGATTCAAGTTTTGGTAGACAAGAAAGTTTAAATATAAACGGAAAAGATGTTAAGATAATACTTGTTAAAAACCCTGCTGGATACAATCAAGCATTAGATACCCTATGCTTAGATACAAATCCATTCTCATCAGCATTCCTTTTAAATGATAAATATGCTGATGGAAGAGATGTTTCTTGGCTTTGGGATGTTAATTTTGAAAAACTAACTAATATGGATATTAGAGAAGTTTTAGTATCAGGTGTTAGAAAATATGATATGGCAGTTAGACTTAAAGTGGCTGGGATTAATCCTTCTATATTTAAAATATCAGATGATTTCGAAAAATTAACAAATGATATAACTAATTGTACTGAAAAGAAAATATATATATTAGCTACTTATACAGCTATGATTGATTTTAGAAAATATCTACACACAAAAGGATTTATAGAAAAACTTTGGTAGATATCATAGAATAGGAAGGTGTTTTTTATGGAATTAAATATATGTCATCTATACCCAGATCTCTTAAATGCATATGGGGATATTGGAAACATACTAGTACTAAAGCATAGAGCTGAAGCAAGAGGGATAAAAGTAAATGTAATTAATGTATCTTTAAATGATAAATTTGATAAAAATATATATGATATAGCGTTATTTGGTGGCGGGCAAGATTTTGAACAATCTATTGTTTCAAAGGATCTTATAGCTAAAAAAAGAGATGATATTAAAGATTATATTGAAGACGGTAAAGTTTTACTTACTATCTGCGGTGGATACCAACTGCTTGGCAAATATTATTTAACTCCAGAAGGCCAAAAACTTGCTGGTTTAGATATATTAAATCTTTATACCGAAGCTGGTGATACAAGATTTATAGGGAATACAGTAGTTTACAATGAAGAGTTAAATGAAACTTATGTTGGTTTTGAAAACCATTCTGGAAGAACTTACATAGGTGACGGATTAAAACCAATTGGAAAATCTATTGTAGGATATGGGAATAATGGATCTGATGGCTTTGAAGGATGTATTTACAAAAATACTTATGGTACTTATTGCCATGGATGTTTACTTTCAAAGAATCCTGAGATTGCTGATAGATTATTAAAAGCAGCACTTGAAAATAAGTATGGTTCAGTTGAACTAACTCCATTAGATGATTCTATTGAGTTAAAAGCTAAAGAACATATAATAAATACTTATAAAAATGAAAAGTAAAATTAAAAAAAGAGATAAATTTCAGTATTGAAATTTATCTCTTTTTTATTCCTAGAAATTTTATAAGGAATATTATTGCAATAAAAGCTAAAGAAGTTACTGCAATGCAAATTATATAAGTTAGAATGTCTTTCATTGTAATACCAGTACTTTCAAAAAAATTACTAGTAGCATTACATATATAATGTACTATAAAAATTACAGCACAACCTGCTCCACCAACAATTGATGCTAAAACACCTTCTTTAATTTGTTTTATAAAACTTACTATTCCTAATATAACTAATGTTAATGCTATTATTAAATATATTTCAAAAGGCAAATTAACCACCTCCTATTATATATAGTTATTTAACATAGCTTTAAAATATGAGTAATTAGAGTTCTAATTACTGTTTTTTTACGATTATTTAAGTTTTTTGATTTTTTTATTATAATATACTCTAATACGAGGATATTATATAAGATGATTTGTTATATTATTAGCTCCTCCTTACTAGCCTTTATATTATATAAGATTACTTTTCTACTCTTTACCTATTAATTTCTATAATATTTACGTTCTTTTTTTACTTGATAATATAAAAAAAGACACATCTATTTAAAAATAGATGTGTCTTTTAGTTAGAATGAATTATTTTTGAGCTTCTTCTATTGCAACTGCAACAGCAACTGTAGCTCCAACCATAGGGTTGTTACCCATTCCGATTAATCCCATCATTTCAACGTGAGCTGGTACTGATGATGATCCTGCGAATTGAGCATCTGAGTGCATTCTTCCCATTGTATCTGTCATTCCGTATGAAGCTGGACCTGAACCCATATTATCTGGGTGAAGAGTTCTTCCTGTACCACCACCTGATGCTACTGAGAAGTATTTCTTACCTTCTAATTGACATTCTTTTTTGTATGTTCCAGCAACTGGATGTTGGAATCTTGTAGGGTTTGTTGAGTTACCAGTGATAGATACGTCAACTCCCTCAGCATGCATTATAGCAACACCTTCTCTAACATCATCTGAACCATAACATTTAACTTTTCCTCTTGGTCCTTTTGAGTATTCAACTTCTTTAACAATCTTTAATTCACTTGTATAGTAGTCGAATTTTGTCTCAACATATGTGAATCCATTAATTCTTGAGATTATTTGAGCAGCATCTTTTCCAAGACCGTTTAATATAACTCTTAATGGCTCT
The DNA here is from genome assembly GCA_051650125.1 of Sarcina sp. Classification (GTDB taxonomy): domain Bacteria; phylum Bacillota; class Clostridia; order Clostridiales; family Clostridiaceae; genus Sarcina. Next base: position 45,852 of record JBOFIK010000028.1, on the reverse strand, counting down.
TTTCTTACTTTGTTAGCTTTTTCTGCTATTTTGATAGCTCCTTCAGCAGCCGCGAAACTTTCGTGACCAGCAAGGAAAGCGAAACATGCTGTTTCTTCTCTTAAAAGCATAGCTCCTAAGTTTCCGTGTCCTATTCCAACTTTTCTATCGTCTGCAACTGAACCAGGTATACAGAAAGCTTGTAATCCTTCTCCTAAAGCTTCAGCAGCATCAGCAGCTTTTGTGCATCCTTTTTTAACTGCGATAGCAGCTCCTAAAACGTATGCCCAAGCAGCGTTTTCAAACGCTATTGTTTGAGTTTCCTTAACTATTTTATAAGGATCTATTCCTAAATCATCACAAACCTTTTTAGCATCGTCTAATGTTTTCATTCCGTATTGCTCTAATACAGGTGTGATTTGATTAATTCTTCTTTCATAACTTTCAAATAATGCCATTTTTAATTTCTCCCTTCTTTTTTATTATGCGTGTCTTGGATCTACAACTGTAACAGCCTCGTCAAATCTACCGTATTGACCAGTAGCTTTTTCCATAGCTTCATTTGCATCCATACCTTTAGCTACCATTTCCATCATTCTACCTAAGTGAACGAATTTATAACCTATGATTTGAATATCAGCATCTAATGCTACTTTTGTAACATATCCTTCTGCCATTTCTAAGTATCTAGGTCCTTTAGCTAATGTACCATACATTGTACCAACTTGTGATCTAAGTCCTTTTCCAAGGTCCTCAAGACCAGCTCCAATTGGTAATCCGCCTTCTGAGAAAGCTGTTTGAGTTCTTCCATACACTATTTGAAGGAATAATTCTCTCATAGCAGTATTTATAGCATCACAAACTAAATCTGTGTTTAATGCTTCTAATATTGTTTTTCCTGGTAATATTTCTGACGCCATAGCAGCAGAGTGTGTCATTCCTGAACAACCTATTGTCTCAATAAGAGCTTCCTCAATTATTCCATCTTTAACGTTTAATGTTAATTTACAAGCTCCTTGTTGAGGTGCACACCAACCTACTCCGTGAGTTAATCCTGAAATATCAGATACTTCTTTAGATTGAACCCATCTTCCTTCTACAGGAATTGGTGCTGAACCATGATTAGGTCCTTTAGCAATTACACACATTTCTTGAACTTCGCTTGAATACATCATATTCATTTCTCCTCCCTAAAAAATAACTTATACTTAATACATCCCTAAATGTACAGTATACTTATATTCTTAAAATAGGTTTTACCTATTTCGGTATTTCCTACCGAGTTCTATTCTAACAAAATTATCTAACACTAACAATAGTTTTATAAAAAAATGTTTGTTTTTTAGTAATATTACATTTGCATATTGCTAATTAATAAAAAATATGTTATATTTTTAATATACCTTAGCCGAAGTGGTGGAATGGCAGACACATCAGACTCAAAATCTGACGAGAAATCGTGTGGGTTCGAATCCCATCTTCGGTACCAAATAGCTTAATTACAAGCAAAAAGAGCACTTAGATATTAATTATCTGAGTGTTCTTTTTTTCATTTTGGTCACCTATTGGTCACCTTAATCAAATTTTGGTTGTTTTTCTCATTAAAATTCTTTTAATAATTCACTAAGTTCTGTTATATATCCACCAATACTAAATTTACTATCCAAAAACCCTTGAAAATCATCTTCATAGTTATTATTCATATATTCCTCTAGTTCACTACGTAAAGCCAATGATAATTCATACATTTGCTTATCTATTCTATCTTCATTGTTATTTTTTTCAACTTCACCTATAAAACTTTTTAAACATTGACTGCATACTAAATTATAGTACTCAATATTCTTTCTATTTTCATCTGTACAAATATCAAACAAACTTAATTGCTCTAAATAACCAATTTCACCTTTTCTTTTACATTCTTCACATTGAAATTTACTCATTTCTTATATTGCTCCAATTTCCTTATTAATTGCTGCAATTTCTAATTTCAAACCATACTTACCACTTGTAAGCTTTAAATCTATATTGTACTTCTTCATTGGTGTAAGTTTCATCATTACCTCTATATCCTTCTCTATAATCTCAAATAAATCACCAGCTACTAAATCAAGCATACTAACCATTAAGTACTTTTCTGTGCTATCTTTTTTCTGTTTAGCATCAATTTTTGTTATTAATAAATCACTATTTATTATCATAATTTAATTAAACCTCCTATTTCTTACGCTTTAAATCTATATATGTCATTGTACCTTTTCGGTCTTTGTAATCTGTTTTATATCCTATCTCATATGAATTACTATAAATTATCTCATAATCTTTTTGAAAATATTTTATTATATCCTCTAAATTTTCATTTGTATAATCATTTAATATTTGTGGTTTATCTAGAGTTTTGTTACTATAACCATAAATTCTATATCCTTCTAATTGCCGATCAAGTAAATCTTTAGTTATATAACAGCTAACATACAATGCTATATTTGAATTTCCTTCCTTATTTAATGCCCTTATATCTACAAAGCCTTTCTTCCAATATTTTTTCATAAAATCATTTTCATACTCTTTATGTTTCTTGCCTTTTCGTTTTCCACTTGCTGCAAATTCTATATTTGGAAGTTCTAAGTTGCAAAGCATATGATAATGTATTCGATCTGTCTTTTCTCCAAATTCTAACACCCAAAGATATTTAAACTCACTATAATGTCTATTAAGTTTTAAAAACATTGCCTGTAAATATTTTTTACTTTCTTTATAATTTGTATCAATATTAAATGTTAAAGTAATAAATGTTTTCATATCTTCATTACTTTTAATCAGCCTTATGATATTATTTCTTGCATTTACTAAAGTTGTTTTTCTACTTCTTCCTTGATTTTCTTCTTTTTCTTCTATATTCAAAATTTCTTTTCCTAATCTACCATCTTTATTGTTACTTTCATTATTTATAAAAATAGAATATCCACTTGCTTTATAAACCTCTACTCTATTTTCACCAGAGCTTATTATCTTTAAGTTATATTTTTTCAAATCAGAAATAACACTTCAGCCCCTGTAATAGTGCTCTTTTACTTTAGTTATTATTTTTAATTTTGATATAGTTAAACTGCTACTATCAAGTTATAGAAGTTTCTCACTCATTCACTCAATCATTTCACTTAGTCGCTATGCTCCACTAGAATTAAAAATTCGTTCGCTACGCTCCTTCGTTGCATTCAATCGTTCATTCATTCTAAACTTTAAAACTGTAAATTCACCTATTTACTAATATTCTAATGTGTAAGTAATACCTTTCTCTACCCCAGTACTTCCCTTACTATAAAACTCTCTTTTTTTCAGTTCTTCCATCTCACCTGTACTTCCAAGTGCAACACCATAACTACTTCTATCCATTTGCTTAAAGCTAACTCTACTATTAAAGAATGTTTTCGCTTTAAAATCTTCTGCTCTACATACTTGAATTAGCCCAATTATAAATATATTATAATGTCTACACACACATAAAAATTCCTTAATTAATCTCTGAATTTTCTTATCTTCACTTAATGTCATAAGTTCTTCAAAAACTAAATAAATAGGCTTCTCATGTTCCTTAAATTTCTTTTGTTTAAAGTCTTCTAAGAAATTTAATATCGCTTCATTACCATTTATAAAGGATATCTTATTAAATCCTATAAAATCATGACTAAAACAATTTATAAGATATACATCAGCTATGCCGATTAAGTTCTTCACAATAATTCTCAATTGACCTGTTTTTCCTTGTCCTGATAAACCACTTATAAGTAGATGTGGTGATATTTTCATATCCGTTGTAATAACACCTTCATAGTTATATCCTAATAGCAACTTATAAGGTCCTAAATCTTGTTTAATAAATAAACTTTCTTCTAATATATCATCATAAATAATTAATATAACATTCCCTCTATCATTTGATGCTTTAACGCTATAAGCCCTAAAACAATTACTAATAAAATTTAAGTTTTTTTCTATAATTCCAAATTCTTTTATTCCAGCTATATCAAAATATAATTCATAACCATATTTAACAAATTTAATTTTCAATTTATCTGGATAATGATTGGATGTATTATATATTTTTAAATTCAGTATCATTTTTATATAACAGTTTTTAATAAACTTTTTCTTTCTTCTTCTTTCAAAATATTTAACTATTCTCATAGCAACCCTCTAGTATTTCTTCAACTACTGTGAATGGAACCCTCTTGCATAGTACATCTTTAATAATAGTTCCTGGATAAGTTATACTTTTTAATCTTTCAAAAATTTCAATTTCTCTACTATCTTTAGGATTAAATTCAATTATTATCTTCAATCTTGACATATAGCCCCCTTAATATTGTTCATTTCCAACTTAGCTGTTACTTTTGTACTTTTTAAAAAATTTGATAATTAATTATCATAAAAAAAACTGTTGTACCTCAAACAACCTTGTTTTACATTCCTAGTTTATCTATATGTAACCAGCCTTAAAAACTTTCCTATTATTCTGAAAAATATTTTAAAATTCTTTTTTCTTTCTTGTTGGGATATTTAAGCATAAAAAAAGGAGCCTACTGCTCCTCTTCAAATACAATTTCATTAATATCAATATTAAGTTTTTTTGCTATTTGAAATAATGTATCTACTGTCATAACAGATTTATTATTCTCTAATTTATTATAGTAACTTTCACTTATTTCTAAGAATCCTGCAAAGTCTTTTTGTTTTTTATATTTTCTTTCTAACCTTAAATTCAATAAATTATTTTTTATCAAAAAATCACCTCTTTTATATTTATTCTATATAGTTAATAGTTTTCCTTTTATTTTTTTCTTATCATTTAAGAGTATAGTATTTAAAAGTATTAAATAGTTTCAGAAAAGCTAAAAAAGGCTAGATAAGATTTTACTCTCATCTAGCCTAATTTTTATATTTTGAATAACACCAATAATATTAATGCTATTATACCTAATATTATTATTAAATTTATTTTTACATAACTATACCTTTTCATATGGTACTATACTTGCGTCTATTCCCTTACTTATAGCCTCTTTTTGTTTCTTTTTAGCATTATTTATATCCTCAAAATAACCTATACTAACTCTCCATCCACTCTTCTTCGTTGTATTATTTATTTCTTTAATTGGTATACTTAAATAATCAAGAATACCATATGCTATTGCCTCTCCAAATGCTATTTGCTCATGATATTCATCAATTATATATCTATCAATACTATCTAAAAATACACATTCAACTATTATTGCTGGTGGAATTGTTTCTCTAATAAACCCATAATAGTCATTTCCTTGTGAATTCACTCTAGTTTTACACCCTCTTGAATTTTGTCCTAACTCAATGACTCTTTTTTCTATGGCCATTGCTAATTTTTTAGAATTGCCTCCTTTGTGATGATGAAATACTTCAAATCCATCACCACCACCAGCATTACAATGAATATCTACTGCAAATACTGGATTAAATTTATTACATTCTCTTATTTCTTCTTGAATAGGATCATCTTCATCCACACTTCTTGACAATAATATATTTAACTCATATTCTTCTAACTTTGCTCTACACGCTTTAGAAATTACTAAATTAATATCAGCTTCCTTAAGATTATTTGCTACTGCTCCTGGATCACTTCCACCATGCCCTACTCCTATAAATCCTTTTTTCATTATTTAGTCACCTTATCCTTTTCTATTTCTTTTATTAATAAATCTTCAAGTTCCATATCATCCAAAATATCTGCATTTACTTTCAATCCTTTTACAAGCCAATTAGGTAATTTAGCCCCCATTTCCAAAAGATTTTCAACTACACTAGTTAATTCTTTTACAATCATATAGACCAAAATCATAAATACTATAAAATTAGTCAAAGGTACTAACCTCGCTGCTATCATACAAAGTATTAATGTTAATATATCTGCCATACTTCTAAATAGTCCATCTCTTAGAGTTCTACTTTTTAATCTGCCATGTTTCCACGCTTTACCCATTCCTGTAGCAACATCAAAAGCTACTAAAATAGTAAAAATATAATATAGAACCTCCATTGTTATTTGTTGATATACATCTGATAAATTCATTTTTTATTACCCCTTTATAATTTATTTTTATAAAGTCTTTGCTAAAAATGTCTATAAAAAAGAGACTTAACAAAAGTTAAATCTCTTTTTCATTTAATAATATTTTTATATTTTCTGTATTTGTTAAATTATTTAAGTTTGTTCTTTTTAAATTTATTACTTCTATTACTTCTGTATTTATATTATTAATAAAAGTAATAACAGCATTTTCATTAGTTAATAGAATTTTTGATAAATCTAATTTCCCTAGCTTAAATATATCGGTTATATCACTTCTTGGAACAACTCTAACTACTGGATTTACAGTTTCATAGGTATCAATATTCTTTAATTCATTTAATTTATTAATATTAAAAATTTCTTCTATAGATACTACTAAAACTGGTTTTACTAGTATATCAACAAAATCTTTTGTATCAAGTCCTGCTGCTCTTACATTCATCGCTTCTGTTGTTACTAATTCAAATCCTCTATCTGTAAGTATATGAAAATGAGCTTTCGTATTATTTAAATCATATAAACACTTATTCTCAATCTTCCCCAATGTTAAAAATGTTTCTATTTGAGCATTAACTGTGAAAAAAGCCAAATCATTATAATCTTTATTATTTATAGGTACTTTTGTATTATTAAGAGTTAAACATTTTTGAAAGCTTTCACCATCATAATAATAAAACTCATTCATCTTGCACCATAGGCTTTATCCAAATAGTACCGAGTGATAAATTAGTGTGATCTGGCTCCTCTAAAGAAATTATTATATTAGCTTTTGTTTCTTGTAAAGTTGTTATATCGCTATTAGAATTACTTAAATTTTTGTTTGTTTTTTCTAACTCTCCAACTAAATTATTAATTCCAAGTTCAGCTACTTCCTTATTTTCATTCACAACTTTATTGAAACTTTCAAAAGATTCTACTACCTCATTAGAAAAAACATTAATACCTTCTGCCATTGCCTGTAAATTAGAATTTAAAGTATTTATATCCTCTGCATTTCTAGCTATAGCTTTACTATTATTTAATATAGCTGCTGTATTTTTATTTACTTCTTGCACTATATCAAGCTCTATATAACTTTCTACTACATCGTCCATAGATATAGATTTTTTAACTATAATAGAGAAAGGGGCAAAAGTTACTTTCTCCTGCTCCCCTTTATATATTTTAATTTCAGTTTTTATTTTTCCTGGAATATCTATAATAGAATTTAGCATATTAAGTTTTATAAGCCCATTACTAGAATCTAATATAGTAGCCTCTTTTTGAGTTATAGTTTTATCTTTTTTCTCAAAGATAACTAAAACTTTCATTCCTATAAGGTCTATTAAAGTATTATTATCCTTAAGCTCTATTTCTATAAAGCCCCCTATATCATCCTTAACAAACCAAATTTCGTCTAATTCTATTATAGGCTCTATAATATCTAAACTTATTTTATAATCTCTCATTTGAAATTACTCCTTATGATATAGTATTTTCTATAGGATTACCGTCTATATCTCTATAAGTTAGATAATCCTCGTCTTTATCAATAGTTTTAGGAACTTGTATATAATAGTCATAAACTATTTTCATAGTATCGGCTGAAGTTTTAGTAACTGGATTAGGTAATTTAGTATGAGCTGAATATCCGTGCCTTATTTCAAAATCACCCATAACATAGCTAGTTGCATTAATATAATCTTTAGTGTAATTGATGAACGCTAAAGTTCCATGAATATTACAACCTATTCTCCAATAGCCCATATCTGACCCGTTATTAGTTAAATCACCTAATTGAATCCTTAATTCATCAAACCTATAAGGCATAGATTTATTAGGCGTATATATTCTAAAAGGTGAACTACCCCAAGAATGGCTATAAGCTATAACTTTATCATCGACTTGAATAGTTCCAAATATATTAGCTATATCTGGTGTTGCTGATATTCTCATACTCTCTATATTACTCATACTAAATCTTAAAGTCCATTCTCCGCTTTTCACATTGTAAATACCTAATAATCCACCTTGCGAAACATCTGTAGACTGTTTTATAGAATCGGTTGACGAATCATAATAATTACAATTTATACGTGAATAATAGTTCCTTCTCCAAGCCATATAAATATATACATCACCATTTTCTAAAACTTTAATTATTCTATTAGGATTAAATTCTATCTCCCAACCTCCTGTAGTAGAAACAAGATAGTCCCATACTTCTTTAAAATCAACTTTAAAATCAATAGATTTTCTACTAATATCAGTATTTTCTTTATTTTTATGAACAATTTCAAATTTAGATATAGAATTATTAGGCTTATCCCATCGATGCTCGATATTATCTAGGGAAACATAACTACCATCTTCAAATTGATAATGAGCTAAAGGTAAATATCTTTCATTTGTAATAATATTTTCTTCAAAATATTTAGCCTCTTCTAATCCGTTGATATACAAATCTGGATTTTTTAATTTTTTAAACTTATTATCTGTATCACTAGCTTTTATATAATATGATCCATTAACGCACTTATAATAATAAGTTCCGCTATTTACTTGATGATAATGTCTTTTAGGTCCTAATACTCTAAATTGTTGTAATGAAAAAGGAGGTACTTTTATAGTTTCAATTCTTGAAACATTTTTGCCCCACCATACCGAATTAAAAGTCCCGTTCCCTTGAGAGGTTCCAAAGTCATAAACCATATGAGCGTGATAAAATCCATTTATATACTCTTCATAACTTTCAATCTTATTATAAATCCCTCTAGTAGGATCGCTCCCTGCTGCTTCATTTGTTCTAGGACACCAACCTATAATATCTCCACAATTACCCCAAAGGTTTTCTGCATTTTCTTCAATATCATTAGTTCCTAAAGCAATATGAGAAAAACTAAGTAACGTACTTGTCCCACCCAATAATTTACTCTCTCCGGAACCTTTAAGTAAATGATACATATGTCTATAAGAATCTCCCTTTATACTCGGTGCCGGTATTATGTTCTCTGTAAAAGTTTCATTTTTTAAATTCCCATCGTTAAAAACTTCTATTTTAACCTTACCTATTAATCCGTTATCTGGTTTATTAACCTTTTTTTCTATTAACTCGCCTGTAATATGGTTTTTGTTCCACTTTAAAACTTCTCTCATTTATTAATCCTCCTAAACATTAGTATTATATTTTATATCTATTAAACTTACATTTAATAAACTATCTAAACTATTTTTTTTCATATGCCATAATATTCTTATTTTTTTTGTTCCACTTATTTCAATAAGTTCCGACTCTGGTAATCCATTTAAATACTCTACTTCCATTCCAAAATCTAAAATATCAATTAAATGGTTATCTAGCTTTATCCAAGCGTTATTATAATGAGTTATCCAAGTTCTCCCTTTGTCTAAAGACAAAATTATTTTAATAATATCTTTAGGGCTTTTATCAACTTTAATATTTATACTTTGAATATTGTTAACAACCGAATTGGAAAAATCTACATCGGTAGTCAATTCAACAAATTCACCGTAAGCCAAACATTTTTCATTCAATGTAATTGTTTGTTTTTTAGCTGATAAAGCCAAAACTTTAGGTTTATTATCAATAAGTTGTATTCTTTCTGATAAAGCTAAATTAAGAGTTTTTAAATTCATTCCATGACTAATAAAAACACCTTCTGATAAATCTCCTTCTATCTCTAAAAATATTGAATTTTGGACATCAAAAGTTTTAATTTTTCCATTATCGAATATTAAATAATTAATCATTCTTCTTTAACCTCACTAACTACAATGTTATCCCAATCAGTTTTATCTATTAATTCAATTTCATACAAGAATTTATTATTTAAATGATTTTCTAGCAATGAAAAGTTTTTATTAAAATCAAAATCATTAAATTTTATAGCTCCATTATCAATATATAATTTTTCTTTATTATAAGAAAAATAATTATCATTAATTTCAACTATAAACCCTTTAGTAATAATTCTAGGATTTACAAAATCATTTAAAATTAAATCTGAAATAGGCAATTTAGTATTCACTAACATTTCATTTTCATAAATATATATAGGTTTTTTGAATGATATTTTGACACTATCATTAGAATTTAAATTACTATTAGACATTAAAGTAAACTTAAATTCTTCTGTAATCTCTGCATGCGGTGGCTCTTTCATAGCACCTATAACATTTTGTCCTCGTATAGCAACCTGTATATGCTGCTTAGGTATATTGATTTTAGCTTTATTATCGCTTTTAAATTGAGCACTAAAAATATGAAGTTTACCTCCTTCGGTATTAATCATAGGATAAGTAAAACTTATATGCTGATCTCCTTTATTCAAATTTAATTTAGGTGAAAAGGGAACATCAACATTATCTATTTTTAATATTAATTTGCAATTTAAATCTACATCTAAATTTAAAAAAAGATTAAAATATAACATAAGGTTAGTTGTTTCTGTAACTCCATATCTCAAATGGCAAATATCAAAAGTATCAGTATTTAAAATTAAATCATTATCATTGAAATAAAAAAACATATGATCTTCATATTTTGTAGTATCTGGAATAGTAACTTGATTATTGCTATTATCTACTGCATCAAAAAAGTTTTCCATAGGCTGTCCAAATTCTAATGTAAGTTTATTAGTAACTTTTTCATGTACTTTTTTTATGCATTTTACTTTGACTCTTACATTTAATTTTTTGTGTTTAATTGTTACTATGTCTCCAACATCAACATTTGAAAGTGCTGGAATGTATTTTGATAAATGAGTATTGCTAAGATCATGTACATTTATTTTAAAGTTAGTCCTTGCAAGTCCTATTTTTTCTGCTTCTTTCTTTGCTAATACTCTAAGTTCTCCCGTGCTTTCTGCCCCTTCAAATTTAATTTCTTTTGTAATATGAAAAGGTGGATAATCTTCTTCATTCCAATTGGGAATAGTAACATAATGCTCTTCTAAAGTTATTCCATCTTTTCCGGTTGGATATAGTCTAGTCACTACATTTTCAGTATCTTCATCAATTTCAATTGCATCAATTTTTTGATAAGTAAATGTAACACCTTTATCAGAGCCTTTAGCTTTATTTATTTTAATATTGAAATTATCTCGTGTTAATTCTCCTTTACCCCACCTATCAATAATTCCAAATATATTTTCAACACCATTGTTTTTTACAAAATAAAGTGAATTAATATCCGTTATATCACTATCAACATCAAAAACACCTTTAAAATCACTTGGTATTGCTATTTTCATTGCTTCTAGCATTGTTTTATTATCAGCTTTATTATCTATAATAAAACCTGAGTTAATATCATAGAATATATGCTTTGTAAAAATTTTAATTGTATTATCTTTATCTATATCAGTTCTTTTTACAACTCTAAACAATTGACCATCAATATAAATAATTGACCATTTTTTTATCAATTTCTGTTTCGAATCATTCATACTTATAAGTAATTCAGCATCATATCTACCATTTAATTCTTCAAAAACTTCACACTTTAACACTTTTGTGAGTTTACCATATCCAAAATTTATAAATTGTCCTTTTTTAGTATTTTTATCAAAAAGAATTATTTTCATTATAGTTCTCTCCAATTCGGTTGAACTTCTAATTTAGATATTCCTGTGAATTTTATAATATTTTCACCTTCTTCAAGCTCTATAAAATCACTTTCTATATTTAAAAACTTATTTAAATTTTCTTTTTTATCAACTGAATAAATATCTTCTAATTCAGTATCAAGTATAAACTCTCTATTTACATTAGAAAATTTCATTTCTTTATTATTGATACTTATAGTGCATGATCCTGAACCTGTAACTTTAAAAAGAGGCTTAGATTTGTAATTTCCTTGATTTATTAGTTTGAAATTATTACTAAGCATAAGCCATTCTTTACCTGATTTTAAGTGTGCAAAAGGCTGAATTTCAAAACTCAATAAAAATCTTCCTGATGTTTGTGATATTAATTTTTCAAAATTTATAACAGATAATAATCTTGCTGATAAAATATAATCTTCTTTTACTGATAATATAAGCTCACCTGTTCTTAATTTGAAAACATCTTTAATTTTTCTTATATGATTTAAATTAAAGCCCTTACAAACTGTACATTCTAAGTCAATATTATAGCTTTCAAAAATATTATCATCTTGATATACAAAACCATCTATTTTGGGAAAAGATAATTTTTCTATTCTCTTTTCAGCTAAAACATCTCTTGGCATTGATTTGATGCTTATGCCTAAATCTAAACTAGATATTTCATTATATATAAAATATAATTTTGACAAAATCTATCGCCTCCTTTTACGTATATTTTCTTCTATAGAACTCTAACTCTTTGACAAGTTGTTCTATATCTATTTCCCTATTATTATTAAAGTTTTCTATCTGTAGAATAGTGTCTCCTGAAGATTTACTTGTGTTTCCTTGTTGATTTCCATAAACAACGTCATTAACTATTACAGCAATTTTTTTATACATAGTTTCAAGTGGTATAACAGCCTCAGCTTGTCTTCCACTTCCTTTGTATGCATCACCAACACCAAAGCCACCACCAAAAAGTGTTGGGCTATCAATTATTCCGCCTTTCCAAAGCCAATTTACTTCACTTACTTTTGGAATATTTACTCCCCATGACTTCCCACCAATAAGCGGAACCCAATCTGGGACACTAAATTTAATTTTATTAAGTTGAGTAATACACCAGTTTATGGCTCTTATAACAGTATTAGTCATACTTTGAGCTATTCCTACCACTGTATTCTTAACACCTGTAAAAACACTAGTTATTCCACTACAAACCCCATTCCATGCACTTGAAAATATATTACAAACACCTTGCCATATTGTTTTAAGTGTATTTGAAATTGTTGTAAATATTGTTTTAAACCCTTCAAAAAGAGTTTTAAATGTATTGCAAACGCCCTGCCATACTGTTTTAAATATTGTGCATGCACCTTCCCAAACTGTTTTAATAATATTAACTACACCTTCAAAAATTCCTTTCCAAAAGTTCCATACTGTTTCAAAATAAAGACAAACGCCTTGCCATATTAATTTAAAGAAATCACAAACGCCTTGCCATATTGTTTTAAATAATTCAACTGCTGCATTCCATAGTCCTACAAACCAATCCCAAATAGTTTTGAAAAAATTAAGAGTAGCTTGCCATGCTATTTTTAAAGCTTCAAACATTGCCATTACTAAGTTTCTAAACCATTCACATTTATTCCATAAAACTATTATTGCTGCAACTAATGCTCCGATTGCAATTATTACTAGAGTAATGGGATTAAGACTCATTATAAAGTTTAATGCTGCTTGTGCTAGTGCCATTGCATTTGTTGCTACTGTACTAGCTATTGTTGCAACTTTATGTGCTATAAATTGCGCTGCACTTATTCCAGCTTGTACTGCATTTTTAGCAAATGCTATTGTTGCTTTCCCTAAATTCAAAGCAAAAGTTCCAACTGATTTTGCACCGCTTACTACATTAGTTCCAAATTTTTTGATGTTTTCTATAGCTCCTGTACTAAAACTTTTAATATCTTTAAAACCTTTAACTATTTTACTTAATCCACTTGCCATTGCTCCAAATATAATAAGTCCCGGGCCAATAGCTGCAATTAATGCTCCAACAATTATTACAGCTTGTTTTGTTCCATCATTTAAGCCACCAAACCATTGTGTTACACTTTGTAATATGCTTACAAGTGCATTCATAATTGGAGTTAACCCAACTACTATTTGTTCTCCAAGCTCTGCTCCAACAAGCTTAACATTATTCATTGCTACACCAAATGAATCTGTACCATCTTGAACTTGATTAAAAGTATTAGTAACTGTTCCTGTACTTCCTTCAAGTGCTGTTAAAAAGTCTTCATATTCAAACCTTCCACCTTTTATTGCATCTGCTAAGTCTGGTCCTGCTTTTTGCCCAAAAATTTCAATTGCTTTTGCTGTTGCATCTGCAATATTAGGTGCACTTTCTATTTCTTTAAGAGTTTTTTTAAATTCTACTCTAGCATCTTTACCTTCTTTACCCCATTTTCCTATAGCAGCTTTCATACCTGAAAATGCTATTTCTGTGTTAACACCTGCAAGTTCCCATGATGCAAAAATAGCTATACTTTCTTTTGTATCCATGCCTAATGCACGCATAGGTGCTCCGTATTTCGTTATATTTTCAGTAAGTTTATCTATCCCTATACCACTTTTTTGTGCTGCAACTGTTAGTTGATCTAAAACTTCTTCATATTTATCACTTTCAATGCCAGCATCTCCCATTGCCCTACTAACAAGTTGAATAGATGTTGTTGCATCAGTATTGTTTATTTTAGCAAATTGTAAAAACTTTTCTGTACAATCTTCTAATGATTGTCCTGTAAATCCAAATCTTGTATTAGCTTCTCCTAATGCACTCCCGATACTATCAAAACTTTCATTTACCTTTGAAGCTAAATTTTTATATGATTCTTCTAATCCATCAACTGCATCTCCAGTTGCACCAGTTGCTTTAATTACAGTATCCATTCCTGAATCCACTTCTTTAAATGCTGCTACACTAGCTACACCAGTACCAACTATACCCGCTGATATTACACTCATTTTTTTTCCAGCTTCAGTTGCTTTATTACCGAGACTTTCAAAGCCATCTGCAAGTTTATCAATTTTACTATTTTGCATTTCTTTATTAACATCTTCTAATGCTCTTTGATTTTGAAGCAATGCTTTTTCTGTATTATTCATCTTAATAGTTGCATCTGTTAATTTATCATTATTTTTCTCAATTGCTTTTTCATTTTTAGCATACTCTTCTTTTAAGCCTTCAAGTTCGGTTTTTAATTTCTTACTTTCTTCACTATTTTTCCCTGTTTGTTCAACACTTTCTTTATACTTTTTAGTTGCTTCATCAATTTTTGTGTTCAATTCTGTTTGTTTATTCTTTTGCTTTTCTGTATCTTGATTAATACCTGTTATCCTGTCTTGATGTAACTTCATCATCTGATTTTGTGCTTGTATTTTAGCTGTAAGTTCTCTATGTTTTACGCCTAGTTGGTCTTGTGTTGTTCCAAATAGTTTAGCTTTTTGACTTGCTACAGAACATTCTGAACTTACTAATTTAAGTTCTTTTGTAACTGCTTTCATCTGTTTTTGAAATTCTGAACTATTAGCTCCAATTTTTATAATAGCTCCTGCCACTTTTCCACCTACCCTTCACTCATAGGACTTCTTATGATGTCGAATTCTAAGTAATCTATATAATCTATAACATCCATTTCCATACAGTCTTTATAACTCATTTTGTGAATTTTAATTGCATATCTGATTAACCAAAAGAATATATCAATCCAATAACTTTTAATTTCCTCTTCTTCAAAACCTTCTTCTTCATCATAATCATCAAATGCGGAAGCTTCTATTTCTTCACTTCCGCCATTTATTTTTTTATCAAGTCCTCAACTTTTTTCATAGTTTTCTTTCCAATCTCTTCACTTAAAGCCATAAATGTTGGATATATTTCTTCAAGATCTAATCCATCAAGTAAATCATCAACACTAAATACATTTCCAAACATTTCACATATATACTCACACATTAAATCATAATGTTCTTGTGTAAATGTTCCTGCATTATCCATAACATCTGTTATTTCTAACATCCTTTTTAATGCTCTCCCTCTCATCCTTTTAGTAGAAAATTCTTTCTCTACAACTTGACCATCTTTTTCAAATTCTATTTTTAATTTCATAATTCCTCCTTAAAAAATAAAACAGGGCCAACTTTAACCCTGTTTTTAAAATTAATATTTATTTATCTTTTTTCATTTCTACTACTTGTGTAGGTTCTGTATACTCTTGTACTTTACTAAACCAAGCTCCAATAGCTTCTCGTGCTGTTGTGTTATCAGCTAATAAATTACTTTCATCAACCTGTATTGCATACAGATTTTTATTTACACCATCTAAAACATCTTCTTTTTGCCTTGCATAAAACATTCCTTTTAAACCTGCTGTTTGTGTTTTAGTTTTATCTTCTTGTGTTTCATACTCCATATCGGGTCTTTCAAGCTTTCCACAGTAATACCAAGTAAATTCATACTTACCATTTCTTTTTTTAGCTCTCCACCCTATCGCTATTTCTCTTGCTCCATCCCCTGAAGCTTTTAATAAATATCCATTTTTATATAAATTTTCATAAAGTGTAGCATAGTCCTGAGGTGCAAGTGAGTTAACTGCAAAATCTATATCTGTTCCCTCATATTGCTCAATTATATCCTCAACACTATCATCACTATATATTTTTTCTTGTGTAAATTTATCACTTACTTTAGCATTTAATGCTTTAGCAAGCTTTACCGGTGTAGTTACTGTATAAGTTGTATTGTTATTAACTTCTACAATAGCCACATAAATATCCTTTAAACCACACGTTCTACTTCTTACTATTTCTTTAGCTTCTCCTGCCATTTAATTCCCCTCCATTACTTCTATAAAATTAAACCTCAATGCCTTATGATGTATTTTAGTATCATTTTCAAAAAAATCTTGACCATCTAAATAGCCAAAATCACTTTTAAGCATTAATTTTTTCACTTCTTTTTTTAATTTAAATTCATCCTTTTCGCTCCAAACATCAACTTGTATTATATATTGTACTTCTTCCTCTTCATCGTCAGAAGTATTATTAGTTCTATCTGATAGTAAACAAAACGTAATATGAGTATCTTTTATCTTCTTGTCATACCATCCTTGCACAACTACTATGCCTCTTTTTGATACTTCATCTAAAGCATTCGCTACAATTGCTATAATATCCATTAAAACCACCTATTTTAAGTTTTTTATCAAAGTTTCATACTCTTTTTGTGCAACCTGATTCATTTCAAGATAACTTGATTCAATTGTCGGGTATAACATAGCATGTGGTTCTCTAGTAGTATTTCCCCACTCTTCCCACTGCATATAAGTATATGGGTCTGATTTCCCTTGCTCCCAACCAACTGTTACAAATTTTACCCCCTTAGTTCCTTTTATCTTGCTAATTTCTATATTATCAGCTGCATGTTTGCCAGTTCGTTGACCTTTAATTCCACTTTTGCTAACATCTTTGCTCCTATGAACTTTAGGTTTTAGATTTTTTTCAACAACATTAGCACATTTTTTTATAATTTGTGCATTTGCTTTTTCTTGCTCATTTTCACTTGCAAGAGAACTAAATTCTTTAATTAAATCATCCAATCCCTCAAAAATGACCTTCATTAAATCACCATTTTAGCCTTTAAGTATACCCAATCTTTTGAGTTACCTTTAAAATCAATATAAAAAATATCATATTCTACACCTTCAAATACAACTAAGTATTTTTCTTTAAGTGTTTTTCTCATATTTTTTATTTTATTGCAGTACCTCACCTTAAAAGTAAGTGCATTTTCATGCTTATTATTGATTGCTTCATACAATTCTTTTCCATAAACTTCAAGTGGTGCACACCAACATTTGTAATATAACTTTGTACTCTCTTGCCATCTACCATCAACTATTTCTGAACTTCGTATTTTTATTTCAATCCTTGTATTCATTTTACTCTCCTAAATTGCTTAATTTATCAAGTATAGTTGTTACTATGATATCTCTCTTAGTATTTGAATTAATTGTAGTGCCACAATTTTCATACATATCAGAGATAAGTTTTAATTGAAGTACATTAGCTAATTTAAGTGCTTTTTCATTAGTTTTATATGCATTCCCAACGCAACTTTCTATATATATTTCACTTACTAATATTAAGTTTTCAAGCTTTTCATCATCATCTTCATAGTCTATTTTTAAATACTCTTTTACATAATCTATATCCATATAATCCCCCTAAAAAGATAGAGGGCAAAAGCCCTCTTAAACTGATTTTGTTATTTCTATTTTTTTAGCACTTCTTTCTGAACCTTTAACAACATCAAATCTTTCAACTGCTCTTACAGCTGTTTGATTATATCCAAATAAAGCTTCTGCTGAAGTTGCTATTTCTAAAGTTTTTCTATCAAAGAATTTAATTAGTTCTTTAAGATTTGCTATAAAGTAAATTAAATTCCCTTCTGTTGCTGGTGCTAAATCAGCATCATCAAGTGTCACTATTGGCTTCCCATTAAAGTAATCTACTGAATTAATTGTTGTTATAAGATTTAAACTTCTACCTTCTTTATCTTTCATTAATTTTAAGTAACAATAACTTGATACATTCGTAACTGTGATAAGTCCTGATTTAACAGAAGGTAAAGCACTTTCTATTTCTTTTTCTAACCCAATATAATCAGCAACTCCTGTAACTTCTAATGAATTTTCTTTTAAAACAGTTAATATTTCATCATTTTCAGCAAGTATTGAACCTTCTGCAAAGTCTGGTGTTACAATATTTTGAATAATTCCTACTACTTCATCTTCTGTTAATGAATTTTCAATAGGAATTATTCTTCCATAATCCTCTACTTCAAATTTAATTTGACTTGTTGCTTTAGCAGCTTCCGCTATAGCTTGACCACTTATTAATTTTTTTAATTTATTATTTCCTAGTGTAACTACTGGCATTCTTCCTGTGTTAGTTGTTACTGGAATAACATGACAGTAAGGTTTTAATGCTGGATATCCTTTTCTTAAAACCATTAATTCATTAATAAATGCTTCTGGCATAATTGCAGCATTTTCACTTACTGTAACTAAAGCTCTTTCCTCTTCATTTAAAGGCTTTTTCATAAGCATTTTAGCAATTGATCTTAGCTCTGCTTTAGTATTATCAGTTCCTCTTTTATTTTGCATATCTAAAATAGCTTTATCTTTTTTTGCTTCTTCTCTTTCTCTCTCTTCCTCTTGAGCTATAAGTTCTTGTATACCAGCGATATCTGAATTTATTGTATCCATTTGTGAATTAATGCTTTTTAACTCTTTTATATCCTCTGTTGTACTTGCTATATTTGTTAAACTTGTTCTTAACTCCTGTTTTGCTTTTAATAGTTTTAATAATTTATCTTTCAAATTAATTTACCCCTCTCATACTTAATATTTTATTTCTTAGTCTTTCTTTTTCTAATTCAAAACTTGGTTTTTCTAACTCTTTTTTGAAGTTTTCAAAACTTCTACAGCCTATTTCACTGCTATCATAAGCAGGGAATGTACATGGACTAACTTCTAATAGTTCTGCTTTTATGATGCTTCTCTTGTA
Organism: Sarcina sp.; assembly: GCA_051650125.1. GTDB lineage: Bacteria > Bacillota > Clostridia > Clostridiales > Clostridiaceae > Sarcina. The sequence continues at coordinate 26,541 of JBOFIK010000028.1, read as the reverse complement.
AATTTCTTCACCTTCATGCATTACTTTAGACCATTTATTTTCTAAACAAATAAATCCAAAACTTGAACCATCTACATCACCACGCTGTACACTTTCAAAAACATCATTTCCCCAAGTATTATTAGGTACATCAATGTCATAGTTTAGTCCCGTAGTATCTGAATTAAATCTTAAGGTACCACTTTTGACACTCCCAAGTGGTTTACTACTCTCATGGTTCCATAGTCCTTTTTGTCTTTTAGTATTTAAACTTTCATCAAATGCACCTACTGATACTTCTTCTAAAAATTTATCTCCCCATCTATCAACTATAAGTGTTGGTGAATTATACTTTACTGCATATCCTCCAATGGTCCTTCTATTATTTTCTTCATCTGCTCTTACTTCAATATTTAAATTTTCTATTTGTCTTAACTCTCTATTTTGGCTCATTATTATCACCCCCTTTGCCAATATCCTTAATTTTAAGAACTCCTGCATTAACTATTAAGTCATCTGCACCTTCTATCTTTTGTTTTTGTAGCATTAGTCTTGCTTCATTTGGTGTATATATTCCACTTGCAACATACTTGCTAAGTATATTAGCCTGACTTTCTGCATTAGTTCTTAGCATTACATTCGTATTAAACCTAAATTTATAGCCTTTTAATCTTTCAACAGCAGTAAGCAGTTTCCAATCTAACTCTTGCTCTATACTTTCAAATAAAATAAGTAACGTATCTATTAGAAAAGATAGTTGCTGTTGCTCTAATGAATTATTATTAGTATCTTTTAGATCATTTAGTTGGAACATCTTAATTCCAAAACTTGCTGCAATTTGACTTATAGACATTCTTCTAATTTGTTCAAATTGTGCATCAGCTAAAGATAAATTTAAGGCTTGAACATTATAGCCTGCTGGAACTGTAAAAATCCTTCCCGTATTTGAATATAACCTATGGAATTTATTTTGTATTTTTTTCAGTTCTTTTTCCTCTTTAATATCACTCGTTAGCTGAACTACCATTTTATTTGTTAGTCCATCATCAAATAGTGAGTTAAGATATTTTTGTGACTTTAAGTTAGTACTTACTGTTGATTTTATCAGGAATCTGTTAGGCTTTGAATCAATACCGTCAAGTGTAAAGTTTTTGAAATCTAAAATATCATCATATAAACATGTTTCTGTTTTATTAGTTCCTGGAACTTTAAACTCAACAAGTATTTTATTTTTAAGTTTAGATTTTAAAAGTCCATTATCATCAATGATTAATTTAATAAACTCTACTGGCCATAAATTTAATATTTCGCCATTTTTATTTCTTTCTATAAATGCACAACCTCTTTTTCTATGTTGTCTATTAACTTCAACTGCTTTCCAAAAATCAATTGCTGTCATATATGGATTTGGTCTTAAGCATAGCTTTTCATATAAAGAATGACTGCTTGCCCTTGCATCACCATTTTCTTGCCCTTGCATTAAATAACATGGTACTTTTGCAATAGCTTCACTTAAAATCTTTAAGCAAGTAAAGTAAGTTGTTTCTTTAATTTCATCATCTGTTAAACTTCCATCAATACTATAAAACTTCAAAAAAAGTTTTTCTAAATCTGAATAACTGCTTTCTTGTATTTCTTCTCTTTTTTCAAATAATTTATTTGCAAACATCATTTACCTCCTTTCAGCATAAGATAGCTACCTCCTGCCATTATTGCTGCTAACAAATACAATGCAACATATCTGTTAAGTTCATATGTTGTAAAAAATAATATAAAAAAAGAACCTACTAACAATATATCTGCTACTAAATTCCTGCTTATAACCCTTTTAATTTTAATCACCCCAATCAACTTCATCTAATTCAGCTACTGAATCGTAATGATCTACATCATTAGCCTCAACTGCTAAAAGCAATCCCATTAACATAGCTATAATTCCATCAATCTTAAACTTTGATTTCTTTTTACTATACTTAACATTCATAGCATCATCTATAACCGCTATACAATTCCTTGCCATAAATCTAAAACATTCATTATCAGCTATAACTAATCTTTCATCAACAAGTAAATTTTCAAAGTCATTAATTACTTGTGTCATAGTCTTACTTCCTTGTCCAAGTGCAACAATATCCCATTTATCCTCTAGTCTATTAAGAATAGTTTGAGAACCCCATCTATCAAATCCTATCTCTGCTACTTCAAATTCATTATCTATGTCATAAATTTTATCTAATACAGCATCAAATTTAACATACTTACCATCTAAAGCTAGTAAATCACCTCTCTTAACCCAATAAGAATAAGGTATACTTTCTTTAAATTCTCTATCTGTAAGAGTATCTCCTGGTGTAAATAGTAATGGATAAACTATAAATTTATCATTGTCTTCATCATAAAATACTAAAACAAATGCAGTAACATCATTTTTTGATGATAAATCAAGTCCTCCCCAAAACTTTAACCCTATAAGTTCCTCTAACTCAAACTTTTTAGTACACAAATCCCATAAATCCATATTTATAGCACCTTTTTCATTATCAAGTGCTACATGTTGATTTAAGTACATTCTTCTAAACATATTTTCTTGAAGTGGCATAAGTTTAACTCTTCTAGCTAAATTTTTTAAATCTTCAAGATTTCTAAATATTCCAAGTGCTGGATTAGCCTTATACCATTGACTCTCATCCATAACATCACAGCCTTTATTAGCTTCATAAATTTTATAATAGAAAACAGGATCATCTTCCTCTTCTCCACTTTCAATTTTTTTACTCATATCATAAAGTTGCTGTTCTAAATTTGCAGGATCTTCACCACTTGATGCAGTAGTTATAGTAATTAGTAAAGGTTCTAACCAAGTACCTTGTCCTGTTCTAAGTTTTCCGTACATCTGGTCATTCTTGGCTTGATGTATTTCATCAAGACATGCTACATAGTCATTAAATGAATCGGCATTATCTGCATCACTTGATAAAATCATTAACTTATTACCATTATCTTTTCTTACAATAGTTTTTGTACTATCAGTTATCTTACAGTATTTCTTCAATGTCCTATTAGTTTTGATAAAATGTGCAACTGTATTATATAATTCTGTTGCTTGTTTAGTTGTATTAGCTGTTAAAATAAATAACGCTCCAAAAATACCACTTTGACAAAAGAATAAATAAGTTACTATTATTCCAACTAAAAATGACTTACCATTTTTTCTTGGAATATTTATATGTGCTTCTCTATGTTTTCTAAGATTATCTGATTTTCGCCTTACACAAAGAATTTCTGTCACAATTTCAAACTGAAATTTTATAAGCTTAAAGAACTTAGACATTCCTCTATCATTTTTCAATTTACTTATAAAGTGATAAATTTTTCTTGCCTCACCTTCATCATAATAGTATAGATCTGTGGTCCACATTTTCTTTAGTTCAGTAATCCAAGACTCTAGAATTAAATCTTTTACTTTAGCATTAGCCATGTGAAATCATCTCTTCCATTTCTTCATCAAACTCACCATTAGAATTTTTAATTGAACCTTTCATCATTCTAGATCTTGATGCTGGAGTAATTCCAAGTTCTTTCATCCAACTTCTCATTTCTTGTTGTGCTTTATTAGCAATTGAAACCTCTGGTCTCTGTTGCTCATAACCTTCATCATTAACAACCATTGAAAAACCTTTTTTCAAAAGTAGTTCCTCACATCTTCTCCACTTTGAATAATTTAAGCAATAGCCTTCTAAAGCCTTAACATCCTTGTTTGTAAAATCTTTTTCTTCTTTTTCAAGTAATTTCACTATTCGCTTCCACTCTATTGTAGCTTCATTATCAAACCAAATAGGACATTTAACTTTAATTTTTTTAGCCATTTAATATTCGCCTCCCCCTCAAAACTAAGCCCCCCTATAATGAAATTTAGCATTTTTTTTCACGATTGCTTAAAAACGCGACATTTTTTGCTTATTTTTAAACTTTTATATCCCCCCTGGTCCTCAATAAAATTCTCTATGGAACTTTTTGAGTAGAGTAAATAAAAGTTTTTGCATAGATTTTCTTTTTTTATAATCTAATTCATATGCTCTGTGTATCCTCCGATGATTCTTCTCTGTTAAGTAGATAAGGTTACCAGCATCAAGTGCACCAGCCCAATCTTCATTTAGTTCTATTATGTGATGGATACATTCACCAGCAACTATTTTATTATTGATGTAGTACTCATATAAATCTAATCCAAGCAAATCATTTATAATAACAGCTCTTAGCCTCTTCCAAGACTTTGATATATAAAAGTCTTGGAACTTCTTCTGTTCTTCATCTAATAACCTTCTTCTCTGATATGCTCTATATCTTTCCTTATCTATCTCACTATGCTTGGTACAATACTTAGTGTCATCACTTAGAACTCTAGTACACCCCGTCTTACTACATAACTTCTTTATTGCCATTCTCTTTTACTTGTCTTTCATAGTAGCTCTTAATAGTATCACTCAATTTATTATCTATGAGTATAACTTCATTAGTTTTATTATCTATCAATGATATATCTCTTCTCTTTAACTTCTGTATCAATAATGCCGGTACTAAATCACTATCTATAATAGTCATATATTTCACCTCTTCTTATTCAATTGAAACTATTTCTCTTCAAAAAACGTTCGTGTTTTATCCATTTGAGTTTTACATATCTATATAAACAGTTAAACCCATATTAGAATTTATCTACTAATATATACACTAAATACTCACCTATTAATTTTACTTAGGCTTAATAAGTAAAACTTAAAAATAAAAAAATAAAAAAAGCTTATCTAAATGATAAACCTCGAACTATACTATCCTTACTATCTTGAGTAATTCCTATATATCTTTTTGTTATGCTAATATCGCTATGATTAAGTAAATCTTTAATTGCAACTGCATCCTTTGTCTCTTTATATAGCCAGTAACCAAATGTTTTTCTAAGTGTATGACAACCTATATTCTCTCTATACTCAAAATACTCTGCTGCTTCATTAAGTATTTGCCACACTCTTTGTCTACTAATATGCTTATTCTTACCTTGTCTACTTTTAAATAAATACTCATAATCTTTCATACCTTTGGTGTATTCTTTATATATTCTTCTTAGATCATCATTAATTGCAATTCTAGCTTCTTTACTTGTCTTACCTTCTCTAAAGTAAATATAATTTTTATTTCTGACATCCCTAACTTTAAAACTAAGCATATCTGTTATTCTTCTACCCAAGTAAATACCTGTCATAAAGAGCACATAGTCTCTTTCACTTTTATCTTTTAAGTAATCTGCTATATCTCTTATCATTGTCATATCTCTTATCGGTTCTACTGTATTCATCTCACTTGTCTTATACCTCCTCTTCCTCTTCTGTAACTACTATGTTTCATCATATTTTCAAAGTCTGATTTTGTTAAATCCTCATTTACTGTCTTTACTTTCAACTTTTTAAGTCTATTGTAAACCTCCGGTTGTTGCTGCTTTAATATATCTTTTATTTTCATCAACTCACCTGCTCCATTACTTTTTTAATTATATGAACTTGACCTTTACCTGTTACCTTTGTAGTTGTTTTTAATTTAACTCCATGATTTGTCTGTATAGCATATTCATTCACTTGGAACAACCCTTGTTCTAATGCTCTCTGATAAGGTTTTGTTGTACCTTTTTGAATTAACTTTAATTCTCTAAGTTTCTCCCAAAGTCTTTTTTCTCCAATTTTAATTCCTTGCTTTGTTAATAAATGTGCCACATCCCTTACTAAGATACAATCCGTACTTGCTGATACTTTATCTAAGAATAAGTTTTGTTCTGCTATTATACTTTCTTTCTCTTCTAGCAACTGCTTTTGCCTTTCTATAGTCTTTTGACCAATCATTAAAGCTTTTGCCATGATCATTTCATCTGTATCTTCTTCAGTTGTCTTTATATATCCACCAGTTTCTCTTATTGCTGGTAAAACTTCATCTGCTATCCAATCTTGAAAGCGTTCTGCCTCTTCTTTTCTTGATTTAAATATTAGTTTATAGACTCCACTTTCTGTTAAAAAATTTTCACCAGTATTATGAACCTTTCTAAAGTCGGCACTACCGATTTTAGAATTTGTTAATTTAATTACTTGTTTTTCATTCATTTTGCTTAAATTATCATTAATATTTCTTATGTCTAAACAGTTAGCTACATCTTTTGGATTAAATAATACTTTCCCCTCAAATTTAAATACTTCAACTTGTTTTCCTTCAAATACCATTAAATTCATAATTCCCTCCTAAAATTTTGTATAAAAAAAGAGCTAAGGCAATATCACAGCCCAAAGCTCCTTAAATATTTTTTAGTTATGTGTAAATCCAATTTCAAATCCATAAGGTTTAAAATATTTCCTACATACACTATACCATACCTAAAAGTCCAAAAAAAGGGAAAAAAATACGGAATTTCTTCGGAATTTTAAAAAAATCACACTTTTTTCTATTTTTTAGGTATATATTCAACTCTTATAACTTCACTTACAATATCATACTTTATTGATAATAAAAAACTTACATCATCAATAAGTTTTCTTTCTTGTAATTCTAAACTTATATCTGAAATATCTACGTCTAATAAATTGCTGCATGGTAGAAAATAATATTTTTTTCTAGTTGCTACAATTTCTTTTAAACTAATATTTATTTTTTTATAATTATTCATTTCTCCCCCTAAAAAGTTAATTATACTTGTCTGCAAATTCCTCAATGTAGACCTTTTTAATACCTCACAAACTTTGCAAACTCTTCACCTTTGTCACAAAAAGCCTTTATCATAGAACATACTAATCCAAATGACATTCCTGAATGATTTTGTGATTCAATTATTTCTTTAGCCCTATCTAAATCACCTGTTTCATTTAAAACTTTAATTATATCTAAAGATGCCCCAAGTTCCATACCTTGATATAAATCACCAAGTCTAATTGGAACTACTTTATCCCAAAGTTCCCAATGCTTTTCATCTAATACTTTTCTACCCTCGGCTCTCCATTTTTCTACCTTAGTAGGTATCTGTTTTTGATGTTCTTCACATTCTTTTTCGTACTCTTCTGCTTTATTTTTTATTAATTCATCATGCTCTTTTTTAGTCATTCCAGTAACTAATTTATAAGCTCCATCCATAGTAACCGTATCTGAAAATAACTCTATACCATTAAATTTAACTGATACTAATTTACCAGCATTTTTATAATCTACTAAACAATAAATTTATCACTAGCTATTAAAATTGTTTTACTTGTATCTAGGTTAAATATCTCCCCATTTTTAAGATGAATTTCAACTGAATCAAATCCATCTTCTTTATATTGTTCTAATATCTTCATCCATTTCTCTTTCATTTTTTATCCCTCAACTTTTTTTAATATTCTCATTCCATATTCTCTTAAAAATGCACTCTTACTCTTCAAGAAATTTTCTTCTATTGTGAACCTCATATCTATTTCAATATCTTCATCATCTTTATTTATAACCCACATATCTATTAGTTTTATCAGCCATGCTCTTTCATTTTCTAAAATTGAAAAAGAATTATTACCAAACATTTTATGTGCAAATGATTCTGTATCTAGTTCTTGTCTTATTACTCTCAAATCTTCTTTTAAACCGTTATTCACCTTTTACACCTCCAAGACTAGAAAGGGAACAATGTAGTCAGTTCCCTTATTAATAATTTAATATTTCTAACATCTTTATAAGACTTTCTCTTTCAAGTCTTTTACAAGTTTTATCGCTCTTATTCGCCTTATAATACACTGTTTCCCATTTATGATTTTCTATATACTTAAGTTGTATTATTTCTTTTTCACTTGGATTTAGAACACTTAATGCATTTTCTATTTTAGCTATTTCAATTCCCTTATGAGCTATTGTATATTCAAGTTCTTGCTTAGCTTGAATAAGTTTTAAACTCTGGTTTTCTGTTGTTTTACTGATACCTGAAGCTCCACCCTCACCATCATAAGAAATTGCTTTGAGCCCTATTAATTGTTCCGCCTCTTCAAGCTTTATTTCCAATGCTTTTTTCTTTGCTGCATTGACTCTGTATTTAGTCAATCTATATCTTAATTGATTTAATATTTGTTTATCCATAAACTTTACTTCCCCCTAAGCTTTTGTCTATTTCTAATCCTCTTTTTATGTTTTTCTTTCCCTTTATTTTTTTCAATAGCTCTTTCTATTTTAGGTAGAGCCTTTTTGCAGGCCCTACTTATAACTTCTTCAACACTAATTTTCATCATCATAATCATTTCTCAACTTTTTAGAGTCTCTTCCTGCTGCAATAAACATAGCCCAATAAAAAGCAGTTACTATAAAAATCCCCATCCACATATATTTAATACCCCTTGCACTCTACATTTTTCTTATTATGTCAAGTAGCTTAAAATGTCATATAGCTTATACTCTGTAATTCCAAGCTTCTTTCTTATTTCAGTTCTTGTTAGCCCCTCTTTTAGCAAAACTGAAATTTCTTTTTCAAGATCTTCATCTTTTCTTAAATCTTTATTACCTCTTCTAGCTTTAAATATAGCTTTTATAAAGTTTATAGCTATTTCCTTGTCCTCCATCAATGCCTGATATTTTATTGCCTCCATACCTTTTCCCACCTTATAAATTTTTATTTAAATCTTTTGTACATCACTTTTTAATCTTTTGAATTGCACTTATTTTATAATAAGCACCAAAAGCCTTGTTTTTCTCTGTCACAAGCATTAACTATATCCATCTTCCCATGCGAATAGATGTTGTTAGTTGCTATGCTTTGTATTCTCTTACCTAGTCTATAAGCTTCAAGTGCTGCATTGAAAGTCATCATACTATCTCAATCCATCTAACATAAAGTCTAGTTCACTTTGATACAAAGTAATTTCATCAACTCTCTCAGAGTGTAGTAAATACTCATAAATAGTGATACCTAATGAATCTTTTAAAACTAACTTTTTATCAGTGCTTAGTAAAATTTCAAAGTCTCCAATAAGTCCTATTTCTTTATTTCTTTTAACTTTTTCAGCTATGATTTTATTTTCAATCAAGCCTAGTGATTCCATAAATTCCATACCCTTAACACCTCTTAATTCATATGATTTACGCCTGTAAGCTCTGTAAGAATCTTTTTTAAAAAGTAATCTCCACACTCATCACACATGAAAGTTGTATTTTCTCCAAGAATTATATCAATACCATCTTCATTAACTTCAACCTGTCCTTTGCAGCAATTGCACTCTTTTACTTCCTCAACCTCATAGTAATTAACTTCAATTTTCACTTCATTCATTTTCAAATCCCCCTTATTTTCACCTAATTCTTCTACTTCTTCTGCTTGGTATCTAATCTCTGTAACGCTTTCTTCTAGTTCATCAAGCCATCTTTCAATGTTCTCTTCCTCAATTCCTTGCTCTTCCATCTGCTCTCTTATCCAAGTAAGTCTATGCTCTACTTCCTCGACTTTCTTTTGAACAATCCCCATTGCTCCTAGTACTTTCCTTTTTTCCATTTACTTTTCCTCCTAAACATTCAAAATTAATTTTTAACTCTTGATATGTCCATCCCCTTGAGGTCTTGTATTCACTAAACACTACTTTCATAGCTATTCTTCGATTTTATAAGCAATAAACTCATAGTTTATTTTTAATTCTCTTAATGCTGCAATAATATCTTTTTCATATCTCTTTTTAACAATTCCTCTTGAAAAATCATTAGGAGCAACAATAACGATTGTCTCTTCATCCTTTAAAATTTTTAAACAAGCTATCCAAGTCTTAAATGCTACTTCTGCTAAATTAGGTTTAATAAACTCTTTAATTTCTTTAAGCTCTTGCTTACCCTTAATTTCTGATTCTGTAATCTTTGTTGCGGCTACTTCTTCTTGAAACTTCTCTGAAGCTTCTGGATGTACTGCTCCTTTACTGTCTTTTTCTTTCAATGCAGCAATCTTTTTATCTTCTTGCTCTTTATGGAATTCTATAATTGCATCATGTAGAGCCTCTTTTGTGTTTATATCTCTTGATAAATATTGCTCTAAGACTGTTTCAAAGTAGTTATATGATCTAGCCTTTTTCGTTACACAATAATCTATCAATGCTTTTAAAAATTCATCATCTTGATTTTTAATTGCTTCTAAAAACTTAATTCTTGTTGTTGCTTTTAGATTGCAAATCTTTGATTCAAATAAATTTATAAAACTCTCTTCTCTATTTTCTAAAGTGAAGGGCTTGCCCTTACTATTACTAATAGTAGTCTCTGTAGTAGTCTCTGTAGTAGTCTCTGGTATTGCTTCTGCCAATTTGGCAGTACCATTCTGCCAATTTGGCGGAAGCTTTCTGCCAATTTGGCAGATACCCTCCCCATCTTGCCAATTTGGCGGAATGGGTATATTTTTATCCAATTCTTCTTTATTTTTTTGTTTTGCAATGGCTCCTCCTTTTCCTACTTCACTTCTCTTTTCTGATATCACTTTTTTCTTACTTAGCCTAAGCTCTGCAACTTCTAAAAGTTTGTCATAGTCAAGTGAATACCATTTAGTTTTATCTCCAGCCATTTTATTAAAAGTAGCGGTTACTAAAAGTCCATCTTTTTCTAATCCCTTAAATGTTCTTTCTAATGTTCTTAAACTTAAGAATTCAAAATCATTTTCTTGCCAGTCTTTTAGACTATTAAAGGTCCAATAACGACCATCTTTAAAATTTGTCTTATTTCTTTTGTTTATATCTAACCAATAATGTATTTGTTGAAAAACAACTGCTTCTTTTAGCCCTAAAGCTGTTGCTAATTTTTTATTTATAGTGATTGGTTGCTCATTGTATAATAGTTCCTCAATTTTTATCATGCTTCATATCTCCTTATAACTTACAAATACTTTCACTTTTATTTCATATTCTTCCATTTCCTATCATTGAAAATTTTTTGTAAATAATTTATAATGTCCATAGTATATTAATTTAAGTTTCCTAGACTTAAATTAACTTAGCTACACATTCCTAGTTTGTAGCTTCAAGTTTAGTTAAATTAAGCTTTTTAGTTTTTGCAGCTAAATAAGCTTTTTTAATTTCTTTAGTCAAATCTTTAGCCTTACATTTAATAACAAACATATTGATACCCCCATTTATTCATATTTCAGTAATACTTAAATGTCATATCTTATACATAAAAAGATAGCTTATAAATTGGACAAGTCTATTCTTTTACATATCTATTAGCATCAGAGTTTATAGTCCTATCTATAAACTCTTTTTCTTTTGTTTGTTATCATCTTTAGTTTAGCTATTCAGAATCTACCCACTTTAAAAAACTAGCTTTGGGTATTCTTATAGCTTTTCCAAGTCTTATTACCTTGAACTGCTCCTGTCTAACAACTTCGTAAGCATAAGGTTTACTTATCCCTAAATAGGCTGCTACATCAGAAACTGTTAAGATATCTTTATTGTCTAAATCACTTCTAGTCATACTTCCTCCAATCACACTATAAGTGGTATTATTCTTCAAAAAAAAGAAAATCTATATTTGCTTTTGGAAATGTTTTTTTAAACTTTTTCAAAAAATTATAACTTGGTTTTCTTTCTCCATTCTCTATTTTAAAATAAAATGATTCTGTAATATCTAAATTATTAGACATTTGTCTTTGAGTAAATCCTAAAGAATGTCTAAAATTAACTAACTTTTCCATAGCTCACCTCGATTCACACATAAAGTGTGTTTTATATTTTTATAATACTACACACTTTATGTGTGGTCAAGGTTTTTTTTATTATTTTTCACACAATTAGCATTTTTTTAACGATATCAACACAAATTGTGTTAGTATTAAAGAATAAAGAATCGCTTGATTTTGAATATTAGTGAGGTGATTAAACTGTTTGCAGAAAGATTTAAAAAACTTCGATTAGAAAAAGAAATAAATCAAAAAGATTTAAGTAAAATTCTTCAAACAAGTACCAGTACAATCGGAATGTGGGAACAAGGTCGAAGAAGTCCTGATAAAGAAATGTTAGTTAAAATTGCTGACTATTTCGATGTAAGTATAGACTATCTTCTTGGAAGAACAGATAGTAAACATTCAATTGATGATTTTGAATTTTTCTCTGAATTTACAGTCAACGATGATGTTCGAAAAAATTTACCACTTGAGCAAGCACTTGAAATATCAATGATGAAAAACGATAAAGAAAAAATATTGCAATTGTTTGAATTAACTCAAAAATTAAATTACGATACAGAGCTTAAAGATGATACTGTTCTATATATAGAGCTTGGAAGAGCTAATAAAAAATTAAACTTAAATGTGGAACAAATCAAAAGTTTATTAAACTATTTAGATAAAATAGGATTTGATATTGAGAGATCTATTGAAAATTCTTCTAGTATGGATTCTGACAAATAATTAAAATTACATAAGAAAAAAATGTTTAACATTTTATTTACGAAAGATAAGGTTATAGGAATTAAGTTGATTTCCTATAGCTTTTTATTTTTAAAAATCAAAATTTGAGGGAGATTTTATATGGAAAATATGATTTTAATTGATTTGGAAACACTTGATTTTAGTGTTCACTCTGGAGGGATTTATGAAGTTGGGGCAATTGCTGTAAGCAATTATGAAATTATAGATACGTTACATCTTGGAATTGTTGAAGATCCTGAAAAAATACATCTTGGATATGGTCATGGATATGAAGAGATTTCTTATAATGAAAACATGAAGCAGCTATTTTTTGATTTTATAAGTAAATATCAATTTCCGCTTGTTGCTCACAATGCAGGATTTGATAAAAAGTTCTTAACACATTTTAAGTGGTTAGATGATGATACTATTTTTTATGATAGTATGAGAGCAATAAGATATTCAAGACCTGATTTACCATCTTATTCAATTACTAATTTAATTATTGAGTCTCAAATAAGTACAGTCCAAAGCCATACCGCTCTTGGTGATGTTCAAACATTGCTTGAAATATTAAAATTTTTCAAACCAACTGAATGGGTTAAAATTGGTGATAAAAAACCTAAACATCTAGCCCAAACTACTCAATTAACTAATATTAAAGAAGATTTTGAAGTCATAGATAATATTTTTAAAGGTAAAAATATTGTTTTTACTGGAAAGAGTAATTTTTCTAGAAATGAATTAATAAAATTAGCTAAGAAAGCTGGTGCAATAGTTACTTCAAATAGTCTTACGAAAAAAACAGAAATTTTAGTTGTTGGAAAAGATGCTGGAAGTAAACTTAAATTAGCAACAGAACGTGGTTTAACAATAATATCAATAGATGATTTTTATAAATTAACAAATGATGTTATTTCAAAGGAGAATTTATGCTGCAAGAATGTATAGAAAGATTAAATAGTGGAATTTTAACTATTAAAGATGAAAATGTTTTTGTATTAGGTTTTGATAGTATTGAAAGACTTGAAGACTATAGAAATAATAGTATTAATTGTTTTTCTTCTCAAGGAATTTACAATTTTCAAAATTTGCAATGGTTTAAAATAAAGGATAATGCTCTTTTCATTCTCATAAAAGATAATAAAGAAATTACTAAATATCATTTTGATATTTTATATAAAGACACTATTAAATTTAAAAATGAAAATAAAAAAATGTCTTCTAGAGTTTTAAAAATTCGAAAATGCAGGTTTAATAATATTTATAATTTAATCGTTAGAGAGAAAAAAATTATAGATTTAAAAGAAATTTTTATTCAAAAATCCTACCAGTTTGAAACTAAAGAAGATGTTTCTTCATATATTTTTAATAATTTCAAAGTTTCTATCATTAATTTTTAAATTCAATATATAAATAAAATAAGCTACTGATTTTTTTCAGTAGCTTTTTCATTTAATCTATATTTAATTCTTTTTTCAATGCTGTTTGTAATAGCTGCGAAAAATTTATATTTTTATTTGTTGCTAGTTTATTAAGCCAATGTGGTATTGTAAGTGTTTTTTTATCTACTTTATTGTTTAAGTCATTCCTTACTAAAGGCATATATACTTCTACTGGCATTAAAAATTGATTTTTATTTATTTTTATTTCTAAAGGATCACTTGGTTTTGGTATTTCTATTTTATCTTCTTCCATATCAAATAATATTAGTCCTAAAACATCTTTTGCATTCTTTATCACTTCATCAAAGCTCTCTCCGAATGTAAAGCAATTTTCTATATCAGGAAATTCAACCTCATAACTTTCTTCTGATTTTGTAAATACAGCTAAAAATCTATAATTGTCTATTTGCATTTAAACACCACCTTTAATATTTTAGTAAGGAGATATGTGAGCTATTTTAGCCCACACATTTTTTTTATCTTTTCTAAAGTTCCCACTGGTATATCCTTGTTATGAAAAGGAATAGGGACAGGTTTGGAATAGCCTTCTTTAACAAATAGTTTATGCGAACCACTTTGTCTTTTTTCTACCCAACCTTCTTTCTTTAGAAGTTTTATTAATTCCTTTGATGTCATTAATAAACCCTCCTTACCTTTTATATTATACACGTGTTTTTTACACGTGTCTACTTTTGCATAAAAATAAGCTACTGATTTTTTTCAGTAGCTTTCATTGTTTAGTTTAATTCTTTTTCAATAAAAATCTTCTTCTGGTTCTGAAAGATCATTATCAATCACAATTTTATTAACTGCTTCTGGCTCTCTTGCTATTTCATTACTTAAATTCCCTTCACTAATTTCATTAAATGATAAGTCTAAAATTCTATAAACTAATAAAGTTATTCTTATAAAAGCTAACAAAAAGTATATACCCGAAACTATCCATACTATTGAAATAATTGGATATATAAATTTATTTGTATGAGTTACAGAAAGAGCCACACTTCCTATTAAAGATATAAGAACTAAAAAAACACCTACTGCTATAGGACTTATAAAATATCTTAATATCATTTTGTGAAAGTTCATTTGTACTAATTTTAATATTATTTTTCTTGCACTAATAGTCAATAGAAAACCAAGCATCGACATTATTACTCCAATAAATATAGAACTTATAGTTATAGCATTAGTTAATAACTGCTCATAGTTAGAATACCAAGTTAAATCAAAACGTATCAAACACAAAAAGATAGTTGCAATAGTAATAACTATTGTAATTAACTTTGTTTCTATAAAATGAGCTAATCCCAAATTCATATAAATCACCTTATTTCATCATATTTTTTTAAATTTTAATCATATTTTCTTTCCCCTACCTTTTGTATTCAATAAAAGACTTATGATATAATAGCATTATTTAAATGAATACATTAATTTTCTTAAGAAACCACAGCTCTCGCAAAGCATTTGTGGTTTCTTTCATTTTACCCTTATTTAGAAACTTTTTACATAATTATGAACTAGTTTTAATTTTTTGTTTACTAAAAATACCATAAATCAATATATTTAAAAGATTTCTAAATACTATATTTATCTTTATGCTATAATACGACTATATTAGACAGAAACGAAAGGACAGATGATATATGGATATAAAAAGTATATTCGTAAGAAAAAAGCATAGTAAATATTGTGTAATAGCTAAGTATTTAGCTGATGATAAAAAGTTAAAACAAAAGCAGCTTAAGAGCTTTGATAAACTTAAAGATGCTAACATATTTCTTATTGAAGAAAAAAATAAATTAAATAAAAATATGTTTATTCTTCCAAGCAAGACTACTTTAGTTGATTATCTGATATCTTGGAATAATTTAAGAAAAGATAATTTATCTATTAGGACCTACATTTATTACAATGATCTTATTGATAAACGTATTAGAAATTTCTTTGCAGCAGCTCTACTTACAAGTTTAACTTCTGTTCAAATAGAATTATTTTATAAAGAACTTTCTATGGAATTAAGTAGAAATGGTGTTGTTAAGTATCACAGATTGCTTAATAAAGCTCTTGGAGATGCTAAAAGAAAAAGATTAATTGAGTTTAATCCTTGTGAATTTGTTGAGATACCAAAGCAAGAAAAGGCTAAAGAAGCTAATATTTTAACTTTAGCTGAATCTAATGAATTAATGCAGCTATCAATCGCTACTAGATATGAGCTTCCTGTTCATTTAGCAATCTTGCTTGGATTACGTTCTTCTGAAATACTTGGTCTTTCTTGGGATAGAATTGATTTTAAAAATAAAACTATTCGAATAGATAGGGTTACTGTACGTAATAGAATAACTCATGAAGTAGAATTTAAAGCCCCTAAGAGCAAAACCTCAAATAGACTTGTCCACATACCTAATCAACTCTTAAAACGCTTAGAACTCAATTATAAGCGTTTTAGACTTTTAAAACTTGAAGGTTTACCTAATCCTTATAATCTAATTCATCCAAAACTTAATGGTGAGCCTCTTGATAGTACTTCTTTTTCAACAAACTTTAAATATTTTTTAAAAATAAATGAATTTAAAAAAATAAGATTTCATGATCTTAGACATACTAATGCTAGTTTACATTTAAAAGCTGGTACATCTTTAAAAGTAACAAGTAAACATTTGGGCCATTCAAATCTTAATATTACAGCAGACCTTTATACTCATGTTCTTGAAGAACTTGAAGTTGAAGCTGCACAGAATATGGATAAATTATTTAATGCTTAATCCGGTCACCCTTCGGTCACCATAATACAACATACTATAAATAATTAAGCATATTAAAAATACTGTATGTATATATAACCATAGACAGTTAGTCATTATTAATTATAATTTATATTATTTATAATGACCTTTCAAACTCAAAATCTGACGGGAAACCGTGTGGGTTCGAATCCCATCTTCGGTACCAAATAGCTTTTTGATAGGCAAAAAAAGCACTTAGATATTAATTATCTGAGTGCTCTTTTTTTATTTCTTTTTAATTTTATCACTAATTTTACTATAATAATCAAGTGCTTGCTTTAATGTTTTTACTACTTCAAATTGATTTTCACCAATCGTGGTTTCACCTGTTAGCATAAATCCGCTAACATTTCTTCTTATCATATTGTAAATATCAGAAAGTTCACTTATATTAGGAGTTGCTCCTCTTTTTTTCATGGAATTTAAAACATGAGTAGCAACTATAACCTCTTTTTGTTTCTTATTTATGTTATTAACTATTTTTTCTTGTATAACAGGCAAGGCTAAGAGATTACTTTCCGGAACTAAATCTCCTCTAGCAATAACCACACCATCTAAAGCCTCAGCTATACTAGCTATATTTTTAACACCCTCCTTTGTTTCTATCTTTCCAAATAACTTTGGTAATTTATCGCCTCTTCTAAGAGTATTAGAAACTTGCTTTTTAAATTTTTCACAATCACTCTCTGATGAACAATATGAATAACATAGAATATCTACTTTTTCGTTTAAGGCAAACTGAATATCTTTCTTATCTTTTTCTGTAATTTCTAAATTCTCTCTAGCAAGCCCTGGAAGATTACACCCCTTCTCAGCCCTTACCATCCCTCCAACTCTTGTTACTGTCTTTATTATTCCATCCGAATTTTTCAAAACATTAAATCTCATAGTACCATCTTTCATATACACTTTAGACGGTTTAACTGTTTTCATCTGTTCATCCGTTATATTAAGTGGAATTACTTTAGCTTTAGCTTTCCCTATTTCTGAATTTAACACCTCTTCGTATTTATCTTGTGAACAAAAATAAATAATTAAATTATTATCTGCAAAAAATTCTCTTTTTAATTTATGAGATACTCGAATCTTATGACCTTGCAAATCCATAAGTATTTTCACATTATGATAATTTCGCCTTATGTACCCTATTACTTTATCTATATCTTCATATTTTCCATGTGATAAATTAATCCTTATCGTATCTGCTCCACCTTTAACGATTGAATCTATAACCTTCTCTTCGCACGACCTTGGTCCAATTGTTGCAACTAAATACATATAATCTCCTATTAAACTTAATTTCCTTTAAGATATATTATAAATTAACAAGGAATATTACTTTTTATTAATATTTCTAGTATTGATTGAATAGAATTTATATAGCTACCTGTTATACATAATAAATCTAAAGGTACCTAAAGGAGATTTTATATGAGAAAATTTATTATATTTTGCCTTTTGCTTTTGAGCTTTAATCTAATATCTTGCTCTACAATTGAATACTCTAGTCATAAGAATAAGCCAACAAAATACTATTATTCTGAAACTTTAAAAACTTTAGTGAATAATGATATTAAACAAATTAAGCTTATTGAAAATAAGTTTTATAAAGAAATAATTTTAAATAAAAACTCTGAAAATTTGATAATTGAAATGGTTAATGAACTTGATTTTAAAACAACTACACAACCACTCTCTGATGATATTGAATGTTTATTTAAGTTGCACATTGAAGATAATACTCAAAAATATGTGATAGATGTATATGGAAATGATATAATATCTATATATCCATGGGATGGTATTTATGAAAAAGATTTCCTAGACATAAGCTCGTTACCGCTTTCGTTACAAGCAGAATCTATTTGTAATTTCATCCTAAAGAAATAATTTATTTTAATTTAAGGGGGGATTTTATGGGAACTAAATTTGCTAGTTCAACTGACTTAGCTATTTGTACAGAATTAGATTTGCATAATAATGAAAATTTCATAAAAAGAAAAATTGAAGAAAAAGAGGTCATTGTATTTGAAGACACTAACACTAAAAAAATTGTTGCTTGCTTAAAATTCGAATATTTATGGACTCATATACCTTTTATTGCTTATATTGTTGTGAAAGAAGATTTCAGAAAAACTGGCATTGCTAAAGAATTAATATCATTTTTACAAGAATACCTAATATCAACTGGACATAAATTTATTTTAAGTTCAACAATGAGTAACGCTGTCTCATCACAAAATTGGCATTTGAAAATGGGATTTGAAGAATGTGGGCATATTTCTTCTATAAATGATGGAGTTGGAGAGTTATTTTATATCAAAAAATTTTAAGAGAGCTACATTTGCAGCTCTCTTATTTTTATAATAATGGTGCAAAAACTCTTAGTATAGATCTTACTATCCTGTTTGACCATTTTATTTTATTACAATCTTCTAATGTAAATCTCTGTGAGATATTCATAGTTTCTGTAAAATCTTTTTTTATTTGATTGACTGATTTAGTTTTATATAAAAATACACCACACTCAAAATGGAGATACAAACTTCTATAATCCATGTTAATTGTTCCTACAATTCCTATATCATCATCAGAAACAAATGTTTTAGAGTGAATAAACCCACTTGTATACTCATAAATTTTTACACCCGACTCAATAAGATGTGCATAATATGCTCTTGTTACAATGTGTGCATACCACTTATCTTTAATATGAGGTGTTATTATTCTAACATCAACACCACTCTTTGCTGCAAGTATAAGTGCTGTAACAAGCTCATTATCTATTATCAAATATGGAGTAGTTATATAAACATAATCTTTTGCTTTATTTATAACATTTAAATATACATTTTCGCCAACTGTTTCTCCATCAAGCGGACTATCCCCATATGGTTGAACATATCCATCAGCAGCAAATTCAGAAAGCATATTTACTGCAGGTCTAAATTGATTATAATCCTCTTCATTTGGATTATCAAAATTCCATGCCTGTAAAAACATAAGTGTTAAACTCCATACAGCCTCACCTTTTAAGTAAATAGCTGAATCTTTCCAGTGTCCAAACCTAACTATTTTATTTATATATTCATCTGCTAAATTTATTCCACCTGTAAACCCAGTATGACCATCTATTATAGCTATCTTTCTATGGTCTCTATTATTCATTCTAAGAGATAATAATGGTAGGAACGGGTTGAATACTATACACTTAATTCCCTTCCCTCTAAGAGTTTCCTCATACTTATATGGAAGTGTCCTAAGTGAACCTATATCATCGTATAAAACCCTTACCTCAATTCCCTCTTTTACTTTTAACTCTAACACTTCTAATATTTTATCCCACATGTAACCTTCTTCAATAATAAAATATTCTAAAAAAATATATTTTTTAGCCTTTTTTATTTCTTCTAAAAAGGATTCAAAAAAACTTTCTCCTGGAGATAAATAATTAGTTATTGTATTTTCATAAGGTGGATATTTTGCAAATTCATCAATATATCTCATCTGATTAGCAACTTGCCTATCTTTAGACTCTATCTTTTTGATTATATCCTCATTATTAGGAATCAGACTTTCATGCTTTTTATAAGCAAGTTCTATTTTTTTTCTAAACTTTTTACTCGTTTTATTTCCACCAAATATTAAATAAAATAATCCACCAAAAACAGGTACTAATAAAACAAGAATTGTCCATGCTAGTTTATACGAGGGATTATCATTTCTACTGACAATGTATATCACCACAACTACACTAATGGCTATAAAAAACACATATAAGTATACAAATGATTCACTCAGTTCCCATATTGCGTATATTAACGTAACTAATTGTAGCAATATCAAAAAACCAACTATTACCATTCTACTAAATAAAAACTTTAATATTTTATTCATATTTTCTCCTTAAACTAATTTTCATCAAATAATTATAAAACTTTCCAAACTCCGGAACAAAAGTTTTATAATTTTATCGTTTCTTCAAATTATCTAATAGTTCAAATACTCTCTTTTTATATAAAGAGTGAATTTTGTAAGGGGCTATTTGATTTAAAGGCTCTAATACAAATTCTCTTTGATGCATCCTTGGATGCGGTAAAACTATATCTTCATCTTCTGTAACCAAATCATTATAGAAAATTATATCTAAATCTAATGTTCTAGGCCCCCACTTTATAATTCTTTCTCTATTTAATTCTTTTTCAACCTCTAAAAGAAATCTCATAAGTTCTTTTGGAGATAATAATGTCTCTATTCTACACACTCCATTCAAGAAATCATCTTGATTCTCATATCCCCAAGGTTTTGTAACTATAATATCTGAAACCTCTAGTAGCTTTGTGTGCTTTGAATTATTTATAATCTCTAGTCCCTTATTTATATTTTCACCTTTATCTCCCATATTAGAACCAAATGAAAGATAAACATCATTCCAAGCTCTTTCAATCTCAACATATATAGTATCAAGTGTTCTGTGAACCGGTGCCCAAGGTTTCTTTACTCTTATCCTTACCGATTTTACAAGTTCATATTCTAATAATATGAATTCTGTCATTTTTTCAGCAACTGTTTCTATCAAGTCATAACTATTGCTTTTAAATTCCGCCTCTAGTTTATGTGCTAACTCTCCATAATGTACTGATTTTGTTAAATCTCCTGTTTTTGCTGCTATCTCTGTTGATAAATTTAAAACTACATCTAATATAAATTTTTGACCTAAAGTTTTTTCTTCTCCAAATACACCATGGTATCCAAAAATTTCAAAATCTTTTATAACTATTTTATCCATAAAAACTCCCTTATCTTCTTATCATAGCATCACTCATTACAGCTACTCTTTTATTTTCTTTTACATCATGCACTCTTATAAAATCAATTCCTTTAGAAATTCCAAGTACAGTGGTTGCTACTGTTCCTTCAACTCGTTCATCTACTGGCAAATCTAAAGTAATTCCTATCATTGATTTTCTTGATGTCCCAAGAAGTATTGGGTACTCTTCAACCTTAAATTCATCTAAACGATTCATGAGATTTAAATTATTTTCTAATGTTTTTGCAAATCCTACACCTGGGTCAAGTATTATGTTTTCTTCCCTAACTCCTGCATTTTTAGCAATTTTGATACTCTCTTTTATATCAAATTTCATTGTTTCTATTAAATCATCACCATATTCTTTATCATCTCTATTATGCATAAGACAACACGGAACATTATATTTTGCCGCAACTTTACTTATATAATCACATTTTTTAAATCCATAAACATCATTTATAAGGTTAGCACCTGCTTTTATAGCCTCTTCAGCTACCTTTCCTTTGTACGTATCTATTGATATTGGAATACTATATTTCTCTCTTATTGCTTTTATAATAGGTACAACTCTCGCTATTTCTTCATCAATATTTACTACTGTATGCCCTGGTCTTGTAGACTCCCCCCCTATATCAATAATATCAGTACCTTCTTCTATCATTCTTTCAACTTGCTTTAGCGCTGAATTTATACTATTAAAACTTCCACCATCTGAAAATGAATCTGGTGTTGTATTAAGTATACCCATTATATATGTTCTTTTTCCTATCTCAAATTCTTTATTTCCTATTAACATAAATCCTCCTATAATGAAATCATTCTATATACTTCCGCCTTCAATGATTCGTCATTTTTAAAGCAACCTCTGTAACTACTTGTAACTGTTTTAGTTCCAGGTTTTTTAACACCTCTCATAGTCATGCACATGTGTTCACCTTCTACAATTACCATTACACCTTTTGCATCAAGGTATTTCATTATAGCATCTGCAACTTCTAAGGTTAACCTTTCTTGTATTTGTGGTTTTTTTGAATAAACATCTACTGTTCTTGCAAGTTTTGAAAGACCTGCAACTTTACCATTTGGTATATATGCTATATGAACCTTACCATAAAAAGGCGCTAGATGATGTTCACACATTGAAAAATATGTTATATCCTTTTCTAACACTAAATCATCACTACCAACACTAAATGTCTTGCTTAATATTTCTCCAGCCTCTTTATTTATGCCATCAAATATCTCCTCATACATTCTAGCAACTCTATCTGGTGTTTCTAGCAATCCTTCTCTATTTACATCTTCTCCAATTCCTTCTAATATAAGTTTTACACCCGCTAATATTTTTTCTCTATCCAATCCTAAATATCCTCCAATACCTTTAAATAATTTCTTCTTATTTTTCTTGTTATTCTATCATCTTTATATGAAGCTTCACCAATTTTATAAACACTCATAATACCTACAACTGAATTTGTTATAAAAACCTCTTGTGCATCTATTAATTTCTCTAGTTCAAATTCATCTTCAATAACTTTATATTTTTTTATAATCCAATTTCTAATTATACCATCTAGTAGACCACATGATACTTTAGGTGTAAATATTTTTTCATTTTTAACAAAAAATATATTACTTGTGCTACATTCACTTACAAATCCTTTTTCATTTAAAAACAAAGCATCATTACATCCTTGCAGAGCTGATTTTTCACGCTCCATCATATTTTCCAAATATGCTGTTGATTTTATATAAGGAAAAATTGATGTTGTATTTCTTCTCACATCACTAATGGAAAGTTTAAATCCATTTATATAATCTTTGCTATTATACATAATTTCTCTAGTAGTCGCAATAATGTTTTTTTCACTAACAACTATTTTCAAAACACAATTAACTAAATTATTCTCTCGAATAAAATATTCTATATCTTCTAATAACACTTTATTGTTAATTCCTAATTTTGCTAAAGCCTTATTAAGCCTCTTGATATGTTCTTTTAAGAAAATTGCTTTTTTTTCTATACGTATAGTCTCAAATACTGCCTTTGAAAATAAATATCCTGAGTCCATATTTATCTTACTATCATTCTTTATATAATTTATAATCATAATACCCTCATTAAAGCCTTAGCTTTATCTAAAGTTTCTATATATTCACTTTTTGGATCTGACTCTATTGTTATCCCTCCGCCAACTCCAAATATAGCATTATTACCTTTTTTTAGTATTGTCCTGATAACAATATTAAAATCACAATTTCCTCTTAAATCAAAATAACCTATTGCCCCAGTATATATCCCTCTATTATCTCTTTCTAATTCATCTATTATTTCAATTGTTCTAAATTTAGGAGTCCCTGTTATAGAACCTCCAGGGAAACAAGCCTTCAAACATTCCACACTAGTTTTACTCTCTTCTAGTTTTCCTTCAATTGTGGATACTAAATGAAAAACTGTTGGATATTCTTCTAGTTTAAATAATTCTGTTACCTTAACACTAAACGGCCTACAAACTCTACTTAAATCATTTCGTTCTAAATCAACAACCATCAATAATTCTGACTTATCCTTTTCACTAGAAATTAAAACCTGTTTATTTTTTTCATCTTCCTCTGCGTTACTACCTCTTGGCATAGTCCCTTTTATCGGACGTGTTTCTACTTTTCCATCTATAATATTTAAAAATCTTTCAGGTGATGATGATATTATTTCAAATCCATCAATATTTAAATAAGCTGAAAAAGGGGCTGGATTTATTCTTCTTAGTTTAGAATATATATCATAGCTATTTTCTTCGCATATACAATTAAATCTATTAGTTAAATTCATTATATAAGTATGTCCCTCTTCAATGTATTTCTTCACATCATCAACTGTTTTTATGTATTCTTCTTTTGTAAATTCTGATTTAAACTTTGAAAAGTCCTCATTATAGCTATATATATTTTTTTCTACATAGCTCTTTTCAAAATTATAAATTCTTTCCTTTATATTAGCTATTGTTTTCTCTGATTTATTATTTACACCTAAAGACGTTATATACTTAGTACCTTTTTCTAGATCAAATATTATTACATTATCAAAGAAAACAAAATACATATCATCTATTTTTGTATTGTCTATTTGTCTACTTTGAATCTTTTCTATTGAAAAACTCATATCATAGGATATAAAACCCATCGCACCACCGACAAACGGAAGTTCACTTTTATAATCTAGTTTATATTCATTCAAAAGTTTATCTAATATATTAAAAGCATTGCCTTCAATTTTTATATTATCAATATAAGTATTCCCATCTTTAGAATTTAATTTTAAAAATTTATTTATTCCAATAAAAGAATACCTTGAATAGTCGCTATCCTCTTTTGAACTATCTAATAGAATAGTATCTTTTTCATTCTTCCAAATTTCATATATTTGATTTATCTCTAAATTAGTCTCAAATTCTTTGATTTTAAAGTCCATCTAATTAACACCTCTCAATAAAATTCCTAAGCATATCATGACCGAATTCAGTTAGGACAGCCTCAGGATGAAACTGCACACCTTCTATGTCATAAACTTTATGCCTAATTCCCATAATAACCCTCTCGTTAGTCCTAGCTGTGACTTCTAAACATTCAGGTAAATCTACCTCATTCACAATTAACGAATGATATCTTGTTACTTTAAAACTGCTAGGCAAACCACTAAAAACTCCCTTACCATCATTGCTTATATATTCAACCTTTCCATGTACTGGTCTTTCTCCCTTTATCACACTAGCTCCAAAAGCCGCTCCTATACACTGATGTCCAAGGCATATGCCCAGTATAGGAATACTACCTTTGAATTTTTTTATTACATCTAGGCACTTTATGCTTTCTTTTGGAGATTTTGGTCCAGGTGATATAATAATCCCTTTAGGATTAATTTGTTTTATTTTATCTATTGTTATTTCATCTCTATTTACTATTAATACTTCTTCACCAATTTCTTTAAAATACATAATCAAATTGTATACAAAAGAATCATAATTATCTATCATTAAAAACATCTTTTTATATCTCCTTTTAAATGTGTTAGAATAATTATATCAGAAATTTTATATATTAGGAGGTTATCATGGATGTTAAATCAGAATTCCACTGTCACTCAACAGCTTCCGATGGTCTTATGTCACCAACAAAGGTAATTCAAGAAGCTAAAAGATTAAATCTAGAATCAATTGCACTTACAGATCATGATACAACTAAAGGACTTGCTGAAGCTTCAATAGAAGCCGAATTACTAGGAATAAAATTTATTCCTGGAATAGAACTCAGTTGTGATTATAAAGGTGCTACCATTCACTTATTAGGATTTTTTAAAGATTCTTCTTACACTAATCAAGCATTTCAAGATTTTTTAGAAAATTTACATAATAAAAGAATTATTAGAGCAAAAAAAATAGTTGAAAATCTTAAAATTTTCTTCGATATAGATATTAATTATAAAAAAGTTCTAGAAAAAGGAAAAGGGGTTATAGCAAGGCCACATATAGCACAAACTATAATTGATGCCGGCTATGACTATGAATGGAATTATATTTTCGAAAATTTCATCGGAGATTCTTCACCTGCTTTTGTTCCAAATGAAAAACTAGATATACGTGATGGAATAAAACTTTTAAAGAAATTTAATGCCTTAACAGTATTAGCACACCCAAAACTTATAAAGAAAGTTCCCATTGAAGAAATTTTAAGTTTTGATTTAGATGGTGTTGAAGCAATTTATTTCCAAAACACTAACGAGGAAAATAATAATTATACTTCTTATGCAATGAAGCACAACATGATTATAACTTGTGGTTCTGATTGTCATGGTTGTTTTGAAAATGATACAAAGCATGGATATATAGGCGATATGCAAATTAAAGAATATTACTATAAAAAATTCTTTGACTTATATAATAAAAAATAGGAATCCAATTAAAATGGTTCTTACTCAAGTATGGGTATTTCAAAAATAGTTAAATAATAAAAATGGTGTTTTCGGACGCCATTTTTTTGTTAAGTTCTTTATTATATTTTGTTGTTTGGTTAAACTAAAGTTACATCAACGGGGAGACGAAA
>JBOFIK010000027.1:0-39750 GCA_051650125.1 Sarcina sp. | reverse complement strand
CTATACGTAAGTCCTCAATAGCGATAGATTGATTTTCTCTAATCAACTTTATTGATAACTTATGTAAGAAATCTCTTCTTTGGTCTGCTATTTTTTGATGTAGTCTAGCTACTTTTAATCTAGCTTTATTTCTATTATTGCTACCTTTTTCTTTTCTTGATAAATCTCTTTGAAGTTTTGCAAGTCTTTTAGAACTTTTTCTAAGATGCTTAGGATTATGTTCTATATATCCATCTGAACATATTGCAAACTCTTTCAACCCCACATCAACACCTATTTTTTTATCAACTTTAGGTAACTGAAAGTTTTCTGTATCAACTAATATAGAAACAAAATATTGTCCCATAGGATTTTTAGATATAGTTGCACTTTTAATTTCACCTTTGAATAATCTATGTTGTTTAATTTTTATCATAGACTTTAATTTAGGTAATTTTATATATCCGTTTTCAATATATATAGTTCCTTTTTGATTATTGGTTTTGTAGCTAATTCTATTAGTTTTCTTTTTGAATTTTGGATAACCAACTGATTTATCTCTAAAGAAATTTTTGTAGGCAGTATCTAAATTTAATTGAGCATTTGCAAGTGCTAAGCTATCAACTTCTCTAAGCCATTCAAATTCTATTTTGAATTTAGCTGGTGTTAAGTATAACTTAGACATTTCTTTAGAGGTTAATATATCCTTATTTTCTTCATAGACTTTTATTCTATTATCTAGCATTTGATTATAAATAAATCTGCTACACCCACAAGATTTAGCTATGAATATTTTTTGCTCTACATTTGGGTATATTCTATATTTATAAGCTTTTAACATATTTTTCACTCCTTTCTATCCTTGATTCTGAATATATTTTTTCAAAGTTTCAGAACTAACTTCACCTATCGTTGAAACGAAATAACCATCAGTAAAGAAAGTTTTCTCTTTCCAAAAATGTTTTCTTAGTGAACTTTTAAATATCTTCCACAGTCTAATTATTGTCTATTGTTTCAAAACTCTAACAATCATTAATGGTGATATTTTAGGTTCGCTTTCTACTAATAAGTGAATGTAGTCTTTATCAACTTCTATTTCTAATATTCTAAAATTGTACTTTTGTGATATTTCCAACATATTCATCTTCACAAACTCTCCATATTGTATCATCAGTTTTTTACGATGTTTACAAACAAATATTATGTGATACCTTAGTAAGAATTTACTATGATTTTTACTTTCATACATTGCCCTCACCTCACATTTATTATTATAACACAAGGTGATACCACTTGCAATAACTTTATTAATATTTTATAATAATATTAGAAAATAATTAGGAGTGATTTTATGCTAAAAAATAGAACAAGAATAGGTAGTGCTATTGATACAGAACTCTACAACAAACTAAAAGAATTGTCTGAAAAGACTAGAATACCAATATCTAAACTATTAGATGAAGCACTAGAAGATTTAATCAAAAAACATAATAGTTAATTATTTGTGACAAATTCATACCCTAAGCTAAAGACTTAGGGTATTTCTTTTAAATTACTTTAAAATATTCTAACCTAAAATAATTTTTGATAAGGGGATATGATATTAATTGATAAAATTTAAAGACAAAATTAAAGAGCTACGTTACGAAGCAGACTTTTACAAAGGAAATCCTATAAAGACTTATCAAACTAGATTTGATGAGAATAACATAAACAAACTTGTATATGATTTAACTATTACAGATAATAATTATGCTAAAGAAAAGAAGAAAGAATGCAATGATTTAACTCGCATTAATAAATTCATAAAATGGTTTAGTATAGCAGGTGCTGTATACCTTACAGTCAATGGTCTTTTCCTTGCTGTATTAGTATTCTGTCCTTTTTATATTTTCAACTATATGTTTAATGATCTAAAAAAAGAGAAACTTAATG
The DNA here is from genome assembly GCA_051650125.1 of Sarcina sp. GTDB lineage: Bacteria > Bacillota > Clostridia > Clostridiales > Clostridiaceae > Sarcina. The sequence continues at coordinate 37,836 of JBOFIK010000027.1, read as the reverse complement.
CCTCAGAACTTCCAACTGACAAATATGGTCTAGAAGATTTACAGAACGGTAAGTACCTAAGCCCTCAAGATAAAAAAGGTGTTTATAGCAATATGTCCTTAGATTTTTTCGAGAATGAAACACTTATATACGAGTACACTTACTTTCAATCTGTTCGCAAAACTTATAAAGTTAATACATATTATGTTTGGAAAGAAGTTCAAGAAGCCTGTCTAATAAATCTTGATAAACTTGAAAAAATCACATATTTACCCGAAGGAATCAAACTAGAAGGTATAGGATATTTCCCAAGATATAATGGAAATACTTATTACAGTTACCCATATGCATTCATACCAAACTACATAGAAAACTTTGATGAAATCCTAGAAAAATTTAAGAGTATTTCACCCCAAAGTTAAATTACTTCCTATTGTAACTCTACTGTTAAGCTAAATTGTTTAGAAAATATTATATTAGAATTAAGAAGCTAACATTGGGAGGTTTAATTATGGAACTTACACTAATATTTACACTTATCAACATAATTATATTAATAGCAATTATTATATTTACTGTTAAGTTTGGGAGATTAGCCTACAAGGCATTAAAGAAATATATTAACGAAAAATAGAGGGTCATACCAGGTTTATCTTGATATGACCCTCTAAAATTGTTAAAGCTTAGTTTTCGCTTTTCAATATAAAAATATTGGTTTCTTCCTAATTTATCTATTTAAGTTAACTGAAAGTTTTAACTAATTTTTATACCCTATCTTTACAATTAAAGCTAAAAATTTCTTTAAATAACTTTTAGTTTTGATACTATATTCGTGCACTCTCCAAATAAAAAATACTACCAACACCAATGGTGTCATTACTGTTGAGTTAATATTTTTGATGTTCCTCTTTTAAATTCCCCGCTTTTTTAATTATTATATATGCTTTCTTGCATAATTATATTTTTTCACGCTTTTAATAACTATTAAAATTACAGCCTGTACTTACACTTAGTCTATTAAAATATCTAATATTTCCATTTGAAAGTATCTCACAAGTTATAATTTCATCATCACTAGGTAGCTTTTTTGAAGTAACTGAGAACATATAATAATAAATACTCTCTGGACTTCCTTGAAGTGAATTTTCTGCTACCCCTTGATTTTGAATTTGATAATACCCAACACTTCCTATTTTTTGTTTGTGCTTAAAATTTACTTCTATGTCTACATCTTCAAATTTTAAGTTCAATTCTTTTAATATCTTTGTGATTACAACATTATCTATTAAAGGCTCTGATAGATAATATTTTAATTTTGATTCTTTGTATTTTTGCTCTAAATATCCTTTAACTTCATTTATTTTGCCTAATAAATATTTTCCTACCTCATAATTTGCTTTATATTCTAAACAAATTAAACCAGCTTCCACAATTTCAGGAGCATGTTCGAGAATTTCACCTAAAATCATTCCCATATTACAGCCATGACCAACATCAATACTTCTAAGTTTCATTTCATCTACTTCTTTAGGAAGATCATATTCTTCTAAATCATAAATAACTATCGGTGTAAGCTCCTCTGTATTTAACAAAATTCTATCCCCATTCATCACAATTAAATTCTCCCTCTCTAAATCCTTAATAATTTGAAGTATTTCTTTCTCATTTACTTCTATAAACTCCCCCAAAATCTCAGTGCATATCAACTCTAAATATGCAGCTGTTTGCTCCTTTTCTATATGCTTTTTTATACTATCTAAAACTGCTTCTTTCACTAAAACACTCCTCTTTTTTAATCTTGATAAATTCCACATAATTTACTTTAAACATCTCTGAACATATAAAATAAATTAAGTGTTTTTCTATACTCGTTGTTTTTTATTATTCCTTATTCTAACTCTAAAACACATAAGTTAATTAAAGCTATCATTCTATAAAATAAATAATCTATATGTTTAGATTCTTTTATTTCTACTTTATCACATTCAAAATGTCTTATTTGAAACGAATTCCCTATATCTGTAAGTGTTCTAAACTCTATATTAAGTAATTCAATAATGCCCGACTCATTTTTTGCAACTATCTTAATAAGCTCTTCTGTTGAAACCCTTTTATTATCTTGATAATAAGTTTTCATTCTTTCATAAGCATCCCATAACTTTTCCAAAGCAATATTTCTATCTTCCTGCCTAGGTTTTTTAATACCATTTATCGCTAATGATATAAGTTCATTTAATCTATTATCTTTAGTATTTAAATTAATGCCTTTAATTACATTTTCCATTTCTACTGGTAAGTCTCTAACAACTTGTCCATTTTCATTTAATGAAAAAATCAATCCATTTACTTCAAATAGACGATTTATATTGGCTCTAAATCTTTCCTGTTCATTTACTGTTTCATTACTATTTAAACAGTAATGTGAGTGTTTAAAATATGCGTGGTATTCTATATTTGTTATCCCTTTTATATGATCATAGCAAAATTCAATTAAATCTAATACTTTATAAGTATCAATTTTCGCAAATTCTACTACTCTAATTAAAGGATTATCTAAGCCTATATATGCTAAAATAGAATCTTCTAACAATACTGTTGATGTTCCAGTTATTAAATTACTATTATCATAACAATATTCTGGATAATCTATACAAAAATTTATTATTTGGCTGTTGATTATTCCTATAATCCCATTATAAATAGTATAATTAATTTCCTCTAAATTTTTAACTCTTTTTCCTAATTCTCTTTCACTAAAATATAAATTTCTCATGGCATATATCTCCTTTCTAATAATTTTAATTATATTATATCTACATAACTAAAATTAGTTAACTTATTTTGTATCACTTGGCATCTAATATGCTTGATTTATCACATTTTTTAAATTATTTCCCAACCTATGAGGGGCTACTAATCTTTGAGTTCCTTAATTTTTAAACTTATTTCTAAAAGAGCATCTTCAACATCAGCTCTTGCTCTTTCAAAGTGATCAAAATAATCTCTCATTTCACTTCTATTATCTAAATTTAAAATTAATATTTCTATTATCTTTTCATTAGCCTGAGCATTTCTAGTACAAATACTATATTTCAATTTCATATGTTGTTTAATAATTTCAGTTGCAATATTAACTATTTCTCTTCTTTCTTCTCTAGCTATTTCTAAGCGCTTTTCATAACAAATTTCATTATTTACTATTTGTTCTCTGTATACCAAAACTTTAGTATAAAAATCATAATAATTTGTTATTAACTCACTACACTCATTAGCTTCTATCATCAAAATCTGTACCTTTCTATCTTTCCTCATTTCATTAGTTGTAAGTAACATAGCAACTAATGCAGCAGATCCACCTAAAACAGTCCCTAAAAACCCTACACCTATCTGCCACGATTCATATGCTGTTTTTTCGATTCCTAAAAATAAACTGATAAAAACCCCAACAACTAAAATAATTATACTTAATGCTATACATTTTAAAACTTTATTATTTTCTAATATTCTTTTCAAAATTATCCCTCTCTTTTGAAAAATATCTATTTAAAGTTATCTATAACTATAACATAGATATAACTTTAAATTTATGAAATAACTCCTCTCCCATAATACCATTTTATACCATTTAAAATCAATATTTAAAATATGTTAAGATGCTTTTTTTCGACTTTCTCTCTGAAGTATTCAATTTATTTTTCAATCTACTAAATACCCCATCTTTTCGTAGAACTCTTTCTTTAATAATTCCTTTATATTTTAATTCATACTCCTATTTTTTCAGATTTTTTTTTAATTTCTGCTCAATATAATAAACTAATAATTTAGACTATTAGTTTTATTTTTTGCTATAATTTTAAAAATTTCCTTCAATTCAGAATCTATTCTTATTTTAATATAATCATTCTTTTCTATCCCCATATTCCCCACGTTATCTTCGCTTAACTCATTCTCTTAATCTATAAGACAATCTCTGTAAGCTATGTAGGTACAAGTTCTCTAAATCTTTGTATTTACTATATTCTAGTTAAACTTTTTAAATCCTCTTTTCAAAAGTTTTTCTTTACCATATTCTAAAAAGCACTTCCAAAATGCATCAAAGCGAATAATATTTAATAAAAAATAGAGGGTCATACCAAGTTTATCTTGATATGACCCTCTAAAATTATTAAAGCATAGGCGATTGGTTATTCATTGAATACCCATCAGTTCTAACATCACTAATCTCAAGATATAAATCTTTAATTTCAACCTTACTAAGTTTTTTAACTTCTCCATATGGTTCTTTAAGTGAAAGCTTATCTCCATTTCCAGAGATAACCCAAAGTATTCTATATCCTCTTGGGACAACTTTTAATCGATTCTCACCTTTTCCATCTGTGAAGTATACAAGCAAGTTTATTTTATTCTTATTTGCATATTCAATTACTGGTGTAAATTCTGTTGCTCCTCTTAGTTTGTTTCTTTCTTGGATACCATTTATATTTTTAACTTTATAAGCATTTCTAATTTTATCATCACATTCTATAATTGTTATCTCATGGTTATAGTTTTTGACTATCCCAAGAACTTCTTTTATAGCCTGTGCAAATTCTTCATCACTAATACTTCCACTTGTATCAATCGCAACTGCTACATTAGCTTTATGCCCTCTTAGCTGTCCTCTTAAATCAAGTCTGTTTGGTTGTCTTCTATTTCTTCTAGTTATAGTTTTTTTCCTATTACTCTCTATTGTCCCCATAAGCTTTTTAAGATAGATATTCCAAGGGATTTCACCTTTACTATTTTTAAGTTTATCTATCATTCTGTCTAAATAGTTAGGAAGTTCCCCTCTTTTAGCCGAATCAATAGTTTTCTCTGTAAACTCTCTCATTGTACCTTCGTCTATATCATCTGATTCGTCCCAAATATCATGGCTTTTTTCTGGGTCGAACTCACCTTCAACTTCTTGAACTTCGTCTACCTCTTCACCCTCATCTTCATCTACTTCTTGCAAATCAACTTGTATTTGAATATTTTCAACATAATACTCAAAACTTTCATAAGGCTCTAGCTTTAAATTATACTTATTATTTATATAGTCTAAAGTTATCGCATATGGTGGCAGATTATCAAGGTACATATTAACTGCTACATCCATCCCTGCATTTACTGCAAATCTAGTTATTCCATTATTCTGAAGTTCCTTTGCTCTTATAGGATGCTGAGCTATAATGTGTAATATCTCTTGCTTAATTGAACACTCCATTTGTTTCATATTAAGTCTTAAGAATATTATAGGGTTAAAGTAAATCACAAACTTACTGCCCTTAAAGTTTATTCCTGTTGCACTATTTAAATCAAACCTAATCTCTCTTAGCATTTGAAATAAGAAATATCCATAAAAGTTATCTTCATCTTGCATAAGACTTAAACTAACTTTCTCTACAAGTTTAAAAAAGTCATTTTCAAATTCCTTTGAAATATTTAAGCTCGCATTACCTTTCATGGTTTTCTTATCTTCAAAATACTTTTCTGCTATTTGATTTGCTCTATCTTTTAAATCTATTACTTGTTTTCCAAAGTTACTCTCCATACTCTAACCTCTGATGCTGCTATAAGCACCAAAATAAAGCTCTACAAACTCTTCATTCTCTATTGCAACATTATATACCTCTTCATATCTACTCTTCATATCCTTCATCACACCAATCATTAAGTCTATTGGGTAAAGTTTTAAGAACTCTAAGAATCTATTAATAAGTGTTTCTTTATTACCACTGCTTAAACTACCTTCTAAACCTTTGATTATATTTACTGCTGATAAGTATAATCTTGTGTGTGATTCTTCTTTAACCATTTCTTTAAACTCTTCACTAAGCTCTGCTGGTGCAAAAACATCTTCATATGATATTAAAGCTTTGCTATTTGATTCTACAAAAGCAACAAACTCTTGTGCTATAACTTTTCCTATATTTCCTTTTATAACATTTAAGAATACATCTCTTGATATAGTCCCATCTTTTTCTCTATAAACCTTATAAGCTTTTGAAACTCTCTCATAACTTCTAGGTGTAGCTCTCACATCATCTTCATTTACTTTGTTTAAGTACTCTGGGAATGTAGATATAAATAAGATAACTTTCTCTTCTATACCAGATTCCATAGCCCATTTAATCCATTGCATATGATCACTTTCCATATGAACCCAAACGAATCTATTTTCTTGTGCTGCATCCATATCTACAACTTGATAATCAAACTCTGAACCATACTTACCTGATGGGTTCATAGCTCCAAGTATTTTAACCTTATCATCAAGTTTATATCCATTAATCTCTCTATTTAGAATTAGGTTCATAAGTTCTTGTTGAACTGTATGCTCACATCTATTTATCTCATCTATAAATAGTAAAACTTCTTTTCCACTAGCTATTGCATCATCAATTTCTCTAAGCTTTGTATGAACTGCATATACAGTCATCTTCTTCTCTATTTGAACACCTTGCTTATCATAACTAATATATGATTCAACTGTTGGAAGCCCTCCAATTTCACCTTCTTTAAGTAAGTTACCATCTATAACCACTAAACTCCAATTATTATCGCTAGCAATCTTTTTTGCTAATGCTGTTTTACCTATTCCACTCTCTCCAACTACTAAAGGAACTTCCCCAGTAGCAAGTACTAATTCTACGCTTTGTAATGTATCTCTAAAATTCATTTTCTTCTGCCTCCATCTATATTGTCTTTAACTTTTCATCCACTGCTATTTTTTTTGCTTTTTTACTTCCGTATTTATATATAAACATCATTTTATCCATACTTATAAGTCCTGTACTTTTCTCTATCTTTGTACACTTTAGAAAATCTCTAATATAACTCTCTGCTACATCTTCACTTGCTATAACATTTTTCACTATATCTTCAACCTCTTCACTTGTAACATTATCAGTTACATAATTTATAACTAAGATATTTAAACCTAAGAACTTAAGCATTCTCTTTTTATCTACATTAGATAAAAATCTAATAGCTTTATCACTAGATTTTATTGCTATCTCCTGTGCTTTTTCACAAGGATTATCTATATATCTTAAAGCCTCATATGTTTTTTCTACAACTTTTAATTGAACTTTCTCACAAGGATTATCTATATACTGAATCGCATCATAAGTATTCTCTACCGCTAAAAGTTGAATCTCTTCACTTGGCTCATTTATATATCTTATAGCCCAACCTGATTGTTTAATAGCTGCTCTTATAACTGCATCAGTTGGATTTTTTATATCCGAAAGATTAGTCCATCCTTTTTCTACAACCTTTAACATCATTTCTTCTGTTGGGTTTTTTACATATTGAATCGCATTAACATCATTTTCAACTGCTAGCCTTTCCATCTCATCTGTTGGGCTTTCCATATATTCAAGTAGACTTCCTTTTTTACTTACAGCAAGTAACTTCATTTCTTCTGTTGGATTATCTATTGTTTTAATAACACTTGGGTTATTATTAATCATTTGCATAAATTTTGTATTTTCCATAACGTTGTCCTCTTCTCAAAAAAAATCTTACACTCATACTAATTAAGTGCAACTAACATACCTAATTTAACTTAAATAAACTAAAGTTCCTCACTCTAGCTTTATAACATAAAATACTTTTGTTTATTCTTATTATACCTAAATTAGATACCTATTTCAAAATTTTAAATGTTAATTTTTACAATCTAAGCACCACTTCCTTGTCTAATCTAGAAGTAATCTACCTTTAATTGTGTAAAATTTAATTGCAAGTCTTCATATTATCTTCACTATCTACACATAGAATAGACACAATAGTTTTAAATGAATTAAATAGTTTTATTAAGCAAATTACTAAACACATAAACTAAAACCTCAAACAAAAGAAAAGGAGATATTATGAATGATAAAAAACTTGGACTAACCGGATTTATAGGTCTTGTTATAGGTGGAATAATAGGTGCTGGAGTATTCAGTTTACCATCTCAACTTGCACAAGGTGCTGGTGGTCTTGCAATTATAATAGGATTCATAGTTTCAGGAATCGGTGTTCTTGGGCTAGCATTTGTATACTACATATTGTCAGTTAGAAAACCAAATCTTAAAAATGGTATTTACTCGTATAGTAAAGAAGGATTTGGAGAATTTATTGGATTTAACTCAGCATGGATTTACTGGATTAGTTCAACTCTTGGAAATATATCATATGCTACTTTAGTATTTGGTACACTCTCTTACTTCTTTAAGATATTTAACCCCGCTGGAAATAACCTTGCATCAATCATTGCTGCATCTATTTTAATATGGGTTATAAACTTCCTCATACTAAGAGGAGTTAAACAGGCACTTGTTATAAATGCTCTTGTTAATATCTCAAAGATTATACCTATATTACTATTTATAATAGTTGCAATTATTGCTTTTAACTATAAAAATATATCATTCCAATTCCTAGGTACAGAAAGTCTTGGAAGTGTTTATACACAGGTTAAAAGTACAATGATAGCAAACCTTTGGGCTTTTGGTGGAATTGAGGCAGCAGTTGTTTTATCTGCTAGAGCTAAAAGAAGTAAAGATGTTGGTAAAGCAACAGTAATCGGAATTATTGGAGTAATCATCATCTATATGCTTGTAACACTTTTATCGCTTGGAGTTATGAAAAGACCTGATATTGCAGCTTTAAATAATCCATCACTTGCATATATCCTTCAATCAGTTGTAGGTAAATGGGGTGCTGTGGTAATTACATTAACACTTATAGTTTCTGTAACAGGTGCATTACTTGGGTGGACTCTTATAACAGCAGAAATGCCTTACTCTACTTCAGTAGATGGTGTAATGCCTAAGTTCTTATCTAAAGAAAATAAATATGGAACATCATATTATGCAATTATGATAACAACTATAATAACTCAGTTCTGGTTACTATTCTCTTATTTCTATAATAGTGGCTATGAGTTCTTATATTCTTTATCATCAACAGCATCACTTATTCCATACTTCCTAAATACCTTATATCTTCTAAAATTAATCTTTACAAAAGAAACATATAAGGAAAACTCAAAAGGAATTGTAGGGCACTTGATACTTGGATTAATATCACTTGTTTATACAGTTTGGTTACTTGGAGCTGCTGGTTGGAAATATACTTTATTTAGCACTATCATTTCAGCATTTGGATTAATCCTATATGTTTGGAATAGAAAAGAGAAGAAAAAGAAACTATTCAACCATGCCTATGAAGGTGTTATAGCAATAATCATAATTGCACTTGCAGCTATAACTTTATATCTAATCTTCACAGGTAGACTTTCAACTAACTAAAAAATAGCCTTTACGCAAAATGCGTAAAGGCTATTTTTATTTATCTATATTCATCTATTTTTTATAACCTCTAATACTACTTTTCTAACTATTCTCCATCAAATATTTGATCATTATCTATATAAGGAATTATTCTAACTTCTATATCTTCTGATGCTTCTAAAACTTTATTAATAGTAGAACCCCTAAAAAATGTTTGTACTCTACTTCTTCTACTATGCCCTAAAATAATCTGAGAAATGTGTTCCTCATTTGCAAAATCTATAATCGCCTTTGATACAGATTTGCTTTCTCTTTCCACAATTTTAGCTCCAAGACTTAGCGCAAGTTTTATATTATCTTCAAGTCCTGATTCCTCAGTTTTCTCATTTTTAGCAACTATATTAGTACAACTAACAATCAATACATAAAACTTACACTTATATCTTCTAGCTATCCTAGCACCATGCCTTATAAGTTTTGCATTTGCTGGGTTTGAACTTATACAGACTAATACTTTTTCATTTATTTTTACTGATTCATCTACTTCAGCTTTTTTTCTATGGTCATCAAGAGTTATATCTACTTCATTTGCTGCTTCTCTAAGTAATAGCTCTCTAAGTGCTGTAAGATTACCTTTAGCAAAAAATTTATTAAGTGACCTTTCTATATTCTCAACCTTATATACACGACCATTTTTAATTCTATTTCGAAGAACTTCAGTAGGAAGGTCAATAACCATTATTTCATCTGCTTCTTGAAGAACTTTATCTGGTATTGTTTCTCTTACTTTAATTTTTGTGATTTGCTCTACTATATCATTAAGACTTTCTATATGTTGGATGTTCACTGTTGTTAATACATCTATACCAGCCTTAATAATTTCTTCTACATCTTCCCATCTCTTTTTATTTCTTGAACCACTAACATTAGTATGTGCAAGTTCATCAACTATAACGATAGCTGGTTTTCTCTCTAGGATAGCATCAATATCCATCTCTTCGAGTTCTATTCCTTTATAGTTTATTTTCTTTCTAGGGATAACAGGTAATTCCTGCACCTGTTCCTTAGTTTCTATTCTTGAGTGGTCTTCAACATAACCAATAACTATATCTTGGCCTCTAGCTAGCCTTCTGTTACCCTCATTTAGCATTCTATAAGTTTTTCCAACGCCTGGGGCATATCCTACAAATATTTTCAGATGACCAAGTGTTGGGTCTTTTTTAGGTTTTTCCTCTTCTTCTAATTGTCTACACTTTTTTAAAGCTTCCTCTGGTGTCAATCTTTTCATTTGCTCCTCCTAAACATATAAACTATATCTTCTAAGCCAAATTATATTTCAAAGTAAGTATAATAAATTTTAAGAAAAATAGTTCCTAATCATAAGACTAGAAACTATTTTATAGTTAGTAAATTTCTCTACTATTAAATCATTTTTAATTCTTTAGCAACATGTAAGTTAAGGTCTAGAACATTTATAAGCTGTGTTCCATTATGAGAAGTTCCATCTGAACTTTCATTTATAAATTTACCTAATTGTTCTTTACTTAACCCAGTATTTTTAGCAACTCTATCAAGTTGTATCTCTGCTGCTTTAAGTGATATATCTGGATCTAATCCTGATGCTGATTGTGTGAATAAACTCGCAGGTAAATCTCCTCTCTTAACAGTTGGATTTTCTGCTAAGAATTTATTTACTGTTGTACCTACTGATAACAAAAGTGCTGGTGAATTTGGTCCATAAGCTTTAACTCCTGTTATTTTATTATTGTTTACTTCACTCTTGCTACAATCATAATTAATACTTGAAGGTCTTCCCTCAAAGAATTTAGGATTAGTAAATTTTTGCCCTATTAACTCTGAACCAACAATTTTATCATTTGCATATATTAAACTTCCATTTGCCTTGCTATGGAAAGCAGCTTGTCCTATACCTGTTAATACTAGAGGGTATAAAAGACCACAAACGATTATAAAGAATATTGATATCTTTATACCCATTTTAATATGTTTCATTCTATATTTCCTCCTACATTCCTAACATTCTACAAAGTGGTGTTATAAGCATGTCTATAATTTTTATTCCTATAAATGGAGCGATTACTCCACCTATACCAAAGATAACGATATTTCTTAAAAGTAACATCTCTGCTTTCATTGGTCTATATTTAACACCCTTCATTGCTATTGGTATTAATATAGGGATAATAATCGCATTGAATATTAATGCTGATAAAATCGCACTAGCTGGTGAGTGTAAATGCATAACATTTAATACTTTCATTTGTGGCATTGCAATTATAAATATAGCTGGAATAACTGCAAAATATTTAGCTATATCATTAGCAATACTAAATGTAGTTAATGCACCTCTTGTGATAAGTAGTTGTTTTCCTATTTCAACAACCTCAAGTATTTTAGTTGGGTCTGAATCAAGGTCAACCATATTAGCTGCCTCTTTTGCAGAAGTAGTACCAGTGTTCATAGCTATTCCAACATCTGCTTGTGCAAGTGCTGGGGCATCATTTGTACCATCACCAGTCATAGCTACTATTTTACCTTCAGCTTGTTCAGCTTTGATAACTGCTATTTTATCCTCTGGCTTACATTCTGCAACAAAATCATCAACTCCAGCTTCTCTAGCTATTGTCTTAGCTGTAAGTGGATTATCTCCTGTACACATGACTGTTTTGATACCCATTTCTCTAAGTCTTGCAAATCTTTCAACAAGACCAGGTTTTACTGTATCTTTTAAATAAATTACTCCATAAACTTTATTATCTGTACATACTGTAAGTGGTGTTCCTCCAAGCATTGAAACTTCTTCAACCTTTTGATCAAGGTCACTTGGAACTACTCCACCATTTTTTAGTACGAACTCTTTAACAGCGGCACTAGCACCTTTTCTTATTCTAGTACCATCTTTTAAGTTCATTCCACTCATTTTTGTTTGAGCTTGGAACTCTTCAAATTCACTTCCTGGGTAATTATCTAAACTATCTTTTATACCAAGTTCCTCTGCTAATGTAACAACTGATTTTCCTTCTGGTGTTGTATCTAAAAGTGATGTTACTAAAGCTGCTTTTATAAGTTCTTCTTTAGTAGCTCCCTCAACTGCAAGAAAATCTGCAGCAAGTCTATTACCAAAAGTTATTGTTCCTGTTTTATCAAGAATCATTGTGTCTACATCACCACAAGACTCGACTGCTTTACCTGACATTGCAATCATATTAAATCTTGTAACTCTATCCATCCCTGCTATACCTATAGCTGATAAAAGACCACCTATAGTTGTAGGTATTAAGCAAACTAAAAGTGCTATAAGATAAGCTATTGGAATATTAACTTTCATATATCTACTTAAAGGATAAAGTGTTGCTATAACTACAAGGAATATAATTGTTAGTGATAATAATAAAGTACTAAGTGCAATTTCATTTGGAGTTTTCTTTCTTTCAGCACCTTCAACAAGACTAATCATTCTATCAAGGAATGACTCTCCCGGCTTTACTGAAATTTCAACTTTAACCCAGTCAGAAACTACTTTTGTACCACCAGTTACTGAAGCAAAATCTCCTCCTGACTCTTTAACTACTGGTGCTGATTCACCAGTGATAGCACTTTCATCGATTGAGGCAATACCTTCTATTACTTCACCATCTGTAGGTATTAAATCTCCAGTTTCTATAAGGATAATATCTCCTTTTTGAAGTTCATTTGCACTAACTATTTTTATATTTCCATCTGCATCTATAAGTTTAGCTTGTGTATTCTGCTTAGTCTGCTTAAGACTTCCTGCTTGAGCCTTACCTCTACCCTCTGCAATAGCTTCTGCAAAGTTAGCAAATAAAATAGTTATAAATAATACAAATGCTACTATAAAGTTATATGTTTTAACACTTGTAGTCGCACTTTGACTTCCACCAAATAAATTCGGGAAGAAGCCAAGAATTAAAACTATAACAAACCCTATTTCAACAATAAACATAATTGGATTTTTAATCATGTTCCTAGGGTCTAACTTTTTAAATGAATCCCTAAAAGCATTTAGGGCAATATCTTTACTTATAAATTTCTTTTTTTCGCTCATAATAACTGCCCCCTATCTATGATAAGAACTTAAGAAAATGACTTATAGGTCCTAAACCTAATGATGGTATAAATGTTAATGCACCAATTACTAATATGATACATATAAGCATTCCTCCAAAAATCAAATTATCTGTTCTAAATGTACCCACTGTTTGTGGAACTGCTTTCTTCTTAGCTAATGATAAACCAACAGCTAATAATAAGAATATTGGTGCATATCTAGCGATTAACATAATTACCGCAGTAATTATGTTCCAATAAGGTGTTGCATTTAAATAGCCACCCATTAATGAACCATTGTTAGCACTAGCACTTGTGAACTCATATAAAACTTGTGAGTATCCTTGGAAGCCATGTGCTACCATGCTATCTGCTGCTATTCCACTTAGTAATGTAAATACTGTTGAGAATAGAATTAATATTGGATGTATAAGTATTGTTAAAGCTATTAATTTTATTTCTTTAGCTTCAACTTTTTTGCCTAGGAATTCTGGTGTTCTTCCAACCATTAATCCACAAATAAATACTGTTAGTAAAACGTACATTATTATACTTAAGAATCCTGTTCCTATTCCACCAAATACAGTGTTAAGCATCATATTTCCAAGTGCTGAACATAGTGCAAGTGGATTTAAAGCATTTAATGAAGCATTTACACTACCAGTTGTAAAGCTTGTCGTAATCGTAGTAAATAATGACGTTCCAAAATCTCCAAATCTGAGCTCCTGTCCCTCACTACCACTATTAATACTTGAAAGTCCTAATTTTTGTAACATAGGATTTCCTTGAATTTCATTCCAGTAAATAACTATGAATGATGCTATAACTAAAATAAGTAACGCACCTATAATTATTGCTGCTTGTTTTTTATTTTTAATTGTATATCCAAATGCCATAACAAATGAACCTGGCAGTATCATCATAGACATCATTTCTATATAGTTTGAAACTATACTTGGATTCGCAAATGGATGTGCTGAACTTGCCATAAAGAAGCCTCCACCATTTGTACCTAGATGTTTAATTGATTCAAGCGCCGCTACTGGTCCAAGAGCTAATGTTTGGAATGTACCATCTATTGTCTTGAAATGTAGAAAACTTTTAAATGTTTCCGGAACTCCACAAGCCATTAAAATAATACCTATTATTAAAGAACCGGGTATTAAAACCCTTGTTAAAAATCTTGTGAAATCAACATAGAAGTTACCAAGTGTTTTCTCTTTACCTGCAATACTTCTTATAAATGCTGCTGCAATTGCACAGCTTGTAGCTGCTGAAGTAAACATTAAAACAATAATGACAAATATTTGGCTAAAATTCGAAATAGCAGCTGTTCCTGCATAATGTTGTAAATCTGTATTAGTTATAAAAGAAACTGCTGTATTAAAAGCCATACTAAAGGTCATACCACTTACTTCTCTTCCATTGAGTATTGGTATCATCCCTTGTATTAATAGAATAATAAATCCGAATAAGAATAAAACAAAGTTTGTAAATAATAATGCAATACTATAATTCTTAAATGACATATTTTCAGTGTCAATACTACATACCTTATAAACAAAGTTATCTATCTTATTAAAAAACTTATTAGTTTTATAATTTTCAAAATTTATAATATTAGACATATACTTACCTATGATTGTGATAAATATTAAAAATACTATAAAAAATATGATTAGACTTATTGCCGTCACTGTTTTTCCCTCCTCCTATATCTTAGAACCTTTCTGGATTGAATAATGCATAAAACAAATATCCAAACAACAGTAAAACTATAATTATTAAAATAATCATTTTTCTTTCCTCCCAGAAGCACTATAATTTAAATTTTCAAATCAACATTTTCATACTTGTTTAAGGCATGACACAAATTATACCTCCTACTTTTTTAATGTGAAAATTATTGAAAATGCTAGTTAAATGATAAATAAAGTTAATTTTTCCTTATTCAATCAGATAAATGTTATATATTTTTTTAAATGAAATGAATTTATGTCTTAAAGCTACACTTTTAATATTTCGTATCTTCAAAATGCGTATATTTAGAGCTATTTTATCAATATAATAGTTTTATTTGCCAAAAATAAGAAATTAATACCACTTTATATTCATTTACTTGCTATAAATACAAAAAAATTACAAATAAAATCCAAATTCCCAAATCCTCTCATAGTATATTTTTGCTTTTTATCCCCTTAAATCTCCCTACTCAGTAAATGTTTTCACATGAAAATACTAAAATAACTGAAATTAAATTGTTATAATTCCATATTCAAATTATTATCAAAACTTACTTAGCTTCAAATATTTCTCATGATATACTTCAATCTTTATTTTTATAAACTTATAAGAAAAAGAATTTTTCTACATATATAAATGATTTTTTAAACTCCTTATGTCTCCGCAAAGCAAAAGCAACACTATCTATTTCAGATAATGCTGCTTTCTTTTATTTTATTAACTACTTGCTGCTGATGATGCTGCCGCTGAAGATGCTGCTACCATAGCTGCAATCATTGCCATCTCCATAGCAATTTCTATTGTTAATGATATTGAGTTAGTCATATTTATAACATTTTCTTTTGTGCTTTCATCTAAATCTTTTGAGTAATTCACTGCTACAAGTCCAACGGACATCATATTTCTAACTTCAGACCCCATAGAAAAACCACCAAAGCCTTTTACTTCTTTCAGTTGATCATCCACCCTTCTAACTTCTTGTGCAAAATCCTTTGGATGTGAAGATAAAAATGCTGATACTGCAAGCAATGGTAGTGTTGTTGATTTAATTTTGATTTTATTATCTCTAAGTGTTTTATCAAAACTCACTACTTTTTCTATATTCTCATCAACATTCCCCTCAAATAAAACTAAAATATGTGATAATGTTTGTAAGGCATCACCAGACCAATACCCCTTCGCCTTTAACTTTGTATAATAAAGTTCTGTATCTACCATCTTCTTTTTTATATCTTTTGAAGTTGCTGCAATCATAGCTGCTGTTACTGTATCTTCTGACCCAGTTATAAAGTAATGGTCTTTTTTCATTATTTTATAAGCTTTATCTGTATCACTTATAAGAGTTTCAATACTAATCTTATCCTTTGCATCAAAGATAACAAGTGCTGTTAGTATAAGATAATCACTAGAAGAAAACTTCTCTTTAAGTTTTTTATAAATAGTTCTAATTTCACTAAAGGCTCTTTCCATATCTTCTTGTATTGAAATCTTAGTTGCAACTACATATAAATTATTCCCTCTAAATCTTGAAAAGCCTGAAGTATTGTTCTTTATAACTTCAACTGCCTCTTCTATTCTTTTAGCACTAACATTAATTCCTTTCACAGCTAGTGAAAATGCACTTCCTCTTTTTGATTCCATTGATGAAAAGAATCCACCAACCTTATCGAATTCATTATAATTTGTAACTAATAAACTAATATCTGTATTATTCAAAATTCCACCCCATATCTTCTATTATATTATTTAAAAATAATTATCACACATTCGATAGTATGCACGCAAGTTAATTCAATTTTTTGTCTATTTTTTCAAAAGACTATTTATGATTCTAAATCTATTCAAAAACTCTAACCTAATCATCTGAATTTTTAAGACTTCTCCATAGCAAACTTACTAATGATGTTGTTTTCATAAACTTTCTCTTAATAGCACAAAAAGATACCCAGACAGGGTACAATTATAGTAGCCTTTTAATAATACTTTTGGAGGTAATATAGATGAAAAAATCAATTTATAATATTATTTTAGACAATACTATTGACGGTATTGTTAATGATAACAAGGCAATGGAAATTATACATAGCGAAAACTCAAACCTTAGTGTTGGATTCTCACATCGATTTGTTGGTGATCAAACAACAAAAAAAGAACATACAGATAAAGTTTTTGCAATTATTGAGTCACTACATAAAAAAGAGATTACAACTGAAGAACTAGAAACTGAGTTATTAAAAGTCGGTTTTGAAACTTTAAATATTATAGATATACTCGCTAAGAAATTTAACAAAACTAACTATAATGATGAAGTTTATAAATCTTTTAAAACACTCATGCTTACTACTGATAATGTTGAACTTTGCAAACTTGCAATAGAGATGACTGCTATAACAGCTACTTGCAGAGAGCTTTCTAATGAGTATATGCTTTTGGGGCAAGTTGATCATTTCTCTAACTCAGTATCATTTATCTTTAGAAAATGGATACAATTTGATGAGTTCAAAGAAGATATGTTCAAATTACTAGATGTAAGTGCTGATTGGACTGCAATTGATTATGCTAGAAGCTTTATGGCTATTGAGAGCATACTTGAAGATATCGAGTCACAAAGACATTTATTGATAGGTGCACTATCTAATAACAGTATCAAAATGGAGATAGCTGTTGAACTTGCTACAATTCTTGATTTAAACAAATTAGTATCTCTTAGCGTTACAGATAGAGATCTTTGTATTGCTATAAATGGATTGTTCACAAGCTTACTTTTAGAACTTGATAGATATGGTGGAATCTTCGCTTTTGTAGATAGCGAAATTCTTCTTAAACTATATCTAAATTTCTTAACAAACACTCGCTTTGAAGACATTAAATTTGTAGGACTTGATACTTTTAATGAGTTTATTACAGATTTAGAAGATCATTATACATACCATGTAGAAGGTAATTATGATGAAATTATAGAAAATGTAAAAGCAGCTGTTAGAGAATTTAATACCCCTGAGAATTTTGATATTGCATTAACTTATGGTGACGATAATTTATATCACTTAATTAGATTTGCAAAAAGTCATGATGTAAGTGAAAGGGCTATTGAATATTTCACGCAACTCGATATAAAGCATGAATTAGATAAATATCTTCTAACATTCTTAGAAAGTCTACTTGCTGTTAAAGGTAATAAAGAAATTAAGACTCAAATGTTTAAAGAACTTTGCGGCTTGTATGAAACTAGACTAAAAGAAAAAACTGAAATTTCTAAAGTGAATGTATTTGATGACTTTGAGGCTGAAGTTATTCTTTCTAGAGCACCACTTATAAGAGAATTTTGGAATGAAGGTGGTTTCACACTTTTAAAACAACTTTTAGAGGATTATAACCCAACTATTAGAGTTCAGGCTCTTGAGTTTATCTATACTCTTGATAAAAATGATTTAGATAATGAAATTATCTCAAAAATTAGGGAAAGACTTGTAGATACTCCTCACTATATAGTTACGGAAGCTGTAAGCGTTTGCGAGAAATTCGAACTAATTTAATATCTAAAAAAGGATTGTATCACAATGGAAATGCTCCAACATGATACAATCCTTTTTATTTTTTTAATACCATATCATTAGTTATAGTATCTAACTTTCCTAATGTCTTTACAACTTCTTCTCTAGTTATATCCATTGCACATAACTGCTGGTAGACATTTTTTCTAAATCTAGGGTAACCAACTGGTTGTGTGATTTGCTCACCATCCGCCTTGAATAACTGAACTCTTGGCATATTATTTTTCTTTATACTAATTTTCACTTTATTAGATAGCTCTATATATTTCACTTCATCCATAGCCATATTATAAACAACTCCCATATTTTATATTGTGGTACTCTGCTTTTGAACTCATTCCACCACTATTTGTACTCATATTTCCTACTATATTAACTTTATAAGTAGCCTAGCAAATTTCCGTACAATTTATGACATTCTAGCTTTACATATACTCATGTAGTGTATCAAGCACATTTATATTATCCACGAATTTATTTACATTGTCCATATTATCAGAAGTTGTTTTAAAACTCTCTCCCCTCATAATTCAACTATTACTTATTTCATTACATTGTAATTCAGTTCCTTTTTGTGAGTCTAGACCACTTAATATACCTTTTTTATACACTCTGTATATGTAACAAGTCGCAACTAAAAACGAACCACTTGCAATAGAAAATGCTAATACTATTCCAAAAATCTTAACTATTATTCCTGATAAAACTGTTCCTATCATTATCCCAAGGTACATAACCGTAGATGTAAGTCCATTCACTTTTCCTAAATACTCTTGCTTTGTCATCTTCATTATAATAGACATAACATATCCCCCAAGAATTCCACCAATAAAGTTATCTATAAATTGAAGGCTCATAGTTACCCAAACAATTTCTGAATATCCTTCAAAGAACATTGTTACTGAAAATATTCCCATTATAAGATAGACAATTCTAATATCCTTTAACTTCTTAGCTAATGCCACATACCCTATCCCACCAAATATAACTCCTATCCCTGCTATTCCAGAGAATATCTGATAATACTTTTCACTAAGACCAAGCCTATCTGTTACCAAAAATATATCTAAATTATTAGCTATCCCAATTGCAAACGAAATTATAAAAAATAACTTTGTGAAAACTGCAAGTACAGGATTTTCTTTTAAATATTTAAAAGTTAGTTTTGTACCATTTATAAAACTACTATCTTCTATAACTTCTACTTCTAATTTTGGAAGTGTCCAAAGAATGCATAGCGAAATTAAAAATAAAACTGCTAAAATCATAATTGTTTTATACATTCCAAATGTAAAGTAAAAATACGAACCAAGAACCGGTCCCCCAACACTAAATACAGCTGCAAGCATCTGAGATATCCCTACTGCTGTTTCAATCTCTTCTTCATCTACACATTCTTTAAAATACTTTTGTGATGCTGGGTATGAAAATTGTGTTACAATAGCTGAAATGAAAGTTGCTATAAATATAGCTACTATATATCCATCCTTGATTAAAAAACCAAGTGCTATAAATGATATAAAACTAAATAAATCTCCAATAATCATAAGCTTTTTAGGACTATATCTATCTGCAACTATCCCACCAACAAACGTTAATAAAAACATTGGAATAAACTCCATCATATTAAGCCCTGATATTGCAAGCGGATTACCATTTGTAGCATCCATCACAAACAACATTATCGCTATATTCCTTATCCAAATTGCTCCCTGTTGGATAATATCTGTCATAAGTATTTTTATAAAAATTTTATTTTTTAATAAATTCATTTTCCTCACTCCTGCTCTAATCTCTATCTCTTAATTATCATCTTAAAGATTGGAGTAGGTCTAAGGTCAAGCTTTTTTCTTAAAGAATTAATTTTATATTTACAAAGTATAATTGTTCATCTTCTTTTCTTGGTAAACAGAAATTAAACTTAAGATATGTTTTGCAATCTTTACCTTCTTTAAAATATTTGCTTAAAGGAATAATATACTCATCCATTTCCTTCTCAGTTCCATAAAAATTTACTGATACAACCATTCCATTTATTTCTTGCTTTCTAAAATCAGCTTTACTTCCATGTATAAAATCTTTAATCAAAGCCTCACTTTTTATAGTTTCCTCCATATAAACATACTCAATATCTTCTTTGATTTCTTTGTTCATAACTATATCTTGTATGTATACAAAAGTTTCATCCTCAACATCTAAATTCTTATCTTCTTCTAGTTCTTTTACATGTACCTTATAACTCTCTGAATTTAAAATTTTCTTTAGTTTAAATCCATATAAACTCTTCTTTTCCTTGATTAAACTTAACTTTGAAAAATCATATTCATTTTCAAAGCTTATAATTTCACTAATCATTTTTTTACTTTCATTTATTGCTTTTTTAAGCCCTTTTAACTCTTCAATTTTTCTATCTATCATCTCATCTTGAACATTCATTATATTTTCATACTCATATATATCTCCACTATCTATAATAGCTTTAATTTCAGCAAGTGATATACCTAAGTATTTCATTCCAATAATAAGTCCTAACTTCTCTAAATGTTTTAAATCATAAAATCTGTAACCATTCTCACTACTAACTTCTGGATTCAATATTCCATTCTTATCATAATAACGCAAAGTATCTGTACTAATACCAAAAATTTTACTTACTTGTCCAATTGTTAATTTCATTGCCCCTACCCCTTAACTTTGAATTTTTGTATTAAGATAATTATAAGTCATTACTTATCATCTACCCACTATAATTATTTTTTCATATCTTCATCATATAACCCTACCTAAAATAACGAATGACATATTGCTAATATTCATAAAAAAGGTAAGTCTTTTCAACTTACCCTCTTACTTCTTATTTTCTAATTTTACTTATATATTTTTGATTCTTACTTCTAGGCTTTTCTGGAATTGTTAGCTCTAAATATCTACCTTCTAATAATGGTTTTATTATAACTTTAGCTAAATATTGTCTGCTATTTATCCCTGTAAATTCGCCTATCTCTTCTCTACTCTTAGGTGTTTTACAATAAACTAAAACCTTTTTCAACCTATCTTCTAATACATTATTATCATGTTCACTATCATGTTCACTATCATGTTCACTATCATGTTCACTGTCAATCGGTATTATAATTTTAAAAATATCATCTTCTATTAA
This sequence comes from Sarcina sp., assembly GCA_051650125.1. Lineage (GTDB taxonomy): Bacteria > Bacillota > Clostridia > Clostridiales > Clostridiaceae > Sarcina. The sequence goes on along the minus strand of JBOFIK010000027.1, from coordinate 16,006 downwards.
TTTCGGTTCTTTTCCTGAATAAAACTTGCTATATTTATAAATATTTCTAACTCCTGAACCTAATTCATCAACCCATCCAATTTCTTTGAATACTTTTGCAATAACAGGATTTTTAGGGTATGGTGAAAAACTACTTGGATCAATTTCACCATGTCTATGTGGTTTATTACTATTTTCTGTGAAAATTCTATTTGACTCTATAATAAATTTAGCTGGAAATGGATTAGAATAATCTCTATGAATTAAAATATTCGATATAACTTCTCTAAAGATATGATTTCTTAGACTTATTCTTTGATCCTTTTCAATATAAAATTTATCATTTAAATGCTTCTCAACAAATCCCATAAGTCTCCCATAACTATCTATTAAATTAGTTCTAATATCATCTCTATCATCATATCTATCTTTCTCTTTAATTCTTAATATGGCATCTGTCCTATAATGTGGTAATATTGATCCTATAACTTCATCCCTACCAAGTAATAACACTCCTGCTAGTGTAAATCCTTCTTGTCCTGTTTGATAATCTTTTTTAAAAAGCCCTGCACTCTTTAACATTTCAATATCATTCATATCTTCCCATGGATGATTGACTCTCTGATTCATAGCCATTCTTCTTATTTTATTTATAACATCTCCCCTTAAATCCTCCATTCTAATAATAGGATATATTTTATTTTCTAAATATATCAATTGTTTTCTAGAATATACTTCTGCTACTTGATTTGTATTAGATGTTATATCCATATCCCCATCTTCATTTCTATCATATATTTTATTCGAGCATCTATGTACTTGCGAACTTTCTGGTACTTTTATATGTAAAATTGTTTTATCATCTATATAAACTTCTTCTGGTGATAAGTAATATGTAGGATTCAGCTTATTTATATTATTTATTTGAGTAACAAACTCTTTTTTTATTTTATCTATTTTAGATTTTTCTATTCCTAAAATAGTTCCATCATCTTTAACCCCTAAAAATATGTCTCCACCATTTCTATTTAAAAATGCACAAACACTATCAAAAACATCTTTATTTAACTTAATACTGCTTTCTTTAAATTCAACACTAATACTTTCTCCATTTGATATAATATTTTTTATTTTATCAATTCCTATACTCAAATTTATAATCTCCATTCATATAATATTATCTAAATTATACCCTAATACAGAATCTTTTAAAACTTATGTAAAGAATATTATTATGTAAAATAGCACCATTATCATTTCATTTTTTTAAATTAAATTTCAACTTTTCTTAAAATATTATTTCATTTAAGAGTATTCTTTATCATCTTATTGATTATACTTTATCAATTGCAATGAACGTATCAATCTATTCTTTTTCACAATATGATTCTCATTATCAGAAATTATTTTGACATCATTCATTAATAAATTCGTAAAAGTTTTGAATGTCTTATGAGTTTTAAGTAATAGAAATACTAGGTAGAATTACTTTTGTTGGTTCTAATATGACATTTTGTTTAAAAATAAACATTTAATTTTATTATTGGTTTCAATAAAGTTATAAATTAAATTCATTTAAGTTATTAATTCAAAATTATGGATTCACAACTTAAATGAAATAATTTAATATTTATAGCTTTAGATTTTACATACAAAATTTAAATTTACATTTTGTACAATAAGGTACAATGAAAGGAGCATTTTTTTATGCGCAATAGTAGTAAAAGTTGGAAAGTAGATGCAATGAAATATGGAGCGTTTGTCATATTCTTATTTGCAGCCGGAATAATATTTCTTTCGACTGGAGTTTTCAAATTCCCAACACTTTTAGGAATGGGGGTATTATCTTTAACATTTGGTCTTGCACACGCATTTGACTGTGACCACATAGCATGTATCGATAATATGACTCGTAAAATGGTTCAAAGAGGTGGAAAAACTAGAGGAGCTGGATTCTTCTTCTCACTTGGTCACTCAACAGTAGTTATGATCATGGGAGTTATCACAATCTTCGCAGTTCACTGGGCTAAAAAATCAATCCCAGAATTCCAAGCAGTTGGTGGAGTTATAGGAACTGTGATTTCAGCAGTATTCCTTATACTTTTAGCAATAGCTAACTTCGTTATCTTAAAGAATATGATGAAAACTTTTAGAGAAATGAGAAATGGTACATATACTGAAGAAAGTCTTGAAAGACCTGATAAAGGTTTTGTAAACCGTTCAGTAAATCACATACTTAACATAGCTAACAAAAACTGGCACATATATATCATAGGTTTCTTATTTGGTCTTGGATTTGATACGGCAACACAAATAGCAGTTCTTGCCACATCAGCAACTGCAACAGCTCAAGGTGTTCCATGGACAGCTGTTATAGCTTTCCCAATCTTATTCACAGCTGGTATGTGTCTTATGGATACAATAGACGGATTCTTCATGTCTACTGCTTACCAATGGGTACTTACTTCACCAGTTAAAAAAATATACTACAACATGACTATCACAGTACTTTCAATAATAGCTGCTGGTTTCATAGGTCTTATAGAAATCGGTCAAGTATTTGCTATGGAAAAAGGTTGGAACTCAGGATTTTGGGGATGGTTACAAGGTCTAAACTTTAGTGTAATGGGACTTGCTCTTGTCGTACTATTTGTATCAGTTTGGGTAATATCTTTAATCTGTTGGAATGTATTCCACATAGAAGAGAAATTAACTGTAAACTCACCTACTCCACAAATTTAGTTAACTTAATTTATAAAAAGCCTTTAAGCAGATTTTGATTAAAGGCTTTTTTGTATTTAGATAAATTCTACATTTATCAGATACAATCTCAAACCATCTTACTCTTCTTTTTGTATTTTTGTTTTTTTCCATTTCAGTGCCTCACTTTATATATTTTAAGTTTACCCACTCTAACTTAATTTTCTAATATCATTTTAAAACAATGTACAATTCCCAAAATTTATCTTTCATATTATTTATAACTATATTAATAAAAAAATATTTTTAATGTAATATTTTTGATAAATTAGAATATTACATTGAAATTTTAGTTGAATACACTTATAAGATGTATTGATAATTGTCAATTTACTATTTCAATATCATAATTTCTTTGTTTTGTACAAAACACTTAATTTGCTTTTCAATTCTATATATGGTTAATTCTACTAGTGTTTTCAATTTAAATTATAACTCAAAAGGAGTTTTTTACTTATGTCTAAATATAAATTAACCAATATTCTAGCTGGAGCTATACTTATTTCTGGTATCGCTATTGGTGCTACTGCAACTAATAATTCAGCTCATATAAATATTAAAAAAACTAAAGATTCAAATGTTCTTTTACTTTCAAATCATAATAATAATACGAGTAATCAAGGCAATCTTTTAAATATTGTACAATATAAAAGTAATCGTGTTAATGCTTTTAGTGAAGCTACTTGCTTACATGGAAGTATTATGGATAACTGCACATACTATGTTTCATCATTACTTAGAATGGATGGATATAACATTCCTGGACCAACTGGAAGTGTTTCTGAACTTAAGCAATGGGCGCATAATCAATCATGGAATTTTTCTTCAAATTTATCTGAGTTAAAGCCTGGTGATATATGTTTTGCTTATGATAACGACCATACTTTTGTATTTGTATCTTGGTATAATAAATCAAAAGGTCTTGCAAATGTAAATGACAATCAATTAGCATATTTTGACCCTCAAAAAGCTACTTATGTAAGAGATTTAAATGGTTCTAAAGGTGGAATGTATCTTCCTGGGTGTGGAAATGATAATTCATATTTAGGCGTTCAAAGTTTTGCTACTCCTAAACGAAATGAAGACTTAGCAACAGTTAAAACTGGAGGTATTTCTCTACATCTTAGAAATGGTGTTGATGGAAAACTTATAGGTTCTATTCCTAACTCTTCAAAAGTAAATATCTTAAGTAGAAAAGATGGTTGGTATAAAGTCAACTATCAAGGACATATTGGTTGGGTCGCTGGATGGTATCTAGCAAAATAACTAAAAAAGCACTATCTGTTTCCTTATTCTAGGCAGATAGTGCTTTTTTAGTATATTTAACTTTTAGCTTAACTCTCTACAAACTTCTTATCTTTTTGATTAGTAACAAATCCTGCAATTAAAAACATAACTACTGAAAAACATAGTACAAGAACTATTGATTGCCACTCTTGTGCTAAAGATGCACCTGCTTGAATATTTGCGACCATATCTGTTAGCCATCTTACTGGTGTAAGTCTTGATATTTTATCAGCAAAGTCTGGGAAAAATTCAACTGGCATAAATGCACCACCAATCATAAGTGATACAATTATTACTATATTCCCCATTATACCCGCTGTTTCTGATTTCTTTGTTACTGCTACACATACCGTTCCAAGTGAAACTGCAAATATAACTACTAATAAAAGTATAAAGAATAACTCTGTATATTGCATTCCTATATCCATTTTTAAAATAACTTTAATTAATCCAAGTGTTACTACTATTTGAATTATTAGAATAGTTAAACTAGCAAGTATATTTCCTAGATAATATTTAAATGTACTCACACCCGATAATATAACTCTTGAAAAAACACCTGCTCTTTTATCACTGTTAACCCTCTCTGCTCCAGTTAATCCCTTATACATCATTATCATCATTAAAAATCCAATTATTATTTTCACTTGATCATAGTTTTGTTTTTCATCACCAATATTTTTCATCTCTATAACTAAGTTATCTTTTTGGTATTCACCTATAAGATTTTCAAACTCTTTTTTATCCCCATCAACAGCTAATCCTATATCTTCTAAGTTTTGAATATATGGTGTAATAGTATTTTCTATAATCTCATGTGTACTATCCTCTTCTTTTCCTGTTATCTTGATACTAGCCTCTTGACCATTTATAATATCTTTTTCAAAATCCTTATCAAACCTAACAACTGCAGATACCCTATTATTTGCAAATTCAGTTGTTACCATGTCATCTTCTATATTTTTAATTTTAATATGTGGATTTTCTTTAAGCACATCTATAATATGCTCCGAACTCACTGTTTTACTATTATCTATAACCCCTATTGTTAAACCATTTGTAACTGGGATAAACTTAAGCATTGCTATGGATACCAATACTGGTGCTATAATTAGTATTATAAATTTACTTAAACTTTTAAAAGCCATAAGATTCATATTGTTTTTCCATAAAACTAAAACACTTCTCATATTCTTGCCTCCTGTTTCCTATCCATAACTTTAACCGTAACCAAAATAAGCACAATTGCAATTGCAATATAAATAAGTGAACCATTTATAAGCAATGTATTATCCTTTTCATATATGCTTGCAAATATCCCCTCACTAATTACTTTTATCGGTGATATATTAGATATCAAACCAAGCTTAGTTCCTGGTGCAAAATCTATTGCAATATATGCTCCCCCTAAAAATGATAAAGTTGGTATTACTGCCCCTTGTATTATTGCAAAAACTTTCTCTTTTTCATCAAATATAAATGCTAATAAAGTTCCTATTACTATACTTAAAAGACCTACTATCTGTATTCCTAAATAACACAATAAAGTATTTTCACCCCAGTTAACTCCTATTACATACTTAGAAAATAAAACTCCTGGTCCTGTAACTAAAAATGATAACAAGAAATATCCTATTGTTGTACTTACTATATACTTTAAATTTGAAGTTCCAGATAATTTTATTCTATCTGTAATCTTCTTTCTTCTATCAAAGAAATATCCATCAAGTGCAAAACACATAAGGTACATAGCTATCATAACAATTTGTGTAACTGCATAGTAATCTACACCTATTGGTGATTTCTCACCTGTTAAAATTTCTTTTTCTATACCTTCTAGCTGTGCATCATTTAATATCTCTTGTGCAATAACTGGATTTTCATTTATTGCTAGTGTTATAGCCTCACCTCTTTTTTCATAAGCTGTGATAAATGCTGATATATAGTTATAGTAAAATTCATCTTCGCTATCCACATATATATCCATTTCAGCTTTATTTAAATTTATAAAAATATCATCCTCTTTTTCTACCTTATCCATTCCTACTTTTTCATCAGATACTTTGCTAAACTTAAACTCATCTGATTCCATATTAGTTGCAATATCATTTAACACTTTAGAGTTTTTTTCATCTCCATTATCTAGATAATAAATAGTTTTTGGCTCAAGTTCTATTCTTGTATCCATTGCATCTGTCACTAAATTTCCTATTACCACTGTAAGTATTATTGGAAAGATTGCTGAAAACAGTAAAAATGCAGGTGCTCTAAAATTCTTTATAAATATACTTTTAATTATTCCTAACATAGCTACCCCCTAGTCTCTAAGACTTCTTCCTGTAAGTGATAAAAATACTGTTTCTAAATTTATATCTTTAAACCCAATATTCGAAATTTTTATATCTTTAGAACCTAGAAACTCTATTATACTGTTTAAGTTATTAACTTCTTTATCACAAAAAATAGTTATTTTGTTTTCTTTAAAATCAAACTTAGATACTCCTCTTATTTCTGAGAGCCCATCTAAATTAGCCTCTTCATTATTAATAGATACTTCTAATATATTATGCTCACTAACTATACTTTTAAGTTCTTCCTTGCTACCAGAAACTATAACCTCACCATGGTCTATAATTGCTATCTCTGAGCATATAGCCTCAACCTCTTCCATGTAGTGAGTTGTATAAATAACAGTAACTCCACTCTCATTAAGTTTTTTAACTGCTTCTAATATAGAATTCCTTGACTGTGGGTCTATTCCAACTGTTGGCTCATCCATAATAACAATCTCTGGCTTATGAAGTATTGCACAGGCTATGTTAAGTCTTCTCTTCATCCCTCCAGAAAATTCATTTGCCATTTTCTTTCTAACATCTGAAAGTCCTGTAAACTCTAAAGCAAAATCTATCCTTTCCTCTAACTGTTTTCCTCTTAATCCATAAATCTGACCAAAGAACTTTAAATTTTCGTAAGCTGTAAGCTCTAAGTAAACTGATATATCTTGTGGAACATATCCTATCTTTTTATTCTGTCCCTTCATCCTCTTAGTAACATCAACATCTAAAACACTAACTTTTCCACCCGTAACTTTTAAAAGCCCACATATAATTCCTATTGTTGTACTCTTCCCCGCACCATTTGGACCTAATAATCCATAAATTTGCCCCTTCTTTATTTTGAGTGAAAGATTATTTACTGCTGTAAAATCTCCAAACTTTTTATTTAAATCTTTTATCTCTACTGCGAACATCTCTAAATACCCCCTCGTATTTGTCTTATTGATATCATTGTAGTTCAAAATCAAATTATTGTTCATTGATTAAAGTCATAACTTCATATGACATTTGTCATAAAAAAAGATTATCTACACTAGGCAGATAATCTACTTTTTAATAATATACAAGACATCCTTGTCTTTCTAATTGTTCTATAATTTCACTATACTCAATTTTACTATTCCACCTTAAATCTACTCTCTCTAATTTCTTAAGACTTAAAAGTTCAAGTGGAAGTTCCTCTAAATCATTTCCTCTTAAATCAAGTTCTATAAGATTCCTTACTCCACCAATTTCCTTTGGAAGTTTCTTAAGCTTATTATTTCTAAGATTAAGTCTTCTTAAATATTTTAAAAAATCAATTGTTTGTGGTAATTCCCCTATCTTATTATCACAAAGTTCTAGAACCCTTAAATTCTTTAAATTACAAATACTCTCTGAAATACGTTCAATTTTATTTCCATTAAGATTCAAATTTCTAAGTGCTAATAAATTGAAAAACGTCTCACTCAAACAACTAATCTCGTTATTCATTGCTCTAAGTTCCACAAGACAGTCAAACTTATCAATACATTTAGGTAAGTCTTTTATTTTGTTATTACTTATATTTATATATCTTAATGCTGTTAAATTACAAATTTCATTTGGTAATCTTTCTAGCTGATTATTATGTAAATATAAATACCTATCTAAATTGTTAAGCTCACCAATTTCCTTTGGAATCTCTTTAATCTTATTAAATCCTAAATCTGCAATCCTAAGCTTTTTAAGATTTTTCATATCAGAATGTATTTCTTCTATTTCATTTTTAGATAAATTCAAAATTTCCATATTAGTCATTTTATAAACATCTAAATCTATATTTTTTATCTTGTTATCATAAACACTAAGCTCCTTAACTTTTTCTAAATCTTTTATCTTTGGTATCTTTGTAATTTCCTGACTATTAAATATATGAGTCATAATATCCACCTTTCTACTTAAAGTTATTTATGCTTTAAGTATTTGCTATTTTTCTATACTTTACCCAAATATTTTATAGCAATCTGTGTTCTATGTTCTAAACCTGTTTTTTGCAAAATAGAAGTTATATAATTCCTCACAGTTCCCTCAGATATATAAATACTCTTACTTATCTCTTTATTACTCGACCCTTTAGTAATTTCTTTGATTATATCTAGCTCTCTTTGAGTAAAAATATTAGTATCAAGTTCCTCTATCTCCTTAGACTTTATCCCCATAGTTATCTTTTCTAACACCTCTTGCTGAATAACTGAATTCCCTGCATAGACCATCTTAATTGTATCAATTATCTTATCTGGCTTAGTATTTTTTAATAAATAACCATTAGCACCATATGCCATAGCTTTATCTATATATTCTTTCTCATCAAAAGTTGTAAGTATAACAACCTTTGTATCAGTATTATCTTTTATAATTTTAGCTGCATCCACACCATTCATAACTGGCATTCTAACATCTAAAAGTGCTACATCAATCTTATTACATAATATAAAATCACTAGCATCTTTTCCATTCTCAAAAGTCTTTACAACCTCAATATCTTTATCTATCCCTAAAATTATATTAAGACTTTCTCTTATAAGACTATCATCATCTGCTATAATAATTTTCAAAATACTTACCCCCTATTTGTTTATTAAAATTACTGCATTAAATCCATTCTTTCCATCAATAATAAATCTGCCACCAATAGAAATAACTTCCTCCTCAATCTTACTAAGTCCATATCCCTTAACTACTTTATCACCCCCAACTCCATCATCTTTAAACTGTATCTTTATAATCTTATTCATTATATCTATATGAAAATTCATTTTGCTACACCTTGAATATTTTATAGAATTAGTAGACATTTCAACCACAAACTCCTCTATTGTATTCCAAAGTGAATATTCTATAACACTTAAATCACCACTAAACGAAACCTCAAAATCAATTCCACTATGATTAAGCTTTTCAATCAATAAATTCCTTATTCTATTAATTCCTATCTCTTCTTTTAAAGGTGTAGTTTTGTGAACAATATCTCTAATATCCTCCATACCTGAACGCAAATTATCTGTAACCTCATCAATCATAACTTCACCTTTGACCTTATCAATTCCCATAACTATCTTAGCTGCTTCAAGTCTTAAAAGTGACCCTGCAATAATATGTCCTATTCTGTCATGCATTTTTCTACCAAGTTCATTACGCTCCTCAAGTCTAGCAAGTTTTATATTTTGCTTAGATTTCTCCAAACTTTTCTCAGACTTATCCTTTAATTTAATAAGTTCATTTCTTCCTTTATCCTCTAATTTCTCAAGTTTTATAATCCTATCAAATAAATTAGTATTACAGTAATACATAAACATATATAAAATACTTAGATATAAATAAAATAAAACTTCTGTGTTAGATTCAATAATCATACTAGTTATAATTAAAAAACCTAAACTTAAAAGGCCTCCCCATATATCAAACTTTATTTTAGTCACAAATATCATTACTATTGTAATTAAACTTAATTTAATTCCTTTTATAGAAAATAATATTAACAATATAATTTGAACTACCTCACAAAATTTTTTATACTTCTCACTTTTGCAGAATTCATTAAATATAAAAAATCCAATATTAATCCATATGTACAAAGCTAGTAAAAAATAATTAACTTTTTGATTGAATGCTAAATTAAAACCAACAACACCTACCATCATAATTGATTTTAAAATAATATAGATATTTGATTTGCTAAGAAACATAACTCCACACCCTTAAATCTATGATTACCTAATTTTAACATTTTATAAAAATTTATAATATATAAATTTTTCAACTTTACATATCTTATGAAGAAATTTAAAATTACTATGTAATGTAGATAAATTAGAAATTTGCTTTTCACTTCAATAAAAAATGCCTATGCAAAGTTAAATTGCATAGGCATTTTTTATTATAACTCATCGTTATACTAAACCATAGATTCAGGCAAGCACCAATAAGCTTGTCTTTACCATATAATATTATATTACTTTATTTCGATAACATCAAATCCAAAATCTTCAATAGCTTCTGTTAAAACTTCATTTGAAACTTCACCTTCGATTATAGCTTGACCTACTGTTACATCCATTTTTGTTATACCTGAAACATCTGCTAAAGCTTTTTCTACATTAGCAACACATTTTTCACATGACATACCTTCTATTTTAACTGTTTTCATTATTATCACCTCATTTTAAATTCACAAGATATAATGCCTCTTGTTATGGCATTTTCTTTGATTATAACTCTAAAACTTTCCAATTAAGAAAAAAAATTATTACAGTTTAAAATCATATTTATATTACAGCTCCCGTAGGGAGCTGTAAATTTTGAGAGAATTTTACCTCTCACATTAGAAACTAACCATTCATTAATTATGAAGTTATTTCTAGCTTTCCCTAAACTCTATATTTTATAAGTCTAATTTAGGTTTAAATGTTTTTAATCTTAATGCATTTAAAAGAACTGTTACTGAACTAAAACTCATTGCAAATGCACCAATCATAGGATTAAGAAGTGGTCCACCAAATAAGTGAAGAACACCCATAGCAATTGGGATACCAATTATATTAAATATTAATCCCCAGAATAAGTTCTCTTTAATATTTCTCATAGTTTTTCTACTTAACTGAATAGCTCCAATAACATCCATAATATCACTTCTCATAAGAACTATATCAGCAGATTCCATAGCAATATCTGTTCCTGATCCAATAGCCATTCCAACATCAGCAATAGCAAGTGCAGGAGCATCATTAACTCCATCTCCAACCATAGCTACTTTTTTGCCTTCGGCTTGAATTTCTTTAACTTTTTCCGCTTTTTCATGTGGAAGTACCTCTGCAACTACTCTTGAAATACCAAGTTCTCTAGCAATAGCCTCAGCAGTTTTCTTATTATCCCCTGTAAGCATAACAACTTCAATACCCATTTTAGTAAGTATTTGAACTGCTTTCTTACTTGAAGGTTTAACAGTGTCTGCCACAGCAATAATCGCCTCAAGTTTTCCATCTATAATCATATACATAGGAGTTTTTCCTTGCTGTGCAAGTCTTTCAGATTCTTGTCCAAATTTGCCTGATATAACAACATCTTGCTCATCTACAAGTTTTTTATTTCCTATAAATATATCTTTAGAATCAATACTTACCTCTATCCCTTTACCAGGTATAGCTGTAAATTTATCAATTTTTTTAAGTTCTAAACCAAGTTCCTCAGCATGTTTAACTATTGCCTCACCAAGTGGGTGTTCTGAACCTTTTTCTGCTGCTCCTGCAATAGCAAGAATTTCACTTTCAGAGTATTTCTCTGTTAGGACATCTGTCACAACTGGTTTTCCTTCAGTTAAAGTTCCTGTTTTATCAAAAACAATAGTTTGAATTCTTCCAGTAGCTTCAAGTGATTCTCCACCTTTAATAAGCACACCATGTTCAGCACCTTTTCCAGTACCAACCATAATTGCTGTTGGTGTAGCAAGTCCAAGTGCACAAGGACAAGCAATAACAAGAACTGCTATAAATATAGTCATAACAAACTCCAAGTTTTGTCCATCAAATCCCCAGAAAATACTAGCTAGAACAGCAAGTGTAATAACTACTGGTACAAAATAACCTGCAATAATATCAGCAGTCTTAGCTATTGGAGCTTTTGATCCTTGTGCATCTTTAACAAGTTTAACTATCTGAGAAATAACTGTATCCTTACCTACCTTAGTAGCTTTATAAACAATTCTACCATTTTTGTTAATACTAGCACCGAAAACAGGATCTCCAATAGTTTTTTCAACCGGAATACTCTCTCCTGTAAGCATACTTTCTTCAATAGATGTCTTACCCTCAACTATATCGCCATCAACTGGTAACTTTTCACCCGGCTTAACAACAATTAAATCTCCAACTCTAACATCATCAATAGAAACTTCTTGTTCTTTATCATTAATAATAATAATAGCAGTCTTAGGAGCAAGTCCCATTAATTTCTTAATAGCATCAGAAGTCTTACCTTTAGCAACACTCTCTAAGAACTTACCAAGACTTACAAATCCAATAATAATAGCTGCTGATTCAAAGTATAATTCATGTGCAAAGTGTGGGAATCCCATACCTATTTTAATCATTGCATATACACTAAATACAAATGCTGCTCCAGCACCAATAGAAATTAACGAATCCATATTAGGCACACCAGCAAATAAACTCTTAAATCCAACTTTGAAGAAACTTCTTCCAAAGTAGAATACTATAATTGTTAAGATAAGTTGCACAGCTGCAAATGTTAAAGGTGACTGCTCTGGTGACATGAAACTTGGAAGTGGCATTCCTACCATTTCTCCCATAGAAATAATAAATACAGGAATTGCAAATAATGCTGTAAGTATCAATCTATTCCTTGTAAATGTTACTTCACTTTTTTTCTCACCATCAATATTTTTCTCTTCTTCTTCTAAATCAACTAAAGTAAAACCAGGTTTTGAAAGTTTTGACCTTACCTCACTCATTCTAACTTTTTCAGTATCATAAGCAAAACTTACAGTTTCAGCTGCAAAGTTAACAACTCCATCTTCTACTCCATCCATCTTCTTTAAAATTCTTTCAATAGATGCAGCACAAGCAGCACAACTCATACCTTCAACTTTATAAGTTACTTCTTTCAAATCTTTTTTAAAAGAAAAACCTATTTTTTGAACTCTTTTTTGTATATCTTCATAAGATACTTTGTCCTCATCATATATAAGTGAAACACTTTCATTTGCAAAGTTAACAACAGCTTTATCCACTCCATCAAGCTTGCTAAGTGATCTCTCAATAGATGCCGCACAAGCAGCACAGCTCATACCATCAACCTTATAAACTTCACTTATTTGACTATTACTTTCTATTCCAAAGCCGATTTTTTCAACCTTTTGCCTAATCTTCTCCAAATTGATTATCTTAGAATCATAACTAAGCTTAAGTTCTTCAGCTACTAAATTAACATCAGCACTTTCCACACCATCCATTTTATTTAAAACTCTTGTAATAGATGCTGCACAAGCAGCACAGGTCATTCCTGTAACTTTAAGTACTTTTTGTTCCATTGTGTATCACCATCCTCATTTGTGTTTTGTAATTTTTTATAACTATCTATCAAACAAATTATTTACTCTCTAATAATTTAGATATAATCTTATCAAGTTCCTGTATTTTTTCTTCTTTAGCTTCTGCATTATCCATAGCTGCTATAACACAACTGTTTAAATGTTGAGAAAGAATATACTTATTAGCCTTCTTAACTAAAGCTTGTGACGCCATGATTTGATTAGAAACATCAATACAGTATCTTTCATCTTCTATCATTTTTATTATTCCATCTATTTGTCCTCTTGCTGTTTTAAGCAATTGAACTGCTTTCTTTTTATCATCATTCATAACAACTTCTCCCTCTAACCCCCTCCCTAGGGGGGTGTCTATATTTATAATATACACTCTTAATTTAATACTGTCAAGAAACCTTAACTTTTTTTTGTATTTCATTATATATCATCTTATTTTATAAAAAAAGCCTCAACATAAATCTTTTTTCAATTTATGTTGAGGCTTTACTATATTATTTAAATAATAACTTATTTACTACTTACACTTGTTTGACTATTTAAGAATTGATTAAAGTTTGCTAAATTAGCATTACCTTTTGCTAATGATGAATCAATTTGTGTTGTTTGTGTTTTAACTGCATCATTTGCTTCTTGAACTTGTCCTTTTTCATAGTTATATGCTTGTTGATACCCTTTTAAATCTTTATTAGCAGTATCTAATTTAGTATTACTATTGTTAAGGTCAGTTGTTAAACTAGCCTCCTTAGCTTTTGCTGTTGTTAGTTCTGCTTTAGTTGTAGCTAACTTAGCAGTTTCTGCTACTAAATTTCCTTGGACAGTTTTTAAATTTTTTTGAGAATTAGCTAAACTTGTTGTTAAACTACTTATCTCTGCTTCTTTTTTAGTTACAGTATTATTTAAAGTAGCTATATTCCCTTCTAATTCTTTTATTTGTCCTTTTAAATTCGCTATTTCACTTGCATTATTTGTTACTTGAGTTTGTAATGTTTTAATTTTAGTGTTTAATGCATTTATTTTATTTTGATCTTCTGCAATCTGTGCCTTTGCTGATGAAACTGAATTTTTAGCATTAGCTAAATCACCATCTAATTTTTTTACATTATTTTGCAAATCATTTTTTGTCTTTGTAAGTTTATCAACATTATTCCCTAGTGCTTTTATGTTACTTCTATCAGTTGTTATTACCCCCTGAGCCTTATTCATAGCATTCCCTGTACTCTGAACATAAGCTTGTACTTTATTTGAAGTATTTTGCAATGCAGTTTTACCACTGAATCCTATAAGTCCTATTATAAGGCCTCCTCCAACAACTATACTTCCTATTATTCCTGCAACTTTTAATTTTAACATATGTAAATACCTTCCTCTTTTGTAAATTATACTTCTAATTTAAAGAAATCTTACTTTCTTTTTACTATTTAAGTGTACTCTTCTTATTTTGACTGATCTACTTTAGTTATTGTATTTTTATTAGTAGAGTTATTACCTTGTACTTGATAAAGACCCCAGCCATCTGTCCATGAGAATATCTTATCAGCAATTGAAATCGACATATTACCATAGCCCCAATCTTTTAATAAATTATTCAATGTTTTTTTCTTTTGTGCCACTGTCATATGTTTATAATCAGTGCTTCCATTCAAGGTTGCTATTACTTTATTTAATGATGAGATCATTTCATTTTCATCATTTAATTGTGTATTTAAATGAGTAATTTTTGAATTTAAGTTTGAATTTTCACTTTTTAAATTTTTTATTTCCTCATTTTGTTTTTCTATTACAGCCTCCGACTTTTGCATAGCAACATTTGTTTGTTGAACATATGTTTCTACATTTGTACTTGTTTTTGTTAAAGTAGCTTTTCCATTCCAATCTATTTTTTGTATAAGGGCAACTGTTCCACCTACTCCGACAATCCCTGCCATTGCTAAACTTATTACTTTAGTTTTTATCATATGTATTTCACCTCATAAATTTTATCAGATTAAACAACATTTAAATTTTATCTCAAAAAAATATAATATGCAAATTATTATAAAAAAACACAAAAAAAAAGATCAAAGAAAAATCTTTGATCTTTACAAACCTAGCGACAACCTACTCTCCCACACAGCTGCCCGTGCAGTACCATCGGCCCATAAAAGCTTAACCATCGTGTTCGGAATGGGAACGGGTGTTACCTTAAACGGCATAACCACTAGATAATTGGCTCCAGAAGTGGGATTTGAACCCACGACCTTTCGATTAACAGTCGACTGCTCCACCGCTGAGCTATTCCGGATTATTATAAATCTGGCAACAACTTACTCTCCCACACAGCTGCCCGTGCAGTACCATCAGCCTCTAAAAGCTTAACCATCGTGTTCGGAATGGGAACGGGTGTTACCTTAAAGAGCATAATTACCAGATTATTGATTAAGAGATATTCTCTTAAAATTACACATATATAATAGCCTAAATATCATTGGTCAAGCCCTCGTTCTATTAGTATCAGTCAGCTAAACATGTTGCCATGCGTACACCTCTGACCTATCAACCTCCTGGTCTCGAAGGGAACTTA
>JBOFIK010000026.1:0-4536 GCA_051650125.1 Sarcina sp. | reverse complement strand
AAGAGAGAAAAGACAAGGCAGATATAGATTTACTTAACCAAAGGGAGACTGAGCTGAATCAACAAAAAGATATTCTGGATGAAAAGGTAAAGGAAATGATGGAGGAGAGAAGTAAGTTTGATATGATAAGAATAGAACTTGAAACAAAAATAAATGAAATGGCAATGGAAAAAAAAGTAACTGAAAAGAACAGCCTCTTAAATGAGAATACAAGAAAAGATTTAGAAGTAATAAAGGCAAAATTAAGTGTTGATCAAGAGGTTATCGTTCTTGAGAATCAAAAGATCCAGGACAAGAAAAACAGCTTGCAACAGCAAATAATAATTCAAAAGGAAAAAGAGGACAGTTATCAAATGGCAATAGAAAAACACAAAGAAGTACTGGATAAAGAAATGAGCGAGATCAAGCATCAAAGAGAGGAGTCAGAAAAAGAAAGGGAATACATCCTGAGGACAAGGAAAGAACTTGACACTCTTAAGGAGCAAATTATAAAAGAGAGAAATGAACTGGAGGAAACCAAAAACAATATGATTATTGATAATATGCTACTTGACCAACGGCAGACAGAAATTCAAAAACAAAATAAAATTTTGGAGGAGAACATGAAAGAAATTGTTAAAGATAAATGTAATCTGGCTGAGATAAAAACTGAATCTGAAGCACAGTTACGTGAAATAGACATTGCTAGAGAAATAATCAAACAGGAGAAGGAGAAACTTAATCAGTTGATTAATTACTTGCAAACAGAAAAAATTAATATTGAAAAGGATATTTCCCATAACAACAATTTAAGAAATGAGCTAGAAGAAATTAGGGCAACATTTTATGCTGAACAAGAAGCCATCACCCTTGAAAAACAAAAAATAGAAAATAAAAGTACAAGGTTTAAGTTGTCTGAGGCATCTATGCCGAAGGAAAATACATGGAACATGGAAAATACTTTGGAAAAGGTTGGAATAAGCGTACAAAAAACAGAACAGAAGAAAGAAAAAAATGAGAGTCATATTGAAGAAACAAACCAGAGGAAGAACAATCTGGGATTAGTGGATGCTGTAACATTAAAATGCTATAAAAATGCTACTGAAAAAAATAAAAAAGCTAGGTTGAGGAAGCAGGAGAAAGATGTGGGGCCCAAAACAGATGAGGCATTGAAGGAAATGTATAGACATGATCAGGTGAGTGATGTCTTACAGAAACAGAATGATGAGAACAAACCAGAAGAGACTAAGAGTGAAAAAAATGAAACAAAACAGATGAAGGCTGAGATACCTAAACAAAAGAATGACATTGAAGAAAAATTGTGTCTTGTAAACAATGAGATGGAAAAGTTACAACAGGTCAAGAAGGAAATTAGTCAACAAAAAAATGAACTGGAGGAAATGGCGCAGAGGATAAAAAGAGAGACGTCAGAAATGGAAATTGTACAAAAAGAGATGGAAAGCAAAAGAAAAGATCTTGATCTAAAGATGAAGAAAGTGACAAGGAAAAAAGATGAACTAGAGCAAATAATCAAGAGAATGCAGAAAGAAAAAAAAGAAATTGAACAAAAAAGAAATCAGATAGAATGTGTTGAAGCTCAAATACAAATGGCAAAAAAGGGACTTGAGAAGAGTGTTGTTAAATTCACTTCAGACATGGAAGATGAAGAAGACATAAATTATGAGCTTGTTAACCGCATTGACATGATTGAACAAACAAGAGAAATTGCATGGAACACCAAAATTTATTTTGAAAATAGAATGGCAAGACACAAACTAGTAGCAGAGGAGGACATTACTATTAGGGCAGAAATGGAAAGACTAGTTATAGAAATTGAACACATTCGAGAAATGTTGCAACATATTAAATTAGAAATCGGGCAAAAAGAGGAAGTACTTAGAAGAGAAAAAGAAGAGCTAAGAATGTTGAAGATACAAATTCAGCGAAGACAAAGAGAAGTTGAAAACAAAGCAGAACAGAATATGATAGAACGAGGCAATTTAGAGATAATGAGTGCCAAAATAAAGCAAAAAAATGAAGAATTGAAAGCCACATTACAAGAAAAAAATAAAGAAAGGCATATCAAGATAGATACACAAAGATCATTAAATGACACAGATAGTGCAAAAGAGGCAAAACTGAAACTGCAGAACGGAGAGACTAGCCTAGCTCAACAAAACCAACTGCTTCTAAACAATAAAGGGGACATAGAAGAGGATAAATGTAAAATTTGTAGAGAGAATAATTTGGAACAAGTTTATAGTTTGAAAGAACAAATTATAAAAGAGCAAAAGGAAATTGAGGAAATTAAAAGAAAATGTATAATAAACCACAAACTACTTGAACAAAGGGAGAAAGAATTAGATGAACAACAGCAAATTCTCAAGAATAAGGTCAAAGAAATAGTGCAGGATAGGACAGATCTGGACAAGATGAAATTGGAATTTGAATTGCAGATAAAGGAAATGGAAAGCACTGTCAGGGAGAATCTGAAGCAAGAAAGAGATGAAATTGATCAAATCTCGAAAGAGATATACATCCAGAGGCATGATGTTGAACGAGAAAAGTCTATAAACAGCAATTTAAAACGAGAGCTAGAAGAAATGAAGACGATAATGAATGAGGAACGAGAAGCCATGAGTCTTGAAAAACAACAAATGGAAAATGAAAGAAACCAGCTTGACAAATCAAAGCAATCTATGGAAGGTGAAATACAAGACATAAAGAATGCTCTGGAAGAAGCCAAGTTGAAGATACAAAACTTGGATGAAATAAAAACAAGATTGGAACAGGAAAGAGAACAAGATAGGATACATTTTGAAGACATAAATCAACAGAAGGTTGCCTTGGAGAAGATGAGTGATAAAATAGAAAAGCAAAAGGAAGACTTAAATGCTACCAAAGCCACTCTTAAAAAAGATAAAATTGACCTTGAAAAGAAGTGGCTGGATATGCAGAGACAAGAGGAGGAGTTACAAATTCAAATCAGACTACAAAAAGAAAAAGAGGACAATGAAAATCTGGCAACTGAAAGACAAAGAAAAGTGTTGGAGAAAGAAATATCTCAGATCAACCAGCAAAAACAAGAGGTAGAGAAAGAAAGGGAAGAAATACAAAAGAACTGGAAACAAATGGAAGGTTTCCAGAAGCAAATTATGAAAGAAAGGAAAGAAATGGAAAAGAAGACAATAACAGAAAAAGAACTTCTTGAACAAAGAGAAATGGAGTTAAATGAAGAAAGGCAAATTCTTGAAGATAAGTTAAAAGACATAATGCAGGATAGGACAAATCTGGAAAAGATGAAAATGGAATTTGAACTGCAGAAACAAGAATTGGAAAATACTTCCAGGGATAAGATGAAGCAAGAAAGAGATGAAATTGACCAAATCTTGAGAGAAACATACACCCAGAAGCAAGATCTTGAACAAGAAAAGTCCATAAACAGCAATTTAAAACAAGAGCTAGAAGAAATGAAGTCGATAATGAATGAGGAACGAGAAGCCATGAGTCTTGAAAAACAACAAATGGAAAATGAAAGAAACCAGCTTGACAAATCAAAGGAATCTATGGAAGGTGAAATACAAGACATAAAGAATGCTCTGGAAGAAGCCAAGTTGAAGATACAAAACTTGGATGAAATAAAAACAAGATTGGAACAGAAAAGAGAACAAGATAGGACACATTTAGAAGACATAAATCAACAGAAGGTTGCCTTGGAGATGATGAGTGATGAAATAGAAAAGCAAAAGGAAGACTTAAATGCTACCAAAGCCACTCTTGAAAAAGATAAAATTGACCTTGAAAATAAGTGGCTGGATATGCAGAGAAAAGAGGAGGAGTTACAAATCCAAATCAGACTACAAAAAGAAAAAGAAGACATTGAAAATCTGGCAACTGAACAACAAAGAAAAGTGTTGGAGAAGGAAATATCTCAGACCAACCAGCAAAAACAAGATCTAGAAAAAATGATGGTGAAAATGATTGCAGAGCGAGAAGCCATAGGTCTTGAAAAACAACAAATGGAAAATGAAAGAAACCAGCTTGACAAATCAAAGGAATCTATGGAAGGTGAAATACAAGACATAAAGAATGCTCTGGAAAAAGCCAAGTTGAAGATACAAAACTTGGATAAAAAAAAAGCAACATTGGAACAGGAAAGAGAACAAGATAGGATACATTTTGAAGACATAAATCAACAGAAGGTTGCCTTGGAGATTATGAGTGATGAAATAGAAAAGCAAAAGGAAGACTTAAATGCTACCAAAGCCACACTTGAAAAAGATAAAATTGACCTTGAAAAGAAGTGGCTGGATATGCAGAGACAAGAGGAGGAGTTACAAATCCAAATCAGACTACAAAAAGAAAAAGAGGACAATGAAAATCTGGCAACTGAACAACAAAGAAAAGTGTTGGAGAAAGAAATATCTCAGACCAACCAGCAAAAGCAAGATCTAGAAAAAATGATGGTGAAAATGATTGCAGAGCGAGAAGCCATGGGTCTTGAAAAACAACAAATGGAAAATGAAAGAAACCAGCTTGACAAATCAAAGGAATCTA
>JBOFIK010000025.1:0-60661 GCA_051650125.1 Sarcina sp. | reverse complement strand
CTTGGAAGGCTGACGTTCTACCAATGAACTATACCCGCAAATGGTCGGGGTGACAGGGCTTGAACCTGCGACCTCATGCTCCCAAAGCACGCGCGCTCCCATCTGCGCCACACCCCGATATGGTGTACCTTTAGGGATTTGAACCCCAGACCCACGCCTTAGAAGGGCGTTGCTCTATCCAACTGAGCTAAAGATACACATTATTTTATTAAACTCAAAAGTTTATGGAGCGGGTAGCGAGAATCGAACTCGCCTATTCAGCTTGGAAGGCTGACGTTCTACCAATGAACTATACCCGCATACTGGTCGGGGTGACAGGGCTTGAACCTGCGACCTCATGCTCCCAAAGCACGCGCGCTCCCATCTGCGCCACACCCCGGTATGCTGTAAACTTTTAAGTTGTTGCCGCATCTCTTTGGCGACAATAGTTATTTTACACCATACTATTATCAGAGTCAACAGTTTTTTCATATTTTTTTTATTTTTCGTAAAAAATCTTCTAAGAACTAGTAATAATGCCATTTTGAATTTAGCATTTTTTTATAACTCTATTAACTTTACATTAATATTTGAATTTTTATCTAAAATTATTTTTGAATATGAACTGCTATTATCTCTTGGCAACGGCAAACTTCCTGGATTAATAATATGAACTTCACCTTCCAATATATGCAATTTTCTATGAGTATGTCCATAAAGAATACAATCTGCTCCGAGTTCAAGTCCTCTATAATAAATTTTATCTAATCCATAATTAACACCATATCTATCACCATGTGTTAAGAAAAATTTCTTTCCCTCTAATTCCACTAACTTTTCATTTAAGCCGTCATCTCCATAATCACAATTTCCTTTTACCATATGAACTACTCCATGAAAGTCTTTTTCTAACAGTCTTGCATCTGCAATATTATCACCTAAATGGAAGATTACATCTGCATTTTTACTTATTTCTAAAATTTTTTCTAGTGCTTTAGCATTATTATGCGTATCACTCACCACTATTATTTCCATCTTTTTTCTCCCTACTATTTCCACTCATAAATTAATTTAATAAATTACCTTGCAACTTAAAAATCACGAAGCTTCCTAATCAAGGTAACTACTATTAGCATTATCACAATCTCTAAATCACAATAATCTGAACACAATTTAAAGATAAATCTTCTATAAAAGTTTTTCTATCTCTTTTTTCAACCCCTCTAACGCTCTTCCCCTATGACTTATTGCATTTTTCTCTTCTGAGGAAACTTCAGCAAAAGTTTTCTTATATTTTTCTACATAAAATAATGGATCATATCCAAATCCACCCTCGCAACTTAATTTTTCCTGTATTATCCCCTCACTCTCTCCTCTTACTATAACTTCCTTTAATTCGGAGTTTATAGCAGTTACTACACATACAAATCTACCCGTTCTCTTTTCAAACTCTACACCTTGTAATTCTTTTAATAATTTTTCATTATTATTTTTATCATTACCATGTTCACCTGCATATCTCGCTGAGTAAACTCCTGGTGCTCCATTTAAATAATCTACTTCAAGACCTGAATCATCAGACATCACAATAAAATCTTTTTCACCTTTATTATTTAGATATTTAACTATTTCGATAGCTTTTTTCTTTGAATTTTCCTCAAATGTTTTTCCATCTTCTTCTACATCTATATTTATATCTTTTTCTTTCAATGAATATATATCAAATTTAAAATCTTTTAATATTTCTTTTATTTCACCTATTTTATGTTGGTTATTACTTGCTATTATAAATTGTTTCATTAGCTAATTGCCTCCAGTACCTATTCTTAGCGCATCTAGTTTTAATACATCTTTTTGCGCCTGTATCATTTGCTTACAACCATTATATCCTTGCTCTAATAATTGCGAAAGTTCTTTTTGTGAAAAAGGACCATCTTCCCCAGCTCCTTGTATCTCCACAAAATCACCATCATCAGTCATAACTATATTCATATCTACTTTTGCCTTAGAATCTTCTATATATGATAAATCAACTAATACTTCACAATCCACAATACCAACACTTATTGCTCCAACATAACTTCTAACTGGATATATTTTAAAATTTTTATGTGCATGTACTTTATTTAAAGCATCTACAAGTGCAACAAAACTTCCAACTATTGATGCAACTCTTGTTCCACCATCTGCTTGTATAACATCACAATCTATAACTACTGTTCTTTCTCCTAATGCCTTCAAATCAACAACTGACCTTAATGCTCGTCCTATTAATCTTTGTATTTCTGCCGTTCTTCCATCTATTTTAAGTCTTGAAATATCTCTTTGCTTTCTAGTCTTTGTACTCCTTGGTAGCATATTATACTCTGCTGTAATCCAACCACCTTTTTTAGCATTCTTTAAAAACTGCGGTACTCGTTCCTCAATTGTAGCTGTGCATATAACCTTAGTATCTCCCACTGATATTAATGTTGACCCCTCAGCATATTTGTTATAGTTTTTTTCTATTTTAATAGGTCTTACTTGATTATTTTTTCTTTTATTCTCTCTCATAATACCATCTCCATCCCAATATAACTCTTACAATAAATTTTAGATTAATAGATTAATAAAATATTTTCCTCGCCATAATTATACCATTTATTCCCATGAAATTACTGTTTTTATCTTAATTTTAAACCTCTCAACAGGTAATATTTTATATATACTCTCATATTAATATTATATGAATTATTTTATGAGGTGAATGTATTGAAATATATAGGTTCTTTCTTTAGAATGAATTCAATTTCTCCAAAGGAAATTGAATCACAACTATTATTTTTTACTCGTGAATCAATTAAACATTTAGTGTTTGAATCTAAATGTGGAGTACCTATTTCACAAAAGACTTTGAAAAAGACACTTTCTGATAGTGAGTATAATAAAATTAAGGAATTAAACCCAGTACTTGCAATATACAAAAAGGCTAAACCTAATATTTATTACTCTAAGCATAGTAAACTTTGGGATGAAACAAGCTTTAAAAGAGAACTTCTTGTTTCATCTAATGCTCTTATGACTTTATCTTTGCTTAAATTAGCACAATACTATAAGGCATTTAAAGGAATTGATGATAAACTTTATGAGTTATCAAAAACATATGTAAAAATCGCAAAAGTACAACTTGATTTCTACTATGAAAACCTTAGAAATTCTGAAGGTTTCTTTGTAGATAAAAAAAACATATCAAATTCTAACACTAGTTTTCCCGATTTAGTAGAAAGCAGTAGTAATTTCTCTTTTGCCGACCAAGCCTATATGATGGCTGCTTACTACTCTTACTCAAAAGTAAGTGATGATTTAAAGGAAAATGAAACTTTCAAAAACTTTGCACTAGAAATTCTTGATATGTTTGATACTAGAAAAGAGTTTTTATATGATGAGTCTTTAGAAGAATGTTCTAATATATGTTATGCATTTAATATAATGCATTCTGTATCTAAAAACCCTAAATGTAAGAGCTTACTTTTAGATATGTCTGACTTTATATTATCTCAGTATTTAGATTATGGTATAGATGAAAAAGATATGTCACTAGCTACTATAACTTCTCTAAATTTATTTTTAACTTACAACAATACCGGACTTTTAACTTTCAAAGAAAGTTTCTGTGATATTTGCAAATTATTTAAAAGTTTATTCAACGAAGAAATTGGGTCATTTATAAAACCAGGAGAAAAGAAAGATGTTAAGTATTATAATATAGAAACTATTCTATATCTTATAAACCTTATGCTTTATAGCAAAAACAAAGATGATAAAGAAACGGATGCTCTAATTTGCAACTTCTTTAAACAATCTGTTGTTCATTCATCACTTATGACAAGCTTTCCAGCATCACCAAACTTAGATTCTCCTGAAAGATATAAGCATTTTTCATCAAAATCTTCAGACCTTTTAGATGATTTAATGTTCTGTCTTCCAGATATAACAACACCAGAATCTAACTGTCTAGCACCTATATATCTAAAGAGTACA
Organism: Sarcina sp.; assembly: GCA_051650125.1. Classification (GTDB taxonomy): domain Bacteria; phylum Bacillota; class Clostridia; order Clostridiales; family Clostridiaceae; genus Sarcina. The sequence goes on along the minus strand of JBOFIK010000025.1, from coordinate 56,662 downwards.
AGTTATTCTAAGAAAAAAGGTGATTTTACCTCTTCAAAAACTAACTTTGAAAGCTTTAATAACTTATTTTTAGATTATATTATTCTTGATTTATTTTTAGATGACTACTTGAAATTTATATCACCTATTCCAAAACCTAAAGTCAATTCTAGTAAATCAAAAACTGATAAAAAAAACAGAGGTTATAGAACTATGGAAGATTTAGAAATTAAGGTTGAAAATAATACTCAAAATCTAGACTCTTCTAAAGCTGGAACTCCAAATTCTCAAGTACTTATAAGTCCTGAGAATAACTTAGAGGAAGTTGGTTTTTCAAAAAAGAAATTTAATTTTGAAGATTCGAATATTATTGACGTTTCTATCTTCAATGATACAGCTAAAACTTCTAACCCTATAAAAAAACCTACTAGCAATAACTATATTAATAATATATCTACTATTGATTATGAAGAAATCGAATAATATTTATTAGATGAAAAGTCATACTAAGACTATTAAAACCTTAGTATGACTTTAATTAATTTATATAAATCATTTTTTTGAATATCATATTACCATTATAGTCTGTATAAATATGTTTTACTCTCTTTGACTTACACCAATAGTTATTTTCAGTATACATAGATATAACACTATACTCCTGCCCACTATAAAAATCAGAAATTATATTTATTCTATTATTTATATTTTCATCCTCTAAATTTACATTATCTATAAATATAGTAAAATCTCCACTTTTTAGTTTCTCTTCTAGTTCCTCATCATCACTATATAAATCAAACTCACTTTTCAAATTCAATTTTTCAAATTCAGTTTTTAAAAACTCAACAAGTTTTTCATTTGAAAAATTATCTTTACCTATAATTTTTATTGTTTCTGGTTCTGATTTAGGTATTCCAACTAAAAAAGTTTGAGCCTTTTTTAAATTTGAATTTCTTGTTAGTTCATTATATTCTTGATTGTGTATTCTTTTATAAAATATACTTTCCTCTATTTCATCTAAACTTATCTCTCTAAAATCCATAGTCGCAAATTTATTTTGTACTAGGTAACTCTCCATAAGAGCCATACTTAAATCTAAATATATCGCTTTTCTAAAATCTAAGTATTTACTTATTCCTTGTGTAGAATTAAATACCATATACTGAAGTCTTAATGAATCTGTATATGAAATCTCATTTATAAGTTTGCCCTCACTGAATGCAGTTACAGGCGGATTACTGACTATATCTATCTTATTAGTATTGTACATAGCAAAATCCTTTATATTATCTCCACTATCTATTAATGTTATATTTTTTGCACCAATTGACTCTAATGAATACTGCTCATTTCTTACAAGTTTCATTTCTGTATAAGGTTTTACAGAATGAATTTTATATGCACCTGTATATCTTATATCCATAAAATTTTCAGCATAAGCCTCTAATGAATCGTCACTATCTCTAAGTCTATACTCGGGTTTTGTAAGTTTTTCTAAAAACTTATCATCTTTAGCAGTAAGCCTAATTACTATTTCCTTGTCCCCTTGTGCGTATATCCCTACATCATCAAAGCTTTTTGTTCCTTCTTTAAATTCTTGAACTCCATATATATGATAAAGTTCATCAGATGTATATTCTAGATTATCAGGACTAAACAAATATTCAAAATAATCTAGAAAATCACTCGCCATAATCTGTGAGCCATCACTCCAATAAATTTCATCATTTAAAAGAAATTTATAAGTTAATTTATCCTCTGATATGTGCCATCCCCTAGCGAGTGCTGGTGCTATCTTTCCATTCTCTGTTATTTCAACTAACCCCTCAAATAATGCACAAATTATATCTTCATCTCTACTTCTAAGATAGCTTGAAGAATGTAGGCTTTCTGGTATTGATGTTGTTGCTATTACTAGTTCTTCTTTTTTTGTTTCTATCTTTGCAACTGGCGTAACTTTTGAACACCCTATCATTAATATTGTTATCACTACTAAAAAACTTGATAATATAATCTTTATATTTTTCTGCCTATCCATAATTCAACTCCTTAATTTTTCACTTCTTTAAATTATTGACAGACTATTATTCTTTTAAACATATTTTGGTAAATTACTTCTTTAAAGATTTCCCTTTCTCTTAGCTTCATAAATTAACTTTTAAAGCAATAAATATACAGAATGTTAATTTACACAATATGGATAGTAATGATATAATTTGATTATTAATTTTAGGAGGATATTTTATGACTATTGCTATTCAAATAATCGCAATTTTCTTTATGCTAACACTTATGTTTATAGGCATATGGAGCTTTATAATTGCTAATAAAGCTTATAATCAGTTCAAATATAAAAACTACTTACTTGAAAAAATGGCAAATCAACTTGCTATTATTACAGAAAAAATACTTGGTGATGATTCTAATGATTCAAAAAATATAGAAACTACATCACAAGAAGAGGATATAGAAAGTACTTCTTTCATCTCTGAGGATGAAATTTTAAACTGTTCAAAAGAACTTATCGATAGTCCTCATTTATTCGAAGACATAAAAGAAGATTAAAAAAATTGAGGGGTGGTATATATACCACCCCTCTTTATATTGATCCTTAAATATTCATTTATTAAAATTCCCAAACTGAATTTTATCTTGTTAAAATTTCTTCACCTACAATATTATTTAAAGCTTCGTCTGTTGTATCAAAGTCCACTTTTAATCTTAGCTTCTCTACTGCATCACCTATTGCCGCAATATTTCCATTATTGAATTTATCCACAATATCTGGATTTAAATCTAGGATTTCATTTGTTAACTTCCTACATAAATCTTCTTTTTCAACTTTGCTAAATTCAGATTCACTTGCAGTTGACCCTTCCTCATCTGAATTTGTATCCTCATTCCCTTTTAACTCATCTAAATTCATAAGATCTTCTCCTTAATTGCATAAATATTACCTTAATTATAACATAGTCTCAAATTCTTCTTCCGTAAGAATCTTAACTCCTAAAGTAACAGCTTTATCATATTTTGATCCTGCTGCTTCCCCCGCTATAACATAGTCTGTTTTTTTACTTACACTTCCTGAAACTTTCGCACCAAGACTTTCAAGCTTATCTTTAATTTCAGTTCTAGAATAATTTTTAAGACTTCCTGTTGCAACAACAGTTTTTCCTGTAAATATTCCTTCAACAGTTTCAATCTCTTCAAAGTTTGGTTTAACTCCAACTTCTAGGAGCTCATCTATTATAGATAAAATCCTCTCTTCCGTAAAGAACTCTATAATACACTTTGCTACAATATCACCTACATCAGGTACTTCTACTAGCTCCTCAAACTTTGCAGCCTTTATATTATCAAGTGTTTTAAACCTCTTAACTATATCCTTAGCTGTTTTAACTCCTACATTAGGAATACTAAGTGCATAGATAAATGCAGGCAATTCACACTCTTTACTTTTCTCTATTGAATCTAACAGATTTTGAGCTTTCTTTAGTCCAAACTTTTCTAACGTTAAAAGTTTTTCATACTCAAGATTATATAAATCTGATATTGACCTAATATCAAGTTTTTCAAATAATTGCTCCGCTGTTCTCTCAGAAAACCCTTCTATATTCATAGCATTTCTTGATGAATAATGAACAATAGTTTTAACCATTTGAGATTTACATCCTAGTGTATTATCACAGAATATATGAACTCCATCTTGATGAAGTTTTGCCCCACATGAAGGACAGTTTTCTGGTGCTAATATATCAGTTGCACTCTCAATACTTGATTCAACAACTCCCATTATTTCTGGGATTACATCATTACTTCTTCTTACAAATACCTCTGCACCAAGCTTTACACCTTTTCTATTAATATCATCCATATTATTAAGTGTGACCCTTCTTACAGTTACACCCGCAAGTTCAACTGGCTCTATCAAAGCTGTTGGAGTTACCCTACCACTCTTACCAGTATTCCATTCAACCTCTAATAACCTTGATGTTGTTTCCTGTGCCTCAAACTTATATGCAATAGCCCACTTAGGTGCTTTTACTGTATATCCCATAAGTTCTCTAGTCCTTATATCATCAATAGCTAAAACAAGCCCATCAATATCATAATTTAATTTAAATCTTATATCTTCTATATATTTAATTTCATTTTCTATATCACTTATAGTTGAACAAGTTTTTACATAGTCATCCATAGGGAATCCTTTTTCTTTTATATAATTAAGCATTTGTGTATAAGTAGTAAACTCACTTCCCTCTTTATATCCTATATCATAAAAGAAGGCTGATAATCCTCTTTTTGCTGTTTCCTTTACATTTAAATTTCTTAATGCTCCTGCTGCACCATTTCTAAGGTTCTTAAGAGGTGTTGTAGCACTCTGATTATACTTCTCAAATGCCTCAGTTGTCATAATTGCCTCACCATGAATCTCTAAGAAATCACTTGAGTCAATTTTTAAAGGTAACGCCTTTATAGTTTTAACTTGTGCAGTTACATCCTCTCCAACTTCACCATTTCCTCTTGTCGCAGCTGTTACTAGAACACCCTCTTCATTATAAGAAATATTTACTGTAAGACCATCAAATTTCTTTGTCGCTATATACTTAAGCTCTGGTAACTTTTCTGTTGCAGTTTTATTATATTCATCTACAAACTTAATGTTCCTTTTATGCCAATCTTCTATTTCCTTTATAACCTGTGCCTTACCAAGGCTCCATAAAGCTGCTTTATGTTTATACTTTTTAAACTCCGATAAAATAATATCCCCAACTCTTTGAGTAGGTGAATAATCTAATTTATAATTTAACTCTTTCTCTAAGACCGTAAGCTCATCATACTTCTTATCATATTCCTTATCACTAACAGAAGAATTTCCTAAAGTATAATATTCATACGCATATCTATTTAGTTCTCCTACTAATTCTTCTATTCTTTTAAATTTATCCATAATAAAGTTAATCGCTCCTATCTCTATCTCTATTTATATATATATTATCTATTATACCTCTATGTTAATAATTTAAAAATACCATACTACATAATAAATTCTTAAGATTTTAAAGCATATTATTTTTCAACTATCAAACTTTAATACAATAAAAAAAATAAGCCTCAAAACAATGAGGCTTATAATAAATTTTAAGCTAATTCTAAATGTGCAAAACTAAGCATTAAATGCTTAACACCTTGACTATTAAATGCAATAGTAACTTTTATATCACCACTAACATTTGTAGTTGTTATAATTGTTCCTATTCCAAACTTAGCATGTTTAACCTTCCTACCTGCTGTTGCAGTAGACTTAGTTAACATGTTTGTTTCAATATCTTCTGATAAAATATCTGCAAGTTGACTTTCTGCATTTGCCCTACTAATCTTTGGTGCATATGAGAAACTGTTTCTAAGTCCATGTGGATTATTTGAAGTAGCTTGTTGTCTTGATGCTTTCGAATAATTTGCAACTGGCTTAACTGGTTCCTTCTTTATATATTCCTTAAGATTCATAGGAATCTCTTTTATAAAATCTGACTGTGGATAAGCCTGTGTTTTACCAAAGACCATTCTACTCTCTGCTGATGTCATATAAAGCTTTTCTTCAGCTCTTGTTATACCAACATAGCAAAGTCTTCTAGCTTCTTCCATTTCAGCCTCATCCTCTAATGCTCTAGCACTTGGGAATAAACCTGTTTCCATTCCTACCATAAACACTACTGGGAACTCAAGTCCCTTAGCACTATGAATAGTCATAAGAGTAACATAGTTATTATCTTCCTGAGTTTTATCTGCATCTTGTACAAGTGCAACTTTTTCTAAATAAGTACTTAAATTTCTTTCATCCTCTGGTGTTGTTTTCTCAAAATCAACAGCATCAGAAACAAGTTCTTTTAAGTTTTCAATTCTACTCTCATCCTCTAAAAGTTTTGATGCTTTAAGAGCATCTATATATCCTGACTTTTCTAAAACATATTCTATAAGCTCTGAAACAGATAAACTCTCTGCCATCACCTTAACATCTTCCATCATATCAATAAATCTTATAATAGGATTTCTTCCTCTTGATGAGAGTGCCTCTATTTTCTCTACATCTACTAAGGCATCATAGAAATCTAAATCATAGTCTTTTGCATACGTCTCTATCTTTTCTATTGTTGTATTACCAATACTTCTCTTTGGAACATTAATAATTCTTTTTAACGCAATATCATCTTGTTCATTAATTATAATTTTTAAATATGAAAGTATATCTTTAATTTCTTTTCTATCATAGAACTTAAGTCCACCAAAAATTCTATAAGGTATACTAGCTCTTCTTAAACTTTCCTCAAATGTACGAGACTGTGCATTTGTTCTGTAAAGTACTGCAAAGTTTTTATAATCCCACTCTAGCACATCTTCTCTAAGTTTAGTTATTTCATTAGCAACAAAAGCTGCTTCCATTTTATCTGAGTAAGATCTTTCAATAGTTATCTTTTGGCCCTCTTCCTTCTCAGTTCTAAGAATCTTGAACTTTCTCTCAGAGTTGTTTTTGATAACTCTATTAGCTGCCTCTAATATATTTCCTTTTGATCTATAATTCTGCTCAAGTTTAACTGTTTTCGCCTTTGGATAATCTTTTTCAAAATCTAAAATATTCCTTATATCAGCTCCACGCCAAGCATAAATACAGTTGTGAACTACTACATCATTTGCAATATAGTTTCTAGCATGTGGTATATTTAAATCATAAACATAACCTTCATACACTTCTCTTTCAATAGAAACTATTTTATCTTCGCTAACTTCCTCACCATCAAATGAAGCTATTATCATTCCAGCTCTTAAACTTCCTACTGGCATAAACTTAAATGATTTGTTTTTTGTAAGTTTTGCTCTTCTCTCTATCTCATAACAATCTTCAACTTGCACTAAATTTCTAGCAAAATCTTCAGCTTCTTGATATGAAACTCTTTCAGTTTCAACTCTGAATGTTCCTCTTTGCCCCTCTCTAGCATTGAACCCCGCTTCTATAAACTTCTGCTTATATTCATCACCTGATGAATTAAGTCCTATTCTATGTGATAGACAAGGTCTACCTAAAGCACCTCTACCACCAAATATAGTTAAGTTAACTCTTTTTCTTATACTAGCTCCTCTTATAACAGCCCCACTAACATGATGTGGATACTCTATATGAAGGTTTTCATCTTCCATTAATCTTTCAGCTGAACTTACTGTATCAAGTTCATTGAATAATTTATCTAATTGTTTTTGAGTTAATACTATACCTCTTCCTCTACTATTAAATACAGCAGTCGGAAGTCCATATTTAGCTGCAAAATAAGCTTCATAATAAGTTGCCACTTCTCTTGAATCACATCTTTTAATCATCCAAATTTTATCAGCCTGTTCTCCATTTAATCTTACTGCTAAACCTGAAACTATTTCACCCTCTCTACTTCTCACTGAGGAAGTTTGACCAATTCTATATCCCATTCCAGCTTTATACATTAAATAAACATAGTACTTGTTTTCTTCAACCGAATTTTTAGCAAAAGTAATATGATTAGCCGTTGCTTTAATAACTTTACCACTTTCAGTCGTAAGTTTTACAATTTGTGAATTATGCTCTTTCTTTAAAACACTTTCAACACTTATAAAATCAACCTGACCGTCACCAGTTGCAACTTTAACTTCATCTCCAACTTTTACATCTTCAATATTAATAGATTTATCTCTTAAATCAATTTTAGTACCTTCTACTAAACACTGATCATCATCCCCTACCACACAAATATTCTTATATTTGTCTGCAAGAAGTTTAGCAAATTCATATTGAGCTTTATTAGTATCTTGATACTCATCTATCATTATGTATTTAAATTTATTTTGATAGAACTCTAAAACATCAGCGTGTCCTTTAAATAATTCTACTGTTTTAAAAATTAAATCGTCAAAATCAAGGGCATTATTGCCTTTTAATTTCTTTTGATATAGTTCATAAGCATCAGCAATTTTTTCTTTTCTAAAATTACCATCTACTGTTCTTCTGTAAGCTGAAGGTGTTAAAAGTGCATCTTTTGCCTTACCTATTGAACCTAGAATTTCATTATCAGTTATATCTTTATCATTTATATTAAGTTCTTTCATTACATGTTTAACTAAAGTTTTTTGGTCTGATGAATCATAGATTGTAAAATCACTCTTATAACCTAATTTTTCTATCTCTCTTCTTAAAATTCTCACACAAGTTGAATGGAACGTCGAAATCCACATTCTATCTGCAACATCACCAACTAAAGATTTAACTCTCTCACGCATCTCAGCAGATGCCTTGTTTGTAAATGTTATAGCTAATATATTGTAAGCTTGTATGTCTAAATCACTTAGCATGTATGCTATTCTGTGAGTTAAAACTCTTGTTTTCCCTGAACCAGCTCCTGCAAGTATTAATACCTGGCCATCTATTGTTGTAGCTGCTTCATATTGCTCTTTATTTAATAAGCTCTTTAAATCCACAAGATCAACTCCTTTATCTTCTTCTCTTACTTTTATTATATCATATTAAATATACTATTTATTTTAAAAATACTAATCTTAGCCCTAAGCTAAACCTTAATATAATAATTATTGCCACTAATTATTATTTTAATAATCTTTTCTTTAATAAAATTATTTGAACATAAAAATCCCAACATACCAAATATATAATAATAAGGTATGTTGGGAATAAATTTCTTTATAAAGCAAAAAAAACGCAACCCTTGGGGCCAGGTTGCGTCTTAGCAATAAGCAATAAATAAAAAGGGGGCTATTCTTCCTTTTATTTATCCTTGCATTAACATTATATTAAAAACAAATTCCTATTGCAAGCAATTTTTATGAAATTTTTGTAATTTATTGAATGCTCTTACAAGCATTTAAACTTATTATTATAATATCGTTAAAAGTCCTTACACAGTAAATCCATCTCTTCCTGAGTAAGTTCTCTGTATTCCCCTTCTTCAAGTGATTCATCTATATCAATATTACCAAATTTAACTCGTCTAAGATATGTAACCTTTTTATCTCTAGCCTCAAACATCCTTTTAACTTGATGGAATTTCCCTTCCTGAATTGTAATATGAACCTTAGCCATATCTCCACAATTCTCTACTATTTCAAGCTTACCTGGCAAGCATTTATATCCATCATTTAAAGTAATTCCTTTTTCAAATGCTTTTATATCAGCCTCTGTCACTTCTGCATTTATATGCGCAAAATAAATCTTATTAACTCCTGATTTTGGTGATATAAGTTTATGATTAAGCTCCCCATCATTAGTTAAAAGTAAAAGACCCACTGTATCTTTATCTAGTCTTCCCACTGGGAATGGTTCAAACACTTGATGCTCTGGCATTAATAAATCTACCACTGTTTCATCTCTATTATCAAATGTAGCTGAAATAACCCCCGCTGGTTTATTCATTATAAGATAAATAAACTCTCTATAAATAACCTCTTCTCCGCCAACAAATATAGTATCCCCATTAGGATCTATCTTCATATTGCAATCTTTAACTAAGTTACCATTAACAGATACAACACCTTGCTTAATAACCTTTTTAATTTCTTTTCTTGTTCCATAACCTAAGTTTGAAAGTATTTTATCTAATCTTTCCAAATTTAAAGCCTCCTAATATATAAACAATTTTTATTTCAATCCTCATTTTCTACTCTATCTCTAAGCATTGAGCTAAATCCCACTTCTAAATTGAGTTTACATTTATTCATTATACCAAAAAGAGAGCAAATTCCAAAAATAATCTGAAATCTACTCTCCCATAAATTAACTAAACTCTATCTTTATAAAATCCTAAAACTTTTGGAACATAATTTTGCGTCTCCTTTGGCATCTTATATAAATCACTCGGTGACTTAACTCCCCTTCTTTGCATAGTACCAGGGCCTCCATTATAAGCCATTAATGCAAGTTCAACATTTCCACCCTTCATATCAAGGTACTGTTTTAAAAGTTTAACTCCACCATTAATATTCTGCTCAATATTATGTCCATCTGTAATTCCAAGTAGCTTAAAGTTTGCAGGCATAATTTGCATAACACCTTGTGCCCCCGCACGTGAAACAACATCTGCATTAAAATTAGACTCAGCTTTTATAATAGCTCTAATCAACTGCTTATCTACTCCATACTTTTTTGACGCAGCATCCACAGCTGCATTAATTCTATCCATATCACTCTTTCCCTGAATGCTTTCGCTAACATTCATTTCTGGTTTAACAGGCTTTATAGTGTCTAAATCAACCTTATCATCACTATTTATCACTGGTGTTTTATCAACTTCATTTGCCTTTGCTGATGCTAAAACTGATTCCATCATTATTCCAAAAGCTGGTGACTCTTTGTCCTCACTTGTCTTCTTAGCCTGTGCAATCATAGCCATAGCTGCAATTTGTTCATTTCCAAGCCCACTAATTTTCATTATAAATCCCCCTCTAGTCATACCTTAAATGCTATTCTTCTACTTTAAACTCTAATACTCCATAGTCCTCATAAGCACATTTTCTATAATGACTTTTAGCAAGAACTAACACCCTATAAACACCCTCTGAGAATGGTCTAAAAGCATAATATTTTTTTCTACTATATCTTTGTACTAAGTTCCAACTTTCATTTTTCATAATATAGAACTCATAACAAATCCCTTTACCACCACTACTTTTTGTTGCAAAATTAATTTCCTCATTAATTTTATATACAGTTTTATCAGTTGTAACCATAGTATTAGTAACTGGAGGTGCCTCATTTACAAAGAATTTAATTTCCCTTTTGTTATCAAACCCTATCTTACACTTTTTATTTTTCACATAAATTTCAACCACATATTTACCTGGACATTTAGGGAAAACTGTAAGTTTTTCAACTGAATCAAACTCTGTTTCCTCAACAACTTGTCCATTTATTGTTGTAACATACCTCATAAGAGTTTCCCTTGTATTTTGAACAATAGCCTCTATATCTATATTATCGCCCACTAAGAAATAATCTTTTGCTGGAACTAACACATGGTCAATTTTCGCTTTGTTATAGGCCTTAACATCAATATGAAGAACATTATTGTTATCAAAAGAATTCTCAGAATACTTATCCTTAACTTTAACATTAATATCATAAAGCCCTGGCTCATCTGGCGTAAACTCAATATAATTTTCATCCATATATAAGTACTCTTTTATTGCCACTCCCATCTTTGAAATATCAAAAGCATATTTAACACTACTACCACCATCTGTTTCAACACTAATTTTTATAGGTTTATCAACAATATGCAGTTCATCATTTGCAGCATTTATTTTTGTTATTCTAACAGGCTTATATAAATCCTCTTCGACTATAAAGTTAATACTTGCACAAACTTCATAATCTTTTTTCTCAGTTCCTATAAAGCTCTCATCCTTAACAAATAATCTTATAATATATTCCCCTGCTTGCTTTGCATTCCAAAGAAAACTTGTACTTTTTGTATAACCTGAACTTTCTGTGTAAGGACCTTCAATCTCAAATTTATATCTTAAATTTTTACCACCATTTACAATTGACCTAATATTTATATTTTCTCCTACAACTTCTGGTGAATTTAAATCTGTTGCAAGACTTTTTATTTTTATATCTTCATATGGCTTAATTTTATAATTCATAAGCGCCCTATCATCATAATCCTTTGCAGAATACATGTCTCTGATATAACACATAAGCTTATATGCACCACTTTTTTCTTCAGTAAATGCAACCATATTTCTTGAAGAATAATCCTGAACACAGCAAGTTGTCCCATCTGGCTTTACCTTAACAAACTTATAAAGCCCTGTTCTATCATCCTCAAAATTTGCATCAACTTTAAAAATCAACTCCTCACCAACTAAAAGTTCACTTGCAAGGCATTTAAAATCTGCAATCTCTACATTTTCTATATTATTAACTACAAAACTTACAGTATTGTAATCATCAAAGTTATTCTCTGAGTCTGGAATCTTACATTCAACTAAAACATCAAAACTCCCTGCTTCATTTGCTGTAAAATTAATAGCATTATCTGGCGTATAATCTCTCATAAGTCTCCACCCTTCCCTAGAACTTATAAAATATCTATACATAACTGGTTTTCTACTACTCTTAACAACAATCTCTACCTTATCTCCAATATCATAAACTTCCTTGTTTATAAAAATATCTTGTATTAAACTTTCTTCACTAACTCCCACAGATATACTTCTGGTAGCTTTATAATCAAATGACTTTCCTGAGCCAACCTTCTTTGCTTGAGCTAAAATATGATAATTTCCCCTTTTTTCAGGAGTCCATTGAAACTCATCTCTAATGCTAAACTCTTCGTCTAAAGCTTCCCATACTCCCTCTCTTCCTATAAGTATTTTATATATTAAATCATCGTCCGTATTGTTCTCTACCTTAATCTCATAAATCTCTTTATTCTCAATATTTTTAGTGCAAATATCAATATATAGATCTTCCATATAATACACCCCTGTAAAACTCTCTATTATTATACTTAAAATTATACAACTCTTACCATATTATGTAAACTATTTAGAAGCATCCAAAAGATTAATTTAATAAATAATTCTTTTGAATAATAAAAAAAACTTTGCACATACTACTATTAGTGTTAAAGAACACTATAAATCTCCTAATTTTATTATATCCATATAATCAAACCATTAAAATAAAAATCTCAGGTTACTCCTGAGATTTTTTTAATTATTTATTAGACTTTGCATCTCTAACAACTCTTTTAATTGTTTCATAGAATCTCATATCATCCTCTTTTGTTCTTTTACTTGTATTTTTCCCTCTAAGTCCAGACTTTCTAGCCTTTTGAGATAAATGTCTTTCAAATAAAAGTCTTTCTATATTTTCATCATTATACACCATTCCCTTTGGTGATATAGCAAATGCTTTCTTACCAAGCACCATTGCTGCAACCCCAAAGTCCTGTGATATAACAACATCATTTTTCTTTGTTTCATTCATTACATACATATCCACAGATTGGAACCCTGCATCAACTCTTTTCACAATTCCATAATCTAATTGTATATTATGGTCCACAGTTGAATAAACCACAAGTTCAACTTCCTCTTCTCTTGCAACTTTTTCAATATAAGACATCCCTGGACATCCATCACCATCAACTACTATTTTCATAATTCACCTCTTTTCCACAATAAAATAACTACTTTAAAATAGTTTTCCACAGATAACTTAGATAATTCACACTTTTAGTAAACCCTAAAAGTTATCCACAGGATTTTACAGGAAAAGTTATCCTCATAATTCTTTTAATTCCATTTATATAAAAAGAAGAAACTCCCTATAAGAAGTTTCTTCATTAATTCTAATCTTTTAAGCTTAATTTATCAACTTAAATTTTAAAGTCTTTTTTCAAGTTCTGCTTTTAAATCTTCAAATCCTGGCTTACCAAGTAAAGCGAACATATTTTTCTTATAAGCTTCAACTCCTGGTTGGTCAAATGGATTAACACCTAAAACATATCCACTAACTCCACAAGCTTTCTCGAAGAAGTATATAAGTTTTCCAACATAATAAGGTGTAAGTTTTGGAACATTAACTATAAGGTTTGGAACTCCTCCATCATTATGAGCTAAAAGTGTTCCCTCAAAAGCCTTGTTATTAACAAAGTCCATAGTCTTTCCAGCAAGGAAATTAAGACCATCTGCATTATCTGCATTCGCTTTTATTGTTAACTCATGTCTAGCTTCTCCTACATTAATAACTGTTTCAAATATATTTCTTCTACCCTCTTGGATATATTGACCCATTGAGTGAAGGTCTGTTGAGAAGTTAACTGATGCTGGGAATATTCCCTTACCATCTTTACCTTCTGACTCACCATATAATTGTTTCCACCACTCACCAAAGTATTGAATATTTGGCTCATAGTTTACAAGGATTTCTGTTGTCTTACCTTTATTATATAAAGCATTTCTAGCCGCAACATATTTATAACATTCATTTTCTAAAACATTAGGATTTGAATACTCAACTCTAGCATCATTAGCACCCTTGATCATTTCATCTATATCAATCCCAGCTACTGCTATTGGTAATAAACCAACTGCTGTTAAAACTGAGAATCTTCCACCAACATTATCAGGAACAACAAATTGCTCATATCCCTCTTGATCTGCAAGACCTTTTAAGGCACCCTTTGCAGCATCTGTTGTTGCATATATTCTTGTCTTCGCTTCTTCTTTTCCATATTTATTTTCCATATAATCTTTTAATATTCTAAAAGCAATAGCAGGTTCTGTTGTAGTACCTGACTTAGAAATAACATTTAAGCTTATTTGTTTTCCTTCAATAACTTGTAAAAGGTCATGCATATATGTTGAACTTATATTATTTCCTACATATAATACCTTTGGAGTTTTTCTTGCTTCATTATCTAAAACATTATAAAAATTACTGTTTAACATTTCTATTACTGCCCTAGCACCTAAATATGACCCACCGATTCCTATTACTAATAAAATTTCTGTATCTGACTTGATTTTATCTGCTGCTTTTTTAATTCTAGCAAATTCTTCTTTATCATAATTGTTAGGTAACTCAACCCAACCTAAGAAATCACTACCTACTCCTGTTCCCTCATGTAATTTAGTGTGTGCACTCTTTATTGCCTCACCTAAATAACTTATTTCATGTTCTGCTAAAAAGCTTGACGCTTTTGTAATATCAAATGATATATTTTTCATACCGTTCCCCTCCTGTAATGTCTAGTTTATAAAACTAGTAAAAATATATAGTATAAACCCAAATATTGCTAATCCTATCAATGCCATAGGTATTAAGATTAGATACTGGGCAAACATTATCGCTACTAAATCTTTGAATTTAGGCTTTTCTTTACCTTCTAACTCTTCTTTAAACTTTAAATCTTCTTCTCTTTCTTTCATTCGAGTTTGTGCATCTTTGAAAAAAAACATAAATTTACACTCCAATACATTATAATTTTATCATAATAAAGAATATGTTTACAACATCCTAAACCCTATATGTGGAAATCTATATAAATTAGTTACATATATAGATTATTAATTTTTCTAAATAAATATAACCAAACTTTATATATGTAAACATTATCTAGTAAAAAATTTTTAACAACTAAAAATAAGCCCAATTTAAAATCAATATTATAAAAAGAAACTCCCGTAGGAGTTTCCATATTTTCTATACTAAATGACAAGCTACAAAATGTTCTGCTTCTACCTCTTTATATTCTGGTTCTTCTAATTTACACTTTTCAGTTGCATATGGACATCTTGTGTGAAATTTACAACCATTTGGAGGATTTGCTGGTGATGGTATGTCCCCTGTTAAAATAATTCTTTTCCTTTTAATAGTTGGATCAGGCACTGGCACTGCTGATAGAAGTGCTTTTGTATAAGGATGAAGAGGATTTTGATAAATATCCTTTTTACTTGCAAATTCAACAAGACCGCCAAGATACATAACACCTATCTTATGGCAAATATGCTTAACAACACTTAAATCATGTGAAATAAATAAATTAGAAAACTGATTTTCTTCCTGTAAGTCCATCATAAGATTAACTATTTGAGATTGAATAGAAACATCAAGTGCAGATACTGGCTCATCAGCTACAATAAAACTTGGATTTAAGATCAACGCTCTTGCTATTCCTATCCTTTGTCTTTGTCCTCCTGAAAACTCATGAGGATATCTTTTTAAATGATAAGATGCAAGTCCACATCTTTCTAAAGTTTTCTCTACTCTTTCTTTCAAATCATTCTTGCTACAAAGCTTATGATTTATAAGTGATTCCCCAACAAGGTCACCAACTGTAAGTCTAGGATTAAGTGATGAATATGGGTCTTGAAATATCATCTGCATCCTTGGTCTTATACTTCTAAGTTCTTTTTTATTTAAAGCAAAAATATCTTGTCCCTCAAAAAATACCTCTCCACCATTTTTCTCAAATAATCTTAAAAGTGCTCTACCCGTTGTAGACTTTCCGCAGCCTGACTCTCCAACAAGGCCAACAGTCTCACCTTTATAAATTTTTAAAGAAACTCCATCAACAGCTTTTACATATCCTACTGTCTTTGAAAAAACCCCCGCCTTTATAGGAAAGTATTTTTTCAAATTTATAGATTCAACCACTACCGAATTATCTGTATCTATCTTCCTATTCATCTAATTCACCTCCCTCATTTTCATAAAGGAAACAAGCAACTTTATGCCCCTTTTTGACTTCCTTCAAAACTGGTTGTGTGTCCTTACATTTATTTTTACACTTGTTACACCTTTCATTAAAATAGCAACTCACAGGAATTCCTATTGGGTTTGGAACTTGTCCTGGAATTGAATATAATCTTCTACTCTCAGACTCTGAATCTAAAAGTGGCTTTGATTTTAAAAGCCCCACAGTATATGGGTGCATAGGATTTTTAAATAATTCAATAACCGGTGCCTCTTCTATAACTTTTCCTGCATACATAACAACAACATAATCAGCCATTTCTGCAACAACCCCTAAATCATGTGTTATAAGCATTATTGAAGTTCCAAGTTTTTTCTTAACATCTCTCATAAGGTCAAGTATTTGAGCTTGAATAGTAACATCAAGTGCAGTAGTTGGCTCATCTGCTATAAGTAACTTTGGCTCACAACAAATAGCCATAGCAATCATAACCCTTTGCCTCATCCCACCAGATAACTCATGAGGGTAACACTTCATAATTTCTTTTGCTCTTGGAATCCCTATAATTTCTAAAGTTTTAATAGCCTTTTTTGCCGCCTCTTTTTTAGATAGCCCTTGATGCAAAATAACTGCCTCACAAATTTGCTCCCCAACTCTAAAAACTGGATTTAACGAAGTCATAGGTTCTTGGAATATCATAGAAACCTTATTCCCTCTTATATCTCTCATCTTTTCGTCTGAATATTTTAAAAGGTCTTCACCCTCAAATAAAATTTCTCCACCAACTATTTTCCCTGGCGGATTTGGAATAAGTCTCATAAGTGACATTGCAGTAACTGACTTTCCGCACCCAGACTCTCCAACAACACAAAGAGTCTCTCCTTCTCTTATATTAAAACTAACATCATCTACTGCCTTAACTATCCCCTCACCAGTATGGAAGTAAGTTTGTAGATTTTTAAACTCAACTAAATTTTTTGACAACTTAACTCACTCCCCTACACCTTAAGTTTTGGATCTAGAGCATCACGCAATCCATCACCAAAAATATTTATAGCCATAACTGTTATGAATATGCAAATTCCTGGAGGTATCCAAAGCCATGGTCTATTAGTCATCGAATAATAGTCATTTGCTGTTTGAATTAGATTTCCCCAAGTAGGTGTTGGTGGTGTAACCCCAAGTCCTAAGAAACTTAAGCTTGACTCAGTAAGAATAGCACCACCTATTCCAAGAGTTGCAGAAACTATAATAACCGCAAATGTATTTGGCAAAAGGTGAAAGAACATTTTTCTAAAATCACTAAGCCCAAGAGATTCCGCTGCTTGCATGAATTCTTGTTCCCGAAGTGATAAAACCTGCCCTCTAACCATACGACAAGTTCCGGTCCAGCTAAGACATCCTATAACTACCATAACTACATATATTCTATATTCTGGTGGAACTTTTACCTCTTGCATAACTGCTGATACCATAATTAAAAGTGGTAAAAATGGAAAACACATAAATACATCAACAATTCTCATTATGAAACCATCTATTTTTTCGCCATAATAACCAGCTATAACTCCAAGAGAACTTCCGATAGTTACAGAAATAACAACTGCAACTATTCCTATTGAAAGTGAATATCTTCCACCATACATAAGCCTTGCAAGAACATCTCTACCAACATTATCTGTTCCTAGTAAATGTTCCGCTGATGGTTTTTGATAAATTTTTGTATAATCTATACTTATATGGTCATGTGGATATATCATAGGTCCAACTACAACAATGACTACAAGTGTTACTAGAATAAACAATCCCGCCATGGCCAATTTATTTTTTTTAAGTCGTTTAAAGGCTATAAGCCAAGGACTTTCTATTTTCTCTCGTTTTTCTATAACTTTTTTCTCTTTTTTAATATCTTTCATAGAAAGCCCTCCCTATTTCAATCTAATTCTTGGGTCTACTGCCCCATAAATAATATCTGCTATAAGATTTCCAAACAGAGTTAAAAATGCTAATGTTAAGTTAAGTCCCATCAAAAGATAATAATCTCTGTTATGAACTGCTAAAAGTTGAATAGGTCCAATTCCCGGCCAATTAAAAATAGTTTCCGTAAGTGTTGCACCAGAGAAAAGTCCCGGAATAGACATTCCGAGTAGTGTAACTACTGGTATTAAAGCATTTCTTAGTCCATGCTTATAAACAACTATCTTTTCTTTTAACCCTTTAGCCCTAGCCGTTCTAATATAATCTTGCCTTACAACTTCAAGCATACTTGACCTTGTATATCTCATCCATCCACCAACACTACCCAAAGTTAAAACTATAAGTGGTAGCATCATATGTTTTAAAACATCCATAATATGAACAAATCCAGTCGCTGTGCTTCCCGGATTTGTCATTCCCGATATGGGGAATAAGGCCAGTTCAACACCAAGATATTTAATAAGTACAAGTCCAAAGAAAAATGACGGCATAGATATTCCTATTAGTGCAAAAACAGTAAACACCTTATCAAACCCTGAATACTGCTTAGTTGCTGACACAATTCCAATAGGAACTGCTATTAAAAGACCTAAAATAAGTGATGCTGCACCAAGAATAAATGAATTTGGTATATAATCTTTCATTACTTGTGAAACAGGTTTTTTAAAATAAAATGACTCTCCAAAACTCCCCTCAGTTACAACACCCTTCATCCAATAATAATACTGTACATGTTTTGGTTCATCTAAATGATACATTGCTCTAATTTCATCTTTTCTTTCTATGCTAAGCCCGGGGTCCATATTAGAAGATAAAAAATCTCCCGGTGCCATTGCAAATATTAAAAAAATTACAAAAGACACACCAAGCATTGTTGGAATCATTTGAAGAACTCTTCTAATAGCATAATTAAACATAAGATTCCTCCTACCTTTTTAAAAAGTCTAGGGAAAATTTCCCCAGACTTTGTTTTTTTAAATTTTATTTTTTAAGTTCTACTAAATGTATATCATTTGTCCATTTAAGGAATGTTGATGGATTATAATTTTTCACTCTTGAACTACTAACTCCCATCTCCTTAGAATAACCAAGACAAATATATGGTAAATCCTCTATAAAGATTTCTTGCCACTGATTATAAAGCTCTTTTCTCTTAGCTTGATCTGTTGTAGCTTTAGCATCCTTAAGAAGCTTATCTGCCTCTTTATTAACCCATCTATTTGAATTGAATCCGCCTTTTTTATTTTGCTCAATTGCAAATATTTCTGATGGTTCTGGATCAATTGACAAGCTCCATGCCATATTGTACATATCAAAATTTCTATCGTTTCTAACTTTATCAGCCATTGATGCAAACTCCATAAGCTCTGGCTCTACATTAATTCCTATCTCTTTCCAACTCTCTTGAGCTATCGGAATTAAAGTATCAACATATTTAGAATCGGTGTGAGTTAACCAATTTACATTAAGCTCAACGCCATTTTTATCTCTTACACCATCTCCATTACTATCTACCCACCCTGCATCATCAAGCATTTTATTTGCTTTAGCAGGATCATGTGGATAAGCATCTGCTACATCTTCATTAAATGCCCATGATGTAGGAAGTATATGTGTATTTAATACTTCTCCATATCCTTGATAATAAGCATCCATAAAACCTTTTCTATTTAATCCATAAGCCATAGCTTGTCTAACTACTGGATCAGAAAGTTTTTCTGACTCAAGGTTTAATCCCATATATCCATATTTATTAGCTTTATAAAGTTTAAGGTCTATAAATCCCGCTTCTGTTAACTGCTCTATATTTTCTGGTCTTGCTCCTGTATTAGTTTCTATATCTATATTTCCAGAAACAACTTCTTGTATTACAGTTGAAGCATTTGTTACTTTCATAACTATATAAGGAATTTTAGGCTCACCCTCAAAATAGTCTGGATTCTTTTCAAATTTAACTTCTTGCCCTGGTTTATAATGAGACAACTTGTAAGGACCTGCTCCTACTGGATCTGCAAGTTTATCTTTAACTTTTTGTATATCACCTTTTTCAAAATCATAAACACTCTTAGGCATAATTCCTAATTGATAATTCCAAATAGCCGGTGCATTTACATCTTTATAAGTAAATGAAATAGTATAATCATCTATAACTTTCATTCCCTCAATACTAGTAGCATCTCCTTTATTATATTCTTCATAACCTACAACATCAGAAATATAATTAGATCTTGGACCATCATAATTAGGATCTGCAATCATCAAATACGTAAACTCAACATCCTTTGCTGTAAAAGCCTCTCCATTAGAAAACTTAATATCTTTTCTTAGCTTGAAAGTATATGTTTTTTCATCTTCTGAAATTTCCCAACTCTCTGCCGCTGCCCCAATTGGGTTTCCTTCTTCATCATTTCCTACAAGTGGTACAAATACTAATTCTTCAACATATCCATCATATGTTGTTGATGAATATCCCGGTAAGAACTCACCCTTTGGCGCTGATGTACCTACTATTAAAGTATCTGTTCTATCTTTTGCTACCTGTGGTAATTTTGATGGGTCAGATGCAGGTATAACTTCCTTATTTTCTTGATCTACCTTTTCTCCATCAGTTGCTGGTTTACTGCCATCATTTTTTGCCTCTTCTGCCCCACAAGCAACAAACATACCTGTGCAAAGAACTACTGCACTAAGTGCTGCAATTAATCTTTTTTTCATTATAATTTCGCCCCCTAATTATATTTTTTATAGTCAACTAAAAATATTTTAGCTAAATATCTTGCCCCTTAAATTTAATTAGTCATATTATTTTTGATACTCAGCATTAATAAAGAACATATGTATTTGCTTAAAATACACTCCTGAGCATAAAGTTTTATCATATTAATATATATTCAAGTACTATACATTTAATTCTTAACTCGAGTTCCTTTTTTACTTATTTATATAGACGCAAAAAAGGTACACTCATCAGGGGATAAGTGTACCTTCTTTATCTTAATCTCTTAATTTATTATAGTTATTTCAAAATCTATTTAAACCTTACGCTTTTACTTTGCTAAGTTCTGCCTTTATAGCATCTGAGACAAATTGTACGTTTGTACCAACAATTATTTGAATTGAAGAATCACTAAGCCTTACAACACCTCTAGCACCTAAAGCCTTAAGTTTTTTATCTTCTATATTTTTAGCTGTAACAACTTCAAGTCTTAATCTTGTTACACAGTTATCAACAACCCTAAGATTTTCTGCCCCACCAAGTGCTTCTATATAATTAACTGCAAGTGTTGCCATATCACTATCTTTTGAGATTTTTGTATTTTCAACCATTTCATCTTCATCTTCTCTACCTGGAGTAGGAATATTGAATTTTTTGATTAAGAATAAGAATACGAAGAAATAAGCTGCACCTATTGCAAGACCAATAGGAATTATTAAAAATCCGTTAGTAGAAAGATTAAAGTTAAGTGCATAATCAATAAATCCTGCCGAGAATCCAAATCCATGTAATACTCCAAATATCGAAGTCACAGCCATTGAAATTCCTGTTAAAATAGCATGTGCTACAAGTAATATTGGTGATAAGAATATAAACATAAACTCTATTGGCTCAGTTATACCTGTTAAGAAACTTGTAAATGCTAAACTTGCAAGCATACCTGCAACTGCTTTTTTTTGCTCTTTCTTAGCTGCAAAGTATATAGCAAGCGCAATAGCTGGAAGTCCAAACATCATAATTGGGAAGAATCCTGCCAGATAAGTTCCTGCTGTTGGGTCTCCTGCAAAGAATCTTTTAATATCTCCAAATTGACCTTCAAACTCTCCAAGAGTAAACCAGAAATAAGTATTAAGAACATGATGAAGTCCCATAGGAACTAATAATCTATTAAGGAAACCAAAGATACCTGCCCCAATAGCTCCCATACCAACAACTCCAGCTCCAACAGTGTTTATTCCACCTTGAACATATTTCCAAGTAAATCCAAACACTATTGCTAAAACTACAAGAGCTAAACTTGTCATAATTGGTACAAGTCTTCTTCCTGCAAAGAACCCAAGGAACTCAGGAAGTTTAACATTTTTAAATCTATTATAGCAATATCCAGCTACACATCCTGCAATAATACCACCAAAACTATCAAATTTAAGTGTTGCTGCAATGTCTTCACCATAATTAGCAATCCAAATAAATTTACTAGCTTGCTCTAGAACAAGGTAACCAACAGCACCTGAAAGACCTGCTGCTCCATTTCCATCATCTGAAAGACCAATAGCTACACCAATAGCAAATATAAGTGGAAGGTTATCAAATAAAGCCCCTCCTGCTGCACTTAAAAATCCAAAATACTCTGGTAAATGAAAGAACTCAATAATATCTGGTTGCCCAAGTCTTAATAATAATGCGGCAACTGGTAAAGTTGCGATAGGAAGCATTAATGACTTACCTATCTTTTGCAATAATCCAATAAATTTTTTTCCCATAATAATTCTCCTCCTTAAATTTTGATATTTAAGTTAAATAGCAACAAAAAAAGCCAACAATTCTATACAAGTACGACTTGTACAAATCATCAGCTAATGCCCAAAAAAATATTGATGGTAACACGCTCAAAAGAACTTTATTTATTTCTTTTAACTATCTTATGATTTTATGATAACATTTTCATTTCCATATATCAACATCTTTTCCAGTATTTAACCATTTATTAACAATTGTAATTTTTTGTTAAAATCATTTTAATCAGATTAAATATATTGTCAATAATGTTAGTTTTTGAAGTATTATTTTGTCAATTCACATACTTAGGAAGCTCTTTTACTCTCTAATTTATTAACTGTTATAGTTTTTATTTCTTTAGGAAATATCAAACCATACCTCTCATAAATTTCTTCAACACTACTATGTTTTTTCTCATATTTAACTTTAACGTCTTTTTTAATTTGCTCAGTTTTAATAACTTTAAAGAACGACCTAATTATCCCTAAAATAACTAAACTAAAAGGTAATGCCATTACAACCGTTGCAGTTTGTATCATATATATTCCACCTGCTGCAAGAAATGCTATTGTCAAAAGTGCTTGTATCACACCAATCACTATTTTTCGTGAATTCTTAGCATTCAAATCTCCATCACTTGCTATAACAGCAAGTACATAAGTAGCTGAGTCTGCACTTGTAATAAAGAAAGTAAAAAGCAAACATAATGCTACTATACTTAAAATAAATCCTATAACTTCATACTCTGCTAAAATTACAAATAATGAAGTTTCAATAGTTGCACCTGCTGCTACCTGAGCTTCTGGTGATGCTGAAATTCCAAGAGTTCCAAATACTAAAAACCATAATATACAAGCTGTTGCTGGTACTAGAACAACTCCTGTTATAAATTCTTTAATGGTTCTTCCCTTTGAAACTCTAGCTATAAATATAGCGACAAAAGGTGCCCAAGCAACCCACCATGCCCAAAAGAAAATAGTCCAGTTAGAATACCAGTCTCCACTAGCAAAAATATTTAAATTATCTACTACCAAGGCTTTTCCGTAGCCCATAAACCCAAGCATAGCATTTTGTATAAGATCACTCTTTGAAACAATTGCAAGTGCTCCAATAAAAAGTGCTACCGCAAGTCCTAGATTTAAATTTGATAATATCTTAATTCCTTTTTTTACACCTGTTGTTGCAGATATAAGAAATAAAATTGTAACTGTTCCTATAATAATAATTCTTACCATTCCAGTTTCGGGAACTCCAAATAAGTAGTTAAGACCACTATTAATCTGAAGTGTTCCCATTCCAAGTGATGTAACTATTCCTACAATAGTCACAAATATAGTTAAAACATCAATAACTTTTCCAACTAAACCTTTAGAATGTTTCTCCCCTATAATTGGTTCTAGCATTGCACTTAGTAAAATCTTTTTACCCTTTCTAAAATGAAAATATCCTACTATAAGAGCAAGCGAGGCGTAGACTGTCCATGCAGTTATACCATTGTGAAGAAAACTCTTACTAAAAGCAAACTTTATAGCCTCTGTTGTTTGTCCCTCCATTCCAACCGGGTTTAAGTAATGTGCAAGTGGCTCTGATACTCCATAAAATACAAGACCAATTCCAAGACCTGCACTAAAAAGCATTGCAAACCAAGTTAGCTTTGAGAACTCTGGTTTTGAATCATCAGCTCCAAGTTTTATATTCTTATATTTACTAAAATATAAATATCCACAAACCCCACTAAACACTAACATTAAAATCATAAAATATGGTGATAACTGCTCTGTTATAAGTTTAAATCCAGCATCAAAAAACCCTTTAAAACTCTCAGTAAAAAATACTCCCCATATTAAAGTTAATATAGATATGCATATCGTTAAATAGTATGTTGAATTCTTTTTTAAATTTTCTTTTAAATTCATATTGTAAATCCCTCCACCTTTTATAACAACTTTTATTTTATTTAAAGTTGTCAGTTTTTATAAATCACACAAAATATTTTTCCATACTTAAAGCAACTTATTTCTATAAATTACTTTTCCACCTATTATCTCAAATTTTATTTCTCTGCTCTTATACTATTCCTTTTTTTACCATTTTTCAAACCTATTGGTAATACTTGGAATCGTTTATTTCTTACTATTCCCATTAAAAACTTGAATATCCTCTCAGTAGCACCCAGTAACAACTTTTATTTGATTTTGAAGTTGTCAGTTAGCAATTGTCACTTTACTCTATTCTATGTAAAAACTCTTTAAATGATGACAACTTTTCAAAAATTTAGTAAAATATTACTGATAGGGGTGATTAGTATGTCTAAAAAAACTTCTACTCCAGCATATCTAAAAATAGCAATGGATATAGCATCAAGGATAGTCAATGGTGGTTTTTATGAGGGTGAAAAATTATCCGGAAGATCAACACTTGTAAGTATTTACAATGTTTCTCCTGAAACCATAAGACGTTCAATTGCCTTACTTAAAGATATGGGAGTTGTTGAGGTACAAGAAAAAAGTGGAATCATAATCCGTAGTAAAGAAAAAGCTTCTGAATTTCTAACTAAGTTTAAAGCTAAAAATGAATTCACAAGTCTGCAAGAGGAAATTTATAAATTATCTCATGAAAAAAGAGAAATTCAAAAATCTCTTGATAATAAAATAGATAGTCTAATAGAATTTGCAACGCAACTTAGAAATGTAGGAATAATTACACCATATGAAAGTATGGTTCAACCAAATAGCCTTATGATAGGCAAAAATCTTGGTGAACTAAACTTTTGGCATAGCACAGGTGCTACCATAATAGGTGTAAAAAGAAATGATGATATATTTATATCACCCGGTCCATATTTTGATATAGAAGAAAAAGATATTATTATTTATGTTGGAAATGAAACAGTTGTAGATAATGTTAAAAACTATATAATTTCAAAATAAAAAAAGCAGATTCAGCTACATTGAATCTGCTTTTTAACTTATTTAAACAAAGCGTACATATCCTTTTTCATAGCACTTGCCACCTTATTAAATATTAAAACTGTAATCCCCGCATCTGCTAAATGATGCAATATTGCCCCAACAGCAGTAACTATAACTACCTGATACATACTGAATCCAAATGGAATAACTATAAGCCCTTCTAAAACTCCATGTAAGCCTGAAGTAACAAGTGATGCATACTTCATACTTTTCTTCTTCTCGATTATTTTAGCACCCACTATTCCAACTGGTATATGCATTAAAGCTCTTGCTACAACAGGTGCTGGCATCCCTGCAAAAACAAATCCAATTCCAGAACCAAACCCAACTGCTGCTGCTACCTTTGGTGATATAAGCATAGATACAAACATAGGAATGTGAGACCCTATCGTCGCTGTAAAAGGTCCTACAATTACTCTTAGAAAACCAAAACTAACAGGAATAACAATAGCCATTGCTATAAGAAGTGCTGTCATAACCATCTTCTTTGTTTTACTCATCTTAACTCCCCCTCCATTAAGCTAAATAATTTAACTCTTTAAATAATCTTATCACATGTAAATTTTTACAAACAATATAAAAATCACCCTATTTATAAAAATAGAGTGATTTTTTGAAGATTCGTATTTAATTCTAAGATTCGTTTAATTTATTAATTCATTAATTTAAATTCGTTTTTTTCTTTTGTTATATGTTATATACACAACCAACTATTGTTGGTTATAAAAATATTCGTATTTAATTCATTTCTTTAATTCGTATAAAAAATGAAATTGAGTTGTTTTTTGTTTTTGTTGTTTTATTTATCGTTAATTATTACTACTATAATTATAATTGCTATACTTAGATACCAATTTCGGTTTGATATCTAAGTATAGATGTATAAAGGAACACAGCCAAGCGAGTTGGCTGCGAAAGTTCCACTACCCAAATCATAGATTTGGAGGAACACAACCAAACAAGTTGGTTGCGAATGTTCGAAGGAAACTCGACTCACATTCGTTCGCTGAGTAAGAATTTATACCCAAATCATAGATTTGGACAAATTCTTACTCCCACTCAATAGTTGCTGGTGGTTTTGATGTTACGTCGTAGACTACTCTGTTTACTCCTGGAACTTCATTGACTATTCTTCTTGATACTACCTCAATTACTTCGTAAGGGATGTGGTACCAGTTTGATGTCATACCATCTGTTGATTTAACTGCTCTAAGTCCTACTGTGTGACAGTAAGTTCTTGCATCTCCCATAACTCCAACTGATTGGATGTTTGGTAATACTGCAAAGTACTGCCATATATCTTCATCAAGACCTGCATTTGCAACTTCTTCTCTAAAGATTGCATCTGCTTCTCTAACTATTTGAAGTTTATCTTCTGTTACATCTCCAAGAACTCTTATTCCAAGTCCTGGTCCTGGGAATGGTTGTCTCCATACTAATTTGTGTGGAATTCCTAGTTCTTCTCCAACAGCTCTAACTTCATCTTTAAATAATTCTCTTAATGGTTCTATAAGTTTGAACTCCATATCTTCTGGAAGTCCTCCAACATTGTGGTGACTCTTGATTACAGCTGATGTTTCTGTTCCACTTTCAACTACATCTGGGTAGATTGTTCCTTGTACTAAGAATTTGATATCTCCAAGTTTTTTAGATTCTTCTTCGAATACTCTTATAAACTCTTCTCCGATTATTTTTCTCTTAGCTTCTGGCTCTGATACTCCTGCAAGTTTTCCAAGGAATCTCTCTTTTGCATTAACTCTTATAAGGTTCATATCAAATTGCTCTCTAAAGATTTTTTCAACTTGATCTCCTTCATCTTTTCTAAGTAGACCATGATCTACAAATATACATGTAAGTTGTTTACCAACTGCTTTGTGTATCATAACAGCAGCAACTGATGAATCAACTCCACCTGATAATGCACATATAAGTTTCTTATCTCCAACAATTTCCTTGATTTGTTTAATCTTAGTATCAGCAAATGCTGACATAGACCAAGTTTTCTCAAGTCCACAGATATCATGTACGAAGTTTGCAAGAAGTTGTCTTCCAAATGGTGTATGCTCTACTTCTGGGTGGAACTGTACTCCATAGATTTTCTTCTGTGCATTTTCAATAGCTGCCATAGGTGAGTTAGCTGTTTTTGCAGTTACCTTAAACCCTGTTGGTGCTACTTCTACGTAATCTACATGTGTCATCCAACAGAACTCATTAGCTGAAATTCCTTTGAATAACTCTGATGTTGTATCAATCTCAACAGCAGTTTTTCCATGTTCTCCACTAGGTGCAGTTGTAACTTTTCCACCTAATGCATGAGCCATTAATTGCTCTCCGTAGCATATTCCAAGCACTGGAACTCCAATTTCATAGATAGCCTTATCTATTGATGGTGATGCACTATCATAAACTGAATTTGGTCCTCCTGTGAATATTATACCTTTTGGATTTCTTGCTTTTATTTTTTCAATACCGTGTGTATAAGGAACTATCTCACAATATACTCCACACTCTCTAACTCTTCTTGCTATAAGTTGGCCATACTGACCACCAAAGTCAACTATTAAAACTAAATCCTTCATAATATGAATCTCCTTTGCAACTAAAATATATTTATCTAAAGTTTAATTAATTTACGCTATAATTTGGTGCTTCTTTTGTTATATTAATATCATGTGGGTGACTTTCTCTAAATCCTGCTGATGTTTGTATAACAAATGTAGCTGTATCGAATAATACATCAAGATTAGCTGATCCAAGATATCCCATACCTGATCTTATTCCTCCAAGAAGTTGGAATATAGTATCTGATACTGAACCTTTGAATGCTATTCTTCCCTCAACACCTTCTGGTACAAATTTCTTAGTTCCATTTTGGAAGTATCTATCACTTGACCCCTTAGCCATAGCTCCTAGTGAACCCATTCCTCTGTAAACTTTGTAACTTCTACCTTGGTATATTTCCATCTCTCCTGGTGCTTCCTCACATCCTGCAAATAATGAACCCATCATTGCTACTGATGCTCCTGCTGCAAGTGCCTTAACTATATCTCCTGAATACTTAAGTCCTCCATCAGCAATAACTGGAACTCCATGTTTTCTTCCTTCTTCTGCACAATCCATAACTGCTGTAAGTTGAGGAACTCCTACTCCTGCAACAATTCTTGTTGTACATATAGAACCAGGTCCTATACCAACTTTAACACAATCAGCTCCAGCTTCAATTAAATCTCTTGTAGCTTCTGCCGTTGCAATATTACCTGCGATAATTTGAAGGTCTGGGTAAGCTGCTTTAATCTGTCTAACACCATTTATAACACCCATTGAGTGACCATGAGCAGTATCAAGAGTGATTACATCAACTCCCGCTTTATATAAAGCTTCAACTCTCTCCATCATATCCCCAGTAATTCCAACTGATGCTCCACATAAAAGTCTTCCTCTTGAATCTTTTGCAGCTGTTGGGTAAGCTTTAGTCTTTTCTATATCTTTAATTGTGATAAGTCCTGTTAAGTTTCCTTCCTTATCTACTAGTGGAAGTTTTTCAACTTTGTGTTTTTTTAAGATTTCAAGGGCATCCTCTACTTTAGTTCCTTCTGGAGCTGTAAATAGTGGGCTTTTTGTCATGATTTCAGAAATCTTTCTATTATAGTCTGTTTCAAAAACAATATCTCTATTTGTAAGTATACCTACAAGTTTTTTTCCTTCTGTTATTGGAACACCTGATATTCTATATCTTGACATAAGCTCTAAAGCCTCTGTAACTGTATTATTCTCACCAAGGAAGATTGGGTCTGTTATAACTCCATTCTCCTGTCTTTTAACTCTGTCAACTTCTTGTGCTTGCTCCTCAATTGACATGTTCTTGTGGATTATTCCTATTCCACCCTCTCTAGCCATAGCTATTGCCATCTTAGATTCAGTAACTGTATCCATACTTGCACTCATAAGTGGTATGTTTAAAGTTATTGTCTTAGTAAGTTTAGTTTTTAAACTAACCTGGTTTGGTAATATCTCTGATTTGTTTGGTACTAATAATAAGTCATCAAATGTGTATGCTTGTTTTAATATCTTTGCCATCTTAAAATCCCTCCACTAAAATTATTCTTTTTCAAAATTCATTTTGCAAGTTATCTTGCATTTTATTTTTAATTATGAAATTTATTTATTCATAAGTTTATTTTATAAAATTTTGGTTTTTTTCTAAAAAAAGACATATTAATCTCCTAAGTGAGTTAATATGTCTTTACTTTAAAAGTTAGCTATATCAAATCACTCATAGAGGAGAATTAATGGTTCTCCGTAGATACACCTTGCCATATCCAAGATTTATACGAGTATTTAAAAATATTTCTTTTTTTAGTTCGTTGATTTTTATTAATTATATTCCATAGCAATATAGCTTGTCAACCAAATTACTACCTATTTTAAAATGATTTTTTTATTTCATTGTATTTTAAATATGATATAAAGATTTCATAAAATATTCGTGATTTGAAATAATCAATATGATTTTGCAATATTACTTTTTAGTATTACCCAAATCGTAAAAATAACACACTTTTATTAAGTAAAACTAAAAAAGTATATAAAAAAAGAGTATAAGTGATGTGAAAAACATCTATCTTATACTCTTGAAACTTATCTTTTTATTATATTGTTCGTGTTTTTTATTTAGAAGTGCTCTGGTTTATCTACAACATTAACTTCTATTCCCCAGAACTCAGTTTTTCTTTCTGTTTTTAATTCTATATCTTGAAGTTCTGTTTTCTCCAAAATATTATTAGTTGTAACATTCACACCAATTTCAAATGCTTGTCCTGGCATGCGTCCTAAAGTTTTTCCATCTATAAAATAATCAACTGTAACAAGATATATTTTATTAGGATTTAAAGTTTTATCTTCCGAAAGTATAAATCTCTCTTCATTTAATTCATATAACTTAACACCTTCAGTTAAAACTGTCGGGCTTTTATCATCTTCATTTAATCTAGTTATAACCTCAAAAGTATCCCCCTCTGATTGAGATTTTATAAGAAAACCTAACCCAAAATGATTGTCTTCTGCTAAATCAAACTCAGGGGCTACCTCTAAAATTCGAGATGCTATTGCCTCTATATTCCTAACATCTTGAGCTACTTCTTTCGTTGTAAGTGTCCCTTTAGGCAATGTAAACATTCCATTAAATAACCCTACTTGTGCTACATAAGGAATACTAGGTTTTACATACCATGTACATAAAATTTCATCCGTTTCCAATTCATTATTAGGACTATTAAAAATATACTCCTTTGGCTTTCCTTCTCCAAATGGAACAACTAATTTTACCATTAGATTTTGAGGATTTGCAACGTCTTTACCCATCCCATCTAATTCATCCTCTGTAAATGAGTTCATATCATTTACTTTCACTCGTACTTTTAAATTCTTTAATTCACTTGTAATTAGATTTCCCTTTTTATTAAATACTAAATCTAATTCCTGCTTTTTATCATCTGGATGAACTTCTATTGAATCAATGTCATTTTTTCCTACTGTTGTTTCCAATGTAGCTTTAATTACAAAAGGTGCAACTGCTATTTCATTAATGGAAATAAAGTTATCATAATATGGTTTTACAACATCTAATGTCTTTCCCTCTAACTTCTCTATAAGATTATTCACTAAAACTTCTTCATTTTCTAAAGCATAATTTATAGCTAACCATCTAGTTTCATCTTCTTCATTAACAACAATATCATTAACAACATTATTAGCATATTCATTTGCTTTTTCTTTATCTTCAACTACAAATCCCTCTTTTTCAACTCTAGTTGAAAGCATTAATGAATTTCCTTCTGAAACTTGTGTATAATAGTTAGAATCTCCACCTGATACTATAACAACACTATCTTTTCCATCAGTTTCATTGACTAATAATTGTGTTTTTCTTATAGCATCACCAATATTCCCACTCTTTTCACTGCTTTCTATTTTAGAAATTTCATTTATTAAATCTGAAATTGTAAATACAGTTTTATCATTAACTTTAACTATTTCTGCATTTTCATCATAAACCACTAAAGATGCTGTTGTATCAGGATTAGATTCCTTAGTCTTTTCTAAGCCTGCAATCATTGATACTCGAGCACTTTCTTCATTCCCCCCAACTTTATCAATTACATTTGCATCTACAACATAAACTAAGTTTCTCTCTTCACCTGTATCTGGTATAACAGGTTTTGAATCATTTGTTGTTAAAACCCCTGGGTCTACTACATAAAGCAACTCAAAATATTTACCTAATATACTAGGTATTTGGCGATTACTTTCACCTTCACCTTTTATAGTTCCTATTTCATAAACTACTTCTGAAACATTTATTGGCACTTCATGATGATCTTTATCAAAAGTACCAACATCTTTATTCCCATCATAATTTGAGTATGTTACTTTTAATAAATCATTTAACTTTCTATCTACCTGTTCAATATTTTTAGCTTTTATTTTTAATTTGACATCTACACTCGGTCCTTGCATATTGTATTTTAAATCCCCCGATGTTCCTCCTGACGTCCCTGTATAAACATACGTTAGATCACCTAAATTAATCTCATTATTTTTAGCCGTAACACTAAATTCTTTAACTACTCCTTCTGGTTTATTAGCTTGATTAAAATCTTTTGTTACAATATTAGCCGAAATTAGCTCAAAGTCTATAACATTATCTAATTTCAACTTTCCACCTTTTAATATATAATTAACATTATCTGGATCTCCATTTGTTGATGTTACAACCCCCGTATTAATTTTAATATCAGTTTCAAAAATCATTCCCTTATAGGTATCAATTTGGGTAGTACTAGTTTGTATTGTCATATTAGGACCATTGGTAGCTGTTGCATTTGCTGATATAACACCTGCAATCCCTACAATCCCTATGACTGCTAGAGCTAAAACTCCTATTATAATTTTCTTCATTTTTATTCTCACCTCACTTTTATTCTCTATCTTGCATTTCTTAAACTTAATTCAATAGTATGTGTATGTTCTATCATTTCATCATAATAATCGTCTTCTAAAACAATTTTCAAATTAACACTTTTCTCTTTTGCTAATGCTATTTTTAATTTTTTTTGATAGTCTGACGATTCTTCTGTGCTTGGTGTTTTATTAGCATTTATAAAATCTTTTATCCCCTTATTTTCTATACTAATTTCTTTTACATACTCACTTACTATCTGAACAAATTCCCAATGCCCCTTTTCTAAATCATCAACACTATCAAGCTGAAATGCTTCTAATTCAATCTCTTTATTAACTTCATTTATACTATATTTTATTTTTGAAACTTTATCTAAATTAGGATCTTTTTTATATTGTCCTGTTCCAATCAAATCAAAAGTTATACTTTTAATTTTACTGCCATCTATCACTCCCGTACCTGTTGTCACAAACTCTATATCAGAAATAGCTGCCATTTCTAGAACATTTCCCATCATACTTTCTGTTATCATTGTTCCTTCAAATTGTAGTTCTTGTCTTATATCAAGTTCTTTTGATTTTTTTTGTGTTGTGTTAACAAAAGAAAATATCAATGATGTAACTATTCCCATAAGTCCAAGCACAATGATAAGCTCTAAGAGAGTGAGTCCTTTTTTCTTTTTTAAGTTTCTTTCCAAACCTCAATCACCCTTCATAAAATTATTTCTTTCTATATATATTGTAAGAAAATAATTTAATTCTCTTATATATTTTTTAAATTACTAACCTTTACTTAGAAATTTTCGATTATTTCCCCGGAAATTTTTTAACTTTCGACATTTATTTTCAGATAATCTACCTTAAAGAATAAGCTAAAGGAAGATTTGTTCCTTTAGCTACTGCACATATATCTTTTATTATCTTCTTGTGAAATAAACATCACCTTCATCCTTAATATCAACCCTTGGATTTTCCTTATCATCACCTGTCACATCAACTTCAACTCTTTTGTCAGTTGTATTTTTCACGTTAAGTTTTACCTTAACCATATCTTGTCCACTAACTCTTTTTTCTGATGCAACTGAAACTTTGACATTTCCTTTTGGCACAAATTCTATCCCTCCAGATTTAGGATAAATTTGCGATCCCATTTTATACTTAACAAGATACTGATCTCCTTCTTGATAAAACTCAATTGTAACTTCTTCAACACCATTTTCTTCACTACGAAGTTTAGTTCTTCCTGCTGCATCATTTGGTCTTCCAATAGTTATAGAAGGCATATCTGAATTAAATGGTCTTATAACCATCTCCATTGAAACCGCCTCTGAGTCTTCATTTTCAATGCTATCAATACTTGTATGAGTATCTTCAAACATATTATCTTTACCAGTTTTACTATCTAGCTTTAGGTCATAATAATTATCAAAATCTCCATTCAATCTTGGTGCTGAGTAGAATTCCATATTCAACGAACCTGAAAGTTTACCATTTCCACTTGGTGTTAGACTTATGTTTGGTATAGCTACGAGATATTTATAATCTTCTACTAGTTTTATGAATTTCATTATATTATCATGTTCACCAGTGAAACTTGCACTAACTTTCATTTGCTGTACATTAATGCTAGTTCCTTCACTCTTTTCTTCCTTAGCCTTCTCTTCTCTTGCAACTACGGGCTCACCATTCACTCTTTTATAATCAACTTTTTTATCAGCTGGCATTTCTTTATTATATTCCTCTAATAATTCATTAAGAGTATTAGTCATATCTTGTTCTTCTTCTTTTGATGTAAAATATTCTGATATTGGTGCATATGTTACTGGAGAATATTGAAACTTTATATCTATTCCAGCTTTAGTTCTTAATTCTTTAAGTTCTTTTATAAGCTTTGGTTGCCAAATATCTGGATATATTTTTTTATTAGCATCTTCTATACTAAAGTTTAACAAATCTACTGTTTTCTGATTTTTTTCCATTGATGCTATCTCTGATTGAGCTTTTGTATACTTTGCATTCTCTCCATCAAGTTCAAGTTGTTGCTTTTTAATCTCTGCTGCCTTAGGTTTATATCCTAAGTGATAATACCCAACCCCAATAGCTCCTACTAAAAGAAATCCAAGCATAATTTTTTCTTTTTCACTAATTTTCATAATATTCCTCCTCTAAAACACATGTAATTGAGAAGTCAATCTCTTCACCTACGTCTGCAAAATCTGGATTTACACCTGGTATAAATGTACTTTTAATTATAGGTAACTTATTTAGCTTAAACTGCATATCAGCCGCATCATTTTCATTTCCTGCAACAACATTCATCACTATTGTTCCACCTTCAATTTGTAAGCTTTTTAAATTAGCTGCCCTTGGTATTGTTGTACTTATCTGCTTAATTATTTCCGTATCAATCATTGATCTATCAATTATTCCATCATGAACAGTCATAAGTGCTGTATTAAACCCTTGTAATAAATCTTTTTCTAAAATTACAAGTTTAGCCTCTTTATGTTTTTTCACAAAATCTTTGCTCGCCAACTCATCTTTTACTATCTTTATATCTTCATTGATTGCATTAAGTTGAAATGTATTATAACCTAATGTACCAGATATTCCAACCATTACAACAACTGCTGTTGCAGTTAGTACAAGTTGAGCAACACTTCTCTCTTCCTCTTTCACATAAGGTGCAAAAAAGTTAATATCTCTTGTTATCATAACTCTCCCCCCTAGAACCTTATTACTGTTCCTAATGTGTTTATAAATTGATCTATATTTGCTACATTTATGTTTTTACCTAAATCTATGCCATCAAACTTTTCTATTCTTTCTGTTTCTAATTCAAGTCTTACTTGCATATACTCTGCTAAACCTTTAAGTTTTGCTCCACCACCATAAATATAAATCTTCTCTACTCTTTGCCCTTTACTTCCATAAAATTGATTTATTCTTGCAATATCTTCTATCCATCTATTTACAAAACTTTTTATAACATCATTAATCTCTAATTGCTCATCTGTTAAACTTTCACCCATCAAATCACTTTGTTCCATTTTTAATATCTCAGCCTCATCATAGTGTTTACCTATTCTAAGACCTATTGCTCTATCAATCTCATCTTGTGATGCCTCAACAGTTCTCATAAATTGAAGTTTTCCATCTGCTATTATTGATGTATTAAATGTGTTTCTTCCCATATCAATAAATAAATGAGCCTTTTCTCTTTCTATCGGCTTATCATTTATTGTTTTTACATGATTAAAGAATTTTTGTAATGAATTATTTGTGATGTCTAGCGAACATGGTCTAAGCTTACTCCCTGAATCTGAAACAACACTTAAAAAGTTCTTTATAAGCTTAATTGGATAAACTATAACAAGTACTTTTTGCTTTATAGTCCCATCTTTATCCTCTACTTTACCAGCATCAGTAAACTGAATTTGATAATCAGCAAGATTTATAGGAAGATACTGTCTAAGCTCATTTTCAACAAGCATTTGTCTTTCCGCTACTGTGATTTCATCCGTATCTGCAATAGTAATTTCTCTACTCATAACACTTCCTGCAATACTTGTAAAAGAAATATCCTTTGTAGAAATGTGCCACTTCATAAATGCCATTTTTATAGCATTAGTTATAGCTGGTATATTCCTTAGTTCACCTTTTTCTATAATATCCGCAGGTGACTCTATCTTAAGTGCAGACGTAATTTGTATAACATCTTTTTTCTTCTTTGCTTCAAGAATCTTAATATACTTACTCCCTATATCAATAGAGACAAGTTTTATATCATTAATCTTTGGAAGTTTTTTAATTTTTCTCTTTTTCTTAACAACGGGCTTACTAGTTTCGATGTCTATATCTTTTTGCTCAATACCAGTTTGCATAACCTCATCTAATTTACCTACCATCTTCTCACCTCTAAAGCCTAATTTAATCTACTTATCTTATACTTTCTCTTGTAACCCTAAAAATCACTGTAATTTAACTATATTTTTATTTAATTAATTTATAGTTTTTAAAAAAACACCTTAAAATCCTTATTTTAAGGTGTTTTTCTTTTATTTATTTTGATTATGATTTTTTTTCTGTTGTTGTTTTTACTCTTCCAGTAGCATCAATAACTATTTGATAATGTGTTTCACCAGCCTCTTGTGGTGCCTCTATATCTCTTAAATGATCTGTCATTGCATTTGCTGCATTTGTTGCATTATTTCCCCCACCAAAAGTTAAGTTGTACGGAATTGCAGTTTTACCTGAAGTTGCAACAAAAGTTATTACACCAGCTGCACTTATAGAAAGATCGTTAGAGTAATCTTTTCCTACAACCGGCTCTAAAACCCCTTCTGCTATTGCTGTTTGTACTATATTTGTTATCTGCTCTGAACTTGTTTCATCCGCTTGGATTAATGCATTATTTCTTACTCTTGTAAAATTTGGTATTGCTATTAATGCTATTATAGCTAATACTGCTAATACTATTACAAGTTCTATTAATGTAAATCCTTTTTTCTTCTTCAATTTCATAATATACTCCTTAAATTTGCTTTTTTAATATTCTTTTATTTTTAATTTTCCTCTGGCTCTGGACCTGTTTTAGTACTAATACTTCCATCAGCAGCAATATCAACTATATACTCTGTTTTCCCCGCTTCTTGTGGTGACTCTATATCTCTTAAATGATCTCTCAATGCCGCCTCCGGCTCAGTGAATTTTGAATTATAAGGTAATGCTGTACCACTTATTTTTATTCTATACTTAGGTGTTTCAGTCTTTACTTTTGCAACTGATTCATCAACTTCTATTATGACACCTACATATGATTGCCCTATTACTGGTGATATGACTCCTTCAGCAACTGCTGTTTGCATTATATTTGTTATTTGCTCGCATGATGTGTCATCCGCTTGTACTAACGCATTATTTCTTACTCTTGTAAAGTTTGGTATTGCTATAAGTGCTATTATAGCTAACACTGCTAATACAATTACAAGTTCTATTAGTGTAAACCCTTTTTTCTTATTTCTTTTAATCATTTATATCTACCCCTTTTTACTTCTATTAATTTATTTTTCCTGTTGTTTGTGTACTAACTCTTCCATCTACTTTAGATATAGAGATTTCATATTCTTCCTTCCCTGCAACTTGAGGCGCTTTAACATCTATAAAATTCGAATTTATAGCAGCTATAACTTTAATTTGATCTACACTGGCTCCTCCTGCTGCAACTGTTCCAATTAATCCACCGAAATCTCCTGCACCTAAATCAACTAATTTTCCATTTGCATCAAATTTTAACTTTAAAGTATATTTACTACCAGCTGCTCCCCCTAATTGTGGCTCCAATAATCCCTCTGCAATACTTGTTTGTGTTATATTTGTTATTTGTTCACATGTTGTATAATCCGCTTGTACTAACGCATTATTTCTCACTCTTGTAAAGTTTGGTATTGCTATAAGTGCTATTATAGCTAGTACTGCTAGAACTATTACAAGCTCTATAAGTGTGAATCCTTTTTTCTTTCCTTTTCTGTTAAGTTGTTTTACCATAAAAATCTTCCCCCTTAAATTTATATATTTATTTCTAAAGAGTAACTTTACTCTATTAGACAAATTTATATACTAGTGGTTATTTTATAACACACTATACATTTCAAACATTGGTGTTAATACCGATATAACTAAGAATCCTACTATTATACCCATTACTATTAACATTATTGGTTCTATAATTGATGTTATCGCTTCTATTGCTCTTTCAAGTTCATCATCATAGAAATCTGCTGTTTTTGTTAAAATATCATCAAGCGATCCAGCTTCTTCCCCAATCTTAATCATTGAACTAAGCATTAATGGGAATACTCCTGTATCTCTTATCGGTTCTGCCAAGCCTTCTCCTTTAAGAATCTTATCTTTTACCTGAGCTATTTCGATTTCTGCAAACTTATTTCCAAGAACTCCTCCAACTATTTCAAGTGACTGAATCATTGAAACCCCTGCACCTAAAACTGTTGCTAAACTTCTTGTAAATCTTGATACAACTATTTTTTGATTTATATCTTTAAATGGAGAATATTTAAGCTTAAATATGTTGTAAGCTCTTTCTCCTTGTGGTGTCTGCTGAGTAACTACATAAAATGCTGCTGCAATTGCACCTACTATTCCAAGAACTATATACCATTTAGTTCTTAGAAAATCACTAGCTGCTAGTGTAAGTTGTGTTGTCCATGGCAATGCTGCTCCTGAACTTTCAAACATATCTACAAACATCGGCATAACAAATACCAAGATGATTGTCATAACTGCCACTGTTACAAGTGACAAGATTACTGGGTATATCATTGCATTTTTAATTTTTCCATTTAATTTATGCTGTTTTTCATAATAAGCTGCCATTCTATTCATCATTTCATCTAAAGTACCACTTGTTTCTCCAACCTCAACCATATTAATAAGAAGTGCTGGGAAATATTTTTCATGTTTCCACATAGCAACTGATAAAGTTTCACCTTTTTTGATATCTTCATCTATATCCTTTAAAACCACCCTAAGTTTTTTATTAGGTAATTGTTCAGATAACATATTGATTGAACCATTTATAGTAACTCCTGCTTCAAGCATTGTTGCAAACTGTCTACAAAAAATTGCTATATCTCTAAGTTTTACTGATGATAAGAAATCTAATTTAATTTCTGCTGATTCTTTTGATTCCTCAACCTGAAGAGGCATAAGGTTATTTGAACTAAGCATTGAATGAACTGCTTCTAGCGAATCAGCTTCATATGCATTGTTTTCTACTATCTCACCAGCACCACTCATAGCTCTGTAAATAAACTTTGGCATTTTCTAACTTCCTCCTTCCTTCATTGCTAAACTTAGTCTAAGAACATAAGTCCCATAAGCTCGTCCATAGATGTTTGTCTACTTAAAACTAACTCCTTACAACTCATAGCTAATGTCTTCATTCCTTTTTCTATAGCTAAATCTTTTAACTCATCTGAGTTTTTAGTAACCAGAATTAAGTCTTTGATTTCTCTATCAACTTGTAATATTTCGTAAACTCCTATTCGACCTTTATAACCAAGTTGTCCACAAGCTGTGCACCCATTTCCTCTACTTAACATTACATCTTCATTAGAGTCTATGCCGAGTAGTTTCTTTTCATACCTACTTGCTAAATAATCTTCTCTACAACTTGGACAAATTCTTCTAACAAGTCTTTGTGCAATAACTCCTTTAATTGCAGAAGCTGCAAGGAAAGGTTCTACTCCCATATCTATAAGTCTTAAGACTGATGACGCAGCATCATTTGTATGAAGTGTACTAAGAACTAAGTGACCTGTAATAGCAGCTCTAACACCTATCTGCGCTGTTTCACTATCTCTCATTTCCCCTATCATTATGATATCTGGATCTTGTCTTAGCATTGATCTAAGACCTGCTGCAAATGTAAGACCAGCCTTTGAATTAACGTGTACTTGATTTATTCCATCAACAGTATACTCAACTGGATCTTCAATAGTAGTAATGTTT
The DNA here is from genome assembly GCA_051650125.1 of Sarcina sp. Lineage (GTDB taxonomy): Bacteria > Bacillota > Clostridia > Clostridiales > Clostridiaceae > Sarcina. The sequence continues at coordinate 16,502 of JBOFIK010000025.1, read as the reverse complement.
TTCTTACCATCATTAATTTCTGATAAAACAGTATATAGAGTAGTAGATTTACCACTACCTGTTGGACCTGTAACAAGAACTATTCCAAAAGGTGATTTAACTATTTTATCAAGTTTGCTTAAAAGCTCGTCATTCATCCCAAGTTTTTCTTTACCTATTTTATAGTTATTTTTATCAAGTATTCTTATAACAATCTTTTCACCAGTTATTAAAGGAATACTTGAAACCCTCATATCTACATCTGTTCCATTTATTTCAGTAACTATTCTTCCATCTTGCGGAATTCTCTTTTCTGCTATATTCATCCCTGAAAGAATTTTTATTCTAGTTATAAGTGCACTAAGTGCCTCTATATCTATATGAAGAATTTCTTTTAACGTACCATCTAATCTATATCTAACCCTTATAACATCCTCATAAGGTTCTATATGAATATCTGAAACTTTTTGATTAACTGCATCTGCAAGTATTTGGTCTACCATTTTAACTGCTGGTGCATTTTTTATATCATCAAGTTCTATATCCTTTTTCTTTTTTGATGCTTGCTTTTCCTTTGAAAGTTCTGATGCTGCATTTTGAACCTTTCTACCTGAATAGAATTTTGCAACTGTACTTTCTATATCTTCTTTTCTTGCTATATATGTTTCTATCGGTGTATTATTAGTCGCAAAGCTAATGTCATCGATTGCAAACATATTAAGAGGGTCCGAAAAAGCTATTTTAACTTTTTTCCCATCTTCACTAATTCCAAAAGGGAATACTATATGCTTTTTGCATATACCTTCATTTAAAAACTTAGTTACATTTTTATCTATTGGTATTCTACTCAGATCAACTCTTTCAATGCCAAGTTGTTTCTCAAGGATTGTCATTATATCATCTTCAGTTACTAAACCTTTATCTATAAAGATTTCACCAAGTCTTTTTCCTGATTCTTTTTGCTCTTCAAGAGCTTCTATCAATTGAAGATTTGTAATCTTTCTATGGTCTATAAGTAAATCTCCAATTCTTAGCTTTTTCTTAAGCATATTCCCTCCTTAAAACCTCAAATATTCCATTTTTATACTTTAATTATATTATTTGTATTTTTATATTACAACAAATTTTTTCTAAGCTTTATCGACATTTTTCCTCTACTTAAAATACATATATTTTTTTAAAATTTATAAAGAAATTCATTTATGAATTCAATTCCTAAAATTAAAACCAAATATATTGAAATTGCAATACTTGGGCCAAATGGAATGTAATCTGTTCTTTTTTTCTTTTTTAGAATTATTAAAACCCCACCAATTAAGGCTCCAAGTATAAATGAGAATAATATCATAAAAATACTAAGTTGCCATCCTAGGAATATTCCTCCTACTACTGCAATCTCTATATCTCCTTCTCCCATCCCTCCAGTGAAATAACAAATAGCCCATATTACAGCTCCACATATTATTGCACCAAGAATTCCTACAAAGAAATTTTTCGCAAAATCACCAATTCCTATAATCCCATTAAAACTTTCTAAAAAAACAAAAATGGTTCCAATTGCTATTACCGGAATTGTTGTAATTGAATATACATCAGTAGTATCATAATCAATCATTGCTATAACTATTAAAAATAAAACTAAAATAGAATACTTCATAAATTCATATCCTAGTCCAAACTTTAAATATACAATTGAAATTAATACTCCTGTCATAAACTCTACAAAAGGATACCTAAAGCTTACTTTAGTATCACAATACCTACATTTACCCTTTAAAAATAAGTAACTAAATATAGGGAACAAATCTTTCCATCCTAATTGATGATTACACGCACCACAACTTGATGGTGGATTAACTATTGATTTTTCTGCTGGTATTCTATAAATACACACATTAAGGAAACTTCCTATTGTTACAGCAAAAATAAAAACTAAAAACACCATACATTAATCTCCTAAAATAAACTTTTAGATTTTAACTTATTACTAATTTATTTATATTTCTATAAACTTAATATTAACACAGTTATTTTACATTTTTTTACTATAAATCAATAATTTTCAGTTTATTAATAATCTTTATTTCTCATTAATTAAGTTTCTTTAAATAGCTTTAATTCTATAATACAGAAGATTTTATTTAGACAACTTCTATACAAACTTTACTAAATATACGAACTTTTTATTTATACATTTCAAAAAAAACTATCTAATATTAAATTCACAACAAAAATCAAAAATCAAAAAAAAAGAACTGTAACAACAGAAGAAATACTCTTCATTGTGTTACAGTTCTTTTTATCTAAATATTTATTTTTCTAAATTCCAAACTTTATCTTTAATTAAATCGCTTGGATAAACTACTGTGTTTGATTCACTCTCGCTTTCTTCGCCGGTTCCATCTCCACCACCAAGAATATTTTCAAGTTCTTCAAATTTGAAAATTTCCTTAAATGCTTTATTTAATACCTCTGAATTCGTTGAAAAGTTTCCATAAGTATTAGATCCACTTGAATTCAAGCTTAAATCTCCTGTTCCAAGAGAAATTAAATATCCTTTTCCAGAAGCACCAAAATTCAAACTTATATTTCCTCTAGAAATAACTACTGCTATATTATTAGCACAATTCATTTTTATATCTATCACATTATTTTTGTGCTTTACACTTATATTATCATTGTCTAGTATATTTCCATCATGTGTTATTTCTACCTCTTTATCTGTATTATTGAAAAGTAAAATAACCTTATTAGTTCCTATATCAACAAAGTCATCACCTTCAAGTATCCCAGCTAACATTGCTTTTGTATCCATCGTACTTTTAAAAATACCCAGATTGCTGTTGATATAATCATTACTTGTATCTATTTTATGTTTTTTAAATATATCCTCTTTAGTTGGAGTTCCACTAACTAAAACCTCTCGACTAATAATATCTTTTTTGATTATTTTAGAAATTGCATTCCAATTTATTGACTCACCTACACTCACTTCTTCTGGTTGACTCCAAAAATCTATCGGCATTTCAACATCCCTTGTGTTTCTTAAATATACTTCCTTTGCAAATTCCCCTTGCTCTTTGGCTAAGCTCGGTATTGTGATATTATCTATAACTTTTCCATTTCCATACGAAACTCCAGTCGAAACTATATTGCATTCTAAATTTCCAGAACCTTCAGGACCTTTAGGACCTTTTACTCCTCTAAATTCTTTATTAGTTGCTATTTCACTATCTTTTACACTCTTATAATATTCTTTAACTATTTTAGATTTCTCACCTACTGATAAATCTTGATATATATTCTCTTTATAAATCTTATCAACAATATGAAGTGGATTTTTATATTTAAATAAATATTCTGTCCTCTCTTTGTCTCCCATAGAGTTTATAAGTTCTCTATCTGTATAAGGTTTAGTATTTCTATTTATAACTATCGATTCTCCAGATTGATAATTCTTCAGTTCATCCATTGGGTTTATTCCCCCAATATAGGCTGTTCCTGAAATATACATATTATTTGCTGTTATAAAAGATTTTTCTCCAAAGTCCTTTGAATTTACTATTACAGCACTTGATCTTTGCTCTTCTGCAAGATCTATATCACCTAAATTACCATTTATATATGTCAAATCATTTAACCCATAGTAATCATCTAAATTTAAATTACTATTTTCACCTTCAAATATTAAATCATTATAGATATACAATCCTTTTTCTTTATCATTTTTACTCTTTATATCAACCTCATTTTTTTCTCCTGACACTTTGAAATCTCTAGCAAATACCTCTTTATGAAATTTCACCTTTTCATTATTTATATTTATTGCTCCTTTAGTCGCAATCTTTCCATAAATATCTACTCTAGTAGAATTTAAATCAACACTTCCATCTCTTAAATCACCATTAAAGTCACCTGCTATGTGTATTCCTCTTCCATATCTATTATTTGTTTTTTCATGTCCGCCAATCCACATATCTCCGTATATATCTAAATCACTTCCTTGCTGAATATTGTTATTTATATACAAGTTACCATCCGTAGCCATAACATAATCTAATAAGTTACTTCCATTACTAACAAAAGGTTTTTCTATTGTTTCCACACCATAATCCGGAATATCTAAAGTATAATTAACTGTTACTACTCTATCCTTTTCTTTTTCATCCTTAAATGTTGATTTTAAACCAACCTCAAATCCCTCTAATACTTTTTCATTTTTATCTTTTTCTACTATAATCTCATCAAATTTTTCTACTCCAACTTTTATAGGTTGTCCCTCTTTTGAGTACTTATCATACCCTGATGATATTGTAGTTCCATCTCCTTGTATGTTATCCACTCTTTTTTTAAAGTTTTTTCTTATATATTTAGCATATTCCTCTCTAAAAACTTTATTTTTTTCGTTCCAATTTCCCTCTTGATTTTCCGCTGCTATATTTCCCTCTTCAATAGCTTCCTCTATTAATTCAACAGTTATACTTTCTGCAATATCAATCCCTGAATCAGCTCCATAAAAGTTTTCTATTCTAGCACTCTCATCTTTTCTAAGCTTGAATCCTGTAGTTGTCATTGTCATTACTGAAACTATTAGTATAGAGATAAACGCGAATAATCCAACAACAATTAAAAGAACACTACCATTTTTCTTTTTTTTCAACATTTATTCCACCTACCTTTCTAAATAAAACTGTGAAGAAATAGATTCTACTTTTTCATCTTTTTTTGAAACCTCTAATTCAACTGTATATAAACCCTTTCTACTATCTGTTGAATCATAAATAACATTGTTATAACTATTTAAATTACCACTTAAATCTACTTTTAACCCCTTTTCAAAGTCTTCCTTTTGTACACTAATATCTCTTAAAATTTGAACTTCCTCTGATCTTCCTGAGTTATTTAAGACTTCTATATTTACACTTGGCGATTCTACTCCCGCCTCATTTAATACTTTTATATCATTAATATATATTAAAATTACACCGTTCAATCTTCCATTTATAGTTTTATTTACTTTATTACATGTAGAAGTTATTTTAACTACTTCACTCGGTGTTTCTTCTGCTATTGGAGCTTCCTGCGCTGATTGTGTTAATTCAATTTTTAACTTTAGATCTTTCTCTATAATAATTTTATTCATTCCAGCAGAATCATTAGTTAATAAAAGTTCCTCTAATGTTTTTGTTCCACCTTCCATATATTTAAATACTATCTTTCCATCTGCATTTAGATCTAAATTAATATATAAACCTATCTTCTCTTTAATCCCTGAATTTTCATAACTATCCTCATTGATAGATAAAACATTCTCTTCTGTGATTGTTCCATTTAATTTATAGCCATTTATTTCATCTGTAGATTTAATACTATATTTTTTGTCAGAACCTGTTGGTACCGATATACTGTTAATTTCTAACTCCTTATCATGAAATGAAATTTTTTCACCATCAGCAATTTTATTTTCTACTTTCAACTTTTCAACAGCTTGTTGTCCTATCAATTTAGCTTGTTGTGTTTCTTCTCCTTTTTTATTCGCTTTAACTGAAGTCAACAATCCATTAGCTAATGGTACTAGCATAATCCCTATAATTGCTAATCCTATAACGATTTCTAAGATGGTAATTCCCTTTTTAACTCGCCTCATAAAATCTATCACCTTAACCTTATTATATTATGTTATTTTTTTCTATTTATATATAATATTACCATATAGAACTTTTTCTTTTTACACAGAAATTTATTATTTCCAATTTCTTAACATTTCTTATGTTAAACCTATATATTGGTTATATATTTGTATAGAAAAATAACACCTAGAAATTTTTCTAGGTGTTATTTTAAAATTTATTTTTATTTAATTAAATTCCACTCTTGTTGTTCTAATAAATCTGGTGGATTTGTAATATTTTCTCCATTACCTTGGTCTATCACTCCATCTATTACTCCACCTATTACATCTCCAAATAATGCTTTAAAAACATTATTCATATCTATAAATTTAGGAACTCCATAATTACCAAAAGTAATACCACTTCCCGAAACAAGATTTAAACTTTCAGTTGTATAAAACATCCCTCTAACTTCCCAAGGCGTTTCATGTCCTTGTATGATATTTATACTTCCATCAGATATAATTAAAGTTAAATCATTTCCAAACTCAATTAAATCATCAGGTTTTTCTTCTGTTCTAACTTTAGTACTACCACTACTATTAATATAATTTAATGGTAATATCACTTTATTATCTTCAACTTTCAGACTATCTCTTTTTTCAAAATGAATTTCTCTCCCTGCTTCTATTGGCGCACTAGCGCTTCCTAATTTACTTGAAATATTAAAAATAATATTTATCTTTCTTCCTGCAAAATAGTTACTTCCCAAAGTAGGTATAGTTTCTGCTACAGTCCCTCTACTCCTAAAAATAGCTACCTCTGGATTTATTTTGTCTGGATATGATTCAACCCTATCAAACATAACATTTCCTGCTTTATCTTTTAATGTAGCTTCTGTCATAAGATTATCTCTTATGAATTTCCAATTAAAACTATTTGCCACACTTAGACTTTTATCTAACTTTTTATCATCAAAAGCATCTTTTGATTCGCTTATTGAAAGATCTCCGCCCATATTATATGCTTCCTCTGCAAACTTATCAATTTTACACTCAACCATATTTGTATTTTCATGCCCAACTTTATTTCCATCACATTCACATTTATCATAATTAACATTCGGCTGTTTAACATTCGGCTCTTTAACACCATCAACCTGATCAACATCATATAATATACCACTTGAATAACTATTTCTTCCTATATCTAAGCCCTTAAAAACAGTTTCTGTCGGTGCCTTTTCTTTAAAATACTCATTTACAATTTCGACCTTATCTGTAACAGTTAAGCCAACCGCTTCTCCCTTTACTATCTTTTTATCTAATACATGTAGTGGATTCAAATATTTATAAAGATATTCATCTCCTTTATAACCTTCCTCTAAAAACTTTCTATTTGTATAAGGCTCTGATAGCTTATTTATTGCAATAGACTCTCCTGTTTTATATTCTTTTCCTTTTTCTAACTGTAAATATGCAGTCCCTAAAACATATGCATCTGTTTCTATCTTAATATTAGAACCATCTCCAAAATCCTTAGAGCTTACTATTATAGAACTTGACTTACCCCAGTTATCTTTTGGTTTTATAGTATCTTCAACACTTAAATTTTCTGTTTCGTCAGCCTCATCTAAAGCATATAAATTATTCATAGTAAGTTTTGTATTCTTAGCATCAAAAATTAAATCATTTGACAGTAATAAATCTTCCTTTATGGTTACAGTTGATCCTTCTCCTCTATAAATTAGGTCATCTGCATATATATTATGAACATTTAAATTTGTTCCATCTATTAACATATCTTTTCCTGTAACTATATCACCTTGCCATTCAAAAGCACCACCTTGTGTCCCGGGTGATTTTGAAAGAGTTACTGCTGGTGAATATAAACCAAATACATCTCCTCTTCCTTCTTCTTGTGAATTACCACCTATCCACATATCTCCTAATGCATTAAATGATGAATCACTTTTTATATCTAAATCTCCATCAATAGCCATTATATAATCAAATACATTCATATTAGGTATTGCTTCTCCACTTTCTTTTCCATACTCAGGTGTCTTTACTTTATAATTTACAATTACCGTTCTATCTTTTTCATTTTTATCTTTAAAATTAGATTTTAGTTCCCACTTTTGATATCTTGATTTTTTATAATCATTGACTTCTTTAACAGTTCCATTTTCATCAATTATTTCTTTATCCTCTTGATATATCTCACCTTTTAAAGCATCAACTTTTATTATCATCCCACTTCTATCAAAATCATCATATATTTTTGTTTCTACTGCTGGAGTTGATTCCGTTGTATCATCAAAATCAACATTTCCTAATTTTGTATTATCAATTCTTTTTTCCATATTATCTTCTATATATTTTTCAAATGTTTGCTTAAACGGAACTTGCTCCCAATCTACCTCTGATATATCATACATTGGAAAATCTTCTGGCTTTTCAACAATATTTTCAATTATTTCATTTGCTTTTTCTATTGCTTCTTCTATAACTTTAACCATTTCATTCTCTGCTATTTCTATTCCTGAATCAGCACTATAAAAATTTTCTATTCTTGCATTTTCATCTTTTCTTAATTTAAACCCTCCAGTTGTGACAAGCATTATAGAAAGTGTTAATATTGATAAAAATGCACATAAACAAACTACAACTAAAAGTGTTGACCCTTTTTTCTTTTTACATCTCATAAACTTCACCTACTCCCCAAGATAAAACTGCGATTCTATTCTTTCTACTGTTTCATTATCTTTTTTTATTTCTAATTCCGCTGTGTATAATCCACTACTACCACTTTTAGCATCAACAACTATATTTGTATATTTATTAAATTCACTAATCTCTGTCCACCTACTTGTTTCTAAACCTCCTGCTTTTGTAGATACGCTTGGGTCCCTAAAAACAAGAACATCCTGTATTTTATCTGAATTATTTATTAACTCAAACGTTTTAGTTGTTTCCTCTACTATATAAATACCAAGTGCGTAGCTATTATCATTTACAAACTCCTTATCATCAAGTTTTATATTATATGTTTTTTTTCCATCACTTTCATTTATAATCGTCACAAACTCAACTTTAATTTTGCTATTACCATCTTCTCTTTTTGTAAAATCTTCTTTTTTAGAACTTTTAAACACCTCTTTCATTGTATTTTTATAAACTAAATTAGGTGTCCCACCAAGACTTGTCCCCTCTATAACTTCATCTTTAGGTAAATTCTTTATATAATGAACATCCTCTCCCTTAACAACTATTAATCCTGCTAAAGGTTTATTAAAATACTCATTATCTTCTAAATCAGCATTTATTCCCTTAACTTCCTCTTCATATATTTTTCCCTCTATTGTAAATCCATCAACCTCCGTTAGTGTGCTTACAGGAAAATATCCTTTACTTGTATCTGTGGCCTCTATTAAATTACCCAATTTAATCTCAAAGCTCTCTTGTTCAATACTGCCTAGTTCACTATTAAAACCTACTTGTGCAATAGTTCCTTCTTTAATAATATCCTGAACTCTTAAATTTTCTATTACCTGTTGTCCTAAAAGTTTCGCATCTTGCACCTCCTCTCCTTTTTTATTAGCTCGTACTGCAGTTAATAATGAATTCATAAGCGGTATTATCATAATTGCAATAATAGCAAGTGCAACTACTATCTCTAGTAATGTCATCCCCTTTTTTACTTTTTTCATAAAATCCTTCCTCTCAATATTAACTTTACTTACCTAGACTTTAGTTAACGAACTCTTTCGCTATTAATCTAAGTATGATAAAAATTTGTATCTATAATATTTATTAAAATAATTCAAAAAAAATAACACTTAAAGAATATTCTCTAAGTGTTATTTACTATAAATTTTATTTAGTTAATTTCCATTTTCCTTTTTCAATTAAATCTTCTGCATTTACTATTTTCTCAAAACTTTCAAATTTCGTACTCCCAATAATATCACCAAGTATTATATTTCCAAGCCCATCTTCCGCAAAAAACTTTTTGAAAAGTTCATTTAACTTACTATCCTTCGCAGCATAATTTCCCACATTACAAGGACCATCATCTATATCAAATTTCAAATCACCAGCCGTATAAACAAGTGCTGTAAATTCCATAAATCCTGAACCTACACCACTTTTTTTCTCTAATGTAACAGGTCCTTTTGATATTATTAGTGTCGGTGTCATATTATGAGTATTTACTAAATCTAAGTTTATATAAATTTTCCCATCTTCTTTCTCATTGTCCTCAAAAGGTTGATTATGTCTTAAAACTAATTCATTATCTGTATGGTTAAATACTAAGTTTATTTTATCTGTTGTCGGGAATATTCCAATATAATCACCTAAAATTGTGCTTCCTACTACCTTCTCCGACACCCCTCTAAATATTGTTCCCCCATTTCTTAAATTATGAGTATCAACATCTTTTTCAAATAAAACTGTTTTTTTATCTACATCTAATATATTTCCACCTTGAACTAATTTTTCTATAGCCTCCCAATTAAAATTACTCGATACCGTTGACTGAACTTCTTTTTTTGCAAAATCATCTTCTGTTACATCACCATTTCTCATAAGGTAGACTTCTTTTGCATATTTTTTTCTTTTTTCTCCTACAATACCAAAAACTTCTTCATTATCACCTTTAACTATATTTCCCTCATCATAAGCCACTCCTGTTGTAAAAACTTTTTCTTCATTCAAGTTAATTCCATTAGCTACATCTAATATATCATTTTCCACACTAGGATTTTTTAACTCATTTTTATAAAACTCCCTTACCAATTCAACTTTATCTGTAATTGTTAACTCTGTATAATCACCATTCTTATAAAGTTTATCTACCATATGAAATTTATCTTTATATTTATATAAATACTCTTTTTCTGTATAATTTCTATAAGTGTATGGTGATGACTGTCTATTAATAACTATTGATTCACCTGTTTTAAAAAAATCGTTATTATTTACAGGATTTAAAGCAAGATTTAAATACGCAGTTCCTAGTATCATAGTTTCACCTGCTATATTTATCTGTGAATTTTTCTCACTTTCTAAATCACCAATATCTTCTGATTCTATTATCATAGAACTTGCCACTTTTGGATTCTTAGTTTCTAATTCATCGCTTGTTATATCATTTAACCCATAAAAATTTTTTAAATTTACATGTGTATTAGTTCCATTAAAAATAAAATCATTATAAAGATGCAAATTAGCTCCATAATTATTTTGCACATCCTCATCTCCTAAAACTCTACTACTAAACAAATATCTTTTCTTATCCGGATCACCCACATATCTAAAATCATTTGCATAAATATTATAATTTTTATTATTATCACGTGGAATATCAATACCTATATCATCTAAATCTAAAGTACCATTAGTTGCTATATCTCCATGCCATTCTATTTTTGAATTTACATGCTTTTCACTAACTAAAATTCCCTTACTTAGCAAATCTTCATCATCCCTTAACTCTCCACCTTTAACCCACATATCTCCAAGCACATTAAATGAAGCTGCTAATTCAATATCTAAATTACCATCTGCCGCAAAAATATAGTCAAAAATATTACTATTCCCCTTCACATCTTCGAGTATTTCTTTTATTCCATAGTTTGGAACCTTAATATCATAATCAACTTCAACTTCTCTTTCTTTTTGATCTTTGCTAGTAAATTTTGATTTTAAATGCAACGGTATATTTTCTTTTTCTTCTTTAATAATAACCTCGTGCAAATCTGCTTCAACTTTTATTATTTCCTCTCCTCTTGCAAACTCATCATAAATTAAACTATTATGACTCACATTATCTATCGCTATTTCTAAATTATTCTCTAAATATTGCTTATACTCTTTTTGAAACACTTCATTTTCCCAACCTTCTTTTGTTGTATCAACAACATCCCTATTTATATCAAGAAGTGTTTCACCTTTCTTTATTTCTTCAACTTTTTCATATCCCCTATCTATAGCATTTTGTACAACTTCAATTGTTTTATTATAAGCTATCTCAAGTCCTGAATCTGCTGAATAAAACTTTTCTATTCTTTCATTAGAAGTTCTAGTTAACTTATATGAACCCATAACGCTAGTAATCACAGATATGGTAATAACTGATAGTACTGCAAACATCCCAACAACAACTAATAAAACACTTCCACTTTTCTTTGAATGCTTCATCTAATTACTACCCCCAACATTAAATTGATACTCTAAACTCTCTATTACTTTCTCATCCTTACTAACTTCTAAATTTATTGAATACAATCCTTTTGTCCTATGTTCATAGTCATACAAGATATTCTCTACTCTCTTAATTTTATTTCCTATGTAGCTTACTTTTTCATTAATAAACCCTTCTTGAGAACTTATTTTATTGCTCCTAAACCCGTATAAATTAATATCTGCACCCGTATTATTAATTGTAATTTTATGATCTGACTTATCATGAATTATCAATGCAATACTGTCACTTGAATTGTTCATCTTACTGCTCCAAAACTTATTACTACCCTCTGTAAAAGTTATTTCATTATTATGAATTTTCACCTCTAAATCGGAATTTATTTCTCTTACTTTATTGCTAGAACTTGTCTTTTTCGTATAAAAATCCGTAAAAGTTTTATAATCACTAGTTGCTTCCTTATAATAAATATCATTTTTATCAACTATTAAAAAACCACCAACTTCAACATCATAATATTTAGAAGACTGTATTTCACTTTCTCTAGTTATAACACCCTCAACATTGAATCCGTTAATCTCTCCTAAGCTCTCAACATTAAACTCATTTTGTATACTTCTTGAACTAATTTCTAGCTCATTATTATTTAATCTAAGTATCTGTCCCTCTTTTATGACTTCTTGATTTCTCAAATGTTCTACTACTTGCTGTCCTATAAGTTTCGCCCCTTTTAAATCTTCACTTTTTTTATTCAATTTAACAGACTGCAAAACAGAATTCATTATTGGAACCATCATTATAGATATAATCGCTAGTGCAATAACTACCTCTAATAAAGTTGCACCTTTTTTCTTTGTCATAAATAAAGCCCCCTAGTTCTAAAATTCACCTTTATCAAATTATCGGATTTTTTATATAATAATTTACTTTTATTTTTGTGCAGAAATCTTTTTTATACAAAAACAAACCCTAGAGATAACTAATCCCTAGGGTTTGTTTTTATTTTTATTTTATTTGTATACTTCTAGATTTTTAGTACATTCCATCCATACCTTGTGGAGGCATTGCAGGAATAGGTGCAGGAATATCAACAACCGCAGCTTCTGTTGTTAGGAATGTTGCAGCTACTGATGCAGCATTTTGAAGTGCTGATCTTGTAACCTTAGTTGGGTCAACTATCCCAGCATTCATCATATTTTTATATTCACCTCTTAAGGCATCATATCCCATGCCAGCATCAAGATGTCTAACTTTTTCTACTATTACAGAACCCTCTTCACCAGCATTAAATGCAATCTGTCTCATTGGCTCCTCTAAAGCTCTAACAATAATATTGATACCAACTTGCTCATCTGGTACATCTGATGTAACTTCCTTAACTTTGTTAATTACATTAACATAAGCAGTTCCACCACCAGCTACAATACCTTCTTCAACAGCAGCCTTAGTAGCATTAAGAGCATCCTCTATTCTAAGTTTTCTTTCTTTAAGCTCAGTTTCTGTTGCAGCACCAACTTTTACCACTGCTACTCCACCAGCAAGCTTTGCAAGTCTTTCTTGAAGTTTTTCTCTATCAAACTCTGATGTAGAATTTTCAAGTTGGACTTTGATTTGACCAATTCTATTTTTAATCTCAGCCTTATCACCTCTACCATTAACAATAACAGTATTATCCTTGCTTACCTTGATACTCTCAGCTTGACCAAGCATATTTAGAGTAACTTCCTTAATATCCATTCCAATCTCTTCTGAAATAACCATTCCACCAGTTAAAATTGCAATATCCTTAAGCATTTCTTTTCTTCTATCCCCAAAACCAGGTGCTTTAACAGCCACACAGTTAAATGTCCCACGAAGTTTATTAACCACAAGTGTTGCAATAGCCTCACTCTCAACATCTTCTGAAATTATAAGAAGTTTTCTACCAGCTTGAACAATTTGCTCAAGTATAGGTAATATCTCTTGAATGTTGTTTATCTTTTTATCTGTAATTAAAACTAATGGATTATCTAAAAGAGCCTCCATCTTTTCTGTATCACTAACCATATAAGGTGATAAATATCCTCTATCAAACTGCATTCCTTCAACAACATCAAGTTCTGTTCCCATTGATTTTGATTCCTCAACAGTAATAACTCCCTCATGTCCAACTTTCTCCATAGCATCCGCAATAAGCTGTCCAATATTTTCGTCTCCAGCAGAAATTGCAGCAACTCTAGCGATATCTTCCTTACCATCAACCTCTTTAGAAATAGCTTTGATTTCCTCAACAGCTTTAGCAACTGCTATATTTATTCCTGTTCTAACAAGAATAGGATTAGCCCCAGCAGTAACATTCTTAAGTCCTTCCTTAATAATAGCCTGTGCAAGTAAAGTCGCAGTTGTTGTCCCATCCCCAGCAACATCGTTTGTCTTAGTAGCAACTTCTTTAACAAGTTGTGCTCCCATATTTTCATAAGGGTCTTCAAGTTCTATCTCCCTAGCAATTGAAACCCCATCATTTGTTATAAGTGGACTACCATATTTTTTATCTAAAATAACATTTCTTCCCTTAGGTCCAAGTGTAACCTTAACCGTATTCGCAAGCTTATCAACCCCTGCTTGCATAGCTCTTCTTGCCTCTTCTCCAAACATTAATGACTTTGCCATATTATAACCCTCCTACTTTTTACTCTTCTATAATTGCTAAGATATCATCTTCTTTTAAAATAATAACATCTTCACCCTCAAGTTTTATATCATTACCAGCGTACTGTGAATAAAGAACTTTATCCCCAACCTTAACTTCCATTTCAACTCTTACTCCATCAACAACACTCCCAGGACCTACTGCAATAACATCAGCATATTGTGGCTTTTCCTTTGCTGCACCTGTTAAAAGAATTCCGCTTTTAGTTTGCTCCTTTGCCTCTGCTCTTTTTATAACTACTCTATTCCCAAGTGGTTTAATATTCATAGTTAAAAACCTCCCTCTAAATTTAAAATTTCTAATTTTTTCTTATTTATTATAATAATCATACTAAAGTACAGGAAAATTGGCAATAATCTAGATAAATTAAGATTTAAGAAAGGATTATTACCATGATAAAAAACAAAAAACATTTCATTTTTGCATTTTTAAGTTTTATATTACTAATATGCACTAATATAATAATTTTATTTAACAGTAAATTTCTATTCAAATACTTTACCCTATCAAATGAAACTGCAAAAACTTTAGCAATTCCATTTGAATCACTAATGATTGAATACGAAAAAATAATAGTTTACCTTAGAAATCCACTTATAACAAATTTGAAATTTAACTATTTCACTTTAAGTCCAAATGGACAACAACATTTTTTTGAAGTTAAAATGCTACTCACATATATTTTTATGCTAGCTTGCAGTATAGGTGTGTTTTTGATTGTCTATCTTACCTATAAAAAGTTTTTCTTCAATAAGACTCTCCTACATCAAAAAATAAAAACTAACCTTATACTATGTAAAAAATACTTTAACTCAATAATTATATCAACAGTTGTCTGTCTTGGACTTTTTATAATAATAGACTTTAACAAAGTTTTTATTGTTTTTCATAACCTTCTTTTTGATAATGACCTGTGGATGTTTAATGAAACAACAGACTCAATAATAAGTATACTACCCGAAAACTATTTTATGCTATGCGCAGTATTTATATTAATAATGCTTCTAATTGAATCTCTAATAATAAATATATCTATAAGAAAAGATGTTGAGAAAATTTAGTTCTCAACATCTTCTTTCATTTTATTAACAAATTTTTTTGAAATATAAAAAACTATCCCCACAATAATAAGTAAAACCACAGCTCCACTTATCCATAACCACATATCCTCTCCCGTAAAATAATCTTTTAAAAGATATATTTTATCTCCAAAGAAACATGATACAAATAATGCTGGCGACCTTGCTATTGTTGATACAATTAAAAATTCTTTTAAGCTAATATCAGCTATTCCACTAATGTATCCTAAAATATCCTTTGGAATCCCCGGGATCATATATAAAATAAATATAATAGTTTTAGGATGTCTTTTTCTTTTCTTATGTGGGTGAGTTTCTTCTCTATGATGCTTTGCAGCCTCAATCTTTTGAATAATCCATAGACTATCCTTACTTACAATCTTCTCTACAAAAGGCTTACCAAATTTTCTTGAAATAGAAAATGTTGCCCAACTCCCTATAACAACACCTATAATACACAAAAGAAAACTCAGATATGGTCCAAATATGTACCCTCCCGCAAACTGAACTACTTCCCCGGGGATGAAAAACACAATAATTTGCATAATCTGAAGAAATACAAAAACTAACATACTATAATGCCCATAACTTAGCACAAGTTTTTTTATCTTATTAGGATCACTAAGAAAGTGCACCCATTTATCAAAATTTATTATAATAGGTATAACTGCAATAACAATTATAATTATTGCCACCAACCATTTTAAATACTTTTTATATTCTTTATTTTGATGCTCCAATACTTACAGCTCCCTTTCTTTTTCACATTTACTTCTAAGTCTAATCTAAAGATACCGTTGCCAAAAATCTATAAATATCTATAAATCTTGTTTAATTTCTTTTTCACCCTGCTCCATTTTATAGTGATAAATCACATACTACTTTGGTTTGTTTAGCAGTCCCAAGACTTTAATTCGGGTACAACGAACCCTA
>JBOFIK010000024.1:0-12411 GCA_051650125.1 Sarcina sp. | reverse complement strand
CGCCCATATTGTGGTGTAAGGCTTTAGGTAGTACCTGCAATTAAATCTGTGTCCTACGCAAATTTCTCTACGTACGCAGTAATAGTTTATATTTTTATAATCTTTTTATTAAGATTTACAAACTATTTGTTACTGTTTTAGCTGTTTCTACAACTATATTTTTAACATAAGCAAGTTCTTTAATTTCCCCAACAAGAGGTATCATTATTTCTGGAATAACATCATATCCTTTTGTTTCTTTAACCTTTAATGCCGCTTCAATTACAGCTCTTGTCTGCATCTGTGCTATTTCTGGATATGAAACTGATAATCTACAACCTCTATGTCCCATCATTGGGTTAAACTCATGCAAACTATCAATAGTTGCCTTAACTTCCTCAACACTTATATCCATCTGAGCTGCAAGATTAATTATATCTGTTTGATCAGTTGGTAAAAATTCATGTAAAGGTGGATCTAAAAATCTTATTGTAGCTGGTTTTCCTTCTAGAGCCTCATATATTCCAATAAAGTCTTCTCTTTGCATTGGAAGAAGCTTTTCAAGTGCTACCTTTCTTTGGTCTACATCTTTAGATAAGATCATTTCTCTTACTGCTGCTATTCTATCCTCAGCAAAGAACATATGCTCTGTTCTACAAAGGCCTATCCCCTGTGCACCAAATTCAACCGCTTGTCTTGCATCTTTTGGCGTATCAGCATTACTTCTTACTTGTAATGATCTAATTTCATCTGCCCATCCCATAAATGTTGCAAAATAACCACTTATCTCTGGTGTTTCAGTTTCTAACTTCTCACCGTAAATATTTCCTGTTGCACCATCTATTGAAATGAAATCATCCCCTGTTAAAACAACACCATTAACACTAACAGTTCTAGCTACTTCATTGACCTTTAAATCTCCACATCCCGCAACGCAGCATGTTCCCATACCTCTAGCAACAACAGCTGCATGAGATGTCATACCACCTCTAACTGTTAAAATACCTTGTGCTGCTATCATACCTTCTATATCTTCTGGTGATGTTTCAAGTCTTACAAGAACAACATTTTCTCCAGCTTCTTTTCTTTCTTTTGCTTCATCAGCAGTAAATGCTATCTTACCACAAGCTGCCCCTGGAGAAGCAGGTAGACCTTTACATAAAACTTTAGCCGCTTTTAAGTTATCAGAAGTGAATGTTGGGTGAAGCAGTGTATCAAGTTGTTTTGGTTCAACTTTTAATATTGCCTTTTCTTTTGTAAGCATTCCTTCTTCAACTAAATTAACAGCTATTTTAAGAGCTGCTTGTGCTGTTCTTTTACCATTTCTTGTTTGCAAGAAATATAGCTTTCCTTCTTCTATTGTGAATTCCATATCTTGCATATCTCTATAATGCTCTTCAAGTCTATTAACTATATCCATAAACTCATCATAGATAATTTTATTTTGTTCCTCAAGTTCTGAAATTGGGTTTGGTGTTCTAATACCAGCAACAACATCCTCACCTTGAGCGTTCATAAGGTATTCTCCATAAATTCCTGTATCACCTGTTGCAGGGTTTCTTGAGAATGCAACTCCCGTTCCAGAAGTTTCTCCCTTATTCCCAAATACCATTTGCTGGATATTTACAGCTGTTCCCCAAGCCTTTGGTATATCATTAAGTCTTCTATACACAACAGCCCTTGGGTTGTCCCATGATCTAAATACAGCTTTTATAGACTCTATTAACTGCATCTTAGGTTCTGCTGGAAATTCTTCACCTTTTTCTTTTTTGTATAAAGCTTTATATCTTACAACTAATTCTTTTAAATCATCTGCTGTTAAATCTGTGTCATACTCAACATTCTTTTCTTCTTTTAATTCATCTATTAAATCTTCAAATAGTCTCTTTTCAACGTTCATAACAACATCTGAGAACATTTGAATAAATCTTCTATAAGAATCATAAGCAAATCTTGGATTATTAGTAAGCGTTGCCATCGCTTCTGTTGCCTCATCATTTAAACCAAGGTTTAAAACTGTATCCATCATTCCTGGCATAGAAACTCTAGCTCCTGATCTTACTGATAAAAGTAACGGGTCTGTCATTGATCCAAACTTTTTGCCTGTAATTTTTTCAAGCTCTGCAAGCTTTAAATCAATTTGAGCAATAACTTCCTTCGAAATAACTTTTCCATCTTCATAATACTTATTACAAGCCTCAGTAGATACTGTAAATCCTTGAGGTACTGGAATTCCTAAGTTGACCATTTCTGATAAGTTAGCCCCCTTACCACCTAGTAAGTTTTTCATACTTGTATTTCCCTCGCTAAAAAGATATACATATTGATTATTCTCCATTTAACCATTCCTCCATTTAATAAGAATTTGCACCACTAAAATGTATCTTTATACTCCTATATTATTATCAAGGATATAAGACTTATTCTTAAAAATGGAAAAATATTTATTCTTTTTTTCCTAGTTTAACTAACAGTTTTGTTATGTTAGTTTTTGATACTTTACCTATTATTTTATAATACACCTCATCATTTTCCTCTATCTCTTCCACTACTGGTATAGAATCTATTTCATGGGCAATTATTTTTTTCGCCACCTCAAAAGCTGTATCATTTGCAGTAGCAGTAATTATGTTAGGCATTCTTGTCATTATAACTCCAACTGGAACTTTATAAATATCAGTACCACCAATAGCTACTTTTAGAAAATCTTTTCTTGATACTGCACCAGCAAGTCTACCTTCATTTTCAACAAAAATAGTTCCTACATCTTTTAAAAACAAGTAAACTATTGCATCATGCACCATAGTATTTTCTTGTATGACACTTGGTTTTGACATTATATCGCCAACTGTAATCTCACTTATTTTTTCAAACACTATACTATTAGAAGGTTTATCTGAACAAACATACCCTACTTTAGGTTTCGCACTAAGAACTCCTAGCATAGTTAGCACTGCAAGGTCTGGTCTTAAAGCCGCTCTTGTTACACCAAGTTTTGATGCTAACTTCTCTGAAGTTATAGGCGACCCCTCTTTTACTAACCTAACTATCTCTTCTTGTCTATTAGTTAGTTTCAATAACACTACCCTCTTTCTTTAAAAATTTAAGAGGAATATTTATCTATAATTCACTTAATTAAATACTTTTAAATTCAGTAATCTATAAATTAAATATCCCTCTATGTCTTATATTAAATTAAAATCAATTCAAATTAATTTACATCTTCAAAATTTACTGTATATGAAAAATTAGAACTATTATCTAAATCTTTGATTTTTGTAGTTTTCATAGATTTTATAGTATCTATAACACTTGATTTTTCATCACTATCGTGTTTTGATTTTAAACCCTGTGCTTTAATTTTCACAAACGCAGTTGCTACTCCCGCAACATTTTTACTTTTATCTTTTAAAGTTGATGCTGTGCTTGTAACAAATTTATTAATTACTTCTACACTACCATCAATTTTAGTTATTTCAACAGTAAGCTTTGCACTAACTACTGCAACAGTTGCAACTAATAATACTGGTGGAAGTAAAATTGCTATAACTCCCGCTGCAATCCCTGTATTTACAGGTACATCAGCTAATACACTATCATCTTTTTTTATCTTAATTCTTGAAATAGTTCCCTTTTTTACAAGATTCATCAGAAACCCTTTAAACTCTTCTACTGTTTCTTCTTTTTTGCACTTATTTTCTTTTTCTTGCTCACAGTGCTCTAGATATTCCCCTTGCTGTCTCTCTTCTATATTAATGATAGCATTAAGAACATCTCCGTTAGCAATTTCTAAGGCTTCTCTTGCTTCTTTATAAGTAACACATGTTCTTTCAAGTATTTGATCTACCTTTTCTAGCGTAACCTTTTCCATTATTATCACTCCTTTATAAACTTTAACATTTCTAAACTTTTTGGTCTTCTTGAATAATTATTTGAAATTATAGCCTCAGTAACTTTAGCTATTTCTTTTTTCATATCTTCATTTAGATTTACTTTATAAACCATATCTAAAGTGGCATTATTTAAGAATCTTAAAGCACTAAAAGATGCTCTACTTATATAAATCCCATGATCTTTCTCGCAATTATCACAAACCCCACCAAAGTAAGATAAACTCATATATGTTGAAGTTTGTAGCTTTTTCTTACAACTAACGCAAGTATCAAAGTTTAGTCCATATCCTGTTGCTTTTAAAAGCTTAAGTTCAAAAGCTCTTGTTAAAAGTTCATAATCTAAAGCATCTGTATCTAAAAGATATATTGCCGTTACAAACTCTTTATAAAGTGTAAAATTCTTTTCCTCATCTTCAGTGGCAATATCTATAAGTTCACAAAGGTATGTTGAATAAGTTAATTTTTCAAGATTACTAAGAAGTCCTTGAAACGAATTTCTCATTCTCCCCTCTGATAATCTGCACATTCCTTTGCCCTTGAAGAAAAGATAATCTGCAAAGCAAAGAGGTAATGTAATTGAAAACAAGTCACTCTTACTTCTCTTTGCACCTTTAGCTACTGCTGAAATTTTTCCATAGTTTTCTGTATAAAGCCATATTAGTTTATCATTATCTTTATAATCTAATGCTTTAATAACAATTCCGCTTGTTTTTAAAAGTCCCAAACGAAATCCCCCTATCTATTTTTTGTAGCCAAGTTCTTTTAAGAATGCGTTATTATCTCTCCATTCTTTTCTTACCTTAACCCAAACTTTTATATTAACTTTTTCTCTTAAGAACCTTTCAAGTTCAAACCTTGCAGCCGAACCAATTTTTTTAAGAGTTTGCCCGTCTTTACCTATTATAATTCCCTTATGTGAATCTTTTTCACATATTAAATCAACCTCTATGTTGTATTTTCCATTTTTAGCCTGTTTCATTTGAATAACATCAACAGCAATTCCATGTGGAACTTCCTCTGTTAAACACTTTAAAGCTTTTTCTCTTACTATTTCAGATACAACAAACTTCTCTGGAACTTCTGTTATCATATCGTCTGGATAATACTGAGGACCTTCTGGCATATATTTTATCATAAGCTCTACTAACTTATCTGTATTTTTAGCTTTAAATGCTGATATTGGAATAATTTCAGCAAATTCCATCTCTTTTGCATACTGTATTAATGTAGTTGCAACCTTCTCTGGCTTTACTTGATCTATTTTATTTAAAACAAACACAACAGGAGCTTTTTGTAATTTAAGTTGCTCTAGTATGAATTTATCTCCTCTTCCAAGTTCACCATCTGGTGTAGTTAAGAATAATACAAGGTCTACCTCTTTGATAGATGATGTAGCACTATTAACCATATATTCACCAAGTTTATGCTTTGGCTTATGTATTCCTGGAGTATCAACAAATACGATTTGGTAATCGTCTCCTGTTAATATTGTTTGTATATTATTTCTTGTTGTTTGTGGTTTGTTTGAAACTATTGAAAGTTTCTCACCCATTAATAAATTTAATAATGTTGATTTACCAACATTTGGTCTTCCTACTATTGTTACATATCCTGATTTGAACATTCAAATCCTCCTTAGTTTTCTAAATCTTTTTTTGAGAACATCCCTGGGACAATCTCTCCTATTGTTGTTTCAATATACTCGTCTTCTGATTTTACAATATAGATTTTCATATTATCATCTTTAGCAAACTCTACCATTACCTGTCTACAAATCCCACAAGGATAAGTAAAGTTTTTAGTATCTCCAATTAAAGCAATAGCTTCAAGTGTCCTAGCACCACTAGCTACACCAGTAAATATTGCAGTTCTTTCTGCACAGTTTGTCGCACCATATGAAGCGTTTTCAATATTACAACCAGTATAAATATTTCCATCTTCAAAAAGGGCAGCCGCTCCTACTTTAAAATCTGAATATGGGCAATAAGCCTTTTCTCTTGCTTCAATAGCCATTTTTATTAATTTTCCCTTCATAAGTTATGCCTCCAAACTTCTAAATATTATAAAATATACCCTATTGATACAATAGGGTATATTAATTATAGCACTAATTCACTATTTTATAAATTTTTTTAGTTAAAAATATTAAATATAACAACCGTCACAGAAATTCCCAAAATTGCACCTACTACAACTTCTTTTACAGTATGCACTTTTGAATCTACTCTACTTTGAGCTGTTATTAGTGCCATAAAATAACTAAGCATATAAACTATCGGTTCATTTGCTATCATTGAAATACATGTAGCAATTGAAAAGGCTATTGCACTATGTCCTGAGGGCATCCCCCCGTGAAGTGGAGTTCCTTCTCCCCATATAGCTTTTGCAATGACAGTTAATATAGCAACAATCATAATTACAATAAAAATTAAAAAATGTTCTTTATCTTTAATTTTTATAATTAATTGATAACTTATCTCTGTAAGCTTATCTCCAAAAACTATGTATCCTACTAATATAGCATTTAATGCTGTTAAAAAAACCGCCCCTGCTGCTGTATCTTTAGCTATTTTTGCTAGTGGATGATAGTGGTTTGTTCCAAGGTCTATAACACTCTCTATTGATGTGTTAATTAATTCTGCAACTATAACTAGCGTAATACATATTGATAAAGCTATAAATTCAAGCTTACTTATATCATAAAAAAATGTGGAGAACAAAACTATAAGTGCTATACCAAAGTGTATTCTCATATTTCTTTGAGTTCTAAGCGCGTAAATTATTCCATTTATAGCAAAATTAAAACTATCTAAAAGTTTTTTCACTTTTTACCCATTCACCTCTAATCATTTCGAGTCATTTGAAGTTTTGAAAGAATTTCTTCTTCCCTAGCTCTCATAACCTTCTTTTCTTCATCTTCCATATGGTCATATCCTAATAGATGCAATATAGAATGTACAACTAAATATGAACATTCTCTATTAAATGAGTGATTAAACTCTGCTCTTTGCTCATCTGCTCTTTCAAGAGATAATACAATATCACCTAATATTAATTCATTTCCATCAAAGTATACTCTACTTAATTCTTTACTAGTATAGACTTCTTTATACACTTTTCCTTTTGGATAATCAATCATAGGAAATGATAAAACATCAGTTGCTTTGTCTATCCCTCTTGTTTCCTTATTAATCTCTTTAATTTCATTATTATCAACAAATACAAGTGAAACTTCACAAATATGGTCAACTAGTTCTTCTTTTAAAGTAAATTCTATTGTGTTTTTTAAGATATTTTCAAATTCTTCATTCACTTCAAACGTGTCTTGTCTGTTATCTGTATAAATCAAATTTTATTTCTCCTTTTCATCTTTTGGGTATTCAATTCTTTGATGGTAAATTCCATTTAATGATTTAAGAAAAGTCGCTCTTATAGCCTCAATATCTTTAAGCGTTAACTCACAGTTATTAAGTTGTCCTGACTCCATTTTATCTTTAATAATAAAATTAACCATATTTTCTATACTTTCCGATGTATGTTCTTTTATAGACCTTACAGCAGCCTCTACTGAATCAGAAAGCATTACTATCCCTTGTTCTCTTGTTACAGGTCTTGGACCTGGGTATTTAAAATCTTCTTCTCTTACGTCATCTGGATTTTCCGAATTATTTCTAGTATTAATATAGAAATATTTAACAAGTGTATCCCCATGATGAGTTACTATAAAGCTTTCTATTTCTTTTGGCAAATTATGTTCCCTTGCCATCTCTAATCCATCTTTTACATGTGATATTATTATTTTTGCACTAAGCTTATCAGATATTTTATTATGTGGATTTTCTATCCCTATTTGATTCTCTTTAAAGAAATATGGCCTTTTTGTTTTACCTACGTCATGATAGTATGCACCTATCCTAACCATAAGAGGATTTGCACCTATTGCCTCGGCTGCAAGTTCTGCAAGGTTAGCAACTAAAACACTATGATGATAAGTCCCTGGTGCTTCCATCAATAATTTCTTCAAAAGTGGACTATTAGGATTTGATAATTCTAACAGTTTAACAGTTGTAACTATATCAAAAGTAGCCTCAAAGAAAGGTAATATACCAACAGCTAAAACTCCTGATAATATCCCACCTATAACAACATATCCTGAATTTACAATAACCTCCATAAAGTTATTTGTTGTAAGGGCACCTATCGTAAGCGTTGTTACCCCTGCAATAATTGATATTATAAGCGAAGCTATTAATATATCGTTTCTTTGCTGCATCTTACGAAGTATAATTGCACCTATAATAGAACTCATAATCGCTATTAAAGTAACTATTGAGTTAAAGTTTGTAGCCCCTGCAATAAGCATTACATTTAATCCACTTACAACTAAAGATATTTTATAGTTTGTAAGGAGCGTCATAAGTATTGGCGCACAAGCAAGTGGTATTAAAAATGGTGAAAATATACTCGTTACCCTTGCAAATAAAATTGCCATCACATTTAAAATACTTATAAGTAAAAGCTTTGATATGTTTCTATAAATTTTTTTATGATATTTATAAAGATAAATATATTGCATAAGGATGACTATTAAAACTAAAGCCCCTAACGCTAAGTATATAGGCCAATTTGTTTTTGATGTATTTAAAAGTCCAAGTTCACTTAATAAATCTATTTGATTTTGTGTAACTGGCTCTCCATCACTAACTATTATTTGCCCTTTCTTTACAACAACCGGTGCAACATCTTTTAAAACATTATCTATATCTTGCTCCGTTTTTGTTTTATCATAGAAAAAGTTTGGTTGAATTAGTGCTAAATCAACTTTATATATAGTCTCTTCTAGAATATTACTTATACCACTTGCTGCAAGTGAATCTAAAGCTCTAGTTCTAGCATCTTTTACGGTATATGATTTTATATCTCCAGTATTTTGTTCAACATCATTAGAATCACTTATAGGATTTGAATAAGCCTCTTCTAATGAATTAATAGCAACCTTTTGTAATTGAGTTAGTTCCTCTGGCGTAAGCGTTAATATAGATTCATACTCCACATTGGTAAGATTAAAACTCTTATAAGTTGTTGAAAGTGTTTTTATCTCATCAGTTAAATCTTTTTGAACCTCCTGCTCCCCATCAGTGCCATTTTCAGCTGTTGCTTGATTGTCTTTGATTACCTTATTAGCATCTACAAAAAATGCATTAATCGTAGTTACTGCTCCCTTTTGTACCTCTCCACTTAGATTGTATTGCTTATCTACTTTTGCAATCTCAGCCTTTCTAAGGGCTTCTGTTGCATTTTCATTAACAATCTCTCTAGTAGCCTTTATATTAGCATTTGCTATATCTCCACTTTTTAAGTCATATTTTTTATTTATAAGACTTGTAGCAAGTATTATATATATAATAATAAATACACCCGCGAATAATAGCATCTTGTTTGTATCACTTAATATACCCCTGGCTCTTGACAAGTATTTCTTCACATTACCTCACCTTCTCTTCCCTGATATATTAAAATTATATTGAACTAAAAAGAAACTATATCTTGTTCAACAATAAATAAAACTTTTAAATTTATTTCTCCATTACCTAAATCCTCTTTTTCAACAATTGTATCCACAATTATTGCTTGCCTACTAATTTCCTTTTCAGTAGCTTTTTTAAGTGTAGAAACTGTTTCATCTAGTATTTCTTTTTCAGTCTTTGATATTTCTTTTTGTTCTTTTTCATAATATATATTTCTATTTATAAAATTTCCTGTCTTCTCTATTTTATCATAAGATGTAAAATCTTTATTAGCCTTTTTTAAATAAATTTTTTTTCCAAAGAGATTAAGGTATATCTCCTCATCCATTTCACCTGTTCTAACTTCTTCTTCTCCACTTACCTTTAATTCAACTATTTTTTCATAAAATGTATCAGCAATAATTTTCCCCTCAGGTTCAACAGGTTTTCTTACATCTTGCCCATCAATCATTTGATCTTTAATAACCTGTTCTCCTTTTATAATTACATCACCCTTCTTAACTATGTCACCTTCTTTTACAACCGCTGTTCCAGATGAAGTATATACCCTTTTAACTGTTCCATTCATACTTGCAAGTTTATTACTTCCAATTTTATGTTCAGCCCCCTCATCAACTAGAGTTGCTTTTTTTTCTTCAAATTTAACCTTTAAAGTAGCACCTTCTATTCTTATGTTAATCCACATTATCTCATCAATATTATTTTCTATTTTCTTCTCTAAATCATAAACATCTATCGAATTTTTACTTATTCCAGGTTTAACCCCCTGTGAACTTAAATAACTCCTTATTTCATATGGTGGTAAATAATTTTTACTTTCAATCTCAACCCTCCATACAAAACTTGACATAGCATATAATCCTATTGCAAAAATAAATATTCCAGCAAACAAACATATACTATTTTTCATAGCTATAAACAAAGAAAGTTGTCTCCCTTTAGAAGCTATTTTAAGCTTACCACTAAGCCTTCTAACAATTCCTTTAACCTTTCCATAGTCTTTATAGTAAATATCAAACCTAACCGTTACAGCATCAATATTTTTGATATTCCTAGCTATTACCCCTTTACTTCTCATAATATTAAGAAGCCCCTCTCTTTTAAAGAGTTTGACTTCTACATTTATAATAGATTCTCCCATAAACATGTTTTTCATACTAAACTTCCCCCTCATACTCTAAAGATTTAAAATCACCTTCAATTACAAGGGTTGGTCCATTCATAAATAATAAATTAAAATTTTCACCATAAATATTTAAAATTCCAATTTTAGTTTTTAATCTAACAATATCTGTATCAAACATTATTATCCCATTATGATTTTCTACTACAATTTCTCGTTTTCCTTTTATCTCAATTTTAGGCATAGCTTTTATTATTTCTCTAGTTTTATTTAAGCTCTCACTATTCATATTCATAACTTACTCCTTATAATTTAATACCATAATACTTTATGAATAAGAATAGCTATTTAGTACCAATTACATAATATTTACTTATTATTCTCCTTCTTCTAACTAAAAAACTATAAAAAAAGAATCCGCTTTTCAGCGAATTCTCTACTTACTTAAATATTCTTTTACAAATTGACTAACAACCTTTCCATCTGCCTTACCGACAGTTTTAGGTCTTACATTAGCCATCAATTTTCCCATGTCTTTGATGTTACTTGCACCAACTTCAATCGCTGCTTCCTTAATTATGCTTTTTAGTTCTTCTTCACTTAACTGCTGAGGAAGGTAGTTTAACAAAATTTCAATCTCTGCTTGGCTTTGATCAACTAAATCCTGTCTATTTCCCTTTTCAAAATCAAGCATAGCTTCTCTTCTTTGCTTGATCTCTCTTGCTAAGATTTCTATAACTCTTGCATCTTCAAGTTCAATTCCTTCATTTTTTTCAATCTGAAGTACTGCTGATTTTGTCATACTTAAAACTCCAGATCTAAATCGATCCTTTGCTTTCATAGCATCCTTCCAATCACCCTGAAGTCTTTCTTTAATAGTTGGCATAATAAATACCCTCTTTCAAAAAAAATTCTATATTTAAATAATTACTAAAAACTACTTGAATTTTCTCTTTCTTGCAGCTTCTGATTTTTTCTTTCTTTTAACACTTGGCTTTTCATAGTGTTCTCTTTTTCTTACTTCTGAAAGCACTCCTGATCTTGCACATTGTCTTTTAAATCTTCTAAGTGCTTGCTCAAGTGATTCATTTTCTTTTACTTTTATTTCTGACATTCTTTTTCCCTCCCTCCGCTAGCGTAAATTATAAAATTAATCCACAGCTATGGGTTAAATAACACATTGTATATTATACAATAGGTCCTTTATAAGTGTCAATATTCTTCTTAGAATTTTTTTACTTAGCCCATCATTGCTTAACCAGCAGGCCAAGTAAGTTCTCTTCCAGCCATTACATGGAAATGTAGATGACCAACAGTCTGGCCTCCATCTTTTCCACAGTTAGTTACAACTCTATACCCACTTTCGGCTATATTTAATTCTTTTACTATTTTATTAATAGTAACAAAAACATGTGCAATAACTGATGAATTTTCTTCATTTAGCTCATTAACACTTTGTATGTGTTTCTTAGGTATAACTAAGAAATGCACAGGAGCTTCTGGTTGGATATCATGAAATGCTACAACTTTATCATCTTCATAAATCTTTTTGCTAGGAATTTCTCCTAGTGCTATTTTACAAAAAATACAATCTGACATTTTTTCACCTCCTACCTAAAAACTCTACAAACAGTATACCACTTTTTCTATATTATTTTAACTAATAATTGCTAAATTATTTATTTTTTATTATTTATTTTTAAAACCACCGTTTTTCTATCCTTTATATGGAAAAAAGCTAGTAATTTTTTAGGTTCTTACTCAAGTATGGGTATTTCAAAAATAGTTAAATAATAAAAATGGTGTTTTCGGACGCCATTTTTTTGTTAAGTTCTTTATTATATTTTGTTGTTTGGTTAAACTAAAGTTACATCAACGGGGAGACGAA
>JBOFIK010000023.1:0-81221 GCA_051650125.1 Sarcina sp. | reverse complement strand
TGTTCCACCATCAGTTATATGTGATGGTTTTAATGTTCCACTTTTATCCCAATTCCTAAGAGTCTGAACTGTTTTCCCTATTTTAGTTGCAAATTCTCCTATTGAGTAATATTTCATAAATAATCACCTCAAATATATTGTGCAACAATATCTATAAAATAACAATATATTTTTATAGATATTTATAGGTTTTATTTAACAGTAAGCACCCTTCTTCTAATAATATTATCTCTATTTATCGCAATCTAAATACTTTTATACTTAACATAGTAAACTATTTTTCTTACTTTTTCATTTCACTTTTTCTTTCAATTATCTTACAATTCAAAATTACTCTCTCTAGTTAATTATAATCTATATTTTTTCTAATAACTATATCATACTACCCTTCCACCCTATAAAATTTCAAAAAAAACTAGGTTACAATATACTTATATTGCAACCTAGTCTAAATTATTATTTTAAATTTTCAAGTCTTGTTTTTGTTTCAACATTATTAACCTTCTGTTTATAATTTTATTCCCTTTTCTTTTGTGTAGTAAAATAAATATTGTTGAGCTGCACCCGCAAGTTCTCCGAATCTACCTCTTCCAAAGACTCTAATCTTTGGAAGTGATAAGTCACCTGCATCATAAAAATGCATCATAGCCCTTTTTACCCATCTATCAACCGGAAATGCTGATGTTTTTTTCATAGAGAAAAGCATTATACAATCAGCAACCTTTTCTCCAATACCAGAATAATTCTGAAGTGCTTTATGACACTCATCAACATCAAGTGAAATAATTCTCTCTAAATCATATTTCTCTAAAAAGCTTTCACTCTCATCAATTGCTAATTCTCCAGCCTTTATAAGCTCGCATTTATTTATCTTATCAGAAGTATCAATAATATATCTACTTCTAAACGATCCGCCTGCATCCTTCATTTGAGCTTCTGTGATTTTAGCCAAAACGTCTTTACTTGGAAATGCATAATAATCATTTCCTTTATATACTATCTTCTCTCCCCATCTTCTAGAAATTTCATTTACAGTTTTACTTATCATAGGAACACTATTCCTTGCTGATATAATAAATGAAATTACCATTTCAAATGGTTCTTGATTTAAAACTCTTATACCAGAGCCGTACTCAATAGCCTTTCTAAGAATTATATCCTTTGAAAGCTCAGACTTAATAGCTGTATAGTTAGTTGTTAAATTAAAATAATTTAACCATATTTTATCAAACTCTTCTTTAGTAGTGTTTAATAAAATGATATCCTCACCAGTTTGTTTAACTTCTAACACCTTTCCAAAAGCAACGCCAATATAATTATCTCTCGCTACTTTCTCCCATCTAAAACATTGCCCACATTCAAGAGTTTGTTTTAAATTAAAATTTTTAACTCCTTTTAAAGTGACGGAGTTGCTACCACATTCTATTTCTAAATAATCCATTAGGTCACCATCCTTAAATATGTATTATCTACATATATAATTATTCTTTCCCTAAAGCCATCTTAATGTTCTCTAGAATTTACTTAATATATTTCATACCTTTATTTTATACTAAAGTGTATAATAAATAAACATTATTTTATAACAAATATTATTTCTTTTTTGTATAAATAAAAAAAGAAGACATGAAAATCATGTCTTCTTAAAATATTTTACTCTTCAACCTCTGAATACTCACCAAGTAAAGAGATATCTAAACCTCTTTCTTGTTCTTCTTTAGTAGTTCTGATTGAACCAGTTAAATCTGCAATTTTAAATACTATGAATGTAACAACTATTGTATAAACAGTAACTATTACTATTCCAAGTAATTGAATTAAGATTTGGTGTACTCCAGCTTGAACGCCGTTAACAGCGCCGTTTGCGAATATACCGATTAAGAATGTTCCTGTAAGACCACCCATACCGTGTACTCCCCAAACATCTAAAGCATCATCCCATTTCATTTTCTTAGCGAATGCAACACAGAAGAAGCATACGATAGCAGCAATAGCACCTATTGCAGCAGCTGATAATGGTGTAACATATCCAGCAGCTGGTGTTATTGTAGCAAGACCCGCAACAGCACCTGTTACGATTTCTAAGAATGAGAATCTTTTGTGTTCGATATAAGCAATGATCATCCAAACAACCATAGCTACTGCTCCGGCAACTCCTGTGTTAGTGAATGCGATTGCAGCAGTTTGACCACTAGCAAGTGCTCCACCTGAGTTAAATCCGAACCATCCGAATAATAGTAAACCAGTACCTATTGCAACTAATGTTAAGTTACCAGGTCCTTTTTTAGGTTTAACAGCTCTTTGTCCAAAGTACCATACTCCAACTAATCCAGCAAATCCTGCTGTGATGTGGATAACAGTTCCTCCAGCGTAGTCAACAAATCCTAACTTAGCTAGGAATCCGCCTCCCCAAACCCAGTGAGCTACTGGGAAGTAAACAAGTAATGTCCAAAGTACTAATACTTTTATCCATCCACCTATTCTAATTCTGTTAGCAAAAGCTCCTGTCATTAATGGTGCAGTAATAATTGCAAACATTAATTGGTACATAAAGAACATTAAAAATGGAATATGTGATCCATAGCTTGAATTTATTGAAAAATTCATTCCATTAAATGCAAAATACTGTGCTGGATTACCTATAATTCCTCCACCAACGTTATTACCAAATACTAAACTAAATCCTCCAAAGACCCACATTACTGTAACTACTCCGATTGATATGAATGATTGGAACATCATTGTTAATGAGTTCTTCTTTTCAACTAATCCACCGTAGAAAAATGCAAGACCTGGAGTCATTATTGCAACAAGAACTGTAGCAATAATCATAAATGCCACATCACCGTGATTTATCGCGTGCATCATATCTATTCCTCCCTTTATTTATCTTCTGTTTAAATAAAAAGGCCTACAAAAAGTATGTATAATTTCTATTTCATTTTTAAATAGCCTTTAAATTCATTTTTTTCCTAAAGATATGTAGAATAAATATAAAATTAAACTTATCATTAAAACCGTAAATTTTAATCAAAACTTTAATTGTATACTATTTACTAAACTAAGTAAATATTTTTCTTTAGGTACATATAAATTTTACAACATATTCCGAAATTTTTCAATTATTTTTCACATTTAAAGTGAATTTTAGACAATTTACTAACTATCCTTAATTTTACTAATATTTTTATCACTAAGTTTTTTTACCATTGCTAGTTTTGTTGTTTTTCTGTTTTATTTTTGATAAATTTATAATTACATTTATTTTTATTTTACAATTAAATATCTAAATGTTAAATTTATCATATTTTTTCGCAAAATTTTTAATGATTTTCTACTCTTATTTTTTTCATCTTTCATATTAAATATTCCTACTTAAACAAAAAAAAATTCCGAAGAGTTAAAATACCACTTAAGATACTCTACCTTCAGAATCTTCACTTATCTTTTTCCAAGTTCTAAATCATTAGAACCAAACTTTTCTTTTCTAATATGATTTATGCATGCGAATGTAACTTTTTCTAAGTCTTGAGTTAAACTCCCCATCACTCTTAGAACAAATCCATTACACTCTAGCTTTGTGATTCCTGCTCTTACATTCAACTTCAAATCTTTTATTTTAGCTCTTAATGTTTCTATTAGAGCTGCATTCACTGAACTATCCATTACTATTAGTGAACTATAATTTATGTATTCCTCAAAGAATCCAAGTGAGTCCATTTTATCTTCTCTTGGATCAAGCTTTAAATTATCTAGCATTACAGGTTTATCATTCAAAAACATTCTAAGTTTCATTTGAACACTAGAATATTGAAATCTTTTCTTATCTGGAGACCAACCTGAAGTTAGCCCTTCAGTATATATAAGCGTTGATGTATCTTTAAGTTTTATAGTTGTATCTTGCCTAAACATTGCATCTTTAT
Source organism: Sarcina sp. (assembly GCA_051650125.1). GTDB lineage: Bacteria > Bacillota > Clostridia > Clostridiales > Clostridiaceae > Sarcina. The sequence goes on along the minus strand of JBOFIK010000023.1, from coordinate 77,298 downwards.
AAAGAATTACGTTATCTGTTATAAACTCTAAAACTGCATTATCCTCAAGCTTTATTTCATTTCTTTGATATGATGGAAGTCCATTCATACACTTATAAACCTTTGTTGCTGCCTGACTTGTAACTATCGCTCTTGCATTTTCTTTAACATGAATGGCATTTCTAAACTTCTCGTTTTCTACATATCCACCACCAAGTTGCATCAAATAATAGCAAGGTATTCCATCTGTATCAAGATATAAAGCTCTTGCAAGTTTAGCAATTCCTGTAAAATATGCTTTTTCAGCCTTATGCTTCTCACCATTTCTTGCTATTGTTAATTCACTATTAGCTGCATAATCTTTTTCATTTATAGGAGTAAACATTTATTTACCGACCCCTTCTAAAAGACAATTTTTTTGTACCCATTCCATAACTTTTTGGATACCCTCATCTGTTTTAAGATTTGTGAATATAAAGCTATCTTCATTTCTAAATACCATAGTATCCTTTTTCATTATCTCTAAATCAGCTCCTACATAAGGTGCTAAATCTATTTTATTTATCACGAACAAATCACTCTTGATCATTCCTTGACCCGCTTTTCTAGGTATCTTTTCACCTTGTGCAACGTCTATTATATACATTGAAAAATCAACTAAATCCGGACTAAATGTAGCAGCAAGATTATCTCCACCACTCTCTACAAATATTATGTCTAAATCATCAAATCTAGCTTTAAGTTCTTCTATTGCAGAAAAGTTCATAGATGCATCCTCTCTTATTGCAGTATGAGGGCATCCCCCTGTTTCTACACCAATAATTCTCTCTTGTGGAAGAACTGAATTTGCAGCCATAAACTTAGCATCTTCTTTTGTATATATATCATTTGTGATAACTGCACATTTATAGTCACCTTCCATAATTCTTGTTAATCTCTCTATTAATAGAGTTTTACCTGCACCAACTGGTCCACCTACTCCTATTACAACTGGTCTCATCTTAAGACACTCCTCTCATTTTCGCAAAATTTAATTTATTTTTTTAAGACATAAATAATCTAAATACTTGTGTTTCATGTTTTATTTGTGCCATTTCTAATCCTGGAATGTTTGCTCCAAAATCATCTTCTGTAAGCTTTTCTATTTTTGAATACAAATTCTCAAAATCATCCGCAAAATGTTTTAAAATTAACTGCCCATCTTTTTGACCAAGAGGGATAGTTCTAACTGCATTCTGAACTAAAGTCGAAATTGTTGCATACATATGGTACATTGTTGCTCTTTTTAAAGGTACATTTAACTGGTGCATAAGCATTGCAAATGCAATCGCTGGATGCCCATATGCGTCTTTTTTCTTAATCTTTTCTTGATAATCTTCTATTAGCTTTGAATCATATAAATCTAATAAAAGCTCACACATTCTTCTTGCCACAAGTTTACCTGCATTTCTAGTTTCCATAGAAACACTTTGTACAGTTATCCAAGTATCAAGCACCCAAATTTCTTCAGTTGCCCCTCTCTCTAAAATGTCATATACAAATCTTATAGCTAGTGCATCATTTTGACTAAATGAATCCTTTAAAAATGCTCTCACCCATACTTTTAAAGTCTGTGCATCATTAACTTTTTCAGTTCTTAAATAATTTTCCATTCCATATGAATGATTAAATGAACCCACTGGGAATTGTGAATCGCATAATTGTAACATATTTAGTATCTCTAGTGAATTTACCTCTTTACACATGCTTATGACCAAACTCTACATGTCTAAATGCTTTTTCAAGCGTAATATTTTCTCTTGAATACGGAATTGCCTCTTCTTTTAATAAATCTTCAACAAGCTTATCATATTCTAAAATCATCATTCCCTCAGTAAACTGAGCTGGCAGATGTCTGTTACCTAAGTTATGCGCTATTTTTCCCATTTCTGTGATAGTTTGTGGCTTTATTATTAGTACATCATCTGACTTAACACTAACAACAACCATGTTTTTATCATCTTTAAATAAAATATCTCCATCTTTTAAAACTGTTTCTTTACTCACTGATATCCCATACTCATGTCCATGGTCTGATACAACTCTATTTATTCTTTTTAAAAGTTCATCACTTCTTAAATAAATTTTTTCTACATGAATATGATTTTTATGTGAGTGCTCACCCTCCCCCTCTTTATGTACGTGGGTATGCTCATCATGAATATGCATATCATTAATATTTCCTAAGACTTTATCTAATATCATAAAAATACCTCCTAAAATTATTTACATTATAAACATCTAGCATAGCTTCTTTTGAAACTATGCCAGATAATTTTTATTAGTATAAGAAGTATCTCTGAGTTAATGGTAATTCAGTTGCTGGTTCACATCTTACTTCTTTACCATCAACGCTTACTATATATGTTTGTGGATCTACTTCTATTTTTGGTGTAGCATCATTTAACTTCATATCTTTCTTAGTTAAAGCTCTCACACCAGACACTGGTAGCACTTGTCTGTTAAGACCAAGTTCTTCTTTAATTCCATTTTCATAAGCAACTTTAGATACGAAAGTAATACATGTTTGCTCTATACCTTTTCCTTTAGCATAGTACATATCTCTTAATACCTTTGGCTCAATTGTAGGAATTGAAGCATTTGGATCCCCTGAGACAGCCATTGAAATAAGGCCTTTTTTAATTATCATCTCTGGTTTAGCTCCAAAGAATTGTGGTGACCACATTACTAAATCAGCATATTTACCAACTTCTACTGAACCAATGAACTTATCTATTCCTTGTGTGATAGCTGGGTTAATTGTGTATTTAGCAATATATCTTTTAATTCTATTATTGTCACAACCATCAGAATCCCCTTCTAATAATCCTCTATGATTTTTCATATGATGGGCTACTTGCCATGTTCTAGTAATAACCTCACCAATTCTTCCCATAGCGATAGCATCTGAACTTGTCATACTGATAACACCCATATCATGAAGAACATCTTCAGCTTCGATAGTTTGGTGTCTAATTCTTGAATCAGCAAATGCTACATCCTCAGGAATTTTATTATCTAAGTGGTGACAAACCATAAGCATATCTAAATGCTCTGCGATTGTATTCACTGTATATGGAAGTGTTGGGCTTGTTGATGATGGTAATACATAATCATATTGTGCAGCTTCAATAATATCTGGAGCATGCCCTCCACCAGCACCTTCTGTATGGAATGTATGAATTGTTCTTTCTTTAAAAGCTCTAACTGTATTTTCTAAGAATCCACACTCATTTAGAGTATCTGTATGTATTGAAACCTGTATATCGTATTTATCAGCAATTTCTAAAGCTTTATCAATACACCCTGCTGTTGCACCCCAGTCCTCATGAATTTTAAGTCCTGCTGCACCAGCTTCAATTTGTTCTGCACCTGGTGCTTCTGTGTGAGCTGCTGCTTTACCTAAAATTCCAACATTTATTGGTAAATGCTCATAGGCTTGTAATAATCTTTTTATATGGAATGGTCCTGGTGTTGCTGTAACTGCATTTGATCCATCATTTGGTCCTGTTCCACCACCAAATAATGTTGTGATTCCACCTTGTAATGCAACTTTAACTTGATCCGGATTTATATAGTGAACATGTGTGTCAATTCCTCCAGCAGTGATTATGTATCCTTCACCTGCTAAAGCTTCTGTTGCTACACCAACTATAAAATCTACATCATCCATAATATCTGGATTTCCACCCTTACCAATAGCAAGGATTTTCCCATCCCTTATACCTATATCAGCTTTGTATATTCCTGTGTAGTCAATAATTGTAACTCCTGAAATAATAAGGTCTGCTACTAGTGGATTATTTCTTGACTCTATTATGTTCATTCCCATACCAGCTCTAAGTGTTTTACCACCACCAAACTTAGCCTCATCTCCGTGCTTAGTTAAATCTTTTTCTATTCTTGCAAATAGGTTTGTGTCTGCTAATCTAACACTATCACCCACAGTTGGTCCAAACATATCTACATATGATTTTCTGTTCATTTCAAAACTCATAGTTCTAACCTCCTTTTTCTTTCGTAAATTATTTGCATTTTCTATGATCTAAACAACCATTTACTAGGTCATTTAATCCATAAACTTTTCTGCATCCCTGGATATCAATTAATTGAACCTCTTTCTCATCACCTGGTTCAAATCTTACAGCTGTACCTGATGGAATATCTAATCTTTTTCCATATGCAGTTTCTCTATCAAACTCTAATCCTGTATTCACTTCGTAGAAGTGATAATGTGAACCAATTTGAACTGGTCTATCCCCTGTATTGATAACTTTTAAAGAGATCGCTTGTGTCCCTTCATTCATTACAACTTTACCTTCTGCTAATTTGTATTCTCCTGGTATCATATCTTGCTCGCCTCCTTTGTTTTAGTGTATTGGGTCATGAACTGTAACAAGTTTTGTTCCATCTGGGAAAGTTACCTCAACTTGAATTGCATGAATCATATCTGGAACACCTTCCATAACTTCATCTAGTGCAATTACACTTCTACCTGCTGACATTAATTCCTCAACAGTTTTCCCATCTCTTGCACCTTCCATAAGAAAATCAGTTATAAGTGCAACTGATTCTGGGTGATTGAGCTTTAAGCCTCTGTCTCTTCTTCTTCTTGCAACATCAGCTGCAACTGTCATCATTAATCTTTCTTGCTCTCTTAATGTAAATTTCATCTCTTCTCCTCCTTTGTTCAATCTATTAAATTATAATAAATAATTTCTTTACCTCGGTCAGTAAATAGTCTAACCAATATACAGTTAATTATTCTAAATTTTTAGTCTCAAAATAAAAAAAGCTATATTTATAACTCCCTAATTCACTCTATAAAAGTTTAAGGATATAAATATAACTTTTAAAATAAAAAAAACAGCAGTTAAAATTAATTAACTGCTGTTTAGCTTGTCCATAAATACATTTTAAATGAAACACGCTTATTACTAAGCTTAACACTTTATTTAAAATATATTATTTCCAGATTGAGATTAAGATTAAGAATCCAGGTATCCAAGCTGTGAATATCCCTTCAAAAATACTTAACCAAGGAGTGAACTTACCAAGGTTCTTTTTCCAAACGATTTCGATTGGTGCTGTAACCCAAAGTACTCCCCATGCCCACCATATAAGTGCCATAAGTATGTTCCATATTCCGCCTAATCTCCATTGTAAGATACCAGCTGGAATTGTAGTAATTGCAACGTATAATGAATACCATGCAAATATTCTTCCATCTAAATTAAATATTCCATTAATTCCTATGAATAAGTAAGTAAATCCGAATAATAATCCTGTTGCTGCTGCATAATAAGGACTGTTTATTCCTGTTGATGAGTGCTGTGCTGTTGCTATAAGTAATGTACCAAAGTTCGCAACTATTGATAATCCACCAGTGAATAAGTTCATTATAGCTGATGCTTTAGGGTCTATTTTTGTTAATGTAGCAATACCGTTTGTTATAAGTACTACTCCGACATAAAGTAAAACTGCTCCTAACATTATGTTACCTCCATATATTTTATTTTTATTTTTTTACATTGATAATTTTACAATAAGTTAATCGTTTTTTCAATGTTTTTCAACATTTTTCACACATTGTACAAATTTTAATGAATAATTAGAGGATTTTTATTTTTTACCTCTAATTTTTAGTCAATCTTATACCTTTTTTAAATTATCGCTTACCTAATTCTAATTCATTTGCACCGAATTTTTCTTTTCTTAAGTGGTTTACACAAGCAAATATTGCTTTTTCTAAATCTTGTGTTAAATTCCCCATAAGTCTTAGTACTAACCCATTGCATTCTAACTTAGTAATTCCAGCTCTAATATCAAGATTTAAGTCTTTTATCTTTTCTCTTAATACTTCTATAAACTTATCATTGACCATTTCATCTACCATGATCATTGAGCTATAGTTATTGTACTGTTCTAAGAATCCTATTGAAGACATATCATCTTCTCTTGGATTTAATTTAAGATTATCAAGCATAACTGGTTTATCACCAATGAACATCTTTAATCTCATCTGTATAGCCTTGTACTGGAATCTCTTCCCGTCTGGTGACCATCCTGATGTAAGTCCTTCAGTATAAACTAAGCTTGAAGTCTTCTGTAATTTTATAGTAGTTTCTTGTTTGAACATAGCATCCCTAAATAAAATAACATTATCAGTTATATATTCAAGAGAAGCATTTTCTCCAACATAAACTTCATTTTCCTGATAAGATGGGTGACCATTCTCACATTTATAAACTTTAGTAGCTGCTTGAGTAGTTACTACCGCTCTAGCATTGTCTTTAACACCTACTGCTGTTCTAAACTTTTCCTTTTCTACATACCCACCACCAAGTTGCATTAAGTAGTAGCAAGGAACTCCATCAGTATCTAAGTATAACGCTCTAGCAAGCTTAGCTATACCAGTAAAGTAAGCCACCTCTGTTGCGTATTTTTCACCTTTTTTACCTATAACAAGTTCTGAATTAGCTGCATATTCTTCTTCGTTAACTTTTTTAAACATTATTTAGCAATCCCTTCTAAAAGACATCTCTTTTGTACCCATGTTTTAACTTGCTCAATTCCTGCATCTTGTTTAAGGTTTGTGAATATGAAACTATCTTCATTTCTGAATACCATTGTGTCTTGTCTCATTACTTCAAGGTCTGCACCAACATAAGGAGCTAAATCTATTTTATTTATAACGAATAAGTCACTCTTAATCATTCCTTGACCAGCTTTTCTTGGTATTTTTTCACCTTGGGCAACGTCAATTATATACATTGAGAAATCAACTAAATCTGGACTAAATGTAGCAGCAAGGTTATCTCCACCACTCTCTACAAATATAAGATCTAAATCATCAAAGTTATTCTTTAATTCTTCTATTGCTGCAAAGTTCATTGAAGCATCTTCTCTTATCGCTGTATGAGGACATCCACCTGTCTCAACACCAACAATTCTCTCTTCTGGTAATACTGAATTTTTAACCATGAACTTAGCATCCTCTTTTGTGTAAATATCATTTGTGATAACTGCACATTTGTAGTCACCTTCCATAGTTCTTGTTAATCTTTCTATTAATAAAGTTTTTCCAGCTCCAACTGGTCCACCTACTCCTATTACTACTGGTCTCATATTAAAGACACTCCTTTCACTTTCAAAAATAAATAATTATTTTAACTCATAAATAGTCTAAATATTTGTGTTTCATGCTTAATTTGTGACATTTCTATCCCTGGAACATTAGCTCCAAAGTCATCTTCTGTTAATGTTTCTACATATGAATAGAAACTTTCGAATCTATCTGCAAATTCTTTTAATATGATTTGTCCATCTTTTTGTCCAAGAGGGATAGTTCTTACTGCATTTTGCACTAATGTTGAAACGGTTGCATACATATGATACATAATAGCTCTCTTTAGAGGTATTTCTAAACCATGCATTAATATTGCAAATGCAATAGCAGGATGTCCATATGCTTCTTTAGTTTTTATCATTTTTTGATATTCAACTAAAATATCATTATCATACAAATCTAGTAAAAGCTCACACATTCTTCTAGCTACAAGTTTAGCACCATTTCTAGTTTCCATTGGAATACTTTGAACAGCCATCCATGTATCTAGTTCCCATATGTCTTCTACTTTATTTTTTTCTAAAGCCTCAAATACAAATCTAATTGCTAATGCATCAGTTTGTGCAAATGAATCCTTTAAAAATGCTTTAAGCCACTCATTTAATGACTTAGCATCATCTATTTTTCCTGTTCTTAAGTAATTCTCCATACCATATGAATGGTTAAATGATCCAACGGGGAATTGTGAATCACATAACTGAAGCATTCTTAAGATTTCAACTGTATCTAAACTATACATGCTTATGTCCAAACTCCACATGTCTAAATGCTTTTTCTAAAGTAACATTTTCTCTTGAATACGGAATAGCTTCTTCTTTTAATAAATCTTCAACTAGATTATCATATTCTAAAATCATCATTCCATCTCTAAATTGAGCTGGAAGGTGTCTGTTTCCTAAGCTATGCGCTATTTTCCCCATATCTGTTATGTTTGTAGGTTTTATTATAAGGACATCATCTGATTTTACAGCGATAACAACCATGTTTTTCTCTGTTTTTAAAAGTATATCCCCATCTCTTAAAACTGTGCTTTTTGGTAAAGAAATACCGAACTCATGTCCGTGGTCTGAAGTTACTCTATTTATTCTTTTAAGTAATTCATCACTTTTTAAATATATCTTTTCCATATGTAATTTATGGTCATGATTATGCTCACTTTTTTCTCCATGATTGTGTTCATGACTATGACTATCTTTCTCATTTTCATGATTATGCTCATGAACATGTTCATCATAAATATTTCCTAATACTTTCTCTAATATCATATCAATTCTCCTAACACTTTTGTATTATCAGATATTTATTAAAATAAATGTCTTCCACTCAAGATTTAATGTATTATAAATGTTCTAAATACTTGTTTATAATTTCTTTATTTTAATAAATATCTAGCATAGTTAAACTATGCTAGATATTATAATTGTTATTTATCTTAAATTAGAATAAGAAGTATCTTTGTGTTAATGGTAACTCTGTAGCTGGTGAACATGTAATTTCTACACCGTCTACTGAAACTACGTAACTTTGAGGATCAACTTCTATTGTAGGAGTTGCATCATTAAGTTTCATATCTTTTTTAGATAAGTTTCTGATACCGTGAACTGGTAATACTTGCTTATCAAGTTTTAACTCTTCTTTAATTCCGTTTTCGTAAGCTACTTTTGATACGAATGTTATACATGTATCAGCAGGACCTTTACCAGCAGCATAGTACATATCTCTAAGTACTCTTGGCTGAACAGTTGGGATTGATGCGTTAGCATCTCCTGAAACTGCCATAACTGTTAATCCTTTTTTGATAATAGCTTCTGGTTTTGATCCAAAGAATTGTGGTGTCCACATTACTAAGTCAGCATATTTGCCCACTTCAACTGAACCAATATAATCTGAAATACCTTGAGTTATAGCAGGGTTGATTGTATATTTAGCAACATATCTTTTAATTCTGTTATTGTCGTTAAATTCACTATCTCCTTCTAATATTCCTCTGTGGTTTTTCATGTGGTGAGCTACTTGCCATGTTCTAGTGATAACTTCACCGATTCTTCCCATAGCGATAGCATCTGAACTTGTCATACTGATAACACCCATATCGTGAAGAACATCTTCAGCTTCGATAGTTTGGTGTCTGATTCTTGAGTCAGCAAAAGCTACGTCCTCAGGAATTTTGTTATCTAAGTGGTGACAAACCATAAGCATATCTAAGTGCTCAGCGATTGTGTTCACTGTGTATGGAAGTGTTGGACTTGTTGATGATGGTAATACGTAATCGTATTGTGCAGCCTTGATGATATCAGGAGCATGTCCACCACCAGCACCCTCTGTGTGGAATGTGTGTATAACTCTTCCATCGATAGCTTCCATAGTGTTTTCTAAGAATCCACACTCGTTTAATGTATCTGTGTGTATTGATACTTGGATATCGTATTTATCAGCTATTTCTAAAGCTTTATCGATACATCCAGCAGTTGCACCCCAGTCTTCGTGTATTTTAAGACCAGCAGCACCAGCTTCTATTTGCTCAGCTCCTGGAGCTTCTGTGTAAGCAGCAGCTTTTCCTAATATACCAACGTTTATTGGGAAACTATCGTGTGCTCTTAACATTTCTTTGATGTGGTAAGGTCCTGGTGTAGCTGTAACAGCGTTTGAACCATCGTTAGGGCCTGTTCCTCCACCAAATATTGTTGTTATTCCACCTTGTAAAGCAACCTTGATTAAATCTGGGTTGATCATGTGAACGTGTGAATCTATTCCACCAGCTGTGATTATAAATCCTTCTCCAGCTAAAGCTTCTGTAGCAACACCAACGATGAAATCTACGTCGTCCATAAGATCAGGGTTTCCACCTTTACCTATAGCAAGTATTTTACCATCTCTGATACCGATATCTGCTTTGTATATTCCTGTATAATCTATGATTGTAGCTCCTGAGATTATTAAATCAGCTACTAGTGGGTTGTTTCTTGATTCTGTTATGTTCATTCCCATACCAGCTCTAAGTGTTTTACCACCACCGAATTTAGCCTCGTCTCCGTGCTTAGTTAAATCTTTTTCTATTGTAGCAAATAAGTTTGTATCTCCTAATCTGAAGCTATCTCCAACTGTAGGTCCAAACATATCTACGTATGATTTTCTATTCATTTCAAAACTCATTGTATTAACCTCCTCTTATGTTTATTTACTATTTTCTTAATGATTTTTTATAATCTAAGTTTCCGTTAACTTTATCGTTTAATCCGTAAACATTTCTGTCTCCAGTCATTTCGATTAATTGAACTTCTTTCTCATCACCTGGCTCAAATCTTACAGCTGTTCCTGATGGAATGTCTAATCTCTTTCCATAAGCTGCTTCTCTATCAAACTCTAATCCTGTATTTACTTCGTAGAAGTGGTAGTGTGAACCTATTTGAACTGGTCTATCACCTGTGTTAACAACTCTAAGGCTCATAGCTTTTGAACCTTCATTCATTAAAACTTTACCTTCTGCTAATTTGTATTCTCCTGGTATCATAATCGTAAACCTCCTTATAAAATTATCTTATTGGATCGTGAACTGTTACAAGCTTTGTTCCATCTGGGAATGTAGCTTCTATTTGGATAGCGTGTATCATTTCTGGAACACCTTCCATAACTTCTTCTGCTGAAAGTACGTTTCTTCCTGTTGACATAAGTGTTTCAACACTTACTCCATCTCTAGCACCTTCCATAAGGAAATCTGTTATTATAGCTACTGATTCTGGATAGTTAAGTTTTAAACCTCTGTCTCTTCTTCTGCCTGCAAGATCAGCGGCAACAACCATCATTAATCTTTCTTGCTCTCTTAAAGTAAACTTCATGATTACTCCTCCTTTTGATCATTTGGATTCGTCATAAATAATATAAAATATATTAAATTCATTAAATAAATAAATTTTAGCAAATATACTATAATTATTTACTCAGAAAACAATTTAATTTATGTAAAGCACTTGTGGCTTGTACAAGATTTAATTTACTCTTATTCTATTTAATCGTCAAATTGTTATTTTATTGGTTTTTTCATAAAATAAGCATTTTTAAAATTAATATTTTATTCAAACTTCGTTAACATAAAATAATATTCTATAAAAACATTGATTTTAATAAAAATTACATATTTTTTTTACATTTCATGTGATTTTATATTTTTTTCATTTAACTTGTATAAATATAGTAAAAATACCACTATTACTTTAAATGTAAAAAAGACTGATTCGCAAGAGAATATATCTCAACTACGAATCAGTCTTACCTTGTTTTACTATCGCTATCATTTTAAAATTATTATTTGTTTACAATTACAACTTCTTAAACCAGAAATGATTACAAGCCTTTTATAATTCAAATAATATTTTTACTTTTTTAAATTTTTGCTTTTATATATTTATCTATTCCTATCGCTGCTTTTTTGCCTGCTCCCATAGCAAGTATTACAGTTGCCGCACCTGTAACTGCATCCCCACCAGCAAAAACTCCAGTTCTTGAAGTTGCTCCACTTTCTTCATTTGCCACTATACATTCCCACTTATTTATATCAAGTCCTTTTGTAGTAGAACTAATAAGTGGATTTGGAGATGTTCCAAGTGACATTATTACGGCATCAACTTCCATAATAAATTCTGAACCTTCAACAACTACTGGTCTTCTTCTTCCAGAAGCATCTGGCTCTCCAAGTTCCATTTTCACACATTTCATTCCTTTAACCCATCCATTTTCATCTTCTAAAATTTCTGTTGGATTAGTTAAAACATCAAAAATAACTCCTTCTTCCTTAGCATGATGAATTTCTTCTCTTCTTGCCGGAAGTTCTGCATCACTTCTTCTATAAACAACATGCACCTTTGAACCAAGTCTTAACGCAGTTCTTGCTGCATCCATTGCAACATTCCCCCCACCAATAACTGCTATTTTACTAGCTTTTGTAATTGGAGTATCATAACTTTTATCATAAGCTTTCATAAGATTACTTCTTGTTAGGAATTCATTAGCTGAGAAAACTCCATTAGCATTTTCTCCATTTATCCCCATAAATTTAGGAAGACCTGCACCCGAACCAACAAATACAGCTTCAAAGCCCTCTTCATTTAAAAGTTCATCAATAGTAACTGTTCTACCAACTATAACATTAGTTTCAATCTTAACTCCAAGTTTTTTAACATTTTCTATTTCTGTCTTAACAACAGTTTCTTTTGGAAGTCTAAACTCTGGAATACCATATACTAAAACTCCACCAGCTTCATGTAAGGCTTCAAAAATAGTTACATCATATCCCATTTTAGCAAGGTCACCTGCACAAGTAAGTCCTGCTGGACCACTTCCTACAACTGCAACTTTTTTATTGTTTTTCTCTATCTCAATATTTATTTCAATATTATTTTCTCTAACATAATCTGCAACAAACTTTTCAAGCTTTCCTATTGCAACAGCCTCACCTTTAATTCCAAGAACACATTTTCCCTCACATTGACTTTCTTGAGGACAAACTCTTCCACAAACCGCTGGAAGTGCTGAGTCTCTAGCTATGATTTCTGCTGCACCTTTCATATTTCCTTCTTTCACCTTACCAATGAATTCTGGAATGTTAATAGCAACAGGGCAATCTCCTACACATTTAGGTTTTTTACAACCTAGACATCTGTTTGCTTCTTCAATTGCAAGTTCTAAAGTATAACCTTGACATACCTCTTCAAAATTAGTAGCTCTAACCTTTGCTTCTTGCTCCCTTACAGGAGTTCTATTTAAACTCAGTGCCATTATTTATCACCTCCGCAATTTCCACAACCACCATGATGTGTATCACCTTCAACAGCTTTAAGCATTCTTCTTCCTTCTTCAGTCTTATAAATTTGATGTCTTCTCATAGCTTCATCAAAGTTTACTAAGTGACCATCAAACTCTGGACCATCAACACAAGCAAATTTCACCGTATCTCCAACAGTAACTCTACAAGCACCACACATACCTGTACCATCAACCATTATAGGGTTTAAACTTACTATTGTAGGAATATCAAGTTCTTTTGTAAGTTTACAAACGAACTTCATCATTATCATAGGTCCAATAGCTATAACTTCATCATATTTTTTATCTTGATTCTTAACTAAATCCTCTATAACATTAGTTACAAGACCTTTAACTCCAGCTGACCCATCATCTGTGGCAATATATAAGTTCTGTGCAACTTCTCTCATTTCACTTTCTAAGATAAGCATATCTTTATTTTTCGCACCAACTATAACATCAGCTTTAATTCCATTCTCATATAACCACTTAACTTGTGGATAAACTGGTGCTGTTCCAACACCTCCAGCTACAAATAGAACTTTCTTATTTTTAAGATGCTCTATATCCTCATTAATAAATTCTGATTCTCTACCAAGTGGCCCAACAAAATCTCTAAATGAATCCCCTTCATTTAACTTAGCCATTTTCAATGTAGATTCCCCAAGTGTTTGGAACACAATAGTAACAGTCCCTTCTGCTTTATTGTAATCACAAATAGTAAGTGGAATTCTTTCCCCTTTTTCATCCATCTTTACTATAACAAATTGTCCTGGATTTGCAGACTTCGCAACTCTTGGAGCTACTACATCCATAAGATATATGTTATTTGTTAGCTCTTCTTTTCTAGTAATTTTATACACCTAAATACCCCCTAATTTATAAATTAATTAAAATTATACATTTTTTCCAATATTTTATCAATTGAATATATATTTTTTTGTTAATTCCATACTATCATTATTTTAAATAGTTATTTTTACCAAATTTTAATTTAAAAAGCTCAACCTCTTTTATAAGAAGTTGAACTTTTATCTTTATTTAGAAATCTACTTTTGTTCCGTAGAATGTAGCTTCATAAACCTTTTGCATTTCTTCATTAGAAATTTGTCTTGGATTTGAGAAAGTACAAGCATCTAAAACAGCTCTTTCTGCTATCATAGTTACTTTAGCTTTAAACTCATCCTCATTAATTCCAAATTCTTTAATAGTTGATGGAATATTCATCTCCTTATTCATCTCTTTAATCATAGTTGTTAAAGCATCAACTAACTCTTCATCAGTTGAACCTTTAAGTTCTAATCTTTTAGCTATGATAGCATATCTATCCATGCAAGTTTTCTTGTTAAAATCTATAACATATGGAAGATATATTGCATTAGCACATCCATGTGGGATATGTTGAACTTCATTACTTTCAACTCCCTCCTCATGGAATATAGCCCCTGATTTATGGGCCATTGAATGTGTAATTCCAAGTAAAGCATTTGAGAATGCCATTCCTGCCATACACTGTGCATAGTGCATTTGCTCTCTCGCCTCCATATCTCCATTAAATGATTTAATTAAATTATCTTTAATCATTATAATCGCTTCCATTGCAAGTGGATTTGTAAATGGTGAATTAAGAGTTGCAACATATGCTTCTATTGCATGTGTTAAAGCATCCATCCCTGTATGAGCAACAAGCTTTGCTGGCATTGTCTGTGCAAGGTCTGGGTCTACTATTGCTATATCTGGTGTTATATTATAATCCGCTAACGGATACTTAATTCCTTTTGAATAATCAGTTATTACAGAAAAAGCTGTAACTTCTGTTGCAGTTCCTGAAGTTGATGGAATTGCTAAAAACTTAGCTTTTTTTCTAAGCTCTGGTATAGTAAATGGGTCTTTTATATCATCAAATGTTGTTTCTGGATACTCATAGAACACCCACATAGCCTTAGCTGCATCTATTGGAGAACCCCCACCAACAGCAACTATCCAATCTGGCTCAAACTCACTCATAAGTTTTGCACCTTTTAAAACCGTTTCAACTGATGGATCTGGTTCTACTCCATCTATAATTTGTGTTTCTATTCCTGCTTCACTAAGATAAGAAATTATTTTATCTAGGAATCCAAACCTTTTCATTGAGCCACCACCAACAACTACGCTAGCTTTAGTTCCCTTTAATGTTTTTAATTGTTCTAATGAGCCTTTCTCAAAGAAAGTATCTCTTGGCAATGTAAATCTTTTCATTTTAAATCAAAACCTCCTACAAATTCAATATCCCTATATATTTATTATTCTACATCAATACATTAAATTCCTTTTTTTACAGTTAAAAACATAAAAATAAATTTAACAATAAAAAAAGATAACCTTAGCTTTACGCTAAAATTATCTTTTTATACATTCTAAATATCACAAAGATTCTACACTAATATTGTTCTCTTAATATCTGATAAATATTCTTCTTCTTCAATACCTTCTGGATATGCAACAACATATTCTATCTCATTAAATGATAATGCTCTAATATAAACATTTGCTCTCTCACTTACTGAATCTATTGCAAGTCTTATTCTATCAACATCTGCGATTAATAATTTACCTGTTTTAGCTTCTGTAAGAGTTGTATAGTAAACTTCAAATTTACTAACACCAGCATCTATAAACTTAAACCATCTGCCAAGTTCAATTTTTTTATCAATAACTAAATCAAATTTACCCATTTTCTCACTTCCAAGGAAGAACTTACATTTAGCTTCTTTATTAACAACTTTAATAACTCCGCCTCTTCTACTCTCAACAAGTCCAAAAGCAACCCCTGTTTTACCAGTTGGTTTTTGTAAATCAGTTCTATCAACCTCAATACCCATTGATTCTTGTTTTTTATAAGCATCTTCTGTTCCAAGTGACGGGAATACTTCAAATTCTCTTTCAGTTGAATTCATCTCTATATATCTTTGGAAAATTTCTTTAACAAGGTCTGATTTACTTGAGTTACCAGCAAGTAATATATTAACCTTAGCACCTTCTGGAAGTCCCTCATTAATATGAGTATCTTTTAATGCTTCAAAGAAATCTCTAACTCCACCTTCTATTCTATCGTATAATTTCTTTTCTATATCTTCTAAATCAACACTTAATGATAATGGAATTAACTCCCCATCTTCATTTCTGTAAAGATTTATATCTATTTGATGGTCCATATATATTTCTTGATATTTTTCATGGTGTTCTGTTATAGGTCTTAAGTGTTCCATAAGTTGTCTTGTATTTAATCTAGCTTCCTTAGATTCTGATATTAACATTTCTGAACCTGGGAATCTTCTACATTCTGGAGGAAGAATAAATGCAATTCTATTCTCTCTTAGTAAATCTGCATTATCTTTAAATACTTCAAATGATAATAACTCAAGTAAGTTTTCTCCTCCAAGGTATCTATCTCCACCAGCACCAAAGTGTTCTATAACATAATCATATCTTGATTCTCTTTTAGCATCTGCTTTTCTCCAAATACCAAAGTCAAAGTCAGTAGTACCACCACCAAAGTCAAATACACTATAACATATTTGCTCTTCTTCTGGTGTAAACTCATAAGCTTTCATAGCTGATATTGCATAAGCAGCTGGCTCATTAGCTCCTTCTTCAACGCTAAACTCTTTCATGAACTCTTCATCCATTGCTAAAGTTTTTGGAAGTGATCTTTTAAGACCTTTTCTAAATGAATCTAATATCTTATCTCTAATATCCCACTCATAAGTAACTGGGAATGATAAGCTATAATCCATATAGATTCCATTGTGCATATTATTTATATATGAACCAATATAGTAAGCATATATCTCTATTGGGTTAAAATCTTCATCTCTTAATAATAAGAATGGAGGCAAATCAAACTCAAATCCTGATTTATCTTTTACTCTTACTTTTGTATCACTATTTCCACACCACTGTTTTAACTCACTAAAGAATGAATAGTAATCCTCACTACTACTATTTAGCATACGAGTTCTAGCTGTGTGAGATACTGTAACATCAGCCCACTCAGTTTTTGGTCTTCCTTCTTTTGATTTATAGTCTTTCATAAATTTCTCAAAGTCTATAAACTCCATAGTTGTTGGGTTTTCATATTGATATGCTGCTATTTTATTTATATAATCTCCAGCACCAATTCTCATAGGAATACTGTAATTACCTTTCTCTTGGAATACAACTACTGTACTTTTTGTACCAAAGTCAATTCCTACAACGCCATCTTTCTTTAAATCAGAACGTGGATTTCTTGCAACAAGACTTTCATCAAGCTTAATAACAACCTCATTACTAGCTCTATCGTACTCTACACTTTCCCATAATTCCCAATCCCCTCTATTAGGGTCAAATAACATTTTCTCATCATAAACTTCTATTTCAGCTCTTCTTTTATCATACTCTAAATTATCAAGTTTAATTTCTTCTATATCATTCTTAAACTCATAAGTTAAAGTACCATTATCTAAATCTGCGTGAACTCTATCTCTATCAACATATAGCTTGCCATCTCTTTCTATCACAGCATATGTTAAATTAAATCTTGTTATAATATCTAAATCAACTAAATGTTTGAAGTCTACTGGTATAAGCTCCTTATCTAAAACAAACTTAACAACTCCATTGAAACTTTTATCCTCAAGTTTTATGAATGGGAATATAGCTGATGGACCAGCCCATAATCTTGGACTCTCTACTCTATATCTTTTAGTCATTCCATAATCATCACATAATAAGTAACCTCTACATCCTGATTTAAATCTCATTTGGTTTCTGTTAATTGCATTAGGATATTCAAAATCTGTCTTAAATAAAGGCTCTAAGTCCTCAAACTTAGGTACTCTCCACTCAAGTCCTGCAAAATGATATATATTTGAATATTGTTCTAATATATCTCTAATAGGTATTAAGTGGTCTATATTTGTATTATCTAAATATCTTGAGTTAACCACAACTGAACTAAAATCTTTGTTAATACAAATCTTTTTATTATCAATTTCTATCCATGGTTTCCATTCTCTTAGCTCTTGACTTACATTATCTAATGCTCTTTGTATCTTATCTAATTGATAGTCTACATTACTAAATATTGAAACTATATTTCTTGTTTCCATTTTCACACATCTCCTAAAATTATAAATTTCATTCGGGAAATTTAATTTAGTTCTCCTACAACACTCTCATTAATATTTCCTAATAAAGATACTACCATAATATATTCTTATGTAAAAAACAGAAAATTTTAAAATAGACATCTTATGTTCTTAATTCGTTGTACATTTTGATAAAGATTATCTATTTCTTTATTAAAAATAACACTAAAAAATGAAAAGATTGAAATATCTTTAATTTATTCATACTCATAAAAAAAAGGAATTAATATAGCCTACTTGCCATATTAATTCCTTTTTTTATATTAAGCCGCGCTTGCACTGCCACCTTGTTGTTCGTTCCCAAGTTTTCTCCAAACCATTAATCCATAAATAGCATTTACTGTGAATTGAATCCACATCATTGCACCTGATAATGTTGAGAATGAGAAACTTGTGTGTTGAGTTAGTGCTATTAAGTATAATGCTATACCAACACCATCACCAACAATCCAGAAATACCATGTTTCTTTATATCTAAGAGTTGAAACAACAACTGCAAAGATTGTAATTGTAGCTGTAAATGAATCAATGTACCAAACATGATCTCTTGGAATTGAAATTCCTGCAACACTACTTAATATCTCCGGTAAATAATATACAAAAGCAGCGTAAGCAACCCAAACTACTACTATTCCGACAACTATTGCAATCCAGCTAGATGCTTTCAAACTTTTAACCTCAATAGTTGAAGATGTCTCTCCCTTAGCATGTTTAGCTAACTGAGCACTTTTTCTCCAAGCAAAGAATCCGTAAATATTCATTGGCAACATATAAACTATGTATAAGATAATTTCTGCATACATGTGGTTTGAAATTGAAATCACAATGTAAAATATAGTATTAATTACACCCCATATATAAGCTGCAACTTCCGCCCTTGCTGTATATATAGCTGCAAATAAACCTGAAATTGAAACTATAATTCCTACTATTCCCATTACCGAAACACCTTTTCCTTGTGCTATTGGCATAAAGAATATAATTAAATTGAATATTAAGAATACTGCAAAGTATATCTTATGAAATACTGAATATTTTGAAAAAAAGTTCATATGGACCTCCTAAAATTGCTTTTCTTTTGTTTTTGTATATCCTATTTAAGGATTATGTTAATTATTTTATCTTTGTGTAATTATAATTTTTTTCTGCATACGCAATTTTATAAACTTGTCCAAGCTAAACTCCCATTTGGAGCCAAGTTAAAGGTTTACACAAGCTTTTAAAAAAATAAAAGTTCGTTAACATTTTATACGCATTATTTAAATTAATTTAATTTTATATCAATTTTAGAAAAATATCAATAGTAAATTTCACATTTTATTAAAAACCTTCCATTTTTATATAGTGTATACTATATAAAAATAAGCATATATCACTTTCTAAGTGGTATATGCTTATTAAAATAAATTAATATTTATTACGGTATTTTTCTATCTTTAATACTCTTAGTATTTGAATAAAATATCTTTTTAAGATTACTTTATAGAAGAAGAATGCTAATATACTACTAATTATTCCTATTATTGCTCCAGCAATTACATCTGTTGGATAGTGAACTAATAAGAAAGGTCTTGATACAGCTATTGCTATTGCAAGTAAATAAACTGGTACTGACCATTTTTTAAAGTAGTATGCTAATATAAAAGCTCCAACAAAAGCTGCTGACGCATGCCCTGATGGGAATGAATATGAATGTGGAGCTGCTCCTATAACAGAGTTCAATAACTCTGGATGTGTTAAGAATGGTCTAGGCTCCTTAACTATATGCTTTAACGCCTCTACAATAACTAAATTTATAGCTGATGCAAAGAAAATCATAAATCCTATTTTTCTATATTTCACTGTTATAAGTAATATTAATGCTATTATTAAAAATATAAGACCATCTGTCCCTATTTTAGTAAAAGCAAGTGCTATCTTATCAATGATAGGACCATGCCAATCTTTAAATTGGTTTAAAATTGCCATATTAAAAGTATCTAAAAAACCCATGTTTCCCTCCAAATTTTATCTTTCGTAATTTTAACTTTCTATTTATTGTCTATGTAATCTTATAATATTTTTCATAGATTGTCTATATTTCAGTAGTACCTAAAATACTTTTTATTTACCTATGAATAAATTCTCTGACTAATATCTAGCATATATAGCATCATACTGTTACTATATTCCTAGACACCCCCTACTAAATCTATTAAGATATTAATATAACTTACTTTAAGGAGTGTTTTAATGCTAAATTTAATTCAAAAATTTGATACTTCAATAATGTATGAAGTTTTAAATTTACACAACCCAATACTAAATACTATTATGATCTTTTTCACTAAAATTGGTGATTTAGGTGCTATTTGGCTCTTAATAGGTTTCGTATTTTTCTTCTTCAAAAGAACTAGAAAAATTGGAGTTATCTTATATTTATCTCAAATATTAAATATTATTGTAGTAACTATATTAAAAGATACAATTCAAAGACCTAGACCATTTTTAACTCTTACAGATTTGCATCCTTTAATTTCTTTACCTACATCTTACTCATTCCCCTCAGGGCATGCTTCATCAGCTTTCGCTGGTGCTTTAGTAATTGCCTATATGCTTAGAAAATGGGCTGTTCCAGCCTATGCACTCGCAATTACAATTGCTTTTTCTAGAGTTTATCTAGGTGTTCATTATCCTTCAGATATAATAGTTGGTGCTGTTATTGGTACTATTAGTTCAATTATTATAATTACTTTTTATAATAATTTTCTTAGAAAAAAGCACAAAAGATTTTTAGAAAAACTTAAAATTGAGTAAAAGAAAACAGCCTATTCAAAACGAATAGGCTGTCTTTATATAAAATATTATCTAGCGTAGTTGTGGAATCCTCTTCCTGTTTTTCTTCCAAGTAATCCAGCTCTAACATATTTTCTTAAAAGACTATGTGCTCTGTATTTACTATCTCCTGTTTCTTTATATAAAACATCCATAATAGCAAGACAAACATCAAGACCTATTAAATCTCCAAGAGCTAATGGTCCCATTGGATGAGCTGCTCCAAGTTTCATAGCTGTATCAATATCCTCTTCTGTTGCGATACCTTCAGCTAAGATTCCTGCTGCTTCATTTATCATTGGGATAAGGATTCTGTTTACAACAAATCCTGGTGCCTCAGCAACTTCTACTGGACTTTTTCCAATTGCTTCTGAGATAGCTTTAACTTTTGCAAATGTTTCTTCTGATGTAGCCATACCTTTGATAACTTCAACAAGCTTCATTACAGGAGCTGGGTTAAAGAAATGCATTCCGATAACTTTATCAGGTCTATTAGTTGCAGTAGCAACTTCTGTTATTGATAATGATGATGTGTTTGTAGCAAGAATTGTTTCTTCCTTACATATCTCACCAAGTTCTGCAAATATTTTCTTTTTAATCTCCATATTCTCAACAGCAGCTTCTACTACTAAATCACAATCAGCAGCCATATTCATGTCAACTGTTCCTGTAATTCTTGTAAGTATCTCTTCTTTAACTTCTTCAGTCATTCTTTCTTTAGCAACAAGCTTTGATAAGTTCTTATTAATTCCAGCAATTCCTTTATCAACAAACTCTTGCTTAATATCTCTAACTATAACCTCATGACCTTTTTGTGCGAAAGCTTGAACAATTCCAGCTCCCATAGTTCCAGCACCAAGTACAAAAATCTTTTCCATAATCGTAATCCCCCATTCATTCTCATTTTATTTATGATAAAGGGGCTAATACCCAAAAGCCCCTTTAATATTTAAACTAATTTTCTTTTACACCATAAATTGAAAGTTTCAAACCAAATTAAATATTAGTTTTCTTCTTTTAACTTTTTGAATTGTCCAATAAACTCTGGAAGAATCTTAGCCACATCACCAACGATTGCATAATCTGCAACTTTCATGATTGGAGCTGTTTCATCTTTGTTTATAGCAATTATCATATCTGACTCTTGCATTCCTGCTACGTGTTGTATTGCACCTGAAATACCACATGCGATATAAATATTAGGTCTTACTGTCTTACCTGTTTGACCAACTTGGTAATCTTTATCAACCCACCCTTTTTCTATTGCAGCTCTTGATGCAGCTATTGACCCACCAAGTTCTGCTGCTAAAGCTTCAAGTAATTCAAAGTTTTCTTTTGAACCAACCCCTCTTCCACCAGCAACTAATATTGTTGCCTCTGAAATATCAGCTATATCTTTATGCTCTTTAACTATTTCCATAACTTTAGTTCTAATATCACTATCATTTAAAGTTACTTCTAAGTTAGAAATTGTAAAATCTGTGTTTGTTCCTGCAAGCTTTGAGAAAACTCCAGGTCTTATTGTAGCCATTTGTGGTCTGTGATCTGGACATGCTATTGTAGCCATAAGGTTTCCACCAAATGCTGGTCTAGTAGCAAGAAGGTCACCATTTTCAACTTCAACATCAAGGATTGTACAGTCAGCTGTTAATCCTGTTGAAAGTCTAGCAGCAACTCTTGGTCCTAAATCTCTACCTACAAAAGTAGCTCCTATGAATAATATTCCTGGCTTTCTTACATTAGCAACTTCACAAATTGCTGTTGTATATCCATCAGTTGTGTAGTTTTTAAGAAGTGGGTGGTCCACAACTAAAACTTCATCTGCACCATGTGCTCCAAGAACTTCTCCAAGCCCTCCGATATTATCTCCTAAAACTAAAGCTGTAAGCTTTGTTCCTAATTTATCTGCAAGTTTTCTACCTTCTCCTAAGATTTCAAGAGAAACTTTTTGAAGTTCTCCTTCTCTTTGCTCAGCAAAAACCCAAACTCCATTATAATCTGCTAAATTCATAACTTAATACCTCCTCTTAAATTAGATATAGTGCTTTTCTTTTAATTTTGATAAAACGTAAGAAACTGCCTCATTAGCTGATTGGTTTACTAACTCACCTTTACCTTTAGCTTCTTTAGTCATTGACTTCTTAACCTTAGTAGGTGAACCTTTTAATCCAAGTTCTGCCTTATCAACTTCTATATCATCTGCTGTCCATACTGTAACTTCTTTATTCTTTGTATCAAATATTCCCTTAACATTCATATATCTTGGATGATTAAGTTCTTTGATTGCTGTTAAAAGAACTGGTCCCTGAACTTTAATAAGTTCATATCCATCTTCTAAAGCTCTATTTACTAAGAATCCATCTTCTTCAACTGTAACACCTTGAACATAAGTTACTTGTGGTATATCTAAATGTTCTGCTATTTCTGGTCCAACTTGTGCTGTATCTCCATCGATAGCTTGTCTTCCAGCGAAAACTATATCATACTCTAATCTCTTTAATGCTCCAGCTAAAGCTTTTGATGTTGCAAGTGTATCTGCACCAGCGAATGCTCTATCTGTTATAAGAACTGCTTCATCAGCTCCCATACATAATGCTTCTCTTAAAGCATCTTTAGCTTGAGGTGGCCCCATGCTAAGAACTGTAACAGTTGCACCATTATTTTCTTTAAGGCATAAAGCTGCTTCTAAAGCATGCTTGTCCTCTGGATTTATGATTGATGGAACTCCATCTCTTATTAATGTACCTTTTACTGGATCTATCTTAACCGCAGTAGTATCTGGTACTTGCTTTAAACAAACTACTATATTCATCTTTTAATGTCCCCCTCTTAAATTATCTTAAAATACTACCTGCGATAACCATCTTTTGAACTTCAGAAGTTCCTTCATAGATTTCTGTTATCTTAGCATCTCTCATCATTCTTTCTACTGGGTACTCTTTAGTGTAACCATATCCACCAAAGATTTGAACTGCCTTAGTTGTAACTTCCATAGCAACTTCTGCAGCATATAATTTAGCTCTTGCAGCCTCTACTGAATAAGGAAGTTTAGCTTCTTTAAGACATGCCGCCTTATAAACAAGGTGTTTAGCTGCCTCAACTTTAGTATCCATTTCAGCTATCATCCATTGTAATCCTTGGAATGCTGATAAAGGTCTACCAAATTGCTTTCTTTCCTTCATATAGTTAACTGCTTCTTCTAAAGCTCCCTCTGCGATTCCAAGTGCTTGAGCTGCAATACCTATTCTTCCTCCATCAAGAGTTTTCATAGCTACTCCAAAACCTTTACCCTCTTTACCGATTAAATTCTCTTTAGGAACTATACAATTTTCCATGATAAGTTCTGTTGTTGATGAAGCTCTAATTCCAAGCTTATCTTCTTTCTTACCTATTGAGAAACCTTCAAAATCTTTTTCAACTATGAAAGCTGAAATTCCTCTTGTTCCTTGTGATTTATCAGTCATAGCAAATATGATAAATGTCTGAGCATATCCACCATTTGTTATAAATATTTTACTTCCGTTAAGGATGTAATTATCTCCATCAAGTTTTGCAGTAGTTTGTTGACCTGCTGCATCTGTTCCTGCACCTGGCTCTGTAAGACCAAAAGCACCTATTTTAGTACCTGTTGCAAGGTCTTTTAAATACTTAGCTTTTTGAGCTGGATTACAGAACTCATTGATAACTGATGCACATAAAGATGTGTGAGCAGAAAGGATAACCCCTGTTGTTCCACATACTTTTGATAATTCTTCAACTGCTATGATATATGATAATACATCTCCACCAGCTCCACCGAATTCTGTGCTAAAAGGAATACCCATCATCCCAAGCTTAGCCATCTTTTTTACATTTTCCATTGGAAATCTTTCTGTTTCATCAATCTCCGCTGCTATTGGTTTTACTTCATTTATAGCAAACTCTCTAACCATTTGTCTTACTAATTCTTGCTCTCTAGTTAATTGAAAATTCATTTAATGTAACCTCCTCATTATTTAAATGCAATATAAAAACCCCTTTAAAAAGGATGTATTATTGATTTTTAAAATTCTTCTCTCTTCTTTCTATGAATGCTGTCATACCCTCTATTTGATCTTCACTTAAGAAACACTTACCAAAATCTTCAGCTTCAATTACGATAGCTTTATCTATGTCAACTTGTGTTCCTTTATTTATAGCATCTTTACATAACTTTACAGCTATTGGAGCATTAGCAGCTATCATTTTAGCCATTGCTAGAGCTTCATCTATTAAACTTTCAGGTGCTACAACCTTATTTACTAATCCAATTCTTAAAGCTTCGTCAGCTTTAATTATTTTTCCTGTATATATTAATTCCTTAGCCATTCCCTCCCCAACTATTCTTGGAAGTCTTTGAGTTCCACCAAATCCTGGAGTTATACCAAGACCAGTTTCTGGTTGACCAAACTTAGCTTTTTCACCTGCGATTCTTATATCACAAGCCATAGCAAGTTCACATCCACCACCTAAAGCAAATCCTGAAATAGCAGCTATTACTGGCTTGTCTAAGTTTTCTAATCTTCTAAATACATTATTACCTAAAGTCCCAAAGTTTTTACCTTGTTCTTCATTAAGGTCTTTCATCTGCGCTATATCAGCTCCAGCAACAAAAGATTTATCTCCTGCTCCTCTTAAAATTACAGCATATACATCCTTTTCCCCTTCAAGATGTGCTATAACTGTATTTAAATCGTTTAAAGTTTCTGAGTTTAAGGCATTCAAAGCCTTTGGTCTATTGATAGTTACTATCGCGATATTACCTTCTCTTTCAAGAAGAACGTTGTTTAACTCCATTTTTATAAATTCCTCCTCAATACCCTTTAATATGACAAATCCATTTGTTATAAACTTAACAAATGAACAAAAAAAATAATTGAAGTCTTTTCAAACTTCAATTAAATTATAATGTCTATTTATTCCATTTGCAATATATTTTTGGATATTTAGTAAAAATATCCATTTTTATTTTACTTTTCTTTTTCGTTTAACAAATATATTAAAGTTAGCATACTCTCACTCAAATGAACATTTTCTACTGTAACCTCTTTTGGCACCTCTAAATCTAAAGGTGCAAAGTTCCATATTCCTTTTATTCCTTTTGATATAAGTCTATCTGCTACTTTTTGAGCATTAACTTTAGGAACACATATAACTCCTATATCTACACTGTTCTTTTCTAAAAATCCTTCTAAATTATCTATATCTTGTATTTCTATATCTCTAATTTGAATTCCTGAAAGTTTTGGATTAGCATCAAAAATACCTTCTACTATGAATCCTAGTTTCCCGAATTGATTGTAGTTAGCAATTGCTTGACCTATATTACCAGCCCCTATGATTACTAATTTATATGCTCTATCAAGTCCTAGTATATTACTAATCTCATTGTATAAAGCCTTTACATTATAACCATAGCCCTGTTGCCCAAAGTCACCAAAGCAATTTAAATCTTGTCGTATTTGTGAAGCTGTAAATCCTATCTTTTCGCTTAATTCTTTAGATGATATTCTATCTACATCATTATCCATAAGCTCTCTTAAGTATCTGTGATACTTAGGAAGTCTTTTAATAACCGCCATAGATATAGTTTTTCTTTTTTCCATTAAATTCACCTCATTTAGCGTAAGCTTGTTAAATATATAACATACTATATATCTTAACACATATATCTTTTACATATCTATAATTTAACAAAATTTTCAACTTATTATTTTTATATTATATTATTTTCTTCACTATTTTTAGTTTTATGTATTTCCCTAAATAAGAATATAGAAAATGAGGCTTATACACAACAACCTTAAAGTTATGTATAAGCCTCACTAAGATAAATAAGTACAACCAATATCCCCATCTACCTGAACGTATTCTTATAGCCTAATTATATTAATTTTTTGTTAATATGTCAATATTTTTTCGTCATTTTTTTTACTTTCGACATTTTTCTATTGTTATATTTGTAATATTATTACTTTTTAACCTTTAAAACTCTCATTGCATTTAAAACTGCTAAAATAGCAACTCCTACATCTGCAAATACTGCTTCCCACATTGTAGCCTCTCCACCAATTGCAAATAACAATACTATTAGCTTAATACCAAGAGCAAATACAATGTTTTGCCATACTATTCTTCTAGTTCTTTTAGCAATTTTAATTGCATCTATTATTTTACTTGGCTCATCTTTCATGATTACAACATCTGCCGCCTCTATTGCAGCATCTGATCCAACACCACCCATTGCAATACCAATATCAGCTCTTGCAAGAACAGGTGCATCATTTATTCCATCACCAACAAATATTACATTTTCTTTTTCTTTTTTAGCTTCAAGAATTAACTCAAGTTTTTCCACTTTATTTTGTGGTAAAAGCTCTGTATATACTTCATCAAGTCCAAGTTCTTTAGCTACGGCTTCTCCAGCTTTTTTATTATCACCAGTTAACATAACTGTTTTAATTCCAAGTGCTTTAAGCTTTTTAATCGCTAGCTTTGAATCTTCCTTGATTTTATCACCGATTAAAATATTCCCTACATATTCATCACCTACTGCAAAGTGAATTATAGTTCCAAGTTCATTTGATTCATCATATGAAACATTATTTTCTTTCATAAGTTTGGCATTTCCAGCTAGAATTCTTTTACCCTCTAACTCTAATGAAATACCTCTCCCTGCTATTTCTTCGTAATTATTTATTAGTTCTTCATTTACTGTTCCATTAAATTCTTTAAGTATTGATTTAGCTATCGGATGATTTGAAAGGTATTCACTATAAGCTGCAAGTTCTAGCAGTTCATTTTTTTCCATACCTTTTGCATTTATATCTAATACTTTAAACTTACCTTCTGTAAGTGTACCTGTCTTATCAAATACTACTGTCTTAACTGAATTTAAAGCCTCTAAGTAGTTTCCACCCTTAACAAGTATTCCACTCTTAGATGATGCACCAATCCCTCCAAAGAACCCTAGTGGTATAGATACAACTAAAGCACATGGACATGATACAACTAAGAATACTAACGCTCTTTCAAGCCATTCTTTAAAACTACCATCTTGTAATATAATAGGTGGCACTATTGCAAGCACAACTGCTATTATAACAATTACTGGTGTATAGTATCTTGAAAATTTTGTTACAAACTTTTCTGTTGGAGCTTTTTTATTCCCTGCATTTTCAACAAGTTCTAATATCTTTGATAATGTTGATTCTTTAAAATCATTTTTAACTCTAAGTTTTATAACTCCATTTAAGTTGATACAACCAGCTAAAACTTCATCATTTAAGTTTGCTGTTCTTGGTAATGATTCACCTGTAAGTGCAGATGTATCAACACTTGTATTACCTTCAATAATAATTCCATCAAGTGGAACTCTCTCTCCAGCTCTTACTGTAATAATCTCTCCAACTTTAACACCATATGGTGAAATAGTTTTTTCCTCATCATTTCTTATAACTCTAGCAAAGTCTGGCTTAATATCCATAAGTGATGATATTGATTTTCTTGAATTATTAACTGCGTATCCTTGGAACATCTCACCAATTTCATAGAACATTATAACTGCAACTGCTTCTGGGTGTTCCCCAATAAGAAATGCACCAATACTTGCAATGGTCATAAGGAAGTTTTCATCAAATATATTCTTAGCTCTAAAGATATTTTTAACAGCTTTCCAAACTGTTGGGTATCCTAAGATAACATAACTGACTACAAATATTCCATTATTGACAGTTTCGCTAAATCCTGAAAATTGTGCTACTAAAAATAAAATAACCCCTATAACAAATCTTGTTATATTAAAAACATTAAGGCTTGATTCAACCTTAAAATCTTTTGGCTCTGATGAAACTTCTATTTCTTCGTCATAGTTTATTTCATCTTCGTCAATTACTTTCACATCTGGCTCAAGCTTAAATACTATATCTCTAATTTCTTTTTTAACCTTGCCTACATCTTTTGCATCATTAAGTTCAACAGCTAATGTTTTAACTGTAAAATTTAATGTTGCTTCTTTCACCTCTGAAAGTGCATTTGTTTTTTCTTCTATTTTCCCTGCACATCCTGCACAATCTAAATCTTTTAATGTAAGTTTAAAATTATTTGATGCACCTACTTTTTTGTAATTTACAATAACATCTGGCTCTAACTTAAACACTATATTTTTCACTTTCTCAAATACAATATCGTCATCCTCACCATCATTTAAATCTATAACTAAATTTTTTGTAGAGAAATTTAAGTTAGCTTCCTTAACTTCAGAAAGTGCATTTGTTTTTTCATCTATTTTCCCTGCACACCCTGCACAATCAAGATTTTCTAAGGTAATTTTCATAACTTGTGGTTTGCTAGCTTTTTTCTTCTCCTCTCTTACTTTTACATCTGGTTCTAATTTATATATAATCTCTTTTACTGTCGATACAATTTCATCTTCATCATTTTTATCATGTAACTCAATTAACAGTGCTTTAGTTGTAAAGTTTAAACTTGCCTCTTTAACTTTCGGAAGATGTGATGTCTTTTCTTCTATCTTCCCAGCACACCCAGCACAATCAAGTCCATCTAAGTAAAGTTTTACTTCACTCATAGAAACCCCTCCTATTCTGTTATATGTTGTAATCCTGCATTAAATATTTGCTTAACATGGTTGTCATCTAATGAATAATAAACAACTTTTCCGTCTCTTCTAAATCTTACAAGTTTTGCATTTTTTAGAACTCTAAGTTGGTGAGATACTGCTGATTGGCTCATTCCAAGTGTAACTGCTATATCACACACGCACATTTCAGCTTCAAATAAAGAACATAAAATCTTAATTCTTGTGCTATCCCCAAATACTTTGAATAGTTCTGCTAAATCATATAAAATTTCCTCTTGCGGAAGTTTTGATTTAACATTTGAAACTACCTCACTATGAATTGCGTTATCTTCACATTTTTCTATGCATTTATCTATATTCTCTTTACTCATTATATTCCCTCCAATTGCTTCATATGAACAACTGCTCATATGTTCATACTTTTATTATATGCACCTCATCGTAAATGGTCAATA
This sequence comes from Sarcina sp., assembly GCA_051650125.1. Taxonomy (GTDB): domain Bacteria; phylum Bacillota; class Clostridia; order Clostridiales; family Clostridiaceae; genus Sarcina. Next base: position 47,292 of record JBOFIK010000023.1, on the reverse strand, counting down.
CTTTTTTTGGATTTTTTTATAAAAAAATAGAAGCAATCTAAAAGACTACTTCTACTTACTATTCTAATTATACATTTTTGCATTAAATTTAGATGCAATACTGCTATTAAACTCAACCGAATCCATAACATACTGCACAACACTATTACAAATATAAGTTGCAAAGGATAAATCATTATCGTAAGATTCTGATTTTAGATATAACTTATGAGTATCTAATATAAATTTTTCCATATTATAATATCCAAAAATTTTTATTCTATCATCTGAAAATTCAAATGTTTTAGCAAAACTTGCAAGTTCTTTTTCATACTTAACATGCTTATTCATACTATGTTTGAACTCCCACCTCTGACTGTGTGGGACACAGAAAAAGTCACATAAAAAGTGGCATATAACCCCAAGTTCCTGACTAAATCTAATTGTTGCACTCATTTTATTTATTTCGCTATCAGACAAAGCACTAAGAGCTCTTACCTTATCTATTATCATATCAAACGACTCATCCATATAGTGTTTTTTTAGCTTATACTTTGAAACCATATCTGGTTTTACATTTCCATAAAGAAAATTATTGTAGCTAACCCTATCTCTTTCTCTAATATCTAGATTAAAGTAAACTTTTCTAGCTATCATAAGGTGTGTATTAGCCATCATACTCAAGCATCTCCACTCTTTTTTAAATTTAAAGAGATTGAATTAACTATATCTTAGTATATATAATTTTGAATATTTGAACATAGTTCTATATTTATTGTATCTTCCTTTAATGTCTTTTTATAAGAACAAAGGAACTCATTTAATTCATTATCACTAAGATTAATACCTTTTACACTCTTTATAAATACAGTATTCCCATCTAGCTGGATTTCTATATCATTTATATTATTCTTTATTCTATATGTTGTTAAAGCTTTCTTTGCTATTCTAGCTTTATATTTTTCTTCAAACCCCATAACTTTTCTTAATTCTTCATAGCTTTCTTGTACATTTGCATTTTTAAACATAGCAGGATTAATCCCCATATCTTTAAATGTATTAGGATCCATATTAGCCATTTGTGCTGATACATCATCCATATTCATACCATACTTAGCTAACATCTCTTTTTGTATGTTTATAAGTTTTTCCTGTGAGATATTATTTTCTTGCATATACGCACTTATCTCTTGTGATAATTGCATCATACTCATTTTACCTTCAGCCATTTTGTAGTATAAATCATATATATAATTTTCAAAGCTATTTACATCTTTATCTCTTACCTTATCTTTTAATTTACTAAAGTCTACTATTTTATCGTCCACGAAAAATCCCTCCCACTTTTTTTAGAGAATGTTATTTACTATATTCTATCATAGTTTTAAATCATTTTCCCTATAATTAATTTATACTTGCCAAGTTTTGTATTTATTATACATCTTTATAGAAAAAAAGAAAAAGAACTGATTTTTTCAGTTCTTCTACTTTCTCTACAAACCCTATAAATAGTCCTTATATTCTTTGTTTTCACTTATTTTGCTTAATAAATGTTTAATCTCTTGATCCTTATTTTTATCCATTACAAGAAGTACATCACCTGTATCAACTATGACAAGATCTTTAAGTCCAAACCCTATGACTAGCCTTTTATTGCCGAATACACAACAATTTTCCGACTCATCTAAGTAAACTTTATCACTAACCGCGTTGGTATCTTTTGTTTCTAAGAATCTACTAAGTGCTGTAAAGCTTCCTATATCATCCCAAGAGAAATCACATTTTATAACAGTAGCTTTTCTTGTTTTTTGCATTACACCAAAATCTATTGATATTCCATCAACTAATGAATACTGTTTCCTTGTGACTTCTTCTTCATCATCCTCGCCTATATGCCTATAAATTTCACTAAGGCATTTGCTAAGCTCTGGAATATACTTATTTATTTCTCTTATAATCGTGTCTGCTCTACTTACTAAATTGCGATATAATATATTTTTACGCACAAAAAAAGAGCTAGTTAAAAACTAGCTCCTAAACTTCAAATTAGTATCTGTTGTTTTGTGCTTTTCTTGCTCTTCTGCAGTTAGCACATCTTGTTGGCTCGTTATCGAATCCTTTTTCTTTGTAGAACTCTTGCTCTCCTACTGTGAATATGAATTCTTCGTTGCAATCTCTGCATACTATTGTTTTATCTTGCATAATAATCCTCCTAAAATTTAAAGTTCTTTGTTTGTAAATGACTTCTAATTAAATAAAAGGACTACTAAACTAAAACTTATTTATTGTGTCTCTCGACTACTTATTTAGTATATCATAGATTTTTTTTAATTGCAAACCTTTTTAAATAATTTTTAAATTTATTTTTAGCAAAAAAAAAGCTAGTTATAAAAACTAGCTTCTAAACTTCAAATTAGTATCTGTTGTTTTGTGCTTTTCTTGCTCTTCTGCAGTTAGCACATCTTGTTGGCTCGTTATCGAATCCTTTTTCTTTGTAGAACTCTTGCTCTCCTACTGTGAATATGAACTCTTCGTTGCAATCTCTGCATACTATTGTTTTATCTTGCATAATAATCCTCCTAAAATTTCAAAGTTTACTGTAGTCAATAACTTCTAAAAAATTAAAAGAACTACCAAAGTAAAACTTGTTTATTCGCAACCTTAATTGCTATTTTAGTATAACATTATCCTTTTAATAAAACAACCTTATTTTCCGTTTTTTTTATTTGATTTTAGCTTAGCTTATCTCACCCCTTACACAAAGCCCTTTGTAGCTATTTATTTTTTTTAACTTTTAATTTTATTGGTTAAATTTAACTTGTCCACTTTCTTTTTCCTTAAATAAATTTATTTTTTTATGTACTTAAACTCTTTCAAAATCAATAAAATTAAAAATAAATAATTTTATTGGAGCTTTAAAATGTCTAATCAACATACAAAAACAATTTTATATTTTTCTGATCCTACTCCTAAATTTGATAATCCTATTACTAATTCACTATTAGAAATTATTGCTTTTGAAATTATAAAGCAAAATGCTCCTGTGCATAAGGATAATATAGATAAAATATTGCATTTACTTCAAAATAATTTATAAGGAGGAATTCATCTTGAAAACCGCTGCTATCTATGCAAGAAAATCTAAAGCAACTGAAAAAGGTGATTCTATTGATAACCAAATAAAACTTTGCAAAAATTATTTATCTACTCTTAGAATAACCGATTATATAATTTTTAAAGATGATGGCTTCTCTGGAAAAAATACTGATAGACCTTCTTTTAAATCCCTCATGTCTGAAGCTACGCTAAATAAGATTGATTATATAATTTGTTATAAGCTTGATCGTATAAGTAGAAATGTTTCTGACTTTAGTAATCTTATAAGCACTCTTGAAACTAAAAATATTTCTTTTATTTCTGTTGTGGAACAATTTGATACAAGCTCTGCTATGGGAAAAGCTATGATGTATATTTGCAGTGTCTTTAGTCAACTTGAAAGAGAAACTATTTCTCAAAGGGTAACTGACAATATGTACTATCTTGCAGAGAATGGCTACTGGCTTGGTGGTGAACCTCCTACTGGTTTTACTAATCTTAGAAAATCTTTTATAGATGCATCTGGTAAAGAAAAAAACTACTCTATTCTTTCACCTAAAGAAACTGAAATTTCTCTTATTAAATTAATTTTTGACAAATATCTAGAGTTTCAGAGCCTTAGCAAGCTTGAAAAATATATGCTTTCTAATAATATAAAAACTAAAAGAAATAACGATTGGACAAAAGCTACTTTAAGTAATATTCTTAGAAATCCTTGCTATGTTAAAGCTGATGTTAAAACATTAGATTTTTTTAAGGCTCAAAATATTAACTGTTATGGTACTCCTGATAATTTACATGGGATACTAATTTACAAAAAAAGAAAAGGTAAGACAGGACAAAACCATCCTATTGAAGATTGGATCTATTCAGTATCAGAACATGAAGGTTTAATAGATTCTACTTCTTGGCTCAAAGTTCAATATCTCCTAAATGAAAATTCAAAGAAAGCACCTGCTAGAGGTTCTAGCAATACAGCTTTACTTACTGGAATCTTATGTTGCTCTATTTGCAAAAAACCTATGCGAATTGCTTATGGTCAGCTAATTAAAGGAACAACAAAAAAGCGTTTTTATTATATGTGCACTATGAAACATAATTCTGGTGGAACTAGATGTAACAATAAAAATATTAATGGAATGGAACTTGATAGGCTAATATTAAGTAAACTCAAAGAAACTAATATAGATAAAAAGAAGTTACTTAATATGATAGAAAAATATTTAAAAACACTTCCCTCTTCTACTAAATTAAATGAAATTTCAAATATAGATAAATCAATTAAACAAAATTCACTTATGATTGATAATCTAACTACAAATATTTCCCTAACCACAGATGCTCAAATACTAAACTTGCTCTTTGATAAAATTAAAGTTTTAAATCATGAGAACAAAGAACTTCTCATAAAAAAAGATATTCTAACTAAAGAATCTGTTAATACTAACTTAAATACAGAAACTTATGTTAACCTAATTACTGCATTTTTAGATTTGCATAATAATATTGATACCCTATCTTTTAACCATAAAAAACAGCTTATAAATGCATCTATTAAAAAAATATATGTAAACGGAATAACTGGTTGTATTGACCTTAAACTAAAAAACACCCTTTTATAACTTTCATTATAGAAGGGTGTTTTTCTATATATTTATTTAACCTGACTACACTCATAGTAATTATACTCAAACCACTGTGTATCCTTAGCCTTAAAGTTATCTAGAATAGAACTATTAAAGTATCCTTTTTTAACTGCATCAGCTATTTCAAACTTAGCATCATAAGATAATGACTGTGCATAATACTCATCTAAATATCTCTCTTGACCACTTTGTGCATACTTATCAACATTATACTTTACTATATAAGCATCCATATTAATATAATTTACTACAACATAGAAAACCATAGCGATTATAAGAGTATAGTTCCACATTTTGAATTTCATAAATATATTCACAAGTAACATTCCAAGTAAAATTATTAAAAAGCCTACAAATATTATTGATATAAATCTTAATCTTGTTAATCCATATCCACCAATATAAGTAGCTAGTGATTTTATAGAACTTCCAGCCATCCATAAACTAAAGATTGTCATAATAGCATATAACACCTTAGAAAATTTACTATTTCCTGTCTTAGTTCTAAAGAACATTATGATAACTATATTAATTACTACAACGAAGATTAGCTTAAAGAATCCTTGTCTTGCAACACCTGAATAAGTATCTACTGTTTGATTTAAACTTGAAACTACAAAAGCTAAATAAAGTACATTAATCATCACTAATACAGTGTTTAATATCCTTATATTTAATTTTAGTTCTAATCCATTACTTTCTAAAATAGATTTTGTTCCACCATCAAACTGTACATTTGTAGTATTTAGGAATAATATCATATATCCAAAAACTACTACGCTTGTTATAAGACCAAACAGGAAATACTCTAAACCTGTTAAGTTAAAGTTAAATAAAGCACTTATCATCTCAATCACTAAATCTTCAAATCCTGAACTTGCACTTACAAGCATTCCGCCTAGAATAAGTAATACAGGAACTGAAATCACAAGACCTATTATAATATCTCTTGCAAGACCTGTTTTTTCAGTCTTTTTCTTATCACTTTTAAATAATTTTGAAACTATAATTCCCTGATTATTTGTAAGCGGACTTATAATTGTGAAATATAGCATCTTTCTTAAAAAACCTAAAAATACAAATTCTATATCCCCCATAAATGTAAGTCTTATTCCACCTAAAATAAATATTGGTACTACAAAAATATTTATACCTCGAAGCATTCCATTACTAAAAATTGAAAATGTTATAGATAAAATAATTCCTGTTGCTAAAACAACTACTCCCATAATATTTTTCACATTAACCTTTTTAAACCAGAGAAGATAAGCACTAACAAGAAGACTTACAAACGTTGTCCAAATACCAACTCCATTTACTCCACTCGCACTAGAAAATAAACTAAATCCAAATATCAATCCAATTATTGCTGCAAACATTAAATCTATTTGTTTAGTCTTCTTTTCCTGAGTTTTAAGAACCTCATTTTTTCTAAGCTCATGTTTTTCTCTAAGCTCATAAAAAAGAGAATAATCATATGCAATCTCTATATATAAACTATCTAAATTATCTATTATTGAATTAAAATTTCTAAACTTATCATTCTCTATTTCTATACCACTTAAACTAGCAAAAACAACATTAATATCCTCGTTATAATACTTTAGCTGTCTTTTGTTTTTTATGATAATTTCATCTTTTTCTATACTTAATTCTTTCTCTAAAAATTTTAAAACCTCATTATCTGATTTACTTCCCTCAAACTCTAAAAACTTATTTTCACTGCTTATCAAAAAGCTATTTTGTGTTTTTATAAATATAATATTTCTCATAATTTAATTCTCTCCCCTTAAATATTCTGTATTTTAAAAATACCATATCTATTTTCTATTTTCAACACTTATTTATTCTTTTTCGATAAATAAATATCATATATGTATCAAAAACTATTGTTAAACCATTATATCTACACACTTTTATTCAACAAAAAACTTTTAAATAAAATAAAAAAAGACCTAGCAAAATTGCTAGATCTAAAATATCTCAATTTAGTAATAAGAGTATCTGCTCTCATTATGAACATGCCGCTGTTCCACAAATAAGTTCCTTTTAACATAAAATCCTTTGCTACTTCAAGGTTTGGCTTCTCAGTGAAACGATTAACTTTATAAGTTGGTATCTCACCAGTCATCCTTTCTCCCATTTCAATGTAGCCATATCCCATCTCAGGTCTTGTAGGTTCTATTCCTATGGTAACTATCACATTCTTTTTATCTGCAATTTCTACCGCTTGTTTCAAAGTTTCAATATAACCATGGTTATTTTCAATATAATGGTCTGAAGGTAATACTACCATTACTGCATCTTTATCTTTCTTTAAAAGTTTCATTGCAGCAAGACCAATGCATGTTGCTGTTTCTTTATTTGCAGGTTCTACAAATATATTATCTGGATTTAACTCAGGAAGTTCTTGTTGCAATCTTTCTTCATAATCTTTATTGGTAATAACATATATATTCTCACTAGGAATAAGGGGACTAACTCTGTCCACAGTATTAACCAAAAAGCTCTTATCATTTACAATCTTCAAAAACTGTTTAGGTTCCTGACCTCTTGAAAGAGGATATAACCTTGTTCCTTTTCCGCCTGCTAAAATTAATGAATAAAGCATCTGCGCCTTCGACTCCATAACTTGCTTATACTTTATTCTATGAGGTTTAATTTTACTATGTGCTATTTTTTCATTAATTTCCGTAAATTTTCTTAACAAAATAAAATTACAGTAACTCAAAAAAAACCTCTATGAAAAATCACAGAGGTTTTTATATATTTTAATTCGCTATTTTTCTTTCTTTTTTCTTTACTGTAAATACTGCAATAACAAAACTTATCAAAGCAAGTATTGCTGCAATAGCAAAACTTATATTCATACCATGAATTAAAGCTTTTGCAGGATTAAGAATTCCTGAATTTTCAGCAACTTTACTCATAAGTGTTACAAGAATTGAAGTACCTATGGCACCTGCTACTTGTCTCATTGTGTTATTCACTGCATTTCCATGTGAATATAAACTTCTATCAAGTGTATTAAGACCTGAAGTTGTAAGTGGCATAAGGAACATTGCAAGTCCAAGGAATCTTATTGCATACATAACCATAACATAAGTTTCACTAGTAGTTGTAGTTAGGAATGCAAAAGCAAATGTACCTGCTGCAAAAATTATAAGTCCAAGTATTGATAAAAGCCTAGCTCCAATTTTATCAAATAGTTTCCCTGTAATAGGGTTAACTACTCCCATAACTATTGCCCCTGGCATTAAGACAAGACCTGCGTCTAAAGCTGAAACACCTCTAACCTCCTGTAAATACATTGGAATTATAAGTTCTGAAGAAATAAGCCCTGCATAAGCAATCATTACTATAACTGTCGCAAATGTGAAAGTTCTACTTTTAAATACTCTAAGATTAAGCATTGGAACTTCCATTGTAAGTTGTCTGTAAACAAATATTACTAATGCTATAACTCCAATAATTATTGGAACATATACCTTAGGATTTGAGAATCCATCATTACCTGCATTACTTGTCCCAAGTAAAAGTCCACCAAAACCAAGGATTGTTGTAATCACTGATAGAATATCTATTGATACTTTTTTATTATCAGTAACATTTTTAAGTAATATCGCTCCAAGAATTAGATCAATTACTGCAAGTGGTAAAGTTACATAAAATAAATATCTCCAAGGATAACTATTTATAATCCAACCTGATAAAGTTGGTCCAAGTGCTGGTGCAAAGGCAATAACTATCCCTACTATACCCATAGCAAATCCTCTTTTTTCTTTTGGGAAAATTATAAGGAATACTGTTTGCATAAGTGGCATAACAACTCCTGCTCCTGCTGCTTGAATAAGTCTAGCTGCTAGAAGTGTATCAAAGTTTGTTGCTGTCGCTCCTAAAATAGTACCTATTGTAAATAATCCAATAGACATAAAGAACAATGTTCTAGTTTTAAATCTATCAATTAAGAATGCTGTAAAAGGAATCATTATTCCTAAAACTAACATGTACCCAGTACTAAGCCACTGAGCTGTTGATACGCTAATATGTAAATCTTTCATAATATCTGGAATAGCCACATTCATAAATGTACTATTCAAAAATGCTACAAATGCTCCAAGTAAAAAAACTCCAGCAATAACAGTAGAATTATATTTCTTTGTTGAATTTTCCATAGAATTAGTCATAAATTCACCTCATTTTATCTTTCGTTCATCTTATACTTTTAAGTTTTTTCAAAAACTCTTAAGTTCTAACTTAATTAAATTATAACCGTTAAAGAAAACCCAGTCAAACTTAGTCGACTAACTATATGGTCTTTGCCTCTCACTATTTTTATTAAATTAATTCTAAAAATGTAATCTTTGAGTTAATTTAATAAATAAAATATCCTTTTATAATTATTAATGCAAAAAATAGAGTACTTATAAGTTTTTATAAGTACTCTAAATTTCTAATATTTATTTCTAACAACTATAAAATTAGCTTTATCACCTCTGTGCATATCTTTTGAATATTCAAATATTTGTCCATTATCAAGATATACAGTAGATTCATTTGTAAGCAATGCTGCTCCAATTTCACATTCTAATATTTCTGATTCTTCTAACGTTGCTCCTCTTGCTTTTATATCATCTGTTGATTGTTGAATCTTATAACCTAGTTCATTTTCAACATAGCTATAAATAGAGGACTTTATAATCCTCTCATTAAGACCTCTAACATACTTTTCTAAAAAGAAACTTTTTTCTAATACATATGGTTCACCATTTACTATTCTAAGTCTTTCAACATAGTAAATCATATCCCCTATTTTACAATAGAGCTTGTTAGATAAATCTTTATCTGCAAGTAATACATCAAATCTAATCATCTTACTCTCAATTTTTTTATCATTAAGATATTGTGTAAGACCAAATGTTTTTGTATCTCCAGAATAACTCTTTCTACTAACATCTCTTTTTACATAATTACCACTACCTTGAATTCTATAAAGCCAACCATGCTCTATAAGTTTTTCAAGTGCTTTTCTTACAGTCATTCTACTAACATCGTATTGATCACAAAGTTGCATCTCAGTTGGAAGCTTATCTCCCTCTTTGTAAACACCCTTATGTATTTTCCTCTCTAGATCGGACGCTATTTTTAAAGCTTTTGACATTTTATACCCCCACTAATTTTAAAACATAAATTAACCCATATATTAATTGTATAGTCATTTTTTTACATTGTCTATCATATTTTGAAAATTTTATCATTTTTGGGGGTTTTAAATAGATTTTTAAGTTAATTTGACTTATAAAAGCTTACAATATCTTTTTAACCCAAGAAAGTTTGTCTTTAAACGGAGCATATCGAAGTGGCATATCAAGCCAAGTAGCTCTATCTAAAACTGCTTTTTTGTTTGAAAATGCTATAAAACTCTCCTCACCATGATATTTTCCCATCCCACTTGTTCCAATTCCACCAAATGGTAAATATGGAGATGATACATGCATGACAGTATCATTTAATGTAACTCCACCAGCTGTCGTATACTTTAATATCCTATTTCTTTTTCTTTTATCCTGTGAAAAATAATATAATGCTAGCGGTTTATCCTTAGAATTTATTTCCTCAATTACCTTTGATAAATCACCAAATTCTATCACTGGCATTATAGGTCCAAAGATTTCACTCTCCATTACTTTGTCTTCAAATGAAACACCATCTAAAACCGTAGGTTCTATATATAAATCCTCCCTCTCTGATGCCCCACCAAAATAAATTTTTTCTTTGTCTATATAAGACACTACTCTATCAAACTCTCTCTCACTGACCATTCTTGGATAATCTGGCGATTTTTGAATATCTTCTCCATACTGAACTTTTATTTCATCTGCTAAAGCCTTCAAGAATTTCTCCTTGATTCCTTTGTGAACATAGATATAATCTGGTGCAACACAAGTTTGCCCACAGTTTAATAATTTTCCCCATACTATTCTTCTTGCTGCAAGTTTTATCTTTGCGTCTTCATCAACTATACAAGGACTTTTCCCACCAAGTTCTAATGTAACTGGTGTTAAATGTTCTGCTGCTGCCTTCATGACAATCTTTCCTACTTTTATACTTCCTGTAAAGAAAATATAATCATAATTAAACTCTAAAATTTCTTGCATAACTTGCACACCCTCAGTAGGATCAATATACGCAACGTACTTTAGATCAAAAGCTTCTTCAACAATCTCTTTTATAATATTAGAAGTTGCCATTGTTGACTCTGATGGTTTAATCATTGCTGTATTTCCAGCACTAATCGCGCCTACAAGTGGTGATAAGTTAAGTTGGAATGGATAATTAAACGGACCTATAATTAGAGTTGTTCCAAACGGTTCATAATGAATATAACTTTTTGCGGGAAAGACTGTTATAGGACTTTTCACTTTTTTATTCCTACTCCATCCTTTAAGGCCTCTAATACTAAGGCTTATCTCTTCATAAACCATAGAAATTTCAGTTATATACCCCTCAAACCTTGATTTTCTAAGATCAGAATTTAAAGCTTCTAAAACTTTTTCTTCCTTCTTTTTTATAACTTCTCTAAGTCTTTTTAATTGTTCTATTCTAAAATTTATATCTAAAGTTCTTCCTGTTTCAAAGAACGACTTTTGCTTTTCAAAAACCTCTTTATTAAAAGACATAAAATCACCTCTTCATCTTATTTCATATAAATTATATCATTCTAAATTGCTAAAAAAATGTCATAAATGAAACTTTATCCAATAAGGCTAATTCATAAAAATAGGACTAGAAATTTTATTACGCTCTCTAGTCCTATCGTATTAAATTGTATATACCTTTAATTTGTCTATTCATTGTCTATTTTTTTAGAATTTTACTTTTAAATTTTGCTCTATTTCTGCTTTTGGAATAAGGAAATATCTAATTCCTGCTGCATAAGGTGCTATTTTATAAACTTGAAAGTAAACTGTTATCCCATCATTTGAAAAATAGAAGTCCTGATTATCATCTATACCTTTAAATTCTGCTCCACCTGAAAAATATGTATTTGGGTCTTTAGCTATATAATCCTTTATCTTCTGATTTACAAGTGTTTTATAATCAAATCCATCTACAAACATATCCTTTAGGGCTAACTTTTTACCTGAATTAGTATCATAATTATATGAAATTAAATTATTTAGTCCATGCGCTCCACCAGCATAATAATAATTCATAGTGTTAAGACTTAAAAGATTATTAGCATTATACGGAACTTGAAAACTACTATTAATAACATACATTGGATCAAACTGATCTGTATTAGCTTCTTTTATAAGAGCATCTGACCATTTCTTATTTGCGCTATTTATTTCATTAAAAATGCTATTCACTATTTTGCTACTTGATTTTACCTCTGGACTTTTAATATTTACTTCTACCTGAGAGGTTTTATTTATAGTATTTTTTGAATCTATATCTAACTCTGCGTCTTTAGCCAACACATTTATCCCACAAATACAACAAAACACAAATACCAATAAAACTACTTTTTTCTTCATATTTTTCATCCTCCATTATAGATATTTTTACTTTTAGTATTTGCTTCTATCAAGTAATTATGTGGATTTCAAAACATAAATTTTTTTAATTAATAAAAAAGTTATCCACATCACCCTGTGGATAATGTGGATAACTTTACCATTTTATATAATTTATTTAAAATTTCGCAGGTAAAAAAATAAAACCTGTGGATAACTTTTAGTTTTTAGTATTTTTTATCAGTTTTCCTCTTTCTGCCTTTAAAGTTATTTTCTTTTGCTTTTATTGTAGTATGACTACCCTTACTGCTTGTTCTCTGATTATTTTGTCTATTTTTGTTGTTTGATTTTTCTTGTTTTTTAAATGGTTTGCTTGGTCTTTTATCTCTCTGATTTACACCATCCATCGGTCTTAAAGTTTCATCTGATGCCTCCTCTGTTTTAGTAGATTCACCAGTCAATCTTTTAATTTCTAGAAGTTCTTTTTTAGTCATGTTTCTCCACTTTCCTTCTGAGAGTTTCCCAAGACTAATATTCATAATTCTAACTCTTTCAAGCTTTGTTACTTCATAATCAAAATGCCCGCACATTCTCCTAATTTGCCTATTAAGCCCCTGTGTTAAAACTATTCTAAATACGTTTCTTCCTTCTCTTGTAACCTTACACTCTTTTGTTACTGTACCAAGAATAGGGACACCTTTTGCCATCCCCTTAAGGAATTCATTAGTTACTGCCTTATTAACTGTAACAATATATTCTTTCTCGTGATTGTTCCCTGCCCTTAGAACCTTATTAACCACATCTCCATCATTAGTTAGAAATATCAGTCCTTGTGATTCTTTATCTAGTCTTCCTATTGGAAATATTCTTTTTTCATGATTAACAAAATGAACTATATTTCCTCTAACATGTTTTTCAGTTGTACAAGTTATCCCAGTAGGTTTATTTAAAACTATATAAACAAGTTCTTCCTCTGTTCTAATTGGTCTATTATCAACAGTTACTTTTTGCCCTACTCTAACTTTCATTCCCATAGGTGCAACCTGACCATCTATTTTCACTCTACCTGATTCAATAAATGCATCTGCCTGTCTTCTAGAACAAAAACCACTCTCTGATATATATTTATTAAGTCTTACCTCTTCTCTATTTTCATCCTTAAAGTTTATACTCAAAACTACTTCTCCTTTTCTTTTTCCTTAGTTTTATCTGCAACAACAGTCTTTTGAACACCATCATTATTTATTTCTAACTTAAACATTTTTCCTTTTTTAGTATCATCTATATACTGACTTTCCACATAATCAATTGTTTTTGGTATAGACTTTAAGTCAAAATCTTTTCCAACAATTGATGCCCTTACAACTCCAGTATCTGGAATCATCTCATTTGAGTCTGCATACTTTAAAATATTTACAAGCGCATTATCAATGCTTTTATTTGCTATTGGTTCAGTATTAATCATAGTTTTACCTTTATCAGTGGGAGAATTTACATACACAACATTATTAAATGAATTAACTTTTAAATTAATTTCAGATGTTGTCTTAAGAACAATTTTAGCCTTTGGTATTTTGTATATTTTCCCAAGTATTGAACCTATAATTAGAAGAACAACTAATATCCCTAATCCAAGTTTAACTTTAGGTGAAATATATCTAAACCTAGTTGATAAAATTTCTTCCCCTGATGTACATCCCTGAGAATATTTAACATCTGCAACTATCCCTTGTCTTGTAAGTATAAAAATACTTTTTGTACCATTAGAAATTCTAAGTGAAATCCCCTTGTAAACATCTTGCTTATGATTACTATTTATATCTTTAAATCTTTTTTTATTTTCATCATTCTCTTGTATATTTAAATATTTAACTATTTCTTTAAAATTATTATCCATAAACAAGATAGTATATAACTTTAAATAATCTATATATCTATCAATTAAACTAAGTTTTATCATTGTTATTTTTGCTATATGTATCTTTGGCAAGGCTTTTTTTTCTTTAAAATGCCTCATGATTTTTTCTTCTTTTGAAATAAACTTCGCTATATTTAATAACTTATTTCTTGAATCATCATCAGCAATATCCCTTGATAAAGATGTTAAACTAAGACCATACTCTCTTATAAAGTCTCTTAATATCTTAGTTTCCTCTGCAATTTCATTCATATCCACATTATTATAATATTTTCTTTTGTTAGAAAATAAATACTTATTTCTATATTCAGAAAAATCCCCCATTTTCCCCTCCTACACATTATTAAATTTTCCCCTCTAAAACACTCTTCTTAAGTTTACATAACTATAATTATAACATAGCAAATAAGCTATCTTAAGTAAATTATTATTAATCTTTATATATATCGTCTGATTACTTAAATAACTACAAATATTCTATTATTTATTAACTTATAATCTTTACTTCTATATGCTAAAATTAAATAAAATAAACATAGACTTCAAACAGAGAAATATATAATCAAAGGAGAAATAATTATGAGAATAGGAATGGGCTATGACGTCCATAAATTAGTTGAAAATAGAGATTTAATACTTGGGGGAGTAAAAATACCTTTTGAAAAAGGACTTCTTGGTCATTCAGATGCAGATGTTTTACTTCACGCAATATCTGATTCACTACTCGGCGCAGCAACACTTGGAGATATAGGTACACACTTCCCTGATACAGATGCAAATTTCAAAGGTGCAGATAGTCTTATACTTCTTCAAGAAGTAGGAAGATTAATCAAAGAAAAGGGGTATAACATAGGAAATATAGATGCTACAATAATAGCTCAAAAACCTAAAATGCTACCACACATACCTACTATGAGAGAAAATATAGCTAGAGTATTAGAAATTGAAGTTGACCAAATAAATGTTAAAGCTACTACTGAAGAAGGTCTTGGTTTTACAGGTTCAATGGAAGGAATATCTTCTCAGAGTATCGCATTATTATTATAAGATATATAAATTAAGGGGGATGTAGGATTTTTCCTACTTTTAAATTTATGAGAACTGAAAAAGAAAAAATGTTAAATGGTGAATTATACGTTTCATTTGGAGATGAATTATTTAATGCTAGACAAGATGCTAAAAGAGCTTTGTTTGAGTTTAATAATTTACACCCAGATAAAATTGAAGAAAGAAATGCTATCATAAAAGATTTGTTTGGTTTTGCTGGAGAAAACTTCTTTATAGAACCTCCATTTAGAGCTGACTATGGCTATAACATACATTGGGGTAATAGAAGTTATGCTAACTATAACTGTACTATCCTTGACTGTGCAAAAGTTACAATAGGTGATGATGTTCTTATAGCACCAAATGTAAATTTCTTTGCAGCAACACACCCTACTAACACAGCACAAAGAGTTGCTGGACTTGAACTTGCATTTCCTATAACAGTCGGTAATAAAGTTTGGATAGGTGGAGGTACAACTATAAACCCCGGGGTTACAATAGGTGATAACACTATAATTGGCTCAGGAAGTGTTGTAACAAAAGACATTCCTGCTAATGTCATTGCAGTAGGAAATCCCTGCAAAGTTCTAAGAAAACTTACAGAAGAAGAATTAAAAGAAGATAAAGTACTTATAGCAAATACATTTGTTCAAGAATAAAGAAGGCTTTGCCTTCTTTTTTTATGAGGAAAACTAAAAGTACCCCAAAAAAGAAGATTAAAACCTACTAGCTTTAATCTTCTCTAAAATTCTATTTTTAAACTACCTCTACGTTTCTTTCTTTTGCTTTAGCAGTTGCTTTTTTATGTTTAAAGAATCCTATAAACACTACTACACTTATACCCATTAGATATGGATAGAATAAGTATTTCATTATATCAAACGGTGCAAGTCCTGCAAGTGATGATGCTGTTAAAAGTTGTGCCCCATAAGGAATTACGCCTTGGAATGCACAAGAGAACATATCAAGTATTCCTGCTACTCTTGCTGGCTCAAGTTCATATTCATCTGATATTTGTTTTGCTATTGGACCTGCTGTAACTATTGCTATTGTGTTATTAGCTGTTGCTACATCCACTAAACTTACAAGTGCCCCTACACCAAACTCTGCACCTTTTTTAGTCTTGATTCTACTTGTAATACTCTCAAGAATAAAGTCTACTCCACCATTAGCTTTTACAAGTTCTACAATTCCACCAAGTAAGATAGAAATTATTATAAGTTCGCTCATTCCACCAATACCTGCTGTTATTGAATCAAATAGTGATTGTAAAGTAAGAGAACCTGTTCCAAAACCTACTATCGCTGCAAGCCCTATTCCACCTGTTAAAACCAAAATAACATTCACTCCAAATAAAGCTGCTATAAGTATTGCAAGATAAGGTAAAACTTTAATTATACTGTACTCATATGCTATTGATGTAACATCTGTACCTTGCCCTAGAATAACATATAAAATTATCGCTACAATAGCTGCTGGTAAAACTACTTTAAAATTAGTTTTAAATTTTTCATTCATTGCACAACCTTGTGTTTTAGTTGCTGCTATTGTTGTATCAGAAATCATTGAAAGGTTATCCCCAAACATTGCACCTCCAACAACTGCCCCAACTATTAAAGGTAATGAGATTCCAGCTTTTTCTGAAATCCCAAGTGCTATTGGAACTATTGCCGCTATTGTTCCCATTGATGTTCCAAGTGATATTGCTATAAATCCTGAAATTACAAATATTCCTGCAACTAAAACTCCACTTGGAAGAACTGTAAGGCCTAAGTTAACTGTTGATTCAACAGCCCCCATACTTTTTGCAACTTGCGCAAAAGCACCTGCTAATATAAATATAAAGCACATTAATATAATGTCACTATTCCCTGCCCCTTTGCAGAAAATATTTAAATTTTCATCAAACTTTCTTTTTCTATTTATAAATATTGCTACAAGTGATGCTATCAATCCTGGTACTAAGACTGATACTGCATAAAAGTCATCTAAAATTAATGACACTCCTAAGTAAATTGTTACAAATACTAATAATGGTATAAGACCTGTAAATTTCCCTTTCTTTTCTTTCATAACTTTTGTCCCCCTTTTAATTTAAAGAGTTCCTATTATCTAAATCTTTATCCATATATTTTGTCTATTCCTTTTAAGAAAACAAAAAAACTCCTGCTTTAAAGACAGAAGTTCCCATAGTATACCGTAATACCTTGATGATCTTCTTATCTGTCAGTTATAAATAACTGCTGGAATTAGCACCGTTCTAAATTTAAGCGTGTTAAGCCTAAAAATATTGGTTGCCGGGTTTCATAGGGCCAGTCCCTCCACCACTCTGGATAAGATAATAAAAAAGCTCTTATTTAATTTAAATTTATTCTAACACTAACTTACCATCAATGCAATAAATTTATTTACTTATTTTGTTAATAAATTTAAAACTTTCTCTAGTAAAATACCTTCTTTTGAATTATATTCATACTTACTACTTTCTGTGATTGCTTTGCTAACAAAATTACTAGCAAATTCTGCACCTTCTTCAATTGACTTATTGTTTAAAACTTTTCCTACAAGAACTGCTGCAAATGCATCTCCCGTCCCCGGGTAATGTTTGTCTATTTTTTTTACAGATATTCTAGTAAGTTTATCACTTTCTTTATTATAAATAACTGTATCTATAAACTCATCTCCATTAATACTTGGTGCGCTTGTGATAATAACATTATCAACATTAAACGCTGATAATCTTTTAGCCCAACCATCAACTATATCAATGCAGAATCTATCTTCATAATTTTCATCAAGTAATAATGCTACCTCAGTTATATTAGGAGTTATAACACTCGCTCCCCTAACTAAAGTTCTCATTTCATTTACCATTTTACTATCAAAGCCACTATATAGTTTTCCCTCATCTCCCATAACTGGGTCAACAACTAAAAGCATATTTTTATTAGTAAAATCTTTAACTATATTTTCAACAAGTTTAACTTGCTCTACATTAGCAAGATACCCAGTATAAACACACTCAAATTTAAGTTCTAAATTTCTCCAATGGTCTTTTGCTGACCACATAAAATCACTCAAATCAACTTTAGCAGGCGTTCCATAGCCTCCTGTATGTGTTGATAAAACTGTTGTTAAAAGTGGGCATACTTGTATTCCCATAGTTGAAATTATAGGTATTATTGTTGTAAGTGATGCTCTACCATAACAAGACAAATCATGTATTGCCATAACTTTTTTAACTGGATACATACTATCCTCTCCTCAAATTGAACTTATATTTTTACCCCTGCTTTTTTAACTAAAAACTTAGATCCACATAACGGAACTGCTATTACTATACCTATACCTGTTGTTATGACTGATGTTGTAATTTTTGCAATTGCTGCTGGTACTCCATAGAAGAAACAATTCACAATAAAATATCCACCAAGAGAAACAAGCCCTCCAAGAATAAATCCGGTTATGTTATACTTCATGTCCTCTCCTTCTTTTTCATTATAATGACATACTCTTCCTGCCACATAACCTGTTGCACCTTTTAAAAAGAATGTTGGAATTGTCCAAATAGCAAACGCTGGATTTATAAAATCAAACAATGCACACCCAATTGCTGCTGACCATGCTATATCTTTTCCTAAAAATACTGCTCCTACAAATATTGCAGTTGTTCCTAGATGTATCATTGTAGCACCTCCCCCAAAGTTTAACGGTATGTGTACCATTGTTGCTACAAAACATATAGCTGCAAATAAGCTTATTGTGACTAACCTTTTTGTTGTAATTTTTTTTTGACTTTTAGTAGAATTATTCTTTTCTAAAACTCCTAATTTATTTTTTTCCAAAATAAAAACCCCCTCTTTATTTTAAAATTATTATATTCCATCATTTTACAAATGGTCAAATGTACGGGTTCAATTATTTTAGAATTTAAAATTTTATAAAAAAAAGAAGTAGCCTTCACTGACTACTTCGTTCTGGAGCGGGTAGCGAGAATCGAACTCGCCTATTCAGCTTGGAAGGCTGACGTTCTACCAATGAACTATACCCGCAGATTATATCTGCTTTTTAAATTTTTATGGAGCGGGTAGCGAGAATCGAACTCGCCTATTCAGCTTGGAAGGCTGACGTTCTACCAATGAACTATACCCGCAGATTGTATCTGCTTTTTAAATTTTTATGGAGCGGGTAGCGAGAATCGAACTCGCCTATTCAGCTTGGAAGGCTGACGTTCTACCAATGAACTATACCCGCAGATTATATCTGCTTTTTAAAATTTTTATGGAGCGGGTAGCGAGAATCGAACTCGCCTATTCAGCTTGGAAGGCTGACGTTCTACCAATGAACTATACCCGCAAAGTGGCTGGGATAACAGGATTCGAACCTGTGCATATCACAGTCAAAGTGTGATGCCTTACCGCTTGGCGATATCCCAACAAATGGTGTACCTTTAGGGATTCGAACCCCAGACCCACGCCTTAGAAGGGCGTTGCTCTATCCAACTGAGCTAAAGATACATATTTAAAATTTCATGTGTAATCTAGAGAAGTTGTCCCTGCGACTACAAAAATTATTATAGTACCGTAGACGATTTCTGTCAATACTTTTTTTATAAATTTCTCGAAAAATTATAAAAAAATCCATATTCTTTCTTCTAAAACTAAATACTTTTATGCTTTGTAATAATATGATATCTTTGTATTATAGGAACATTTTAGGAGGTTATTTTTATGAACTGTGAAGTTTGTAGCGCAAAAGGCGATCTACACCATATTGTTTACAGAGGCCATGGTGGTCTAAACTTTGAACTTAATTATAAATATCTTTGTAGAACTCACCATAGAGGCATAAATGGACCTCATAGAAATAAAACAACTGATTATACCTACAAACTAGAAATGCAAGATAAGCTTTATGCTACTTTCCCCAAAACTTACTACTCTATTTTTGAAATAAATAAAATTTTAGGCTTATCAATAAGTAGTAGAAAAAAGATTCAAGCTAATTTATTTTTATATAAAGAAGGCTATAAAAATACAGAACTTATATTTTTTCTTATGGGGAATAGACACTACTCCCCTACTGGTTTAGAAGATTTTATTCTTCAAACTGCAATTGATAAGGAAAAATCTTTATAAATCCCAAAACTCTCAAAGGCATAAAAACCTTTGGGAGTTTTTTTAAAATCTAAAATTAGAATCATATTTTGATGCTTCAAATTCTGTAAAATTATAATTTGCTAATTCTTTATAAAAGAAAGGATCTTCTTTTATAATTTCTTTTACTTCATTTAATTTTGCATTAGAAATAATAATTCCACCTATTCTTGGATTTTTTCTTCCAGAACACACAAACTTTTTAATACTATAATTTTTATCTAAAAAATTTCTATGTTCTTCTAAATTAGCTTCTATATCAGCTAAATCAACTTTATAAGTTATATCAATTATTACCACTTTCACTACACCTCCTTTAATTTTGAACGAAAAATAAGGACTGTTATTTCTAACAATCCCTAAGGTTCTCTGATGGTGCAATCAGAGGGAGTCGAACCCTCACATCTACAATAGATACTAGATCCTTAGTCTAGCGCGTCTGCCAATTCCGCCACGACTGCATGTCGATGTTTTTATTATATCTTTATTCAAGATAAAAAGCAACACTTTTTTTAAGAAAATTTTATCTTTATAATCTATTTTTTCTATTTTTACATTTACACACAAATTTATAACCTTTTAAAAACCACTCTTTTCTTTTAGTTATTTTAACTTTTCAAATCTATAAACTAACTAAAACATATTACAACTCCCTTACATACTATATTTAGTAAGAGAGTTGTAATTATCAAAATATGATATGGATAATTTATTGAAATTTCGTTAAATTATTTGTTGACAGTAATTATTAATAGTCTTATAATTTGATTAATAACAAATACGTTGATGAGAAGAGTAAGCTTAGATAAATCTTCAGAGAGGAATACATTTGCTGTAAGTATTCTAGATGGACTTAGCTGAAAACTAACTCGGAGTGACTCTAATCAAGTCCGCAGACGCTGCGTTAAAGCTATTTAAGTGGTACAGTATTGTACAAATTGGGTGGAACCACGGGAATCTTTCGAATCTCTCGTCCCTTTTCTAGAAATAGAAAAGCGACGGGGGCTTTTTTTATTTTAAAGGATACTCGCCCCGATACAAAATAATAAAAAAGGGAGTTTTTAATATGATTAAAATTACATTAAAAGATGGTTCAATCAAAGAAGTTGAACAAAATAGTTCAGTATTAGATATCGCAAAAGCTATTAGTGAGGGACTTGCTAGAAATGCTATGTGCGGAATCGTAAATGGAGAAGTTAAAGATTTAAGACACAAAGTTTCAGCAGATGCTGAACTTGAAATATGTACATGGGATTCAAAAGAAGGTAAAGACGCTTTCAGACATACAGTATCTCACGTTATGGCTTATGCTGTTAAAAGAGTTCACCCTGAAGTTAAAGTTGCTATCGGACCTTCAATAGATGGTGGTTTCTACTATGACTTTTTAAAAGAAGGTTCATTCTCAGAAGCTGACTTTGTTGCAATAGAAAAAGAAATGAAAGCTATCATTAAAGAAAATCCTGAAATCAAATTCTTCACAAAATCAAGAAGTGAAGCTTTAGAATTCATGAAAGATGAGCCTTTCAAAGTAGAACTTATAAATGATCTTCCAGAAGATGCTATTATATCATTCTACCAAATAGGTGATTTCACAGACCTTTGTGCTGGACCTCACTTATTATCAGTAAAAGGAATCAAAGCATTCAAATTACTTAGAACAGCAGGGGCATACTGGAGAGGAAACGAAAACAATCCTATGCTTGCTAGAATATATGCAACAGCATTCCCTAAGAAAGCTGAAATGGATGAGCACTTAGAAGCAATCGAAGAAGCTAAGAAAAGAGACCATAACAAACTTGGTAGAGAGCTTGGAATATTCACAACAAGTGAACTAGTTGGTCAAGGACTTCCATTATTAATGCCAAAAGGTGCTAAAGTAATGCAAGTACTTCAAAGATGGATAGAAGATGAAGAAGAAAGAAGAGGATATCTTTTAACAAAAACTCCTTCATTAGCTAAGAGTGACCTTTATAAAGTTTCAGGACACTGGGACCACTACAAAGATGGTATGTTTGTACTTGGAGATGAAGAAACAGATGATGAAGTATTTGCTTTAAGACCAATGACATGTCCATTCCAATATGAAATATACAAAGCTGAGCAACACAGTTACAGAGATCTTCCAAAGAGATATGCTGAAACATCAACACTTTTCAGAAAAGAAGCTTCAGGTGAAATGCATGGACTTATAAGAGTTAGACAATTCACTCTTGCTGATGGTCACTTAGTTGTTAGACCTGACCAATTAGAAGAAGAATTCAAAGATGTTGTTGATTTAATCAAATATGTTATGACTACTCTTGGAATTCAAGATGACATCACATACAGATTCTCAAAATGGGATCCAAAAAATACTCACAAGTATATCAACAAACCAGAAGCTTGGGAGTCAACACAAAACTTAATGAGAGATATCTTAAATCACCTTGAAATAGACTTTGAAGAAGCTGATGATGAAGCTGCATTCTACGGTCCAAAACTTGATATCCAATTCAAGAACGTTCATGGTAAAGAAGATACAATCATCACAGTTCAAATTGACTTTGCTTTAGCAGAAAGATTTGATATGAGTTATGTTGATAAAGATGGAGAAAAGAAAAGACCATTTATCATCCACAGAAGTTCAATTGGTTGTTATGAAAGAACACTTGCTATGCTTATAGAAAAGTATGCAGGAGCACTTCCTACATGGATGGCACCTACACAAGTTAAGGTTCTTCCTCTATCAGATAAATATGCTGACTATGCTGATAAAGTTGCTAAAGACTTAAAATACAATGGTATCAGAGTTGAAGTTGATCACAGATCAGAAAAACTTGGATATAAAATAAGAGAAGCTAGACTTGAGAGAACTCCTTACATTGTAGTTGTTGGAGAGCAAGAAGAAGCTAAAGGTGAAGTTTCAGTAAGAAGTAGAAAGAATGATGATGAAGGTTCAATGCCATTCGCTACATTCCTAACAAACATCAAACAAGTTATAGATAACAGAGAGCAAGTTTAATTTAAACTTATCTTAAAATATGAAAGGACTGCCAATTATGGCAGTCCTTTTTTTATCTGATAGCTAGCATTTCTAACACTCTTATCCTCTACTATTGAACTACCTTGGGCATAAAGCCACAAGGATTCTTTAAGATAAAATTCAAATAATAATTTATGCTAAGCACGGCTATCTAGTTGTGAATAC
Source organism: Sarcina sp. (assembly GCA_051650125.1). Lineage (GTDB taxonomy): Bacteria > Bacillota > Clostridia > Clostridiales > Clostridiaceae > Sarcina. The sequence continues at coordinate 23,743 of JBOFIK010000023.1, read as the reverse complement.
TGTATATTTATTTAAATAAATATATTCTTTAACTTGTTTATCTAAATCTTCATTTTGATGAAGCCTGTATAATTCATCTGATAATTCTAATGCTTTTTCTATATTCTTACCTTTACCAGTTATATCAACTCCTGTTACATAAAACTTTATAAGAAGTGTAAGTGCATCTTCATCTGTTTTATCATTTTCATAAATCTCTATACACTTATCCATTGCTACTTCTAATTCACCTGAGTTTATATAACGAGTTATTTCTCCATCATAAATTGGTTTTGCCTCATCTTTTGGAAGTTCTTTTGCAAATAGTTCTTGAGTATAATCTATTTTTATACCAAGTGCTCTATAGCTTGATGCGATACTCCCTATTCTATAATCTCCAAAAACTTTATAAAATTCTATCTCTTTTACCTTTTTATCAAATACCCTATCATCTACCATCACGTCTGGTAAAGGTCTATCCCCTTTTCCAACCTCAAAGACAACTTTATTTCCCTCTGATTTATATGAACCTAAAAGTTCATTTCCACTCATCTTGCCCTCTTCTATCTTTTCATTTGTAATAAGTCCATCATCTTTTTTGCTTATAAGTAGATTTTTTTCCTCTTTTGAATTAATCACTATCTCATTTTCAAATTCTGTATTCTTTATCCCTAAACTTACAAATTGGCTTTGTGGTATCACAAAATTTATATAATACTTACCATTTATTATATTATTAAACTCAAATGTGCCATCACTTTGAATATATGCAGTGTATACTTCAGTATCATTGCTTATACTTATCCCTGCTAATTGGTCATGATTTCTTGGTGTTGTAGTTAAAACAACTTCTATTCCTTCTAGTGAAGCATCTGCAACATCAAATCCCCCTTTTATACTACCTCTATATTTCTCACCTAATATATTTTCTTTATATACTTCTTTTACTTTTAAATTTGCCTCAACCCCATTTTTATTTTCTTTTAGTGAAGCACTATACCCCATCTCTGCTAAAAGTTCTGGATGTGGATGTACATCAATTTCATCTCTCAAATCAAAATTAATATCATAAACTCCATATCCTTTTTGATTTGCTCTTTGTTCCCACTTAGCTTGATAACCTCTCTTATCATTTAATCTTAATCTATACTCACTTTCCTTATTGTAGTCACCCTTCATTCTATAAGCCTGAACTATATATTCATTAACCATAATATACTCTGTATTAACCTTTTCAAAAGCTTCTATTGCCTTATCATATTCATTCATCTTTAAATTTAAAAGACCTTCATTAAATAATCCATAACTTACTACCTTTTTATCAGTAGCTACTTTAAGCTCTTCAATCACCTCAAAAGCTTTTGCAGTTTCTCCATTTTGATAATATAAAGATATCAGCGCAAAAGCATTCTTCATATAATAATCTGAATTTTTTTCACTTTCTTGCATTCCCATTTTATGATTCTCTATCGCACTTTTTACCTTTTTATCTTTTTCATCTAATTGAATATTTGTAGCACTCCCATATCCTGATTCATTAGTGTAGTAAATTTTATCACTTATATAATCATATTCTGTAATTCCTTTATAGTAATATGCCTGTCCACCATTCTGCATCCCTTTAGGAATACTTGTATACAAATTCAAAAGTGAATCTAATTTTTTATTTTCCTCTCCAATCACTGGCATATCAAGCATCTCTTTTTTAAAGTTACTTGATATATAACCCATTAGAAAACTTGGAATAACTACTATAAATGCTCCAACTATAAAAATATGAACCAGTCTTACTTTCCAAATCAACTTTCTTTTCCATAAAGTTGTTGATTCATCACTTACATTAAACATAATCACTAGCAATTTTTCTACGCTTCTTGTCAATAAGCTCCCTATCCATTTCAAAGGCAATATCTTTTTAGTTTCTAGTTCTAAAATTTCATATACCTTTTCTTGATTTGTTATATATGATATTAACCCACTAATCAAAATAGGAATAACGGTAGCCCCACCTATCAAAATAAGCATCTCTTTTGCTATACTTCTATTTTTTATATGCATCAAAACTGCAAATATTATTGGAACTGCAACAAAGAATATAATAGCAAGTATTATAGTTTTATTTTCTTTTAAAGATATTTTAAACAACTCATTTTTGTTATATCCCATAGCTGAAAGGTCTTTATAAAACTTCTTATTTATTCCACAGTCTTCTATTATTTTATTAGTTAAAGTAACTGCAATAATAACTGAACATATAACCATACTAAATAATAATATAGTTACAATATCTTTGTGTTCTCTAAACTCTAATATTTTACTCAAAAAATAATTAACTGAAATAACCATTCCCGCAATATATATAATTGTGTTTTTAAGCTTTATAAATGCATTATTTATATAAATTTTTCTTTCTTTATGATTCATAAAAGCCATATTGTTTATAGTTCTAAGTTTCCTTGGAATATACATAGTTATAACTCCAATTGAAGCTAATACAGATATATAAACTCCTACTGTTACAAATCCACTTATATCTCCATATGCCTTTGGTAATATCAATATAAACAATGGACAAATATATAAAATTAAATATATTATGCTTGGAAACTTTATCATCCTTGTATCCTTAGAAGTCTTTTCACGATTATCACTCATAAGTTCATCTACTTCTTTTCTATATACATAGGCTGTACTAGCAATCATAAGATATAAATAATTTACTAATATAAAACTTATTACAATTACAAAAGTTTCTGAATAATACAGAAAAACTTGTCCTTCAATTCCAACGATATTATACATTATTAGATTAAACACTGGTGCAAAAATAATTCCTAACACAAGCCCTATCATACTAGCTATAACAAACATTTTACTACACATATACCTAATGTAATATGACATCTCCGTAGTTGTTGCCCCATTCATCACAATAAATGCAAGTTCATTTATTCTCTTTTTAAGAAATGTATTATTACTTATAACTGTAAAAACTCCCACAATCAAAATCGTTATCAGTATAAGTTCCTTTTGAATATATCCTAATGGAATTTGAACCTCTACCATTGCTCGTCCCATTAGTTTATAAACATTTATAAGTTCTGAAGTATTATTTCCATAAATCAGTTCATTAAATGATATATTTACAGTAACAAAAACTAACATTGCAGTTATCGCTACTGTACAAATATAAGAAAAACTATCTTTTATTGTTTTGCTAAACATTTGCCTTGAAAAACTTTTTATCCCCATCATACTTATCCCCCTAGCTTATTTTAAAATAATGCCTCTTTCTCTTTTGCAATTGCATCTGAAATTCTATTATAAAAGTCATACTGACTATCATTTCCTCTAGTTAAAGTTTCAGATACACAACCATCTTTTACAATAGCTAAATTATCGCAATAACTTCCTATATAAGAACTATGAGTAACCATTATAATCCCAAGTCCTTCCTCTTCATTAAGAGTTCTAAGTATACTCATAAGTTCCTTTGAATTTTTAGAATCTAGCGCTCCTGTCGGCTCATCTGCAACTATAAACTTAGCCTTTGAAACAATTGCACGACAAGCTGCGGCCCTTTGACACTCCCCGCCTGAACACTCAGATGGATACTTATCTAAAAGATTACTTATGTTCATTTTCTTTGAATAAATTGCAATTCGTTCCTCTGCCTCTTCTTTTGGTACATTCCTAAGTGTAAGAGGTACTTTTATATTTTCTCTAAGTGTTAACGTATCTAAAAGGTTATAGCTTTGAAATATAAATCCTACATTATTTTTTCTAAATTCACTAAGTTCTCCATCATACATTCCTCTAGCAGACTTTCCGTTAAGATATAACTTTCCACCCGTTGGAACATCAAGTGTTGCTAAAAGTTTTAAAAGTGTAGATTTCCCCGCACCTGACTCTCCCATTATTCCAAAAAACTCTCCATCCTTAATTTCTAAATTAACATCCTTTAACGCATATGTTGGATTTTTTGCATCCCCATAACACTTACTAACATTTTCTAAAAGTACAAAACTCCCCATTTATAAAAACCCCTTTTTTATTAATTTCACTTTCTTATATACCTTTAGATGTTACTTCTACGTAAAAGGTTTCATAAATTCAAAAATATTTTAAATGAATTTGTTTTCATTTAATTTACGTATTGTTTAGGGTTTCATTATATTTATCTAATATAATAAAACCATAGACAAACGAAAGAAAAAAACTTAATTTTAGGGGGAACTAAATTATGTGGATATTAAGCATTTTATTAACAGCAGCATGGGCAATAGGTACAGGTTACCTAGCTAAGAAAAAAGGACTTAACGTTATATTATGGGGAGCTATCGGTGGAATGTTCTTTGCTTTAGGATTACTACTTTGCCTTACTTACTCATACTATGTTGATTACAGAAGAAATAATGGAGCAAAAGCTTTCGGATTCAATATTTTCGGAAAAAGAGCTTAACATATAAATAGGACCAGCCAAAAATGGCTAGTCCTATTATTTTTATTATCTTAATTGTAACTCCTAAATCTACTCACTTATTGAGAATATACTATAACTTCTAATTATAAATTCTTTTAAATGCATATCTGCTGATTTACTACCAACCAACTGATAAAGTTCATCCGAAAGTTCCAATGCCTTTGTAACATCTTTACCCTCCCCATAATGTCCATAACCAGTAATATAATATTTTATAAGAATTTGTAGGTTCATTATATCATTTGGATTTTTCAAATATTCTTCTTCATAATATCTAAAAGCTGTCTCATACCTTTTTTTACTAACTCCAACGTACGTGTCACTATATCCCCGCCAACAATCTACTATATTACTCGGAAACTTTACTCTCGCTTCATCTTCCGTTATTATATTTTGAAATAAATTAGTATGTCTTTCTGTTATTTCCCTTATCCACCGATATGTATCTTTCCCCTCTACTATTTTATCTCTTTCTTCCTCATTTCCCTTTTTAAAATACTCCTTAGGTTCAAGCCTATAACCTAATCCTTTATATAAAAACTTTTGTTCAAAACTGCCTTTAGTAGGCTCCTCAGAAAACATCTTATAAATATCTAAACTTTCACAATCTTCTAAAATAAGCATCTCTGCAATTCTAGCTGGAAGTTCTTCCTTCCCATTTTCCTCTACCTTGAAATTTATCATATTTTCATCAGCAGTAGCATCTCCAAAATATCCATATCTTTTAGGATTTATATCATATCTTAATAAGTTTTCATAATCTATGTTGTTACACTCCACATAAAAACTTTCTTCATCATTTTCATCTAACTTCTTTATAATTTCCATTTTTGAAGTTTCTTCTGCACTAACCTTAACAAAATTATTATTTATATATGACCAAGTTACATCTGCCTCAACATATTTACTTCTAGGTAGCGCCATACTTACATAATATTTCCCCTCTGGTATATTATTAAACTTAAAGCTACCATCTTCCTGTACATAAGCATAAATATTTTCTCTGCTTGATGATGTATCTATCTCTCCTGGATTCCCAAGATAAAGTATTTCTTCCTTAGATAAATATATTGTAGCTCCCGTCATAGGAACACCATTATAAATAAACTTTCCTTCAACAGAACCTCTATATTTATCTGAAATTATATTTTGATAAATATCCTTTGAGTAACTTATTCCTTGATTCAAATCTTTATTCATATAAGGTAAACTCAAATCATCCTTATAACTCGCATTTTTATCTAATTTTTTTGACTTTGCAATATGGTCTAACTCATAATACTTATTTGCCTTTTTATTATCACCTTTTAACTTATATGCATCTCCTATATAAGCATTTTTACTAGCTATTGTTTTTATTCCCATTTTTTCAAATGACTTTATAGCCTTATCATATCCACCTTGCTTTAAATACATAGCACCTTCATTTAAATAAGCATATGACCTAATCAAATCATTACTTTCATGTTTAACGCTATCTATTAATTCCTGAGCTGACTTAAAATCTTGCACCTCAAAATAAAGTCCCATAAGAGCATTAAAATTTTTAATGTAATAACTACTTCCTTGCCCCTCTTTAAGACCTTTTTTGTGATATTCTATTGCATTAGCAATTCCCTTATCATTGAAATATACATTCCCATTAGAACCCATAGCTACATTTACACCAAAAGTAACAGGGCTTGTCTTATAATTATATTCATTCACGCCCATATAATAATAAGCAACATCTTCAAATGGAGATATTTTAGGCATATTCACATATAAATTTAATAATCCTTGAAAATAATATCCTTTTGGAATTTCATCTATATTTCCAGTATTTTTGATATCATAATTATATGCAAGTGCTGCCGCCCCCATAATTATATTTGGAATTACAAGTAAAATTGTCAGTGCTAAATATATAATATATTTAACTTTGATTTTTATTTTCTTCACTCTCTATTCCTCCAGATTGGTTACTAGAAATTTCTAGTTCATATCTTGTTAAATCCTTAAATTTATTAACTGAATCTATAACTGGAACAGAAATTGTAAGTGCAACTGCAGCTGCTACCGCCCTTAAATCTAGCTCTACATCATTCTCCATAGCTTTTCTTATTGTATATGTTGTTTTTTTCTTTTCTTTATTATATTCCTCTTTTATCCTATTTTTTAAATCTGAACTCATTTTTAAATTTTTAAGCTTATCCATAAATCCCGTCCTCCTTTAAAACTTTCCTAAGTGCACTTCTTCCTCTACGCAGTCTTGTTTTAATTGTGTTTTCATTTTGCTTTAATACCATAGCAATATCCTTTATCGTCAGTTCTTTGTAATAAAACATATAAATAATATCCCTATACTGTGGTCTAATTTTTTGAAGTGATTCTAAAATAAACTCATTATCTATAATATCTAAAATCTCTTCCTCTAGATCAAAGTCAGCCTTTACATTAACATCTAAAAGTTCAAAAACTCCCCCATTAAAGTTCTTATTAAAAGTTTTACTTTTTCTATAAAATTCTCTACATTGATTTAATGCAATTTTATATATCCAAGTTTTTAAAGATGACTGTCCTTTAAACTTCTGAATATACTTAAAAACATTTATAAAAGTTTCCTGTGCTAAATCCTCAGCAACACCAACATCATTAACCTTCATATAGCAAAATCTTAAAATATCATCACCATATGTATCAAGTAGATAATCAAATGCATCATCATTTGACTTTATAAGTCCATTGACTAAAGCATTTTCATCATATCTCATTTAAACTCCCCCTCACCAATTATCTATATATATATGTCTAATCCTCAAAAAATTTCAAAATTATAACCCCTAAAAAATATCCTATAACTACATATAAAAATGAATTTATCTCATTATCTATAAGTGCTCTAGTTGAATATATAATTACTCCTATCCCAACACCCCATAAGACAAGGTTTACAAAATATCCTCCAAGATAATTGTCGGAGATATAATAAATAAGTTGCATAATTCCCCAACCAACAGGCATCAATAAAAATAATGGTTCTGCAATCACAATTAATGTATAAATAAATATTCCTATTGTTACTGATAGTTGTCTTCCTGCACTCATAGATTTCCATCTATACTGCAAATCAGCTAAAATACTTCTAATCATATTCTCCTCCCTACAAATATCCCTTTTATACTTAGACGTAACTCCTCCTAAAAAAGTTTCACTTATTTTAAAAAAATTTTAAAAAATAAAAACCAAGCTTAGCCGCCCCCAGCTAAACTTGGTCATAAGTGAAGTTTAAATTTAATCCCCCAACCGAACCTAAACTTACTTTAATAAATTTTCATAAAACTTAATTGCATCTTCTCTCCAATTAAAGTTAATTCCATTATCTATATCATCATCTATAAAATAGCCCTTTGGTTTATTTATTTCTAAACCTTTCTCTACATCTCTTATATACTCTTTCTTCAAAGTTTCTTTATCATACTCTATATGCCCAAGTACATAGTAATCATTAAATTCGCCCCTTAAAAGATGTTCTTGCCCCTGATCTGTTGTAGAAATAAGTTTAAGCTTATTGCAATTTGTTATATCTTCTTTTGAAAGCTGCGTATGTCTAGAATGTGGTGCTTTAAAACCACTTCCTATACCATCTAAGATTTCATCCCCATTTAAAATCTCATGTGAGAACACTCCAAATATTTTTTCCTTAGTTAACATCTTTCTAATTCCATAAAAATGATTTAATGCTACTTGTGCACCCCAACAAATAAATAAAGATTTTCTTATATTTAATTTTGCATAATCAAGAACCTCTCTAAGTTCCTGTATATAGTCAACCTCATTAAAATCCATCTTCTCTAGTGGCGCCCCAGTCACTATAAGAATATCTAGATTTTCTTTAACTTCATCAAAACTTCTATAATTCTCCATCAAATATTCGTACGGTATATTCTTTGGTTTATAACTATCAAGTCTTATAAACTCCACCTTAATATCTTTTGAAGTTTCACAAAGTAATCTTAAAATTTGTGTCTCTGTTTCACATTTAGTTGGCATTAAATTAAGTACACCTATTGTTTTATTACAGCAATCCTTATCCTCACTTACCTCTATATCATATTCTTTTGATAAAGGTGCAAGTCCATTTATGTTTTTAGAAAGATATATCGTCATAATTTATTCTCCTATCGTATTAAATGCTTGTTCAAAGTCCTTTATAATATCTTCTACATCTTCTATTCCAACTGAAATTCTTATAAGATCAGGTGTAACACCAGATGCTATCTGTTCTTCCTTAGTTAATTGACTATGAGTTGTACTTGCAGGGTGTAAAATTGATGTTCTAGCATCCCCTATATGGACAACAAGTGTTGTTAACTTAAGTGCTTTAGTAAATATTTTTGCCTCTTCCACGCCACCTTTAATTCCAAAGGTAAGCATTCCTGAACCTCCTTTAGGTAGTAACTCTTTTGCCCTTGCGTAATCCTCTTGAGTTTCAAGTAGTGGATATCTAACCCAATTAACTTTTGAATGTCCCTGAAGATACTTTGCAAGTGTAAGTGCATTACTACTATGTCTTTCCATCCTAAGATGTAATGTTTCAAGCCCTAAATTTGTAAGGAAGGCATTTTGTGGACTCATTATACAACCAAAATCTCTTAAAAGTGTTACTCTAAGTTTAGTTATATAAGCAGCTTCTCCAAATGTCTCTACATACTTAATTCCATGATAACTTGGGTCTGGCTCAACTAAATTTGGAAATCTTCCATTATTCCAATTGAACTTTCCTGAATCTACTATGATTCCTCCAACTGCTGATGCATGACCATCTGAATACTTAGTAGTGGAATGAAGAACTATTGCAGCCCCATATTCAAATGGTCTACATAAGTACGGAGATGCTATTGTACTATCTACAACAAGTGGAACCCCTGTTTTATCTGATAACTTTGAAAACTTATCAAGGTCTAAAACATTTATGCTTGGATTCCCTATGATTTCCCCATAAAATAATTTTGTCTTATCATCAACTAAAGATTCTATCTCTTGTGCACTAGCTTCTGGATTTATAAACTTAACTTCTATTCCAAGCTTTCTAAGATTGATATTAAATAAATTAAATGTTCCACCATAAAGATTTGATGTTGATATAAGATTGTCCCCACTCTCACAAAGGTTAAGAATTGCAAGTAAAATTGCTGATTGCCCTGAAGAAACTGCCACAGCGCCTACTCCACCCTCAAGTTCATTGAACTTTGCCTCAAACCCTTCTAATGTTGGATTACTAATCCTTGAATATAAATGACCCGGAACTTTCAAATCAAAAAGATCAGCTAGATGGTCTGGATCTTCATATTTGTAAGTTGTGCTCTGGTATATTGGTAGTATTCTTGGCTCTCCAACTTTTGGCTTATACCCACCTTGAACACATATTGTTCCCTTATTATATTTACTCATAAAAAAAAGCCCCCTTATTTTTTAGGTGCCTATTATACAAGTTGCAACATACTATATAGATTAAAATAAAAAAAACTATTTCAATCTATAAGAGATTGAAATAGTTCTACTTTTCAATAAAAAACAATCTCTTTTATCTTCCAGGAAAATAAGCTTACATAATAAACTTCTGCATTTCCTTGCAGGATTTAGCACAATTCTGACTTACGCAGTCAGCTGTTGCTAGGTTTCACAGGGCCAGTCCCTCCACCTTTCTTGATAAAAGACCTATATTAAATTCGTATTTATGAATTTATTATATTCTAAACAAATGGATATTGCAACCATTTTTTACAATATTTATTATTTTATTTATATTCAATTTTATTTATATATCAACTTCAATTTATATTCTAATTTATTTTAACTTCAATTTAATCTAATATTTAACAGTAGTTATACTTCTATCAATTCAAATAGGAGTATATTTAACTCCTAAACCTAGATGGTGGCTTTCGCCTATCAAGACTTTCGTCTAACAAAACATTTAGATTATTTGATTTTAATCTATCAAAAATTTATAAAATTATTTTTCTCTGTTTATTGATTTTTTAAACGATTTACAATATGATTATTCGAAATAATCATCTCTACACTTACATCATATTCGCTTGGGTACACAGTTGTTACAAATTGATAGTCATAACATAAAGAAATTTTTATAGATTCTTTGTACTCTTCAAAGAACCTATCATAAAAGCCTCCACCATAGCCAAGCCTTTTATTTTCAGCATCAAAAGCAAGTCCTGGAACTATTGTCAAATCAACTAATTCACTTAAATCCTCTGCTTTTTCATCTGGTTCTAATATCCCAAAACTACCAACACCTGAAAGTTCATCAAAAGATTCTATCTTTAGTGCTTTCATAGTCTTATCTTTCATAATTTTAGGAACTGCAACAACTTTCCCATCAAGAAACAACTGTTTTATTATCTCGATTGTATTTATTTCTTCTTCTGTACTCACATATATAAATACAATCTTTGCCTCTTTATATTCTTTTGTTTGGAAAAGTCTTAATCTTAGAATTTTATCTAATTTTTGTTTTTCTACTTTATCCATACTCTTTCTTTTTTCTCTCATTATTTTTCTTAATGATGCTTTATCCATATTATACTCCTTAATTTTTAACAAATTCTCTTAGTCTTACAATAGGCATTGGCTTATAGAAAAAGTATCCTTGAATATAATCACAATCCATTTCTTTTAGCATTCTTGCCTGCATATAGTCTTCAACACCTTCTGCAACAACTCTAAATCCTAAAGTTTTTGAAACATCTATAATATATCTAACTATACTTCTGTGTTTTTCTCCATTTTGAATAAAACTTCTATCAATTTTTATAGTATTAATCTTAAACTCTTTTAGATATTTTATAGAGCTGTATCCTGTACCAAAATCATCTATTGCTATTGAAATCCCAAGTTTGCTTATTCTATCAAACTTTTCAACAATTTCATGAGAGTTAAACATACCTATACTCTCCGTAAGTTCTAACTCAAGATTCCTTGATTTTAGCCCTGTTTCTTTTAAAGTTTTTTCTACTTCATCCACAAATGATTTTTGTAAAAATTGAATAGATGATACATTAACAGCAACACTTATATCAGTTCCAAGTTCTTCGTTAAGCTCCTTTATATCTCTAGCAGCCTTATTTAGAATCCAATTTCCAAGTGTGACTATATATCCTGTTTCTTCTGCAAGTTTTATGAATGAAACTGGTGAAATATATCCTTCTTCATCATCAAACCATCTTACAAGTGCCTCAACACCATCAATCTTATTTGTTTTAAGATTAACCTTTGGCTGATAATGCAATTGAATATCTCCTTTTTCTAGTGCTTTTTCTATCATGTTTAAAGTTATATCTTTTTTATTTTTACACTTAAAGAATTCATAGCTATTTTTTTGTCTCTCTTTTATTGTTGTCATAGCAAGGTATGCATTATTCATCATTGCTGCGGCTGTTTTTTCACTATTACTCTTTATACAAACTCCTATACTAGCTGATATAAATCCACCAACACCAATATCTTTTATAGAATTTATTTTCGACAAAAGTGTTTCAACAAACTCTCCAATATTATCTTCATTTAGCACTTCTGATTTAATCATAACACCAAACTCATCCCCACCTATTCTTGCTATTGCACTATCTACGGTAGTAAATGTAGTTATCTCATTAGCTACTAAACTTAAAATTTCATCACCCTTGTGATATCCAAAATTATTATTATAATATGAAAAACTATCAATATTGATATATATAACTATAATTTGTTTATCAGGATTTTTTTCTATTTCCTTATCTAATTCTTCTATAAAAGTTGTCCTGTTCATAAGACCTGTCAAATCATCATATGTACTATAATAGTTTAATTTCTCCTTATACTCTGTAATCGAACTTATGATTCCATCTATATTTTTTTCTATGTTATCTGAACTCTCTAATAATTTTAAGTCATCATCACACATAACTGCCTTTAAATCATCTTCAATTATTTTTATCTTAGATAATAATTTATAATTCGACATTTTAACAAGTATATTAGAAAATATTCCTACTGCAATTGCAAATATAACAGAGCAGCCAAAAATAACTTCATCAACATATCCATTTAAATTCTCTTTAACTTTTTCAGTTAGTGCCTCACCCTCTAAAGTTTCCTCCATATATGTATTCATATAATTATCCATCTTTTTTCTTGTATATTGTGCTAATACAGCTATTGCAAGCCCCACAATCATAAACGTTATTATTGATACTTTAAGTATCTCTTTTAAAAATTTATTTTTCCCTCTCATCAAATAAACACCTCATATTAAAACCTAAATCAATTTTATCACATTTTTTGGGTTTATTGTATATCTTTTCAAATAAAGTCTTGTAATAGCTTTAACAATATACTGTTTCACTCATAATATATATTAATTACTAGAATTTAATAGGAGATTTTTATGAGCTATACAACTAATAAACAACCACAAGGAGAATCTAGGACTTTACCAAATTTTCTTAGAGAAGCTATGATAGGTGAACTTGTTGCAATTAATGAATATCAACAACATTTAAGTTCTTCTCCAATAGTTGAGGTAAAAAAAATATTTGAGCATATTATGCAAGATGAAAAAAGACACTATGGAATGCTTTTAGACCTAGCAAGAAAATATGACTCTATTCAATTTAAAAAAGCTATTGAAGTATCAGAACATGTTTCACTAAAATGTAAAACTTTAAATGAACATAACGATAAAAAGAAATTTAGCTATTCTTCTCTTTTAATTAAAATAAGGGAAGATATCAAAGGTGAACTAGAAGCTGTAATCGCTTATGAAGACATCATTCATAAAATCGATGACAAAGAAGCCATCAGTATGATAACTGAAATTGTTGGTGATGAAAAGGAGCATATAGAAGAATTAACTTATATTCTCCAAAGACTTGATAATGACTGTTATGGACCAATCGAAAAAAACTTCTAAAAAAAGGCAGTAGAGATATCTCTACTGCCTAAATTAATGACTATTTTACTTTTTCTAATATTAAGTTTGCAAGGTCATTTGCAAGTTTATCAATTTCTTCTTGGTCTTCACCCTCTAGCATAACTCTTACTAATGGTTCTGTACCAGAAGGTCTTATAAGAACTCTTCCTTTACCTTCTAACTTAGCCTCTATTTTTGCTATTTCTGATTTGATTTCTTCGTCAATTTCATGAATATTCTTTTTCTCATTTGGAACTTTAGCATTCACAAGTACTTGTGGTAAAACTTTCATCACTTTTGCAAGTTCTGATAGTTTCTTACCTGTTTCCTTTACGATAGTTGCTATTTGAAGTGATGTTGCAAGTCCATCTCCTGTACTGTTGTGTCCAAGTAATATAATATGACCTGATTGTTCTCCACCAAGCATATAACCATTTTCAACCATGTTCTCAAGAACATATCTATCTCCAACGGCTGTTATTTCAGTTTTGATTCCTTCTCTTTCACAAGCAAGCATAAGACCAAGGTTACTCATTACTGTTACTACTAGAGTATCATCTTTTAATTCGCCTCTATCTTTTAAGAATTTAGCTGTTATTGTTAATAAGAAATCTCCATCAACAAGCTCTCCCTTTTCATTCACTGCTAAACATCTGTCTGCATCTCCATCATAAGCAAAACCTAAATCACAGTTATGCTCTTTAACAAATTTCATTAAATCTTCTGGATGTGTTGAACCACATTTTTCATTTATGTTTATTCCATCTGGTTTATTGTGGATTACAAACACTTGTGCTCCTAGTTCTTCAAATGCTCTCTCTGCAACTGAATAAGCTGCACCATTTGCACAATCTAAAGCTATTTTAAGTCCTTCTAAACCATTCTCAACAATCCTTTTTGAATACTCAATATATTCTTCATTAGCATTTTCAAGCTTAGTTTCTCTTCCAAGCCCTGCTCCTACTGGAGTTGGAACACCTTTGAATCCTGTTTCTATAACTTCTTGTATTCTATCTTCTAATTCATCTGATAATTTATATCCTTTTGAGTTAAAGAACTTTATCCCATTATACTCAACCGGGTTATGTGATGCTGATATCATAACTCCTGCATCTGCATTATACGCTCTTGTTAAGTGGGCTACTGCTGGTGTTGGTATAACATCTACAACAATTGCCTCAGCTCCTACTGATAATATTCCTGCTACTAAAGCTGATTCTAGCATATCGCCTGATATTCTGGTATCCTTTGCAACTAATATTTTAGCTTTATGAGCTCCTTGTGTTAAAATGTATGCTCCAGCCCTTCCTAAGTCATATGCAAGTTCTGATGTTAATTCTGTATTTGCAATACCTCTTACTCCATCTGTACCAAATAATCTTCCCATTTTGTCACCTCTAATTAAAATTAATATCTTTTTTATTATATTCTTATATTTCTATTTTTCTATTTAACTACACTAATTATTCAAAAAAATTTTTTTAGACCTTTAAAATTCAGCAATTTTAACAACTTAGCCCAAATTTCGCTAAGTTGATATAAATATAACCTATTCATAAATTATTGTCAATTGCATGTATATATTCACATAATTTAACATATATTTTTAATTATAGATTTCATTTTCAAAGTAAATATAATATCATATCACTTCGATTTATTATATTTGAAGCATAATTACATATAATTCTTAGATAAATCAAAAAAAATAAATTAAAATAGTATTAATAGCACATTATAGTAGACATACATTTTTCAGACAATTAAAATGGTAGTATAAGTGTAATTCGAAAGGGGATTTAAAAATGAAGATTAAAGAGTTTAAGAAATACATAAAACAAAATGGTCAAGGTTTAAATAGTGCTTTTGGTGCAGAACTTGAAGTTTTTGAAAAAGAAAACGTAACAAAAAGAAGAGAAATTATAAGTCAAATAATTGTTCTTGCAAATACATCAGAAAACTGGAAAGAGGCTAACAAGAAGTTTTATGAATTACTTGAAGAATTCAAAGTAACACCTTGCTCTGATCCAGAAGAAGTTCCAAAATTAAATAACGAAATGAATGAGGCTAGAAAAGCTTTCTATGATAAAAGACAAGAATTTTATGATAAAGCAGAGGATAGATTTAAAGAAAATGCAATAGCTAAAGAAGCTTTACTTATTGAGCTTGAGGCAATACACTACTCTGCTAATACAATTAAAGATATAGATGAATCAATAAACAAATTAACAGAAAGATTCTTCGAACTTAAGTATGCTGGGCAAAAACAACAAGATTTATATAAACAGTTTAATGTTTTAAGAGATGCTTTAAGACTTGAAAGAAAAGAGGCTGTTGAATCACTTAAAGATACTTATGCTGAAAAAAGAGTTGAAAAGAAGGCTATTATTGAAGAATTAACTGGTCTTGTAGAAAATGAGAACTGGAAAAATGCTACTGTTAAATTCAATGAACTTACTGATGCATTCAAAGCTATTGGATTCTCTGGTAAAGAAGAAAATGATGAAATTTCAGCTGCTTATAAAGTTGCTAAAGATAACTTCTTCCAAACAAGACAAGTCTTCTTTGATGAAATGAAAGCTGGTTATGCTTCTAACATCGAAAAAAGAAAAGAACTTATTGAAAAAATTAAAGCTTTATATGTAAATGAAAGTTGGAAAAATGCTTCAACAATAATCAAAGAAATCAGTGATGAATTCTTTAAAGTTGGCTTCTGTGGAAGTGATTCTAATGAAGCAATCGTTGATGAATTTAAAGAAACTCGTGACGGATTCTATGCATTAAGACAAGAATACTTTGACGGTATAAAAAATGCTAGAAATGATAAGCAATTAGAATTCTTATCGACTCTTGCTAAAAATAAAGAAGACTTCATAGTTAAACTTAGAGGATTTATAAAAAATGATTCTGATAAATTAGAAGAATTTAAAGAAAGATTATTCTCAGTTAGACCTAGTGATAAATCTGAAGAAATAATAGAAAATTTCCAAAATATCATTGAAGATATTAAGGGACGAGTTATTTCAAACAAAGAAAAACTTAAAGTTGTCCAAGATGAATTATTCCAAGTAAAAAAACAAATGGACGAATTAAAATAATCAATAAAAGGTTAAGCAAATTTCTGCTTAACCTTTTATTATATCTAAAATAGTTATCTATAAACCTTTTATTATAAATGTACTTCCAGCGCCCTCTTCACTTCTAACAAATATCTTCCCACCATGTGCATCTACTATACTTTTTGTTATAGTTAAACCAATTCCTGATCCACCAGTTGCTCTTGCTCTTGATTCATCCGTTCTATAAAGTCTTTCAAAAATATATGGGATATGTTGTTTTCCTATTCCAATCCCCTCATCAGCAACTGAAACTTGCACTTTACCATTTATTTTTTCAACAGTAATCTCAATTTTACCTCCAACATTAGAATATCTTATTGCATTACTTATAAGATTTACAAAAGCTTGTGCCATCCTATTTTTATCTATAATTGCCGTAACCTCTTCTCCATATACAGATACATGCAAATCTTTTTCTTCTATTTTTGCTCTAAAGCTTTCAACATTACACTCTAAAAGCCTTTTAATATTAATATTAGTTCTATTTAGAACAATTCTTTTATCATCATAACAACACAATTGTCTAAAATCTAAGACTATCTGTGATAATCTTTCAACCTCTTCTTTTATGCCACCTAATCTTTCAGGTGTAGCCTCCCACACCCCATCAATAATGGCCTCTAAATGTGAATTTACATTAGTTATTGGCGTTCTTATCTCATGTGCTATATCGCTTGTTAACTGCTTTCTAACTTTTTCTTGCTCGCGTAGGTCTGCACTTAACTTATTTATAGTATCTGTTAGACTTCTTATTTCCATAATATTAGTTTTAACTTCTATATCTCTATCTAAGTTTCCATTAATTATATCCTTAGCCTTATTCTCTATGTACCTTATCGGTCTACTTATAGATTTAGTTAAAAGTAATCCTATTATTATATACGATGTAAGAAGTGCAATACCTACTATTAGCACTATTGTTGCTACTAGATTCAAAAATTCCATGTGTGTTTTTACTGAAAATGTTTGATTTATTAAATTATCTTTCATATAAGCTGTAAATGCCTCATCAAAACAACATTTAAATAAAATTAAACTAAATGTTGAAATTACAATAGCTATAATTGCAGCTGGAAATAACATTCTATATTTTAAGCTCTTAATCTTTCTTTCCTTCAAATCTATACCCAACTCCATACACTGTTACAATATATTTTGGTTTCTTACTATCAGCCTCTATTTTACCTCTAAGATTTTTAACATGAGTATCTATAACTCTATCATAACTATCATTTTCATCACCTAAAGCTAATAATAAAAGTTGTTCTCTACTATACACTCTTTTAGGATTCCTTGCTAAATTTAAAAGTATCTTATACTCAGTTGCTGTAAGTGTAACTGACTCTCCTTTTAAAAAGGTCTCATGACTTTTTGATTTAATAACAAGATCTTCATTATTAAAACTTAAAACATCCTTCTCAGAACATTTTTCAGTTCTCTTTAAGACTGCCTTAACCCTAGCTACTACCTCTTTAGCACAAAACGGCTTAGCTATGTAATCATCAGCTCCTACCTCAAAACCAGCAAGCCTATCTTCTGCTTCATTTTTAGCTGACACCATTATTATTGGAACATCACTTTTCTCTCTTATTTTTTCACAAACCTCTGAACCACTCATATCTGGAAGCATTAAATCTAATAAAATTAGACTTACCTTATTCTCATCAAATAACTTTAAGGCATCAATTCCATTATTAGCTTTTAAAACCTTGAAATTATCTTTTTTTAAGTATGCCTCTAACACCTCTACTATTTTTATCTCATCATCTACTATAAGTATACTAATTTTTCTCACCTCATCTAGCTAATAACTTAGCTCATTTGTATATATTAATTCTTTTATTTTCTTTGTTACCTATATTATAAACTCTAGGAAAAATTTTTACAAAAAAAAAGGGGAACATTATATGCCCCTTTACATTTATTTTATTTATTTAACTTTTCTAATACTAAATTATATCCCTCACTACCATAAGTTAACGCCCTATTAACTCTACTTATAGTTGCTGTTGATGCTCCTGATATTTCTGCTATTTCTATGTATGTTTTTTTCTCTTTTAACATTTTTGCAACCTGTAATCTTTGTGATAATGCTTTTATTTCTGTAATCGTTGAAACATCTTCAAAAAATCTATAACAATCCTCTTGTGTTTCTAAGGCGAGTATTGCCTCAAAGAAATAGTCTAATTCGTTACATTTTAACTTTGACTTAAAATCCTCCATAGTTCTCTCCCTTTCCGTAATTAATTACATCTTTTAAAATAGTTTATTACTTTATCATAATAAAGCATTTTGGCATAAAAGTGAAGTAGCAAAAATTTTGCTACTTCAATTAATTATAATTTATATTTTAGATCATATTTTAAATTTCTTTTAAAACTCTTTTTCCTTTAATCCCTAAACCACCAAAGTAATTTTTTAAATTCCTCCACTGTTTATGAAACTCATACTGAACAAATATATGATAATTTATATCTTCCTCAAAATCTCGTCTTACTCTCTCTAAGTTATTTGCATAATCACGCCTATAAGCTTTCCATTCATCAAAAGAACTTATCCCTGCAAACTCTTTAACTGCCATATATAATGAATAGTCATCTAACCATTCTATATGCTCTAACATAAATTCATGTAGTTTTAACTTTAAAATTGCTTTAGCTCTTTGATATGCAAGCATCAAAACTTTTTCTCTTTCCTCATTATTGCCCATTTCTATATCTTTATAATCACTTTCAATCAATAAATTATCATCTTCTAAAAGTTTTAAGTTTATGAAACAAGGGTTTCCAACAGACTCTACAATATCATTATGTAATAAACTTTTATCCATACTTTCTGTAAATACATTAATCTCACAATAAGAACTACCTAATTCTTTTATAGCATCTGCTATTTTATATGCCTCTTCTCCAAAAGACGCTATTGTATACTCTTTAGTCAACAACTGATTCTCTTTGATACTTACATTACCTTTTATCATTCCATCTCCTCCTAAACCTTATTATTAAAGTATATGAAAAAAGAAAGGAAAATAGCTCACATATGTAACTACTTTCCTTCCTAAATTATAATAAAATTTATCCCTTAGTATCTTCTTTATTAAGAATTTTATTTGATATAACAATTAGAATAATTAGAAAAATTATATTTTTAATATTTAATGTAAGAACTTCGCTACGAATAGTAATTTCTTTTATATAAAAATTAAGAGCTTTCACAATCCCACCTGTTAATCCATTTCTTAATTCAGATATTAACATATAAAATGAAAGTGCACCTGAAACTACTATGGCAAAACTAAATGAAAACTCTTTAAATATACTCATAAAGAAATATGATAATGCCATAACTACTATTCCTTCAAAGAAAAACTTACTAAACATAGGTATTAAATATATTTCCTCTACTTTACTCCCAAAATTCCAAATAACTCCTGCTATACAAAATACAATAACACCATAATATATCATAGACTTAAAAAACCTTGATATAGCTAATCTAGATATTTTATTACTATATGCTGCAATTACCTCTTTACTATCATCCTGAATCAAATCCTTTAAAATATAACTTCCAAACCACGCTGCAATTATGACATTTATAACTGTCGCATTAAACATTGCTACCACAAGAAAATGTTCTTCTCCTGAAGTTAAAACATTAATTATAGAAATAACAATAGCTAATATTATAGGAAGTATGAATACCTGTTTCATTATTCTAAGTTCAAAAATTTGTTTTCTAATTAACTGCTTCATATTCATCACCTATTAAGTAGAAGTATGCATCTTCTATTTCACCATCTATATCCTCATAATCAAAATTCATTTTATTTCCTTCTTCTATAAATCTAACTACAACTTTATCAGCATCTCTTTTAAATGAAATTAAGTTTATATCACCCTTTATCCTACTAAATAATTCTTTAGTCATAGTACTTTCTTTTACTTTCCCTCTTACTAAACCTTTTAAATTTTCAATACTTCCATTAAACAATACTTCACCATTGTTTAAAACACATACTGTATCGCAAGTAGCTTCAATATCTTCAACTATATGAGTAGAAATTATTATTATTCTATCCTCTGCTAAATCATTTAGTAAATTTCTAAATATTATTCTATTTTTAGGATCTAATCCTGTTGTTGGCTCATCTATCACTAATATTTTAGGATTACCTATCAATGCTTGACATAAACCTACTCGTCTTAACATCCCTCCTGATAAACTACCTATTTTTTTATTCTTTTCACTTAATAAATTAGTCTTTTTTAAAATATCTTCTATCTGCTCATCTATTAAATTTGTATCTATGCCTTTTAAGCTTGCAATATATCTTAAAACATCTATTACTTTCATAGTTTCATATATTGAAAAATGTTGAGGTAAGTACCCTATTAATTTTTTAACCTCTTTATTATTTCCCCACCTTAAATCACCAAAAGAAATATCCCCACTATCTACCTTTAGTATAGTAGTGATAGCTTTCATCATTGTTGTTTTTCCTGCTCCATTAGGTCCAAGTAATCCAAATATGCCTTTTTTTATTTCTAAATTAATATTTTCAAAAACTACTGTATTACCATATTTTTTACTCAAGTTTTTAACTACTAAATTATCCATTTTAACTGTCCCCCTCAAACCCCTTATATTTTTCTGCTAATTCATCAAGCTTTTTATAATCAATATCTGTTAAACAAAGTTGATAAAATTCTTTATATAATTCTTCTTTTTTATCATCACTCAAAGCATTTATTGTATTCACTAACTTACTGTGTATTTCCATTTGCTCTTCATTTTCATGGAAAGTAATTTGTGTAACCTCAGCTAATTCATTATTTTGAAAATATTGCATAGCTACATCCACAAATATATATCTTGATATGATTGTTCTTTCTTCAGTTTCTACACCTTTTAATTCCTCTTCTAATATCATTCTCATATAGTCCTTTTCAGTCATAGGATCTATATAATTTGTATATATAATTACTGAATCTCCAACAATATCTATATTATTTAAATCTTTGCTATATATAACAAAGAAATTTTTAATTTCTTCAAACCCATTTTCGCTGAAAGTGTTATCTAAGGTCATCAATGCACTGTTGATAACATTTTTCATACTTTCCGCTTTTTTGATAGTTTCTACATCTTCTTTTGATTTATATTTTTGTAAATTTCCATAATAATAATTCACACTAGCACATTCTTCTTTTATAATATTATCTCCTGATAACAGAATTAATCCATCAGCCTTTCCTTTAAATACATTCTTCTCACTATTTTCAAGATTTGAATAATATTCTCTTTCATCATGAACTCTTACCTCATAATAACTTGGAACTGAAAGGTCAAAATATGATGCAAATCCGTTTATATCCATAACATCATGAATTTTATTGCTTGGTATATACGGGAATCTACTATTTAGCTGCGAACCTTCTTCTCTTATGAAAAAGTCTTTTCCTGAAACTCCTCCGTACTCTATATCTAAAAGAACCTTCTCATTTTTTTCAAAGCTTTTACCTAGATTAACATCAACAAAATCTTCATCTCTTGTAAAAGTTAAATCATTGTTTTCCCCATCAGTTAAACTTGTTATTTCAAAATCATTAAACAACATAAAGCTCAAGTGCTCCGTATCTTCATTTAGTTTTATATCTAAACTAACTTTAAACTTCGCTTTACTATCTGGTGTAATATCTACTTCATACTTCTCAATATTATAATTATCAAAAGCATCTTTTTCTTCCAAATTCAACTGTGCATCTAACGCATAAAAATCAGATGTTCTATATCTGTCAGTATCATCAATTATGTTATATCTATTATCGTTTATATCATAAAAACAAAAAACTATTCCCACTAAAGAAAGTAAATAAATGTACTTCTTACCTGAAAGATATTTATATGTGTAAATACAACCTAGCACAAATAAAAATATAGCTAACTTTGCAAATTCATGACTATCCGTATAGGCTCCTAAAACTCCATCAAAAGCATCTTGATATGTGGAACCTAGTGTTAGATTCCATCTTAAAATTGTATCCTTATCAAATATTTCTATCATAGAATAAATCATCACATTTAATGGTGTAACAAGTAGCCATATCATTGTTAAAAGAATATAAGCTTTTTCTTTTTTAATACTATCACCAATAAAAATACCTATTATTGTACAAATAATTATTGGTATCAGAATCATGTTTATTGTAGATGCAAATAACCCCCTTACACTCCATAAACCTTCACCACTAACTAAAACCCCAATTACTAGCATTAAAATATGTACTAACCAAGCACCTATGCTTAAGCATAAACCTATAATGATTTTTTGATTCATTACCTTTCTTTTCACATCATACATACTATCAAATATTTCCAAGCATTTACTATTTATCTCCGTAGCTCCAACCATATAACCACTCATTAGTGCTATTAATAGATAATATCCATTCAGTTTGAATATCTTCCAAAAATAATCTGTGCTTGTACTATCAAATCCCCAAATCCACAGACTACTTATATTGATAACTATAAATACAAAAAATAAAATATTTATTAATATTAGTTTCTTATTCTCAAATACTAACTTAGCTCTAAATTTAATCATCCTCTCTCCCTTTCTCAATTTAATATTTTATACCATGCACACACTGTAAATTAACTTAATAACTCCCAAAATACACATCCTTAATATAACTTATAAGCCTTTTTTTGTAAACCACTTCAACCCAACTGGTAGTTTTAGGGGTACAACTGGTCATATTTTTATTGTTTATCAATTTTTATAATAAAAAAACTGCTACAAAGTAATATCTATTTACTTTGTAGCAGCTAATTTAAATCTTATATTTTTATAATAAAATTTCTTTAAGGTTATCACCAATTAATGAATCTATACTTTCTATAAGTTCCTTAATTTCTTTTGTGTCATTTTCACTTCTTCCACTGTCAACTACTCACCACTTAGCAAACAAGTTGCTTGAAGTGGGGGCTTGTAACTCTACTACGCGAAGTACGAACACTTATTGTTTAAGCTCCTTCCTCAAACGTAGGTTACTATTGGGTGGCTGACATACCCTTATCTAACTAAGATATACTTAGTTAGCTTGTGTTAATTGTTTCGACGGTACTCTATTCCCGTTAATTTCTGTTACGATTTAGTATTAGTTAATGTCAGCGAGTGCCTTTTATAACGGTTTT
>JBOFIK010000022.1:0-370715 GCA_051650125.1 Sarcina sp. | reverse complement strand
CGCCCATATTGTGGTGTAAGGCTTTAGGTAGTACCTGCAATTAAATCTGTGTCCTACGCAAATTTCTCTACGTACGCAGTAATAGTTTATATTTTTATAATCTTTTTATTAAGATTTACAAACTATTTGTTACTGTTTTTGAGCTTTGCATATAGTAGCTGAGCTACCACACGTTACATACATAGGGGGAGCGAGAAAGTTTAGAACATTCCTTTATTGAATATTCACTACAATTTCTATAGTAATTTATAAATGTGCATTATTAAAATCCTCCTTAATCTTTTATAAATAAGTATTATTTTAATTATGTAAAACTATTTGCATAACTAACTTATGTTTAACGAAAAAATGGAAATTACTTTTTCAATTTACTTTATAAATTAACTAATTAATAATAATTAACAAAAATATACTAATATGAAAATTATTGACAAAAAAAGAAAGTAAAGTTATTATGTGAATATAATAATCTATGAGGGGGATTTTTTTATTTACGAAGAAAAAATATTATTAAATTTATCGAATTGTAAAATAATCAAATATTAAATTAGATTTTTTATTGACTTTGATGATGAAGTATATTTGTTAGCAAAGTCAATTTTATTATGTTGGAGGTATATATGATAAAACATAGCGTTCGTTTAGCCGCTTTTATTCTTGCTTTTTTTACCTTTTTATTAATGTGTCAAAATATTATGCTTAAACAACAAAGGTTGCCATTTGATACAAATCAACAATTTGAATTAAATACATCAAATTCAGAGGCAGCTAAAGAAGAACTTATAAATGATTTAAATAAAATTACAAACAAAAATAATGGTACTTTGATTAAAGTAGTAGCAGATATAGAATTTTATGAAAATAAAAAAGATATCATTTGGTTTGGAACAAATCAGCCGACTTCAAAGAATATAATTATAGAGAATGGGAAAATACAATGGTTTAGCTCAAAATTTAATGGAGAGTTAATTTCATCAAATAATATGAGAGTTGAACCGTTGTATGGAAAATATTCTATGGATGAAAATGAAGCTTTTAAAAATGATTTAATTAAATGGGCTAATGAAAATAATATTATCATTAATTGGATAAATAAGTCGTCAATTATAAAAGAAGTTTATTATAATTTAGTACATAATAGTATGGGAAATGCTATTATAACAGCATTTTTATTGTTTTTAACAACATTAGTGGGGTGGTTTATTAGTAAAGCTAAAGGTCGGACTATTAGACTTGTTGGTGGAGTAAGTACTAAGCGAATTCATCTTGAAGATATCGTTTCAATTGCAAAAATTTCTAGTTGTGGGTTTTTAATTGCTTGGATTGTATTATTAGTATATATCAGTTTTATGTATGGGGTAAAGCAAATACCATTGGTTATGGTACAAAGTTTTATAGTACTAATTTTACTTTTAGTATTATTAGTTTTTATTACTGCCATAATTTCAATAATTGTAAAACCTAAAACAGAACATCTTGCTATGAGAACAATTCCTTTAAGAAAGTTCAAACTAATAGGAAGCGTTATAGGTTCAGTTACTATTATTTTATCAATATTGATTATTCCAGGTACTATAAATTCTGCTTATATATCAAAAGAGTTATCAAAAGAATATTCGTTGTGGAACAAAATAACCAATTCAGTTAGTTTATCATTTGGTGATATTAATTCTCTAGAAACTGAAAAAATGCTACCTAATGTTGAAGATTTTTTTTCTGATATGGATAAACAAAATAATTTGTATTTATCACTTGTTATTGATAAATCAATTTCTTTAACTAAAGAAGAACTTGGTGACTATGATCATATTGTTATAGCAAATAAAGCGTGGGTAGAAACATTTGATATAGGAATAGATAAAGAGAGGGGAGGGGGAAGTCTTAATGAGATATTTTTAAAAGATATTCAAAAATCATTAAATGATTTTTTTAGCGCACAAATTCCTCTTTGGACTAAAAGTAATGAGATACAACCAAATGGTCTAGGATTTTATGAGTTTAAAGGAAAGGCATTTCTAGCATTATCACCTAATATAGGATATGGTGGAAGTACAATTCAAGCAAAAAATCCATTGATAATTTTAGTTGATGATGCAACTGAAATTCTTAAGACAAAAGGTTTTTTACTTTATGCAGCATCGAGTGGAAATGTTCTTTTTCCAAATCATGAATTATTACAATCTACTGTATATAAATCACCTATTAAAGAATATGTAATATCAATTGATACGATTGCGGGTACAGCATTAGAACAATCACAAAAGTTTGCTAAGGAGTTTATGATTTATATTATCGCTTGCATTCTTATTTTTACTTCAATGATATTTGCAGGGATTTTAAACGCACATTTATGGGTAGGAGTTAATAAAAAGCGTATTTTCACTTTGCATACATGTGGTAAAAAATTCAATGTAATTATATATCCATCATTGAGGAAAAATTTACTTATAGTAGGATTAACAAGTGTTATTGGAGGTATTATAGCACTTATACTAAAGCGACCTAATCCCATCATTTTACTTATAGTAGGTATCTCTATTGTATTGTTATATAGTATTGGAAATTTCTTTACTTATAAAATTTGTACAAAGAAAATTTTTTACAAAATGTCTTGTCGCAATGATTAAATTAAAAAATATTAATTTATTTAGATATTCAATAATAAGAAAAATAGGAGAAAGATATGGAGATTAAAGCAGATAATATAGGAGTTGAAATTAATAAAAAGATTATTTTTTCTAATATGTCATTTGAAATGCATACAGGAGAGATGATTGCAATTGTAGGAGCATCAGGATGCGGTAAAACTACACTTTTAAATTGCCTTGGATTAATAAAATCAGTCAGCAAGGGGTATGTGTTGATAAATGGAAATAATACTTCTAAATGGAAAGAAAATAAAAAGACAGAATTTTGGCATAATGAAGCAAGCTTTATTTATCAAGATTATGGAATTATAGAAGATGAAAGTATAGAATATAACATTACGCTAAATAAATCTAGAAAAACTAATGATAAAGTTGGAATGATATTAAAAAAAGTTGGCCTTGCTGGTCGAGAAAAAGAATTAGCAGTTGTTCTTTCAGGTGGTGAAAAGCAAAGAATAGGTATTGCGAGAGCTATTTTTAAAAATGCAACAATTATTTATGCTGATGAACCTACTGCATCACTAGACATAAAAAATCGTCAACTTGTTATGGAATTGTTACATGAATGTGCCAAACAAGGTACAATTGTTGTAATTGCAACTCATGATGAAAATCTCGTAAATGAATGCGATAAAATTATAGAGATGCAATCTTTTAAAACTGGACGGGTTACAATAAATTGAACATAAAATATTCGGACATGATATAATATCATAAAAAAACAAAGAAAAGAGGTAAATACAATGAGAAGTTACTTTTTCAATTTACCTTTAAGAAGTATTGCAAGCAAAATAGATGTTATACAGTTCTAAATAAGAGAAAATATTGAAAAAATGAAGGTTTTATCAAATGAGGTAGATAGGGCTACCGATAAAATACAAAATAATTACGGATGGTAATTTAGAAAAAAGCTATCTTGCAACTTTAGGTTTGCAAGATAGCTTTTTCATTAAATTTTTATGAGTATATGTTGAGCTAGCTCGTTATATAATTAAAAAGACAACTAATTTTTATAAGGAGGGGAGTAATGGACAATAATCCTAATGATCCAAATAATCCAAATCAAAATATAATAAGGAGAATGGAAGAAAAAATTAACGAAGAGGAGGGAATAGAAGAAAATCAAAAAAAATTAAATGCTAGAATTTTAGAATTAGAAGCAACTATGACAGGATTACAAAGGATAAATTCTAGTCTTGCACACCTTACAATAGATGAAACTTATAAAAATTTTTATGATTGGAAAGTAAGACCAGCTATTGATATTGTGGCATTAATGTCTAGTTCGGCTAGTAATGTAGCAAATGTTGCAAATCAATATTCAAATAATGTTTATGCAAAAAAACATGAAGTAAAACGTGCTTTAAAAATATCAGAGAGATTACTAGATGAGGTTGATAAAGGATTAGATTTATTTGATATAGAAATAAAATGTCTTTTAGATGCTAATGGCACACCACCACAACGGAAAAAGAAGTAATTCTTGTTAGTATTGAATAAAAAACTTATAATAGTTTTATAACAAAATGATTGGGAGGGGCAAATATGAGAGAAATAATAAAACAATATCAATTAGCTTATAATACTCTTATTGAAGATTTAAAGCAAAATGATAATGTTATAGGAGTTACTGTTTTTGGAAGCATAATAACAGGTGATATATGGAAAAATTCTGATATTGATATGTTTGTTATTTTAAATAAGAAAACTACTGATTTAAAAGATATTTTTGGGGAAAAATGTGGGATTGATGTTCATATGAAGGTTATTACTAAAGAGGAGTTTTTAGACTTTAGAGAGAACTTTACTGGGGGAAGTAAATTACATAGAAAGCTTATATCTTCTAAACTTGTTATTGGAAAAGATGCCGATGTTATAGATAGATATAATTATTATAAGTTTTTGAATGACATAGATAAAGATAGTTGGAATCTTGCATATCTTGGGGATTTGATAAGAGCAATTGGTCTTTGTGAGAAGGCAATCAAAAATGATAAAAACTACAATGCCATTTATAGTGCGATGAAACTTGGTGAGAGTCTTGCGAAGATTTATCTTAATGTAAATGGATATTTAATAAGTAGTGACCCTCTTACTATGGCTATAAATTTAGATGATAGCTTTAAGGTTTGTATGGACAGAATTATTGAGGATAGTGATAAGGCAGCGGTTGAGAATTTAATTGAGTATGCACAAATATTTTTAACTAAAAATATAAGACTTATTACAAGACTTTTGCTCAGAGTTCTAAGTGAGGAAAGTAAACCTCTAAGCATAGAGGAGATTAAGAGCAAAAAAGAGTTTGATAAAATGTCTATTGAGATGGATAAGATACTAAAAGAGTTGGCAACTAGAGGGATTATTAAAAGAGGTACAAGAAATTGTATTACACAAACAGGACATAAGCTTATAGAGGAGCTGACATACTGTTATGAAAAATAATTCTTATGAAAAGTTTAGTTTAAAGTTCAAGGAAGATAGTCATAAATATATTGATATAGCAGAACATATTAAAGTTCTTATTGATAAAGGTCTTATAGCTGATGGTGAGAAACTGCCAACTATAAGAGCTTTATCAAGTTTTTTAGCGGTTAATAAGGATACAATAGTTTCTGCTTACAAAAAATTGAGTTTAGAAGGGTATTTGTATCAAAGTCAAGGTAGTGGGAGTTATGCTAAAAAGAGAGAGTCAATTAAAAGTTTTAGAAAAGAATATAATGAAATATTTCAAAATATAAGTTCAGGGAATAATGAGGATTTTATAGATTTAACTTCGGAAATTACAAGTGCAAAGTTCTTTGAGGTGGACAAGTTAAAGGAGATATTTAATGAGGTTTTAACTAGAGATGGAGTTCTAGCACTTAGTTATAATGATTCGCAAGGGTATAAAAAACTTAGGGAAGTTATAAATAATGAGTTTTGGAATGGTGAGAACTCTATAAATAATATGCTTATAACATCAGGGGCACAGCAAGGGATTGATATAGTTTCAAAGGCGCTTATAAATGTCAATGATGGCGTAGTTGTTGAGAAACCTACATATTCAGGAGCGCTTGCAGTTTTTAAGCTTAGAAAGGCAAATATATTTGAACTTGTTGTTGAGGATGATGGAATAGATGTTGTAGCACTTGAGAGAATTCTTAAAAAATATAAAATTAAATGTCTTTATACTATGAGTTATTTTCAGAATCCAACTGGGGTTAGTTGTAGTTTAGAGAAAAAGAAAAAGATTATAGAACTTGCAAAAAAATATGATTTTTATATACTAGAGGATGATTATTTATCTGAACTTAGATATGATGATGAGCTTAAACATATTCCGTATAGAGCTTTAGATAGAGAGCGAGTTATTTATGTAAAGAGTTTTTCTAAGGTGTTCCTACCGGGAGTAAGAGTTGGGTATCTAGTAGCACCAGATAAGTTTTCTGATATATTAGAACATTCAAAGGCTAGTAGTGATATTTCAACTTCAAGTCTTATGCAACGAGCCTTAGAGCTTTATATAAGTAAAGGATATTGGAAAAAGCATATAGAAACTTTGAATATAGAGTATTCTAAGAGATATGAGTATGTTATAAATCTTATTAGAAAAAAACTTGGGGCTTATGTTGATTTTGTAGAGCCAAGAGGTGGTCTTAATTTATTCCTTGATATAAAAAAGGAAGTAGATATTGATGCTAAGGAACTTTTTTATAAACTTATAGAAAAAAATACAATAATTACCCCGGGGATTATATATTTCCACAACCCAAGAGATGGAAAGAAAAGTTTTAAAATAGGTTTCTCAGAAATAGATTATAATAAAATTGAGCAAGGGATAAATAATATATATGAGATTCTAAGCGAAAGGATGAGCTAATGAGTAAAGAATATATAACAGTTAAAAAAAGAGCACAGGATAGCTTTGAGGAGAAAAAATCAGAGTTTATAGGATATGTAAAAAGAGTGACAACTGAGGAAGAGGCAAAGGAGTTTGTAGCTGAAATTAGAGGGATGCATAAACAAGCAAGACACAATTGTTTTGCTTATGTGGTTGGTCAAAATATGGGGATTCAAAGGTATTCTGATGATGGAGAGCCACAAGGAACAGCAGGGATTCCAATTTTAGAAGTTATTAAAAAACAAGGAATTACTGATTGTGCAGTTGTTGTTACAAGATATTTTGGTGGAATCCTTCTTGGAACGGGTGGGCTTACAAGAGCGTATATTAAAGGGGCATCAATAGCAATTGAGGCAGCTGGGGTTGTTGAAAAAGTTGATGGTACAAGAGCTGGAATTGAAATAGAATATGATTTATATGGTAAGATTCAATATTTATGTGGACAAAATAACTGGCACATAGAAGATACTGAGTTTGCAGAAGGTGTTAAGATATATATTCTTTTAGAAAATTCAGAGCTTGAAAAATTAGAGAAAGAAGTTACTGAGGCTACAAGTGCAAAAGCTAAAATAACTAAAGATATGGAAGATATTTATTTCAAAGAAGGAAATAGATTATATCTTGAAATTGATGAATAAATTTTTAATACAAAGGGAAATGTAAAATATTAAATGTTTTTATTAAAAGCTTATTGGTGGCTTAGTTGAAGTGATATAGCCATTGTGATATAATAATATGGGATTTAAATGGAATTAAATGGAATTAAATAAAAATTAATATATATATTTGTAGGAGGAGTTCAAAAATGGCTGGACATTCAAAATGGAAAAACATTGCAATCAAAAAAGGGAAAAATGATGCAAAAAGAGGTAAAATCTTCACAAAGCTTGGTAAGGAACTTGCAGTTGCTACTAGAGAAGGTGGAGCAAAACTTGATTCTAATGCAAAACTTAGAGATATAGTTGCTAAAGCGAAAGCTGCAAATATGCCTAATGATACAATAGATAGAGCAATCAAAAAAGCTGCTGGAGAAAGTGGAACAGTAAACTACGAGAAAATAGTTTATGAAGGATACGGACCATCAGGAGTTGCTGTTATAGTTGAAACATTAACAGATAATAAAAATAGATCAGCTGGTTCAGTTAGAAGTGCCTTCACAAAAGGTGGCGGAAATATGGGAACATCAGGTTGTGTAGAATTTATGTTCCAAAAGAAAGGTCAAATTGTTATTGAAAGAGAAGACCAAGATGAGGAAGAGTTAATGATGATGGCTTTAGAAGCTGGTGCAGAAGATTTTGCAGCTGAAGAAGAAGTGTTCACAGTAACAACAGCACCAGAAGATTTTGGTACTGTAAGAGAAGCTTTAGAAGCACAAGGGCTTGAGTTCTTAGAAGCAGCAGTAACTATGGTTCCTGATGTTGAAACAGAAATCAATGCAGATGATGCTAAAAAGTTCCAAAAAATGCTTGACTTACTTGATGATGATGATGACGTTCAAGATGTTTATTACAATGCAATATTCCCAGAAGGATGGGAAGGTTAATTTTAATTAATTAGCTTTATATAACCCTTAATTATGATAGTGAGTTTCTATTATAATTAAGGGTTTTTTATATTTACAATAAATTTAAAAAGAACTTTAAGTTAGTAAAACTATCATTTGTGTAATGATGGTTTTATTTTTTTTATAAAATTTATAAAAAATCAAAACTGTTTCTATATTTTTATAGTCTAATGAGTGTAAGAGCTATTACAGAAAAGAAAAAAGAAATTTGAAATTAGACAAAATAACATAGAAATAAGGGGACAAATAATGGATTTAAATGAAAAGGTGAAAAGAGCAAAGTGTGGGGATGAAGATGCTTTTATTTCTTTAATGAATGAGTGTAAGGAAAATTTATATAGAACAGCTTATGCTTATGTGAAGGAAGAACAGTTAGCACTTGATATAGTTCAGGAAACTGTTTATAAGGCTTATATATCAGTAGAGAAACTAAAGAAGGTTGAGTATTTTAATACTTGGATTACAAGAATTTTAATAAATAATGCATTAGATTTTATGAAGAAAAATAATAAGGTTATTTATTTAGATGATAGTAGATTTTTTGAAAACATAGCAGCAAGTGAGGGAATCACAAGCGAGGATAAGATTTGCTTATGGGAAGCAATTAACTCACTAGAAGATAAACATAAGGAAGTAGTTATTTTAAAGTATTTTAATGATATGACCATCACAGAGATAGCGAGAGTTTTAGATTATCCTGTGGGAACAGTTAAAACTTATTTAAATAAGGGACTTATGAGGCTTAGAAAAATAGTAGAAAAGGATGTTGTGTAGTTATGGATGATAAGAATTTAAAGGATTTAATAGATATACCAAAAGGTTTAGATGATGCAGTTTTAAAGGGGATTTCAAGAGGAAGAAAGCAGAAGAAGGCGAGTAATAATAAATTTATAAAAAAGGGACTTATAGCAGCAGGACTTGCTTGTGTTATAACAACTGGAATCGGGGTTGTGAATCCTAAGTTTGTTAGTGCAGTTCCAGGGCTTAATAAAGTTATGGAGAGTTTCCATAAAGAAATATTTGGAGGTAGTTTAGAAAAGTATTCAGATATTTCAACAATTGTAGGAAGCACAGTTATAGATAATGGAGTTAGTATTACATTTGAGGAATTTGTTTTTGATGAAAATAATCTTATGGCAACATTAATGGTAACAGGTGAAAAAATAGAAAATTTCAAGACTGGAATAACATATGTTAATGGGAGTTTTATTGCAGATGGAAGTGAAATGGGAGTAGAGAGTAAGGTTCAAATGATTAATCCTACAACGGCTATGGTAATTTTAGAACAAAATATAGCAAAAGAAAATATAGCTGATAATTCTAAAATTAAGTTAGAGGTAAGAAATATAACGGGTGATGGTGCAGAGCCGTTAGAAGGAAAATGGGATTTTGCAATTGAGGGAGAAAAAACAAAAGGGACAAGAATTAAATCTGATGTACAAGTTGAAACGAGTGAAGGTAGTTTAAATATAAAAGAAGTTGTAATGACAGATATAAGTACAACTATTATTATGCGTGGACAGACTGATAATCCTACGAAGTCAGAGTACGATAATGATGGGTCAAGGATTCAAAGCATAGAGTTTGTTGCAAAAGATGATAAAGGTAATGTTTATACAATTGATGATTTAGATAATGGGTTAAATACTAGGACTGGTGAGCTTGATAGAGTACTTACTATCAGAGGAGACTTAACTGATGCTAAGTATATAGAAATTTCAGAGAAAGTTGGAGGAAAGATAATTGATAAAGAAATAGAAGGTGTTTATCCAGCGTTACTTCAGTTTAATGGAGAGGGAAAGTTTGAAGAAAAAATTATAACAAGAAAACCGACAAAAGAAGAGTTAGAACAAGGCTATGGTGGAGAAAATGTAAATCATTTTGTTAATATTTCAAATGAGTTTAAAACTTTAGATGATATTATTGGTGATAAAATAGAAGTTTCAAAAAGTCAATTTATTGAAATAACTAATATAGAAGATACAGAGCTTGGAACTAAGTTTACATTTAAAACTGATGGGGTTTATGATTATCATAATTTAGCACAACTTCAAGTATTTGATGAAGAAATGAATGATATGATAAATGGTGAAGATTATAGAAAGTACCGAGCTATTGAAGATGAAAAAAATCATGTGTATAGTATAACTATTGAAAGTTTAGATAGAAATAAGAAATATACAGTTGGGATTCCAAAAGTTACAGAGTTAGAAAATCCTAGTTTTACTATGAAAGTTAATTTAAAATAATTTTTAGCAAGGAAATTTAATTTCCTTGCTTTTTTAGGTTTATAGTAAGCAGATATTAAGAATAATAAAAGATAAGTAGAAGTTAGTATATGAGAACGAACGTTAAAAAAATTTAATGAGCATTTTATTAAGTTTAGAGAAAACGTTTTAGTTACTTTTAGTTTACAAAGACTGAGATTCTAAAAATTCTGAATGTAAATTAATAGTGATTTTTAAAAGTTTAGTTATGGAAAGTTATAGCAAGTGTTTAGGTGGGTTTTCAGTATGAAGTATTATAAAAATTTAATACAAACTTAAATTTATTTAATAATATTTACATAATTGGAAATATTTTGTTAAGAATGGTGTAGAAAAGAAAAAACGAATGGATAATAGATTATAATTGTATTATATTCGTTTGATTTCTTTCCGTTAATTATGAAATCAAATAAATAAATTTAAGGGGGAATTTTAAGTGAAAAGTAAAAATGAAAAACAGAAAGTAGTATCGTTTTTATTAGCATTTACTATGGTTCTAGGACTTTTTATGCCAAGTATAGAAGTACTTGCACAAGAGAAATTAGACAGCATTGTAGATGAGAATCTTCTTGAGGTAGTGGACAAAAATGAAAGTGTTGAAGAAGAAGTTCCAAGTGAAGAGCAAACACAGTTTGAAGAAGAAACTCAGACAGAAAGTGAAAATATAACAGATGAAGTTGGAAAAGAAGAAGTAATAGAAGAAAATAATGAGATAGAAAATAAAAAAGGTGAGGAAATAGAAACACCTAAAATAGAAGAAGTTGCAGAAGAAAAAGTAGCAGAACAAAAAACTGTTACGATTCTTGGAACAAGTGATTTGCATGGAAGATTTGTAAGTTATGATTATGCTGCAAATTCAGATGTGGATGGTGGACTTGATCAAGTTTCTACAATAGTAACTCAAGAAAGAGCTAAAGATTCAGATCTTTTAGTTGTTGATAATGGAGATACAGTTCAAGGAAACTATAATCACTTGTTTAAAGGCAAAACAAATCCAATGGTAAAAGCAATGAATGTTATAGGATATGATGCTTTTTCATTTGGAAATCACGAGTTTAATCAAGGACTTAAAGAAGTTGATAATTTTATGGCAACAGGAAATAATGGTGGAAAGTTAAATTTCTTATGTGCTAATCTTTATAAAGGTGGAAAAAGAGTTTATAAGCCTTATGTGATTAAAGAGGTTGATGGACTAAAAGTAGCAATAATAGGTGTAGTTGCACCAAATGTGATTAACTGGGATGCAGTTCATTTAGCAGGTTATGAATCAACAGCACCAGATAAAGAAGTTGATAAAGTAATTGGTGAGATAGAAGCACAAGGTGGAGCCGATTTATACTTTGTTTCATCACATGTAGGTCTTAATAATGAATATGGAAATGGTGATAGTGCCACTGATATAGCTAATACAAATCCGGAGGTTTCAGGGATTCTAGCAGGGCATAGTCATTCAACGATAGAAAGTGCAAGTATAAATAATGCAGTTGTATCACAACCAGGCAGTAATGCAAAAGGTGTCTCTAAGTTTGAGTTTACACTTGAAGAGAAAGATGGTGAATATGAAGTTGTAAATAAAAAATCATCAATAATTCAAACAAAAGGTGTTGCTCAAGATACTAAAATTACAGAGGCTTTAAAAGAGCAACATGAAATAGCCCTTACAGATGCAAATGGACTTATAGGAACACTTGATAAAGATTTAGCAGAGCCTAATGAAATTAAAGATATTCCACAGTCAGCAATAGAAGATCAAGGAATAACAGATTTAATAAATAAAGTGCAAATTCATTATAGTGAGCCAGTAATTTCAAAATTTGATGATTATGAGAATTCATATCATGTTTCAGGTGCAGCATTACTTGATTCAAAATCAAATTTAAGAGCAGGTGAAATTACAAAAGCTGATTTAGCCAGAATATATAAATTTGATAATAAATTATATACTATTAAAACAACAGGGAAACAACTTAGAAAGTATGCAGAATGGACAGCTAGTTTCTTTAATACTTATAAAGATGGAGATTTAACAATTTCATTTAATCCAGAAATTAGATTCTATTTATATGACATGCTTGATGGTGTGAAGTATGATATGAATATCAGTAAAGAAGCTGGAGATAGAATAGAAAACTTTGTATATGAGAAAGATGGTAAAAAAGTTGAAGATAAGGATGTAGTTTATTTAACAGTAAATGATTATAGATATAATGCAGTTTTAGCAGCAAAAGTATTTGATGAAGGTGAACATCAAAAAGTACAAGATACTGGTGCTGATTCAATATCAGATATAAGAGATATGATAGCAGATTATATTCAAAATGTTGCAAAAGGTGAGTTGAAGAGAGAAGTAGATAATAACTGGAAGATCGTAGGGAATGATTGGGATGCTACTCAAAGAGAAGTTGCAGTTGAGGCTATCAATTCAGGGAAAGTTGATATTCCAACATCAGAAGATGGAAGAACTCCGAATGCGGCAGCAGTTACTTGGGATGATGTTAAAGAATTTGCAGTAGAAATATCAATAAATATTTTATCAGTAAATGATTTCCATGGAAGCATAGTTGAAAGTGGAAAGAATATAGGAGCTGCAAAACTTGCGGGTGAGGTTAAAAGAATTAAAGCAGAAAATCCTAATACCGTATTTGTTGGAGCGGGTGACTTATATCAAGGAAGTGCAATATCAAACTTATTATATGGTGAGCCAGTTGCTAAAGTTCTTAAAGAAATGGGAATGAAATATACAGCGATTGGAAATCATGAGTTTGACTGGGGTATAGATAAAATAGAAACTTGGAATAAGGATATAGAATTCCTTGCTTCTAATATTTATGAAAAATCTACAGGAAAGCCAGTAGAGTGGGCAAAACCTTATGCAATAGAAGAGTTTGATGGAATTAAAATAGGATTCCTTGGACTTGCAACACCGGAAAGTGCATATAAAACAAAGCCGGAAAATGTTGAGTCATTAGAGTTTAAAGATCCAACAGAAGCTACAAATATATGGTCAAAGCATTTAAGAGAAGAAGAAAATGTTGATTTAGTAATTGTTTTAAGTCATCTTGGTGCAGAGCAAGCAGAGGATGGGACAATTATAGGTGAGGCAGCAGACGTAGCTAAAAATGCAAAGGATATCGATGGTATTATTTGTGGTCACAGTCATGAGTATATTGCAGGAGAAGTTAATGGAGTTCCGATAGTTCAGGCTGATAATAAAGGAAGAGCTTTAGGAAAGCTTGAAATCAATAAACTTATTGATGGAAAAATAACTATTACACCTAGCTATGATAAATTATCAACAAGAGTTGATGCATTACCAGAAGATGCAGCAACAAAAGAAATTGTAGAAAAATATGAAACAGAATTAAATCCAATATTAAATGAAGTTATAGCAACTACTGATACAGAGTTAACACATGATAGAAAATATAATGGTGTTACAAAACTTGGACAACTTGTAACTCAGTACATGTCAGAAATTTCAGGTGCAGATATAGCACTTACTAATAGTGGTGGACTTAGAACATCAATTGCAAAAGGCAATATAACAGTAGGGAATATGTGGGATGTAATGCCTTTTGATAATACTCTTGTGACAATGAAACTTAAAGGTTCAGACCTTAAGAGGGTTATGGAACATGGTGTTATGAATACTAACATAGGTTGGGTTCAGTATTATGGGCTACAAGTTTACTATGATAGTACAAAAGAGACAGGTAGTAGAATATCATCTATGAGATTAGCAGATGGTACTAAAGTAGAAATGGACAAGTATTATAGTGTAGTTACAATGGATTTTATGTATGGTAAGGGAGATAATTATGACTTTACAGGTGCTATTGATGTAAAAGATAGTGGTGTTGCAGTAAGAGATGCTATAATAGAAAAAATGAAAAAAGAAAAAGAAATTAAATTTGTTTATAATGAAAATGTAGCTATTAATGGGGAAGATACAACAATTCCACCGGTGGTAGAGCCAGGGAAACCAGAACCACCAGTAGTAGAGCCGGGCAAACCAGAACCACCAGTGGTAAAGCCAGTAAAACCAGAAGTTTTACCAGAAACAGGTGATATAGGGCTAGTTCCTTATGCATTAATGTCATTACTTGCAATTGCTAGTATAGTACTTTTAAATAAGAAAAAGAAAATAGGATAAATCAAAGAACACTTGGAAAAAATTTTTTCTAAGTGCTCTTTTTTTAGAGGGATTTTTTTAGTTTTGTTGAATATTAATATTTGTAAAGAAGTATTTTTAG
Organism: Sarcina sp.; assembly: GCA_051650125.1. Taxonomy (GTDB): domain Bacteria; phylum Bacillota; class Clostridia; order Clostridiales; family Clostridiaceae; genus Sarcina. The sequence goes on along the minus strand of JBOFIK010000022.1, from coordinate 356,103 downwards.
GGGGAGAATTTTTATGAGCGAAAAAAGACAAGAAAATTTAGAAATTCTTTTAAGTAATTTAGACGAAATATATCCATTAACGAAAGGTGTGTTTTCAGAGTGTCCTTTGAAAATATACCCAAGAGAAAGTTTAGAAGAAGTCAATGAGGAAATAGTAGACCAATATGATTGGGAAGAAAATAGATATGTTATAGGATGTTTTGAATCAACAGGAGAGGTTTTCTTCTCTGATTTAGATGAAGATAGTTCTCCTATATATCTGTATGATGACTTATATGAAGTAACACCATGTGTAAAAATAGAAGACTTTAGAGATTTTATTATTGAAGTTTTAGATATATTAGAAATGGATTTAGATTCTAATGAAAAATATACTAAAATGAGTAAGAGTTTAAATAAGCACATGGATGAGGGGATACTAAGTGAGCTTTTAGATTCTTGGATTGATATAATATGCACAACATAAATGAGTAATTTGTTTGAAACAGTATGTATTTTGTCGTAAAAAAATACATACTGTTTTTTTATGCTCCAAATATACAAATTTTATCGTTAAAATAAGAAAAAACAGGGAAAAAAATTTTAATAAACTTAGGAAAATAGCGTATATGCTATTGATTACCAAATAATGTAAATTGTATAATTATTTATAGAGAGTTTGACTAGATTGATAAGCAATATTTGATTTAGTAAGCAGAGCAGTCTAGAAATTTATAACAATTAGTTACTTGGAGGAGATAGTATGGCATGTTTTAGTTTAGGTGTGATTTGTAATAATATAGATGAGATTAATGATTTAATATATCCGTTTCATAATGAATTTCTAGGATATTATCCAAAGGAATATTATGATAAAAATAAGGAAGAGAAGAGACATTTAAAGTTTAATAATTTTAGCAGAGAAGTAGAAGAAGAGTGGGAAACGCTTAGTCTTATAGAAAAGGAAAAATTTAATTCTAATATAGAAAGATTTGCTGATGTTAAATATGGCTATTATTATAATGAAGAGAATAGTGATATAGGATATTACACAAATGAAAATGGAAAAATGATGTGTTTTTCAATTGGTGGAAAATTTTCAGGTATGCTAAAGGTTAAGGGTTCACTTGGAAGAAAAAAAACAGTTGATTATGCGAGAGTAGAAGATATAATAATTCCAGAAAGAAAAGAAAAATTTGGAACTTATGCAATAATAAATGATGGAAAGTGGATGAGTGTAGAAGATTCAGATGATAGAGACGAATGGTTTTACATGCACTATAAAAGAATTCTTAAAAAGATTGATAAAGAAAAATTACTTGTCATAGTTGAGTGCTGTTACAATAAATAATTAAAACCTCAAAAAAGTGTATAAACTTATATTTAGATGTCAATAATCATTGTAAGAGGTGATTATAATGAATTTTAATAGTAGATCAAAATACGAGAAATATAAACCAATAATAGCAATAGTTTCATCAATAGTAGTTTTCACAGTATTGTATCTAGGTGCGTATTACTACAATTTAGCACAAGTAAAGGCCCAGAGTAAGTCAGTTGAAAGTACTAATGTAGAAGTAAAAGGTTTAAAAGATGATATATTAATTATGTTTACAAGGGTAAATGATAAAGGTGAAGATGAGGTATATCATAAAGTTACTGTATCAGAACTTAAAAAAGCATTAAAAGTTGAAAGTATTGAACAGGAAGAACTTATAAAGGTATTATCAACAAAAGGATATGAAAAAACTAAAAAAGGTGAAAATAGTATTTCGTTTTCAAAAGTGCTAGGTTCAGGACTTACTCCTAATAAGTATTATATAGGTGATAAAGATGGATATATAGCAATGTTTAAAACGGATGAAAATGGGAAGGCATTCATTGAGAAAGAAAATGATGTGAGTTTTTTAAGAACTAATGATTTCCCAGATCCAGATATAGAAAGAATTACAACTTTTGCAAGAGAATTTGACACAAGAGAAGAATGTGAGGAAGTATTAGATTCATATAAAGGCTAAGTTAATTTAAGAGGTAAGTATACACTGAAAAGTTGCTATACTTGCCTCTTTTTGTATTATTGATAATATCCTTTGTTCGTGTTAAAGTAATATGTAGACCTTGAATTTTAGGAGTGAATTAAAATGTATGAATATATAAAAGGTGAGTTTAGAGGACTTAATAAAGATTATATTATTTTAGAAAATGGTGGAATTGGATATAAGGTTTTTACATCAGGTAATACTATTGCTAATATGCCAAAAGTTTCAGAAGAGGTTAAGCTTTACATAGAGCAAATTGTAAGACAAGATTTTATAGGGCTTTATGGATTTATGACACAAGAGGAACTTAAGATGTTTAACTTACTACTTTCTATAAATGGAGTAGGGGCAAAAGCAGCGTTATCATTATTATCAATTAGCACAGTTTTAAATTTAAAATATGCAATAATTGTTGGTGATGAAAAGCATATAACAAGAGCACCTGGAATAGGTAAAAAAACAGCTCAAAGAATTATATTAGAGCTAACAGACAAACTTAAAAAAGAAGATAAAACAGTGACAGCGGATGCAGAAGGTATGGATATTAATATGCTTGAAGCTATTGCTAGAAATGAAGCAAGACAAGAAGAAGCAATGGAAGCTTTAATGGCTCTTGGATATACAGATAAAGAGGCTAAAAAGGTTCTTGAAAAAGTAGATATTACAGAAAGTATTGAAAATATTATTAAGGAAAGCTTAAAGCTTTTAATGAGTTAATTAAGGAGCGATAGATATTGGATGAGAGGATAATAAGCTCTAGAGAGATGGGTGTAGATGCTAATAATGAATATAGTCTTAGACCAGAAAAGATAAATGAGTATATAGGTCAGGATAAAGTTAAGGAAAGACTTAACATATTTGTTGAAGCGGCTAAAAGAAGAGAAGAAGCACTAGATCATGTTATTTTATATGGTCCTCCAGGTCTTGGGAAAACTACACTTGCAAGTATTATTGCCAAGGAAATGGGCGGTAATTTAAAAATCACATCAGGGCCTGCAATAGAAAGAGCAGGTGACCTTGCAGCAATACTAACTACATTAAATACTAATGATGTTTTATTTATAGATGAAATTCATAGATTAAACAGAAGTGTAGAAGAAATTTTATATCCTGCTATGGAGGATTATGTTTTAGACATAATTATAGGAAAGGGTGCAGCAAGTAAGTCTATAAGACTTGACCTTCCAAAGTTTACTTTAATAGGTGCAACTACAAGAATAGGAATGCTTAGTGCACCACTTAGAGATAGATTTGGAGTTCTTTGTTCTATGGAATATTATACAACTGAGCAGCTATGTGAAATTATCATAAGAAGTGCTTATATATTAGGGTGTGAAATTACAAGGGCAGGGGCACTTGAAGTTGCAAGGCGTTCAAGAGGAACACCAAGAATAGCAAATAGACTTTTAAAAAGAGTTAGAGATTATGCAGAAGTTAAGTGTGAAAATATGATAGATGAAGAGGCAGCAATAAAAGCATTAGAACTTTTAGATGTTGATAAAGAAGGTTTTGATAGAGTAGATAATAACATTTTAACTGCAATAATTGATAATTTTAAAGGCGGACCGGTGGGGATAGAAACTCTTTCTTATTTTGTAGGAGAGGAGCTTGATACCTTAGAGGACGTCTACGAGCCATATCTTCTTCAAAAGGGTTTTATAGTTAGAACTCCTAGGGGGAGAATGGCAACAGAAAAAGCTTATAAGCATCTTAGTAGAGATGTGAGTAAGAGCAAAAGAGTAGCAAGTGACGCACAATGTACGTTATTTTAATTATAGATAAAGAGGTGTAGTAAAGATGAAGGTTAATGATTTTTATTTTGATTTACCAGAAGAACTTATAGCACAGTGTCCTCTTGAAAAAAGAGATGCATCAAAGCTTATGGTACTTCACAGAGAAACAAAGGAAATAGAGCACAAACACTTTAATGAGATTGTGAACTATTTAAAAGAAGGAGACACAATAGTATTAAATAATACTAGAGTTCTTCCAGCTAGGCTTATTGGTCAAAAAGCTGAAACAGGAGCTAAAATGGAGTTTCTTCTATTAAAAAGAATAGAAGGAGATAAATGGGAAGCACTTGCAAAACCAGGTAAAAAAGCTAAAATTGGTTCAGTTATTGAATTTGGAGAGGGACAACTTAAAGCACAAGTAGTTGGACTTGGAGAAGAAGGTAGCAGAATTATAGAGTTTAAATATGATGGAATATTTGAGCAAGTTTTAGATGATCTTGGACAAATGCCACTTCCTCCATATATCCATGAAAAACTAGACGATAAAGAAAGATATCAAACAGTTTATTCAAAGGAAAAAGGTTCAGCAGCAGCACCAACAGCAGGACTTCATTTCACAACAGAGCTTTTAGATGAGATAAAAGCAAAAGGTGTTAATATAGCATATGTAACTTTGCATGTAGGTCTTGGAACATTTAGACCGGTTAAGGTTGAAGATATAAATGACCACATAATGCACTCAGAGTATTATCATTTAGATGCGGAAAATGCAAAGCTTATAAATGATACAAAAGAAAAGGGTGGCAGAATAATTTCTGTTGGAACAACTTCAACAAGAACACTAGAAACTATTGGTGATGAAAATGGAAGAGTAAAAGAAGCTAGTGGATGGACTTCTATATTTATTTATCCAGGATATAAGTTTAAGATTGTAGATAATCTTATAACAAACTTCCACCTTCCAGAGTCAACATTAATAATGCTTGTATCAGCACTTTCAGATAAAGAATTCGTAATGGGTGCTTATAACAAAGCTGTTGAAGAAAAATATAGATTCTTCTCATTTGGAGATTCTATGTTTATAGATTAATTTAATAGGCTATTATTAAATTAAGTATATTAAAAAGTTAAATTATCCTTTATAGGATTTAATTATATTTATAATGAGGATGTGAAAGACAGTGTCAGAAAATTATACATTACTTAAAACTGATGGTAAAGCTAGAAGAGGTGAGTTTAGAACAGTTCATGGAACAATCCAAACTCCAGTTTTTATGAATGTTGGAACACTTGCAGCTATTAAAGGAGCAGTTTCAGCAGAGGATTTAAAAGAAATAAATTGTCAAGTAGAGTTATCAAACACTTATCACTTACATTTAAGACCAACAGATGGTGTTGTAAAACAATTAGGTGGTTTACATAAGTTTATGAATTGGGATAAACCAATATTAACTGATTCAGGCGGATTCCAAGTATTCTCACTTTCAGAACTTAGAAAGATTAAAGAAGAGGGTGTTCATTTTAGATCACACTTAGATGGTAGAAAGATATTCATGGGACCAGAAGAAAGTATGCAAATACAAAGTAATCTTGCGTCAACAATAGCTATGGCTTTTGATGAATGTGTAGAAATACCTTCAACTAGAGAATATGTAAAAGATTCAGTAGCGAGAACTACTAGATGGCTTAAAAGATGTAAAACTGAAATGGATAGACTAAATACATTAGATGATACAATTAATAAACATCAAATGTTATTTGGTATAAACCAAGGTGGAACATATGAAGATATGAGAATAGCTCATGCACAGGAAATTTCAAAGCTTGATTTAGATGGTTATGCCATTGGTGGGCTTGCAGTTGGAGAAACTCATGAGGAAATGTACAGAATTATTGATGCAGTAGTGCCACATCTTCCACAAGATAAGCCAATATACCTTATGGGGGTTGGTACACCAGCTAATATTTTAGAGGCTGTTGAAAGAGGAGTAGATTTCTTTGATTGTGTTCTTCCAGCTAGAAATGGTAGACATGGTCAAGTATTTACAGATAATGGACCACTTAAAATAATGAGTAAAAAATATGAGCTTGATCCAAAGCCTATTGATGAAAATTGTGAATGTCCAGTATGTAAAAATCATTCAAGAGCATATATTAGACACTTATTTAAAGCGAAAGAGATGCTTGCGATGAGATTATCAGTTATTCATAATTTATACTTCTACAATAAAATGATGGAAGAAATTAGAGACGCAATTGATGAAGGATGCTTTGCAGAGTACAAAGCTCAAAAACTTAAAGATTGGGGCGTAACTGAGTAGCATAGACAATAGAAAATAAACATATGATGTTAGGAGAGAAAATTAATGCAAATGTTAGTTTTAATTGCACCAATTATTTTAGTATTTATAATAACTTGGGCAATGATGATTATTCCTGAAAAAAAGAAACAAAAGAAGCGTTTACAGATGATAGATGAACTTAGAACACACGATAAAATTTTGACTAAAGGTGGAATCATCGGGAAAGTAGTTAAAATCAACGGGGATGAGTTTGTTATTGATTCAGAAGGGACAAGAATTAGAATGTCTAAAGATGGAATAAACTCAAAATTAGATAGCAAAGAAACTATATAATATTATTATTTACAAAAAATCTTTAAATTAATTGAGAAATATGGTAAAATTGTTTCTGAATTGTTTATGAATGGAGGAACTGGATAATGAAACATATAAAGACAATAAATAAGTCAAACTTAAAGAAGAGTTTACAAAGACCAGGATGCAAAGAGTGTGCTAATTCATGTCAATCAGCTTGTAAGACATCAGCAACAGTTGCTAACTTACCTTGTGAATACATTGAGAATAACTAATTATATTTAAAGAAGAGTGGCAGTAATCCATTTGGGATTACTGCCACAATTCTAGTTGTGATTTATAGGAGGAAAGAAAGATGTCATTAGTTCATAAATTTAAGCAAGAGGATTATTACTATGTCATAGATGTTAACTCAGGAAGTATCCATGAAGTGGACGAGTTAGTTTATGATATGATAATAGATAACGATAAACTAGCTAGTTTAGAAGAAATAGTTGCAAAACTAGGAAATAAATACAAAGAGGAAGATCTTAAAGAAGTTTACGAAGAACTTGAGTACCTAGTTAAAGATGGGGACTTATATTCAGAGGACTTATATGAAGAAATAGCTATGACAGATGATTCAGAGTCATTCTTTAAAGCTGTTTGTTTAAATATAGTTCACGATTGTAACTTAAGATGTAAATATTGTTTCGCAGACGAAGGTGAGTACAACCAAGGGTGTAGAAAGCCAATGTCATTTGAAGTTGCTAAAAAAGCAATTGATTTTGTTATTGCAAATTCAGGAAATAGAAGAAATATTGAGGTAGACTTATTTGGTGGGGAGCCAATGATGGTATATCCTACAATACAAAAGATCGTTGAATATGGGCATGAAGTAGGACCTAAGCACAAAAAGAACATTAGATTTACAATGACTACAAATGCTACACTTTTAAATGAAGAAAAAATGGAATACTTAAACAAACATATGGGAAATATAATATTATCTATTGATGGAAGACCAGAAGTTAACGATAAGGTAAGAATTAGAATTGATGGATCAGGAAGTTATAAGAGAATATTACCTAATATAAAAGCTATGGTTTCAAGAAGAGATGAAGATAAACTTTACTATGCAAGAGGTACTTTCACAAGAGAGAACACAGACTTCTATGAAGATGTAATGCACCTTGTAGGTGAGGGGTTTGATGAGGTTTCAGTTGAGCCAGTTGTTTTACCAGATGAACACCCATTATCACTAAGAAAAGAAGATTTACCAGAAATCTTTACACAATATGATAAGCTATATACAGAAATCTTAAGAAGAAGAATGGAAATGGATAATCCATTTAAGTTCTATCACTTCAACATAGATTTAAATGGTGGGCCATGTGTGTATAAAAGAATCTCAGGTTGTGGAGCAGGACATGAATATGTTGCTATAACACCAGATGAAGAAATTTACCCATGTCACCAATTTGTTGGAAAACCTGAATATGTTCTTGGAACATTAGATACAGGTATTGTAGAGAAAGAGAAAAGTAATGATCTTAAAGTTGCTCATATCTACAATAAGCCTAAATGTAAAAAATGTTGGGCTAGATTCTACTGTAGTGGTGGATGTCAAGCAAACAACTATGCGTTCAATGGAGACATATTAGACCCATATGAAACAGGTTGTGCAATGCAAAAGAAAAGAATTGAATGTGCTATCGCATTAAAAGCTAGAACAGATCAAGATTGTACAGAGTACGTTCAAAGTCTTAAAGATAAGAAAGCGCTTACAAAATAGTAACAATTAGAATTCTACCAATTATTGCTATGGAAAGTGAAAAAGGGTATAATTCTTTTTAGAAAGAGATTTACAGAGGGGGAAGACCATGAGAACTAAGAAGACTAAAAAGTCAAAAACGGGAAGATTTAGTAGTATAATTCTTTTTTTAGTTTCACTTGTTTTTATAGGAATTTTTGCCTTTGCAGGGTTTAAAGGGTTTAACATTGGTGGATATCAAGTTAAAACCTTTAATCAGTCTATAACTAAAGGTTTAGACCTGCAAGGTGGAGTTTCTGTGCTTATGCAAATTCAAGAGAAAAATGTTACTCCGGATATGCTACAAAGAGTTAAGGATTTACTTTCTTTAAGAGTTAATAAGGTTGGGGTTGCTGAAACAGTTGTTACAACTGAAGGTGACAACCAAATTAGAATCAACATACCAGGTAGGTATGATTCTAACGATATAGTAAAATCATTAACTCAAACAGGAACACTAGATTTCTTAGCGCCAGATGGAAGTATTATCTTAACAGGTAAGGATGTAGAAAAAGCTACAGCTTACATGGATAACCAAACTGGACAGCCAACAATCGGGCTTCAATTTAATGAAGAAGGTAAAAAATTATTTGCTGAAGCTACAACAAAGTATGTAGGTCAAAAAATAAAAATTACAATGGATGGTCAAGAATTAACTAATCCAACGGTTCAGAGTCCAATTACAAATGGTCAGGCTACAATAACAGGTAGTCAGTCAATGGAAGAAGCTCAGAGTCAAGCTGGGGTTATTAATGCAGGAGCATTACCAGTACCAATTAAAGAAGTTTCAGTGAATACAGTAGGGGCACAACTTGGTGCAACTGCACTTCCAAATGCTATAAAAGCTGGAGTAGTAGGAGTTATAGTTATATTCCTATTTATGATACTTTATTACAGAGGACCAGGGCTTGCAGCTAGTTTAGCACTTAGTGTTTACATATTACTAGTATTGTTCGCTTATGTGGGCATGAAAGTAACATTAACACTACCAGGAATAGCAGGGTTCTTACTGACAATAGGTATGGCAGTTGATGCTAATGTACTTATATTTGAAAGAACCAAAGAAGAACTTAAACTTGGTAAGAGTGTAAAAGCTTCAATCAAGGGTGGTTTCAAAAATGCTATGTCATCAATACTAGACTCTAACACAACAACAATAATAGCAGCACTTGTATTATACTTCTTAGGTTCAGGTCCTGTTAAAGGATTTGCACTTACACTTATGATAGGTATAATAATCAGTATGTTTACAGCTATTTTTGTTACTAAGTTCTTCATGAACATATTATTTGATATGGGCGTATTAAGAAGTCCTAGAATGTTTGGAGTAAAAGTAGAAGGAGGTAAACCAAATGCTGAAAATAGTACAGAAAAGTAAGATATGGTTTAGTATTTCTTTCTTACTTATAATAGTAGGGATCGGGTTTATGGTTTTCAAGGGTTTAAATTTTGGAATAGATTTCAAAGGTGGAACTCAAGTAGTTGTGCAAATGAATCAAGATTTTAATAAGGCACAAGCTGATAAAATAATTCATCAATATGCACCAGATGCTATAACAAATACAGTTAATAACACTCAACTTGAAATTAAGTCTAACACTCTTAATACTGCACAAGTAAATGAAATGGTCAGTGGGCTAACAAAAGATTTTGGGTTAAAAGAAAATGCATTAATTTCAGAAAATCAAATAGGGGCATCGGTAGGGAAGCAACTTACAAGAGATTCGATACTAGCGCTTATAATAGCGATAGTTGCTGTTCTTATTTATGTAATTATCAGATTTGAAACTAATTATGGAATAGCAGCAATAGTAGCACTGTTACATGATATTCTTATGACTGTCAGTGTATATGCTATATTCCAAATAACAGTTAACACACCTTTTATAGCAGCGATATTAACAATAGTTGGTTATTCACTTAATGATACAATTGTTATATTTGATAGAATAAGAGGTAATGTTAAAAAAATGAGAACATCTTCTCCGGAAGAAATCGCAAATAAAAGTATTACTCAAACTATGACAAGGTCAATAAATACAACTCTTACAACACTTGTAAGTATAGTTGCGGTTTATTTCTTTGTTCCATCAGTTCAAGACTTTGCATTGCCTTTAATAATTGGTATTGCTTGCGGGGCATATTCTTCAATATTTATAGCAAGCCCAATTTGGTGTATGCTTAAAAATAGAAAAAAATCTCCAAGTAAAAAAGAGAAAAAAGTAAAGTAATTTACTATAAATTGGTAGTGTTAAAAGCATAGTATGGCTTTTAACACTACTTTTTTTTGTTTTGTTAAAAATATTTGTAAAATAGGGCATTTTAAATTATAATAGAATGTGTTTTCTTTTAAAAAATATGGAGGAGTTAAATTATGCATAAGCTTTGGGAAAGTATATATTCACCGAATTATATATCGGGCTACAACCCTTTTAATGTTAAAAATATGAATAAAGCTATTGAAAGATTAGTAGCAGCTATAAATAATAGAGAAAAGATATTAATTTATGGTGGTTATGATGTTGATTGCATTTCAGGTGTATCAGCCTTTCTTTTGGTTCTCAAATATCTTAATGCGGATGTAGAATATTGCATAGCTGATATTAGTGATGACAATAACTACGATTTAAAAGAAGAATCACTTAAAAATGATATTGCATTTTTAGGAGCAAAGCTTTTAATAACAGTTGGTTCAGGACTAGAAAATGAAAATGTTGAGACTCTTTGTGAAGATCGCGGCATTGATCTTATAGTAACTGAAAATAAAAAGAGCAAATCTTTTTATAACTCCATATACATAAATCCAAGTGAAGAAAAAAGCCTTTATAGATATAAAGATATAAGCCAAAGTGGAGTAGTGTTTAAATTAATGCAAGCAATTGCTATTTATTATAATATGAAAAGCATTAATAGGTATCTTGATTTAATATTAATTGGAGGTCTTACTAAGCAGATAGGATATGTTGGTGAGAATAGAATAATATTAAAAGAAGGTGTATCTTATTTAGATAAAACTAATAATGTCGGACTTGTGGCAATTAAAAAGTTTCATAATATAAAGGAGTTAAACGGGGAAAATATTGAAAAAATAATAAGTACCTTAACACCAAGAAATAGAGCTATTTCAGAAAAGGATAACGCAAAGATAATAGTTGAACTTTTAACAACAGATGATAAAGACAGAGCAGAGCAGATAACTAAATATTTACACAATGAAAAATTTAGATTATAAATATAAAATATTCTCAAGGGGGAATCATCATGGATTTCAAAGAAAAAATAAGAGTGATAGAAAACTTTCCAAAAGAAGGGATTAGTTTCAAGGACATAACAACTTTAATAGCAGATAAAGATGCTTTAAGGGCATCAGTTGATAGAATGGCTGAGTTCTTTAAGGATAAAAATGTTGATGTTGTTGTTGGACCAGAGGCTAGAGGCTTTATATTTGGAGTTCCAGTTGCATATGCTTTAAATGCTGGATTTGTACCAGTTAGAAAACCAGGAAAACTTCCAGGTGAAACAGTTAGCATAGATTATGATTTAGAATATGGAAAAGATACACTACAAATACACAAAGATGTTATTAAACCAGGAACAAGAGTTGCGATAGTAGATGATTTACTTGCAACAGGTGGAACTATAAGTGCGGTAGCAGAGTTAGTTGAAAGTCTTGGGGGTATAGTTGTAGGTATGTCATTCACAATTGAGCTTACAGGTCTTAATGGAAGAGATAAGCTTAAAGGTCAAGATATAGATGCAGTGGTAAGCTACGAATTTTAGGTTATTGAAATAGCCAAGGAAATATACTATAATTAAAGATAATAAAGGGCTGGTTTTAACTAACCAGCTTTTGTTTTATCGAAATTGTAAGTGAAAGGAAGCGATGTCAATGCTAGAAGAGTTAATCAGACGGGTAGAAATAGGCAGTAAGGGTGCTGATATAAAGTTAGTCAAAAAAGCATATGACCTTGCCTTTGCTGCACATATAGAGCAAAAAAGAGAATCAGGTGAGCCTTACATAACTCATCCAATTAATGTTGCTATGATACTTGCAGATATGGGGATGGATACAAGTACCATAGTGGCTGGAATTTTGCATGATGTAATTGAGGATACAGATTATACTTATGATGATATAAAAGATAGGTTTGGAGAAGAAATTGCAAACTTAGTTGATGGGGTAACTAAGCTTGGACAAATTCAATACAAAAGTAAGCAAGAACAGCAAGCAGATAATGTTAGAAAAATGCTTTTAGCAATGGCAAGAGATATAAGGGTTATAATAGTTAAACTTGCAGATAGACTTCATAATATGAGAACACTAAAACATATGAGGCCTGAGAAACAAAAAGCAAAAGCACAGGAAACTTTAGATATTTATGCCCCACTTGCACACAGACTAGGGATATCAAAAATAAAGTGGGAACTTGAGGATTTATGTCTTAGATATATACATCCACAAGAGTATTACTCACTTGTTAAAGATATAGCAGAAAAAAGAGTTGAAAGAGAGCATAATATTGAAAAAATTGTTTGTGATATTGATGAAAATTTAAAACAAGCAAGTTTGATTTGTGATATTGAAGGTAGACCTAAGCATTTTTATAGTATTTACAAAAAAATGGTTAGTAAAAATAAAAGTTTAGATCAAATATTTGATTTAACAGCTATAAGGATTTTAGTTAATAGCGTTAAAGATTGTTATGCTGTTTTAGGAATAGTTCATACTATATATAAACCTATACCAGGAAGATTTAAAGATTACATAGCTATGCCTAAACCTAATATGTATCAGTCATTACATACGACTGTAATAGGTGAGGCAGGAAGAACTTTTGAGATACAAATAAGAACTTTTGATATGCATAGAACTGCTGAATATGGTATTGCTGCTCATTGGAAGTACAAACAAGGTGAAAATGTTAAGGAACCTAGCTTTGAAAATAAACTTGGATGGCTTCAGGAAATTTTAGAGTGGCAAGATGAAACATCAGATGCAGAAGAGTTTATGGAAGGGTTTAAACTTGATTTATTCTCAGATGAAATTTTTGTGTTTACACCAAAAGGAGTTGTTCTTAATCTTCCAGCGGGAGCTACACCAATAGATTTTGCTTATAGAATTCATACAGATGTGGGGAATAGATGTATTGGGGCTAAAGTAAATGGAAAGATGGTTACTTTAGACTGTAAGCTTAAAACAGGTCAAATAATAGAAGTTTTAACATCAACAACATCTAAAGGACCTAATATGTCTTGGCTTAATTTTGCTAAGAGTAATCAAGCAAGATCAAAGATAAAACAGTGGTTTAAGAGAATTAGAAAAGAAGAGAATATAGAAAAAGGTAAAGATCTTATAGAAAAAGAATCTAAAAAGCAAAGTATTAACTTCATGGATGTAGCTAAAGGCGAAAGATATGATAAACTTATGAAAAAATATAACTTTAATGTTGTAGAAGATGTTTTTGCAGGAATTGGTGCTGGAATTATGTCAGCTAATGCAGTTATATCAAAGCTTAAAGGCGAAGTTCAAGAAGTTTCAACTTTAGAAAAAACACAAAATGATATAGAAGAACATTTAGCTAAAAGTGAAAAAGTGAAAGCTAAGTGTGGAAATACTTCAGGAGTTTCTGTTAAGGGTCTTAGTAATTTAATGACTAGATTTGCTAAGTGCTGTAACCCGGTACCTGGTGATGAAATTGTTGGTTATGTAACTAAAGGTAGAGGTATTTCAGTTCATAGAGCTGATTGTAGTAACTTTAAGCATATTATAGAAGTTAGAAATGAAAAAATAGTCGAAGTTAGTTGGAATAGTAAAAATGGTGAGTGTTATGAGGCGGAACTTGAAATTAGAGCAGATGATACTGCAGGATACTTATCGGATGTTATGATGGTTATTTCAGATTTAAAAGTACATGTTACATCACTAAATGCTAAGACAACAAAAAATAACTTTGCTCATATAAATATGAAAGTAAAGGTTGATTCACTTGATAAACTTCGTGATCTTATGAAGAAGTTTAGAAAAATTAAGGGAACAAAAGAAGTTTATAGAGTTAAAAATTAGTTATTAGGAAGTGATTTTGTGAGAGCGGTAGTACAAAGAGTTACATCTTCTAAAGTTATAGTAGATGGGATAATTGTTGGCGAAATAGGAAAGGGTTTTAATGTTCTTCTTGGAATTAGTAGAGAAGATACTTTAGAGGATCTTAAATATATAAAAGATAAAGTTATAAACCTTAGAGTTTTTGAAGATGAAAATGACAAGCTAAATTTATCTTTAAAAGATGTAGGGGGAGAGCTTCTTTTAATCTCACAATTTACTCTTTATGGAGATTGTAGAAAGGGTAGAAGACCAAATTTTATGGCAGCGCAGGGTGGAATTGAGGCTAAAAAGCTTTATGATACTTTTGTTGATATGTGTAAAGAGGAAAACATAAAAGTTGAAACAGGGGTGTTTGGAGCTGATATGAAGGTTTCTATTGAAAATGATGGTCCTGTTACACTTTTACTTGAAAGTAAAAAAACATTCTAAAAGGGGTTGATTTTGGTGATATTAAAAAGCGTACCAGTTGGTGCATACCAAGAAAATTGTTATTTTTTAATTGATGAAACTACAAATGAGGCAGTTATATTTGATCCAGGTGCACAGGAGGATTTAATATTTGCAGTAATTGAAAGGCTTGAGATAAAGCCTAAGATGATACTTTTAACTCATGGACATTTTGACCATGTAGGAGCAGTAATTGCAGTTAAAAATAAATATAATATACCTTTTTATATCAATAAAACAGATGAGGATATGACAAAGGTAGATAATCAATTATTTAGTGATATATCAAAAGCAGATGGTTACTTAGGTGATGGAGAAAAATTTACTTTTGGAAATGGGAAAGAAATAAAAGTTATAACTACGCCAGGACATACTCCGGGTGGTGTTTGTTTCCTTTGTGAGGATATATTAATTACAGGGGATACTTTATTTAATGGTTCAATAGGGAGAACAGATTTTACAGGTGGAGATTTTAATACATTAATTTCTTCAATAAAAAATAAAGTGCTTCCATTAGGGGATAATGTAAAGGCGTTTCCAGGGCATGGACCACAGACTACAATAGGGTTTGAGAGAAGTAATAACCCATATATATTAGGAGATGACTATGTTTATTAACATTAAGATGAATGATGAAAAGTATAGATATCATATATATCAAATATTTAATATATTCTATACTTTCGACGATATAAAAGTAAATGAAAAAGACAGAGATTTTAACTATGAAGTTGAAATTGGAGAAATTACAGAAGATAAGAAATTATCTTCTGACAATTTCAATAATAAGTTTAGAATAAGTAATTTTGATAAGGAAGAAACTTTTGAATTAACATCTGATAATGTTGTTCAAGAAATTAAAAGAAGCATTTTTAGTTTCTTATCAAAGGTATTAGATAAGGAATATCCTTATGGAACTTTAGTTGGAATAAGACCAAGTAAGATAGCTTCAGAAATGATTTTTAAAGGTCATTCAGATGAGGAGATAGTAAAACACTTTGAAGAAGTATATCTTGCTAAGAGAGAGAAAGCAGAACTTTGTATACATATTGCAAAAAGAGAATTATCATATATAAACAAAGACGATAAGACAATTGCTATTTATATAGGTATGGCATACTGTCCTACAAGATGTTTATATTGTTCGTTTACAGCAAATCCTGTAAACAAAAAGAATAAGCCTGAAATTGTAGAGTATATAGAGGCTATAAAAAAAGAGATTAAAGCGATAACTAAGTATGTAGAAGAAAAAGGACTTACAGTAGATAATGTTTACTTTGGGGGAGGTACACCAACTTCAGTAGATAATCAGCAGTTTGAAAGTCTTATGAATGACATATATAATAGTTTTGTTAAGGATAAAAATCTTATTGAATTTACTGTTGAGAGTGGTAGACCAGATTCTATTACAGAAGAGAAACTTATTACTATGAAAAAATATGGGGTTACTAGAATTTCTATCAATCCTCAAAGTATGAATGATAAAACTTTAAAATCTATTGGTAGAGGTCATTTATCACAAGATGTTATTGATAAATTTAATTTGGCAAGAAAGCTAGAATTTGATAACATAAATATGGATGTTATCATAGGACTTCCAGATGAAGGCATGCAGGAAGTTAAACATACAGTTAAAGCTTTAAAAGAGCTTAATCCTGAAAGTTTAACAGTACATGGTTTATCTATAAAGAGAGCTTCTAAGTTATATGAAAATTTAATACTTAATGAAAGTGTTAAAATAGCAGATCAACATGAATTAAATGAAATGTTTAAAGAGAGTGCAGGTCTTGCAAAAGATTTAGGAATGGAGCCATATTATATGTATAGACAAAAAAATATGGTTGGAAATATGGAGAATGTAGGATATTCAAGAGATGGTCTTGAATGTTATTACAATATTCAAATGATTGAAGATACACAGACTATTATAGCAATAGGAGCAGATGCTGTTTCTAAAGTAGTTTATCTAAGTGAAGGTAAAGGCAGAATAGAGAGATTTGCTAACTTAAAAAATGTTAGAGAGTATATTAATAGAGCAGATGAAATGATAGAAGGAAAATTAGCTCTTCTAGATACTTTATATAAATAAAAAATAAGTTTTTAGCTAAAATATTTTAGTTAAAAGCTTTATATTAAAACTAAATAGGAGGGATAACCTATGGCGATACAAGCACAAAAAGGTACAAAAGATATGCTACCACAAGATGCATATAAGTGGCAGTTCATTGAGTCAAAACTTAGAGAAATATCAGCACAATATGGTATTAGAGAAATTAGAACGCCTATTTTTGAAGCAACTGAGCTTTTCAAAAGAGGGGTAGGAGAAACTACTGATGTAGTTCAAAAGGAAATGTATACTTTTGAGGATAAAGGTAATAGAAGTATTACTTTAAAGCCAGAAGGTACAGCACCATCTGTAAGAGCTTTTGTAGAAAATAGCTTATATGCTGATGCGCAACCTACAAAAATGTTTTACTTTACACCATGCTTTAGATATGAAAAAATGCAAAAAGGTAGATTAAGACAATTTCACCAATATGGAATAGAGGTGCTTGGTTCACAAGAAGCAACAGTAGATGCTGAAATTATTTCACTTGTGATGAATGCGTTAAATGATTTTGGTATTAAGGGATTATCACTTAATATAAATAGTTTAGGATGCCCAACTTGTAGAAAAGCTTATAATGATGCTTTAAAGCAATATCTTCAAGAAAACTATGAAAATCTTTGTGGTACTTGTAAAACAAGATTTGAAAAGAACCCAATGAGAATCATAGATTGTAAGGAAAAAGGATGTAAAGAAATAGTTAAGGATGTTCCGTTAATATTAGATTATATTTGTGAGGAGTGTAATGATCACTTTACATCTCTTAAGAAATATCTTGACATAATGAGCATTAATTACACAGTAGATCCTCAAATAGTTAGAGGACTTGACTACTATACAAAGACAGTATTTGAAGTTATCAAAGATGGTTTAACTATCTGTGGTGGTGGAAGATATGATGGTCTAGTAGAACAAATAGATGGACCAGAAACTCCAGCAGTTGGTTTTGCTATGGGACTTGAGAGACTTTTATTAACTCTTGAAGAAGAGGGAATAGTAATACCAGAGCCTAATAGATTTGATTTCTTCATAGCTAATATGAGTGATGAAGCTAAGCTTAAAGCTATGTTTATGGCTAATGAACTTAGAAAAAAAGGCTTAAAGGTAGAAGTTGATCACCTTGGTAAGAAAATGAAAGCTCAAATGAAGTACGCTAATAAGGTTGGGGCAGAGTTCTCATCAGTTATTGGAGATTCAGAAATTGAAGAAGATGTACTTACAGTTAAAAGAATGAGTGATGGGGAAAAATTTGAAACAAAGTTATCAAATATTGATGAAATAGTTAATATAATACTTAACAACAAGTAGGAGGATTTTATAATGGCTGAAACATTAAACGGACTTAAGCGTTCAATGATGTGTGGTGAAGCTAGAGAAAGCCACATTGGACAAAAAGTTGCCCTTATGGGATGGGTTCAAAGAAATAGAAATCTTGGAGGTCTTCAATTTATGGACCTTAGAGATAGAGAAGGAGTTATGCAAGTTGTATTTAGAGATACTTTATCAGAAGAGTTACTTGCAAAAGCTAAATCAGTAAGAGCAGAGTACTGCATTGCTGTAACAGGAGAAATAGTTAAAAGAGAATCAACAAATCCTAATATGCCAACTGGTATGGTAGAACTTATTGCTGATGATTTAAAAATATTATCTGAGTCAGAGCCATCTCCAATAGATATTAAAGAGAAGAGTGAGACTTCAGAGCAATTAAGACTTAAGTATAGATACTTAGATTTAAGAAGATCTGACATGCAAGAAATATTTAAAATCAGACACAGAACAACTAAAGCTATTAGAGATTATCTTGATAACAATGGTTTCTTAGAAATGGAAACACCAATGCTTACTAAGTCTACACCAGAAGGGGCTAGAGATTACTTAGTTCCATCAAGAAACTATCCAGGAATGTTTTATGCATTACCTCAATCACCACAATTATTTAAGCAATTATTAATGGTGTCAGGTTTTGATAAGTATTTCCAAATTGTTAAATGTTTCAGAGATGAAGATTTAAGAGCAAATAGACAACCAGAGTTTACACAAGTTGACCTTGAAATGTCATTTGCAGATCAAGAAGAGATAATGGCGTTAAATGAAGGGCTTATAAAGCACGTATTTAAAACTGTTAAAGGAATAGATATTCCTACTCCAATTAAGAGAATGACATTTGCTGATGCAATGAGCAAATATGGTTCAGATAAGCCAGATGTAAGATTTGGAATGGAGATAACAGACCTTAGTGAAACTGTTAAGGATGTTGACTTCATGGTATTCAAAGGAGCTTTAGAAATGGGAGGAAGTGTTAGAGCACTTTGTCTTAAAGGTGGAGCTGCAATGGGTAGAAAAGATGTAGATAGACTTGGAGAGTTCGTTAAAGGATTCAAAGCTAAAGGTCTTGCTTACATTCAATTAAAAGAAGAGGGAATCAAATCACCAATAGCTAAATTCTTAAATGAAGAGCAAATGAATTCAGTTGTAGAAGCTATGGGAGCACAAACAGGAGATATTATCTTAATAGTTGCTGATAAAAATTCAGTAGTATTAAAATCTCTTGGAGAGCTTAGACTTGAACTTTCAAGAAAATATGACCTTGTTAAAGATAAGAGTGAATTTAACTTCACTTGGATAACAGAGTTTGATCTTCTTGAGTTTGATGAAGAGGAAGGTAGATATACAGCTGCTCACCACCCATTCACAATGCCACTTGTTGAAGATTTACATCTTCTTGATACAGATCCTTCAAAAGTTAGAGCACAAGCTTATGACCTTGTACTTAACGGAGAAGAGCTTGGTGGAGGATCAATAAGAATTCACGATACTAAGCTTCAAGAAAAAATGTTTGAGGTTCTTGGATTTACTAAGGAATCAGCATGGGAAAGATTTGGATTCTTATTAGAAGCATTTAAGTTTGGACCACCTCCACACTGTGGATTAGCATTTGGATTAGATAGAATGATAATGTTCCTTGCTGGAACAGAAAATATCAAAGATGTTATTGCATTCCCTAAAAACCAAAATGCATTCTGTTACTTAACTTCAGCACCAAATATTGCTGATGAAAAGCAACTTGGAGAGCTTGGAATAGAGCTTGCTAAGAAAGAAGAAGAAAAAGTAGAAGAATAATTATACAAAGGCTTAGAGTTTAAAAACTCTAAGCCTTTAAAAACTACATAAGTTAATTCACATAAAATAAAATTTAGAGCATTGTAAATACTAATAATATTAAGAGTTTGAAATTTTGATTTTTAATGTTAAATTTTATATTTCTGTTAAATCCCATAACTAAAGGTAATTAATTGAACATAATTTGATATAATTGGTAATAAAGGTATTATATTTATTTTATGGGGGGATTAATTATGGATTTACCACAAGGGTTTGGAATGGTAGTTATAACAATTTTAGTAGGTGCATTTTGTGCTTATCTGTATACTTTAGAAAAAAAGGCTAAGAAAATGCAAGAAACAGAAGAGGGTAAAAGAGAATTCTATGACAAGTATACACCTAATTATGTTAAGAAAAAGCATAAAAAAATAGGAATTCAACCACCAGGAAAAGCAGAACCTAAAGAAACTAAAGCTAGAATGAGTAAAAAAGAGAGAAGAAAAGCTAAAGAAAAAAGTAATATTAAATAATTATTTAATTATTAAGTGAGGTAAGATTTTGAGTAATGAATTAGATAAAGATGAGCGTGCAAGAAAAGATATACTTGTAAGGCTTAGAAGAATAGAAGGTCAAGTTAAAGGTATACAAGGAATGATGGAGAAAAATGTTTGTCAAAAAGATGTTTTAACTCAGGTCTCAGCAATAAGGTCAGCGATAAATAAAGTTGGTGTTCTTATAGTGGAAAACTATGCAAAAAACTGCATGGGAATCAAAGAGGAAGATGATAACTACGAGGGACTTCAAGAACTTGTAAAAACTTTAAATAGTTTTATTAAATAGAAAAAAGATGATGAAAACTTAGCAGTTTTTATCATCTTTTTTTTCTGTCTTGTGAATTGATTTCACTTTATGGATTGCTTTTACTTTTACTTTTAAGTAAGTTTTGTTTTTAAAATTAATTATTATTCTAGTTATTGTAGATGTAAAAATAACTCCAAGTGCAAGCGCCCCAGCTGATGCAAATGTAGAAATTGCAAGGCTCCAAGTATGGTCTATGTTACCATTTACGGCACTAGACATTGTATAGTACATACCACTACCTGGCACTAAAGGTATAAGCCCACAAACTACAAGAGTTGTAACTGGTGTTTTTAATTTTCTTGCTAGAATCTCGGCGTATGAACTGAAAATAACAGCAGAACCAAACATTGATAGTGTGTTACTTCCACTTGAATCCAAAATTAATTTATAAAAGAACCAACTTATAGCACCACCAATAGATGCCCAAATAAGAAAGCGTCCTCTGATGTTAAAGATTATTGAAAAAGCAAAAGTTGCTAGAAAACATGCAAATGTTTCAATAAATAATTGTTCCATTAGAAGGCACCTCCTAAATGATTTACCCATATAGTCATAACTGTACCAGTTCCAATTGCAATTGATATTGCTATGAATACAGCTTCAGCTGCTCTTGTAAGACCTGATAGCAAATCACCTGCGATAGTATCTCTTATTGCATTAGTGATTGTAAGACCAGGTACTAGGAGCATTATAGAACCGATTATAACATGATTTACATTTATGCCAAGTCCAATTGAATGAAATAAAATTGCAGAACCAGCGGCAACTGCGCCTCCAATGGCATTTACAAAGAAACTATTTATTAGAAGTTTATCAGCAGTAACCGCCATGAGTCTTATGACTAAGCCTATGAAAAAGCAAGCTAAACAATCTTTTACTCCACCACCAAATAACACAGTTAGGCAAGCGGCTGCAAAACCAGAACAAAGTAGAGTGACAAAGTTAGAATAAACCTTACTATTATCTATTTCTTTTAACTGATCTTCAACTTCACAAACAGAATATTTGTTTATTGCAAGATTTCGTGAAAGATCATTGACTAAATGAATTTTCTGAAGGTTATTACTTCTATTTTTAACTCTTGTAATTAAGGTTTTGGTGTTTTTTTCTACATCATATATGGAAACCATTATTCCAGTTGGTGTAACATAACTTTCTGCAAAATCAACACCAAATGATTTGCAAATTCTAACAATGGTTTCTTCAACCCTATAAGTTTCAGCTCCACTCTCTAAAAGGATTTTTCCAGCGTGAGTAGAGACATGCAAGATTTTATCTATGTTCATTTCAAACACCCCACAGTATGTTTAATAATCTAATTTTATTAATTATTAACAATCATAGTAATAATTAAAATATATAAAAGTTAACTTTATTTTTAGACAATAAAAAAACACAAATATTCTTTTGTTAAGAAAAAAAAGAATATATTATGTAGAAAAAATATACATTTTATACTAATTAATTATATAATAGCATAAAAGAAAAGAAATATATAGATATACAATACTTAATTCATATTGAAAAAAGTAAGTAATATATTTATAATATATTTAAACTAGATAGTTGGGGTGATTAAATGGATTTTAAAAATTTACAAAATGTAGATTTAGAAGTTGCTCAGGTAGTTGAGCAAGAGTTAAAAAGACAACAAGATGGTATAGAACTTATAGCATCTGAGAATTTCGCAAGTGAAGCTGTTATGGAAGCTATGGGGTCATATCTTACTAACAAGTATGCAGAGGGTTATCCATCTAAAAGATACTACGGGGGCTGTGGAGTAGTAGATATAGTTGAGGACCTAGCAAGAGACAGAGTTAAACAAATATTTGGGGCAGAGCATGCAAATGTTCAACCACATTCAGGATCACAGGCTAATATGGCTGTTTATTTAAGTGTTTTAGAGCTTGGAGATACAGTTCTTGGTATGAGTCTTAGTGATGGGGGACATTTAACTCATGGTGCAAGTGTTAACTTCTCTGGAAGATTATATAACTTTGTATCATATGGATTAGATGCTGATACTGAAATGATAAACTATGAAGATGTTAGAGCACTTGCATTAAAGCATAAACCTAAGATGATTGTTGCTGGTGCTAGTGCATATTCAAGAACAATCGATTTTGCAAAGTTTAGAGAAATTGCTGATGAGATAGGAGCTTACCTTATGGTAGATATGGCTCATATTGCTGGTTTAATAGCAGCTGGAGTTCATCCATCACCAGTTCCTTTCTGTGATTTTGTAACTTCTACAACTCACAAAACTTTAAGAGGACCAAGAGGTGGACTTATTCTTTGTAAAGAGAAGTACGCAAAAGCAGTTGATAAAAATATATTCCCAGGAATTCAAGGTGGACCACTTATGCATACAATAGCTGCTAAAGCTGTATGTTTTAAAGAGGCTTTACAACCAGAGTTTGTTGAGTACCAAAAGCAAGTAGTAGTTAATGCTAAAGCGTTAGCAACTGCATTAGAGAGCTATGGGTTTAAAATAGTTTCAGGTGGAACAGATAATCACCTTATGCTTGTAGATTTAACTAATAAGGATGTTACAGGTAAAGAGGTTGAAAATATCTTAGATACGGTAGGGGTTACTTTAAATAAAAATACAGTACCAAATGAAACTAGAAGTCCATTTGTAACAAGTGGAGTTAGAATTGGTACACCAGCTATAACAACTAGAGGATTCAAAGAAGAGGATATGAAAGAAGTTGCTGGAATCATTAATGAAACAATAGAAAATAGAAATGGTGATTTAGAAAATGCTAAAGCTAGAGTTAAGGCTTTATGTGATAAGTATCCATTATATTAAGAAATAGATATTAGTATAAATACTAACTATTAGACTAATAATTGATTTTCTAAAGAGAACTGACTTAAAGGTAGGAAACTACTGATAGGACAGTTCTTTTTTTATTTTTGAAAGTTACTTTTTTGTTAAGCTTGCAAGAAGATAAGTTTAAAATTTCAAATTGATGGTAAAATATAGAATAATACATATTTAAGGGGGATTTATGAAAAAGAAACTTAGTAAAAATGCAATAAAGTCTTGGTTTTTTGAAGGACTTATAGCAACGGGAGTAGTTTTAATAGTATTTTTTGCAGTAAAGTATGGTGGGGGAATTGTGGGAGCTACTGGATTTGAAAATTGGGTGGATAAATATGAAAAGTGGATTAATATTGTATTTATTCTTGGGTTTATAGTTTGTTTTGTAGATACAGTGATAGCACCTGCTTTTTCATATAAACAATGGTCTTATATGATTGATGATGAGGAAATATGGTATAGAGAAGGTATATTCTGGTCTAAGGAAGTTGTTATTCCTATTGTTAGAATTCAAAATATTAATTTAAATGAAGGTCCTATAAGTAAAAGTCTTGGCATTGCTGATGTAACTATTGGAACAGCAGGAGGAAGTTATAAGATTCCTGCACTTAATAAATCAGAGGTTGATATTATAATGGAGTTCCTTCGTGAAAAGGTTAATGAGAATGTTAAAAAGGAACAAGAGGTGAATTATGGAGAAAAATAATTCCCAGGAAATTATTTACAGATCATTAGTTTTATCAGTTTTAGTAAAGATGGGGCTATTTGTGAGAAACTGGTTCTTTATGTATATAGTATTTTTAAAAGATCCAATATTTTTAGTTATCATGACATTTTTGGTGTTGGGATATTATATTGTATCTATAAAATATGAGTATATTAAAATAGATGGAGATGAAGTCTTTTATAATAGAGGGATTATAATGAAAAAATCTCTTAGAATTCATAAGGAAAGACTTAAATCTATGGATATATCTAAAAATATAGTTGGAAGAGTTTTTAATTTCAGTACAGTTAAGATAGAAACTGCTGTAATGGGTGGAGTTGAGGATACAACTATAAGAATGTATTTAGATGATAAAAAGATTGCAGATATAAAAGAATATCTTTTAAGTGATGAAAGTATTTTAGAAGAAAATGAAAAGATAGAAGAAAAGCTAGAAGTGCATACTGATGACGTTATTTATGAAAATAAAACATCAACAAAGAATCTGTTCTTAGGTGGGCTTACTTCAGCAGGATTTTTTATTGTAGTATTTGCTATTTTTCAAGGGATATTCTTTTTAGGGGAAATAGGACAACAAGATGCGGTAGATAGTACTATGGAATTTGCCATAAGTAATTTTTCAAGGTTACATGTAGGATTTATGATAGCTATTTTTATTATTAGTTTTATACTTATAAATATTGCAGTTGGTGTTGTAAATATAGTAAAGTTTTATGATTTTACTTTAGTAGTAACTGAGAAAAAAATAAATATAAAATATGGTTTGTTAAATGTTAGAGAGTTTTCATTTGCTAGAAGTGATATAAAGGCTGTGGTTGTTAATTCTAATCCTATAAGACAGATATTCTCATATAGTGATATAAAACTTGATGTTAAAGGATATAACGGGTATGGAGATGCTGAGATTATGTTCTTGCCTTTTATAAAAAATTCTAATGTAGATAGTGTTTTTAAGGAATTATTATCTGAGTTTATTATAGAAGAAGAGGAAGAAAGATTTGAAAAAGGAAGAGTGGTATATTTAATAAGACCAATAATTTGTAATTTCATTGCTACTATAATTTTTCTTTTAATATTTAAAGACCCAGTTGTGCTTTGGTATAATGTTGTATCTATATTCTTTGTTATAAGTGGATTACTTGTTATAAAAAATACTAGGTTATCTTACAATAATAAGGTTATAAAGGGTGTTAGTGGTGGATTCTATAAACAAGAAAAAAGAATTAAGCCAAGAAATGTTCAGGCAGTAACAATAAAACAATCAAAGATGCTTGATAGACTTGGAATTGGAAATATTATAATTAACTATTATAGTGAAACAGGTGGAGCTATTGGGCTTAGACATCTTAAAAAAGATAATTTATTAAAGCTTTCAGAAATTTCAAGAACTTTAAGTAGAAAAGGTGATAGAAGTGAAGAAGAAAGTATTATTAAAATGGTAAGTGAAAAAATTTAGTACAAGCTTCATATAAATACAAGTAAAAAAGGAGTATCAAAGCTAACATGCTTTGATACTCCTTTGAGTTTTAAATTATCTATTTATATCTGATTTGATGAATACAACAAAACCGATTATTGCAAGAATTATTGTAAGAACTGCCACTTCAACTCCACCAAGACAGTGACTAAGTATAGCCTGACTATTTGAAATTGATGAAAGTGCTTTTACTACTCCAACTAAAGGGAGGTTTAAGTAAGGCAGTGGTGTTATATCAAACCATATAAAGTTTTTAGAGAATAATATGATTGTAATTATTGGTGCACCTATAAATATTATTAGACTTGAAGCTACTGAAGCTGCTGTACTTTTTGTTACTATTGAAAGCACGAATGCTAGTGTAGTAAAAAGTAGTAGACTAAGGCTAAGGTATAGTAGTGCAAGTATAAGGCTTCCAATATAAGCATGAGTTAGAACAACTCCTGATGAAACTTTTAAAATCGGAGTTAAGTAATCGCTAAATCCAAAGAGTACTCCACTTGATATTGTTAAAAGTATCATTGAACCAAAGAGAACAAAGTACCCAATAATATAAACTGCAATAAGCTTTGAAAGAAGAATTTTAAATCTTGAAACTGGTCTTATAAGTAACAGTTTTATAGTTCCTTTTGAGAACTCTGTTGAAATAAGCCCACTAGCAAGTATGATAGTAAAGATTATAGCAACAACTGAATATAGTGTAACGAATGAGTTTGTAATATCCCTAGAACTAGTATTTTGGTACTGAGTTTGTGGAATATTATGCTCAAGGCTGTACCAATCTGTTTTAATCTTATTATTAGTCACTATTTGGTCGTGTTTAAATTTAGCAACATACTGTTCGTAAGTTACATTTTTATGAGGACTAGATAGGAACTGAGTTTTTGTTTCTATTTGAGTTTGACTAGAACCTGCAAGGTGTTCAAGGTTTGTTAGCGTTGCACTTTTCCAGCTTTTCATACTAAAAGGTATCTTATGGTCAACTCTATATTGCTCTATTTTAATGACGTCATTTAAAGTATTAATAGTATCATTAAGCTTTGTGATTTGAGTTTTTAAGTCTAGACTTGTAGGCTCTTTTTTTAGTTTTGCATTTAAAGCTGTAAGTTCTTTTTCAAGAGCCTTAACATGATTTTTATTACTTGCAATTTCTTTTGTGAAATAGTCAATATAATTATTATTTTTTATATTGTTATAAAGTGTAGTTTTTTGTGCATCAAGTTTTTTTAGTGCAGATGCATACTGACTACTTGGAAGTGCTAGAACTTCTTTTACACTTTGCTCAGAAACCTGTGGTGGAAGACTAGCAAGTATAGTAGCAGGTGCTAGATTTTCTTTTAAAAGATTTATAGTATCAATTTGTGTTAAAGTCATAAGATACTCATTAGCTACATTAAATCTCCAACCGCTTGCTTCAACTTTTGAATCAATTAAAAGTTGTAACTGTGCTTCTTGAGATTTTAAAAATGCAGTTTTAGCTTTATCACTCTCTTTTTTTGTATCTAAACTTTTAAGTTCACTAGTTGTTGCACCAAGTTGAAATTGATACATATCAGTAGTGAATCCGGATTCATGCTTCATAACTGCCTTAGGAATTAAAGGTACCAATATTGATGATATAAATATTATAGCTATTATTATCAGTACGCTTGGTTTTACTAAAAGTTTAGTAAGTTCATTTGTTGTTAAGTTATACATTTTTTTAATCATAGAAATACCACCTACCTTATTTGTTTTGAGCCAGTTAATTCTATAAATTCATCTTCAAGTGTTTTTATAGAAGTTGAAATTTCAAAAATAGATAAATCATTTTGAACTAAAAGTTTACATATTTTTGCGATAGTTTCTTTACTAGCATTTAATTTGATTTTTTCATCAGATATAGTAGCATTTACATCACTAAAGTTTGTATTTATAAGATTTAGTGATTTATTTAAATCATTAGTATCGACTACATAAAGTGACAATTCAGTCCTTGAGTGTGCATTAATATCGCTCATTGATTTAATGTCTTTAAGTTTTCCACCATCAATAATACAGAATCTATCACACATAAGTTCCATTTCTGAAAGTAAATGACTTGATACAATTACAGATGAACCTTGCTTTGTTAAGTTTCTAAGAGTTTCTCTAAGTTCTTTGATACCCATAGGGTCAAGACCATTAGTTGGCTCATCAAGTATGATAAGTTTAGGATTGTGAAGTATTGCTTGTGCAACTCCTAGTCTTTGTCTCATACCAAGAGAGTATTTTTTTACTTTTTCATTAATTCTATTATCAAGCTTTACAAGTTTTACAACTTCGGTAATTCTTCCCTTTGTTATACCATCATGCATTTTAGCATAATATTTAAGGTTTTTCATACCACTCATATATCCATACATTTCAGGGTTTTCCACAATACCGCCGACATTTGAAAGTGCTTTTTCAAAGTCTGTTTTTACATTGTAGCCGTCTATGAAGATTTCACCTTCACCTATGCTAATAAGACCTGTTATCATTTTGATAGTTGTAGTTTTACCAGCACCGTTTGGGCCAAGGAATCCAAAAATTTCACCAGGATTAATAGTAAAACTAAGGTTATCAATTATTTTCTTTTTTCCAATAGATTTGCTTACATTTTTAAGTTCAAGTATTGGTTTCATTAGTTACTCCTAACATAATTTATTTACCTAAAGGGTAGTAACCAAAATTATACAGGTCTAAAATTACGAATTAGTTTCAAAATGATTAAAAAGTTAAAGGGAGAAAAAAATATATGAAAAGGATATTATTATCTCAGAGAAATTATACAAATGGTAATATTATCTAATATAATTGTTGGTTTGATAGTCAAAATAATTAAAGGAAAGCGATAAAAACTTAATTTATGGAGTGAAAGAGGTAAGTTAAATTTAATAAAAATAAAAAGAGTTTTTATTATTAAAATTGCAATGCTTATAATGTATAATTATAGTTATAAAAGTTGGAAATTAAGAATTGAAGAAGTTTAGGAGTTGATTGAACATGGCAAAAGATAAAATAAGCAAAACAAATGCTATGAGAATATTAGATAGAGGAAAAGTTTCTTATGAAATGAGAGAGTATGATTCAAGTGATGGACATATAGATGGACTTGCAGTAGCACATAAAGTAGGAAAAAATCCAGAAGAAGTATTTAAAACTTTAGTTACGGTAGGGCATAGTAAAAATAACTATGTTTTTGTAATACCAGTTGCAGAAGAACTTGATATGAAAAAAGCTGCAAAATCAGTTGGTGAGAAAAACATAGAAATGATTCACGTTAAAGATATAAATAAAATAACAGGATATATAAGAGGTGGTTGTTCACCTGTTGGAATGAAGAAAAATTATAAAACTAGAATACATGAGAGTGCAAAAGAACTTTCTATAATGACAGTATCTGGTGGAAAGATTGGGCTTCAAATGGACATTGCACCAAAAGACTTTGAGAAAGTTATAGATGTAGAGTTTGCAGATATAATTAAGTGATTTTAAGAGGGCATATCACATATGATATGTCTTTTATTTTGAACGTTTTTTATTATGTTTCATAGAATATATAGAACATAATAAAATGTGAGGTGTTAAATGTCTTTATTAAAAAGAATTAAAAATGCTAGATATACGATTATGACGATAATGGTGTTAGTTGCATCAAGAATGTGCATGGTGTCTACAAATAAATTTTTAAATAGCAGTACAAATATGTTATTACTGCTTAGTATGTGCCTTGTAGGATTTGCAGTTAGACATAATAATCTAATAGAAAAGCCAAGAAAGAAAAAAACTAAATGGATAGAAGTTTTCTAGCATAAGCCCACATTAGAAATATTGTGGGTTTTTTTAGGTGAAAATAGTATAATAAAGTAAGTATAATTTGGAGGTAAGAAAAATGAAGTTTATAGATTTACACTGTGATACAGCTATGCATATATTTGAAAGTGATAAAAAGCTTTATAAGAATGATATTTGTATTGATATAGAGAAGTTACAAGAGGGAAAGGCACTTGCACAATTTTTTGCAATGTTCATAGAGAAAGACTGTGTTGAGGATTCATATGACTATTGCAAAAGAATGCTTAAAAAGTTTAAGGGAGAACTTGAAATTAATAAAGATTATATTAGTCTTTGTAGAAATTATAGTGATTTAGAAAAAGCAGAGAAGGAAGGGAAACTTGGAGCGTTTCTAACAATAGAAGAGGGAGATGCTATAAAGGGTGATATAGAAAAGCTTAGAGAGTTTAAAAAAGAGGGTATATCACTTATAACACTTACTTGGAATTTTGAAAATGATTTAGGATATCCTAATGCTGGTTTTAAGTTTAAGGATAAGGGATTAAAGGAAAGAGGAATAGAAGTAGTTGAGCAAATGAATAAGCTTGGTATGCTTGTTGATGTTTCTCATTTATCTGATGCTGGGTTCTATGATTGTATCAAATATTCTAAGAAACCTATAATTGCATCACATTCAAATGCTAGGGAGAGAAGTCCACATCCTAGAAATATGACTGATGATATGTTTAGAAAACTGGCAGAGAATGGTGGAATTACAGGGATTAATTTTTGTAGTGCATTTTTAATTAATAGGGATGATGTAAGTGACGAAGAGGTTGGAACTATTGATGATATGGTAAGACATATTAAGCATATAAAAAATGTTGGTGGAATTGATATTATAGGTCTTGGTAGTGATTTTGATGGTATTGAAAATAAGGTTGAAATTGAAGATGCTACTCAGATGATGAAACTTGCAGATAGACTTTCAAAAGAAGGTTTTACAATGAGTGAGATAGAAAAAATATTTAGTGGAAATGCTAAAAGAGTTATAAAAGAAGTTTTAATATAGATTGGAGATAGGTTATGAATTTTAATGGTAAGGTTGCAGTGATAACTGGCGGGACTAGAGGAATAGGAAAAGCAATTGCATTAGAGTTTGCTAGAAATGGAGCAACTTTAGTTTTAAATTATGCAGGGAATGATAGTGCTGCTAGTGATACTTTAGAGGAGATTAAGGCACTCGGAACTAGTTGCATAGTTGTGAAAGCATCTATTGCAACAACTAGTGGATGTAGAGAAGTTATTGATACAGCTATTTCAGAATTTGGAAAGATAGATTTTTTAATTAATAATGCTGCTATTTCACAGGTGGGGTTATTTATGGATGTAGATGATGATGCTATGGATAGAATACTTGATACAAATTTAAAAGGAGTTTTAAATTGTTCAAGATTTGCTATGGATTCACTTTTAAGTACAAAAGGTTCAATAGTTAATATTTCTTCTATATGGGGAAATGTTGGAGCATCTTGTGAGGTTTTATATTCAACTACTAAGGGTGCTATAAACTTATTTACAAAGTCACTTGCAAAAGAGATGGCTATGTCAGGGGTTAGAGTTAATGCAGTAGCACCAGGGGTTATAGAAACAGAGATGAATTCTTGGATGAGTACGGAAGATAGAGAGGCACTTGAAGAGGAAATAGCTATGAATAGATTTGGAAAAGTTAGTGAGATTGCAGACGTTGTTGCTTTCCTTTGCTCTGATAAAGCATCATATATGACAGGGCAAATTCTAACTGTTGATGGTGGGATGCTATAAAATCAGATTAAGCATTTAGATAAATATTTTTAAAATACTAGAGTTTAGTATATAATATTAAAATACTAAGTATAGTAAAACCTTTACTTAAAATGCAAACTAAGGAGAAATAGAAATGAGAGAAGAGAGCAAATGGATTAAAGAAAATATAATTGAATGTGATAAAGGTGATATCAGAAGAAGACTTAAGGCAGCTATCAACTTTAAAACAAAACAAAATGAACTTTTAGAAGAGGCTAGTGATATAACAGGGACATATACATTACTTGGACTTAGCATAAAAGAACTTGGAAGAACAGCTGAAGTTATGTATGGATATAACGGGGATGCAACAAGAATATATGCAGACTACTTAGCACAGGCTATAACTGATAGATTAAGAGCGAAATTTGGCTTTGATATATTAGAGGCAGAAGATCATGAGGCTTTAGTTCAATATGGAACAATGCTTATGGATGAAATGGAAAAGCTTTGTTCAAGAGACGTATTTTATACATTAGATGGACTTTATAAAGTATTTAAATAAGAGAAAGGAAGTATCGCAGTAGATACTTCCTTTTAATTTATATTATTTTAAACTTCCTTTGATTCCTTGAATTTCTACTTCATATATTCTTGCAGCAGAGTCTGAACCTTGCGCTGGTTTATTTATATTAACTCTTATGAATTTAGCCTCGGTAGCTTTGAATGTATGCTTAGATGTTCCGAGTTCATTTTCTTCAACTACAAGAAGTGGCTCAAATGTTTTTCCATCTACACTATACTCGAATGAGAAGTCTTCAGTATTCATATCTTCACCTTCTCCACCAGCCTGTGCATGTGACATATTTATTCCACTTACTGTGCTAACTTCTCCTAAATCGACTGTTAATGTGTGAGGTGCTTTACCTGTTGCACACCATTTAGTGTCAACTTTTCCATCAAGAGCAAACTCATTTGCTTCAGCAGGGTTTACAAATGATGAAGCTTCAGATTTTTGGTTAAGTCCAAGATTTACAAGTCCATCCTTAGCTTTATCTGAAACTGTGATAAAGTCTTCTAAGATGTATTCAGTATCACCAAACTCATTTTTAGCTATGATTTTAACATCATAAGTTCCAGCTTTATCATATTTTACAGTAGGTGAATCTTCTGTGCTTGTAGGAGTAGCAGCTCCTTCAAAATGCCATTCAACTGATTCTGTAACTACTGAGGATAAGTTTTGGAATTTAACTTCTCCACCAGGGGCAATTAATGTTGTTTCTGCACTAAAGTTAGCTTTTGGCATATCATTATCTGGCCATTCGAAGCTTGAAGTAGCACCTTTACCTCTTTCAAGATTACTATTTACGGCTACAATTTCAAGTTTTGTTACATCATCAACTTCATCTCTTAAAAGTGAGTTAATAAAGAAAGTTGTTGATGGAGTAGCACCAAGTAATGATCTAGTATCATCTGAATTTACTCTATAAACTTCATAGTGGCTAAGATTTTCTGTGTTAGCTGACTCCCATGAAAGTCTAACTCCAGCAAGTGTATCATCTTCTTCAAACATAGTATCTTCAACATTTACTTTAGTTACGTCAGCTGTTTTAACATCAGCTTTTGAATCTGTAATATTAATTGAACCTATATTTATAGTAGCACCATTTGCAGCAGTTTCTGAAGACATTTTATATGATACTGATTGTATTGTTTTATCAGCAAATTTTGAAACATCATAGCTTAATACTTGCCATGCATCTGTAAGAGTATTATCAGCTTTGATAACTTCTTTTAAGCCATCTTCAAACTCAAGAACTAAATCAAGTGATGTTCCCTCATCTCCTCTTGCAGCAGTTTTAAACTTAGTATCTTTTGTAAGTTTAAGTTCACTACTAAATAATTTGATAGTTGAAGCTTTTAAAGCATCAAGATTACCATAAAGTTTAATTGAGTTACCACCGTAATATGCATTAGCATAATCAAAAGATGCAGTAAGCTTATTAGCACCTTCATGTTCCATAATCCATCTATAAGTTGGCATTACATCAGCCATACTTCTGTTATTCCAGTCAAGTTTTGATACAAGCTTTCCATCTATAAAGAAGTTATATCCATTACCAATATTAAAGTTTGTATTAAATGGTAGTGAGTTTATAACTGTGTTTTCTGTTTTATAAGTAGAAATACCTCTCCACTGTGTTCCGGTAGAAGTTGTAGCCTGTGCAGGACTTCCAAGTTCATTTACCCAGTATTTGTTTTCTTTATCTTGGAATGAATCTGGTGAATCTGATGAGAAGTAAGTCCAGCTTGGACAATATAAGCCAAGTGAAGTAAATGTTTCTTTAGCACTTTCTTCAAGTAAGTCCCATCTGATTGGAGTAGTAGTACCATTAGATTGAGTATCTATACCAGTAAATAAGCTATATGGATCGATTCCAAGTTCTTTAGCTTTTTTATTAGAAGCTTTTATTAACTCTTTATCAACAAGCTTTTTGTTTGTCCACCAGAAGTTAAGGAACATACTATCAGCAACAGCTTCTTTATCTCCATCAATTAAGAACATTTCATTCTTATCTGTAAGAGCATTTTGCCAATCCATTTCTCCTTCATCTGTCATTGAGTCGTACCACATGATTTCAAGTTTATCACCAGCTTTAGCTTTAAACTCTTTTATAAGTTCTTGCATAAGTTTTGAGTGTTCTTTTGTAAGAACTGCCTCATCTGATGGGTTTTCTTTAAGTTCATCTGTACCTTGAGTTTCTTGGTTTATGAACCAACCATCAAAGCCCATTTCTTCTGCAACTTGAATTAGTTTATCAACTATTGGAAAACTACCATTTTTGTCCTTAGTTAGGAATGTATCAAGCCACTCAAGTTTTCCACCATGTTCAAGAGTTGGGAAGAAAACTGTTCCAAGTACAGGAACACCATTTTTATGTGCAGAGTCTGTAACATCTGGTGTTGGAGGGACTATAAGACCTTCTCCTGATGAACCAGCCCAGTATACTAGCTTGTCTATGTATTGCCAGTATGAGAATGTATTTGATGAGAATTTAGTAGAACCACGAGAAGGGTTACCACTAGTGCTAGAGTTCATTATAGAAATAGCAACTACATCCATATTCTTATTTTGAGTTTGGTTTACAACTTCAAGTTTATCTTTTTCAACTTTATCAGATAAAGGAACTACACTTTTATTGAAACTTAAATTTTTATCAGTTTCTGGTGTCCACTTTAATAAATCAGTAGGGAACCAGTGAGGTGAAACAACATTGTTTGTCATAAGAAGTTCAGTACCTTCCTCGGTAACTCTATATTCTGTTGTGTTTTCAACAGCAGCATCACTACCACAGGCAACAAAACTAAAACCAAGTGATCCAGCTAAGAATAAAGGTAATACTTTTTTGTTTCTTTTAAGCAATATGTTTTCATTTTTCATATAAAATCTCCTTAAATTTTCCTTAATTTTTAAATTTTAACTATACAATTATCATAGATTTAATTTATCATGAAAACGTTTATTTGAATAAGTGTAAAAATTATACAAAAGGTGGACAAAACTTAGAAAGATAAATTTGAACGCAAAAAAAGGTACTTCACAGTACCTTTTTTTGATTAATTAATTTAAAGTGCAAGAACCACCTATTACTATGGACTTAGCATCAGAACCATGACCAAGTTGATAAGTTTTTGCAATAGGGATTTTATTATTTTCTCCAAGAATTTCAGTAAGCATATCATAAACTGAAGGAGAAATATTATTAAGTTCCATTTCTGTAAAACTACCAAGAATTATTCCTTTTAAATCATTAAATGCACCAATTTGTCTATACTGATTTAGGTAAGTATAAATCTTTGCAGCATTACCACTGTAAGCTTCTAAAAATAAAATTTTATTAGCAAAACTAGGGAGATAAGGTGTACCAGCAAGTTTTAGAGTACACCTTATATTACCTCCAACAACAACCCCACGTAAGGATTTACCACTTAGAAACTCATATTTAAATTTAAATAAATCATTAGAATCTCCCATTATAGAATTTTTAAAAAGTTCTATTTGTTGTTCCTTATAATCACCTGTTATAAGATTTTTAAGGTTGTAATAAAAAGTTGGAAATCCAGCTTTAGCATAAATAGTATTTAATATTGTTGAAAGGTCACTGTATCCAAAGAAAGGTTTTGGATTTCTTTTTATAATATCAAAGTCTAGAAATTCTATAATTGAATTTGATAAATCTCCTCCTGATAAATCAAATATAGCGCGTATGCTTTTATCTGCAAAAAGATTATTTAAATTTTGTCCTTTGATTAATGATGATTCATTAAAAACGATATTTTTATCTAGGGCAAAAAGATTATTCCCATAAATAACTTTAAGTCCGAAACTTTCTAAGATAAGTTTAAGTGAAGTTATGTTGTCCTTAGAAAAAGGAGATAACCCATTAGATGCTGCAAAGAAAGCAATAGTATCGTTTGGTTTGAGTATGCTTGCCATATAAAAAACCCCCATTAAAAAATATTTCATAGTTAAATTATAGGTTAAAATTAATAAATTACAAAATATTCTTGTAATTTTAATAAATTTACTTTGAAATATTATGGAAACTAAAGGAGTTTATATTGTATAATTTAAGTTAATATAAGGGATTTAAGGGGGAAGAATTTTGAAAAAGAAATTTATTATAGCAGGACTTTTATTATTACCAGTTTTCGCATTTGCGTTTGCAGGGTGTGGTGAGAAAGAAGCTCCAGAAAAGTTACCAGTAGCTGAAATAAAAATCAAGGGATATGGAACAATAAAAGCAGAGTTATATCCACATAAAGCACCTAATACAGTTGCGAATTTTACAGAACTTGCAAATAGTGATTTTTATGATGGACTTACAGTGCATAGATTGATAAAAGATTTTATGATTCAAGGTGGATGTCCTAAGGGGGATGGAACTGGTGATGCGGGTTATGGCATCAAAGGTGAATTTGCTGCAAATGGATTTAATATAAACGATATAGCACATACTAAAGGTGTTCTATCTATGGCAAGGGCTAATGACCCTAATTCAGGTGGAAGTCAATTCTTTATAATGACTGGTGATGCACCTCATTTAAATGGAGGTTATGCAGCTTTTGGAAAGGTTACAGAAGGGCTTGAGATAGTAGAAAAATTAAATGTAGTTCAGACAGGAATGAATGATAAACCAGTAGAGGAAATAGTTATAGAAGATGTAACTGTTGACCTTAATGGAAATGAGCAAGTAGAAACAAAAAAGATAAAGTAAACTAGGATATTTTACTAAAAATAATTAAAATCTATATAATTAGGATGTATAATAGACTAGTAATTAAATTTTTAGGAGAGTTGAGAGATGAAGATTTTACATGAAGAATTTTATAAAGAATTATTAAGTGTTGAAAAAGAAATGAAAGAAACATTTAACATAGATATGAAATTTTCAGAATTTAAAAATGAGGAAGAGTTAATTTCTTATGTAGAAAAAATAGTAAATAAAAATGGAGGAAGAGCTGCATTTACAAAGTTATGGAGTAAAAGTAGACTTGACCTTAGCATTGAGTATTTAGTATTAAAAGAAAAGTATTCGGATTTGTTTTCAGCTAAGATAAAAGATAAATCAAGTAAAACACTTCATCAATACGGTTATGAACTAAACTAAGGATAAATTAGGAGGAACTAATATGAAGTTAATATCATGGAATGTCAATGGTCTAAGAGCCTGTGTTAAAAAAGGGTTTATAGATTATTTTAAAGAGCAAGATGCAGATATATTTTGTATACAAGAGAGTAAACTTCAAGCAGGACAAATTAATCTTGATGAAGAACTTAAAGATTACTACCAGTATTGGAATTATGCAGAGAAAAAAGGATATTCAGGAACTGCAATTTTTACAAAAAAAGAGCCTTTAAGTGTTAGATATGGGATGGATATAGAAGAGCATGATAAAGAGGGAAGAGTAATAACTCTTGAATTTGAAGACTTTTATATGATAACTGTTTATACACCAAATGCTCAAAATGAACTTGCAAGAATTGATTATAGAATGTCATGGGAAGATGCATTTAGAGAATATCTAATGGCATTTGATAACATTAAACCAGTTGTAGTTTGTGGAGATTTAAATGTAGCACATAAAGAAATAGATCTTAAAAATTATAAAACAAATAGAAATAGTCCAGGATTCTCACCACAAGAAAGAGGGAAGATGGATATATTAATGGGTTCAGGATTTGTTGATAGTTTTAGATATTTCTACCCAGAGGTCACAGGGAAATATTCTTGGTGGTCATATAGAGCGAAAGCTAGGGAGAATAATACAGGTTGGAGAATTGATTACTTCCTTGCATCAGAAAAATTAAAAGAGAGAATCAAAGATGCTGATATACATCAAAATATATTAGGATCAGATCACTGCCCAGTAGTTTTATATATGGATTAAAAAATAAAGGATGAAGCAAATGCTTCATCCTTTTTATATACTATTTAACTAAGTTTGAACTTTCTATGTGTGATTTTAATAACTCAGCTGATTCTTTTAATCTTGATTTCTCTAATTCACTTAAAGGCATTTCAAGAACTTTTTTAGCTCCACTTCTGTTTACTATTGTAGGAACAGCTAAATGAACTCCTTCAATTCCATATTGACCTTCAAATAATGAA
This sequence comes from Sarcina sp., assembly GCA_051650125.1. GTDB lineage: Bacteria > Bacillota > Clostridia > Clostridiales > Clostridiaceae > Sarcina. Next base: position 318,076 of record JBOFIK010000022.1, on the reverse strand, counting down.
GATAATGGAAGGATTGAGTTTTCATCTCTTAAGATAGCTTCAACTATTCTAGCTACTGATAATCCGATAGCGTAGTTTGTGTATCCTTTTCTGTTTATGATTTCATAAGCAGCATTTTTAACCTTTTCAGGTATTTCAATTCTCATTGTAGAATCACATTTACCACAAACTTCTTCACAGTACTTGTCCACTGGCATTCCAGCAACGTCTGTTAAACTCCAAGCAACAATTTCTGAATCTCCGTGCTCTCCAACTATGTATGTATTAACATTTTGAGGTGCAATATCAAAATGCTCACCTAGCATATATTTAAGTCTTGATGTATCAAGAACTGTTCCTGAACCGATAACTCTGTTTTTAGGGAATCCTGATATTTTATAAGCTATATGTGTTAAAATATCAACTGGATTTGAAACAACAAGTAATATAGCATTTGGGCTATATTTAACAATTTCAGGTATTATTTGATTAAATACCGCAACGTTTTTGTTGATTAAATCAAGTCTTGTTTCACCTGGCTTTTGTCCAACACCGGCTGTTATAACAACGATGTCTGAGTGAGCTGTATCAGCATAATCTCCAGCTGTTACTGCTACTGACTTAACGAATGAAGCACCATGAGCAAGGTCCATAGCTTCTCCTTCAGCCTTTTCTTTATTTATGTCAACTATTACTATTTCTGTTGCTAATGATTGTATCATTAAAGCATATGCAGATGCTGATCCTACGAATCCAGCTCCGATTATAGAAATTTTATTTGTTTTTCTATTTAACATGTAATCCACTCCTAAACTTTTTTCTTAAGTAATAGGTAAGTAATTTTAGTAAAATATGTATATAGTGTGTTATAAAAATGACAAACTTTATGTTTTTTATGTTAACAATTACTTACGCCCCTCAATTATATACCATAGAAACGACATAATCAATGGATTTTCGACATTTAAAAGTTTGTTAACATTTAGGTTAATAAACTTTTAAATACTCAAAATAGTAAAAAATAAGAAGAAGTGAATTACTAAGGGAAGTAAGATTAAATTACCACAAAAGCTAATAATTGCAGAATTTGAGGTAAATAGACTTTGTTTGCAATGAGAATAAGTAATATAATATAATAGATGTCGAATATCAAAAAATAAATATTACGAATGGGGAGATGTGAGAAGTTTTGGAGAGTGGACAAATTAAGCATATGCTTAATAATAGGAAAAACCTTAAGTCTAAGCTTATCATTGAAGGTGCTTTAGTAGGATTTATAGCAGGTATTGTTATGGTTTTTAATAGAGTACTTGTTGATTTGTTATTTGCAAAGTTTAAGGACCTATACGCTTGGGCTAGACATGATTATGTCGGTCTTATAGTTGTGTTTACATTACTTATAATCGGAGGATTTATAGTAGGTAAAATGGTACGACGAGAGCCAATGATATCGGGAAGTGGTATACCGCAAGTTGAAGGTATATTAAGTAGAAACCTAAAAGTAAGTTGGGTTAAGGTATTAATATATAAGTTTCTTGGCGGGATATTAGTCCTTGGGTCGGGACTTTCAGTTGGTAAAGAGGGACCATCTGTACAGATGGGAGCATCGATAGGTCAAGGGTTTGGAAAATTATTTAAACGGATTAACATAGAACAAAAGTTTCTGATCACAGCAGGTGCATCAGCAGGACTTAGTTCAGCTTTTAATGCTCCGTTATCAGGAGTTATTTTTGCCTTAGAGGAAGTACATAAGAATTTTTCACCAATAGTTTTAATATCAGCAATGACAGCATCACTTACTGCTGACTTTGTATTAAGAGTGGTTTTACACGCTGGTCTTGCATTAGATTTTGGAGTGCAAATGCAAACACTACCATTAAAATATTATTGGACTCTAATACTTTTAGGAGTAATTATTGGAGTCGGTGGTGCTATTTTTTCAAAAGGAATAGTTGTAGCTCAAAATTTATATGGGAAAATTAAAATACCAGTAGAAGCCAAGGTGATAATACCATTTATATTAACAGGGATAATTGCAGTAACACTACCAATACTTATAGGTGGAGGACATGGGCTTATAATGAGCCTTCCATCAGCTGGATATTCACTTATAATGTTATTTACACTTCTTGTTATAAAGTTTTTATTTACAATTATTTGTTTTGGTTCAGGAATACCGGGAGGTATTTTCTTCCCACTTTTAGTTTTAGGTGGGGTTATTGGAGATATATTTGGAATTATAATATGTCATTCACTGGGACTTCCTAGTATATTCGTACTTAATTTTATTATTCTTGCAATGGCAGGTAACTTTGCATCAATAGTAAAAGCACCAATAACTGGGATGGTTCTTATAATGGAAATGACAGGATCGTTTGAGCATTTACTTGCACTTTCAATAGTAGTAATTGTCTCATATACAGTTTCAGATCTTCTAAAAATGGAGCCTATATATGAAACACTTCTTGATAGATTACTCGGGAAAATTGGGTATAAAAAAGGAGAGATTGTTTCAAGTAATAAAACTTTAATAGAGAGTGTTGTTGAAGTTGGATCAGAGATAGAGGGGAAACTTGTAAAAGATATAAACTTCCCAGATTGTTGTCTTCTTGTTTCTATAAAAAGAGGAGATAAAGAGATTATTCCAAGAGGTTATACTAAAGTAATTGCAGGAGATTATCTTGTAGTTATGGCTAGTGAAACTAAGGAAGCTGAAATGTTTGAGGTATTAGAACATGTATCAGTGGCAAATAGATATATCAAAGATGAGATTGATATGAAAGATAATAAATAGAAAATAGCCTAGAGTCGTATTGATTCTAGGCTACTTTTTTTTCTTGCAAAATAATTTGCTTTTGTATTTGTTTTATTACAAGTAATGAGATCAAAAGGCAAATGCTTTCTGATACAGTTGTTGTTACCCAAATACCAATACTTCCAAATAAACTAGTTAGTAAAATTAGAACTAATACAACAATAACAAGACCTCTTGATAGAGAGATTAAAGTTGCATAAAATGGTTTTTCAATAGCAGCACAGAATCCTGAAATCATTATATTGAACCCAAGTAGTAAGAAACAAAATGAATAGATTCTAAATGAATTTATAGAAAGGTTATTTAAATATATTGATGCATTATTATCTAGGAATAATGAAACTATATTTGTTGTAAATAACATTGATATTCCAAATGAGAATAAAGCCATAATGCTTACTGAAATAATACTTAATTTAAAAATATATCTGATAGATTTAAAATGTTTTTTTCCATAATAAAAACTTATAAGTGGTTGCATTCCTTGTGTTATACCAATCATAGACATTATTACAAGTGAGTTGACATAGCTAATAATGCTATATGCAACAAGTCCATCCTCACCAATATATTTTAATATACATTTATTAAATAAAAGAATGACAAGTCCTGTTGCAAGTTCTGTGATTGAATCTGGAAAACCAATTACTATGATTCTTTTAATTTCTTTAAGATCTATTTTAAACTTTTTAAGTTTTAAATTTGATTTTTTACCTAAGAAGTAACTTAGGAATATAAGTCCAGATAGCAATTGAGATAATCCTGTTGCAAATGCAGCCCCTTCAACGCCCATATGTAATTTCGCTACAAAGATATAGTCAAGAAATATATTTGTAAATGCAGCTACAACAACTCCTATTATAGATAAATAAGGAGACCCATCAGTCTTACATAAAACTTCAAGGTAGTAAGCAATCATAAAGCAACCATTAAAGAATACGATTGTCTTAAGGTATTTTATAACATACGTAAGTGTAGATTGGTCAGCACCAAGAAAAAGTGAAATTTTCTCGGGCTCAAAATATACTGCTAAGAATATAATTGTAGATAAAATAAGTAAAATTATAAATCCAAGTGTAAATATTGAGTTTGCTTTTTTATGTTTATTCTCACCAAGATAGATAGATATTACAGTTGATGCACCAACAGAGAATAAAATTGATAGGGCAAATATAAAGTTTATGAATGGCATTGATATATTAACTGCTGCAAGTGCATTTGCACCAACATATCTTCCAACAAAGATACCATCAACTATTGTATAAAGTGAGAATACCCACATTGCACATACTGATGGAATTAGATAATTAATAAATTTCTTTTTTAAGGCTTTCCTACTAGCCGAGTCCATTTTATCACTTCCTTATGGGTTAATTTTAAACTATGGTATAATACTAGAGTCAATGTGAAGTTTTAATTTTTTTTGGAGGGAATTTACAATGAAAGAGTATTATAAGATTGGAGAAATATCAAAAATATATAACATAGGGAAAGATTCACTTATGTATTATGAAAGACTTAGGATATTAAACCCTATACGAGATGAAAATGCATATAGACTTTATAGTATCAATGATATTTGGAAGTTAAATCTTATAAAAGAACTTAGAGAACTTAATTTCCCAATGAAAAAAATCAAGGAATATATAGATAATAGAACTCTTAGTTCAACTAAAGATTTATTTAACGAGGAGATTAATATTTTAGATAGAAAAATTGAAGAGTTCAAAAAGAAAAAGGCTGAAGTAGAAAAAAGACTTGCGATTATAAATGAAGACTTAAAAGTCAGTGTTTGTAATGAAATTAAGCTAGAAAAGTTGAAAGAACGAAAGGCAATAATTCTTAATGGAGATATAAAAAAAGATGAGGAAACTGATTTTTTAATAAAAAAGCTACATAAAAAATTTGAAGGTAAATTTAATATGCTTGGAAATAATAATATTGGTGCTATGTTTTCATTAGAAAAATTAGAATGTGGTGAATATGATTTTTATAAATCAGTATTTTGTTTTTTAGGTGATGAGGATATAGATGAGATAGATTATAGAAATATGAGTTTTAATGAAGGACTATACCTTTGTTGCACTTACAGAGGGGATTATTCAAATAAAAAGAAAGTTTTAAATGGTATGTTTAAATATATGAAAAGCAATAACCTTAAAATTAAGTCAGAGCCAATAGAAATATATAAAGTTGATATACACGAGACAGGGGATATAAAAGAATTTATAACAGAAGTCCAAATAGAAGTAAAGGAAAATTAGGAAGCAAATACCTCTTATAAAATTTAGTGATATGTTAAATACTATAAATGATAAACTAATACATAGTTTAGATAAATAGTTGTACTAAGAAGTAAAATAATGCGTTATTAAATTAAGGAGGTGCTTACTATGGCGAAGAATAAAAAGAAAAAAAGCAAGCTTGATAATTTAGATGAATTTATAAAAGGTGATAGTAATCAGCTAAAGCAAAATATAAATAATAACAATACATTTGAGGAACACCTAAACAATAATAAGAATAGGTTTTCATAATAGTTAAGATTCAAAAAACTAGATAAGCTAAATAAAAGATTTAACTTTTAATATAAAGTTAAATCTTTTTTGTGTCTAAAAATAGAATAATATGGCTATATTAATACATAGAATTATATATAGTAAAAGAGATTAGGAGGAAGAAAAAATGGGATATAACAGTATATCAATTAAAAAGGTTATAACATACTTCAATAATCCTATTGAACAAGGGGGCTTTTGGTTACCTAATGTGCAAAAGGAATTTATTTGGAGAGAGGAGCAAATAGAAAAGTTTGCTGATAGTATTATGAGAGAATACCCAGTAGGAGTTTTTCTTGTTTTAAAAACAAAGAAGGCAATTAATTATAGAAGATTTGTCAATACTTATAGTGAAGGCGTTAATATAAATAGCAATCCTGAACCAGTTACAGAAAATCAAAAATTATTAGTTCTAGATGGACAGCAAAGACTTCAAGGATTATTTATTGCTTTAAATGGAAGTTATAATGGGAAAGAATTATATTTTAATGTTTTAAGTGGTGAGAGTTTTAATGAAAGAGGATTAAAATATAATTTTAAGTTTATGAGAGAAAATGATAAATCTGATTACTGGATTAAAGTTAAAGATGTTATAAATTCAAGTCAGAAAAACAATGTTAACAGAAGAAATGTAATTGCAAAAATTCAAGAAGATGTAGGGGAGGAGTTTACACAAGAAGTTAGAGATGTAATTGATGATAACCTAGATCAACTTATAAGTTGTTTTACTATCAAGGATAGCATTTGCTATGCAGTTTTAGATGCCGTTGAGGATGAAGGATTATATGGAAATGATGATATATGTGATATTGTAACAAGATATAACTCAATTGGTTCTATATTTAGTAAGGAAAGTTTGATTGAGGCTTTAACATAAGATAAATAAGCTATGATAAATTAAGAGGATTTATCATAGCTTATTTTAATGTTAAAAAATATATATGTTAATGAATTTGTAGTTTTACATAAAAAGAGATCAAAAATTGTAGAAAATACTTATAAAAGTGCATGTTTATGAATATACTTTACTGATGAATAAAACTGGAGGAATAATTATTTATGAACAATCTAATCATAGTAATAGCTATCGCTCTTGTAACATTACTTATAGCATTTCTTGTGGCAAAGGAGATATCTAAAAAAGATGCTGGAAATGAAAAAATGAAGGAAATATCAGATAGTATAGCAGAAGGGGCAATGGCTTTCTTAAAGAGAGAGTTTAAATACTTAAGAGTATTTATAGTAGTGGTTGCTATTTTAATAGCTATATTCCTAAGTTGGAAAACTTCTGTGAGTTTTATACTTGGGGCAGGCTTTTCAATTATAGCTGGATATGCTGGTATGAAAATTGGTGTTAAGGCAAATGTTAGAACTACTCAGGGGGCTACTAAAGGTCAAAAAGAAGCTTTATCAGTAGCATTCTCTGGTGGGGCAGTAATGGGGCTTTGTGTTGTTGGTCTTGGGATTTTAGGGCTTGCAATACTTGCAATGACATTTGGACTTGATAAAATTGGCGTAGAGAATATAACTGGTTTTGGTCTTGGGGCTTCATCAATAGCTCTTTTTGCTAGAGTTGGTGGTGGGATTTATACTAAGGCTGCTGATGTTGGGGCAGACCTTGTTGGGAAAGTTGAAGTTGGAATTCCAGAGGATGACCCAAGAAACCCTGCTGTTATTGCAGATAACGTAGGAGATAATGTTGGGGATATTGCAGGTATGGGAGCAGATTTATTTGAATCATATGTTGGTTCTATTATTTCAGCTATAACTCTTGGGCTTGCAGTTAGTACAAAAGTAGGATTTGATAATGCTATGATTTTCCCAATATTAATAGCCGCATCTGGGATTATAGCTTCTATAATTGGAATTTTCTATGTGAAACTTTCTAAAAGTGATAATCCACAAAAAGCACTTAATAATGGAATGTATATAGCTGTTGCGATAACTATTATTTTTGCAGCAATTCTTAGTAATTTATTACTTTCAAGTATGAAGCCTTTTATAGCAGTTATAGTTGGGCTTGTAGTTGGAACTATAATAGGAAAGATTACAGAGATTTATACATCATCTGACTATAATTCAGTAAAATCTATTGCGGATAAGTCAGAAACAGGTGCAGCAACTAATTTAATTCAGGGACTTGCAGTTGGTATGAAGTCAACAGTTGCACCTATACTTATTATTGGAACAGGGATTTTAGTTTCTTATATAAGTATGGGAGGGATGCAAGATTCAGCTATGGGGCTTTATGGAATAGCCCTATCAGCAGTTGGAATGCTTGCAACTTCTGGGACTATAATTTCAGTTGATGCATATGGGCCAATAGCAGATAATGCTGGTGGAATTGCAGAAATGGCAGGTCTTGATGAAGATGTAAGAGAAATTACAGATAAGCTTGATTCAGTAGGAAATACTACTGCTGCTATTGGTAAAGGTTTTGCAATAGGCTCAGCAGCACTTACAGCACTTGCACTTTTTGCTTCATATGCACAGGCTGTAAATATAGATACTATTAACTTACTTAACCCTATGACTCTTGTAGGACTTTTAATAGGGTGTATGCTACCTTTCTTATTTGGGGCATTAACTATGGAGGCTGTTGGTAAGGCTGCTACTCAAATGGTAGAAGAGGTTAGAAGACAGTTTAGAGAGAAAAAAGGGATTATGGATGGAAGTGAAAAGCCAGATTATGAAAGATGTGTTGAAATTTCAACTGAGGCAGCTTTAAGAGAAATGATACTTCCTGGAATACTTGCAATAGTAATTCCTTTATCAGTAGGTTTCTTATTTGGAGTTGAAGCTTTAGCAGGAACTATCGCAGGTGGAGTTGGAACAGGAGTTTTACTTGCTATCTTTATGTCTAATGCAGGTGGTGCTTGGGATAATGCTAAAAAGTATATAGAAGGCGGTCAGCATGGTGGAAAAGGTAGTGATGCCCATAAGGCAGCAGTAGTAGGTGACACTGTGGGTGACCCTTTCAAAGATACTTCAGGACCAGCTATGAATATACTTATAAAGCTTATGACTATTGTATCAGTAGTTTTTGCAAGTGTAATTTTAGAGTATGGTAATATAATAGGGAAATTATTTCTTTAGTAAATGATAAGGAGTGTTTTGGTTTGAATCAAAACACTCCTTTGTTTTTTTTGTAATTTATAAAAGAATTTGCCCATCTTTAATTTTTATTATTTTATCGCATTTTTTTGCTATATTTAAATCATGAGTAACTATGTTAAGTTATATTATAAGATTAAAAAACTCAAATTCTATTATTAAGAATTTGAGTTTTTTTATATTACTCTTCAGTTTCAAGGGAGAAGTAGAAGAGAACACCATCTTCTGTATTTTTTGATCCAAATGAACTGTTATGAAGTTCTAGGATATTTTTAGCTATTGAAAGTCCAAGTCCTGTGCTACCACCATCTCTATTTCTAGAGTTATCTGCACGATAGAACTGTGTCCAAATTTTTTCGTGTGCGTTTTCATCAAGTGAAACACCTGTATTTTCAATATAGAAGATTATTTGATTTTTTAATCTTTTTAAAGATATATTTATAGATTCATTATCTGGGCTATATTTTATAGCGTTAGTCACAAAGTTAGTTATAACTTGTTCTATCTTAAATGAATCACCAATTGCATAAAAATTATCATCTAGTGATATATCAATATTCAAAGTAAAAGATTTTTCTTCCATATTGTTTTTGTGTTTTGAAATAATTGTTTCTACTAATTCTTTAAGTGAAAAGTTACTTAGTACAAGTTCTGTTTTTCCAGATTCAAGTTTTGTAAGATTAAGCATATCAAGTACAAGCTTATTCATTTTACTAGCTTCATCTATAATGACATCAAGGTAGACATCACGAGAATCTTCATCTACAATTCCATCTTTTAAGCCTTCTGCATAACCAGAAATTATTCCTATCGGTGTTTTAAGTTCATGTGATACACCAGCGATAAAGTCTTTTCTAAATTTATCAACTTCACGCTCTTGTTCTATTTCTTTTTCAAGTGATTTATTTTTACCTTTTAAATCTTCAAGTGCACTTGAAAGATTTGAAGATAAAAAGTTAAGTGTATTAGCTAAATTCCCTATTTCATCATTTCTTTGTATCTCACACTTTTCAGAGAAATCCATACTACTCATTTTTTTAGCAGTTTGATTTAACTTAAGGAGTGGTTTAGATATAAGGTTAGAAAATATATATGCAAGAACAAGGCAAATGAAAATAAGTACAAAGAAAGTTGCTTTATAAAAATCATTCATTATGGTGCTTGCCTCTTGAATTGGTCTTAGTGGAGATATAGCAATAAGTACAGAATCATTTTGTTTGTATAGTGAAAATGGTGCCATAGATACAATATGGTTATCATCAGAATCACTAGATACAAGTGTTGTGATTATTTTGTTTGATTCTATAAGCTGATTTGTATATCTCTTATCATAGTATAATTTATTAAAAATACTATTTAATGTTTCTTCAAGCCCAGGAGTACTTTTTTCTCCAACTACATATCTAAGTTTTCCATCAGTAGAGTAAATCGCTATTTTAGCAGTATTTTCTATATCAAATAGTGCCATAGCAGAATTTAATTCTGCGGGATTTGTAATAGCTTTATATTGGTACATTGTTCTAAATTTTAAAACTGAGTTTTGAAGGTCTTCACTTTTTTTATCTGTATAATACATTTGAAAGAAAAAACTTTGAAATATCATAAAGCCTATTACAAGTGATGAAATTAGAGCAAATATGATTAGTATTAATTTTTTTGAAATACTATTGGTTATCTTTAATTTCTCAAATATATTATTTTTCTTCTTTAACTTCAAATTTATATCCACTTCCTCTTACCGTAGTTATGTATGAAGATTTATGTAATAACTTTTCACGAAGTCTTTTTATATTTGTATCAACAGTTCTTATGTCTCCAAAGTAGTCATAACCCCAAACGTTATCAAGAATCTTATCTCTAGAGAGTGCAATTCCTTTATTAGATGTTAAATAAAGGAGTAAATCGTATTCTTTTGGAGATAATGATAGTTCATTACCATCAAGAGTTACCTCGTGAGATAATTTGTTTATCTTTAATCCATCAAAATTTGAAAGATTTTTATTTATGTGATCTGATTCAGTTCTTTTAAGCAAAGCTTTAACTTTAGCTACTAAAACTTTTGGACTAAATGGTTTTGTAACATAGTCATCAGCACCTAAATCGTAGCCATGAAGTTTATCTTCTTCTTCCTCTCTTGCTGTAAGTAATATGATTGGTATATTTGAAACAGAACGAATTGTTTTGCAAACTTCAAATCCATTAATTTTTGGCATCATTATGTCTAGGATAACTAAGTCTATATTGCTTTCAGAAAAGCATTTTAAAGCTTCTTCACCATCGCTTGCTTCTATGATGATAAATCCATCTTTTTTTAAGTAGTCCCTTAGAAGAATTCTAATTCTAAGTTCATCTTCAACTATTAGTATATTTTTGTTCATTAAAAAAATCACCCCAAAATTCTATTGCATTTATCCTAATTAATATTATACAATGAAATTTAGAATATAGTAAGAAATATAGTAAATAGAGATTAAAAAATGGAGATTTATATGGATAAATGGAATTTTGACAATAAGATGTACAAATTAGACAATGGTTTAAAGGTAATTACAATAAAAAGAAATACAAATATTGCAGCAGTAAATATTGGATTTAATATAGGTTCTCTTTATGAGGTGGAAAATGAAAAAGGAATATCACACTTTTTAGAACATATGATGTTCAAAGGAACTAAAACTAGAAACAATGAAAAGTTAAATAATGAACTTGAATTTTTAGGCGGAGATTATAATGCTTACACAGATAATTTAGCAACAGTTTATAGTGCTAGTTGTTTAAGTGAAGAAATTAAAAATGCAACTGAACTTTTAGGGGATATGGTTATGAACTCTAAATTTGATAAAAGAGAAATTAAGAGAGAAAAAGGTGTTGTTCTCGCAGAAATTAGAAGCAGTAAGGATAGTGTAGAAGACTTAAGTTTTAGAAGACTTAATGAGTTTGCATTTACAAAGTCAGCATTAAGATATGATGTGCTTGGCACAGAAAAAGTTGTAGAAAACTTTACTAAAGAACAATTATTAGAGTACTACAAAAAATATTATACACCTGATAATGCAACACTTGTAATAGTAAGTTCACTTGAACATGAAGAAAGTTTTGAATATATAAATAATGTATTTAAAGACTGGAGCGGGACATGTGCAAAGAAAATAGAGATAGTTAATGAAAAAAATAATGCAGGGATTTTTACAACTTATAAAAAACAAATAGAGCAAAGTACTATTAGTTATCTGTATTCATTAAATGAGATGACAGAAGATGATGAGATGCCACTTAAGATACTTAACCATAAACTTGGTGAGAGTTCTAACTCTATATTATTTAGGGAACTTAGAGAGAAAAGAGGACTTGCTTATGATGTATACACATGTATAGATTTAAGTAAAAACATAAGACTTATGAATACTTTTATAGCAGTTGGTGAAGAATCATTAGATGAGAGTTTAGAGGCTATTGAAGATGTTATAGAAGATATCAGAAATGAAGTTATAAATATTGATGAAAAGACACTTGGACTTATGAAAAAAATTCATAAGACAGCGGTATTATCAACACTAGAAGATTCAGCGGAACTTTGTAGCTATGTTATGCATCAAAGTCTTGAAGAGCTTAAGATTGATGATTTTAGAGTTGATATGGAAAAACTTGAAAAACTTAAAAAAGATGATATTACAAGAGTTGCGAATAAATATCTTAAAGAGCCAACAATTCACATTTTAAAATCAGAGGAATAAATTTATGAGTAAAATAACAGACATTGAAGTACAAAAGAGAAATAAAGAGAGGGTCAATGTATATGTAGATGGTGAGTTTACATTTGCGTGTGATGCTGAATTTGTATACAAAGAAAATTTAAAACTTAATATGCAAATAGACCTTGTAAAAATTAAGAAGATTGTAGTGGAAGATGAATTTAAAAAATGCAAAAATACAGCATTAAGGATTATTGAGAGAAATTATAAATCTGAGAAAGAAGTTCATGCTAAACTGATAGAAAAAGGTTATGATGAAGAGGTCGCAGTGGTAGCAATAGATTTTTTAAGGGAGTATGGATATATAAACGATAAAAATTTTGCGGGAATGTATATAAGAGACAGACTTAAAACAGAGGGCAAAAATAAAATTAAATATGCTCTTATTAGAAAAGGCATAGATGAGTTAATTATAAAAGATGCACTGAGCGAATTTGCAGATGAAGACACAGAACTTGATGTTGCAATAAAGCTTGCAAAAAGAAGATATGATACTATGAGGAAAAGAGAAACAGACAAGTATAAATTATCACAAAAACTTTATAGATTTTTAGTTGGTAAAGGATATGGGTTTGATTTAGTTTCAGAAGTAGTAAAAAAAGTAACGAATGATGAATTTGAGGAGGAATATTATGAGAGGTAGTTATCTAGATATACTACTTGTTGCTATATTTGCAATAACGCTTATTAGTGCGAGTATTAAAAAGTTCAATAAACAAACATTACTTTCAGATTTTATGTTTGGAATAAGAGTTATACTTGCTTATATAGGCGCGATTATAACATACTATGTTATACAAAATAATTCAGTTGTAGATAAGGGGATATCAATACTTATAAGTTATATTAATTTTGATGTATTATCGCCATCACTTACAGCTTATATCCTTACGGTAGTAGTTTATGGAATATCAACTTATATAATATATTTAATTTTAAATATATTTTTAACTATTTTTAAGAAAGTAGTGCTAGTTCGAGGTTTAAATAACCTAGAGAATAAAAAGTTTATGAAAAATAGTAAAAGAGCTGGAGTTTCAGGGCTACTATTTAGTATACCGGTAGCTTTTGCATACTGTATGATAGTTGCAAGTATATTTACACTTTTAGTTGTTAGGGGAATAATCCCTATAAAAGGAGAATCTACATTTATTACAAGGGCTATTGAAAATGCAAAGAGCGTACAAGTTAGCAGTGCAGAAAATCCTTTTCAGGATTATGAATTTGCAAGTCCAAATAAGGTAGAGAGTGCAAATGGAAATGTAAGTGAAAAAACTATAATTTATTATAATGGAGTAACTTTAGCTGAGGCTATAAAAGGAGATGCAGCAATTAAAGCTAAAGCACAGGAAATTGTTAAAGGTGATAATACAGATTTAGAAAAGGCTAGGTCATTATATAACTGGGTAGGAGAGAACATTCAGTATGATGATGCTAAGGCTGAGGAAATTACAAGAAATCAAGGTAAAGGCGTTACATCAGGTGCAATACAAGCGTTTAATACAAGAGAAGGTGTATGTTTTGACTATGCAAGTTTGTATGCATCTATGGCAATAGATGTAGGGCTTAGGGTTAGAATAGTTTCAGGAGAAGGTTACACAGGGACTACATGGGGACCACATGCTTGGAATGAAGTTTATATACCAAGTGAGAAAAAATGGATTCCGGTAGATACTACCTTTGCAAGTACAGGAGATTATTTTGCAACAGCTGATTTTGCTAGCACTCACAGAGATGATAAGGTAATTGGTGAATGGTAAAAATAATATTAGAGAAAAAATTAAGGACTATATCATTTGATATAGTCCTGTTATAATCTTAAACTTGTAGAAAGGGATTGTATCATGTTGATACAGTCCCTTTTATGGCCTAGTTTTATTAAGTTTTTTTCCTATTAATTTGATTGCTTTTTCACAATCTTTGTCATTATGGTCAAGAGCCCATGCTAGATTGAAAAATCTTAGAGCTTTCTGATTATCTTTTTTCATTGAATAGCAATATGCTAAGTTAAAGAAGTATTTTGATTCCTTACAATAACTAAGAGCCGATGTTATCATTTTTATTGCCTTATCAAATTCTTTTAATTTAATATAACAAACACCAGCGTTGTAATATGAATGTGCTTCATACTGCTTACTTTCAATAGCTTTGTTATAAAAATCTAAAGCAACTGAATAGTCTTGAGTGTTGTAAAATTCGTTAGCCTTTGAAAAATAATTCATTTTAAACCTCCTAAATAAATGATTAACAATTATATTATTGTCTTATTTTTGGAATAATATACTCGCATTATAAAATAATATGTTAAGTGAGGGATTTTATTCCTTTTAAAAATTTAGTTTAAAATTTGTTGACATTTTCCTTTGTGAAATAGTATTATAAGATATATAATTTGATATTTATAAAACGTTGAAAAAGAGGAGTAAAGATAGGAAGAGTATCTAGAGAGAAGAACCCACTGGCTGAAAGGTTTTTTATATTTGATATCTTGAAGGTAGCTTTTGAGTTTCTTTGGTGAAATTAAGTAGTCAAGGACGGCAATTCTGTCGTTAATGTAGAGTGCCCTTTTAGTGATAAGAGGGAAAAAAGGTGGTACCGCGAACTTTCGTCCTTTTATGGATGAGGGTATTTTTTTTCGCTTTTTTATAGAAATTAATAATAATTAGTAGTGATAATAATCTAAATTAAGATTAAATATAGCAAGGAAGAGGAGGATTTTTTATGGATAACATGGATAAACAAAACATAGCAACAACGTATGATCCTAAGGAATTTGAACAAAGACTTTATGATACTTGGATGGAGAAAAAATATTTCACACCTAAGGCTGACAAAACTAAGAAACCATATACAATAATCATGCCACCACCAAATATTACAGGAAGACTTCACTTAGGTCATGCACTTGATAATACGCTTCAAGATATGCTTATTAGATTTAAGAGAATGCAAGGATTTGAAACTTTATGGCTTCCAGGAGAAGACCATGCTAGTATAGCAACTGAGGTTAAAGTTGAAAATGAACTTATAAAGCAAGGTCTTTATAAAAAAGAAATGGGAAGAGAAGCATTCCTTGAAAAAGTTTGGGAATGGGCTGAGGAGTATAAAGCTACTATCAGAGGTCAAGTTCAAAAGCTTGGATGTTCTGCTGACTATACAAGAGAAGCATTCACAATGGATGAAAATGTAAGTGCTGCTGTTAAAGAGGTATTTGTAAGACTTTATAATAAAGGACTTATATACCAAGGGAACAGAATTACTAACTGGTGTCCAAAGTGTCAAACTGCTTTATCAGATGCTGAAATAGAGTATGAAGAGCAAGAAGGTAGTTTTTGGCATATCAAATATCCAGTAGTTGGATCAGATGAGTTCTTAGAAATTGCTACAACAAGACCTGAAACTTTACTTGGAGATACAGCAGTTGCTGTTAACCCAGAAGATTCAAGATACAAGCACCTTGTTGGAAAAATGCTTAAATTACCTTTAACAGATAAAGAAATTCCAGTAGTTGCAGATGACTATGTTGATGCAGAATTTGGAACAGGGGCTGTTAAAATAACTCCAGCTCACGACCCTAATGACTTTGCAGTAGGTCAAAGACACAATCTTCCTATAATCAGAATTATGGATGATGCTGGTGTTATCAATGAACTTGGTGGAAAATATCAAGGTCTTGAAAGATATGAAGCTAGAAAAGCTATGGTAGCTGATTTAGATGCACAAGGTCTTTTAGTTAAAGTTAAACCTCATGTTCATAATGTTGGAACACATGATAGATGTGGTGTTGTAGTTGAGCCAATTATATCAAAGCAATGGTATGTAAAAATGGAATCACTTGCAGAGCCAGCTATAAAAGCTGTTAGAGAAAAAGAAACTAAGTTTGTACCAGAAAGATTTGAAAAGACATACTTTAACTGGATGGAAAACATTCAAGATTGGTGCATTTCAAGACAATTATGGTGGGGACACAGAATACCAGTATGGTACTGTAAAGACTGTAATGGAATAACTGTTGCAACTGAAACACCAAACTGTTGCGAGCACTGTAAGTCAGAGAAACTTGAGCAAGAGAATGATGTACTTGATACATGGTTTAGTTCAGCTTTATGGCCTTTCTCAACACTTGGATGGCCAAATAAAACAGAAGATTTAGAGTTCTTCTACCCAACAGCAACACTTGTTACTGGGTATGATATCATATTCTTCTGGGTTGCTAGAATGATATTCTCAGGACTTGAGTGTACAGGAAAAGCACCATTTGATACAGTGTTAATTCATGGAATTATAAGAGATGAAAATGGTAAGAAGATGAGTAAATCTCTTGGTAATGGGGTTGACCCACTTGAAGTTATAGAAGAGTATGGTGCAGATGCATTAAGATTCATGCTTGTTACAGGAAATGCTCCAGGGAATGATATAAGATACATCCCAGGTAGAGTTGAAGCTGCAAGAAACTTCGCTAATAAAATGTGGAATGCTTCAAGATTCGTTATGATGAACCTTGATAGAGATTTAATGGATAAATATAAAGATAATAAAGATTATAGCTTAGCTGATAAATGGATATTATCAAGAATGAATAGTGTAGTTAAAGAAGTTACAGATAACATGGAAAAATATGAACTTGGAATAGCACTTCAAAAAGTTCATGATTTCTTATGGACAGAGTTCTGTGATTACTATATAGAACTTGTTAAACCAGTACTATATAGCGATAATGAAGCTGATAAGGGAAGAGTATTTAATGTTCTTTATACTGTTTTAAATGCAGGGCTTAAATTATTACACCCAGTAATGCCATTTATAACAGAAGAAATATACACACACCTTAGCACAGAATCTGAGTCAATCACAATATCAGAATGGCCAGTATGTGATGATGCTATGTTAGATGCTAAAGCTGAAAAAGATATGGAATTTGTAATGGAAGCTATCAAGTCACTTAGAAACTTAAGAGCAGGTATGAATGTACCACCTTCAAGAAAAGCTAAGTTATATGCATTTGCATCACAAGAAGCTAAAGATGCTTTCATAAATGGAGCAGCTTACCTTGAGAAGCTTGCATCAGCATCAGAAGTTGAGTTCCTTGATAATAAAGAGAACTTAGATAAAAACTTAGTATCAGTAGTTGTTAAAGGTGGAGAGTTATTCTTACCACTTCTTGACTTAGTTGATAAAGATGCAGAACTTGAAAGACTTGGAAACGAGAAGAAAAAATTAGAAGGTGAGATCTTAAGAGTTGAGAAGAAACTTTCTAATGAAAGATTTGTAAGTAAAGCGCCAGAGGCTGTTGTTGCAGAAGAAAAAGCTAAGGGTGATAAATATAAAGAAATGCTTGAGGCAGTTCTTGAAAGAATAGAAGCTTTAAATTAATTAAAACGGGAGGGTAAATCATGAAGTATAATGAGGCTATGGATTATATAGCAGGCACTTCAAGATTTGGTATGAATTTTGGTCTAGAAAGAGTGGAGACTATGCTCTCTCTTCTAGACAATCCTGAGAAAAATTTAAAATGTATTCATATTGCTGGTACGAATGGAAAAGGTTCAACAACAGCTATGATAACTTCTATCTTAAAAGAGGAGGGGTATACTATTGGAATGTATACCTCTCCTTATTTAGAAGAATTCGAGGAAAGAATACAAATAAATGGGGTCAATATACCAAAAGAGAAGTTAGCAAAACTTGTAACAGAAATAAAAGAAGTGATTGATAAGGTTGTTGAAAGAGGGTTTGATAATCCTACACAGTTTGAGATTATTACAACACTTATGTTTTTATATTTTTCAAGAGAGAAAACAGATTTTGTAGTATTAGAGGTAGGTCTTGGTGGAAGACTTGATGCTACTAATGTTATAAATCCACTAATAAGTGTAATTGCATCAATAAGTCACGACCATATGAATATACTTGGAAATACAATTACTCAAATAGCAGGGGAAAAGTGTGGAATAATTAAAGATGCACCTGTTATATCATATCCGCAAGTAGAAGAGGCAATGAAAGTTGTAGAAGATACTTGTAGGGTAAAAGAGGTAGAACTTACTGTGGCAAGTTTAGATTCTATAAAAAATGTCAAAGCTAATAAAGAGAGTAATACTCAAATTATAGATTTTGATTTAAATAATAGAATGATATCAGTAGAGCATAGTTTGCTTGGTGAACATCAGGTGAAAAATACACTTGTAGCATTAAATGTTATTGATAAATTTTCGCAAATTGTAAAACCTATATCAGACGAAGTTATAAAGTCTGGAATTTTTAAGACTAAGTGGATTGGTAGAATGGAAATAATGAGAAATAATCCTTTAGTTGTTATAGATGGTGCTCATAACCTTGATGGAATTAGAAGTTTAAAGAACTCAGTAAGCAAGTATTTTAATTATAAGGATATAGTTTTAGTGCTTGGAATACTTAGTGACAAGGAAGTTGAAAAGATGGTTAGTGATATATCGTCAATATCTAAAAAAGTTATTCTAACAGAGCCACATAATGATAGAGCAAAAAACATTGATGAGATGGGGCAGTACTTAGAAAAACTAGATAAACCATATGAAAAAATACTTGATTATAACAAGGCGTATAAAAGAGCTTTAGAAATAGCAAATGAGGATGATTTAATACTTGTTTGTGGTTCACTTTATATGATTGGAGATATGAGAAAAATAATAAGAAACTATTAGGATAAAATAATTTAAAGATTGTGTAATATAGATTTAAATATATTATGATATTATTTAGGGAGATTCATATATTTAAAAAGAGGGGTGTTATTATGGGCAATGATTTGAATTTTTATACTCTAGGTGAAGAAATTGCAAATGCAATAACTCATGGAGTTGGTCTTCTCCTTGCAGTAGCAGGGACAGTAGTTCTTATAGTAATGGCATCATTTACTGGTGATCCTTACAAAATAACAAGTGTTAGTATATATGGGGCTACACTAATTTTACTTTATCTTGGTTCTACACTTTATCATAGCATACCAGGGAAAAGAGCTAAAAAAGTATTTAGAATTATAGATCATTCATCTATATTTTTGCTTATAGCTGGTTCATACACACCATTTACATTAATAGTTTTAAGAAATGGATTAGGTTGGTATATGCTTGGTGGAGTTTGGATAATTGCAATTCTTGGAGTTGTTTTTAAAGCAGTTTGTATGGAGAAGTTTTCAAAAGTTTCTACATTCCTTTATATTCTTATGGGTTGGCTTATAGTAGTTGATATTAAAGGAATAGTAGGAGGAGTAGATACAGGGACACTAATACTACTTGTTTTAGGAGGAGTAGCATACACTTCAGGGTGCTTTTTCTTTGCAATGGATAAGTGGAAGTATAACCATTCAATATGGCATTTATTTGTTATGGCAGGAAGTGTTTTTCAATATTTTGCAGTACTAAAAATAGTATAATAGTAATTAGAAAAGGGAGATGTATTTTACATCTCCCTTTAAAATTAACAATATATATATTGTTTATCAATAAAAATATGTTATTATAGATAAAAAGAGTAAGACGGGAAGGGGAATGTAGCTTATGGGAGTAACATTATTTGTAGTTGGAGTAGTAGTTTTTATAGCAGGAATAATTGCTATGTGGGCACCAATTTTTTGGTTATATACATTTATAATTTCAAATCGAAAGAGTGTTGAAGAAAATAAAGGGGAAATTACAGCGGCAGAAATAGAAAAGAAAATGGAAGTAGAAAATAAAGTTTATGGAAACAAAATTGCGTTTACAATACTAACAATTTTAGGAAGTTTAACTTTATTTATATTTAATGATTATTCTGCTAATGGAGGTATACAACAAACATTTTATGTAGATAAGTTTGAATTTTTCACAGCATATAAAATAATTTCGGGAAATGGAATACTCATATATGTAGCTATATTTATCATAAGTTTAATTTGCACAGGGATATTGGTATCTAAAGGGGAAAAGTTAGCACCTATTCCATATGTACTTGCAAATGGAATGCTTATGGTAAATGTTATTTTTGTGATTGCAATAGTAATCCAATTAGTAGGGAGTAATAGCGATAATGCAGTTGTTTTTATATTCCCTGTATATCAACTTGTAGGGTTAATGTTTATGCAATTTACTGTTATGAGCAATACTATGAAAAAGAAGAGGATAGAGATTGAGAAAGAAAACAAAGAGTATAGCAATAAATTGTTCAATAAAATATATATAATTTTTATCAAAATGCATACAAAACCATTGTTTATATTTATTTTAGTATTTCCAATAATGCTTATAATTCAGTTTGTTTTAGTATTATTTGGACAAACTCCTGATAGTTTCATAAGAATGTTTTTAGATACAAGTAATTATACATATTCTATGGTTCCAGCACCAGAGCCTATACTTATAGTTCATGATTCACATTACCTTTGCACAGTTTCGGCTAGAGGTCATAAAAAACTTGTAAAGCCTCTTAGAAGTGGAATTAGAAGAAATAAAAGAATACTTGTAAATAGACAGCTTTTAGTAGCAAATGCTTTTGAGAATATTTTAGAAGAGTATACACCTAAAACTCATAAGCTTATTAGATATATTTATGATAAGTATGGCTATCCTTTAAGTAAAAATATAAATACTAAATTTTCAGCAGATATAACATATATTATAATGAAACCTTTAGAATGGATATTTTTAGTTGTGTTATACAGTGTAGACAAGAATCCAGAAAATAGAATTAATATACAGTATAGTGAACTTAGAGAAGGTGTAAAATTAAAATATAAATAAGGAAAGGCAGACCGTTATATGGTCTGCCTTTCAACTATAAGTTTTTTTCTATTTCTTCAATTTTTGCACGTTCTTTTTCTTTTAATCTATAATCAAAATATCTATTCAGATAATTTCTAACTAAAGCAGCTATCGGAACACTCAGGAACATTCCTAGAACTCCACCAACTCCACCTCCAACTGTAACAGCAAAGATTATAAGTAGTGGTGAAACTCCAACCTTATCTCCAAGAATCTTAGGGCCAAGATACCACCCATCAAATTGTTGAAGAAGGAAGATAAATATCAGCACCCAAATTGCCATTGTAGGATTTACAAATAGCGTTAGAATGAATGCTGGTATCATTCCTATAAAAGGTCCGAAATAAGGTATCATATTAGTAATACCTACTATAAGAGCGATGAGTGCTGCAAATGGAGCTTGCGTTAGCAGAAGTCCGATGTAGCACATAATTCCAATAATTGTTGAATCTATTGTTTTACCAACGATAAATTTAGAAAATAAATGATTAGATTCATCTAAAAATTCTAATGTGAATTTAGCTTTTTTATTTGGTAACATAGCATTTATTATTTTTTCAGTAGAAGCTATTAAAGTATCTTTTTGCGCTAACATATAAATTGAAATAATAAATCCAAATATAAATTTAACGAATGATGATGTAAATGCTATAGTCTGTCCAACGAATTTTCCCGCAAGTGATGCAAATGCAGAACTTAATGTTTTAATAGTGTCGACAACAGATGCTTCAAGTTTTTGTGAAATCTCAGGAGAACTTTTATGGAACTCGCTAAAGAATTCATTTATAAAACTTTCAGCTGTATGCATATAAGATGTTATGTTATCCGTAAGGTCTGATAAACTATTAAAAATAGTTGGAACAATAACAAGTAGCAAGAATACAAACACTAATATTGTTAGAACATAAGTAATTAGAATGCTAATTGATCTTTTCAGTTTAAACTTTCTTTCAAAAAGTAGCATAAGTGGATTTAATAAATATGCAATCCCAAAAGCCCAAAAGAATGGAGTTAGAATTGAAAGGATATCAGAAAAGAAACCACTAAAGATTATTTCTATACTAAAAACAACCTTAAGGATTAACGCAGTTATAATTATTATAGGTATCCAATTAAAGTGTAACTTAAATTTTTTTGACAAAAATTTTTCCCCCTTGTTGCTAAAAAAAATTACTCTATTAAAGCTTCCATTATTTTATTGTAAATTTCTGAAGAATTATTTTTCCACTTAGAACATAATTCTTTTGCTTGATCCTTTGAAGGAACACTAACCTTTAAGTCTAAAAGAACACAATTACCCTCTATTGCTTTTAGATTAACTAAAAATGAATCATCATTATCTGGTGTATAATCACCGAAGATATTAAGTTCTCTTTTAATTTCATCTATTTGATCAAATAAGTAATCATCGATAGATTTAATTTTCCCTTGAGATAATCTATCTTTAAATAAAGATAGGACAGAGTCTCCTTTTCTTGTAAGAAGAACAAACTCTTTATTATCTTTTTCTTCTAATTTAATGAAATTAGATTTTTCAAGCTCAGCTATATATTGTTGAAGTGTAAAATAGTTAATAAAACTATGTTCTAAAACTATATCAGTAAGCTGTGCGTTAGATATAGTATACTTTATAGACTTTATTATATATAAAAGCAAAAGCTTATTTTCTGCAAGTTCTACAGTGTTATCATACATTTCGTTTTCCTCCATAATTTTGATGCAATACTTAAAATTATTATATCACATAATTAATAGTATAAGAAGAATATTTAAAAGTCAAAATAAGTAGAGAAGGAAGGTGTTATATAAATGATAAAGAAAAGAAAAAAAATATTGCTTATAGGGATAGTGTTTTTATTTGTATTTTTACAAAGTGCTAATGTTTTAGCAAAGGGGAATAATTGCAAGGATAAAGTTCCGGTTTTTTCAGTTGATACAGAAGAAAAAAAGGTAGCGTTAACATTTGATTTAAATTGGGCAGACCCAGATGAAGTTTATAAAATTCTAGATGTTTTAGACAAATATAATGTAAAGAGTACATTTTTTGTTATTGGAAAGTGGGTTCAGTATCCAACAGGAAATGATGTTAAATTAAAGGAAGTTTATAAGAGAGGACATGAGATTGCAAATCATAGTTATGAACATCCGAACTTTTTGAAAATAAACAGAAAACAAATTGCAAAAGAAATTGTAATGACTGAAAAAATAATATATGATATAACTGGAAAGAACAGTAAATACTTTAGGTTTCCGTCTGGTGCTTACACAAGCGAGGGGGTTGAACAGATAAACTCAATGGGTCTTACTTGTGTGCAGTGGAGTAAAGATAGTCTTGATTGGAAAAATAGAGGTTTAGAAATTGAACATAATAATGTTATGAAAGATATAAAATCAGGAGATATTGTTCTATTCCATAATAATGGAAAGTTTACAAGTCAAAATTTGGAGAGAATTATACCGTTATTACAGGAGAAGGGTTTTAAATTAGTAACTGTTGATGAAATGTTACATAAAAAGGAATTTTTTGTAGATGAAAACGGTAAACAATTTAAAATAAATTAACAATATAAAGTTGAATAAATACCTTTATTTGTTTATAATGGAAAAGTAATGAAATTTACAAATTAATACAAATGAGGCGAATAAACATAACAAAAAAATAACCGATTACAAAAAAAACTAAACACAGATGGGGAGAGGGGTTAAGATTAACATGGATGATTTAATGTTAAACAACAAGATTTATTTAGAGGGGATAGTACTTTCAGAATTAGAGTACAGTCACGAAATGTATGGGGAGAAATTCTATACATTTGATTTAGAAGTAATGAGATTAAGTGATTCAAAGGATAAGTTAAATATAACAATTTCAGAGAGATTAATGGCTGAGTTTGACTTAGAGATTGGAAGACTTGTAGTTGTTGAGGGGCAACTTAGAAGTTACAATAAATTTGTTGGTGGTAGTAATAAACTAATATTAACAGTGTTTGCTAGAAATATAGAAGAATGTTTAGAAAGAAGCAAAAATCCAAATGAAATTTATTTAGATGGATTTATCTGTAAGGAGCCAGTATACAGAACAACACCATTTGGTAGAGAAATTGCTGATGTTTTATTAGCAGTAAACAGAAGTTATAACAAATCAGATTATATACCAACAATAGCTTGGGGAAGAAACTCAAGATTCTGTAAGAGCCTAGAGGTTGGAGATAATATTAGAATTTGGGGAAGACTTCAAAGTAGAGAATACCAAAAAAGAATTTCTGATACAGAAGTAATTAAGAAGATGGCTTATGAAGTATCTATTTCTAAAATGGAAAAGGTAAGCGTTACAGAAGAAGGTATTGAATCAATAATAGAAAATCAAGAAATTGAAATAATATAATATTTATATAAAGACTACCAAGCAATGGTAGTCTTATTTTTTTACAATAATATAATTCGCATGAGAAGTTTGCTATATGATATTATAATAGGTGAAATACACAAACAGGAGGGATAATATGCTTAAAGAAGGATATACGCAGGTCTATACAGGTGATGGGAAAGGAAAAACAACAGCGGCTATGGGTCTTGCATTCAGAGCAGCTGGTGATAATATGAAAGTTAACATAATACAGTTTTTAAAAGCTTGGAAAACTGGAGAACTAGTATCAATAGATAAAATAGAGAATATTGATTTATTCAGGTTTCAAACTACAAAAAAGTTTACTTGGGATTTAAATGAAGAAGAAATGATTCAATACAAGAAAGAAACTAGAGAGGCATATTTTTTTGCGTTAGAATGTTTGAGGGAAAGAAAGTGCGATATTTTAATTTTAGATGAAATTATGGGAGCATATCATGGTGAATTTATAACGGAAGAAGAGATTGTAGCATTGATAGATTTGAAACCGAGCAATATGGAACTTGTTTTAACGGGAAGAAATGTTCCGAAAAAAGTGGCTGAAAAAGCAGATCTAATAACAGAAATGAAACCTGTAAAACATTATATGGATAAGGGTGTTAATGCAAGACTTGGAATAGAGTTTTAAATATGAAAAAAGAGCTATATAAAAGTGTGATATCAACTTTTATATAGCTCTTATTACTAGAATTCTAAGTTTAAGACATTATCCATGTCGTACTTTCCAGCTTCACTTATGTTTGCCATGTACTGCGCTGCTTTTAAAGCACCTACTGCAAATACATCTCTTGAGATAGCCTTGTGATTTATTTCAATAACTTCACCATCTCCAGCAAAAATAACATCATGGTCACCTATTATTCCACCACCTCTTACAGTGTGGACACAGATTTCCTCTTTTTCTCTTTTATGAATTCCTTCTCTACCATAGATAAGATCAGTTTTTTGATCTATTGCACCTTGAATTGTATGTGCAAGTAGAAGTGCTGTACCTGATGGTGCATCAACCTTTTGGTTGTGATGCTTTTCTATGATTTCTATATCGAAGTTTTCATAAAGCATTGATGAAACTTTTTTTAGAATATTGTTAACAACATTCACACCTATGCTCATATTAGCTGATCTAAATATAGGGATTTCTTTTGAAGATTCCTCTATAAGGGCTAATTCTTCAGGTGTATATCCTGTTGAACAAATTATAAGTGGTTTCTTGTTTTCTTTTGCAAAAGTAATTAATTGATTTAATGTTTCAGGTCTAGAAAAGTCCACTATTACATCAAAATCTACATTGCAACTAGATAAATCACTAAATATAGGGAATTCACCATCAGTTGAATCTACTCTATCAAGACCTGCTACAATTTGAACATTTTCAAATTTCGTTTTTGCTATATTTATTATAGTAGTTCCCATTTTTCCAAGACAACCACTAAGTAATACTTTAACCATAAATAATTTTCTCCGATCTTATTTTATTTTAATAAGTTTTGTTTGTCTAAGGCTTCTTTTAATTTATCAAGGTTAGTATCTTCCATATCACAAAGAGGTAATCTTAGTCCACCACAGTCTTTCCCTATTAATTTCATAGCAGTTTTAACTGGAATAGGATTAGTTTCTATGAATAATTTATCTATAACATCTAAATAATGTATTTGTAAGTCTCTTGACTCATTAACTTTTCCATCAAAGTAGAACTGACACATATCGTGAGTTTCCTTTGGAAGAATGTTAGCAAGTACTGAAATAACTCCTACACCGCCAAGTGCTAATAATGGAACTATTTGGTCGTCATTACCTGAATAGATATCTATATCAGGACAAAGTGCCTTCATTTTAGCTATTTGAGAAAAATCTCCGCTAGCTTCTTTTATAGCAACTACATTATTTAAAACTGAAAGTTTTTTAAGCATTTCAGGGCTTATATTCATATTTGTTCTTGATGGAACATTATAAAGAATTATAGGTGTTTTAACTGCATCATTTACCGCTGTAAAGTGTGCTACAAGTCCTTTTTGAGATGTTTTATTATAGTAAGGTGTTATAACAAGAATTCCATCAACACCAGCTTTTTCTGCAAAAAGACTCATATCAATAGATGATTTAGTATTATTTGAACCAGTACCTGCAATTACAGGGACTCTACCATTTACAGTTTTAACTGTAATTTCTATAACTTGTTTTTTCTCTTCAAGGCTCATTGTAGTAGCTTCACCTGTTGTTCCGCATACTAATATAGAATCTGTTCCATTTTCTATATGCCATTCTATTAATTCTTTTAATTTATCAAAGTCAACGCCTGTTTCTGTAAAAGGTGTAACTAATGCAACACAGGATCCTCTAAAAATTGACATAAAAATACCTCCGAAATTATTATTTTATTAAAAGTTCAGCTATTTGAATTGTGTTAAGAGCCGCTCCTTTTTTTATATTATCAGCAACAACCCAAAGATTTAAACCATTATCTAGGCTAAAATCTCTTCTTATTCTTCCAACATAAACATCATCTTTTCCATCACAGAATAGAGCTGTTGGGTAAATAAGGTTATCTAGGTCATCCATTACTGTTAAACCTTCTGAATTTTTAAGAAGTTCTACAACTTCATTTAAATCAAATTCTTTCTCAAGTTCTATGTTTATACTTTCACTATGAGAATTTAAAACAGGAACTCTAACAGCAGTAGCTGTTATTTTTAATTTATCATCATGTAAAATTTTTCTAGTTTCTTCAACCATCTTCATTTCCTCTTTTGTGTATCCATTTTCAAGGAATACATCTATATGAGGAAGTACATTACCAGCAATTGGTTGTGGGAATTTTTTTGGTGCTTCACCCTTTATACCATCTTGTAGGTCTTTGATTCCTTGAATACCAGCACCAGAAACTGCCTGATAAGTTGAATAAACAACTCTTTTAAGACCATATTTGTCCTGTAAAGGCTTTAAAGCTACCATTGCTTGGATAGTAGAACAGTTTGGATTAGCAATAATTCCTTTGTGTAATTTAATATCCTCAGGATTAACCTCAGGGACTACTAATGGAATATTTGGATCCATTCTCCAAGCACTACTATTATCTATAACTACGGCCCCATAGTTAACAAAGATAGGAGCAAAATTAAGGCTAGTACTACCACCAGCAGAAAATAGAGCAAAGTCTATTTTTTTATTCTTGATATTATCCTCACAAAGTTCCTCAACAATATAATCTTTTTCATTGAATTTCATGACTTTTCCAGCAGATCTAACTGAGGCGTATAGGTAAAGTTCTTTTATAGGAAAGTTTCTCTTAGAAAGTATTTCTAAAAACTTTCTACCCACGTTACCAGTAGATCCAACAATTGCAACATTATACAAAATAACCCCTCCTTAATTTATATCTATATTAAATATAGTTCAAAAGTACTGTAATTATCAAGTTTTATTGGTAAAAAAATAAAAAATAAGTGCAACTTTTTGAATAATAGAGTTTG
This sequence comes from Sarcina sp., assembly GCA_051650125.1. Lineage (GTDB taxonomy): Bacteria > Bacillota > Clostridia > Clostridiales > Clostridiaceae > Sarcina. The sequence continues at coordinate 290,205 of JBOFIK010000022.1, read as the reverse complement.
TTAATGGAAAAAATACAGAAATGTAAAAGAAAAAAATTAAAGGGGAATGATTTATTAATGAGTAAAACACCTTTAAAAAAAATAATAAAAGAAAAAATTAAATGTAATAAAATTCTCACAGAGGCAGAATCGCTTAGAGAAAAGATGAAATATGAAATTGCTGAAGAACTTGGATTAACTGAAAAGGTAAATGAACTTGGTTGGGGAGGGCTCACAGCAGAGGAAACAGGAAGGATAGGTGGAGTTATGACTAAAAGAAAGAAAGAGAGAAGGATACCAAGTAATGACGAGATTTTAGGGAGAAAGAAAATTATTGACGAAAAATAGAAAAGTAATATAATATGGTAGTTAGTATTTTAAAATAAGGAGGGGAATCTGCAATGAGTAGTTATAACAAAATGGCGAAAGTATATGACCAGCTTATAAATGAAGATATCAATTATAAGGAAATAGCTGAGTATCTTTTAACTATCGCAAAAAAAGAAAATATAAAATTTGATAACTATCTAGATCTAGCATGTGGGACAGGTAATGTCGGAGTGCATGTTGGAAAAGAGTTTAAAGAAAATTACTTTGTAGACCTTTCAGCAGATATGCTTACTGAGGTAGAACAAAAACTTAGAGAAAATAAGCTAAGGGCTAAAATAATATGTCAAGATATGTGTGAGCTTGAACTTGGCAAAAAATTTAATCTTATTAGTTGCGTTTTAGATTCAACTAACTACATATTAGATGAAGAAGATTTAGAAGAGTATTTTAAAGGAGTTTATAATCATTTAGAAGATGATGGAGTTTTTGTATTTGATATAAATTCATATTATAAACTTTCAGAAGTATTAGGAAATAATATTTATACATATGACAATGAAGAAATTTTCTATACTTGGGAAAATGTTTTTGAAGATGATATAGTAGAGATGAGCCTTACTTTCTTTATAAGAGATGCATATCTTTATGAACGTTTTGATGAGATTCATGAGGAAAGGGCTTATAGAGAGAATGAAATAGAATCTATATTTAAAAATGTAGGTTTTAAAATGATTTCAAAGCATGATGGATATACTTCAGATGAGGTAAAAGAAGATACTGAAAGAATACTATATATTCTTAAAAAATAACAAATGGAGGAGTAGATTATTTATGGATAAATTAATAAAAGCAACAGCAAAAGGCGGAATGATAAGAATAATAGGTGCTCAAACAACGGAGTTAGTTAATGAGGCATCTAAAATACATGGATGTACACCAACTGCAGCAGCAGCACTAGGAAGAATGCTTACAGCGGGGGCTTTAATGGGTTCAGAGCTTAAATCAGATAAAGCAGTTGTAACACTTCAAATGAATGGTGGCGGTGATGCAAAAGGTGTTACAGTGACAGCTTATTCAGATTCAAGAGTAAAAGGATTTATAGGAAACCCTAATGTTAATTTACCTTTAAATGTTGCTAATGGAAAATTAAATATTGGTGCGGCTATTGGTAAAAATGGAGTTTTATCAGTAATAAAAGATCAAGGACTTAAAGAACCATATGTTGGTCAAGTGCCTATATATAGTGGTGAAATTGCAGAGGATATAGCATATTACTATACAGTTTCAGAGCAAGTTCCATCAGCCGTTGCACTAGGTGTTTTAGTTGATAGAGATCATAGCATAAAGGCAGCTGGCGGATATATAATTCAAATGTTACCAGGGGCTGATGAACTTTTAGGAGATTTATTAACTTATAGATTAGAAGAGGTTCCATCTGTAACAACTATGATGTCAGAAGGAAAAGGAATTAAAGAAGTTCTAGAGATGATATTTGAAGGAATGGACCTTGTAATTTATGATGAGGGAGTAGTGCCTAAATTCTCATGTGATTGTTCAAGAGAAAAAGTTGAAAAAGCCTTAATAACTATTGGTAGAAAAGATTTAGAAGAAATATATGAAGAGGGAGAATCAGAAGAACTTAAATGTCATTTTTGTAATACAGGATATGTTTTCAATCATGAAGAAATTGGTGAAATATTAAAGAGTACAAAATAATTGTAACAATTTACTAGCTATGGTATAGTATATAGTGTAGAGAGGATATAAATCTTTACACCATATATTATATTTATAGGGCGCTATAGCCAAGTGGTAAGGCAGAGGTCTGCAAAACCTTCACCCCCGGTCCAAATCCGGGTGGCGCCTCCAAAACAAATGCACTTCATAAGAAGTGCATTTTTTATTTGTATAATTTTATATATAAAAGAAAAAAATAAGTATATAAATGATTTGTATATAAATTATAATGTGGAGGAACAGTTATGAAAAATGTAAAAGTATGTGTATTTGATGCTTATGGAACATTGTTTGACGTGCATTCAGCAAGTAGAAAAATGAAAAGTGAAATAGGAGAAAATTATGAAGAGTTTTCTAATCTTTGGAGAGCTAAACAATTAGAGTATAGTTTTTTAAGAGAGATTATGGGAGAGTACAAGAATTTTTTATGTGTAACTGAAGATGCATTAACATATGCTATGCAGACATATAAAATAAATGTTAAATTAAAAGATAAATTAATGGATTTATATAGGAGATTAGATGCCTACGAAGAAGTCTTAGAAGTTTTAAATGATTTGCAAAGCAGAGGCATAAAAACGGTTATATTATCAAATGGATCATATGAAATGCTTAATGATGCTGTAAGTAGTTCGAGAATAGACAAATATTTAGATAAGGTTTTATCAGTTGAAAAAATAGAAAAATTCAAACCAAATAAAGAAGTGTATCAAATGGTTAATGATGAGTTTAAAGTAAATAGTAAAGAAGTAGTATTTTTCTCATCAAATGGTTGGGATATAGCAGGAGCTACAAGTTATGGTTTTAACACTATATGGATTAATAGATTTAAAAAAGAAGTAGATGAGCTAGATTCTAAACCAAACCAAATTGCAGAAAATTTAAGACAGGCAATACTAAAATTTTAGATTAATTGGTCATTGAAATTTTAAAATGATATCATTTACAAAAAAATAATAAATTTAAAGTTTTGAAAAAACAATAAAAACTTTAAATGTGACACCATAAAGTGAAATTTATGGTGTTTTTTTATCAAAAATATAAAGATTTTATCGTGAAAATTAAAAAAACTCAAAAAAAATGTAAACATAAAATTTCCATAAAAAGAATAAAAAATAAAAGAAGAAAATAATATGAAATAATTCAAAAATATGGTAGAATTATGTTTGAATACATTTACGGTGAAAAGGGTGAGAGTTTATTATGAATGCAAAATTGCAAAAATATTTAGAAAGTTATAAGCGCTTTTACTTTAAAGGTGAAATTCAAAATGCTAGGACACAAAGTCTTTTAGATAAAAAAAGAATCAGTTTAGATTTATCGCAAGAAGAGGTAAACGAGGTAACAATAGAACTAGAAAAAAATTATACGCTTGTTATTGAGTATGCAGCTGATATATTAGATTTAAATTCTGATTATGTAGATTCAGAGTTTATCTTAGATGATTTTGATAGAGAAGAGATAGAAGTGTTTTGGCGTGATATGAATTTAGCTGATGAAGAGGGTAAACGTTGTTTAGAATTTGCTATAAATAATTATAAAAACAAAAGTTTAGATACTAATGAGAAAAAATTAGATAATTATAATGTGGTAGGGCAAAGTTTGGGTAGAAGCTTAGCTATGAAAGAAAAAGCACAAGCAGAGCTTAACATAACAGATACTATTACAAATGAATTTAATGTTGAAAGTAAGGGATTAATAAATTCGTTTAGTAGAGGGATAGCAGAAAATGAACTAAATGGAGATACTGTACTAGGTAGATATAAAAACATAATTTCAAAAACAAAGGATAATAGAGTAGATAGCATGCAGATGAGATTTTTGAATCTTGCGATATCTTATGCAATATCTTATGAAGAAGAAATTTTTAATTTAGAAGATAGAAAAAATTTAAATGAGGAAGACTTAACGAATTTATTCTATTCGTGTTATGAAGATTTTCTAGAGGAATTTATGCTTTGCATAAAAGAAAATGCACTTATTCCTATTAATGAAATTCCAAATTTCACATTAGATGAAATGTTTGAAGTTAAAAACATTCAAAAATATGCCAATTTCTTAAATGAAATTAATGGTGAATTAGATAATGGAAATAATGACGAATTTGCATGGATGCCAAAGGTTTCAATTCAATATGAGTCAGCTAAAGTTAATACTATAATAGGTAGAAAAACAAGTGATTATATTTTTAGAGTTTTACAGGAGTGCAAAACTAAAAAAATGTATGAGGGCAACATAGCAAATAAAGCATTTAAAACAGTTGAATTATTATTAGTTCAAATGATTACTAATAGTACAAGTCATGCAATGTGTACTATTAAGAGTCTTATAGATTCTAAGATAGATGGAGTTGCAAGTGATCTTTCACAACTTATAAAAGGAAAGGAAGATACAATAAATTATATAACTTCAGCAAAGGCAGTAAATAAAAACACTGACTTTGATAGATATGTAGGGCTTGTATTAGATGCATTAGTTGCATATCCTCATTATGAAGAAGTTCATCTTGAAATAATTAATATAGTTGAACCAAGCGGTGAAGATGAAAAAATGCTTTTAGATATAGCTTATGGAGTTATAATGATGGCTGGAGAAAGTTGTATAAAAGTTAATAAGATGCTTATCGACTTGAATTCTAAACTTTATAATACTTCATTAGAAAGATTAACAGCTTCAGATGCAGATTTTATGGAACGTAGGAATTTATGTGAAAATCTTAGAAAAAGATTTAAAATATCTGATATTAATACAATAGTTAGATGTGAACTTCAAACTTTTGGACAAGTTGTAAGTACGGTAAATTATGCTGAGGTTGAAGAAATATTAAGACTTGAACTTTACAAGAATGATATAATTGGCCTTAAAAATAGAGATATTGAATTAGAAGAAAAAGCAGCAGCAGCTAAAAGTATAAGAAGTTTATATAAAATAGTTGATGATGAAGTGGTAATAGAAACAGAAGTGAATAACTTTGGAATGATATTCTCAGAGGTTGATTTCTTAAAGGTTGATTATGAGATAAGAAAATCAATGTTTAGAGCTAGGGTTGAAGAACTTGAATATGAGAGAGACCAAGATCTTTTAGAGGATAAAATCATTGAGTACAAAGGACTTTACAGAATAGATACTAAATTTGCTATGGATATAGAAATAGCGAAGTTTGGAAGATGGTTTGGTGAACTTGATTTAACTGGTTTAGAAGAAGATGAATTAGAGGGATTTGTAAAGAGATTATCAAAAACAATAATGCTACTAAATCTTACTAACGAGAAGAAAGGGATCCTTCTTAATCAATTAAAAGAGGAAAGTGGATATAGTACAAAGTATTTCTATGAACTTCAAAATAAAATTGGTAATACAGAGCTTGCTTTAAACAACGAAGATACAATAGATATTGAATTTATTGAAAAAGCACATGAGCTTTATAAAAAGTTTCCTAAAATGGTATTAGAAGAAAAGGTTTTAACACAAAAAGACTCAGATTTTAACTGTGGAGTATTTATAAAAAACTTTATAGCATTACGTGAAGAGTTAAGAGATGAAGCTTTATTTATTCTTAGAAAGCCTAATAATAGAGAAGGGTTTCTTATAACATCAAAGGCAATTTACCATTCATCATGGGAAAATGCTATCTTGTTAAAAGATATCACAAAAATTATTTGGAAAGAAAAGAGCCTTCTTAAAGGTGGACAAAGATACTTTAGACCATATATCCATATAGTTACAGATGTTGATGTTTTTAAATTTGATTTTGTTGGATTTAGACAAATAGATGTATTTATAAAGTTCCTTATGGATTTTGTGAATATTTACAAGAGTTTAAGAGGTCAAGAGGTTTGTGAGTATCAAAAAATTAGTATAGCAGATTCGACACTTTCAGTTTATGATATGCTAGAAGGTAATGGCTTTATGGAAAGATTTAATGGCGAAGATGATGACTTTAAGGATATAAAAACTGTCTATGATTTTGTTAAGAAAAATATAAGTCACGATCTTAAAAAAATGGTTAAGCTACAAGATATGAATGTAAGACTAGATAGTAAAATTAAAAATGCTATTGCAGCATATGCACCAATTGAACAAAATGAAGTGCCACTAATTTCATTTGATAGTACATTATTTAAATCAGGAAAGGAAGGGTTTCTTCTTACTACAAGAGGTATTTATTGTAAGAATAAGTTTGGAACGCCTTGGAAAGTTACTCATAAGGAAATGAAGTTTATAAAACTTGAACAAGAGACAATCATATTTAATGATAAACAGACAACAATAGCTTCAATTCCAGAGGTTGAAAGAGCAGAGTTCAGAGACTTATTAGAGTTTTGTTCATTTGTATTTAAAAATCAATAAAAACAAATCCCTAGAAATTTATAATTTCTAGGGATTTATTTTTTGAATTAAAAATAACTGATATAATAATAAGGAAAGAAAATTAAAGATAGGGGTGTTTTTATGAAATTATTATCAGTTAACAAATTAGTAGACTGTAAGTTTTTGAGAATGTATGAATTAGATCTCTTAAATGGCAATGATAAGCCTAAAAAATATTTTGTTGCAAGTAGAAGAAAAGAAGAGGAGCTTGCATGTAAGACAATGAATCATGATAAGGCAGATGCAGTGATGATAGTTCCAATAACAAGAGAAGATGAATTTATAATTTTAAAGCAGTTTAGACCAGCAATAAATGACTATATCTATGAGTTTCCAGCAGGGCTTGTAGATGCGGGTGAAAAAATAGAGCAATCAGCTAAAAGAGAATTATTTGAAGAAACAGGTTTAAATGTTATTTCAGTAGAGTTAATTTTAAAACCAAGTTATACATCAGTTGGAATGAGTGATGAGTCAGTTGCAGTTGTAAAAGCAATTGTAGAGGGTGAGGTGACAACTGAACATACAGAAGAAGATGAAGAAATAGAGGTTTTAAAAGTTAAAAGAGCTGATGCTAAGGAGTTTGTAAAGAATCATAACATGTCAATAAAGACCGCTCTTATGATTTTAAGTGTATAAAAAATATGAGAGTATAACAATTTGATTGTTATACTCTTTTTTATTAACAAAAACACATTTTAAAACGTAAAATGTAGTAGGTGTTAAATTAAAGTTAAAATACTGCCTCTATCAATTAATTTTGAATCTGAGAGAAAAATAGGTTCAACATTATGCTTGAACAGAAAATCTTTAACCTCTTTTTCATATGTATGGTTTTTTAAATTCCCAAAAAAAGCAAGTTTGTTTTTAGAGATAAGTCCACAACTCCCTCCAATGAATCCGTAGGAAAGTCCAGGGAGAGTTATATCACCAGTTGGGATTAAAAGTAGATCTATGTCATATGGTTTCAAAGAATTATAAATTCCAATATCAGAAGTTATAAGAGCATTATCGGATACTATGCAACAAGAACATTTACTATAACCTTGTTTTATATTTATAAGTTCTTTATCTTGCACAAGAGAAAGTAATTTTTCATCTGTGTATTTTAGATTATGAATAAAATAATTAGGTAAATTAATGGCATTCAAAAAAATATTTTTTGGATATTTTTTTTCAAGTTCATTTTTAGAATGTGTTACAGATATATTTAAAGCTGAAAGACTAGAGGTATCAAGGCTAGAATTTTTTGCAAGGATAATACTAGAATTTGAAGTAATATTTACTTGTATATCAGGGTGTGCATTAATGGAATCATATAAATAAGGAGAGTTTGGTATTTGTATAATATTTAAATTTTCTTTGTAAAGGTTATTTAATTCAATATCGCTGATTCGACAATCAATAAAACAAGTATTCATGACAAAGCCTCCAATTATCTTTAATAAAGATATATTACTAAAAAATGAGTTCTTTGTCGATTATTTGCTATACAAATTTGGTATAGAGTATTTGAATTAAAGCATACTAAGAATGAAGGAAGGAGTGAGACTTTTGCTTTTAGTAAAAATAGCTTATAATGACGAACAAAATTTCATAGAAGATATACAAGGGATAAAAGACATTCTAAAAAAGAAAGGTATAAAAATAGGTGTATCTGAATTTATAGAAAATAAAACTCACTTCATTAAAGTATTTTGTGATGATGAAGATTTACAAAATATAGAGGAGGTAAGATCAAAAGTATTAATTTATATAGCTAATGCAATTTATAGAGCTATAATAGATAAGTATAGAAACAAAGAATTATTAGAGTATTTGACAGAAAATTATTTCTTTTTAAAGCATGAAGAGATATTAGAGGTTGATAAAAAAATAAAATCTGTACTGAAGGAAGAGGGGTCAATAACTAGTGAGAGACATCTTCAGTGTGTAAATAATATAACCAAAATAGAGAATATAATAAATGAATTTATAAGAGAAGATAGTTTTATAAATATTGAAGGTTTTATAAGATTTAGATTACGCCCTATAAGACCTATAATAGAAGATATAATTGATAAAGTTATTGAAGACTATATGGTAGAGAAGGAGTATAATGAATTTATAAATTTATTAAAATATTTTGTAGATATACAAGATAGTAAAATAGATGTAGTAAATATCCATATAAACGAAACTGGAGAATATGTAGTAAAAGATAAAGAAGGTAGAGATTTGTTTAAAAGCTTTATGGAGGAATTAGTAGAAAGTAAGGAAACAACTAATATTAATTCGGAAGATGTTATAATTAGTGGACTTATAACAAATGCCCCTAAGTGCATAAACATATATAATAGAGAATCTTGCGTTCATGAAGAATTTCTAAAAACAATAACAAGTGTTTTTAGAGAAAGAGTAGATTTTGTAGAAAGTAAAAATATTTTGTGAAATATAGTTGACAATAATATGTTATAGTGATAAACTAATTTTTGTTAAGAAGAAACGCCGTTTCTCACCTTGCAGCATTGCTAGCTAGGTTTTATATGATTATTACATCAATGATGATTGAGATAATAATTGGGCGGCTATCTAGCCGTCCTTTTTTTATTGTTATAAATTATGTTGGCTAAAATCTGTCGGAGGTGAAAACTATTAGTAAGAAATTTTTAATGAATGATGATATAAGAGTTAAAGAAGTAAGAGCTATCGCTGCAAATGGTGACCAGCTTGGGATAATGGATACTAGGGATGTAAAAAGAATGGCTGAAGAGTTAGACTTAGATCTAGTAATGATATCACCAAATGCGCAACCACCAGTTTGTAAGATAATGGACTACGGTAAACAAATATATGAACAGGCAAAAAAAGAAAAAGAAGCAAGAAAAAATCAAAAAATTGTTACTCTAAAAGAGATAAGAGTTAGCCCAACTATTGAAGAGGGTGACATATGCATTAAAGCTAAAAATGCTATGAAGTTCTTAAAATCAGGAGATAAAGTTAAAATTACGGTTAGATTTAGAGGTAGAGAAGCTGAACACTCATTTATAGGAAGAAGAATTCTAGAGAATTTTATTGCTAAATTAGAAGAGGTATCAGTTATTGAAAAACCAGCTAGATTAGAAGGTAGAAACATGATTTTAATATTAGCTCCAAAAAAAGCTTAACTTGAGAGGAGGATTATACTATGCCAAAAATGAAAACTCATAGAGGTGCTGCAAAGAGATTTAAACTTACAGGAACTGGAAAACTTAAAAGAGGAAAAGCTTACAAAAGCCATATCCTTACTAAGAAAAGTTCAAAGAGAAAGAGAAATCTTAGAAAAACTGGATATGTTTCAGTAACTCAAGAGAAAAACATGAAAAAATTATTACCATATTTATAAGAAACATAGGAGGTTTGCGAAATGGCAAGAGTTAAAAGATCAATAAACGCTCGTAAGAACCATAGAAAAGTTTTAAAACTTGCAAAAGGTTACTACGGTGGAAAAAGTAAGTTATTCAAAACTGCTAACGAGTCAGTTATCAGAGCATTAAGAAATGCTTACGTTGGAAGAAGATTAAAGAAGAGAGATTATAGAAGATTATGGATCGCAAGAATAAATGCGGCTACAAGAATTAATGGTCTTTCATATTCAAGATTCATGAACGGAATGAAATTAGCTGGAATCGATATAAACAGAAAAATGCTTTCAGAAATCGCTATAAATGATGCAAAAGCATTCGCTGATTTAGTTGAAGTAGCTAAAAAGCACTTAGCTTAATATTTAAAATGCGACTTAACGGTCGCATTTTTTTTATCTAAATTAAATATGTTAATATTTACTATACAGATTTAGTATTAGAATCTAGCATAATTACATAAACTAAAAAGTGAATATTTATGGTTTTGGAGGTGTAGATATGCATGTCAAAATAGGAAAGAAGCTTAAATTTAGTCCTGTTCAAATTCTTGCATTAGGATTTGCTTTCGTAATTTTAATTGGGGCGATTTTACTAAGTTTGCCTATATCGTCGAATAGTGGTCAATGGACAGATTTTATAGATTCACTATTCACATCAACATCAGCAGTTTGTGTTACTGGGCTTATAACACTTGATACGGCAACACACTGGAACTACTTTGGAAGAACAGTTATTATTGTATTAATACAAATTGGTGGGCTTGGATTTATGTCCTTTACCACTTTATTTGCAATGATGGTTGGTAAAAAAATTACTCTTAAAGAGAGACTTCTTTTACAGGAAGCTTTAAATACTTTTGGAATTCAAGGTATGGTTAAGCTTATGAAGTATATTTTTGGATTTACTTTTGCAGTTGAGGGACTTGGAGCATTACTTTTATCAACGCAATTTATTCCACAGTTTGGTCTTTGGAAGGGGCTGTATTACAGTGTCTGGACAGCAATTTCAGCATTCTGTAATGCAGGATTTGATTTAATGGGAACTGTTTCAGGACAGTTTTCAAGTTTAACATCATATGCAAATAACCCAGTTATAATTTATACAATTTCAGCACTTATAATAATTGGGGGGCTTGGTTTTGCAATATGGAGTGAGTTCTATAATTATAAGGAACGTAAAAAAATATCTTTACATACGAAGGTTGTTTTAATAATAACAGCAATTCTTTTATTTGGTGGGGCTATTTTAATGTTTGTCTTTGAATATAGTAATCCTAATACACTTGGACCTATGTCAATTGGCGAAAAAATTAATAATGCGTTCTTTGCTTCAGTTACAACAAGGACAGCTGGCTTTAATACTATCTCAACAGATGGTATGACTATGGCAGGTAAATTTTTAACAATCTTACTTATGTTTGTTGGGGGATCACCGGGTTCAACAGCAGGGGGGCTTAAGACAGCAACTCTTGGTATTCTTGTAGTTACATTAATATCAATTATAAGAGGAAGAGAAGACGTCGAAATATTTAAAAAGAGAATATCAAAAGAAACAGTTTATAAAGCCTTTGCAATATTCTTCTTATCACTAACATTAGTAATTACAGTTATACTGCTTCTTGCAGCCACCCAGTCACCTAAAACCCCATTTATGTGGATAGTTTATGAGGCGGTGTCAGCTTATGCGACAGTTGGTTTAGATTTAGGACTATCGCCAAATCTAAATGTAGTAGGAAAGCTTATAATAGCATTTACTATGTATCTTGGAAGGGTTGGTCCTATGACTGTGCTTCTTGCGTTAACAAGTAGAATGCAAAAAAATAAAAAAGTAAGTATAAAATATCCAGAGGATAAGATATTAATTGGTTAGGAGTGAATTAAAATGTCAAATAAGCAATTTGTAGTTGTAGGACTTGGAAGATTTGGGGCATCAGTTGCCAAAACGCTTTATGCTTTAGGAAATGATGTCTTAGCAATAGATACAAATGAAGATTTAGTTCAAGAAATCTCAGATGATGTTACACATGCAGTTCAAATGGATGCAACAGATGAGGCGGCACTTAAAACTCTAGGAATTAGAAATTTTGATGTTGCAGTTGTAACTATTGGTGCAAGCATACAATCAAGTGTAATGGCTACACTTCTTTTGAAAGAAAATGGTGTTAAACATATAATTGCAAAGGGACATAGTGACTTGCATGCAAAAGTTTTGTATAAAATTGGTGCAGATAGAGTTATTTTACCTGAAAAAGATATGGGGATAAGGGTTGCACATAACCTTGTATCTACAAATATCTTAGATTATATAGAATTATCATCAGATTACAGTATAATAGAAATTAATAGTCCAGATTACTGGCATGGAAAAACTATTAATGAGCTTAGTTTAAGAAGTGAATATGGAATAAACGTTGTTGCAATCAAAAGAGGGAAAGATGTTAATGTTTCACCATATGCAGAGGATATAATTGAACCAGGTGACGTTGTTGTTGCAATTGGTTCAGCAAGTGATTTAAGTAAACTAGAAAGTAAAATAGCAAGATAAGTTTATGAAATAAGAATTGATGGTTATTTGCTTCTAAAAGGAAGTCAAGTAGCCATTAATTTATTAAAAGAGTTTTTAGAGGAGGTTTTTCATTTGTTAGTTATAGAAAGTAAAAATAATTCTGTTTTTAAGAATATAAAAAAGCTAAAAGAGAAAAAATATAGGAACCAAAGTTCTACATATTTAATAGAAGGTTTAAGATTTGTAGATGAAGCTTTTAAAAGTGGAGTTCAAATTGAAAGCTTATTATTTACTGAAGAGTTTAAAGAGAAACATTCAGAGTTCTTAGAAAATAGAAATATAGAAAATGAAATACTTTTATCACCAAGTTTACTTAAGGAGCTTTCTTTTACAGGAACACCGCAAGGCGTTATGGCAGTTGTTGCTATGGAAAATAAAGAACTAAAAGATGGTGATATAGTTGTTCTTGTTGATAAGGTTCAAGACCCAGGGAATATGGGAACCATAATTAGAACAGCTCATGCGGTAGGTGCAGCTGGAATTATTACAACTAAGGGGACTGTTGATTTTTATAATGATAAAACGCTTCGTTCTACAATGGGGTCAATTTTTTATCTTCCAATAATTGAAGATTCTAATTTAGAAAAAATAAATGAGTTAAAAGAAAGTGGTTTTAGACTTGTGGTAAGTTCTCTCCAAGGAAAAAATGATTTCTTTAATGAAGATTTAAGTGGAAAAACTATAATTGCAGTCGGAAACGAAGGGAATGGAGTATCTGATGAAATATATAACATTTCGGATATTAAAGTTAAAATTCCAATGCCTGGTAATGCAGAGTCATTAAACGTTGCAGTTGCAACATCAGTTATGCTTTATGAAAAAATAAGACAGAATATTAATAAATAGTATTGAATAATCTATACCATATATGTATAATTAGGTGTAAATAGAATAATTTGAATAAACTATGATAGAGATAAGTACATATTGTAAGTTCTTTTTAGGGAGAGAAAATCGAGACTGAAAGTTTTCTTAAAGAATGGGTATGGAAATTCACTCTGGAGTTCTAATTGTGAAATTTAGTAGCAGTTAGCGGTTTAAAAAGCCGTTATTTTTTCTTAAGTGAACATTTAATATGTTAATTAGGGTGGTACCGCGGATATATATACCCCGTCCCTTTGTTGGGATGGGGTTTCTTTATGTCTTTTTACCATTTTTAGTGAATATCTGAAAGGAGAATTAAAAGATGCAAGAAAAATTACAAGCAATTCAAAATAGTGCATTAGAAGAATTAAAAGTAGCAGCAGATAGTACAGTTATCGAAGCTATAAGAGTAAAGTACCTTGGTAAAAAAGGTGAGCTTACAGCTATCTTAAGAGGTATGAAAGATTTAAGCAATGAAGAAAGACCAGTAGTAGGTAAAATGGCTAACGAGGTTAGAGAAACTATTGAGACTGAAATCGAAAAGTTTGCAACAGAAATTAAAAACAAAGAAAAAAATGCTAGATTAAGTAGTGAGGTTATTGATATATCAATGCCAGGAAAGAAAAACTTAATAGGGAAAAAACACCCACTTGAGTTAACACTTGATCATATGAAGGATATATTTGTTTCAATGGGATTTGCAATTGAAGAAGGTCCAGAAGTAGAGAAGGATTATTATAACTTTGAAGCTTTAAATATACCTAAAGATCACCCAGCTAGAAGTGAGCAGGATACTTTTTATATTAATGAGAATATGGTTCTTAGAACTCAAACTTCACCAGTTCAAGTTAGAGTTATGGAAAACCAAGAGTTACCTATAAAAATGATATCACCAGGAAAAGTGTTTAGATCAGATGCAGTTGATGCTACTCACTCACCTATATTCTATCAAATGGAAGGTCTTGTTATAGACAAAGACATAACATTTGCAGATTTAAAAGGAACACTTGAATTATTTGTTAAGAAAATGTTCGGTGATAAAATGAATACTAAATTTAGACCACACCACTTCCCATTCACAGAGCCATCAGCAGAGATGGATGCAACATGCTTTGTATGTCAAGGTGAAGGATGTAAAGTATGCAAAGGTGAAGGTTGGATAGAACTTCTTGGATGTGGAATGGTTCACCCAGATGTTTTAAGAAACTGTGGAATAGACCCAGAAGTTTATAGTGGATTTGCTTTTGGATTTGGTGTTGATAGAATGGTTATGCTTAAATACGGCATAGATGATATCAGACTATTATATGAAAGTGATATGAGATTCTTAAATCAATTCTAGGAGGGAACAAAGATGAAAGTACCATATAATTGGCTAAAAGATTATGTAGATGTAAATATGCCAGCAGTTGAACTTGGAGATTTATTAACTTTATCAGGTTCAAAAGTTGAGGGCGTTGAAATAGCAGGAGATACTATACAAAATGTTGTAGTATGTAAATTTGAAGAGATAGAACAACATCCAGATGCTGAAAAATTAAAAGTTTGTCAAGTTAACATAGGAGAGGAAGAACTTCTTCAAATTGTTACAGCAGCAGATAATATGAAAGTGAATGATTTTGTACCAGTAGCATTACACGGTTCAGTGCTTGCTGATGGAACTAAAATTAAAAAAGGAAAACTTAGAGGAATAGTATCAAATGGTATGTTCTGTTCTGAGGAAGAACTAGGAATAGCTGATAATGTAGAAGTTCACGGACTTATGATATTACCAGAAGGTTCTGTACCAGGTATGTGTATTAAAGAGGCTTTAGGTCTTAATAAGGCTATTATTGATTTAGAGATAACATCAAATAGACCAGATTGTTTAAGTATAGTTGGTATGGCTAGAGAAACAGCTGCAACACTTAAAACAACTTACAAAATGCCAAATATGAAGTTTGAAGTAGCTTCAAAAGAGAATATAAATGATATTATTAAAGTTGATGTTAAAGATGAACTTTGTAGAAGATATATGTCAAGAGGTGTTAAAAATGTTAAGGTTGGACCTTCACCAGCTTGGATGCAGGAAAAACTTATGGATGCTGGTGTAAGACCTATAAATAACATAGTAGATATAACAAACTACGTTATGTTAGAACTTGGTCAACCAATGCATGCTTTTGATAAAAGACAAGTTAAGACAGGAAACATTGTTGTTGAAAAAGCAACTGATGGAGAAAAGTTTGTAACTTTAGATGAAGAGGAAAGAATTTTAGATAACACTGTTTTAACTATTAAAGATGGCAATGAAGTTGTAGCACTTGCTGGTATAATGGGTGGATTACATTCAGGAATTAATGATGATACAACAGAAGTTATTTTTGAATCAGCAAACTTTGAGGGAACTAACATTAGAGTGAATTCAAAAAAACTTGGTCTTAGAACAGAGAGTTCATCAAGATTTGATAAAGATATAGATCCTAACCTTGCAAGCCTTGCTATGGATAGAGCTTGTGCTTTAGTAGTAGAACTTGGCTGTGGTCAAATCATGGAAGGAACAATAGATATATATAATTCTGTTAAATTAGAAGGAAAAATGTCTGTAAGTGCAGCTTGGATAAATAGATTCCTTGGAACAGAAATTTCAAGTGAAACAATGAAATCATGTTTAGATAGCCTTGATTTAAAAACAACAATAAATGGGGATGCTTTAGAAATACAAGTTCCTACATTTAGAATAGATATCGCTATTAGAGAAGATATTGCAGAAGAAGTTGCAAGAATCTATGGGTATAATAATATCCCTGCTACAATAATAAAAACAAATACACAAAAAGAAGCTAAAAATGAAAAGCAAAAACTTGATGATTTAGTAGTTAATACTATGATTTCTTCAGGGATTAACCAATCAATAAGTTATTCATTTGGAAGTATGAAAGTATTTGATATGATTAATGTACCAGCTGATTCAGAGCTTAGAAAAGTTGTTAGAATAAAAAATCCATTAGGTGAAGATTTTAGTGTTATGAGAACATCAATTCTTCCTTCAATAATGGAATCACTTGGAAGAAACTATGCTAGAAATAACGAATATGCCAGATTATTTGAGATTGGTAAAGTTTATATTCCAAATGAAGATGAAAATGAACTTCCAACAGAGAAAAATGTTTTAACAGTTGGTATGTATGGAGATGTAGATTACTTTGACTTAAAAGGAGTAGTTGAAAACTTAATAGAGGCACTTGGAATCACTAAGTTCTCATTCAAAAGAGAGTCAGAAAATCCAAGTTACCACCCAGGAAAAACTGCTATTCTTACAGTAGGTAAGAATGTAGAGGTTGGTGTATTAGGGGAAGTTCACCCAGATGTTACAGAAAACTATGGAGTTGATACTTTAGCTTATACAGTAGAACTTGATTTAGATAAATTATATGCTGCTGCAAATACAGAAAAATCATATTCAGTAATAGCTAAATTCCCAGCAGTTACAAGAGATATTGCAATGCTTGTTGATGACGAAGTTTTAGTTGCTGATATAGAAGATGCAATTAAAAGAGCAGGTCAGCCACTTGTAGAATCAATTAAGTTATTTGATGTATACAAAGGTGAACAAATACCAGAAGGTAAAAAAAGTGTAGCTTATGCTATAGTTTATAGAGACCCTAAGAAAACTCTTGATGAGAAGTCAGTAGGTAAAGTACATGATAAAATTCTAAGAGCGTTAGAGCATAAGCTTTCAGCAGAACTTAGATAATATATATTTTAAAATTGCTATGTATATGTTAAAATATACATAGCAATTTCTTATGTAAATTAGAATGCATATGAATTTTATTTTAAAGAGGTGTAGTATGGCAATGGTCACTGTAAGAATTAATGGCATGGAGTACAATTTAAAAGGTAAAGAAGATGAAAAGTATTTACAACATCTTGCTAGTTATGTCGAGGACAAGCTACAGGAGATTCTTCAAAAAAATACTAAATTAAGTGTTTCAGCAGCCTCAATTTTGACAGCCATAAACTTAGCGGATGAATCTTTTAAAGGTAAAAAAGAGCTTACTAATATTTTAGAAACTCACGAACTCTTAAAAAGAGCTAATAAAAGCATACAAAATGAGCTTGAAGGAATTAAACAAAAGCATAATGTAGTTATAGCGGCTAAGGATAATGAACTTGCAAAAGTAGTAGAGAAATTGAATAAGGACAATGAACTTATAAAGGTTGTTGGGAATTTAAAAAATGAGACTAATATTTTAAAAAGTGAAATAGAAAAGGTTGTTAAAGCTAAAAAAATTATTGAGGATGAAAAAAATAGGGCAGAAGAAACAAATGCAATACTAGTACTTGAAAAGCAAAGACTAGAAGAGGATAAGTTAGAACTGCAAGAAGAGCTTAATAATGAAATGCAAAATAATTCATCAGAATCTTTAGAAGTTGAGGCGGAAAGATTAAAACAACAATTAAGTTTATTGGAAGCTAAAAATGAAAAGTTGGAAAATGAAAAAAAGTTAGCAACGCAAGAAAAAGAGAATTTAAAGAATGAGAATGACTTACTAAAGCAGGCGAATAAAGAAATGAAGTTTAGTGTACAGTCTTCTAAGTACAGAATTATTGACCTTGAAAATAAATTTTTAGAGAGTCAAATAACTATTGCAACTGAAAAGGCAAAGAAAAAATCTATGCTTTTAAAAACTTCAAAATAGAGAGAAGCTGTTTCTTTAATATGGGAACAGTTTCTTTTTTTGTTTTTTAAATTTATATATAAAAAGAAACTTTGAGATATTTTGAATGTTTGTGTATAATTAGATATTGAATTAATTTGTTAAATTTATTAATTAATTTGTTTTTTTACAAAAGCAAAAACATAGGAGCAGTGAATTTTATGAACAAAGTAGAATTGTTATCACCAGCAGGGTCAATGGAGAGCGTTATAGCAGGTATAAACAAGGGAGCAGACGCAATATATTTAGGTGGAGATAAGTTTTCAGCAAGAGCTAGTGCAACAAATTTTGATAGACCTAGATTAGAAGAGGCGGTAGATTATGCTCATAGTTATGGACTACCAGTTTATGTAACTTTAAATACACTTATTAAACAAAGTGAATTTGATGAAGCAATAGATTATATGGGATTTTTATATAGAGTAGGTGTAGATGCAGTAATTATTCAGGATACAGGGATTTTAAATAAAGTTAGAGAAGTTTACCCAGGAATGGAAATACATGCATCAACTCAAATGAGTATACATAATGCAGAATCAGCACAGTTTTTTGTAGAGAATGGATTCCAAAGAATAGTGTTATCAAGAGAACTTTCATTAAAAGAAATAGAATATATTTCTAAAGATTTAGGAATAGAAACAGAAGTGTTTGTGCATGGTGCACTTTGTGTGTCTTATTCAGGACAGTGCCTTTTAAGTAGCATGATAGGTGAGAGAAGTGGTAACAGAGGCAGATGTGCCCAGTCTTGCAGAATGGAATACAATCTTATAAGAGATAGAGATGGAGCTAAAACAGCAGGTCATTTATTAAGTCCTAAAGATATGTGTAACATAGATAATATTGAAGATTTATTAAAGACAGGAACTAGTTCTTTAAAAGTTGAAGGAAGAAAGAAAAAGCCAGAATATGTTGCAGGAGTTATTGGCGCATATAGAGAGGCAATAGATGAGTTAGAAGATGGTGGGAGAACTAGAAAAAGAGAGGGAGATCTTTTAAAGTTATTCAATAGAGAAGGATTTTCTAACGCATATCTTTATAAAAATATTGGTAAAGATATGATGGCTTATAAAACACCTAAAAATACAGGAACATATGTAGGGAAAATTCTAAACAACTCAGAGATAATTTTAGACCAAGAAGTTAATTTAAAAGATGGTTTAAGAATTGGTGAGAGTGGATTTGTTCTTAGTAAAATTTTAAAAGATGGAAAGGAAGTTCCATCAGCACAAACAGGTGATAAGGTGGTTCTTTACCCAAGAAAATATAGACAGGGTGATGAATGTTATAAGATGACAGATGTTGTTCTTATGAATGAACTTAAGAAATCTTATGAAAAAAAATATCAAAGAAAAGTTGAGCTTACAGCAAACGTTAAGTTTAAAGTTGGTATGCCTTTTGAGATAGTTATAGAGTATAATGGAAAAACTTATAGTAAACTAGGGGATAGTGTTGAAAGTGCACTTAATAGTCCGTTAGATATGGGAAGAGTTGAGAAAAACATTAAGAAATCAGGAGAAATACCATTTAAGATTGAAAATGTTATTTTTGATGAATTTGATGATGGATTTATGCCTATGGGAGCTATTAATAACCTTAGAAGAGAACTTTTAGATGAAATACAAGCTTATGAAATTAGCAAGTATAAAAAAGAAGTAAAAAAAGAAAGAAAAGAAATAGTAAATGTAGAATATAACAAAAAAGATTATGGCTCACTTATTGCTAAATTTAGTTATAAGCATCAATTACAAGCAGGTCTTGATTTAGGTCTTAAAACTGTTGTTATAGATATCTTTGGTAAGAATAAAGATACTTTAAAAAGAGGAATCTTTAATGAAATAGATTTTGGAGATACAGCAGTATATCTTGATGTACCTAATATAGTTAAAGAGGAGTTTGATGTTGTTTGTAGAATCATTGATTCAGTAGGCGATAAGATTGAAGGTATCTTAACTGGTAATGATGGTATAATAAGAAGATATAAAGATAAGTATAAAATACTTGGTGGATATAAACTAAATGTATTTAATGCAGATGCACTTAAGTTTTATAATCAGTATTTAGAATCAACTCCAGTTAGTTTAGAGATAAACAGAAGAGAGATAAAACTTTTACTTGATAGAGAAAAAGAGGGCGCATCATTCTTTATATATGGTAAGCCTGAGGTTATGATAAGTGAGTATTGCCCGATAGGAAGTACTTTTGGTGGTAAGAATACTAAAAGAGCTTGTGATGACCAATGTATCAATAGTACATTTAGATTAAGAGATAGAATGGATGAAGATTTACTTGTGATGACAGATTTATTCTGTAGAGCACATATATATAATACAGTTCCTTTAAATGCCGTTTCTGAACTAAAAGATATAAAGAATTTAGGTATTCATACATTTAGAGCTGATTTCATAGATGAAACTTATGATCAGACTAAAGCTGTTATTTCAGCAATTTTAAATGAAGAACCACTTAGAATTGATAAGTTCACAAAAGGACATTACAGAAAGGGAGTAGAATAGGAGAGTAAAGGATGAATAATAAGGTTATTAGATCTTTAGAATTTAATAAGGTAAGAACTTTAGTAGAAAAATATGCAATTACATCTTCAGCAAAGGAAATGATAAATGAACTTGCACCATATAGTTCATATAATGATGTTATAGAACACCTTGCTGAAACAAAAGAAGCTTTAGATATTTTAGTTAAAAAAGGTAATCCTCCATTTGAGGGGTTATATGATGTTAAAGAAGATATTATAAGAGCTGGAAAAGGTGGAGTTTTAAGTCCATTTTCACTTTTAAAGATAGCTAATATGCTTAAGTGTGCTAGAAGATTTTCTGAGTTTTTAGAAAGAAAAGCAGAAGAAGAAAGTTATAGAATACTTGAAGATATTGCTTTTGGAATAGTTCCATACCAAAATATTGAGGATGCAATCTTTAATGCTATTGTTGGTGAGGAAGAAATTTCAGATAGAGCGAGTTCGAAGCTTCTTAATATTAGAAGAACTTTAAAAGAAAAAAATGCATCTGTAAGAGATAAAGTTAATGCTCTTGTAAGAGAAAATGCTGAGTTTCTTCAAGATTCACTTGTTACAGTTAGAGGAGATAGGTATGTTATTCCTGTAAAGGCAAGTCATAAAGGTTCAGTTCCAGGTCTTGTACACGATCAGAGTTCAAGTGGTTCAACTGTATTTATAGAGCCTATTGGTCTTGTTAATTTAAATAATGAGATAAAAGAGCTTATGCTTGAGGAGAGAAAAGAGATTCAAAGAATTTTAGCAGAACTTACACAAATGGTTTCAAATGTTGTTAAGAATGTTCAAAACAACTTTGATATAATTGTTGAGTTTGATTTTATATTTGCAAAGGCAAAGTATGCAAGTCTTATAGATGGTACTATGCCAAATGTAAATAGAGAAGGAAGAATTGATCTTATAGAAGCTAGACATCCACTTATTGCAAGAGAAAATGTAGTTGCATCAAATATTTACCTTGGTGGAGAGTTTACTAGCCTTGTTGTTACAGGTCCTAATACTGGAGGTAAGACTGTTACTATAAAGACTGCTGGAATTGTAGAACTTATGGGGCTTTCAGGTCTTTTAATACCAACAGAGGAAAACTCAACTATTGCATTTTTTGATGAAATTTATGCAGATATTGGTGAGGAGCAAAGCATAGAGCAAAGTCTTTCTACTTTCTCAGCACATATGACTAATATTGTTAAAATAATGGAACTTGCGAATGAAAATAGTTTTGTATTATTTGATGAGCTAGGTTCTGGTACAGACCCAACAGAGGGTTCAGCACTTGCTATTGCAATTTTAGAAACTCTTAGAAAAAGAGGGTGCAGACTTTTATCAACAACTCATTATAGTGAGCTTAAGGGATATGCATTAAGAACTATGGGTGTTGAAAATGCCTCAGTAGAATTTGATGTAAAAACACTTAGCCCAACTTATAGATTGTTAATAGGAGTTCCGGGGAAATCAAATGCTTTTGAAATTTCAAAAAGACTTGGTTTATCAGAAACACTTATAAGTGATGCTAGAACTCTTATTGACAGTGATTCACTTGAGTTTGAAGATTTAATTCAAAATCTTCAAGATAAAAATATTGCAGCAGAAAAATATGCTAGAGATGCACAGAAGTATAAGATTCAAGCTAAGATGACTAAAGATAAACTTGATTCTAAACTTGCTAGAATTGATGAAGTTAGAGAAAATGCTTATGCAGAGGCTAGAAGAGAGTCTAAAGCTGTTTTAGATTCGGCAAAAGAAGAAGCTGATGCTATTCTTAAAAATATGAGAGAACTTGAAAAGCTTGGTATTACAACTGAGGCTAGAAGAGAACTTGAAAAGCAAAGAGGAAAACTTCGTGATAAGATTAGTGAGGCACAAATGGCACTTCACAAAAAAGAAGAGGATAATAAGGGTGAAGAACTTACAGAGGTTTATGAAGGTATGGAAGCAATGCTACCTAGAATAAATCAAAAAGTTATAATTCTTAGTATGCCAGATAGAAAAGGTGAAGTCTTAGTCGAAGCTGGAATAATGAAAATAAGTGTTAAGTTAAGCGAGCTTAGAAAAGCAAAAGTTTCTAAGCAAGAAAAGAAAATGCAAAAAAGAGAGGCAAAGCTTAATTTAAGAACTGTTGAAACTTCAGTAGACTTAAGAGGAATGGATTCTATTGATGCTATGATGACTGCTGATAAATATCTTGATGATGCAGCTATTGGTGGACTTAGAGAAGTTACAATAGTGCATGGTAAAGGTACAGGGGTTCTTAGAGAAGAGATAGGAAAAATGCTTAAGAAACATCCACATGTTAAAAAACATAGACTTGGAGTTTATGGTGAGGGTGGAAATGGAGTCACTATTGTAGAACTTAGATAGTTAAAAACTAGTCTGAAATTTTATGATTTTAAAATATACCCCATAGAGTAGACGCTTAATAAAAAAGTCTATTCTATGGGTTTTTTATTTTCAAATAAATCAGTCATTAACTGATGAAGAAAGTGAAAATTTAAAAAAATTATTACAAAAGGTAAATACAAATTTATAATTTGTATTTAAACAAAAGATAAGGAGAATTTTATGGGAAATGAATATTATTTAAAGGAAGCACCAATGAAAAAGGCTGTAAGTAAACTTGCAATACCTATGATGGTAGGTATGTCGGTAGCAACAGTTTATAGTGTTATAAATGCTTATTTTATAGGTCTTTTACACAATACAGCAATGTTTTCAGCAATTACATTTGGATTGCCTGTATTTATTGTATTAATGGCTATTGGAAATGTTTTTGGAGCTGGGGGAGGAACATTTATTTCAAGACTTGCAGGTGAGGGAAATACAGATAAGTGCAAGAAGATAGCAGGATACACTTTTTATTCTAGTATTATAGGTGGAATTGTAATAGCAATAATCGCAGTTATCTTTTCATCATTTATAACTAAAATTCTTGGTGCAAATGCACAGACATTTAATTATACAAGAGAGTACATAGTAGTTCTATTCATAGGTGGTTTTTCAATAGTGCTAAATTTTGCACTAGAACAACTTGTAAGAGCAGAAGGAGCTTCGAAAGAATCAATGTATGGCGTTGTTATAAGTTCTTTATGTAGTTTGGTTTTAGATCCTATATTAATTTTATACTTTGATTTTAATGTTATAGGAGCAGCAATTGCCACTATTTTAGCAAATCTTGGTGCAGTTGCTTATTATATATATTTCTTAGAGAAAAAAAGTACATATTTAAAAGGTTTTTTAAGTCACTATAAAATTTCATTTTCTGATAGAATGGAAGTTTATAAAGTTGGAATAGGAGAGCTTTTTCAAGCTATATTTTTAATGGTTGTAACACTTCTTATGAATAATTTTGCAATAGAGTATGGCGATGGAGTGGTTACATCATTTGGTATTGCACTTAGAATAACGCAAATTCCTGAATTTTTAGCAATGGGAGTATTTTTAGGACTTATTCCGCTTTTTGCTTATAATTTTTCTGCGAAAAATATTAAAAGGCTAAATGAAGCTTTTAGATATGCATTTAGCTATATTGCTATGATATTAGTTGTTTTTTGTGGACTTGTATATATATTTAGAGATGAAGTAATAAAAATATTTTCAAATAGCCCAGATGTTATAAATATAGGTATTTATATATTATCAGTAATGCTCTTATCAGCTTTATTTAATGGATTTACAGGGATGTTTATAGGAATATTCCAGGCTACGGGTCAAGGATTTGAAACAATGATAATGTCTATATTACAAGGCTTTTCTTATATAGTTGCTATAATTGTTTTACATTATTTATTTGGACTTTATGGTATTATTTGGTCAATGGCAGTAACTGAGATTATGATGTGCATAATTGGTGGTGTACTATTTATCAGATTTAAAAAGAAAAATAATTTATAAAAGGAGTTAAGTTATGATTTTAGTTAGTGCTTGTCTTTGTGGGGAAAATTGTAAATACAGTGGTGGAAATAATGAAAATGAAAAAGTAAAAGAGTTTGTAAAAGATGAGGAAGTTATATACATTTGCCCAGAACAAATGGGTGGACTTTCAACACCTAGAAACCCTGCAGAAATTATTGGAACTGCAAAAGGTGTTATAGATGGAACTAATAAAATAATTACGAATGATGGTACAGATGTTAGTTCTGAGTTTTTAAATGGTGCGAAAAAAAGTTTGCAAGTTGCAATAGATAATAAAGTTAAACTTGCTATTTTAAAGGCAAAGAGCCCTTCTTGTGGTAAAGGAATAGTATACGATGGAACATTTTCAGGGAATAAAGTAGTTGGGAATGGTCTGACAGCACAGATTTTAATTGATAACGGTATAGAGGTTTTAACAGAGGAAGAATTATAAAACTTATAGTAAGGTAAGGGTGCAACTTTGTACTATTGTAAAATTTAGGTGAAAAATGATATAATGAATATATTATTAACGGAATTTGGGATAGATTTTAATACAAAGGAGGAATTTACTATGGGAAAAAGAATAGCAGCATTTTTTGATATAGATGGAACGATTTATAGAGAAGGATTAATTACAGAGGTATTTAAAAAAATAGTGAAGTATGAACTTATAGAAGAAACAAAATGGGATAACGAAGTTAAGCCAGCATTTATAAAGTGGGATAAGCGACAAGGGGATTATGATGAATATTTATTAAAAATGGTAGATATATATATAGATGCTATAAAAGGGCTTAAAAAACATCATATTGACCATATTGCAAAAAATGTTATAGAACAAAAAGGGGATAGAGTTTATACATTTACAAGAGAAAGAATTAAATGGCATAAAGAACAAGGACATGTTGTTATAGCTATTTCAGGTTCACCAATAGAACTTGTAAAAGAGATGGCTGGTAAATATAATATGGATGATTACAGAGGGACAATATATCAAATAGATGAGAATGAAAGATATACTGGTGAGATAATTCCTATGTGGGATGCTGTAAGTAAGCAGAACTCAATAAGAGAGCTAACAGAGAAGTATGATATAGACCTTTTAGAAAGTTTTGCTTATGGAGATACATCAGGAGATTTTACAATGTTTGAAAATGTTGGGCATCCTTATGCAATTAATCCTACAAGAGAGCTTATAGGGAAAGTTAAGGAAGATTCAAAGATTAGTGAAAAAATTAATGTAATAGTTGAGAGAAAAGATGTTACTTATAAAATTGATTTAGATTCAGTTGAAATAATATAGTGAAAAGGTTAAGAAGTTTACAAGCTTTTTAACCTTTTTTATTTGGAAAAATAAAAAAAGATGAATAATTATAAGAACTTCTGTTAAGAATAATTGACAGGATACTTTACAGGAGGGATTTTGATTTATGACAAATTTAAATATTGAACAGAGAATAAAGCATACACACCATGAGGCTAGAAAAACAAGAAAGGCTGGAAAGGTTCCAGGGATTTTATACGGGAAGGCTATTGAGAATACACTTATAGAAGTTGGTGCATTAGAGCTTAATCAGTATATATTACAAGAGGGGGTAAATAGTGTTTTAGATGTTAATTTAGGTGGAGAAACACATAAGACTCTTATTAAAGAAGTGCAAAGAGATGCAATAACAAGAAAAATTATACATGTTGATTTAGAACAAGTAGATTCACATAAAAAAGTTACAGCAAGCGTTCCGGTAAGTTTTACTGGTGAAGAGCAATTGATAAAAAGTGGAGCTGTGCTACAAAAACAAAAAGATAGCATAAAAGTAAAATGTGAAGCGGAGTCTATTCCTAAAAATATAAATATAGATGTTGCACATGCTAGAGTTGGTGAAAACTTTAAGATAGCAGATGTTGAGTTTGCAAGTGAAATATCAATAATAGATAGTTTAGACAGTGTTATAGCTACTGTAAGTTTTGAGCAAAAAAGACAAGAGCCAGTAGTAGAAGAAACTTCAACACAGGCATAGTAAAAAGGACATCTTGACATAAGGTGTCCTTTTTCTTTTTAAATTTTTATGAAATTTATAGTCAGATATAAAAAATATGTTAAAATTATACTTGGAATTTAAAATATAGTATTATAATGGGGCTTTATATAATATAATTATTTATAGCAAATAATAGGAGGATGAATTTATGTATAGAGAGAAGTATGAAAAATGGTTATTATCTGATACTATTTCAGAGGATTTAAAAGAAGAATTAAGAACTATAAATGGTGATGAAAAAGAAATAGAAGATAGATTCTATAAAGAGTTAGACTTTGGTACTGGTGGACTTAGAGGGATAATAGGAGCTGGTACAAATAGACTTAATGTAACAACTGTTGGTAAAGCAACACAAGGTTTCGCTAACTTTTTAAAGGATGAATATAAAGAAAATATATCAGTTGCAATAGCATATGATTCAAGAAATAAATCAGATGTATTTTCAAAAGCAGCAGCACTTAATTTAGCTGCAAATGGTATTAAAGTTTATTTATTTGAAAGTTTAAGACCTACACCTTTATTATCATTCGCAGTTAGAGAATTAGGATGTAGTGGTGGAATAGTTCTTACAGCTTCACATAACCCTAAAATATACAATGGGTATAAAGCTTATGACCAAAATGGATGTCAGCTTACAGATGAGCCGGCTGAAAGAGTTATAACATATGTAAATAATATAGAAGACTATAATGAAATAAAAACAATGGACGAGAGTGCTGCCATAGAAGCAGGTCTTTTAGTTTATATTGGTGAAGATATTGATGCAGCATTTATAGCGGCATTAAAAAAAGTTACTATTAGAGAAGAATTAGTAAAAGAAAATGCTAAGGATCTAAAAATAGTTTATACACCAATTCATGGTTCTGGAAATCTTCCAGTAAGAAGAATTTTATCAGAGCTTGGATATGAAAATGTTTATGTTGTTAAAGAGCAAGAACTTCCAGATGGTGAGTTCCCAACAGCACCATATCCAAATCCAGAAGACCCAAAAGTATTTGAGCTTTCATTAAAACTTTCAGAGGAAGTTGGAGCTGATGTTATATTTGGGACAGACCCAGACTGTGATAGAATTGGGGTTGTTGTAAAAGACAATACTGGTGAATATAAAGTATTATCAGGAAACCAAACAGGAATCCTTTTAACACACTATGTAATATCATCATTAAAAGAAATGAATAAACTTCCAAAGAATGGTGCAGTAACAAAAACAATAGTTACAACAGAAGCTGTAAGAAAAATTACAGATGAGTATGGAGTTAAGTTATTTGACCTTCTTACAGGATTTAAATATATTGGTGAAATGATGACTGAATTTGAAAAGACTAAAGAGTATGAGTACTTATTAGGATTCGAAGAAAGTTATGGATACCTTATAGGAACACAAGCAAGAGATAAGGATGCAGTAGTTGCAGCTCAAATGATTGCTGAGATGACATTATACTATAAGACTAAAGGAAAAACATTATATGAGGCTTTAGTAGACTTATATGATAAGTATGGATATTTCAAAGAAACTTTAGTTTCAGTTACACTTGAAGGTAAAGAAGGACAAGAAAAAATAGGCGCTTGCATAGAAGCTTTAAGAAACACAACAATTTCAGAGGTTGCAGGGGTTAAAGTTGTTACAGCTTTTGATTATAAACTTAGCACAGAAGTTAATAACTTAACACAGAAACAAAAAAATGTAGACCTTCCAAAATCAAATGTGTTAAAATATGTTTTAGAGGATGATTCTTGGTTTGTTGTAAGACCATCAGGAACAGAACCGAAAATGAAAGTTTACTTATCAGTTAAAGGTTCAAGTCTTGTTGATGCACAGGCTAAAAGTGCTCAGTTTGAGAAGGACGTTATGGCTATAATAAATGAGAAATTAAATTAATAAATAGTAGGTTGCCTCAAAAGGGCAACCTATATTTTTAGAAAGAGGAGTGTAATTAATATTGAATTTTAATGAATATTCAAAAGATAAATTAGCAAAATTATTATTTATGGAGATTAATGCAGATGGATTTTTAAAAGCATTAGGAGCTGATAATAAAGATTATAAAATAAAAGACTTATACATACCAGTAGACCCAGTACACTTAAATCAAGATGTGAAAAGTGGGTTAAAACTTGATAAACTTCCTATAAACTATTTTGTAGAGGGAATGTTCTTTGCGATGGGTGGAGATAAAGAATTAAGATTTAATAGTGATTACAAAAAAATAATTCCATTAGTAAAAGATTCAGAAAAGTTAATAAAAAGTCTTATTGCTGATAAAACTAAAGAAAATGAACTAGAAGATGCACTTGTACTTCTTTTAGGATTATGTGAATTTGAAGCAAGTAAGGAAACTTATGAAAAAGCGTTGCTTGTGTGTGAGGCTCTAAGAGAGGCAGATAGCGAATATAATGATACACAACTTGAAATAACAGATAGAGTAAAAGAATTATATGAAAGTGAGGCTTTCCCATATCTTTATTCAGCGCTTGCATATAAAGATAAAGAAAAGCTTAGTAATGCATTAGTTGATATAAATGAATATCTTGTAAAAGGTGGAGAAAGAAATTCAGAGATAGAAGCTTTTTGCGAAGAAGTATCAGATGCTAGTGCATATGAAGAAGGAAAAGAAGCTTTAGTAGAAGACCCTACAACAGCACTTACTAAATTCTTACCACTTGCAGATAAATTTGAAGAGGATGCAATTCTTAGATATTATATAGCAACATGTTATAGAAGACTTGGGAATTTTGAAAAAGCTATATACTATCTTCAAGAGAGTCAGGCACTTGATACTAATATAGTAGAAGTAGTAAATGAACTTGGAATAAACTATGCATCACTTGCAGATTACGATAGTGCTATAAGCTGCTTTAGAAAAGCGTTTGAGGCAACTAAGGATGTAGAAGTATGTACTAATCTTATAATGTGCTATGTTCATAACAATGATATAGAAAATGCTAAAAAGCATTTAAAACTTGCTGAGGCAATAAATAGTGATGATGAGGTTGTAAAAGAAATTAAAAAATTCTTTAAAGACCTTTAAGAGGAGGGATGCAAAATGAATAACCAAAAAATTGAGGATTTTATACTTGATTTAGCATCAGATAAACCAGCGCCAGGAGGCGGTGCAGTTGCAGCAATAGTTGCTTCACTTGCAGGAGCTTTAAGTTCTATGGTTTATAGTCTTACAGTGGGAAAAAAAGCTTATGATGACCTTTCAGAAGATGACAAAAATACATTAAATGAAAATGTAGAAGAAGCAAAAGGCTTTTATATGGAGGCTTTAAAATTTGCTAGAAAAGATGAAGATGCATTTAATGCATTGATGGGGACTTATAAACTTCCAAAGGAAACTGAGGAAGATAAGAAAAGAAGAACTCATGAAATCGAGAAGAAAACTCTTGAATGTATGATAGTTCCTTTAAGTCTTGCCGAAGAAAGTCTTAGCTTTTACAAGAATATAATGTTTGCAGCTGAAAAAGGAAACAAAAACTTAGTATCAGATGCAGCAATAGCAGCAATAATGTTACATTCTGCAATTGAATCATCAATTATAAATGTTAGAGTAAATCTAAACTTTATAAAGGATGAAGAAATACAAAAGAGTGTAAAAAATAAACTTAGAATAATAGAAGAAAACAACAACATAATGAAAATGGAATCTATGAATGTTGTAAATAAATATCTTTAAATAAAAAATGGGGACTACATTATTTCTAGGAGTGAATTCCTAGAAATAATGTAGTCCCTTTAATTTAAAAAAATAGTTATTTTGGTGCAGAATAATGGTCCATAACTTTTTTACTTAAAGCACCATGAATAATAATAACTTTATCACCATTTTTATAACGAAGAACTTTATCAGTTTTTACATAAAGATTAAATTCTCTTTGATTATGAAAATCTATAATTCTATATGTACAAGCAGTAATATTATTAGACCTATCATATATTCTTGTAGCTTTTAAACAAAAACCTTCAAATTTTACATATGAATTAAAAGGTTTATCTATGTTAGCTATTATAGAAATGATTAATATAGATAAAAGTAATACTAGTAAACCTAATATTTTATTTGCACCAAAAGCAAAGATAAAAATAACTAAAAGAGGTAATAATTGATTTGATGAAAATTTAAATAAAACATTATTATTTTTCCTAAGATTTTTTATGTCAAAATGAGGTGTAGACCAATGTTTTAATCTCCAAGATATAGTGATGTTTTGGTTTATATCACCAGTATTATTTATAGCAGAGAAAAATTTATTTCCCACATCATCTGCTTTATATGTAAGTTCTATAAACTTTGTAGCTACAAGTAAGATACTATTTAAAAGTAACAAACTTGCAGGTAATAAATATAGTCTAGATATCATAATTAGTATACAAAAATATATGAATGTGATTAGAAAAATAAGAATTTCAAATATACTTTTAATTAGTATAGTAGCAGAAAAATTTTCTTTGAGGTGACGTTTGTTTTCTTTGAAAATATTTTTAAAACTTAAGAAAGCCATAATAGGAACAACGGTCATTATTAATGCTCCTATACAGACTTGTATTGATATTAAGTTTGCTTTTACTGCTATAAGGAATACTAGTATTGTTAATATGAAGTTCCATAGTAGCATAAATAACAGTTGTTTTCTAAAATTTATAATTTTTAGTTTTTCATTAAGCATTTTTATTTTTAAGTAAAATCTAATCTATTGCAGAGTGATTTGACTTAGTCCCCCTTTTTTTTATTGTAAAGATATAATATCATATGAAACTTTAGTTTCTTATGATTAGAATAATATATTCATAAAATTTAGAATAAATTAATCTGTAAAGTAGGCATAGGATTTATATAAAAATACACAATAAAAAAAGACTATTTCAGATAAAAGAAATTACTTTCTTTATGAAATAGTCTTTATTTTTATGTAGTAGTTTTATATAAATGGTCTAAAGATTCAAAAGTATAACCTTCAGACTTCAAATGTTTTAGAAGTTTATCTAAAATCTCTGTGTTAGTTTTAGAACACGCATGAAGCAAAATCACCTGTCCGTTATGAATATTTGATGTTATCTTTTTGAAGGCAACATCAGGGGCAGGTTGATTATCAACTAACCAATCTTTATAGGCAAAACTCCAAAATACTGATATATAGCCAAGCTTATTAGTTTCAACTAAAGATTTATGACTATATTTTCCCATAGGTGGTCTAAAGTAAATTGGCATATCATCACCAGTAATTTCTTTAAAAGTTTTTTCAACATCTCTAAACTCACTAGTAAACTCTGGTGTTCCAACAAGTGTCGGCATAGATTTATGTTTATTAGTATGATTACATACTAAATGCCCGTTTGAATGCATCTTCTTTATAATTTCAGGTTCTGTGCCCATATAATATTTAGTTACAAAAAAGGCGGCAGGGACTTTGTTGTTATTTAATATATCGATTATTTTATTTGTATATCCTTGTTCGTAACCTTCATCAAAAGTAAGATATAAAACTTTTTCATTTTCATTCCCTTTATATAAAGCTAGAGTATCATTTAAGAATGGAGCTTCTTTTGGGGAAGTAAATTTATTTAAGTTTTTATCAAAGGAATAGTACCAACCTAGTTCTGAATTACTTATAGTGTTTGTGTTAGCAAAAGCTCCTAGAGGGGAACTTAAAAAAATAACACTAAGTAAGACAATTAAAAAATTAAGCATAAAAATCACCTCTCTACACATAGTATGTCTATATATGCTAAACTATATATAATAAAGTAACTGCCTTATAATACATTATTATCCATAGCTTGAAATATCATAGAAGCTAGAGTATAATTTTATAAGGAAATTAATAAGTTAAAAATGAAAGGAATGTACATAGATGAGATTAGGAATAGTTGGATTACCAAACGTAGGAAAGAGTACATTATTCAATGCTATAACAAAAGCTGGAGCAGAATCAGCAAACTACCCATTTTGTACTATCGAGCCAAATATTGGTGTAGTTAGTGTACCAGATAAGAGATTAGACGTTTTAGAGAAAATGTATGGAACAAAAAAGAAAATTTACACAGCAATAGAGTTTTATGATATTGCAGGACTTGTTAAAGGTGCTAGTAAAGGTGAAGGACTTGGAAATAAATTCTTATCACACATTAGAGAAGTTGAATCAATAGTTCACGTTGTAAGATGTTTTAATGATGAAAATGTTATACACGTAGAAGGTTCAGTTGACCCTATAAGAGATATTGAAACAATAAGCCTTGAACTTATATTTGCCGATCTTGATGTTATTGAAAAAAGACTTGAAAAAGGTACTAAAGCAGTAAGATCAGGAGATAAAAATGCTAAAGCAGAGCAAGCACTAATGGAAAGAGTTAAAGAGCATCTTGAACTTAGTAAGCCAGCAAGAACTTTAGAAATAGATGAAGAAGAAGAGAAGTTAATGAAAGGTTTATTCCTTATAACTTCAAAGCCAGTTCTTTATGCTTGTAATATATCAGAAGATGATATGATGTCAGGAAACCTTGAAAATGATATGGTTCTTAAAGTTAAAGAGTTTGCAGCAAATGAAGCAGCAGGTACAACGGTAGTATCAGCTAAACTTGAAGAAGAGTTATCAGGACTTGATGATGAAGAAAAAGCTGAAATGTTAGAAGAGTATGGCTTAAATGAATCAGGACTTGATCAATTAATACAAGAAAGTTATAGACTACTTGGATTAATCAGTTACCTTACAGCAGGAGTTCAGGAAGTTAGAGCTTGGACAATTAAAGAAGGAACAAAGGCACCAGCAGCAGCAAGTAAAATTCACTCAGATATTGAAAGAGGATTTATCAGAGCTGAAATAGTTGGATACAATGATTTAGTTGAATGTGGATCAGAAGCAGCAGCTAAAGATAAAGGTCTTTACAGATTAGAAGGTAAAGAGTACGTTATGAAAGATGGAGACGTTGTTCAATTCAGGTTTAACGTATAATAATATAGATAGAACTTAGAGAATAATCTAGGTTCTATTTTTTTTGTATTTAAATAGAAAAGATAGTGTGGGGAATTTACTTACAACATTTATTTTACTAAAGGGGATATTTATGAGTTTATCATTTAAGTATTATGAGAAAAAATATTAAAAAGTAGAGAAAAAAGGTATTAATTTAAGTAAGTCTTAAATTAATACCTTTTTTATTTGGCGGGAATATGTGAGAATCGAACTCACCAATGATAGTATTAGTACCACAACTAGGTTTTGAAGACCCGTAGGAACACCAGCCCCTATCTACTCCCATATATCTACTTAATTCTATATTAATTGCACTCTTATGTCAAAAAAATAATTAAAGGATGTAGTATATTATATGATATTGTATAAAAAAAGGACATTTAATTAACTGTTTATTTAATAAAATCAATATTTATTAAACGAAATATAATAAAAAGTGGTGAAAAGTGGTTAAAAGTGGTTGCAATCTTATAGGGATATAGTGTAAATTATATATATAGGGATAATTTATACGTCTATAAATTATTAGTATATGAGGAAAAGGTGAAGAATATGTTTATAGGAGAGTATAATCATGCTTTAGATTCTAAAAACAGAATAATTATACCTTCTAAATTCAGAGAGTTTCTTGGAAATAAATTTTACATAACAAAGGGACTTGATGGATGTCTTTACGTATATCCTTTAAACGAATGGGAAGAATTAAAGAAGAAACTAAAAACTTTACCAATAAGTAATAAAGAAGCAAGAGCGTTTGTTAGATTTTTCTTTTCAGGGGCAACTGAAGTAGACCTTGATAAACAAGGAAGAGGAGGTATTCCTCAAAATTTAAGAGAATATGCCTGCATAGAAAAAGAAATAATAAGTATAGGTGTTCTTACTAGGATAGAACTTTGGAGTAAAGAGAAATGGGAAGAATATAATGATGAAAACATTGATTTTTCAGCAATAGCAGAAAAAATGATGGATTTAGGAATATGAGGAGAACAAAATGGAATTTAAGCACATATCAGTTCTTTTAAACGAATGTATAGAAGGATTAAATATAAAAGAAAATGGAATATATGTTGACTGTACACTAGGTGGTGCAGGTCATTCATCAGTAATTTTAGAGCACCTAAGTAGTGAAGGTAGACTTATAGGAATAGATCAGGATAAAGATGCACTTAAAGCAGCGGGAGAAAAATTAAAAGATTTTAATAACGCAACTTTAGTACATAGTAATTTTGAAAGTATCAAATCTGTTTTAGATAATCTTGAAATAGATGGAGTAGATGGGATTTTAATAGATCTTGGAGTTTCATCATACCAACTTGATACAGCAGATAGAGGATTCAGTTACATGCAAGATGCACCTTTAGATATGAGAATGAATAGAGAAGAAGCATTTAGCGCACATGAAATTATAAATGGATACACAACAGATCAGTTATACAGAATAATAAGAGAATATGGCGAAGAAAAATTTGCAAAAAGAATAGCGCAGTTTATAGTTAGTGCAAGAGAGGAAAAAACAATAGAAACTACTTTTGAACTTGTTGAAATTATAAAATCAGCTATACCAGCAAAAGCTAGAAGAGAAGGGCCTCATCCAGCAAAAAGAACATTCCAAGCTATAAGAATAGAAGTTAACAGAGAACTTGCTATAATAGCAAATACAATTAAAGATGGTGTAAGTAAACTTAATAAGGGTGGAAGAATGGCAATAATTACTTTCCATTCATTAGAGGATAGAATAGTTAAAAAAACATATATAGACTTAACTAATCCATGTACTTGTCCAAGTGGATTCCCAATCTGTGTATGTAATAGTGAGCCAGAAGTTAAAATATTAACAAAAAAACCAATAGATGCATCAGCTGAAGAACTTGAATACAATCCGAGAAGTAGAAGTGCGAAGCTAAGAGTTATAGAAAAGTTATAAAAGGGTATAATACGTTACAAAATTAAGGTGGTTGAGTGAAATGGGTATAGAGAATTTAAATCATGAGATTCAAAGAAGAACACTTGAGCCAAAGAGAAAACAATCGCAACACGAAAGAAGAAAATCTGAGGAAAAATATATACGACAACAACAGGAAAGAACAAAACGAGCAAATGTAAGAATGGTTAAAAGAGTAACTTCATGCACAATAGGAATTTTAGTTCTTGGAGTAATAACGCTTTTAAGATACAATGTTATATTTGGTTTACAATCTGACATAAAAGACATCAATGGTCAAATGAAAGTCTTGTCAGAAAACAATGAGGATTTAAATATAAAAATATCAGAAGGGTTATCTTTAGAAAAAATAGAGAAAATAGCAACTGATAAGCTAGATATGATTTATCCGAATAAAGAAGATGTTGTAAATATGGTTCCTTAACATAATATTAAGTTTATATGGATGTACTTTATAAAAGTGCATCCTTAAATTTTCTCAAAATAGATTTTTGGTGGGGGGAGTTAGTGTTGAAGAAAAGAAAAAAAACTAAAATGACAAAAGAGTTAAGAATAAGCATAAAAGAAAGAACTATGGTAATGCTTATTATTTTAGGTCTTGGTTTTTTATACATTACAATTTTTTTAGTTTATAGGGTTGTATTTAAGGGGTCTGAATATAAAAAGCTTGCAGATGAGCAAATAGTAAATGAAATACAAATTGAAGCTAAAAGAGGTCAGATTTTAGATAGAAATGGAAAGCAATTAGCCGTAAGTGGAGATGTTTATAGAATTGATGCAGATCTTATTAGTTTGAAAAGAACTATTAAAGAGAAGGCAGAAAAAAATAAGATAGATGAAATTATTCAAGAAAATATTTTGATAAAAGAATTAAGTCAGATTTTAGATATTGATGAAAAAATATTAAGTGATAAAATAAATTTAAAACTTGAATCTGGAAATCCAGCTAGCAGTGCAATCTTTGCTAGAAGAGTAAGTAAAGAGCAAGCGGATGCTGTTAAAAATTTAAAGTATTTTGGCTTTTTAGTAAGCTCAGATACAAAGAGATATTATCCTAATGATGAGTTTTCATCATATGTATTAGGGAATGTAAATCAAGATGGTAAAGGATTAAATGGAATAGAACTTTATTATGATTCAATTTTATCTGGAGTTCCAGGTGTTAGGATAGCAGAACTTGATGGATATGATAAAAGTGAATTGCCACTTGAAACAGCAACATTTACACCGCCTGTAAATGGTAAAGATATAGTTTTAACTATTGATGAAAAAATTCAATATATATCAGAAAAAGCAGCAGAAAAAGCATTGAAGGAATATGAGGCGGATTCTATTAGCATACTTGTTATGGATCCTAATAATAATGAAATATTAGCACTTGCTACTAATCCGGACTATAATCCTAATAAGCCTAATGAAGGATTTGAAAGGTTTGCAGGGAATAATGATTCAGAAAAAATACAAAAAATGTGGAGAAATAAAGTAGTTTCAGATTTATATGAGCCAGGTTCTACATTTAAAATAATTACTGCAGCAGCAGCGATTGAGGAAGGTGTAGCTAATAAAGGTGAAACATATTACTGTAATGGATTTAAAGTAATAGATGGACGTAGAATTAATTGTTGGTATCATAATGGACATGGACCACAGACATTTACGGAAATAATTGAAAATTCATGTAACGTTGGGCTTATGGACCTTGGAGATAAACTTGGTAAAGAAAAGCTATATGAATATATAAAAGCATTCGGTTTTGGGGCTGAAACTGGAATTGATATTACTGGTGAGAGTTTAGGAATAGTAAAAACACCTAAAACAATGAGTGATGCAGATTTAGCAACAATATCTTTTGGACAAACTAATGCGGTTAGCATGATTCAATTATTAACTGGGTTCAATGCAACAGTAAATGGTGGGTATTTAATGACACCACATTTAATGAAAGATGTTGTAATGACAACAAAAGATGGTGCAATTGTAATTAGCGATAGTTATGAAAGTGAAAAGAAAACAGTTATAAGTGAGAGTACGTCAGTTGCTTTAAGGAAAGCACTTGAAAGTGTTGTTGAAAATGGTACAGGAAACACAGCTTATATAGAAGGTTTTAGAGTTGGAGGAAAGACAGGTACAGCCCAAATGGTCGATGCTGAGAATGGAGGCTATGGAGAAGGTAGAATAGCTTCATTTATTGCAATGGCACCAGCAGAAGCACCGAAAATAAGTATCCTTGTTAGAATTGATAATCCAAAGAGTGCAAAGGCATCGGGTAGTGCAATGGCAGGTCCAGTGGTTAGAGAAATTTTAGAGAATATTAATGGATATAAATCTATTGATGAACTTAGTTTTCAGACAAGTATTGATACAGCTGTGACAATGCCAGAAGTTAGAGGGATGAATAAAGGACAAGCTCAAAAACTTATTGAAGATGAAGGGCTAAATATTGAGTTTATAGGTGATGGGGCAAATGTTAAATCAACAGATGTTTTGCCAGGCAGTTTAGTTAAAAAAGATTCTACAATCACTGTTGAACTTATGAAAGGGAATAATAAGGAAAATAAAAGTATAGTTCCAGATATGTCAGGATATACAATTGAAATGGTGGAAAGTATGTTTAAGAAAATAGGACTACAAGCAAAGTTTGATAAAACAGAAGGGAAAGTAGTAAGGCAAAGCATAAATGCTGGTGAAACTGTAAAAAATGGAGAAGTAATTAAATTTATGCTTGAATAAAAAAATATAAGTAATTTAATTGTTGTAATTAACATATTATTTAAGGATGTATCTAATAGGTACATCCTTATTTTAATTATGGGGGTTAATTATGAAGAGAAGTTTTAATGATAAAGTAACTATAAAAAGAAGGATAGTTATTGGTGCATCATTGATATGTTTAATATTGTTACTTCTTATGCTTAGGATTGGATACATCATGGTGTTTAAACACGGGGAATATGGAAAGATGGCTGTGGAACAATGGACGAGTGATGTAAAAATATCAGCTAAAAGAGGTAAAATTCTTGATAGAAATGGTGATGAAATTGCTGTGAGTGGAAATGTGTATAGAGTAGATATAGATTTAAAAACAGTTTCGAAATATAACAAAGAAAACAATACTACAAATGAACAGCTTGCAAAAGACTTATCAAAGGCATTAGAGATGGAAGAAGCTAAAGTTTTAAAACAACTTAATTATAGACTTCCATCAGGGGCACCAGCACAAAGTTCTATATTAGCTCGAAGAGTTGATAAAGATAAAGCAGATAAAGTTAAAGGGTTAGATATAAAAGGGGTAATGGTATCAGCTGATACGGTTAGATATTATCCTAATAGTGAAACATTATCACATGTTATAGGCACTACAAATTCAGACGGAAAAGGTCTTACAGGTGTTGAACTTATGTATGATGGTGTTCTTGCAGGAAAACCAGGAGTTAGAATAACAGAAATTGCAAAAGATGGGTATGATATAACTGATACGATTTCAAGATTTACACCACCAGTTGATGGAAAGGATGTTGTTCTAACAATTGATTTGCAAATACAGGAGTTTGTAGAAAAAGCAGCTAACATAACAAAAGAAAAAACAAATGCAGATGCAGTTAGTATAATTGCTATGGACCCTAGAAATGGAGAAATACTTGGGATGGTTAATGCACCAGGATATGATTTAAATGATCCATATGAGGGGTATGAAGATTTTAAGGGCGAAACAGAGGGTGAAAAAATTCAAAAGATGTGGAGAAATAGAGCTGTATCAGATACATTTGAACCTGGTTCTATTTTTAAAGTAGTGACAGCAACGGCTGCTATGGAAGAAAATCTTATAAAAGAAGGTGAAATTTTTAATTGTAGTGGTAATATGAAAGTTGGAGATAGAAACATAAGGTGCTGGAAAAGGACAGGACATGGAGAATTGACATTTGAAGGGATTGTTCAAAACTCTTGTAACCCTGGGTTTATGACACTTGGACAAAGACTTGGAGCAGAAAAATTAACTGAGTATATAAAGAAATTTGGTTTTGGAAGTAAATCAGGAATTGATTTGCCAGGAGAGGCAGCAGGGATTATTAAAAAAGCTGAAAAAATTACAGATACAGACCTTGCAACAATTTCATTTGGACAAACTAACACAGTAAATATGATACAGTTTATGACAGCTTTTAATGCAATTGCAAATGGGGGAGACTTAATTCAACCACATGTAATGAAGGAAGTTTCACATGTGGACAACAAGGGGCTAAAGGTTATAGATAAGGAGTTTGAACCTAAAGTAACTGAAAATATAATTAGTGAGGAAACTTCTAAAGAATTTTGTGATATATTAGAGAGTGTAGTAATTGAAGGTGGAGCAAAAAAATCACATATAGATGGATATCAAATAGGTGGAAAGACAGGAACGGCACAAAAGGTTAAAGAAGGAGGCGGATATGGTGGAGGATATGTATCTTCATTTATATCAATGGTTCCGACAAGCGATGCTAAGATTTCTCTTTTTGTATCAATTGATAATCCAAAAGATGGTGCTTATTATGGAGGTGTTATAGCTACCCCAGTTGCTAAGATGGTTTATGAAGATATTTTTAATTATTTAAAACCATCATATTTTAATGCTTCTAAAGAGGATGAATGTGATATAATAATTCCTGAGGTTAGAGGTCTAAAAGTAAACGAAGCTAAAAAAATATTGCAAGAAGCAGGTTTAAAGTACAAAGTAGAAGGCGATGATGAATATATAAGCGATATGCTTCCAAAAGCAGGCTATATGGTTGCAGATGGAACAGAGATAAAACTTTACACAGGTGGTAGTTCTAATTATAATAAAGATGTTATACTTCCTAGCTTTAAAGGTTATTCAAAGGAAATGGTACTAAGCCTTATTGAAAAAATAGGTCTTAATGCAAAATTTGAAGGAGAGGGAGTGGTAACAGGGCAAAGTCACAAAGAAGGTGACGTAGTTAGAAAAGGTGACACTATCACATTTACCCTAGCCGCAGATTAGTTTGAATTATTCAATTAGCATGTGGAAAACACATGCTAATTTTTATGAATTAAATTAAAAACTTAAGCATAATAATTAAGGAGTGAAGACATGCTTTTAAAAGAATTATTAAACAATTTAGACTATAAAGTAATACAAGGTGATGATAACATAATCATAGAAAATGTACGCTATGATAATAGAAGAGTTAATAGTGGAGATTTATTTGTTTGTGTAAAAGGATTCAAAGTAGATGGACATAGCTTTATTGCAGATGCAAAAGCAAAAGGTGCGAGTGCTATTATTGTTTCTGAGGATGTTGAAATTGAAGGAATGACTGTAATTAAAGTAGAAGATACAAGAAAAGCATTAGCAGTGATATCATCTAATTTCTTTGGCAATCCAAAGGACAAGTTGAAAATACTTGGAGTTACAGGAACAAATGGAAAAACAACTTCAGCATTTATAATGAAAGCGATTTTAGAAAAGGCTGGATATAAGGTTGGACTTATAGGAACTATTGCTAACTATATAGGTGATAAAAAAATAGAGACTGAAAGAACAACACCAGA
Organism: Sarcina sp.; assembly: GCA_051650125.1. Classification (GTDB taxonomy): domain Bacteria; phylum Bacillota; class Clostridia; order Clostridiales; family Clostridiaceae; genus Sarcina. The sequence continues at coordinate 249,355 of JBOFIK010000022.1, read as the reverse complement.
ATCATTTGAATTACATGAATTATTTAAGCAAATGGTTGATGAAGGTGCAGATTATTGCATAATGGAAGTTTCATCTCATTCATTAGATCTTGATAGAGTTTATGGAATTGAATTTGAAGTGGGTATATTTACAAACCTTACAAGAGATCATTTAGATTTTCATAAAACATTTGAAAATTATTATAACGCAAAATTTAAATTATTTGAAAGATCAAAAGTATCAATTGTTAATTTAGATGATGAATATGGAATGAAAGTTTCAACTGATGCAGATAAGTTAAATACAAAAAAAATGACTTTCTCAATAAATAAAGATTCAGAATTTAAAGCTTTCGAGATTAAAATGAGTGAAAATGGGTCAGAATTTAAATTAAGACTTGATAACAATGTTGAAAAATTCAGTATAAATATTCCAGGAGAATATAACATTCATAACGCACTTGGAACTATACTTATGGCATATGCACTTAATATAGATGTAAAAGCTATAAAAGATGGAATAAGTAATATTATAATTCCAGGTAGATGTGAAATGGTTGCACAGGAGAGAAATCTTGGCTATAACATAATAATTGACTATGCACACACACCGGATGGGCTTGAAAATATACTTTCAACAGTACAGGGATTTGCTATGGCGAAAATAATAACTGTTGTAGGATGCGGTGGAGATAGAGATAAAGTTAAAAGACCTCAAATGGGAAAAATAGCTTGTGATTTATCAGATATAGCAATTATAACATCAGATAATCCAAGGTCAGAAAACCCTATGAGCATTATAGAGGACATAACAAAACCTTTAAATAACACAAACTTTGAAGTTATAGAAAGTAGATATGATGCCATAGAAAGAGCTATGAAAATAGCGAGAAAAGGTGATGTAGTTCTTATTGCAGGTAAAGGACATGAAACATACCAAATTTTAAAAGATGAAACAATCGATTTTGATGAAAGAAAAGTAGTTTACGAAATATTAGATAAATAAGGGAGAGTTCTATATGTTAGAGTTAAACTTTGATGAGATTTTAAAAGCTGTTAATGGAGAAGAAATTAAAAAACCTAAAACTTATTTAGGAGAAGTGGTATCAACTGATACTAGAAAAATAAAAGAGGGAAGTATATTTGTTGCATTAAAAGGAGAAAACTTTGATGCGAATAACTATGCTAAAGATGCTATTGAAAAAGGTGCAGCATTAGTAATTGTAGAAAATGTTCTTTTTGATATAGAAAGTATAAGTGAAAATGTAGGTGTTATAAAAGTAGAAAATGGTGAGAAAGCACTTGCAAATCTTGCTAGTTTTTATAGAAATAAGCTTGGTATAAAGGTAGTAGGAGTTACTGGTTCAACTGGTAAGACATCAACAAAGGATATAATGTCAGCTGTTTTAAGTGCAAAATATAAAGTGTTTAAAACAAAAGGAAACTTTAATAATCATATAGGGCTTCCATTAATGATTTTAGAACTTGATAGCACATATGATATTGCAATACTTGAAATGGGAATGAGTGATTTAAAGGAAATTAATTTCCTTGCTAATATTGCTAGACCAGAAATTGCAGTTATCACAAATGTGGGCTTATCACATATAGAAAATTTAAAAACAAGAGATAATATATTAAAAGCAAAAATGGAGATAGTTGATTTCTTTACAAAAGAAGATATTCTTATAATTAATGCTGATGATGATATGTTAAAAACAGTTGAAACTAATGAATATAAATTAGTTAGAACTGGTGTAGGTGAAAGTCTTAATCCCAAAGTTGAAAATATCCAGTTTGATAAATTAAGTTCAACATTTGATATTATTGATGATGGAGAAAAATTTAATTTTAAGTTGCCAATGCCAGGTAAGCACAATGCTTTAAACTTTATGCTTGCTTATTGTGTAGGAAAGGAACTCTCAGTTTCAGTAGAAGAGATGCAAGAGGGAATATTAAATATTGAAGTTACATCAATGAGACTCGATTTAAAAGAAGGAAATGGATTTAAAGTTTTAGATGACTGCTATAATTCAAGTCCGGATTCAGTTAAATCCGCAATAGATGTTCTTGTATCACTTAAGGGTAAGAGAAAAATAGCAGCTCTTGGAACAATGAGAGAACTTGGAACTGAGGCAGAAAGTGCGCATAGAGAAATAGGTGCTTATGCAAAAGAAAAAGGACTTGAGAAAATATTTGTCTTTGGAGAATTTGCAGAGTTTATAAAAGAAGGCTTTGGAACAGAGTGTAATTTATATAGTGATAAACAAATTTTAATAGAAGATTTAAAGAATTATATACAAAAAGATGATATAGTATTAGTTAAGGCTTCAAGAGGTTTAAAGTTTGAAGAGATAACAAAAGCATTAATTTAGAGAAGAGATTAGGAGGTGATGTTACCTAAAAAAGTTAGGTAACAGTAAAAGCATGGGAATGATTAGCAATTTAATAGATGGGAAAATACTAACGGCGTTAGTATTAGGATTTATAGTTTCGATTATAGTGGGGCCAATATTTATTCCGATTTTACACAAGTTTAAATTTGGACAAAATATAAGAGAAGATGGGCCACAAAGTCACTTGAAAAAAGCAGGAACACCGACAATGGGAGGAATAATCTTTATTGTAGCAACAAGTATAGTAGCATTAGGTGTTGGATTTGCAACTGATAGTAAGAATATGACTGAAATATTTGTAGTTGTAGCAGCATTTATAGGATTTGGTATAGTTGGATTCTTAGATGATATGCTTAAAATAATACACAAAAACAACTTAGGACTTAGAGCTTGGCAAAAAATGATTCTTTTACTTATAGTTTCAGGGGCTTTAGCATTTTACGCACAAGAAACTGTTGGAACAACTATTGATATTCCATTTTTAAGTTTTGACTTAAACTTAGGATGGTTATATATACCTTTCGTTATAGTTTATTTTGCAGGAGCAAGTAATGCTGTAAATCTTACAGATGGACTTGATGGACTTGCAACATCAATAACAGTTTTAGTTGGGACATTTTTAGCAATAGTAAGTTACAATACAGGACATATGAGTCTTGCAATATTCTGCGTTGCACTTGCAGGGGCACTTCTTGGGTTCCTTAAGTTTAATGCTTTCCCAGCTAGAGTATTCATGGGGGATACAGGGTCTTTAGCACTTGGTGGGGCAGTAGCAACAGTAGCGTTGTTATTAAAAATGCCAATTCTACTCGCTATTATAGGTGGGATTTATGTACTTGAAACAGTATCAGTTATTTTACAAGTAGGGTCATATAAACTTAGAAAAAAAAGAATATTTAAGATGGCACCAATACACCACCATTTTGAACATAATGGTTGGAGTGAAACAAAAATAGTTTCAGTGTTCTCTATAATAACAGTAATTCTTTGCTTTATAGGATTTTTATCAATATAGCTTAAATGGTGAAAAGGTATATTTAGGGAGGAAAGTTAATGAGTTTTTTGAAGGGGTTATTCAAAAAAGAAAAATATGATAATTTTGATTTTATTTTATTTGCGGTAATAATTGTTTTATTAGCATTTGGGATAATAATGGTATATAGTGCTAGTTTTTACAAAGCTGTAATAAGTAATGATAATAGTATGTACTTTTTTATTAGGCAAGCAGCATTTGGTGTTATCGGGCTTATGGGAATGTACTTACTTTCTAGAGTGAATTATAAAATATATAAAAAATTTGCAAGGATAGGGCTTATAATATCATTTATAATGCTTATGATTACAATATTAAAAATTCCAGGACTAACACATTCAGCTTACGGGGCAACTAGATGGATTAATCTTGGGTTTACAACATTTCAACCATCTGAGTTTGTAAAATATGCAGTTGTATTATTTACAGCAGTAGAACTTTCAAGAGTAGGAATTAAGATAAAAAGTTTTTGGAAGGGTGTTTTTCCTGTGTTACTTTGGGTAGGACTTTTTGCAGGACTTATAGTTTTGCAAAAAAGTCTTAGTATAGCTATTGTAACGGCTATTTCAGGAGTTATTTTAATATTTGCAGCAGGGGCTAAAATTAAGCATATGCTTTTAATTTTTTCATCTGCAATACCGGTATTAGGATTAGCTATTTTAGCAGAACCTTTTAGAGTAGCTAGAATATTTAATTTTTTAGATCCTTGGAAAGATGCAGCAGGAAAAGGATATCAAGTTATTCAATCATTTTTAGCACTTGGGTCTGGTGGTGTAGTAGGACTTGGTCTTGGTGAGTCAAGACAAAAAACTATGTATATGCCAGAACCACATAATGATTTTATTTTCTCTATAATAGGAGAAGAACTTGGGCTTATAGGATGTATTTTTGTCATTACATTATTTCTTATATTTATTTATAGAGGTATAGTAATTTCAGTATCAGCTAAAGACATTTATGGAACACTTTTAGCTCTTGGAATAACATCTATAATAGCAATACAAGCTATTATAAACATTGCAGTTGTAACAGGTTCAATGCCAGTTACAGGGGTGCCATTACCTTTTATAAGTTATGGTGGAACTGCACTTATGATTAATTTATTTGCAATGGGAATTTTACTTAATATTTCTAGGCAATGTGAAAAAAGAATATAATTTAAAGTTCTATGTTTTTAAAACGTCAAGTTTAAAACATAGAACTTTTTTTGTTTAATTTAATTTAAAGCTAGATATTTTTATTAAAATGTTTAAAAAATTCAATTTTAAATGTTGAATATAACAAAATTTCACAAAAAAGTAATGAAAAGTGCAATTTTAAATGATATTATTTATTTATAATTATTATGTTACGTTAAGGGGAAGAACATGAAGAAAATTAATAAAAGAGAGATAAAAAGTAATAAAGTTAGTAATTATTTTAAAAAACAAGATATTATAAAAAGGCGAAAAAAAATAGCATTTATTATACTTTTATTTTTAGTTGCAATTGCAATAGCTATATTTAAAGCACCTATATTTGCAGTGAAAAATATTAATATAGGTGGAAATAAGATGATTAAAAAAGAAGGGATATTAGATCAACAACTTGTTATAGGAAAAAATATATTTTTATTAGATACAAATGAAGTTCGTAGTAAAATTTTAGAGAATCCATATGTACAGACAGCAGAGGTGAAAAGAAATATTCCAGATGGCTTATCTATAGATGTTACTGAAAGAAAGATGTTTTATAAAATAAAGTTAGATGAGAAAATATATGTACTAAATAATGAACTTTATATAATGGATATACTTGATAATGATGAAAATTTAGCATTAGTTGAAATTGAAGGTGTAAAAGTTGATTCTATTACAGTGGGACAGAGAATTACTAAGAGTGATGAATTTTCACGAGTGGCATTTGAACTTGCTGAAAATTTAATCGATAAAAATAAAGAAAGTATTTTTAGTAAAATTGATTTAACAGATAAAAATGATGTAAGCATTTATAAAAATGATGTAGAGATTGTTTTAGGAGAAGTAAATAATCTAGAAAAAAAATATACAAAAGCAATGGGGATTTTAAATTCTAATAAAGTTGGTTTAAAGGAAGGCTATATAGATGTGAGTGTCCCAGACCAACCGGTTATAAAAGATACATTTAAGCCTAAAGTAGAAGAAGAGGGAGAGGAAGAGGAAGTAACAACTGAAGAAAAAATTGATGAGGTAGGAATACCAGAGGTAGAAAAGATTCCAGCGTAGGAAGAGACGGAAATAATTGCAGAGTAGGATTAGAAATATAAAAATAAAAATGTTTTTTTAGGTAAGGGGGTACTTATGAAAAAAAAATCTTCACAAATATCACTAGGGGTAGTTTGTGCAGCACTTGGATTTATGGTTGTTTATCAATTAAAAAGTACAACAATGAGAAATAGTAGTGGTTTAAGTAAAAGTGATAAAGAGGAAATTATGCTTGAAATTGATAATCTTAAAAGTGAAAAAAAAGAACTTACAGCAAAAAATGCAAACCTTTCAAAAAAATTAGATGAAATTGAAAAAAGTGCAGTAGAAGTTGGTGAAGTTGATAAAATGATGAAAGATAATTTAGATAAGACAAGGATGATTTTAGGACAAGAAGATATAGAGGGTGAGGGAATAATACTATCTATAACATTAAAATCACCCCTTATTATTGGTCAAAATGCGAGTTATATAAGAGATTATGAATTAGCACACATAGTCAATGCTTTAAAATTTTCAGGTACACAGGCTATTTCGATAAATGATTATAGAATAACACAGCAAACAGGTATAAAAAATGCAAGTGACTTTATATGGATAGGTGAGGAAGGCAGAGTATTAGGGGCAAAACCTATTGAAATAAAGGCAATCGGAGATATAAACAAACTTAAAGCGGGTATTACTTTTGGTAGTGAAATGGAATTTGGTAATTTGAGAAATTATGATTATAAAATAGAGGAAGTTAAAGAGTTAAAAATTAAAAAAAGTAATGTAGTTTTAGCAACAGATTATCTTAAAAAATCTGAAGAGGAATAAGGGGAGAATATAATGGTAGTTTTTATAGGTTTATTAATAGGCATAATTCTTGGGCTTATTTCACCAGGATATATACCAGATAAGTTTTCCCCTTATATTTCGATAGCAATACTTGCGGCGCTAGATTCTATTTTTGGTGCAAGTCGAGCAATGTTAGCTAAAAATTTTAGAACCGATATTTTTATAAGTGGATTTTTAGGAAATGCAGCACTTGCGGCAATACTTGTCTATGTTGGAGAAAAGCTTGGTATACCACTTCACTTTGCTGCGGTAATAGTTTTTGGTAGAAGAATATTCGAAAACTTTGCAATAATTAGAAGAGTTCTTTTAGATAAAGCGAGGACTAAAGAATAAATGAAAAATAAAGAAATAAATATTTTTATGTTTATTGCAGCTATTATTTTTGGAGTGTTAATTTCTATAAATATAGGTGTGGTTAATGAAGAAAAAAAAGGAATGAGCATGCAAGCATATCAAGATGCTTATGAAAAGCGTACTAGGCTTAGGGCAGAAATTGATGGGCTTGAGAAAAAAGGAAAAGATGTTCAAAAGAAAATTGATAAATATGAAAAAAATGATGAGGCTAATGATAGTAAATCAGATGTGTTAAAGGATGAGCTATTACGTAATAAAAATTTGTTAGGAATTACAGAGGTTGAAGGTGAAGGAGTTATTATTAAACTAGAGGATGGCAAAGGTTTAGAGGGAGAAGTTGCAGATGGTTTTATAGAAAAACAAAGAACCATACATGACAATGATATAAATGAACTTTTAAATGATATTAAATTAGCTAAAGCAGAGGCTATTTCAATAAATGATAAGCGCATAATATATAATACTTCTGTGTATTGTGCAGCACAATTTTTAAAAATTGATAACATTAATGTGCCAGCACCATTTTATATAAAAATAATTGGAGATAAAGAGATGTTAAATGCAAATTTGATGTCAGAAGAAAAAACATTAAAAAAGCTAATGAATAGAGGGATAAAGGTAGAAATACAGATTTATGATAAAATAAAAATACCCCCATATACGGGGGGATTTAATTATTCAAAAAAATAATTGAGTAATATGCATTAAAAATGTAAATAAACTTTGAAATTTTTGAATAATAGTATAAAATAGTATGGAGAGGAGTGAATTAGAAATGGACATTAAAAGTAATATAGACAATGTGAGAAGTACGATACCAAAGGATGTAAGTCTTATAGCAGTTTCAAAAACTAAACCAATTGAGGCATTGAATGTTGCTTATGATTGTGGAGTAAGAGATTTTGGTGAAAATAAAGTTCAAGAAATTTCTACAAAGTACGAAAATTTTTATAAGGATGTTAGATGGCATCTTATTGGACACTTACAAAAAAATAAGGTCAAATATATTGTAGGAAAGGTACATCTAATTCATTCAATAGATAGTATTTCTTTAGTTGAAGAAATCGAAAAAAGATATAAAAATGAAAATATTATGGCAAATGGTCTAATTCAAGTAAATATAGGTAGAGAAACACAGAAATATGGTGTTTTAGAAGAGGATATTTATGATATAATTGAATTAATAGAAAATTGTAATAATATAAAAATTAAAGGTTTAATGGTCATAATTCCAAAAGGAACTGATGACGAAAACAGAGAATATTTCAAAAAAACAAAAGATATATTTGATGAAATTAAACAAAAGACATATAAAAACACTTGTATGGAAATTCTATCTATGGGGATGACACATGACTATGAGGTTGCAATAGAAGAAGGTAGCAACATGGTTAGAGTTGGAGAAGGGATTTTTGGTGCAAGGGATTATAGTAAAATTAGATAATAATTTAGGAGGAGTTTATTTATGGCAGTTTTTGAGAAAGTTAAAGGGTTTTTAGGTTTTGATGCAGAAGAGGATTTTGAAGATGATGATTTCATAGAAGAAGAGGAGCATGATTACGAGTCACCAGTTATTAGAACAACTCAACAAGCACCTCAAATGAGTACACCAAATAGTAATAATAATAATAAAGTTGTTAGTATACATGCAGCATCTGATGCTAAAGTTGTTATTACAAGACCAACAAAATATGATGATTCAATAGATATATGTACAGCTCTTAGAAATAGAAATATAGTTATAATCAACACAAGTGCACTTGAAACTAAAGTTGCTAGAAGATTATTAGATTTTGTAAGTGGAGCAGCTTATGCATTAGATGGAAACCTTGATGATATAGAAACAAGAGTTTATGTTGTATCACCATCAAATGTACAAGTTACAAATGAACTTAAAACAGAATTAAGTTCAAAAGGCATGTTTAACTGGAAATAATAATGAATAAAGAACAATTTTTCAACAGTTTTAACAACAAAACAGATTTTGATATATTAAAGCTATATAACATATACGAAAGAGCAAAAAGTAGAGGAATATCTTTGTTTACAGAAGATTTCTATCCACCTGCTATCTGGAAACCATTAGAAAAGTTATCAGGAAAAAACTTTGAGGTGGAGTCAGATGGTATATTTGAGGACTGTGACAGAAGAGTTATAGCTTTTAATAAGTCAGAGTGGTCTGATTATCCTATTAAGCTTTTAGAGATAAAGTGTAATACTAAATTCTCAAAGCTTGAACATAAGGATTATTTAGGGTCTATTATGGCACTAGGGATAAAACGGGAAAAGATAGGAGATGTTATCTTAAGAGGTGATGACATTTGTTATTTAGCAACTTATGAAAAAATCGCAATTTTTATAATCGCTAATTTACATAAGGTAAAAACGTTAAGTTGCGATTGCAGAATTTTAGATGATTTTAGTGAGATTCCAAAGCTAGAATATAAAGAAGAAGTTATAAATATAGCTTCTAAGAGATTAGATTCAATAGTTGCAGAACTTGCAAATATATCTAGGAGTAAAGCATGTGACTTGATTTCGAAGGGGCTTGTACTTGTAGACTATGCCCGGGTGACTGATAAAAGTTATGAGATAGAAGAAGACGTGCGTATAACAATTAGAAAAATAGGAAAATTTAAAGTAAAGGAAACTCTTGGTACTACTAAAAGTGGTAGATTAAAGATTACAGTTTTAAAGTATGCTTAGGGGGATTTAAAGATATGAAATTAACACCAATGGAAATTAATAATAAAGAATTTAAAAAAGCAATAAGAGGTTATGCCCAAGAAGAAGTAGATGAATTTTTAGATAGAGTTGTAGAGGAATACGAAGCTTTATATAAAGAAAATTCAAAACTTAAAGAGAAATTAGATACAGCAAATGAAAGAATACAACATCATTCACAAATAGAAAATACTATTCAAAATACATTGATTCTTGCACAGGAAACAGCAGAACAATCAAGAAAAACATCACAAGAAGAAGCTGATAGAATAATTAGAAAAGCTAATGATACAGCTCAAAAAATATTAGATAAAGCTCACAATGATGTTTTACAAATCAATGATGATTATGATGTAATTAAGCAAGAGTTTATTAAATTTAGAGCTAAGTTTAGAAACTTTATGAACTTCCAAATGGAAACATTTGATGACTTAGAAAAAGATTTTGTTAAGAATTTCAATGTTACTAAGCCAGAAGAAATAGAAGAAACAGGAATAGAAGTAAGTAATCTTATTCCAGAAACTATTGATGTTAAAGAAATTAATGATATTAATGATATTAATGAAGATATAATTATGGATGATGATATGAAGGAAATAAAAAGTTATTTTGCAGAAAGCTAATTTAATAAAATCTCACTTCTTGATATAATAGAGGTGAGTTTTTTATTTATAATAAAAAAGCATAGGAGAAAAAATATGGAAGAAAAAGAGATTATAGTTGATGAACTAGGAAATGGTATAAGAGCGGATAAGTATGTATCTGATGTTTTAGAAAATCTTTCAAGAAGTTTTGTTAAAGGTTTATTTGATAAAGGAAATGTGCTTATAAATAATGAAATTGCAAAAGCAAAACAAAAATTAGTAACAACTGATAAAATTTTAATTTCTATTCCAGAAATAGAAAAACTAAAAGTGGAGGCAGAAAATATACCCCTAGAAGTAATTTATGAGGATGAAGATATAATAGTTGTTAATAAACCCAAAGGTATGGTTGTTCACCCAGCGGTTGGAAACTATACAGGAACTTTAGTTAATGCACTTTTATACCACTGTAAAGATTTATCTGGAATAAATGGAGTAGCTAGACCGGGGATAGTACATAGAATTGATAAAGACACATCAGGAATACTTGTTGTTGCTAAAAATGATAATGCACATAATGACCTTGCTAGACAATTTAAGGAACATACTATAAAGAGAGAATATTTTTCAATAGTAGAGGGTAGAATGGGTAAGGATGAAGGTACAATAGATGCACCTCTTGCTAGACACTCAAAAGATAGATTGAAATATGCTGTTGTCAAAGATGGGAAAAGAGCAGTAACACATTTTAAAACGTTAGAAGTTTATAATTCATGTTCATTAGTTAGATGTAACCTCGAAACTGGAAGAACACATCAAATTAGAGTTCATATGGCATTTATAAGTCATCCGCTTTTAGGGGATACTGTATATGGACTTAAAAGACAAAAGTTAGTTCATACAGGTCAGGCACTACATGCTAAAAATTTAGGCTTTGTACATCCGAGAACAAAAGAATATGTTGAATTTAACTCTGCACTACCTGTATACTTTAAAGAGTTAATAAGAAAATTTGGAGGTAGTTATGAAGATTAAGGCAACGCTTTTAGATAAGAATGCTATAAAAAGAACTCTTGTTAGAATTTCACATGAAATAATTGAGAAAAATAAGGGAACTGATAATATTATACTTGTAGGTATAAAAAGAAGAGGATATCCTTTAGCGGAAAGAATTAGTGAAATTATTGAAAGTATTGATAATGTGAAAATACCAGTAGCTAGTTTAGATATAACATTATATAGAGATGACCTTACTAATGAAAATGAATTTCCAAAAGTAAAAAATTCAGATTTAGATATACAAATAGATGGTAAAAAAGTAGTGTTAGTAGATGATGTATTATACACTTGCCGAACTGTAAGAGCAGCAATTGATGCTTTAATAGATAATGGAAGACCTGAGGTTATTGAACTTGCAGTGCTTGTAGATAGGGGTCACAAAGAATTACCCATAAGAGCAGATTTTGTTGGAAAAAATATTCCAACGGCAAAAGAAGAGATAGTCAAGGTTGAAATAGAGGAAATTGACGGAGATGACTCTGTTAAGATATATGAACATTAAGAGGAGATGGAAAAGTGGATTATAATTTAATAGCAACAACAACATTTGGTATAGAGGCAATAGCGGCTAAAGAGTTAAAAGCTTTAGGTTACGAAGATTTAAAGATAGAGAATGGTAGAGTTCATTTTGAAGGCGATGAAATGGATATTGCAATTGCTAATACATGGCTTAGAACTGCTGATAGAGTTTTAATAAATGCAGCTGAGTTTAAGGCAGAAAGTTTTGAGGAGTTATTTAATAAAACAGCAGAAATTGATTGGTCACAATATGTACCAGTAGATGGTAAAATGCATATTACAGGGAAATCAATTAAATCAAAACTTTATAGTGTTCCAGACTGTCAGTCAATAGTTAAAAGAGCTGTTGTAAAGAGTATGCAAAAACATTATAACAAAGAGTGGTTTGATGAGGATGGCCCAGTATACAAAATTGAAGTTGGAATATTAAAAGATATTGTTACTTTAACAATAGATACTTCAGGAGAAGGTCTTCATAAGAGAGGGTATAGAGAAAATTCAGGTGGAGCTCCACTTAAAGAAACTCTTGCAGCATCACTTGTTTTATTATCAAGATGGGATTCAGAGCAAACTCTTATAGATCCAACATGTGGTTCAGGAACAATTCTTATAGAAGCTGCTATGATAGCTAATAATATTGCACCAGGACTTAATAGAAAGTTTGTAAGTGAGACTTGGCCAAATATTGATAAAGAAATTTGGGATCAAGTTAGAGATGGTGCTAGAAATGCCATAAAGAAAAATCCTATAAAACTTATAGGTTATGATATAGATGGTAGAGTTATGAGAACAGCTAGAAATAATACAATAAAAGCTGGAGTAGATGAGTATATAGAACTTCAAAGAAGAGATATAGCAGAATTTTCAACACCTAAAAAGCATGGAGTTATAATAAGTAACCCACCTTATGGAGAGCGTTTAGGAGAATCAGAAGAAGTTGAAATGATAAACAAAAGATTTGGTAAAATGTTAAGAGATTTACCAGGTTGGGATATAAATATTATTACAGCATACCCAGATTTTGAAAAAGTAATTAATGGAAAAGCTAATAAAAACAGAAAACTTTATAATGGAAGACTTCTTTGTTACTACTATCAATATTTTGCATTAGAGCAAGATAAGAGTAATAAATTATAGTATAGAAAAAAGAGTAAGCTTAATCGCTTACTCTTTCTGTTTCTATGACCTTTGGTGGGTCAATATATAATGTTTTGTTTGTTGAATATATAACCATTCCAGGTTTTGCACCAGCAGGTTTTTTGATGTTTCTAATTTGAGTGTAATCAACTGGTACTTTTGTACTTCCTTGACCTTTGCTGTAAAAAGCAGCAAGTGTTGCAGCTTCTAAAAGAGTTTCATCAGAAAACTCAAATGCTGCAATAACTACATGAGAACCTGGTATTTCTTTTGTATGAAGCCAAGTATATCTTTTATCTGAATTTTTTAGTGTTAGTAAGTCGTTTTGAATATTATTTTTACCAACATATATATCTATACCCTCAGTAGATTTAAAGTGAATAGGTTTTGAAACTTTTTCTTTTTTCTTTTTACCTTTTATATTTGATCTAAATCTTATATATGATGATTGTATAAGTTCATTTTTAATTTCGTCTATTTCAGAATAAGTATCAACATTTGCAAGGTTAGTTGATACTGAATATAAATAATTAAGCTCATTTTTAGCTAGTTCAAGTTGATGAACAGCTTCTATTTCAGCAGTTTTTAATTTACCGTATCTTTTGAAAAGTTTTTGTATATTTTCAGAGGGTGTTTTATTTATATCAAGAGGTATAGTTAAGTATTCCTCTTGATCGGCGTTGTAATAATTTAAAACAGTTGTTTCTTTATCACCCTTTTTGAAATTATAAATGTAAGATGTTAATAGTTCCCCTTTAATTTTATAATCATCTTTTTTCTCACAATCTTTCAATGTGTTTTCTAAGATTTTAATCTTTTTAAGACAACGGTCTATGTTTGTATTTACAAGTCTTTGTATATTAACACTTTTTGATGTAAGTCTGTCTTGTTTATCTTTTTTTGAATAGAATACTTCTAATAATTCACTACAAGTATCAATTTCTTCTTTTTCATAGCCATCATATATAGCTAGGTCCTTGCAGTAGAAATCTTTAATAATACCATCTTTTGAAAAAATAATATTTTTATTATCTTTTAGAAGAAGCTCCTTTTCTTTATTTAAAAAGTCAAATAAAAGTGTTAAAACAAGTTCTGAGTCAACCGTCTTTAAATATTTTTGATAAAGCTCAGTAGAATATCCTTTCCCAAAACCAGTTAGTAGCCCAGAGAAGAACCTTTCATTAAATTCAAGTGTATTTTCTTTAAAGAAGTTTACAAGTTCCTCAAAAGAAAAATTAAAGATGTTTAGTTTAGTTGAAGCTGGTGGATAAACATAGTCTACACCTGGGTATAAAACTCTATAACTATTTTGACTTGCATTAAGATGTTTTATAGATTCCATAACTTTGTTATCTCTCTCTCTTACTAAAGATATATTACTGTGTCTATTCATTATTTCAATTATAAGGTTGTAGATACTCTCATAGCCAAGTTCATCTTTAGTTTCTACTTTGAATATTAAAACTCTATCTAAATCAAGTTGAGTTATATCAAGGATTCTACCACCACAAAGATACTTTCTCATTAACATACAAAAAGTAGGTGCTTTTAGTGGATTTGGTTTTGCAATTTTAGTAAAGTGTAGTCTAGAATAAGTTGAACTTGAAGAAATAAGAAGCTTCATATTCTCCTTACCTCTGATAGTTAGTATAATTTCATCCTTTTCAGGTTGGTTTATTTTATCTATTTTAGCGCCTATTAGACTTTCTTTTAATTCGTTTGTTAGATTATACATAAAAATACCATCTAAAGCCATAAAATCATTCCTTTCTTAGCTTTATTTTGAATAAAATAAGTATAACATTTAACAGGGGAGAATGGAATCAAAATAGGGGTAGCATAAATGAAATGAACATATCATATAAATTCTGAAAAAAATATTAAGTTATTCTGTCAAATGCTAAAATTCCTTATAAAAATGATATAATAACTAATGTAAAAATGTGGGTCATACTGCAAAATATTTACTTTAGTGAGGGATAAAATTGAAAAGAGGGTACAAAGTATTGTTAGTACTTCTTTCTTTTGGAATTACAGGGTTATATGGCTGTTCAAAGAGTGAAGTTGAAGAAGTAAAAAAAGAAAAAATAGATATTCAAGATAATTTAGTTATAGATATTAATAATGGAGAGGAAAAATATAAATATTTAAATGATGGAAAGTTTACAAATGCAAATATTGAAGGACAAGGCAATTTAATGGCATATAATGATAAAGAGGATATAGCTATATTTTTAGAACGAACAGATGATTCTAAAGTACTCAACATAATATTAGCAGATGATAGTATGGATGTTAAAATTGATGGGAATCTTGAGTTTGTGCAGGTAAGTGAAAATGGCTCTTATACATTGTACAAAACTTGTAGTAGCGATAATATAGTTAAATATAATCTTCTAAATAATAAAACAAAGGAAATTACTCTTTTATCAGAGGAGGTTCTAATTTCAGGAAATCTTATAAAATTTATTGATGACGACACTCTTATTTTATATGGGGTTGATATAGATGCAAAGAAAAATGGGATATTCACTTATGATATAAGCACTAAGGAGTACAAGTTAGTAAATGAGATTGTAGGAAAGTTTATAAGTTCGATAGAAGTTATATCAGATAACAAAATATTAATGATAGAAGTAAATGAAGGGGGTTCAGATGTCTATATCTTAGATATTGTTACAAAAGATATAGAACATATGACTAGTAAGTTTGAATATGTAGAAGATGCTATTTTATGTGGAAATAAAGTTTTTATAAATGCTTTAGAAAATGGTGGTTTAAATTTATATTCAATAGATTTAGAGAGTAAGGGGCTAAGAAGATTAACTTTTGATTTTCCTAAAAGCTTAGGGAGAGAAAGTAGACTCCTTGCTGAAAATGGAAAAGTATATTTTTCTGATATAAATGGAAAAGTATATTATTATGATGTTACAGAAGATACAACTAATTTAATGAAAAATCAAAATGGAATGTACATGATAGTGGACAAATAAGTTTTTTGCTTATTTGTCCACTTTTTATGTTTAAAATAAAATAGCTTGTCAATAATCTTACTAAGGGGAGTGATTGAAGATGAATATTACGAAAGAAATAATTGATTCAAGGGCAATGAGAAGAATTCCAAAGACAATGGCAAGTAAACTTAATTTAATCATAGGTAGAGATGAAGAAGATGCACTTGTAGCATTTACAGACAAAATTACAATAGATAAAAAGTTATATTTAAACTTAGTATTTTCTAAAGAACTTAAATTTAAAGAGATAGATAAAAAGAAAGTTACTACAATGCTAAAGGAATATCAAAGTGAGAGAGAAAAGTTTCTTATGAATGATAATTACGTAGAAAAAGAGCTCGATAAAATGGTAGAAGAGGCAATTGCAAAAGGAAGCAGTGACATACATATAGAGCCAGAAAAGTATTACTCAAATATTAGATATAGAATTAATGGAGACTTGGTTTTTATAAATAGGTTATCTAAGGAGGAGTACCATTCAATAATAAATAGAATAAAAGTTCTATCAGCTATGGATATAGCAAGTAGGTTAGAGCCTCAGGATGGGAAAATGTCAGTTAAACTTAGAACAAAAATTTATGATGTGAGGGTCTCTAGCATTCCTACAACAAATGGTGAAAAGTTAGTCCTTAGAATACTTTACAAGGATGCAAATTTAAATAGAATAGAAAATTTGAATTTTGATGAGCAGCAATTAAAGATATTAGATAAACTTTTAAAACTAAAAAAAGGGATGATTATAGTAAATGGGCCAACTGGTTCGGGGAAATCTACAACTTTGTATGCATGTTTGAATGCACTAGATAAACATAAACTTAATATTTGCACGGTTGAAGATCCAGTTGAATTCGACCTAGAAAATATAACACAGAGTAACGTTAATGAAAGAGTTGGTTTTGATTTTCATAAAGCGCTTAAACATATTTTAAGACAAGACCCAGATGTTATATTAGTGGGGGAAATTAGAGATGAACAGACAGCTAAAATGGCTACTAGATCTGCTATAACAGGGCATAAAGTTTTATCAACCATTCATACATCTACAGGAAATGAAGTTTATTATAGACTTTTAAATATGGGGGTTGATAAGTACCTTTTAGATGAAGCACTTGTAGGAATTATAACACAAAGACTTGTGAAGGTACTATGTGAAGGGTGTAAGGAAGAGCATAGGTATGAAATAGAGGGGAAGAAGAGAACTTTATATAAAAATATAGGTTGTCCTAGTTGTAATGGTACAGGATATTCTACAAGAACAGTAGTTGCAGAAGTTATTGATTTAACTAAGTATAAAAAAGATGAGATTCCTTGGGGAAAACAAATTATAAAATCTTTAAGAAAACTTTTGATTGATGGGAAAATAACTTTTGAGGATTATATTTTATTTAAAGAGAGTGAGGATTTGAGTGGTTAAATTTAAGAGAGGTGCAAGAAAGAATTATGAGTGTATAGTTTATGTAGCATCAAGTTTAGAGGCATATATATCGGCGGGAATAAACTTTGTAAGAGCTTTAGAACTTATAAATACAGGATTAAACAATAATGCGTATAAAAGTTCAATTCAAAGAGTTGCCAAGAGGTTAAATGAAGGAGAGAGCATTGCAAGTGCTTTCTTAGCGGAAGAGGATTTATATACATCAGTATTTGCAGATATGCTTTTTGTTGCAGAACAGAGTGGACAAATTGAAATGGTTCTAAGAAATATGACGGTGCATTTTGAGAAAGAGTTAAAGCTCAAAGGTGAAGTTAGGCAGGCTCTTATGTACCCAAAATTTATTTTTATTGCTATGTTTATAGTATTTATTTTATTTTTAGATATAGTATTACCAAATATAGTTTCTATGTACGAGAGTTTAGATGTAAAAATGTCAGGAGTAACAACTTTTTTAATAGCAGTAAATAGTTTTTTTGAAAAGCATAATATTTATTTAGTTACGGTAACATTTTTAGTAGTTATTTTTATGTGCATGTTATTTATAAAGAAAAGTTTAAAGGGAAAAGATATTTTTGCAAAATTTACAATTAGAAAAAGATACAAAGAACTTACACTTATAGGAATACTTAAATTAATTTTAGAAAGTGGGATTCCAGTTGTTTACGCCTTAGAAAGGTTATCACATTCGATAGCTGAAAATTATATGAGAGATTATATAAATATGATATTAGAATCAGTGAGAAATGGTAATGATATTTATTATGCAATTGAGCAGATAGATGTTATTTCAGAGGTGAGCAAGAGTTTTATATTAAGTGGAGAGAATAGTGGGAAGCTAGATTCGACTATGAAGAAATTGCTAAATATTTTAGAGGGTAATTTTTCTAAAAAGTTAAAAGCTTATGTTTCAAAAATTGAACCAATAAGTATTTGTTTTTTAGGGGGAATGGTTTTAATGCTTATGTTAGCCGTTTTTGTTCCTATGTATGAGTATATGCACTATGTATAAAAAGGGTGTGACACTTATAGAAACAATTGTTTATCTAGCATTATTATCAGTAGTTTCTATGATATTTATAGGAAGTATATCTTATTATAAAGAAAAACAAAGAGAAGTAGCGTATGAGAGAGAAGTTGAGAGTGTAAAGCAATTTCTGATATTGAAGTGTATAGAGTCTAGTAAAGAAGAGTCAGGAAAACAGATAGGTATTAGTAAAAATCAACTTTATGAAAAAGGAACAGGAGAACGTGTGAAAATCAGTATGCTTGAATTTGACTTGAGTAATTTAATAGATAAGGAAATACTGATACATGGAGGAATAATTACTAAAAATTTTAAATTAAAGTTAAAGGGAGCTGAAGAGACTGTCTATACGATTGAGAGCTGCACAGGATGCAAAAAGGTACATGTATAAGAGGAATAAAGGTTATTTGTTGTTAGAATTAGTTGTTGGTTTTGCAGTAGCTAGCATAATGCTTTTATGTGTTTGGAGCAGTTTTAATTCAGCTATGAATTCTAAGAAAAATATTTTGGAAAAAAAGGAAAGTTATAAGATTTTACACGCAATTGAAAAGGAATTAAGTAGAAATGTAGAATTTGAAGAGATTTCATATTTAGCTGGCAGTGAAAGTCTTAAGCTTAACTCTTCTGAGATAAAAAATGTAATCAATATAAATTTTATAGAGCAAAAATTAGGGGGAATAAATGATTTTTCTATAAGTTTTTCTCAAATAGATGAAGAAAGTGAATATATGTCGATTGTAGTGTTTAAGGGAGAATATAGTATAGGGGTAAATAAGTTTAAATGTATAAAAGTAAAGTAAGAAAAAAAGGACATCTTATAATTGAAGTTGTAATTTATATAAGTTTGGTAGGTGTACTGATGATTCCGATAATGAATATAGGACTGTTTATGTTTAAAACATATAATCTTGAAAAAATAAAATTAGAAAATAAAATAGGGTTTATACAGCTTGATAATACTATTGAAAAATATGTAGAAACAGGAGGGATGACCGCTAGTTTAGAAAGTAGTAATGGTGATGATGTTATAGCGATAAGGCAAAAAAATAATAATAAGATGGTTCATAATATTTTAGTTGCACAGGAGGGACTTATAGTTAAAACGTCAGATGTGAATGGGAATTGGATTAATTCTTTAAGTGTAGACCATGAGGTTGAAAAAATTGAAGTTAATGAGCAAGAAAATATTTTATATGTAGAGTTTATTTTTAAAAATGGATATAAGGATGTAGGGGTTTATGAAAAATAAAAAGGGTTTTGTTGTTTTACAGTTAAGTATATTTTTAGGCTTACTAGCATTTTTAGGACTTATAATATTTGAGATTCAGATAGATAAGCAGAAAATGATTAATGCGAGCATTAAAGAGAGTACATGGGAACATGATGGAGAGCTAAGGGTAAGTAAAGCTACAAATTCATTTAAAAAAATGGTAGAGGCTAGTGGTATGACGCATGAAGAATTAATTGAGCGGTATTCAACAAAGGCTTTTATTGATTTTCATACGAGTATTTATTTTGATTTAGAAAAAAAGTTGTTTGTAGCAAAGGAAAATAGTAGTTATGGAAATATATACATAGAATATTATGATTACAAGGTGGAATTATGGCTAAATAATGATATAATAAAGGTAGTAAATTTTTACAAGGTTTAAATTGGTTTTAAACCCGTATTAAACTAAATGTGTGATTATATATAAATATAATATAATATTTCTTAAAATAATTGCAATTAGAATTACTATTTGATAGAATTAAGATTGTTGCTTTGCATAAGGCAGGAATTATTATCAAAATTATTTATAGTATAATTTATTACTACATATAAGTTTTTGTATTAATCATGATATAAAGGTTATACTATAAATGAATTTATAGATTTTGGAGGGATATTTAATATGATATCAGCAGGTGATATAAGAAAAGGAACAACTTTTGAGCTTGATGGACAAGTATTTACAGTAATAGAGTTTTTACATGTTAAGCCAGGAAAAGGTGCAGCATTCGTAAGAACTAAAATGAGAAACGTTATCGCAGGTGGAGCAGTTGATAGAACTTTCAACCCAACAGATAAGTTACAAGAAGCTGTAATAGAAAGAAAAGAGATGCAATATCTTTATTCAGATGGAGAGCTATACTACTTCATGGATAACGAAACATATGAGCAAATTCCACTTAACTTTGAAAAAGTTGAAACAGCTATTAAATACTTAAAAGAGAACATGTCAGCAATAATCAAATTCTACAAAGGTGAAGCTTTCTCAGTTGAAGCACCAAACTTTGTTGAATTAGAGATTACTCAATGTGATCCAGCAGTTAAAGGTAATACAGCAAATAATGCTTTAAGACCAGCTACTCTTGAAACAGGAGCTACAACAATGGTACCTATGTTCGTAGAACAAGGAGATGTTATCAGAGTTGATACAAGAACTGGTGAGTATATGGAAAGAATAAAATAAAAAAATTATAATGCTAAGTTCTTTTGAACTTAGCATATTTAATATAAGGAAGTGTATAAATGGATAATATTCGTGAAAATTTAACTAATTTAAAGCTTATATTAGATGATAAGAAGAATTTAGATAATGAATTCAATCGTAAGCTTTTAGAGGTTGTAAGTGGATTGTTTGATGCCGTAGAAGGAATGGCAGTTAACTTAGAAAGTGTAACAGAAGATGTGTCATTAATAAATGAAGATTTATCAGATGTACAAGAAGAACTTTTTGAGGAAGTAACACTTGAAGATTTAGAAGATCAAGAGGATGAGTATGTAGAGGTTAAATGTCAAAGTTGTGATAAACCAATATATGTTGAAAATTCAGTGCTTAAGAATAAGGAAAAAATTTCATGTCCATATTGTACAAATCAAATAAATTAGGAAAAAAGGATATCTAAGTAGCGATATCCTTTTTTTATTATGAAACTCTACATAATTTTTTGTAGAGTTTTTTTTATTTACAGGAATATTTTTTTATGTAAAGTAGTATTAATTTAAAGAGGTGAAAGGAGGGGGCTAATGGATAAAATTTTAAGACTTTTACCTAAAAGTATATCAAATAGTGTACTTGAGTTTAAGGATAAAGAAGGTATAGAAGAAGTAAGAGTCGGTATAGGAAAAAAACTTAGAATAATAGCAAGAGGAAAAGAAGTTATTAAGGCTTATGTTATAACACATGAAGATGTTAAGGTGATAATTCAAAAAATAAGTAATTATTCTTTATATGCAGTTGAAGAAGAAATAAGACAAGGATACATAACAATAGAAGGGGGGCATAGGGTAGGGCTTGCGGGACAGTGCATCATACAAAATAATACTACAAAGACAATCAAGCATATAAGTTCACTTAACATAAGAGTAGCTAGAGAAATCATTGGATGTTCAGATAAGATTATGAAATATATAGTCTCTGATGGAAAAGTGAAGAATACACTTATAATTTCACCGCCAAGATGTGGTAAGACAACTCTTTTAAGAGATATTAGTAGGAATATATCAGATGGATATAAGCCTCTTTCGCTTATTGGAAAAAGGGTTGTGGTTATAGATGAAAGAAGTGAGATAGCATCTTGTTATAGAGGCGTTGCTCAAATGCAAGTCGGTGAGAGAACTGATGTTTATGATAATTGCTTAAAAGATGAAGGATTAATGATGGCAATAAGAACAATGTCACCAGAGGTTATTGTTTGTGACGAAATTGGTAGTCAAAAAGATATTGAAGGAATAGTTATGGCCTATAACTCAGGTGTTAATGTTATTTGTACTTTGCATGGGAATGATATAGAAGATTTATATAAAAGAGATGTTTTTAAGGATATATTAAAACAAAAGTTAATTGAAAAGGTCATAGTATTAAGTTCAAGGACAGGAGCGGGAAGTGTAGAGGCAGTTTATGATGTTTAGTTTTGGAGGAAGTAATGTTAAAAATAATTATATTAGTTTTAATAGTAATATTATGTAGCTTTATTGGATATTTATATGGAGAAGAATTTAAAAAAAGATATTTAGAGTTATCAGAACTAATGAGAAGTCTCATAGATATGGAAAATGAAATACTTTATAGTTATAGACCACTTCCAGAAGTATTAGCAGAGATTTCAAATAAATCAGAGGGAATAGTTGGTGAATTATTTGCAAGTATATCAGAACTTTTAATAAGAGGTGAGATAGAGAATGTCAATGTAGCCTTTTCAAATGCTTTGAATAAAAAGAAAGATCAAATGGCTATGACAAAAGAAGATTACGGGATAATTCTTGATTTGTCAAAATCATTAGGAGATACAGATATAACAGGACAAGAACAAATATTTTCTTTAGCAAAGGAAAAATTAGAAAGAGTTATAGATTTAGCAGAGAAAGATTATCGAGTGAATTGTAAAATGTATAAAAGTCTTGGTATCGGTATTGGAGTGATGTTAGCTATTTTTTTAATTTAAATATTACTAGAAATGGGAGGAAAGAAATTTGGAGTTAGATTTAATTTTTAAACTTGGTGGAGTTGGTATAATGCTTGTTATTTTAGATAAGGTATTATCATCTAGTGGGAAAGGCGAAATAGCAACTTTAATAAACTTAACGGGAATAATAATAATATTAACTATGGTAATAGGGTTAATAAGTAATTTATTTAGTTCAGTAAGAACAATGTTTATGTTATAGGTGGTTAGTATGGAAATAATTAAAATAGTTAGTTTTGCACTCGTTGCACTTTTTTTCTACATACTGCTTAAAGAGAGCAAAAGTGCAGTTGCATTTGGACTTGTACTTGCAGCAGGAGTAGCAATATTTGTCTTTATGATGCCACATCTTCAAGAGATTATATTTTTTGTTCGAGATATGGCAATGGATGCTGGAATAGATATTGTGTATGTAGAAATTGTAATGAAAATAATAGGGATATCATATATAGCATCTTTTTGTGTTGAACTTTGCAAGGATTCAGGGTCTGGAATATTAGCATCAAAGGTAGAATTTGCAGCAAAAATATTAATACTTGTACTTGCAATTCCTATACTTGCAGCTGTTCTTAATTCTATTTTGAAAATAATGTAGGTGGTTGTATGAATAAAAAAATAATGAGATTTGTTTTGAGTTTTTTGCTTGTGTTTATAGGGGGTTCAGTTGCAACACTTGCACAAGAAACTGATGTTAAATCTAGTTTTGAGGATACAAAGCAGGAACTTGAGTCAGATAAGACTATAGAAAGATTTTATGATTACGTAAATGAAATTAATCTTGAGGGGGAACTAGTAGAAGGGATGACTGTAAAGGAATATGTTGATAAGTTTTTAGAGACCGGAGAGTCACCTCTTGATGCTGTAACAGTTTTAAAAGGAATTGTTTCATATATGTTTAAAGAGGTTGGAATGGTATTTAAACTTCTTATATCAGTTTTAGTAATCACACTACTTAGTGCACTACTTAAAAATTTACAAAGTGCTTTTAACAGTGAGGGGATTTCTAATATAGCATTTTTCGCCTGTTATGCATTAACAATAATGCTTTTGACAACAAGTTTTATATTAGGCCTTAACATAGCAAAAGATGTTATACAAAGGCTAATAGATTTTATGGTAGTTTTAATGCCAGTATTAGTATTTTTACTTTCAACAGCGGGAGGAATATCTTCTGCGGTAACTATTGACCCGGTGGTTGTTTTATTAGTCTCTGTAACACCTAAAATATATATTGATTTTATATTCCCGATGATACTTATGTACTTTGTTCTTCAATTTGCGAATAACCTTACGAGCGAGCATAAAATTAGTAATGTATGTAAACTTGTAAAGCAAGTAGCTATGTGGTCACAGGGAATAGTATTGACAGTATTTGTGGGTATTATAGCAATTAGAGGTATTAGTGCTAGTACGATAGATGCAGTCACACTTAAGACGGCGAAGTTTGCAGTAGATAACTTTGTACCGATTGTAGGAAAAGCGTTCTCGGATGGAATTACAACAGTTGCAGGGTATTCGTTGGTTTTAAAGAGTGCAATAAGCTCAGCGGGGTTAGTTGTAGTTGTTGCGATTATTTTATATCCAATAGTTAAAATGGTAATGATGATATTTGCATATAGACTTACATCAGCAGTGGTACAACCGGTGGCAGATAGTAGAATGGTATCTGCAATTGATTCTGTGGGGGATGCTATGACGATGGTATTATCCTGCGTTGTTAGTATAAGTGTAATGTTTTTTATAATAATAGCAATTATGTCCTCAGCAGGACGGTTTGTGGTAGGAGGGTAATATATGGAGTATTTAAAAGAGTTTGTTATTACACTTACTACCGTAAGTATATTTATGGTTGCAGTAGAACTTATATTACCTGATAACAGTCTTAAAAAATATCAAAATTTTATTTTATCTTTGATAATGCTTGCAGTAATGCTTACGCCAATAATTAAAATTTTTAATTCAGAAAAAGACCTTAGTAGAGAAATTCAAGCAGCAATTGATAAAGAATTTGATGGCAGCAAAGAAAGTTTTTATCAAGGGGAGACAAGTAGTTCGTTTATAGTATCTAGATTAGAAGAAAATTGCAAAATTGTATTAGAGGACAAGTTTGAAGGGTTTAAATTTATAGTGAATATTGATGGAAAAGTAAATTTAGATGATTTTCAAATGAAAATTAATAAGGTAGATATTAAGGTGAAAGAAAAAGATAAGGGTGAGGTCAAAAATATAGAAAAGGTAGTTGTTGGTGAGGAGATGGAGGAAAGTACATTTTCTAAGGAAATAAAAAAATATATAGGGAAAGAACTTCAGATAGATGAAAAAATAATAAGCGTGTTGGAGGGATAAAATGAACAAAGATAAATTTAATTCTTTACTAGAAAAGATAGGGAAAAATAAAAAAATAGCACCACTAGTTATGGTTGTTTTAATATTAATTTTAGTGTGTTTTTCTTTGTCATATTTACAGGATATAAATAATATATCTAAGAGTGAGAAGAATAATTTAAATGGTAATGTAGAAGTTGACTTTACAGAATCACCAGTTATAGACCATGAATATGAGCAACAAGAAACAAAGGAACTTCAAGCGATACTTTCAAAAATTGAAGGAGTAGGAAATGTTGAAGTTAAGCTTAGATTTGGTGGTAGTGAAATAAAAATTCCGGCAAAAGACAGTAATAGCCAACAGAGTAAAACAGAAGAAACAGATAGTGAAGGAGGGGAAAGAGTAAATAAAGAGGCAATTGATGGTGACAAAGTTGTTATGAAAAATGATGGTGATGGAAATTCTCCATACATTTTAGAAACAAAGAAACCAGCGGTTATAGGAGTTATGGTGGTGGCAGAAGGGTCTGAGAATAGTAAAATTAAGTATGAAATAAGTAAAGCAATTTCTAGTTTGTATGACATAAGTTTGGAAGATGTAAGTATCTTTCCGATGGGAAAAGAAAAATAAAACATAGTTTATGGGGGTATTAAGATGAATAATAAAGGTATGAATAGTAAACAAGCAATGATAATAGTAACTTTAATGGTATTGATTTTAGGAGTGGGAACACTTGCACATAATGTAAATAGCAGACTTTCAGATGGAGATTTAGCACTTACAATGAAAGAGCAAGGGGAAGTTGCTAACAAAGAAGGTACAACAGCTAATACAGATTATTTCTATGAGACAAGAAGTATTAGAGAACAAGAAGATGATAAAACTATTCAAACATTAAAAGCGATAGTAGCAGATAAAAATACTTCAAAAGAGCAAAAAGATTCAGCGACAGAGAAGTTATCAGATAAAACAACAAATAGAGATTTAGAAAGTAGAATAGAACTTAATATAAAAAGTAAAGGATATAAAGATGCAATATGTTTCCTTGATTCAGATAAAGCTAGAGTAGTTGTAGCACAGGCTGAAGCATTAACAGCAGAACAAGCAACAGAGATTCAAGACATAGTTAAAAACGTTTCAAAGGTATATGACGTACAAATTGAAGCTAAATAATTAATTGTATTGTAATAGCATATTTGATATAATGTAGCTATAATTAACAAGTTTTAGTGGTTAAAACTAAAGTAGGAGGCTTCACTTTTATGGATCAAATAAATAAAGAGAATACTAACCTCGGGATAGTTAAGATTTCTGATGAGGTAATAGGCGTTATATCAGCTATTGCTGCTTCTGAAATAGATGGTATAGTTGAAGTAGATACAAAAGGACTAGCACATAAGATAAAAAGTAAAAAAAATCTTGGTAAGTCTGTTAAAGTAAATATGGACGCAGATGCTGCTGTAATTGAAATAGCTGTTGCAGTAAAATATGGAGTGAATATTCCAAGTGTAATTAGCGAAGTTCAAGAAAATGTCAAGAGAACAGTTGAGGCAATAACAGGCCTAAATGTTAAGCTAGTTAATATTATCGTTCAAAATATAATCATTCTAAAGAATGAAGAAGAGAATGAAATTAAAGAGAAATAAAAGACACCCTCTGATTACAGAGGGTGTTTGCTTGTTGACAAAATAGGGCAAGATAATATATAACTAACTAAGATGTAGTTAACAAAGTAACTGATAACCTAGGAGGAGAATTATGAATAGAAAGAAATCAAGAGAATATTTAATGCAATTAGTTTACCAAATGGAAATGACTAAAGAGAGTGCTGGTGAGGTATTTGATTTATTCATGGAAAATGAAGAAATGGATAAGAAGGGAATAGACTTAACATACATAAAATCATGTTTAATAGGAATTATGAGAGAAAAAGAGACAATAGATGCAAGAATAGAAGAAAATTTAGTAAACTGGAGAATTGGAAGACTTTCAAAAGTAAATATTTCAATAGCTAGAGTAGCTGTATATGAAATGTTATTTTATAAAGAGGATGATATTCCAGCAAAAGTTGCTATCAATGAAGCTATTGAGTTATGCAAGCAATTTTCAGATGAAAAATCAGTTTCATTCATAAATGGAATGTTAGACAAGGTTTATAAAAAATCAATTAATTAATTTAAAAGGTAGGAGTTTGAGTTTATGGGGGCAATAATCGATGGTAAAAAAGTATCTGCTAATATAAAGGCAGATATAAGGGTATTTGTAGAGGAAGTAAAAAAAGATAATAAATCTCTTCCAAAAATAGCATCTATATTAGTAGGAGAGGATGGAGGTTCTATATATTATCAGAACTTCCAAGAAAAGATAGCTAATGATTTAGGTATTGAATTTGAAAAAATAAAACTTGACGAAAATATAGATCAAAAAGAACTTGAAAGTTTAATTGGGGAATTAAATGTTGATGGAGAGGTAAACGGAATTATGTTACTTCTACCTCTTCCTAAACATATGAATGAATCAGAAATAACAAATTTAATTAGTCCAAATAAAGATATTGACTGTCTATCAGAAAGAACAGTCGGTAAATTTTATAAAGGTGAAAAAAGCTATAAACCATGTACGCCTTACAGTGTTATAACTTTGCTTAAAGCTTATAATGTAGAATTAGAAGGTTCAAATGTAGTAATAGTAGGAAGAAGTAATATTGTTGGGAAACCTCTTGTTCAAATGTTTTTAAATGAAAATGCGACGGTTACAATATGTCATTCGAGAACTAAAAATTTAAAAGAAGTCACAAAAAGAGCTGATATAGTTGTAGTAGCTATAGGAAGACCGAATTTTGTAGATAGTTCATTTATTAGCGAGAATGCAGTGGTCATAGATGTTGGAACAACAAAGTTTGAAGGTAAAATAACAGGGGATGTTAACTTTGAAGATGTAAAAGATAAGGCGAGTTTAATAACACCTGTACCAGGTGGAGTAGGAGCGCTAACTACAACATTATTATTTAAAAATCTTTGTGAGGGAATGAAGTAAATGAAATTAAAAACTTTGACAGTTACAGAAGTAAATAATTATTTAAAAAGAATAATTGATAATGATTTTATAATGAACAATCTTTCTGTAAAAGGTGAAGTATCAAACTTAAAATTTCATTCAAGTGGTCATATATACTTTTCATTAAAAGATGGAGAAAGCAAAATTAACTGTGTTATGTTCAAAAGTGACGCAGTTAATTTAAATTTTTTGATGGAAAATGGAATGGAAGTAAATATTAAGGCACGATTATCTGTTTACATAAAAGAAGGCAGTTACCAGCTTTATTGTAGAGAAATTTCTAGTCTAGGTATTGGTGAACTTTTTGAAAAGTTTGAGAAAATGAAAAAAGAACTAGAAAGAGAAGGCCTTTTTGAAAGTGCTTATAAAAGAGTTATTCCAAAGTTTCCAAAAAGAATTGGAGTGATAACATCACCAACAGGTGCAGCTATAAGAGATATAATACAGGTTATTAGAAGAAGAAATCCAATTGTAGACATAGTTATTTATCCAGCAAAAGTGCAAGGCATTGCAGCGGAAGAAACCCTTATAGATGGTGTACAGTATTTTAATAGAAAAAAAGATATTGATACGATTATAATAGGTAGAGGTGGTGGTTCTATTGAAGAATTATGGGCCTTTAATGATAAAGAACTTGCTTATGAAATATTTAACAGTAAGATTCCAATAATATCAGCAGTAGGACATGAAACTGATTTTACAATTTGTGATTTTGTCAGTGATTTAAGAGCTGCAACACCATCAGCAGCTGCTGAAATGAGTGTTACAGTTGTTTTAGATGAAAAAAGAAAACTTAAGAACTTAGAAAGTATTTTAAGTAGAGATATGGTTAGAATTATAGAGAGAGAAAGTTTGAGTATTTCTCATATGGGAAGAGTATTAGAAAATAATAATCCTAGTAACATAATTAAAAAAGAAAATGAAAAGCTAAATAATATTAGTAAAGACTTAAATAAACTTATTTTATCTAAAATAGAGATGGAAAAAAATAAAATAATAACATGCAATAAACTACTAACAAGCATGAATCCACTTAATGTTTTAGATAGAGGATTTTCTATTGTGAGTGATGAAGAGGGAAATGTGTTAAATAGCGTAACTGAACTTACGGAAAAAGAAAAAATTAATATAAAAATGAGAGATGGAGAAGCAAAAGGGTTATTTGAAATTTTGAAATAGAGGTGAATTCGATGGCTAGAAAAATAGATAGTTATGAAGAAACTTATGATAAGTTAGAAGAAATAATAGATAATATGGAGAGAGGAGAACTTTCTCTAGATGAATCAATAAAAAATTATGAAGAAGGCGTAAAACTTTTAAATAAACTCTACAAAAAGTTGAATTCTGTGGAAGGAAAAATTAAAATAGTAAACAATGGTGCAGAACAAAACTTTGGAGGAGAAGAGTAATGGATTTACAAAGTCTTAAGGATAAAGTTGATTTATCTCTAGAAAAACATTTTAAAGATAAAGGTAGCTATAATAAAGATGTATATAAGTCAATGGCATACAGTGTTCAGATAGGTGGGAAAAGAGTAAGACCTATTTTAATTATGTTAACTTATGGGATATACAAAAAGAATATAGAGGATGTAATGCCTCTATCAATAGCTATGGAAATGATTCATACATATTCTCTTATACATGATGATTTGCCAGCAATGGATGATGATATTTTAAGAAGAGGAAAACCTACAAATCATGTTGTTTTCGGAGAAGCTCTAGCAATACTTGCTGGAGATGCCTTGTTAAATGAAGCAATGAATATACTTTTTGATTATTCATTAGAGCATGGCATAAATGCAGTGAAAGCATCAAAAATTATCTCAAATGCTGCTGGTGCAGATGGCATGATAGGTGGTCAGGTTGTAGATATACAGGCTGAAGGTAAAGGTGAAAAATTAACTTTAGAAGAACTAAATTATATGCATAGGAATAAAACAGGAGCTCTTATTAAAGCTTCTATATTAGCAGGTGCAACTATGGCAAATGCAAGTTTGGAGGATATAGAAAAACTTTCTATATTTGGGGAAAAATTAGGTCTTGCATTCCAAATAAAAGATGATGTTTTAGACGTTACACAGACAACAGAAATCTTAGGTAAAACAGCAAACAGTGATATTGAAAATGAAAAGACTAATTATATAACATTATATGGATTAGAGAAATGTCAAATGTTATGCGAACAGTTAACAAAGGAATGTATAGAATTGTTAAATGGCATAAAGGGAAATATTGAAATTCTAAAGGAATTAACTTTGATATTACTTGAGAGAAAAAATTAGTTGAAAAGGATTTGATATTTAAATGATAGAGATATTAAACGATTCTAAGGGGAAATACAAGATAAAAGATTTAAAGGATGGAGATTTAGAAATTCTAGCACAAGAAATAAGAGAATTTTTAATTGATAATATATCAAAGACAGGTGGGCATTTAGCCTCAAATTTAGGTGTGGTAGAACTCACACTAGCACTTTTTAAGAATTTTAATTTCGACAATGATAAGGTTATATGGGATGTTGGGCATCAAAGTTATGTTCACAAACTTATAACTGATAGAAAAGATGATTTTTCTACTTTAAGACAATATAATGGATTAAGTGGATTTCCAAAACGAATAGAAAGTAAGTATGACTTTTTTGATACAGGACATAGTAGTACATCTATCTCAGCAGCTATTGGAATGGCAAGAGCGAGAGATATCAAAAAAGAAGATTCAAATGTTATCGCAGTAATAGGGGACGGCGCATTAACAGGTGGAATGGCTTTAGAAGCTTTAAATGACATAGGATATAATAAAACTAAAATGATAGTAGTTTTAAATGATAATCAAATGTCTATCTCTCAAAATGTAGGTGGGTTATCAGCTCACTTAAATAAAATAAGGACAGATAGGGCATATAATAAATTAAAAGCAGAAATTAATGCAACTTTAAATTCAAGTCATGTTGGAAAAAATATAGCACATTCACTTGGGAAAATTAAAGGCAGTATAAAACAATTAGTCATCCCGAGTATGATATTTGAAGATATGGGTCTTAAATATTTTGGGCCAATAGATGGACATGATTTAAAGGAGTTAAATGAAGTTATAAAAACTGCAAAAGGTATAGATGGACCAGTAGTTATTCATACAATTACACAAAAGGGGAAAGGTTATAACTTTGCAGAGGAAAATCCAAACAAGTTCCATGGGGTTGGGCCATTTGATTATTCAAGTGGTGAAATGCTAAAAGTATCAAAAATAAAGCAAAATTATTCAAATGCATTTGGAGATGCAATGATAAAAATTGCTAGTGATGATAAAGATGTGGTGGCAATAACAGCGGCTATGCCTGATGGTACTGGGCTTAAAGAGTTTTCAAAAGAATACAAAGATAGATTTTTTGATGTTGGAATAGCAGAACAACATGCTACGACAATGGCAGCAGGTATGGCAGTTGCTGGTCTTAAGCCTGTTTTTGCAGTTTATTCAACTTTTCTTCAAAGAGCCTATGATCAGGTTATACATGATGTATGTATTCAGGAATTGCCAGTAGTTTTTGCAATTGATAGAGCGGGGATTGTTGGTGAGGATGGAGAAACTCATCAAGGGATGTTTGATGTTTCTTTTTTAGGGCTTGTACCTAATATGACTATATTAGCACCTAAAATGATTGAGGAAGTTGAACCTATTTTAAAATGGGCTGTTGATTACAATAGGCCTGTTGCAATAAGATATCCTAGAGGAACTGATTATGAAAATTTAGAATTTAAGCCTTTAAATGAAATTAATCTTGGGAAATGGGAAACAATAAAAGATGGAAAGAAATTAGCAGTAATAGCTAGTGGAAAAATGTTACAACATGCTAGTATAGCAGTTAATCATATTGACAATAATGAGGATATAGAAATTATAAACTCTACATTCATAAAACCAATGGATACAAAACTTATAGATTCTCTAAAAGATAGAAATCTTGATATATTAGTTATTGAAGATGGTATATTAAGAGGTGGATTAGGAGAGGGCATAATATCATACCTTAATAATAAAAATTACACAGGAAGAATAGAATGTATAGGCTACAATGATGAATTTGTAGCACATGGAAAAGTAGATATATTATATAAAGAAAATAATTTAGACCCAGCTAGTATAAAAGATAAAATTTTAGACTTACTAAAATAGATTTCGTAGATATTAGTGAAGAGAATGGATTAATATAGATATTTAGAATGGATTAATATAGATATTTAATGAAAGGAAAAATATTATGGCAAGTAAGAAAGAAAGACTAGATGTTCTTTTAGTAGATAGAGGATTATTTGAATCAAGAGAACAAGCAAAAAGAAGTATAATGGCTGGAGAAATCTTTATAGATGACAGAAGATTTGATAAAGCAGGAGATAAAGTTGACATAGAATCAAATATAATATATAAAGGCTCAAAGATGCCTTACGTAAGTAGAGGTGGATATAAGCTTGAAAAAGCTATAAAAGAGTTTAAAATAGAACTTAAGGATACAATATGTATGGACATAGGTGCATCGACAGGTGGATTTACAGATTGTATGCTACAAAATGGTGCAAAAAGAGTTTATTCAATAGATGTTGGATATGGCCAATTTGCATGGAAGCTTAGAGTTGATGAGAGAGTAGTTTGTTTAGAAAGAACAAATGTTAGATATGCTACTAAAGAACAGGTTCCAGATGCTTGTGATTTTGCATCAATAGATGTATCTTTCATATCACTTACAACAATAATGCCTGCAGTTTCTAGTTTACTTAAAGAAGATGGAGAAATTATGGCTCTTATAAAGCCACAGTTTGAAGCTGGAAAAGGAAAAGTAGGTAAAAAAGGTGTTGTAAGAGAACCGGAAATACACAAAGAAGTTATAGAAAAAATAGTAAATTATTCACTTGAACATAATTTAAGAATTTTAAATATAGACTTTTCACCTATAAAAGGACCAGAGGGGAATAGAGAATATCTAATATACTTAAAAAAAGTAAGTGAAAAGCAAGAGGATTTTGATTTTGATTTAATAGATCAAATTGTAAATACATCACATATTGATTTATAAGAAATAGAGAAAGAGAGAGTTTGTATGAAGAAAGTTGGAATTTTAATTAATAAAACAAAAGACCAAACAGGTGAAATTGAAAAATTAGTTATTGAAAAGGCCAACCAGTACCTAGAACCAAAAGAAATAAGTGTTATAGGACATCTTGATGATGCAGATGAAAGTTCATTAGAAAATATGGATATATTAATGGTTTTAGGTGGTGATGGTACATTACTTGGAACTGCTAGAAATTATGCTCATATTATAACTTGCCCTATTTTAGGAATAAATATAGGCAATTTAGGATTCATATCAAGTGTTGAACTTGCTGAGATAGATGTAGCACTTCAAAATATAAAAGATAATAATTATGGCATAGAAGAAAGAATAATGATAAAAACACTAATTAATAATATAGAGTTTGAAGGAAATAGAGCGCTTAATGATGTTGTTATTGCAAGAGGAACTCTGTCAAGAATGACTGAGTATAATGTATTTGTCAATAGAGAAATGTATACATCGTTTAGTGGGGATGGAATAATAGTTTCAACACCAGTAGGTTCAACAGCATATTCACTTTCGGCAGGTGGACCATTAATTAGCCCAGATTTAGATTTAATATCAATTGTACCAATATGTTCTCATAATCTCAATACGAGACCACTGATTGTAAATGGAAATAGTGAGATAACTATAAAACCAGCAGTTGAGGAAGAAATATACTTAACGATTGATGGACAAAAATCTATAAAACTTAAGAGTAATGATGAGATAAGGATTCAAAAAGCTCATACTACATTTAAGGTTGTATCTTTTAAAGAAAAAAAATATTTTGAAGTTTTAAGAAAAAAAATATTTTGCAGAGTTCAAAAATAAAGGGGTTATAATATGAAATCAAAAAGACATTCAAAAATAATTGAAATAATAAATCAAAAGGCAATAGAAACTCAGGAAGATCTTGCACAAGAACTAAAAGATTGTGGATTTGATGTTACACAGGCAACTGTATCAAGAGATATAAAATCACTTAAACTTATAAAAACTCAAGATTCAAGAGGAAAGTATAAGTATTCGATAATAAAAAGTGAAACAAATGATATAGTTAATAAGCTTAAAAGTATCTTAAAGAATACAGTTGATAATGTGGAATGTATAAACAATATAGTAGTTGTAAAAACACTTGCTGGAGCAGCAAATGTTGCCGCTGAAGCAATAGATAGTTTAGCACTTGGTGAAATTGCTGGGACTATTGCAGGTGATAATACTATCTTTATACTGTTAAGAGATAATAATAAGGCTAATGAACTTGTAACAAGTATACAAAAAATGATAAATTAAAAATATTTTTTGGGGGTGTGAAATGCTTCTACAAATATCAATAGAAAACTTTGCACTTATAGAAAGTGTTAGCCTAGATTTTAAAGATGGGTTTAACATATTATCAGGTGAAACAGGTGCAGGGAAATCTATATTAATAGATTCTATAAATTATGTTCTTGGGAGTAAATTTAACAAGGACCTTATAAGAATAGGAGCAGATAAAACATTTGTTGAGGGTGTTTTTTCAGTGGATAATAATTTAAAACTAAAAGAGATTTTAGAAGAGTTAACAGTAGAATATGATGATGTTCTAATAATATCTAGAGAAAGTTCAAGTAATGGAAAGAATATAAGTAAAGTAAATGGAAAATCTTTAATACTTAGTGATATTAGAAGAATAACAAGTAGACTTGTAGATATACATGGTCAACATAATAATCAGAATTTACTTAATAGAGAAATGCACATATATTATTTAGATTCATTTTGTGGTGATGGCTTTAATGGGAAATTAAAGAAGTATCAACTAGAATATGAAAATCTTAAAGCAATAGATAGAAAGATTTTTGAACTAAGCAAAGAAGGTAAGAATGAAAAACTTATAGATTATTTAGAGTTTCAACTAAAAGAAATTAAGGCTGTTAATTTAAGAATTGGAGAAGAAGACGAACTCAGAGAAAGATTTAATATTTTATCAAATTCAGAGAAGATTGGTAATGCACTTTCAAGTTCTTATGGGAAATTAAGTGGTGAAGGTGCAGGTGGACAATCCATAATTGATACTATGTCTGATATTAATAAAGATTTAGCTAGTGTAGAAATTCATTCGAAAAAGATTGAAGAGATAAATACAAGGCTAAGTAGTGTGTATTATGAACTTGAAGAAATTGCAAGAGAACTTTCTGATGAAAATTCAAATATAACTTTTAATGATTCAGAACTTGATGAAATAAATAGTAGACTATACCAAATAGCATCTATTGAAAGAAAATATGGAGAATCAGAAGAAGCAGTTTTAAAATATGCCAAAGACTTAGAAATTCAGTTATCAGAAATGCTTGATTGTGAAAAAATTATTGAGGAATTAAATGAAAAGAAAAAACAACATATTATTAAATTAGATACAATTGCAATGAAACTTCATGGAATAAGAAGCAAAGCTGCAATTGCCTTAAGAGATAGTGTAAAGGCTGAATTTGAGTATATTGGTCTAGGGAAGTGTATATTTGAAGTTGAGGTAGCATTAGATAATAATTTTAATGACCTTGGAAAAGATAATGTTCAATTCCTTATATCAACAAACCCAGGACAACCAATAAAACCTATGGAAAAAATAGTTTCAGGCGGAGAATTATCAAGAATAATGCTAGCTTTAAAGGCAGTATTTATAGATAAAGATAATATACCAACTGTTGTATTTGATGAAATAGATACAGGTATTAGTGGGCAAATAGCTCAGAGTGTTGCAGAAAAAATGTATGAAATTTCTTTAAAACATCAGGTTTTTTGTATAAGCCATTTACCTCAGATTGCAAGCATGTCGGATAATCATTATTTTGTGTCTAAAGATATTAGTGATGGAAAAACTTTCTCAAGAGTTGAAAAGGTTGATACAGAGAAAAAGATAACAGAAATAGCGAAAATGTTAGGTGGAGTTAAGTTAACCGAGAGTACAATCGCTAATGCTAGAGAAATGGTCGTATTAACAGAAAATAAAAAAATAGAAATAAAAAATAGAACTATATAGTGGTTCTATTTTTTTTGTTATATTTTAAAAGTTTTATGATAAATTTATCATAATTCTAAATAACTTGGTTATACTAACAATGTTAATATAGCATAAATATTATAATTTTGGGGGAATGTAATAATGTAAAGGAGGAGATAAATGATGAAAGATGGTAGAGTAAAAAGTTTTATTAAAAATCTTATAGTTATGTGTTTAATTTTATCTTCAGTATTTGCATTAAGTATATTTTCTCTAAATGGTAATAAAGCACAATCGGTCTTAGCAACTGAAAATAATAGTAAAGAACGATTAAGGGTTTATGCAGGTGGAGAGAATATCGGTATAAAAATATCAACGAAAGGAGTATTAGCTGTTGCATTTTCAGATATTGAATCTAAAGATGGTAAACTTATAAAAAGTCCAGCAGAGGCTAGCAATGTTAGTCTAGGGGATGTTATTTTAAAGATTGACGGTAAAGATATTAGTACTTCAAAAGAATTGTTAAGTATAGTTAGTGAGAGTAAAACAGGAACTATCAAGTTAACAATTGATAGAGATGGAAATTTAGTTAGTAAAAATGTGAAATTAGTAGAAAATAAAAAAGGTGATTATAAATTAGGATTATGGGTTAGAGATTCAACAGCAGGGATTGGAACAATGACCTTTTTTGATGAGTGCACTGGGATTTATGGTGGGCTTGGACATCCTATAACAGATGGTGAAACAGAAAAAATATTATCTGTTGGAAATGGTAGCTTAGTTAAGTCAACTGTTGTGAATGTTAGAAAAGGAGAAGTTGGTTCACCGGGAGAATTGAAAGGTGTATTCACTAATGAGAGAACTTCTCTTGGAACTGTTGGTAAAAATACTTCAACAGGAATATACGGAGTGGTTCATGACAAAAGTAGGGAAAATTATAAAGTAGACAGCAGAATGTATGAAGTAGCCTATAAGGATGAAATACAAACAGGAGAAGCTCAGATAATCACGACCATTGATGAAGAGGGACCAAGATATTATAATATTAGTATTGAAAAAATACTTGATACAAGTAAAGGGCCAAATAAAAATATGCTTATCAAAATTACGGATTCAGAACTTTTAGAAAAAACAGGTGGTATTGTTCAAGGAATGAGTGGCAGTCCAATTATTCAGAATGGAAAAATCGTAGGTGCTGTTACACATGTTTTAGTGAATAAACCTAATGTTGGATATGGAATTTATATAGAAAATATGCTAAAAGATGCAAATTTGCTAAAATAAGTGAGTAAATAGTAAAAATGTGTTATAATATATTAAAGAATACTTAATTGTGTTCTTTAATATATTTTTTTTTGAGAAATTTTGAAAAATAAAAGGATTTATATAATTTTTGTCGAATTTAAATAAATGTAAATAAATGGTATAATGTAAAGAGGATTAAATTGTAGGGGGAAAAAAATTATGAACGATTCAAAAATTTCAGTTTTAATTGCAGATGATAATAAGGAATTTTGTAATATACTAAATGACTATTTGTTAAATCAAAGGGATATAGTTGTTGTTGGGATTGCAAATGATGGGCTTGAGGCATTAGAACTTATTGAAGAAAAACAACCGGATTTAGTTGTTTTAGATATTATCATGCCACATCTTGATGGTTTGGGTGTTTTAGAAAAATTAAATACAGGTGTTATTAGCAGAATTCCAAGAGTTATTGTTTTATCAGCAGTAGGGCAAGATAAAATAACTCAAAGAGCAATTACACTTGGTGCAGATTATTATGTTGTTAAACCATTTGATATGGATGTTTTCATAAAGAGAATTAGACAGATGTTTAATAACACAATTTCATCAGAAGATAATATTAGACAATCATCTCTAATGGATATTTCAGCAGAATCTCTTATGCATGTTAAAAAGAAGCCAATGGACTTAGAGGCTGAAATAACAAGTATCATCCATGAGGTGGGAGTTCCAGCTCATATTAAAGGATATATGTATCTTAGAGAAGCAATAACTATGGTTGTAAATGATATGGAACTTTTATCAGCTATAACAAAGGAATTATATCCTTCAATAGCTAAAAAGTATAATACAACAGCATCAAGAGTTGAGAGAGCTATACGACATGCTATCGAAGTTGCTTGGTCAAGGGGACAAATAGATGCAATAAACAAACTATTTGGGTATACAATACACAATGATAAAGGTAAACCTACAAATTCAGAGTTTATCGCTATGGTCGCAGATAAACTTAGATTAAAGAATAAAGTAAGCTAATAGGCTTTTTAAGAATATATTAGTGCTAAAAAACTTCTAAAGAAATTTCTTTAGGAGTTTTTTTGTTATTTACAGTTATAGGTTGAAGAATTATAAATACTTAGAGTGCAAAAATAATGATAAATTCTTTAGTCAACAGATTGTTTTTTAGAAACAGGTTTTAATTAAATTTTAGAGTGTGAGGATAAAAAAATATCCTAAACATAATAAATAATTTGATTAACATAATTTTTTTGAAATATAGTAATAAATTTATTATGTAAAGAATATTATTTATTAAAAGGGGTTGAGTTAGGTGAAAAATACGATAAAAAAGATACAAGCTGTTATAGCAGAAAATAGAACAATATTTTTATGGATTTTATTATTTTTCCTTATTGGTATAGTTCTAGGGTCATATACTATTTATTATATGAGTGAAATGGGAATAGTTGAAATAGGGGGGTATTTTAAGAACTTTCTTGAATACATAAGTACTACTGAGGTAGATTATATGTCAATACTTCTAAATAGTATAAAAGGGATAGTTCCGATTGCTATTATAATTATACTTCTAGGGTACACACTCATAGGTTTTCCTTTTGTTCTTTTAATAAATTTATTTAAAGGATATATATTAGGATTTACATTAGCACTTGTTATAACTGTACTTGGAACAAGTGGATTTGGAATTTTATTTACTACGTTAATAATTCAGAATTTAGTTTTTGTACCTATAATAATAATGATAAGCATTCTTTCAATGAAATCATCTGTCATAAGACTTAAGAGTCTTAGGTCGGAAAAGAGTAGAAATGAGTTTAATGGAAAAGATTATATATTGGTTCAGAGTGTTTTAGGTGGATTTATTTTGCTTGGAATAATAATTGAAACATATATTTCACCAAATTTAGCTAGATTAGTAATTAGTTGAGAGTTTTCGTAATATAAATAATTATGTAATAACATTTTAGTTAGGAGTTAATATGAGAGATTTGGTGAAAAAGTACGAAGTTTACTTACAATCAATAGGAAAAAGAAAAAATACTGTAAGTGCCTATATTACAGATGTGTCTATGTACCTAGATTTTCTTGAGGAAAAAAAATTAGTTGTTAATGAGGATGGATACCCACTTATGTCATATATTCAGAATCTTAATGATAAAAGCAAATCACCATCTTCTATTCAAAGAACTATTATTTCTTTGAGGAACTTTTATAATTTTTTAGTAGCTGAGGGGAATTTAAAGCATGTCCCAGAAACTAGCATTAAAAGAGAGAGAGTTCAGAAAAAGAAACCGGTTGTACTTAGTATTGATGAAATTAATAAAATTATGAATATTACTAACATAAGTACTGAAAAGGGCGTTAGAGATAAAGCCTTATTAGAACTTATGTATGCAACAGGTATGAAAGTATCAGAATTAATTGCTCTAGATATAGAAGATGTCAACCTAGATTTATCCTTTGTAAAGTGCAAAGATAATAAAGGGTATGAAAGATTAATCCCAATAGGAAGAGAAGCTAAAGATTCAATCAAAAAGTATGTAGCATTACGAGAAGAAACTATTAGGACCACTGATAAATTATTTTTAAACATGAGTGGGGACCCTATAACAAGACAAGGTGTTTGGAGAATAGTTAAAGAATATTCAGTTCTTGCAAACATAAATAAAGATATAAACCTTAATACGTTTAGACATTCTTTTGCAGTTCATCTACTTCAAAATGGAGCAAATGCAAAGGTAGTTCAAGAACTATTAGGAAATCAAGTTATGACTTATATTGATATGTACTATGAAATCATTAATAATGAAAAAATAAATAGTATATATAAAAAAGCACACCCTAGAGCGTAGCTTTAGAAAACAGAAAAAGGCGAGAAGCCTTTTTTTGTTTATAAAAGTTTACAAATTATAGATATTAAAGATAAGTTTAACATATTGAAAATAATTTTTCGATATGTTAAACTTATAATATGAAAAGGTTATCACTAACAGCTTAGGAGGAATTGAAATTATGAGAATGTATGATTTGATTTTAAAGAAAAGACAAGGTGAGGAGCTCACTACAAATGAAATAAATTATTTTATAGAAAATTACACAAATGGAAATATTCCAGATTATCAAGTGTCAGCACTTATGATGGCAGTATTTTTTAATAAAATGAATAAAAGAGAAACAGCCGATTTAACTATGGCTATGGTTAATTCA
The DNA here is from genome assembly GCA_051650125.1 of Sarcina sp. Lineage (GTDB taxonomy): Bacteria > Bacillota > Clostridia > Clostridiales > Clostridiaceae > Sarcina. Next base: position 208,650 of record JBOFIK010000022.1, on the reverse strand, counting down.
GGGGATATATTAGATTTAAAAGAGATAGATGGAATAAAAGTAGATAAACACTCAACGGGTGGTGTAGGAGATACTACTACACTTGTTTTAGCACCTATGGTAGCAGCATTAGACATACCTGTGGCAAAAATGTCAGGTAGAGGTTTAGGGCATACTGGTGGAACAATAGATAAACTTGAAAGTTTTGAAGGATTCTCAGTTGAAATGACAAATGAGCAATTTATAAATAATGTTAATACACTTAAAATTGCAGTTGGTGGACAAACAGGAGACCTAGCACCAGCAGATAAAAAGCTTTACGCATTAAGAGATGTTACAGCTACTGTTGATAATGTATCACTAATAGCTTCAAGTATTATGAGTAAGAAAATAGCCTCAGGTGCTGATGCTATTGTACTTGATGTTAAAGTTGGTGATGGTGCATTTATGAAGAATGCACAGGATGCTAAAATTTTAGCTAGAGAGATGGTTGATATAGGTAAAAATGTTGGTAGAAATACAATTGGTATAATATCAGATATGGATCAACCTTTAGGTCTTGCAATTGGTAATGCACTAGAAGTAGAAGAGGCAATAGAAACATTAAGAGGGAATGGACCAGATGATTTATTTAATCTTTGTCTAGAACTTGGAAGTAATATGGTTCTTTTATCTGGAAAGGTTGATAATGTTGATGAAGCTAAGGAATTATTGAAAGGAACAATAAAATCAGGTGCAGCTATTGAGAAGTTAAAACAATTTATTGCAGCCCAAGGTGGAAATATAGATGTAATAGATGATACATCAAAACTTCCTAAGGCTAAATATGTTTTAGAAGTTAAGGCGGATAAAGCTGGTGTTGTAAGTAAGATACATGCAGAAAATATGGGGCTTATTGCAATGGAACTTGGAGCAGGTAGAGCTACAAAAGATAGTGTAATAGATATGGCTGTTGGAATGGTTCTTAATAAAAAAAGAGAAGATGAAGTTAAGGTAGGAGATGTTCTTGCTTATGTCCATGCAAATGACCTTGAAAAAGGAAATAAAGCAGTAGAAAAAGTATTAGCTAACTATGAGATAAGTGATTCAGTACAAAGCATACCTTTAATTTATGACATAATAAGATAATTAGAAATATTAGGCAGTATCGAAAGATGCTGTCTTTTTTTATGCTAAAAATATTTTTATTAATTTTATGAAATAATAATTCAAATGTAGTAAAATAGTATTTATATGTTAATTTAGGAGGTGGATATTTTGAAACCACTTGCGGAAATAATGAGACCGAGTAATATAGATGATATGGTAGGACAAAAACATATTATCTCAAGAGGAACAGTTATACATAATCTTCTAGATAATAGAAGTATTATAAATTCTATATTCTATGGTCCGCCAGGTACAGGGAAAACTACACTCGCAAGAATAATGTCACAGTATACTGATAAAAAGTTTTACAAAATAAATGCGACTAGTGCATCTATCAAAGACATTCAAGAGATTGTAAGTAGTCTTGATAATATTCTAAATTATAACGGGGTTGTATTATATGTTGACGAGATACAACATTTTAATAAAAAACAACAACAGGCTTTATTAGAATTTATTGAAGATGGAAGAATAGTTCTTTTAGCAAGTACAACAGAGAATCCATATTTTTCGATTCATAAGGCAATACTTAGTAGAAGTACTATATTCGAATTTGAATCTTTAGAGCGTGAGGATATAGTTATTGCACTTAATAGAGCAATAGAAAAGTTAATAATAGAAGGTTATAAGATAGAATGTGAAGAGGGTGCTCTTGATTTTATAGCAGATATTTCAGGTGGAGATGTCAGAAAGGCATATACAATACTTGAGTTATATATGAAAAGTACACTTAGTGATATTGTGATGATATCAAAAGAAAGAATAGAGAAACTTAATCAGTCAAATATGAAGTCGGATGCTTCAGGGGATGAATACTACAACCTTTTAAGTGCTCTTCAAAAAAGTATTAGAGGTAGTGATGCTAATGCAGCTATTCATTATCTTGCAAGACTTATAAAAGGTGGAAATCTTGATGCTATTATAAGAAGAATAGGCGTTATAGCAGCAGAGGATATTGGTATGGCTCATCCTAATGCGCTAACGGTTGTCAACAATGGGATAGACCTGTGTCTTAAAATAGGATTCCCAGAGGCTAGCCTTATCTTATCTGAGCTTGTTATATATCTTGCAACTCTACCAAAATCTAATAGTGCATATCTTGCAATTAGAAGTGCTCTAGAGGATTTAGAAAAAATTAGAGTTGATGATATACCAAAACCTTTAAAAGATGCTCATTATAGTGGAGCTAAAAACTTAGGCATTGAAGGATATAAATATCCACATGATTACCCTAATCACTATATAGATCAGGAATATATGCCAAAGGTATTAAAAGATAAAAAATATTATATATCACAAGAAAATAAATATGAAAAAAGTCTAGAAAATTATTGGAAAACAGTTAAAGATTCTAAGAGGAAATAAAAAAGGTGTTTATTATTGACACTTATATCGGCGTTTGATATCATTAGCCTATAAAGTTTAGTAATTTACTCGGTATTAGGGGGAATAGAAATGAAGTTGTCAACAAAAGGTAGATATGGAGTTAAGGCAATGGTTGATTTAGCAATCCACTATGATGATAAACCTGTATCAATAAAGGTTATATCAAAAAGACAGAATATCTCAGATTATTATCTAGAGCAACTGTTTAGTTCTCTGCGAAAAGCTAAGCTTATTAGAAGCATAAGAGGAGCTCAAGGTGGATATGTTTTAAATAGAAAACCTGAAGATATAACAATTGCAGAAATAATGGAGATATTAGAAGGGCCAATAGAAATTTCAGATTGTTTAGAAGGTGTAGAGTGTTATAATATTGATGAGTGTGCTACAAGGCATTTATGGCAGAAAATAAAAACTAGTATAGATAGTGTTTTATGTTCTGTAACACTTCAAGATGTTGTAAATGATTATTATAAAATGAAGTCAACAAGCAGTAAAATAAAGTTTAAAGAAGAGGAAGAAATTTAAGTTTAGGAGTGAATTGATATGAGAAAAACAGTATATATGGATTATGCTGCTACTACATATGTAAAGCCTGAGGTTTTAGAAGAGATGATGCCATATTTCACAGAGAAATTTGGTAATCCATCTTCTTTTTATTCAATTTCAAGAGATACATATTCAGCAGTCGATAATGCAAGAGAGCAAGTTGCTAAAGCATTAAATGCACAAAGAAGTGAAATATATTTCACAAATGGTGGATCAGAAAGTGACAACTGGGCTATTAAAGGTGTTGCTTACGCAAATAGAAAAAAAGGCAATCATATTATCACAACAAAGATAGAACATCATGCAATAACACATGCATGTGAATATTTAGAGAAAAATGGATATGAAGTTACTTATTTAGATGTAAATGAAGAAGGATTCATAAACGTGGATGAACTTAAAGATTCAATAAAAGATACTACAATACTTGTTTCAATTATGTTTGCAAACAATGAAATAGGTACTATACAAAATGTTAAAGAAATAGGAGCCTTATGCAGAGAAAAGAAAGTTATATTCCATACAGATGCAGTTCAAGCTGTTGGGAATGTAGCGATAGATGTTAAGGAAATGAATATAGACCTTTTATCACTTGCGGCACATAAGTTTTATGGACCAAAGGGTGTAGGTGCTTTATATATTAGAAAAGGTGTAAGAATTGATAACCTTGTTCATGGTGGTTCACAGGAAAGAGCAAGAAGAGCTGGAACTGAGAATATACCAGGTATTGTAGGGCTTGGAAAAGCAATTGAGCTTGCAACAGAAAATTTACAAGAGCATAATAAAAGACTTACAGCATTAAGAGATAGACTTATGAATGGGCTTTTAGAAGTACCTTATACTATGTTAAATGGACCTAAAGGAGTAGATAGACTTCCAGGAAACTGTAATATTTGTTTTGAGTTTATAGAAGGTGAAGGTATTTTATTATCTTTAGATTTTGATGGGATTTGTGCTTCAAGTGGAAGTGCTTGTACATCAGGGTCATTAGAACCATCACATGTATTACTTGCTATTGGTAGACCTCATGAGATAGCCCATGGTTCTTTAAGACTTACAATTGGTGATGGAACAACAGAAGAAGATGTAGATTATGTATTAGAATGTGTTCCGAAAATAATAGAGAGACTTAGAAAAATGTCTCCATTATGGAAAAATCATTTAAGAGAAGAAGGGGTTAAATAGTTATGATGTATAGTGAAAAGGTAATGGATCACTTTAGAAATCCAAGAAATGTTGGGGAAATAGAAAATGCTAATGGAATAGGTGAAGTTGGTAACGCTAAGTGTGGAGATATAATGAGAATTTATCTTCGTATTGAAAATAATGTAGTAGAAGATGTTAGTTTTGAAACTTACGGATGCGGATCTGCAATAGCTTCATCAAGCATGGCAACAGAACTTATAAAAGGAAAAACATTAGAAGAAGCATGGGAACTTTCTAACAAGGCGGTTGCTGAAGCGTTAGATGGTCTTCCACCAGTTAAAATGCACTGTTCTGTTTTAGCAGAAGAGGCTATTCATAAAGCTATAAATGCTTATAGAGTAAGTGAAGGTTTAGAACCTTGGGATACTAAAAATCATTCAGAACATATACATGAAGAAGTACATGGAAACTAAAATATAGTAAGTGGTGATTAACTTGAAGAAAAAAGTAGTTTTAGGTATGAGCGGTGGAGTTGATAGTTCAGTTGCTGCATATCTTTTAAAAGAGCAAGGTTATGATGTTATAGGTGTAACTATGCAAATATGGCAAGAAGACCAAGAATATGAGGAAAGAGAAGGCGGATGTTGTTCGCTTTCGGCAGTTGAAGATGCAAGGAGAGTTGCAAATAAGCTAGGTATTCCTTTTTATGTTCTTAATTTTAGAGAAAGTTTCAAAAAAAATGTTATTGATTATTTTGTTGATGAATATGTGAATGGAAGAACTCCTAACCCATGTATTGCATGCAATAAGCATTTAAAGTTTGATGAACTTTTAATGAAAGCAGAAGGTCTTGGTGCTGATTATGTTGCAACTGGACATTATGGTAAAATTGATAAAGTTGATGGAAGATATGTATTAGTTAAGTCAGATGATGATAAAAAAGATCAAACATATGCTTTATACAATATGACACAATATCAGTTAGAGCATACATTAATGCCTTGTGGTGAATATAAGAAAGATAGAATTAGAGAAATAGCAAAAGAAATAGGCCTTGCTATACATAATAAGAAGGATAGTGAAGAAATCTGTTTCATACCAGATAATAATCATGGACTTTATATTAAAACAGCTATGCCAAGTAAAGTTAGAGAAGGTAACTTTGTGGATAAAGAAGGTAATATTCTTGGAAAACATAAAGGGATAGTTTATTATACAATAGGACAAAGAAAAGGTCTTGGGATTTCACTTGGAAGACCAGGATATGTTACTTCAATAGACCCTGTTAGGAATGAAGTTGTTATAGGGCCAGAAAATGATATTTTCAAAACAGATTTAATCTGTAAAGATGTTAATTTTATGTCTATTGAAAAATTAGAAAATCCTATGACTGTTACAGCTAAAATAAGATATTTAGCTAAACCAGAAACAGCAATTTTAACACCTTTAAAAGATGGTAGAGTTAAAGTTTCATTTGAAAATAAACAAAGAGCAATTACAATGGGGCAATCTGTTGTCTTCTACAATGATGATTATGTTGTTGGTGGTGGAGTTATAGAGAGTATCTGTTGATATTAAAAGCATTCTAGAAATAGGATGCTTTTATTTTTTTGTATTAAAAAATAAAAAAATACAAATACTATTAAAAAAGAAGGTGGTGGAATTTGTGTATAGAGTAAAGGATTTGAAATTTTTAGAGGTTTTTAGCTCAGATGGTAAAAAGCTAGGGGAAGTTGAAGATATTGGAATAGATTATTTTGAAGGGCGGGTAAAAGGTTTTTTTATTCAAAAAGGAATCTTTAAAAAAGAAAATTTTATTGATATAGATGATGTTTTAACATTTGGAGAAAAAATTGTAGCTAAAGATATTAAAAAACATCAAGGATTAGCATTTAGTGATATAAAAGGTCTAGATATTATAGATAAAAAAAATAGAATGATTGGCATATTAGAAGAGATTATAATAGATAGCAACTTTTTCATAAGAGCAATAATAACATCAAAGGGTTTTTTTAATAAATTTAAAAATGGAAAAAATCTAATATTATTAAAAGAAACTATACTTGGGGATGATAATATATTGTATTTTAGTGAGGATAAAATAAAATTTATGTCTATACCTCACAATATGTGGAGGACATAAATGATAATAAAATTTTTAAGAGAAAAAAAATCAATAATTATAATCATTGTTATATTAATTTTGGTGAGTTTCTTAATCTATAAATTTAATATAATAAGAGACATTATATTTGTGCTTTTATGCTCATTTATATTGGCATATGCACTAAAACCTGTTTATAAAAAAATACTTACTAAGATAGATATTAATAAAAGACTTTTAGCCTTTTTAGTTATATTAGGAGTTATACTGTTATTTGTTTTGACAGTTACAATTTTAGTTCCGAGTATTATAAAAGAAAGTTTGAATTTAGAAAATATGGTTAGTAGCATAGAAAAGCTCATTGAAAAGTTAACTTTAAAAATAAATATGCCAAAAGAAGAATTTTATTCAATAATTAATCATCAGTTTGGAGAAAAGGTAAATATTATGCTAGCGAGTATAACTGAAAAAATATTTGTATGGGTTTTAGAATTCAGTGAAAATATAGTAGCTCTTGCTATTGTGCCAATAGTCGCATATTATTTTTTAGCAGATGGTGATTTAATTGGTAATAAAGTATTGTTATTATTCTCAGCAGATAAAAGAATTTTGCTAAAAAAAATATCAGCAGATATAGATAAGGTTTTAGGGAAATATATAATGGGTCAATTTATACTTTGTCTAATAGTTACTCTTTTAACTTTCATATCTCTTTTAATAGTTGATATAAAGTTTATATTATTGCTTTCAATATTAAATGGAATGCTTAATATTGTACCGTATTTTGGAGCTTTTCTAGGAGCAGTTCCAGCAGTTTTTGTAGCTTTAATGGATGATCCTGTAAAAGTTATATATGTATTGATTGCTTTTGTAATTATTCAACAAATAGAAGGTAATGTCTTAGCACCTAAAATAACTGCAAATAGTGTTGAAATGCATCCGCTTGTCGTAATAATACTGCTTTTGATAGGAGAAAAAATAGCAGGGCTTGTAGGGATGGTATTGATAGTGCCTGTTGGAGTTATTATTAAAATAATATATGAAGATATAGATTATTACTTATTTTAAAATAGTTATTATTGACATCATAAGAAATTTTTTTTATAATCACTTTATAGATAAATATTGTAGCTATGAAAAGGACTAGTAGATAAAGACATTTCTGTTTAGAGAGGAAGTGGTTGGTGAAAACTTCTTAGAAAATTTATTGAAGCTACCTTGGAGCTAATTTACTTAAGTGATGTATCTTAGGATACATAATTAGGGTGGTACCGCGGAAATACAGCTTTCGTCCCTTACTGGGATGGGGGCTTTTTATATTTTTATCTAAAAATTAATGTATGTAATACTATAAATTTTATTAGAAGGTAGATACAAACTTAATTTTTAAGATACACAATTATGGAGGTAATTAATAATGAAATTCACAGGAACAAACGAACTAAGAAATCAGTATTTAAACTTTTTTGAAGGAAAAGGACACTTAAAATTAAATTCATTCCCATTAGTGCCAAAGAATGATAATAGTTTATTATTCATAAATGCAGGGATGGCTCCGCTTAAGCCTTACTTTACAGGTCTTGAACAACCACCTAAAAATAGAATAACAACATGTCAAAAATGTGTTAGAACAGGTGATATAGAGAATATAGGTAAGACATCAAGACATGCAACTTGTTTTGAAATGCTTGGAAACTTCTCATTTGGAGATTATTTTAAAAATGAAATAATTCCATGGGCTTGGGAATTTATAACAAAAGAACTTGAGATTCCAAAAGAAAGACTTTATGTAACTGTATATGAAGAGGATGCACAGGCTTATGATATATGGACAAAAAGTACAGATATTGATCCAAGCAGAATCTTTAAATTAGATAAAGAAGAGAACTTTTGGGAAATCGGTGTTGGTCCATGTGGTCCATGTACAGAAATTCACTTTGAAAGAGAAGAAGGACAAAAAGCTGAAACTGCTGAGGAATTCTTAGCGGGAGCTGATAAGGATAGAATCGTTGAATTCTGGAATCTTGTTTTCACACAATTTGAAAAAGATGAAGATGGAAATTATAATGAGCTTGCTCAAAAGAACATAGATACAGGGATGGGGCTTGAGAGAATAGCAACAATTATGCAAGGTGTCGATAATATATTTGAGATAGATGTTGTTAAAGCTATACTAGCTAAGGCTTGTGAACTTACAAAGTCAGAGTATGGAAAAGATGCTATTGTGGATACATCACTTAGAATTATTACAGATCATGCTAAGAGTACTACACTACTTATATCAGATGGTGTAAGACCAAGTAACGAAGGTAGAGGGTATGTTTTAAGAAGACTCCTAAGAAGAGCTGCTAGACATGGTAGAATGCTTGGAGCAGATGGATTATTCCTTTATAATATGGTTGATGCAATTGTAGATAACTATGGAGAGGCATACCCAGAGCTTAAAGAGAATAAAGAAAATATTAAAAAAGTTATAAAAATGGAAGAAGAAAGATTCAACCAAACAATAGATGCTGGTATGGATATTTTAAAAGCTTACATTGAAGAAACAGAAAAAGAAGGAAGTACAGTACTTTCAGGAGAAAGAGCTTTCAAACTATATGATACTTATGGATTCCCATTAGAACTTACAGAAGAAATCTTAGAAGAGAAAAACTTCACAGTTGATAATGCTGGTTTTGATAAAGAGATGCAGGCTCAAAGAGAAAGAGCTAGAAATGCTAGGGGAGAAACAAGTTACATGGGAGCAGATGGTCCTGTAAATAGACTAGATGCTAAAATAGAAACAATTTTTGATGGATATGAGAAGACTAAAATGCAATCAGAAATAATAGTTCTTGGAGATGCAGAAGATTTTAGGGATGAACTGTCAGAAGGTCAAGAAGGGTTTGTAGTAGTTCCTGTAACACCTTTTTATGCAGAAATGGGAGGGCAAGTTGGTGACCATGGAACAATAGAAACTTCAACAGGTAAAGCTCTTGTGCTTGACTGTAAAAAGAATGTTGGTGGAAAATTTGTCCATTATGTAAAAGTTGTTGAGGGAACAATATCAGTTAAAGAAATAGCTACATTGAAAGTTGATGAAGCTAGAAGAAGTGATATTAAGAAAAACCATACAGCTACACATATGTTACAAGCTGCACTAAGACAAATAATAGGAGACCAAGTTCATCAATCAGGTTCATATTGTGATAATGAAAAGTTAAGATTTGACTTTACAAATTTCACAGCTTTAACAGAAGATGAAATTCATGAAGTTGAAATGCTAGTTAATAGACAAATAATGAATGTTAACTCAGTTAAAACAGAAAATATGACAATAGAAGAAGCTAAAAATAGTGGAGCTACATGTTTATTTGATGAAAAATATGGAGATAAAGTAAGAGTTGTTTCTGTTGGGGAATTCTCAAAAGAATTATGTGGAGGAATTCACGTTTCAAATGCTGGAGAAATTGGTTTATTTAAAATAGTATCAGAGAGTGGAGTTGCTGCCGGTATTAGAAGAATAGAAGCAGTTACAGGAATGGAAGCTTTAAGATATATAGAGGCTAAGTCAGAAGTTCTTAAAAATGCATCAAAAGCTTTAAAATGTGCAGAGAAAGATATACTTACAAAAATAGATGCACAGGCTCAAGAACTTAAAATTAAGGATAAAGAAATTGCAGAATTAAAATTTAAGCTTGTTCAAGGTGCTGAAGAAGATATATTAAATGATGCAATAGAAGTTAATGGTGTTACATTAGTTAGAGCAGAGCTTAAAGATATTGATGGGAATTCATTAAGAGACCTTGCAGATAAAGTAAGAAATAAGATAGACCTTGGGGTTGTCGTTCTTGCGAGTGAATCAGCAGGAAAAGTAAATCTTATAGTAATGGCAACTAAGAACTCAATAGAAAAAGGCGTTCATTGTGGTAAGATAATAAAAGAAGTTGCAGCAGTAGTTGGCGGCGGCGGTGGTGGAAGACCGGATATGGCTCAAGCTGGTGGAAAAGATGCTTCAAAAATAGCAGATGCACTTAAAAAATCAAAAGAGGTTTTAGAAAACCTAGTAAAATAGTATACAATTAAGAAAAAGTAGTTTATAATAAGATTAACAAATATTTTATTATATAAATGAATAATAAAAAGAAATAGAGTCAATACTAAAAATATAGGTTAGTATAAATATTGTAAGGGGGTGAAGCTACTAGAGTAGCGAAACTATGGGAAACAATTTTGAAAATACTATGCAATTTGATTTTAGCAATGATAAAGAGGATTTAACAAAAATAATTTTAACAGATGTATATACTTCTTTGAAGGAAAAAGGTTATAACCCGGTTAATCAATTAGTTGGATACTTAATATCAGGTGACCCTACTTACATTACTAATTACAATGGGGCAAGAGCTTTAGTTAGAAAACTAGAGAGAGATGAAATTCTAGAAGAGGTTATAAAGGCCTATCTTGAGATAAAATAAAAGAGTGCCCCTCGGGGTACTCTTTAATTATAAGGAGTAATATATGAGAATCTTAGGATTAGATATAGGTAGTAGAACAGTAGGAGTTGCAGTGAGTGACCCACTAGGGTGGACTGCCCAGGGAATAACAACTATAAAAAGAAAAAACTTCACAGCTGATGTAGCAGAAGTTAAAAAGTATTTTGATGAATATGGTGCAACTACAATAGTAGCGGGGCTTCCTAAAAACATGAATGGAACGATAGGTCCATCAGGTGAAATGGTATATGAGTTTTGCAAACAGCTAACAGACAGTTTTAATCCGGAAATAGTATTTTGGGATGAAAGATTAACAACCGTAGCAGCTCATAAAGCTATGATAGAGGGAGATTTATCAAGAGCTAGAAGAAAAAAAATAGTTGATAAAATAGCGGCGATATATATCTTACAAGGATATTTAGATAGATTAGCAAAACTTAAGTAAAAAAGGAGTAATTAAAATGCAAGAAGATGTAAATAGACTAGTATTAAGTGATGAAAATGGTGTAGAGGTTGCTTTCAATGTTGAAATGTATTTAGAAGCAGCAGGAACAGAATATGTATTATTATCACCAGAAGATAGTATGGATGGTGATGTTATAGCGATGAGAATCACAAAAGACGAGGATGGTAGTGAAGGTTTAGAACCAGTTGATAATGATGTTGAACTTGCTGCAATTGAAGAAGCATATTCAGCTATTATGAGTGAAGAATAATTTAAATATGAGGGGTTGAATAGTATGACGCAATTAACTGCTAAAGATTATAAAACTCTTAAAGAGCAATTTAAGAGTAAGGGCTATAAGCTTACTCCACAGAGAAGAGCAATAGTAGATATTATAATGGATAGTGAGAAAAAACATTTAACAGCTGAGGAAATTTACGATCAAGTAAAAATCAATTGTCCAGAGATAGGGCTTGCAACAGTATATAGAACTATTTTACTTTTAGAGGAAATGGGTGTAATATACAAGTTAGATCTAAATGACGGATGTAGTAGATATGAATTAGCTAATGAAAATGAAAATCATAGACATCATCACTTAGTGTGTAATTCATGTGGAAGTGTTTCAGAAGTTGAGGATGATCTATTAGAAGAATTAGAGAATGAAGTAGAACAAAAGTATGGTTTTAAAATAGAAGACCATTCAGTTAAGTTCTTTGGTTTATGCCAAAAATGCAGAAAATAAACAATTTTATCAAAACGATAAAAATTTTTTATATAAACTTATGAAAATTAAATAAGGAGGGAAATTATGAAACGTGAGAAACTAAAGGCAAGAATAATACCTTTAGGTGGGATTAATGAGATAGGAAAAAATATAACTGCTATTGAATTTAAGGATGATATAGTTGTTGTAGACTGCGGACTAAAATTCCCAGATGATGATATGTATGGGATAGATATAGTTATACCAGACGTTTCTTATCTTATAAAAAATGCCGATAAAGTGAGAGGGATATTTATCACACATGGGCATGAGGACCACATAGGAGCTATACCATATGTATTAAAACAGTTAAATGTTCCAATATATGGTACTAAGTTAACTTTAGGTATATTAGAAACTAAATTAAGAGAGCACGGATTATTAAGCTCTACTGAATTAAATGTAGTTAAGCCAAAAGATATAATAAAATTAAATTCATCATCAGTAGAGTTTGTTAAAACAAACCACAGTATAGCAGATTCAGTTGCTATAGCTGTACACACACCAATGGGGGTCATACTTCATACAGGAGATTTTAAAGTAGAGTATACACCGATTGATGGGGAAAGAATGGATTTTGGAAGATTTGCAGAACTTGGCAAAAAAGGTGTTTTAGCACTTTTAGCTGATTCAACAAATGTAGGTAAGCCAGGATATACACCTTCAGAAAGAACAGTAGGTGCAAATTTAGATAGAATATTTGGGAAAGCTAAAGGTAGAGTAATTACAGCTACTTTTGCATCAAATGTTCATAGAATTCAACAAATAATAGAATCAGCAGAAAGATACGGAAGAAAAGTGGCTGTATCTGGTAGAAGTATGGAAAATATCATGCAAGTTGCCGTTGAATTAGGTTATTTAAAAGTTGAAAAAGGAACACTTGTAAATATAGATGCTATCAATAAAATACCAGCTGATCAAATTGCAATTATAACAACAGGTAGCCAAGGAGAGCCAATGTCTGCATTAGCAAGAATGGCAGCTTCAGAGCATAGAAAGCTTAATATAATACCAGGAGATACTGTTGTAATTTCAGCAACACCAATCCCAGGTAACGAGAAGCTTGTTTCAAAGGTTATAAATCAATTAACTAAAAAAGGTGCTGAAGTAGTATATCAAGCTTCAGAAGGTATCCATGTGTCAGGACACGCATGTCAAGAAGAATTAAAGTTAATGCAGTGCTTAGTAAAGCCTAAATTCTTTATTCCAATACATGGAGAATATAGACACTTAAAGAAACATGCACAATTATCACATGAATTAGGAATGCCAGAGGAGAATACTTTAATTATTGAAAATGGAGACATTATAGAAGTAACTAGAGATTCTATTAAAAAGGCAGGAACAGTTCCATCAGGTCAAGTGTTTGTTGATGGTTTAGGTGTTGGAGATGTTGGAAATATCGTATTAAGAGATAGAAGACATTTATCACAAGACGGTATAGTTGTAGTTGTTGTAACTATGGATAAAGCCGGTGGATATGTAGCATCAGGACCAGATATAATATCAAGAGGATTCGTTTATGTAAGGGAATCTGAAGATCTTATGGGGAAAGCTAAAAATGTTGTAAGAGATGCTTTAGCAAATTGTGAAGATAATAATATAAAAGATTGGGCAACAATTAAGTCTACTATAAGAGATGTATTAAAAGCATATTTATATGAAAAGACTAAGAGAAGACCGATGATATTACCTATAATTATGGAAATATAATATTTGCATAATCTTAAATTGAAATTTTAATGGTTGACATTTTAAATCTAAAGCATTAAAATTCTATATTGAGAAGGAGAATTGGGTACTGGTATAAGTATCCAATTTTTTATGCGACGAAACGTAATAAAAGTTTGGAGGAATAATAATGAGTAATTTTGTAAGAGAAGATATAAGAAACATAGCTATTATAGCCCACGTTGACCACGGTAAAACTACTTTAGTTGATGCGTTATTAAGACAAAGTAATACATTTAGAGCTAATGAGAAGGTTGAGGAAAGAGTCATGGACTCAAACGACCTAGAGAAAGAAAGAGGGATAACAATCCTTTCAAAAAACACATCAGTTCACTACAATGATAAGAAAATAAACATAATAGATACACCAGGACACGCAGATTTCGGTGGAGAAGTTGAACGTGTACTTAAAATGGTAGATAGTGTTATATTAGTTGTAGATTCATATGAGGGACCAATGCCTCAAACTAAGTTCGTTTTAAGAAAAGCTTTAGAGCTTGGATTAAACCCAGCAGTAGTTATAAACAAAATAGATAAATCAGATGCTAGACCAGAAGTGGTTATCGATGAAGTATTTGAATTATTCTTAGAACTTGGAGCAACAGATGAGCAATTAGATTTCCCAATCATATATGCTTCAGCTAGAGATGGTGTATGTACAAATGATTTAGAAACACCAAAAGATAATATGAAAGATTTATTTGACTTAATAGTTGCACACGTACCAGCACCAGTTGGAGATAAAGAAGCTCCACTTCAAATGCTTGTAACAACTCTTGATTCAAGTGAATACGTTGGAAAAATAGCTATTGGTAGAATCGAAAGAGGAACAGCTACAAGAAACCAACAAGCAGCAGTTGTAAGAGAAAATGGAGAAGTTGTTAAATTCAAAATATCAAGCATATTTGGATACAATGGTCTTAAAAGAGAAGAAGTAGAAGAAGCTACAATCGGTGACATAATAGCTATAAGTGGTATCAACGATGTAAACATAGGTGAAACAATAGCAGATGCGGGTACACCAGAAGCACTACCATTTGTTAAAATAGACGAGCCTACATTAAGCATGAACTTTATGGTTAACAATTCACCATTCGCTGGTAAAGAAGGAGACTATATAACTTCAAGACATTTAAGAGATAGATTAATGAAAGAACTTGAAACAAACGTAAGTTTAAGAGTTAATGAAATTACACCAGAGTGTTTCGAAGTAAGTGGTAGAGGAGAACTTCATTTATCAATACTTATAGAAACAATGAGAAGAGAAGGATTTGAACTTCAAGTTTCAAAACCAAACGTTATCTTCAAAGAAGAAAATGGAGTTAAAGTTGAGCCAATGGAGTACTTAACAATAGATGTTCCAGAAGAATTTATGGGACCAGTTATGGAAAAATTAGGACCAAGAAAAGGTGAAATGGTAAACATGACATCAGCAGTTAACGGATATTCAAGACTTGAGTTCAAAATCCCAGCAAGAGGTCTTATAGGATTTAGAAATGAATTCATGACAGATACAAAAGGTAATGGTATCATGAACCATGTATTTGATGGATATGAAAAAGTTAAGGGTGAAATGCCAGGAAGAAGCAGAGGTTCATTAGTTGTATTTGAAACTGGAACAGCTGTTGCTTATGGATTATATAACGCTCAAGACAGAGGAACATTATTCATAGGTGCTGCAACAGATGTTTATGCAGGTATGGTTTGTGGAGAGTGTGCTAGAGCAGATGATTTAGAAATAAATATTTGTAAGAAAAAACAACTTACTAACACAAGATCATCAGGAGCAGATGATGCTTTAAAACTTGTTCCTCACAGAGAAATGTCTCTTGAGCAATGTTTAGAGTTTATAGCTAATGACGAATTAGTTGAAGTAACACCAGTAAATGTTAGAATAAGAAAAAGAATTCTTGATCCAAGTGAAAGAAAAAGAGCATCAAGAAAATAGTTTATTAATTTGTAGAAAAACAGTATAATATATTGAGAATAGCCAAATTGATTTTTGGCTATTTATACTATATAAGTAGAGGGGGATTCTATGAATAAAGGATTGAAATCTAAAATAATTTTAGCAATAATTTTAGTAGTTGTCATAATAATTGCTATAATTGGAGTTTTTACTTTTAAGTATACAGAAAATAAAAAAAGTCCTTTTAGCACGACTGATAAAGTTTTAGATATTAATGTGCAAAAAGGAGAATCTTTATACACGGTTTTAGAACAATTAGGGTCTAAGGGCATTGTAAAAGATAAGTTTTTAAATAAAGTATATTTAAAGTTAAATCCTTCAGAAACAGATATAAAACCAGGCGATTATGAAATACCAGAAAATACAACTTTAGATGGTTTTGTAAATATGCTTGTTAAAGGTGAGGTAGCTACATATAAAGTGACTTTCCCAGAAGGATTTACAATTCAGCAAATGGCGAATAAATTGCAAGAGCAAGGCATAATGAAAGCTAGTGTATTTATAGATGCTGTAAAGAAATATCCATTACCAAGTTATATTACACCAAATTCAGAAAGAAGATATAACTTAGAAGGATTCTTATATCCAGATACTTATAATATCCCTAAAACAGCTAATGCTAATGACATAATATCAATGATGTTAAATCAATTCCAAAAGGAAATGGTAGAAGCACAAGAGCAAACAGGGGTTAAAATAAGTGAAAGTGAATATCAAAAATATGTAACTATAGCTTCAATGATAGAAGGTGAAGCAAGCACTAAAGAAGATAGAGCAAAGGTTTCATCTGTTATTTATAATAGATTGAAAATTCATATGCCACTTCAATTAGATGCAACAGTTTTATATGCTATGGGAGAACATAAAGATGTAGTTTACAACAAATATCTACAAATAGATTCACCATATAACACATATAAAGTTCAAGGTTTACCAGTAGGGGCTATTTGCAACCCTGGAATAGAAGCTTTAGAAGCAGCTTTAAAACCTGCTAAAACAGATTATCTTTACTATGTTTTAAATCCAGGAAGTGATCAACACTTCTTCACAAACAGCTATGCTGAATTTAGTAAAGCAGCTGCAAAATATAGTGCATATATAGCAGAACAACAAAAAAAATAAGAGCAAAAGTAAAGATTAAAGGAGTTTAATCAGTGAGTGGAGTAACATTTGGATATATGGAAGATTACCTTAGAGGGTTAATTCCAGATAGAGAAGATGAACTTAAAGACTTAGAAGATTTTGCTAAAGAAAATATTGTTCCTATCATCCAAAAGGAGGGTGGCAAGTTTCTAGAATTTATGGTTGCTATGCAAAAACCAAAAAAAATTTTAGAACTTGGCACTGCCATAGGATATTCTTCAATACTTATGAATAAAACTATGCAGGGAGACTGTTTTATTACTAGTATTGAAAGAGATGAGAAGATGATTTCTTATGCAAAAGAGAATATAAAGAAATTTGGTCTTGAAGATAAAATTGAAGTTTTATCAGGAGATTGTTTAGAACACTTAGAACAATTAGATGAAAAGTATGACATGATATTCATGGATGCTGGTAAAGGTCATTATAATCACTTTTTACCACATTGCCTTAGATTGCTTGAAAAAGATGGAGTACTAATAGCAGATAATGTACTATTTAGAGGTATGATTGCTTCTGATGACTTAGTTAAGAGAAGGCAAATTACGATTGTTAGAAGAATGAGATCTTATCTTGAGATGGTTTCAAATTCAGATAATCTTATAACAACTATCATTCCTATGGGAGATGGAATCGCTATAACTAAGAGGAGGGACTTATAATGAAAAAACCAGAAATACTTGCACCAGCAGGTAATTTAAGTAAATTAAAGACAGCTATTGATTACGGTGCAGATGCCGTTTATTTAGGAGGAAGTCAGTTTAACCTTAGGGCTTTTTCTGATAATTTTTCAAATGAACAAATTGCACAAGGTGTTCAATATGCACATGAAAGAGGAAAAAAAGTTTATGTTGTAATGAACATTTTTGCTAGAAATGGTAACCTTAAAGGTGCACCAGAGTACATTAAAGCTCTTTCAGATGTTGGAATAGATGCAATAATCGCAGGAGATCCTGGAATTATTGCAATAGCACAAGAAGTAGCACCAAGTCTTGAAATACATTTAAGCACACAAGCAAATAATGTAAACTGGAAAGCAGCAGAATTTTGGTATAAGCAAGGTATTAAAAGAATAGTTCTTGCAAGAGAACTTAGTTTTAAGGAAATAGCCGGGTATAAAGAAAATTTACCAGAAGATTGTGAACTTGAAGCATTTATACATGGGTCAATGTGTATTGCATACTCAGGAAGATGTCTTATTTCAAACTATATGTTAGGAAGAGATGCTAACAGAGGAGCTTGCTCAAATGCTTGTAGATATAAATACTACATAATGGAAGAGACTAGACCAGGTGAGTTATATCCAATAGTAGAAGATGAAGATGGGACATATATAATGAACGCTAAAGATTTATGTATGATAGACCATATTCCAGAACTTGTTGAAAGTGGAATAAACTCATTTAAAATAGAAGGAAGAATGAAGAGTGAATTCTATGTTGCTTCAATAGTTAAAGCATATAGAGAAGCTGTTGATGCTTACTTTGAAGATAAAGAAAATTATGTTTTAAATCCTAAACATAAAGAAATTCTTATGAGAATAAGTCACAGACAATATGAAAAAGGCTTCTACTTTGGTAGAAAGAGTAACACAGAAATATTTGATACAACATCATATGTAAGAGATTTTGATATTGTAGGTGTTGTTCAAAGTTATGATGAGGAAACTAAAACTGCAACTATTCTTCAAAAGAATAGAGTATTTGAAGGGGAAGAAGTTGAAGTATTAACTCCAGATTCAGATTATTATGCATTTACACTTGAGGATATGCATGATGAAGCAGGTGAAAAGATTGATGTTGCCAACAAAGCTACAATGATTTTCACTGTTAAAACGCAGCATAAACTTAAAAAAGATGATATGCTTGTTACGAATAAAAAAATAAAACCACTTATGGTAATGACTAACCAAGGAGGCAAATAAAATATGACTAGACCGATACTAATAGGGATTACAGGTGGAACAGGTTCTGGGAAGAGTACTATTGCAAAGGAAATCTACGCAAAATTTAGTGGTGAGTGTATCGCAATGATGGAGCAAGATTCTTATTATAAAGATCAAAGCCACTTAACACCAGATGATAGATGTAAAACTAACTATGATCATCCAAATGCTTTTGATAATGACCTTTTAGTTAAGCACTTAGGGGATTTATTAAAAGGAAAAGATATAGAAAAGCCTGTTTATGATTTCACTACTCATAATAGAAGTACTGAAAAAGTACCTGTGAAAGCTAAAGAAATTATAATAGTTGAGGGTATTTTGGTTTTAGAAGACCCAAGAATTAGAGAACTATTAGATATTAAGATATATGTAGATACAGATGCAGATGTCAGAATTATAAGAAGAATGGTTAGAGATATAAACGAAAGAGGCAGAACAATAGAGTCAGTAATAAACCAATACTTAAATGTTGTTAAGCCTATGCACAATCAGTTTACAGAACCAACAAAGAAACATGCAGATATTATTATTCCAGAAGGCGGAAGAAATAAAGTTGCAATTGATATAATGGTTGCTAGAATTAAAGAAGTAATCGATAAATAATGAATAAGAAGCATCTCTTTTGGCTAGTATGTAGCTAAAAGGGGTGTTTTTTTGTTTAATAACAATTATGTATTAAAAGGTAGAATTATAAAATTGAAATTTTTAATGATGGCTTTATTAGTTGGATTGATTTTTAGAGTCTATTATATTCAAAATAAATATAATCCAATTGTAACCGGAACTGAATATAACAATAGCATAGAAAAAGAAGAAGTCGGAGATTACAAATATCTTCTTTTAGACAGAAATGGAAAAGATTTAAATGAGTATGCTAGAAAGTATAAAGTTATAATTGATGGAGATACTTTTAAAATGAATAGTGTGAATCAAAACTTAGAGAATTTTATAAGTTTTAATTATATTATGAAAGAAGAAGTTAAAGATTTTGATGTGAATAAAATTACAAGTTCAAAAAATATACGTTATACATATGACATTACAGAGAATACGTATAAAAGTATAAAAGAATTAAATGGTGTAAAAGGGATTTATGCATATGAGTATGATGAAAAGGCTAATATTAATAATTGGAGTATAGAGAGCATTTTAATGAAGGATAAGGCCTATAACGCATTGAAGAATGAAGATAACTATCAAAAAAGTTTAGATTCATTAGAAGGGAAAATAGTTAATTATACTAAAGATAATGAAGTGACAAGTATAATGTTTGAGAAAGATATAGATGGTATTTATAACGAAGTAAAATATGAAATAAATAGAGAAAATACTAATATCGCTCTTACGATAGATAAAGAATATCAAGAGCTAATTAGAAGAGTACTAAATAAAGAAGAATATGATATGTATGATAATATAGGGGTGGCTCTTGTTAAATCCAGTACAGGAGAGGTATTGTCAATAGCGCAAAAAGATGAATTAGAACCAAATCTTGTGACAGGTGGAGGTGTTGTTGGATACGAGCCGGGGTCAACTTTTAAGTTTGTAACACTTGGTGCAGCTATGAAATATAACAATGTAAGTTTAGCTGATGTATACGAGTGTGAGGGGCTTATATGTAAAGATTTCAACACACATGGAGAAATAAATCTACAAAAGGCTATGGAAGTTTCATGTAATGATATATTTGCTAAGCTAGGCGCAGAGGTTGATTATAATCTTCTAGTTGAGTATGCAAAAGAACAAGGATATTTTAGTAGTATTTTAGATTTAGATACAAGTACAGGCATGGAAAGTGCAGGTGTAGTTGCTAATTTAGATGATTCCCAAGGGAATTTTCCAATTGGTCAGGGGTGTCAATCAACACCAATACAAGTAGTAGCTAGTATGTCTAGTGTAGTTAATGGAGGGGTTTACACTAAGCCTTATATACTTAAAGAAGTGAAAAATCAAGAGGGTAAAATTATAAAAGAATTTACAGGAGAACGGACTGAAGTTTTAGGTAAAGAAGATGCAAATATAATAAGAAATTTACTAAGAGAGTGTGTGGAAAATGGAACTGGTAAAAAGGCGAAAATTGAAGGTGTAGAAATTGGAGGTAAGACTGGAACAACTGAATCAGAACAAAATTCTTCACATGGGTGGTTTGTTGGATATTTTAAAATGAATGGAGAATATTATAATATGGTTGTTTTTGTTCCTAATATTGAAGGGATTAATGAGGAAGGGAATGACCTTGGAGGAAGTAATACAGCAGCACCTATATTTAGAGATATAGTTTTAGAGTTGATGAAAAAATAATTTTAACAAATAAGAAATTTTAACACTTATGAATCATATACTATAACAAGCATTATTAGGAGGATTTATAAGTGTTTATATTACAACAAATAATTAATGTAATTAGTAGTAACATTTTTTTTACAGGGTATGTGACAGGAAATACCACATTCCCAAAGCCACTTAATGAGAAGGAGGAGGAATTTTATTTAAACGAGTTTAAAGAAGGTAATGTAGAGGCTAAGGGTGTTTTAATAGAACGGAATTTGAGACTTGTAGCACATATAGTAAAAAAATATTCATTTCCTAATAAAGAGGTAGACGATTTAATATCCATTGGGACGGTTGGGCTTATAAAGGCGATAGAATCTTTCAATACTGGTAAAGGGACAAGACTTGCTACATATGCAGCTAGATGTATTGAGAATGAAATATTAATGCTATTTAGGAATAGTAAGAAGACTAAAGGTGAAGTTTATCTTCAAGATCCAATAGGTGTAGATAAAGAGGGTAATGAAATTTGCCTTATAGATGTACTTAGCAGTGAAGAAGATTCAGTTGTAGAGGCGGTTGAAAATAGTCTACAGGTTAAAGCTTTATATAATAAAATGAAACTTGTCTTAAGTGATAGGGAAAAAGAAATTTTAGAAATGAGATATGGTCTTATTGATGGTGATGTAAAAACTCAAAGAGAAATAGCTTTAATTCTTGGTATATCAAGATCATACGTTTCAAGGATAGAAAAGAAAGCGTTGAAAAAGTTGTTTAAAGAATTTAATTCACAAAAATAATAAAATAGCACTGATTAAAATGTCAGTGCTATTTTTTATTATAATTTTTTTGAATTTTAAACTTTGTATTCAAAAATATAATTTGATATACTTAAAGTAAATAAAGTTAGAGGTGATAATATGGGAATAAAAGAATTTAATGACATAGTTTATACATTAGAGGAATTTTTCGAAGTAGAAAATGCTAGCGATGAAATATTAGAATTTATAGATGGATACATTTATGCTAAATCTTTTTCTTCTATGAATCACAATACTATTGTGAATAGAATTAATGCAAAAGTAGATAGCTATCTTGTAGGTAAACCTTGTAGAGTTTTTTCAGAGCAAATAGAAGTTGTTTTAGGTAAAGATAGAGTTAAGCCAGATGTTTTTGTTGTATGCACAGAAAAGGGGAAAGATAAATTTAAAACACTTGGTCAATCAGTATTAACTATCCCGACATTAGTGTTTGAAATAGTATCACCTAGTAATGCAAGTTTGGATACTATTATAAAAATGGATTTATATGCTAAGCATGGTATAGAGGAATATAATTTAGTATATCAAACTGGAGATATGCATCAATATAAATTAAGTGAATTTGGTTCTTATTACTTAAATAAATCTTATAGATTTGATGATGTATATAAAAGTCTTGTTATGGAAAATTTAGAATTTAAAATAAATGATATCTTTGAAGGGTTAGATTTATAAAAATATACCTTCAGTATATAATAATAAAGGTATGATTCTAGTTAAGAATCATACCTTTATTTGATATATACTATTTAATATTTATTGAAAGTTCTTGATTTTCTTTATTATTAGCATTTGCTCTTTCAAATATCAGTGTATTATTATCTAATGTTATAACTTTATTGAAAAATTTATAATCTAAAATATCAGCTCCACTTTTTAAAAGATATCCATTAATACCATGACTAAAATACCAAGTTTGTTTAACTGAGTTATTTGGTTCCTTTAAAATTAATTCTAAATTGTCAGTTATAGTAAAGGCTTTCTCAGCACCATTAGAATCTTTTACTATAAGTTTAAAACCATATAAAGGTAAACCTTCATCACTAACCCCGTTAACTTGTCTAACCTCGATATTAGAATATTGAGATGAATTATCGGAAATAAAAATAGATTCCCCATTTGATGCAAGGTATTTATTTTTTAAGTTTGTGAAGTTGAAAGAATAGATTCCATTATTTAAAATCATACTTCCGTTATTATATTTAGAATTAATCTTAATATTGTCAAAAACAGATTGTTTTTCGGTAGTTTGTGCAAGGACTGTAGAGCTCATTGTACCAGATATAATTAATGTTAAACATATAGCTAGTTTTTTCATAGTTATTCCTCCTATAAAATATATTAAAAAGTAACAAGTTTTAAACACCTTTAACTTACTTTTATGTATTTATTTTACATTTACAATGAGATTAAAACAATAATTAAATTAAAAATTTAATTTAATTAACAATATGTTTTTAAAATTGTGATTACATAGGCGAGAATGAGTAGAGGTGATTCATATTTTAAGTATTTAAGATGAAATACATTTAGTTTGAAAATGGTGATGTAAAAACTCAAAGAGAAATAGCTTTAATTCTTGGTATATCAAGATCATACGTTTCAAGAATTGAAAAGAAAGCGTTGAAAAAGTTGTTTAAAGAATTTAATTCACAAAAATAATAAAGTAGCACTGATTAAGATATCAGTGCTACTTTATTATTATAGAAGTAAGTTATATTTTAACTTTGTAATAATATTTAAAGTTTTTTTGATAATTATTTTTAAAGATAGCAAATCCCCTAAAAGTTCTAGCATTTACTTTATTTTTAGTTTATAATTTAGTATAGAATAAGTTAGATAAACTATGGTAATTAGTATTGTGAGGTTTGCTTGTTCTTGATTTAGAATAAGCAATTTTTAGTTTAAAGGGGTATATAAAAATTATTTTTTTGGAGGGTTTAAATGTTTGATTTAAATGAATTATTAAGATTGACGATAGAAGAAAAAGCGTCAGACTTACACTTAACGGTAGGATTACAACCTGCTATAAGAATTAATGGGTCATTGAGAAAAATAGGGCAAGAGGTTTTAAAACCTGGAGATACAGAGGCATTTGCAAGACAAATATTACAAGAAAGATATGAAGAGTATGAGAAATCAGGTGAGTATGATACATCATATTCGGCACAAGGAACTGGAAGATTCAGGGTTAACATATTTAAACAAAGAAGTAGTACAGCACTTGCGATAAGGGTTATTACACTTAAAATACCTACGCTTGATGATCTTAATCATCCGCAGATATTAAAAGATTTAACAATGAAGAAAAGAGGATTAGTCTTAGTGACAGGACCAACAGGTAGTGGTAAGTCAACAACTCTTGCAGCTATGATTAATGAAATCAACATGACGAGAGATGCACATATTATTACATTAGAGGATCCGATAGAGTATCTTCATAAGCATAATAAATGTATTGTAAACCAAAGAGAAGTTGGAAAAGATACAGTAAGTTATGAAAGAGCACTTAAGTCAGTTCTAAGAGAAGATCCAGATATTATCCTAGTAGGAGAGATGCGAGATCTTGAGACTATATCAATAGCAATAACTGCTGCTGAGACAGGTCACTTAGTATTCTCAACACTTCATACAATAGGTGCTTCTAAAACGATAGACAGAATAATAGATGTATTTCCACCACATCAACAGCAACAGATAAAAATTCAGTTGTCAACAGTATTACAAGGGATTATATCACAACAATTAATTCCAACAACAGAAGGAAGTAGAACAGCTGCACTTGAAATAATGATTTCAACACCAGCGATACAAAACCTTGTAAGAGAAGGGAAAACACATCAGATAGAGTCTTCAGTACAAACAGGAAGTAAGTATGGTATGAAGACAATGGATATGGCATTAGCTGAACTATACAAGAAGAGACTTATTACATCAGACACGGCGATGAGTTTCTCGGTAGATAGGGATATGCTAAGCAGAATGATATTATATTAAAAATATGCTAGGGGTTTATGCCCCTAGTATATAGTTTATTATGGAGGTAACAAGATGGAAGGAAAATTAGTTGCCTTAAGTATTGGTAGTGATAATATTAGTGCTGCCACTGCGAAAGATGAGAATGGCGAATTTGCAATAATTGATACTATTACAAAAGAGTCAAAGGGCATAAGTAAAGGTAGGATAATTGATACTGAACTTGCGATAGAGTCAATAGTTAATGTTTTAGAGGAGTTATCTAAACTTAATTTAGAAAAAATAAGTTCAGTTTATATTTCTCTTGGAGTAAAAGATATTAGGGTTGTTGAGAATACTGGAAAATATTTATCAAAATATAAAAGTACAGTCTTAACAAAGAGAGAAGTAACAAAAGCTTATTTAGATGGTAAAAGCGTAGAAGTTAGAAATAATGAATACATAGTGGATGCTATAATAAGAAGAATTCGAGTTGACGGAAATGAAATTTTAGAAGCACCAATTGGTATTGCAGCATCTTCTTTAGAAGTTGATTTAGATGTTATTATAGCTAAAAAAGAACTTATAGAGACAATTAAAAATATTTTTTTAAGAATTGGTTGTGAAATTAACGGATTTTTAATTGGTATAGAGTCTTTAAAACAAATATTTTTGGTCGATAATTATAGAGAAAATAATCTTATAATTGATTTTGGTGCGGAGAAAACAGAATTTGTTTACTTTGAAAATAGAAAAATAAAAGAACTAGGATTAATACCACTTGGTGGACTTAACATAACAAAAGATTTGTCAATTGTTACAACTTATAGTGAAGAAATAATGGAAAAAATAAAGAAAGAGAATAGTAGTTCATATTTAAGGCAAAGAAAAGATTTTGCTAAGATAGAGGTCCTAGATGGGTTCATAGAGGCAGATTTATTTTATGATATTATAAATGCTAGACTTGAAGAAATTCTTAATTATGTGAAAAAAGAGTTAGAATGTTTAGGGATTTATGATAAAATAGAGAATATAACTATACTTGGGGATGGAATAGGATTATTTGAAGAAATAAACTTATTAGTCGAGGAAGTTTTACAAAAAAAAGTAAATATTTTTACAAAAAATGAGTTAAATATTGAAAAATCTTCAATAATTACACCGATTGCTATTGTTAAAGAGGTGTATGATAGGTTAAACTTATTAAGTGATGCTTCTAATGAAGTGGAAGTAAGTTTCAGTAAAGAAACTTATGTTAATGAAACACAGATAAAAAGTAATATAGAAGAATCAAGTGATGAAGTTAAAAAAGAAAAGAAAAAGGGATTATCAAAAGTATTGAGATTTTTAGGGGATATTTTTTAGAGGAGGAATTGTTTTGTTAGATTTTGATGTAGATATGCAAGATTTTACTAATATAAAAGTAGTTGGTTGCGGTGGTGGAGGAAGCAATGCTGTTAACAGAATGATAATGGAAGGACTTAAAGATGTTGAGTTCATAGCTATTAACACTGATAAACAAGCATTAATGCTTTCGCATGCTACTCATAAAATTCAGATAGGTGATAAACTTACTAAAGGACTTGGAGCGGGTGCTGACCCTGAAATAGGAAAAAAAGCTGCTGAAGAAAGTTTAGAAGAAATAACAGAATCAATTAAAGGTGCTGATATGGTATTTATTACTGCTGGAATGGGTGGTGGAACTGGTACAGGAGCCGCACCAGTTGTGGCTGAAGTTGCAAAATCAATGGGTGTTTTAACTGTTGGTATTGTAACAAAGCCTTTCCCATTTGAAGGTAGAAGAAGAATGAAACATGCTGAAATGGGAATAGAAAATTTAAAAGCTAAAGTTGATACGTTAGTGACAATACCAAATGAGAGACTTTTAACAATGGTTGATAAAAAGACTACTTTATTAGACTCATTCAAAAAAGCTGATGATGTGTTAAGACAAGGTGTACAAGGTATATCTGATCTTATTACAAATCCAGGACTTATTAACCTTGATTTTGCAGATGTAAGATCAGTAATGGTAGATAAGGGACTTGCACATATGGGTATAGGTAAAGGTGCAGGAGACACAAGAGCTAAAGATGCTGCAGAAGAGGCTATATGTTCACCATTATTAGAAACATCTATAACAGGTGCAACAGGAGTTCTTATAAATATTACAGGTGGACCAGATTTAAGTCTATTTGAAATAAATGAAGCTTCAGAAATAGTTCAAGAATCAGCAGACCCAGATGCTAACATAATATTTGGTACTGCTATTGATGAATCATTAAAAGAAAACATTAGAATAACTGTTATTGCAACAGGATTTGATAAAGAAACAAATAAACTTGCAGCTGCTAAAAAAGCTGAAAAGTTAGCTACGACTGTTGTAAAAGAAACTCAAGAAGTAGTTTTAGAAGAACCAGTAGTAAAAGAGGATAAATCAGATGATGATGATTTAAGCATACCAGCTTTTTTAAGAAGAAATAGAAGATCTTAAGAATATTTAGAAACCTTTCGAAAGAAAGGTTTCTTTTTTTGCTAAAATTTTTCTTTTTTTTGTTAGGAAACTTAAGAAGAAAGGTTCAATATAAGTTACTAGATAATAAAATGACAAAAAATGTCATAATAAAATTATTTGAAATAGATTTATTATGACAAACTTTTAAGAGGTTAAGTTTTATAATAAAAACGAGGAGTTGATACTATGATTGTATACTTAGATGTATTACTAATAGAAAATTTTTTGATAAATTTTTTTTTGCTAACAGTTACAATGCAATTATCAAATTATAAATTTAAGTATAGAATGGTGGTTTTATCAAGTATTCTTGGTAGTTTATACACTTTGACGGTATTCTTTGATTCTCTTGAAATATTTACTAATATAATTTTTAAGGTGCTAGTTGTTTTTCTAATGGTTAAGATAATTTTAAGGAAAAAAAAGATGCTTTCACTTACAAAAGTTTCAGGTGTTTTTCTTCTCGTTTCTATTGCGTTTTCAGGTTTTTGTTTTATATTTGCAATGGCAGAAAATCCTTATGATATACAAGGGGTTTTTACAATAAAAAATTATTCTAGCAAAAATTTACTTTTTTCTATAATGATATTATATTTAATTGCTTATAAAGTTTATCTATATTTTAAAAATAGGGCAATCATAAACAATTTTATCTATGATTTAGAGTTTGAAATAGATGGGGAATTAATTAGTACAAAAGGTTTTTTAGATACTGGGAATGAGTTAACAGAGCCAGTTACTATGTTACCAGTTATAATTTTAGAAAGAAGTGTAGTACCTAATTTTAGAATACGAGAAGATGAAGCATTTTATATACCTTATAAAGTTGTGGATGGTACAAGCAGTAAGATGAAAGGGATGAAAATCTCTGAGGTGAGAATAAATAATAAAGAGAATGAGCTGCGAGTTATAGAAGCAATAATAGCCTTTTGCGACATAAAGTTAAGTTCAGAAGGAGATTTCGCCGCATTGTTATCAAGGGCAGTATTATAGGAGGTTAATTATGAAAAAGTTACAAATTTTACTAAATAGGATATTTAGTAAATTACAAATATTTAGAAAACGTGTTTATTATGTTGGTGGAAGTGATGTTTTACCACCACCTCTTACTAAAGTAGAAGAAGAAAAACTTATGAAAGAGCTTGCAGAGGGGAAAGAGAGTATTAGGACAATCTTAATTGAAAGAAATTTAAGACTTGTTGTATATATTGCAAGAAAATTTGAAAATACAGGAGTTGGAGTTGAAGATTTAATTTCAGTTGGAACAATAGGCCTAATAAAAGCTGTGAATACATTTAATCCAGAAAAAAATATAAAACTTGCAACATATGCATCAAGGTGTATAGAAAATGAGATTTTAATGTATCTTAGAAAAAATAGTAAAGTTAAGGCTGAGATATCATTTTATGAACCTCTTAATATTGATTGGGATGGAAATGAGTTGTTATTATCAGATATATTAGGGACGGAAAATGATATTGTATACAATCTTATAGAAGATGAAGTTGATAGACAGTTATTAGTTGTTGCTATGGAAAATCTTACAGAAAGAGAAAAAGAAATAATAATATTAAGATTCGGACTTTATGGTAAAAAAGAAAAAACACAAAAAGAGGTTGCAGATATGTTAGGTATCTCTCAGTCATATATATCAAGGCTTGAGAAGAAAATAATAAAAAGACTAAAAAAAGAAATAAGCAAAATGGTATAAAATTAGTATAAAAACTGATTCCTTTGGAGATAATTTAAATGCACTAGGTAATTACTTCGGAGGGGTTGATTTTTAACTATGATGATAAATAAGGTAGAAATATGTGGTGTTAATACATCAAAATTACCAGTCCTTAAGGAAAAAGAAATGAAAGAACTCCTTTTAAAAATGAATAGTGGTGATTATAGCTCAAGAGAAACATTTATAAAAGGAAATTTAAGACTTGTATTAAGTGTTATTCAAAGATTTAATAATAGGGGAGAAAATGTTGATGACCTATTTCAAGTAGGATGCATTGGACTTATGAAAGCTATTGATAATTTTGATCTATCACATAATGTAAAATTTTCAACATATGCAGTTCCTATGATAATAGGAGAGATAAGAAGATATCTAAGAGATAATAATTCAATTAGAGTGAGTAGATCGCTAAGAGATATAGCTTATAAAGCATTGCTTGTAAGGGATAGACTCATAAATGATAATAATAAAGAGCCAACAGTAGGTCAGATTGCAAAAGAACTTGAAATTCCAAGAGAAGATGTAGTGTTTGCATTAGATGCTATACAAGATCCTGTATCTTTATTTGAACCAATATATCATGATGGTGGTGATGCCATTTATGTGATGGATCAAATAAGTGATACAAAAAATCAAGATAAAAATTGGCTTGAAAATATATCAATAAAAGAAGCTATGAAGAAGCTTAATGAAAGAGAAAAATTAATTATAAATTTAAGATTTTTTGCAGGAAGGACACAGATGGAAGTTGCAGATGAGATTGGGATATCTCAGGCGCAAGTGTCAAGGCTAGAAAAAATAGCATTAAAACATATGAAAAAGTATGTATAAAGTTTATTTATTTTAATGTTAGGGGGAGAGGCTAGTGGAAATAAATTTAAATGATGAAGAACGTTTATTTTCATTAAAAGATTTACGTAATTTAGAGGTTATTGATATGAATGCGGGTAGGAAACTCGGTTATATCATAGACGTAAAGCTTGATTGTGATAGTTATAAAGTTTTATCAATATTATTACCAGTTGAAAAAAATTCGTGGTTTTCAAAGCAAGAAGTCATAGAAATAGACTGGGAAGATGTTGTAAAGGTAGGCGTAGAGTGTATACTCGTTAATTTAAAAGAAAAAATATTAAGAGAAATATAGAAATTTTAGTAAAAAAATTGTATAATTAATGTACATCTATATAATTAGAAAGGTGTGGATTAATAATGAAATGTCCTTATTGTCTTCATGATGAGAGTAAAGTAGTAGATTCAAGGTCGGCAGATGACTATGCATCTATAAGAAGAAGAAGAGAGTGTTTAAAATGTAATAAGAGATACACTACATATGAAAAAATCGAAGATATACCTGTACTTGTTATAAAAAAAGATGCAACAAGAGAAACCTTTAGTAAAGACAAGGTTATAACAGGGCTTATAAAAGCATGTCAAAAGAGACCTGTATCTAGAAAACAAATTGAAGATATTGCTGAGAGTATAGAAAAAACTATAAGTAATAAAATGCTTACAGAAATAAACTCTGACTATATTGGTGAATTGATAATGGAAAGATTAAAAGATTTAGATGAGGTATCATATGTTAGGTTTGCTTCTGTATATAGACAATTTAAAGATATAAACACATTTATGGAAGAGATAAAAAGTTTAATGAAAGAATAAAGTAGAAGCATTCATACTAGTTTTATGAGTGCTTTTATTTGATATAAAAATATAAAATGGAGGGAAATATGTTAGATATAATAAATAAAAATGGAATGGAATTTATAAAGTTTAAAGATGGGAAGATTAACATAATGTTTTCGATTGCAACTAGGGGGATATCGTATAAGCTTGCAGATGGAACAGCTAAAATAAATTTTGAAAGGCTTAAAAAACAATTTAATGTTAAAAAAGTAAATTATACAAACCAAGTACATGGAGATTTGATAATAAATTTAGATCAAGAGGAATGTGTTGATAGAGAAGCAGATGGATTAATCTTATCTAAAAAAAATGAGATTGTGGGAGTGTTTACAGCAGATTGTGTTCCTGTAATACTATATGATGCGAAAAAGAATGTTGTATCAGCAGTTCATAGTGGATGGAGAAGCACAATAGCAGATATAAGCAAGAAGGCAGCTGTTATTATGAAGAAAAAATACAATTGTGAGAATATAAAGGTTATAATAGGTCCTTGTATTGGAAGTTGTTGTTATGAAGTTAGTGAAGAACTTGCAACAACATTTAAAAATAAATATGGAAATGAAGCAACAAATGGAAGAATGTTAGATCTAAAGTTTGCTATAAGAGAGCAATTAAAAGGATTAATAAGTGAGAAAAATATTAAGGATTTGGATTTATGTACTAACTGTAATACAGAATATAAGCTGCATTCTTATAGAATGACAGGGGGGGATGCAGGTAGAATGTTTTCATTTGCATTTATTGAAGAATAAAATTAGATTAGATTAAAAGTAGCGGGGGGATTAGCTATGAAAAAAAAGATTTTAACTTCAACCATAATAGTAATAGTTTTTTCATTACTTATCATGACAAGCTTTTATATTATAATTTCAAATTATAAATATATAGACCATTCAAAAAATATGTTAAAAGAATATAATCAAGTTATAACGTATTTTTTAGAAACTAATTCAAAAGGGTTACAGAGTAATGTTAAAGAACTACAAGAAATGGCTAAGTTAGAGAAAAAAACAGCTATTAGAATAACATATATGGATAAAAATGGGCAAGTGCTATATGAATCAGCTGGAGATAAAGCTAAGATGGATAATCATGCTGAGCGGGAAGAGTTTATTAGTGCTAAAAAAACAGGGCTTGGAGCTTCTGTCAGGTTTAGTGATACAATGCAAGAAGAGACTATATATTATGCAACAAAACTTGAGGATGGTTCAGTTATTAGAACTTCAGAAATTATAACGAGTACAATGCTATTTAAAAATACAGATATGAAATATTATTTCACAGCATTAGGTATTGCGCTTGTTTTAGGAAGTATTATTGCTATAAAGATAACTAATAGTATTACAAGTCCAATAAATGATTTGCAGTTTATAGCATCTAGAATTGCTCATGGAGATTTTCATAAGAGAGTTAAAATAAATACAAAAGATGAACTAGGTAGCCTAGGAGATTCATTTAATCATATGGCAGATCAATTAGAGGAAACTATGAAAGAATTAATAAGTAAGCAAAGTAGATTATCTGCAATATTAAAAAGTATGGGAAGTGGAGTTGTCGCTATTGATAAGTATCATAGAGTTATAATGATTAATCCATATGTTAAAAAAATATTTAACATAGCACTCTCAGAAGAGGCGATAAAAGGTGAAAGAATTGAAGATATTATAAGCGATAACATTATTATAGAATCTATATTAAATAAAGTTGATTCTGTTGAACTTAAACTTGAAATGCCAAGTTTAAAACATATAAGAATAAGAACATCTGAACTTTTTGAGGGTGAGGATGAAATGGGAATAGTTGTAGTTATTGAAGATATAACAGATTATAAAATGTTAGAAAATATGAGAAGTGAATTTGTAGCAAATGTATCTCATGAACTTAAAACACCTGTTACATCTATAAAGGGTTTTGCAGAAACTCTAAAATATGTAGATGATAATGAAACGAGAGATAAATTCCTTGGAATAATAGAGGAAGAGTCAGATAGGTTAACAAGACTTATTCAAGATATACTATCATTATATGATATAGAAAAGAAAAAAGATTTAAACAAGGAAATATTTGATATAAACAGTATTGCTAACAGCATAGATTTATTGACTCAAAAAGATGCTTTTAATAGAGATGTAATGTTTGCCTTGCATTGTAATGTAGAAACAGAACTTTATGGAAATAAAGATAAGTTTAAGCAAATGTTATTAAATTTAGTTGATAATGCAATTAAGTATTCAGGTGAGAATGCAAAAGTTGTTTTAGATATCACAGAGAATGCTACGGATATTTTAATTGAAGTTTCTGATAATGGAGTGGGAATACCAAAGGAACATTTAGAGAGAATATTTGAAAGATTTTATAGAGTTGATAAAGCGAGGTCAAGAGAAAAAGGTGGAACAGGTCTAGGACTTGCTATTGTTAAACATATAGTAAATAGTTTTAATGGAAATATAGCAGTTAAAAGTGAAGAGGGCGTAGGGACAAGATTTAATATAACAATACCTAAATTTGAGCAGTCATAAAAATAGGGACTAAAGTCTAACGTGATTTTAGTCCCTTTTAAAATTAATTAATATTAAATATTTTAATAAATTAGCTTTAAATCCCCTAATAATATGTCATTTAGTTGACTAGAATTTATAATTAATGTAATATAACATAATGGTAGTAAAATATGATTATGTTATATATTTTTAGTCGAAAATATATATTGATTTACATAATAAAGCTAAAACAAGAGATTAAAAAGGTAAAAGAAATAATACCACAAGGAGGCGTTAATAATGGCAAAACCAATAGTTGCGATTGTAGGAAGACCAAATGTAGGGAAATCTACATTATTTAATAAATTAGCAGGTAAAAGAATTTCTATCGTAGAAGATACTCCAGGAGTAACAAGAGATAGAGTATATGCAGAGTCTGAATGGATTGGTAAAGCATTTACAATGATAGATACTGGAGGTATAGAACCAGAAAATGGAGATATCATTATCAAGCAAATGAGAAGACAGGCACAACTTGCAATAGAGATGGCAGATGTTATTTTATTTGTTGTTGATGGTAGAGAGGGTATGACAGCAGCGGATTCAGAAGTTGCTAGTATGCTTAGAAAGAGTAAAAAACCAGTAGTGCTAGCTGTAAATAAAATAGATAACTTAAATCAAGAAGATAGTATGTATGAGTTCTATAATCTTGGAATAGGCGATCCTATAACAATATCATCAGCTCAAGGTAAGGGCCTTGGAGATCTTCTTGATGAAGTTGTAGGACATTTTGAACAAGTTGACGAGTCTGAAATTGATGAAGAAATCGTTAATATAGCACTTATAGGTAAACCTAATGTAGGTAAATCATCATTAGTTAACAAACTTTTAGGTGAGGATAGAGTTATTGTAAGTAATATTCCTGGAACTACAAGAGATTCAATAGATAGTTATATTGAAACAGCAGAAGGGAAGTTCAATATCATAGATACAGCTGGTATCAGAAGAAGAAGTAAGATTAAAGAAGAAATCGAAAGATATTCAGTTGTAAGAACATATGCTGCGATAGAGAGAGCTGATGTGTGTATACTTATGGTAGATGCACAAGAGGGTGTTACAGAGCAAGATGAAAGAATTATAGGATATGCTCACGAAATGCATAAAGCTATATTTGTTATAGTTAATAAGTGGGACCTTATAGAAAAAGATGATAAGACAATGAAAAACTATGAGTTAGATTTAAAAACAAATCTTAAATTCTTAGCTTATGCACCATTCTTATTTATATCTGCATTAACAGGACAAAGAGTGCATAAAGTATTAGGACTTGCACAAATGTGTTATGGTAACTACACTAAGAGGGTTGGAACAGGGATTCTTAATGAAGTTCTAAATAGAGCAATTATGATGAAAGAGCCACCAGTTGTTGGTATCAGAAGACTTAAACTTTACTATGCTACGCAAGTTGCAGTTAAAGCACCTACTTTTGTATTCTTCGTAAATGATTATAACGCATTACATTTTTCATATGGAAGATATCTTGAGAACCAATTGAGAAGTGCATTTGACTTTACTGGAACAGGAATCAAAATAGAGTATAGACAAAAAAAGGATTAATTATAGATAAAAAGGAGTAGATATTTATGAATAAAACTACCTTTATTGGAGCGGGAAGCTTTGGGACATCACTTGCAATATTACTTGGAAATAAAGGGATAGAGGTATCTCTTTGGGATCGAGAAAAAAGTATTGTAGATGAAATAAATAATAAAAGAACAAATGATAAATATATAAAAGATTTAAAAATTCCAAATAGTGTAACAGCTTTTTCTGATATGGATAAGGCTTTAAGTGGCAGCAAATTTGTTGTTCTTGCAGTTCCATCACATGTAATAAGAATTGTTGCTAGAGGGCTTAAAGGTAAAATTTCAGATGATGTTATATTGATAAATATAGCAAAAGGAATAGAGGAAGGAACAAATCTTACATTATCACAAATAATAAATGAGGAGCTCCCAAAAAATCCGGTAGTAGTTTTATCAGGTCCTAGCCATGCAGAAGAAGTTGCGCAATCAATTCCGACAACGTTAGTTGCTAGTTCAAAGAATATGAAAAGTGCAAGACTTGTGCAAGACCTGTTCATGGATAAAAACTTTAGAATATATACTAATGAAGATATTATTGGTGTAGAAATAGGTGGGGCTGTTAAAAATATTATAGCTTTAGCCGCAGGGATTTGTGATGGTATGGGTTATGGTGATAACTCAAAAGCAGCACTTATGACTAGAGGTATGTATGAAATAACTAAAGTTGGAATAGCACTTGGTGGAAAGGCAGAAACTTTTTATGGACTTACTGGTATGGGTGATCTGATAGTTACATGTACTAGTATGCATTCAAGAAATAGAAGAGCTGGGATACTTATAGGGCAAGGAAAAACTTTAGATCAAGCTGTTGAAGAAGTAGGTATGGTTGTTGAGGGTGTTAAAGCTTGCAAGGCATTCCATGAATTACAAAAAACAGTTGATGTGTCAATGCCTATAACTGAGCTTTTATATAAAATTTTATTTGATGGAGTAAAAGCAAGTGATGCTGTAATTCATTTAATGGAAAGAGATAAAAAAAGTGAATAATTATAAAGAAAGAAGATTATATTTAGATATAGTCTTCTTTTTTTATTTAAAATTTAGTTTTAAAATGTTAAGTTAGAGAAAAAATTAAATTATAAAATAAAAAAGAGTATACTTTTCAAGTTTTTATAATATATATATAGTGATAATAATTTAATATAGGAGGGTAAGATTTTGGAAGGATTTAACATATATAAAGACATAGCAGAAAGAACACAAGGTGACATATATGTAGGTGTTGTAGGACCTGTTAGAACAGGGAAATCAACATTTATTAAAAGATTTATGGACCTTATGGTTTTACCAAATGTAGATAATACTTATAAAAAAGAAAGACTAAAAGATGAATTACCACAAAGTGGTTCAGGGAAAACTATCCACACAACAGAACCTAAATTTATTCCAAGTGAAGGTGCCGTAGAAATAAATTTAGAGGAAGGAATTAAATTTAATGTAAGAATGGTGGACTGTGTTGGGTACATAGTCAAAGAGGCTCTTGGGTATTTAGAAGATGGGGAGTCTAAAATGGTGACAACATCATGGTATGAAGATGAAATACCTTTTGAGGATGCAGCAGAACTTGGAACAAGAAAGGTAATAACAGACCACTCAACAATAGGTATTATGATAACTACTGATGGAAGTATAACAGGGATAAATAGAGAGGATTATTTAGATGCCGAGGAAAGGGTTATAAATGAACTAAAGCTTATAAATAAACCATTTATAATAGTTCTTAATACATCTAAACCAAATCATGAGGATACTAAAAAGCTACAAGTAGAAATGGAAGAAACATATAATGTGCCAGTTCAAATTATGGATATAGCTAAGATGAATTCGAATGATATAAATACTATATTCACAAAGGTATTAAAAGAGTTTAATGTGAAAGAAATAAACATAGACATGCCAGAGTGGATAGAAAAATTAGATCCAAGCCACTGGCTTAAGAGTAATTTCATGAACATAGTTAAAGATATGTGCAAAAATATATTTAAAGTAAGAGATATAGGTGAATGTATAGGTAGATATACTGGTGATGAATTCCTAGGACTTACAGAGATATGTGAAATGAATCTTGGTACAGGTGAAGCTCGAATTCATATGAATCCACAAAAAGGAATATTCTATAAAATTATTAGTGAGATTTGTGAAAATGAATTAAAAGATGAAAGTGATTTAATAGGTCTTGTAAAAGAACTTCATAATTCAAAAGTTGAGTATGATAAAGTATCTGAGGCTATTAAGGATGTTAAAGAAACAGGGTATGGTCTTGTAGCACCACAACTTTCTGAAATTAAATTTGAAAAGCCTGATATTGATAAGGTTGGAGAAAAATATGAAATAAAACTTAAAGCAAGTGCTCCAAGTCTTCACATGATTAAGGCAGATATAGAAACAGAAATATCT
Organism: Sarcina sp.; assembly: GCA_051650125.1. Taxonomy (GTDB): domain Bacteria; phylum Bacillota; class Clostridia; order Clostridiales; family Clostridiaceae; genus Sarcina. The sequence continues at coordinate 171,360 of JBOFIK010000022.1, read as the reverse complement.
CCTATAATGGGAACAGAAAAAGAAACTCAAGATGTATTTAAGGTATTACTTGAGCAATTTGAAAATGATCCTGATAAGTTATGGCAAAGCAATATCTTTGGCAAATCATTAGAGACTCTTGTTAAAGAGGGGCTTCAAAATAAACTGTATAAAATGCCAGAGAAGATACAAGTTAAAATGCAAAAAACATTACAAAAAATAATAAATGAGGGTGATGGAAACTTAATCTGTTTCATTTATTAATTAGTTTAAAGAAATAACGTTGGATATTAATTCAACGTTATTTTTTATATAAATTTAAAGGGAGGTGCATTGTGGATATAGTGAATATGATTTATGAGGAGTGTAATTCACTTGGGAGTTCATTTGGATTTGGAGCTTTTGAGGGCGGTGTGATTTATTTTTCTGTTTTTAGTCTTATAATTTTTAAGTGTATAGATGCAACGAAGGAGGTTTTTGATAAAAAGAAAAGTAAAAAGAAAGTTAAAGTTAAAGATGATGAAATGTCAGTAAAGGTAAAAATTATAAAATAAGATATAAAATAACCTCTATGTAAAATATAGAGGTTATTTTGTATTATGGGTATATAGAAAACTGTCGAAATATGAAGTATAATTTAGTTAAGGCAAAATTTATTAAAATTAAATAGAAAAATATTCGGAGGTTAAGGATGAAAAAGATAGCAGTAATTTTTAATGGCGGAACAATATCTATGAAAGTAGATGAGAATATACAAGCGGCAGTACCTACATTAACTGGTGCACAGATAATGGCAAAAGTTACGGGGATAGAAAGATATGCGAACATAGAAGAACATAATTTCTCATCATTACCAAGTCCACATATAACAGTTGAATTAATGTTAGAATTATCGAAAGAGGTTCAAAAACTTGCAGATAGAGATGATATTGATGGAGTAGTTGTGACACATGGGACGGATACTTTAGAGGAAACATCGTACTTAGTAGACCTTACAACTAGAACAGAAAAGCCAATCGTTTTTACAGGTGCAATGAGAAGTAGCTCAGAACTTGGGTATGACGGTCCAGCAAATCTTGCAGCATCAATTTGTACAGCAACATCAGAAGAGGCTAGAGGTAGAGGGGTGCTTATTTGCTTTAATGGAGAGTTAAATAGTGCTAAAGAGGTGACAAAGGCTAATTCGATGGCGTTAAATGCTTTTAGAACACCTAATTTTGGTCCAATAGGAATAGTTGATAATAATAGAGGGATTTTTTATAGAGATGTAGAAGATAAAGAATATATAAAGGTTGATAGGATAAGAGAAAAGGTTGCGATAATAAAGTGTGCAGCTAGTGCAGAAAGTGATTTTCTTAATTTTGCAATTGATACTGGGTATAAAGGAATCGTGTTAGAAGGGCTTGGGAGAGGAAATGTACCACCAACTATGGTTCAAGGAATAGAAAGAGCCATTAAAGAAAATATTCCAGTTATCCTTACTTCAAGGTGTTTTGAGGGGAGAGTATTTGGTTCTTATGGATATGAGGGCGGAGGAATGCAACTTAAAAATAGTGGTGTTATCTTTGGAGAGTCAATGCCTAGTCAAAAAGCAAGAATAAAACTTTTATTAATGTTAAGTGCAGAAAAAACACTAGAAGAGATAGAGAAGAGTTTTGAAAAAACATATATACATACTAAATAGTTAATAAAGTGTAAAAATGTTCGTATTTTTATAGACGAAAGATAATAAAATAATATATAATAATATTCGTGGGAAGGGGTTTGAGAAAATGTTCAAGAACACGAATATTTTCTTTTTATATTAGATTATTTTTTAGGGGGATTTTAAATATGGACAAGTTTTTAAAGAGATTCGGGGAAAATGTTAATGTTAAAACAGAATTTGTTGCGGGACTTACAAGCTTTTTAGCTATGGCTTATATTATAGCTGTAAATCCATCAATACTTGGAGCGACAGGGATGGATCAAGGAGCGCTTGTTACAGCAACTTGTTTATCAGCAGCATTTGGATGTATGATTATGGGATTCTATGCAAACCTTCCGTTTGGGCTTGCAGCAGGAATGGGACTTAATGCATTTTTTGCATTTTCAGTAGTTTTAGGTAAGGGTATTACATGGGAAGTAGCACTTACAGCAGTATTTGTAGAAGGAATTATATTTATATTATTATCATTATTTAAAGTTAGAGAAGCTGCGGTAAATTCAATACCATTAAATCTTAAGTATGCAGTTACTGGAGGAATCGGAATATTTATAGCTTTTATAGGATTTACAGGGGCAGGTATGGTTATCAAGGATGATGCAACACTTGTTAAACTTGGAACATTCTTTAGCCCTACTGTTTTAATAGCAGTTGTGGGACTTGTGACAATAGCAATATTAGAAAAGAAAAAAGTAAAAGGTGCTCTTTTAATCGGAATAGTAGTTTCAACATTAATAGCTTGGGGCTATGCTTTATTTAATACACAAGCAGCTGCTACGATGGGAATATATCTTCCGGAAGGGATATTCAAATTTGAATCAATAGCACCAATAGCAGGTAAGCTTGATTTCTCATTTATGAATAGCATGGAAGGAATATTAAACTTTGTAATAATAGTATTTACATTTTTATTTGTAGATTTTTTTGATACACTTGGAACGCTAATAGGAGTTTCTTCAAGATCTAATATGCTTGATAAAGATGGAAATGTACCTCATGCAGGGAAAGCTCTAATGGCTGATGCAATAGCAACTACTGCAGGAGCGTTAATGGGTACATCAACAGTGACAACATATGTAGAGAGTGCAGCAGGAGTTGAGCAAGGTGGTAGAACAGGTCTTACATCAATATTCATAGGATTATTCTTTGCAGTAGCTATGTTCTTCTCTCCAATATTTATAGCAATACCAAAATGTGCAACAGCACCAGTTTTAATATATGTAGGATACCTTATGATGAGTAATATTACAAAGATAGATTTTAATGATATTACAGAGGGTCTTCCAGCGTTCCTTATAATAGTTTTAATGCCACTTACTTATAGTATTGGTGACGGGCTTACAATAGGGATTTTAGTTTACGTTATGGTGAATGTTTTAAGTAATATTTTTAGTAAGGAAAAGAAAAAGATATCGATAGCAATGATAATACTAGCAATTGTTTTTACTGTGAAGCTAGCATTACCTATGATAGAAAAAATATTAATTGGATAAAACTAGAAAAAAGGCCTCCTATTTGTAAATAGGAGGTTTTTTTGTAAAAAACAAAATCAAATGTTAAACTTTTGTTAACAAACCATTGACCTTAAAGACTTTCATAAAGTACAATAGAATAAGGCTAAGAAAAGGAGGTTAGATAATGGCAAAGAGTATGACAGGGTTTGGAAGAGCTACTACTGAAGAAGGTAGGGATAAGGCTTTTTCAATAGAGCTCAAAAGTGTTAATCATAGATATTTAGATATTAATATAAGAATGCCAAAATCAATGTTTTCTCTAGAAGAAAAAATAAGAAGAAAAATCAAAGAACATCTTAATAGAGGAAAAGTAGATTTGTTTATTAACTATAAAAGTTATGCGAAAGCAGATTCAGTAGCTAAAGTTAATATAGATTTTGCAAAAACATATGTTGGAGCATTGATAAGTCTAAGAGAAGAATTTCCAGAACTTAAAGATGATTTGAGTTTAGCACTTATTTCAAAACATCCAGATGTAATCTTGATAGAAGAAAAGGACGAAGGTCTAGATGAGATATGGAGTGAGATCGAGCCATTACTACAAAAAAGCCTAGATGGGCTTTTAGCTATGAGAATATTCGAAGGTACAAAGCTAAAAGAAGATATAATTTCAAAAACATTTGAAATAGAAAGACTTGTTGAGTTTATTGAAAGTAAGGCCGATGTTTTAGTTGCTAATTATAAATTGAAATTAGAAGATAGACTAAAAGATTTGCTTAATACTGTTAATTTAGATGAAAACAGACTTGCTATGGAGGTTGCTGTGTTTGCAGATAAAGCTGCTGTTGATGAGGAAATTACAAGACTTAAAAGCCATATAGTGCATTTAAGAGAAACTCTTAGTATTTCAGAAGCAATGGGCAGAAAACTTGACTTCATAATGCAAGAAATGAACAGAGAAGCTAATACAATAGCTTCAAAGTCAACAGATTTGAATATAACTAATAAAGTTATAGATATAAAAAATATTTTAGAAAAAATTAGAGAACAAGTTCAAAATATTGAATAATGATAAGGAGGAGCATATGGGTATAAAGTTAATCAACATAGGTTTTGGAAATATAGTGTCAGCTAATAGGCTTGTTGCAATAGTTAGTCCAGAATCAGCACCTATAAAGAGAATCATACAAGAAGCTAGAGATAGAGGTATGCTTATAGATGCTACTTACGGAAGAAGAACAAGAGCCGTTATAATAACTGACTCAGATCATGTTATATTATCAGCTGTTCAACCAGAAACAGTAGCACATAGATTATCAACTAAAGAAGAAGTGGTAGAAGAGGTTGATGAATAATGGTAGACAATAGAGGAGTACTAATAGTCATTTCAGGACCATCAGGTGCTGGTAAAGGAACTATATGTAAGGCTTTACTTGAAAAGCATAAAGAAATATCACTTTCAGTATCAGCAACAACTAGAAATCCTAGAGCGGGAGAAGTTGATGGAATAAACTATCATTTCTTGCCAAAAGGAGATTTTGTAAGAAGAGTCGAAGAAAATGACTTTTTAGAGTATGCAGAAGTTTATGGGAATTATTATGGAACACCTAAATCAAATGTTGAAAAGATATTAGATTCAGGTAGAGATGTAATTTTAGAAATAGATATACAAGGTGCACTTAAAGTTAAAGAACAATCAAATGAAGGTGTATTTATATTTATATTGCCTCCTTCAATGGAAGAGTTAAAACAAAGAATTATTAACAGAGGTAGTGAAACACCAGAGAGTTTAATGACAAGATTTAAGTCAGCTTATAAAGAAATTAACTATGTATCAAAATACAACTATGCAGTAGTTAATGATACAGTAGATAAAGCTGTTGAGAAAATAGAAGGTATTTTATTAGCAGAAAAATGCAGAGTAGATAGATTAAAAGAAACAATTTTAGATTCAAAGGAGGATTTAATTCATGAACAACTCTATGATTAGTCCATCAGTGGTAGAACTTTTAGAAAAGGTAGATAACAGATATTCATTAGTAATAACAACTTCAAAAAGAGCAAGACAAATAATTGACGGTGCAGAGCAATTTGCAACTGTTGAGTCAAAAAAACCTCTTAGCACAGCGGTAAGAGAAGTAAATGATGGTCTTGTAACAGCAGAAAATGTTGCTTACACAGATGAGATGCTTGGAGAAATGTTATAAGATGAATAAAAAATGTGTTGTAGTTGGCGTTACTGGCGGAATAGCAGTTTATAAAGCATTAGATATAATAAGCAGACTAAGAAAAGCAGATATTGACGTAAGGGTTATAATGACTAAATCTGCAACAGAATTTGTTACACCATTATCATTTCAATCAATGAGTCAAAATATGGTTATAACAGATATGTTTTCAGAACCTAAGGCCTGGGAGATACAGCATATATCACTTGCTCAAAAAGCAGACCTTATGCTGATAGCTCCTGCAACTGCAAATATAATTGGAAAAGTTGCTAATGGTATTGCTGATGATATGTTATCAACAACTATAATGGCAAGTCCAGCAAAAGTTGTTTTTGCACCAGCTATGAATACAAATATGTATGAAAATAGAATAGTGCAAGATAATATAGCAAAGCTTAAAGAATACGGGTATGATTTTATTGAACCAGCAAGTGGAAGACTTGCTTGTGGTGATATAGGAAAAGGTAAACTTGCTAATACAGAAGAAATTGTAGAGGAAGTTTTATCGAAACTATATGAAATTAAGGACTTAGTAGGTCAAAATGTTATAGTAACAGCGGGGCCTACTAGAGCTGAAATTGACCCAGTAAGATTTATAACTAATAAATCAACAGGTAAAATGGGATATGAGATAGCTAAGGAAGCTAGAGACAGGGGTGCTAATGTAACTTTAATTTCTGGAACCGATTCTATCAAAAGACCTATTGGTGTTGAATTTATAAAAGTTGATACAAATGAGCAAATGTTTGATGCTGTTATTAAAAACTTTGATAATGCAAATATAGTTGTCAAAGCAGCGGCAGTAGCAGACTATAAACCTAAAAATTATAGTGACATAAAAATAAAAAAACAAGAGGGAGATTTATCAATATTACTAGAGCGTGATAGAGATATTCTAAAAACTCTTGGAAGTATGAAGAAAAAACAAATTTTAGTTGGATTTGCAGCAGAAAGTAATGATTTAATTATGAATGCTACAAAAAAACTAGAAACTAAAAACTTAGACTACATTGTTGCTAATGATATAACATCATCAGTGACTGGTTTTGGATCAGATGAGAATAAGGTTACGATTTTATCTAAGGATGGAAGCGTTGATTTGTCTCAAATGACTAAAAGAGAAGTAGCTAAAAATATTTTTGATATTATAAAAGGGCGCTAATTTGCGCCTTTTTGTTTATAAAAGTTTAAAAGGTGAATAAATATGGATTTGTATGCAGATATAATTGTAAATAGTGATGCTGTAACTATAGATAAACCTTTTAGTTATAAGGTTAAAGAAGAGTTTAGAGATAGTTTAAGGCAAGGACATAGGGTTAGAATACCTTTTGGTTTTGGAAATAAGACAATAGAGGGCTTTGTATTTAATATATATGAAGAAGATAAAAATGATAATATAAAATATAAATATATTTCATCAATTTGTGATGAAGAACCTTTACTTGATAGAGAACATTTACTATTAGTAGAATTTTTAAGACGTAAATATTTATGCAAGTACATAGATGCGCTAAGAATAATGATTCCACCAAAAATAATGAGTGGAAACAAAGAAAAACTTAAACAGGTTGTAGTATTTAAAAATTATATTTTTGACTTAAGTGATAAGCAAATAAAAGCATTAGATATTATAAAAGATAATAGTGGTATATATAATAAAGCAGAGCTTATGAAAGAATTTGATATAAGTGCATACAGCATCAAAAAAATGATAGAAAAAGAAGCTATTGGTATAGAGCTACAAAAAGTAGATAGAAGCAATAGGAGAGAATTTGAAAAATATCCAGCAAAAAGACTTACGGAAGATCAGGAAGCCGCATACTATAAAATATTACGAAGTAATAAAACATGCCTTCTAAAAGGTGTTACGGGTAGTGGTAAAACAGAAGTTTATATGAATCTTGTAAGTTCGATGCTGTTTGAAGATAAGACATCAGTAATGTTAGTGCCAGAAATAGCATTAACACCACAAACAATACAAAGGTTTAAGGGAAGATTTGGAGCTAATGTGGCTATATTCCATAGCAAACTTTCTGATGGAGAAAGATATGATGAATGGTATAGGGTTAGAAATGGTGAAGTAAAACTTGTTGTAGGAGCTAGATCAGCATTGTTTTTACCATTTAAAGATTTAGGGTTAATTATAGTAGATGAAGAACATGAAAGTTCTTATAAATCTGAAATGAGTCCTAGATATTCAACCATAGAAGTTTGTAATTTTATCAAAGGTATCAATAATTGTAAGGTTGTACTTGGAACAGCAACTCCAAGTCTTGATAGTTACTATAAATGTACAAAAAAAGAATATGAACTTGTAGAACTTACAAAGCGTATAGGTGGCAAACCTCTTCCAACTGTTGATGTAATTGATATGAGAGATGAGCTGCGTAGTGGTAATAAAACAATGTTTAGTAGGAAGTTGTATCATAAGATAAAAGAAAAACTAGAAAGAAAAGAACAGATAATATTATTCTTAAATAGAAGAGGGTATTCAAGTTTCGTTTCTTGTAGAAGTTGTGGTTTTGTTTATACTTGTGATTGTTGTGATATATCTATGACGTACCATAAAAATGGATTTATGATTTGTCATTATTGTGGAAAGACAAAGAAAGTTAGTAGTACATGTCCAAAATGTTCAAGTAAATACTTAAAACACTTTGGTACGGGAACAGAAAAGGTAGAACAAGCAGTAAAACATTACTTTAAAGAAGCAAGAGTAGTTCGGATGGATATTGATACTACTAGAAAAAAAGATTCACATGAACTTTTATACAATAAGTTTAAAAATCAAGAGGCTGATATATTAATAGGAACACAAATGATTGCTAAAGGATTAGATTTTGAGAATGTAACATTAGTAGGTGTTCTTGCGGCTGACATGGGAATTAACTTCCCGGATTATAGAGCTGGTGAAAAAAGCTTTCAGCTTTTGACACAAGTAAGCGGAAGGGCAGGGCGTGCAGATAAAGAGGGGGAAGTTGTTATTCAAAGTTATAACCCGGATCATTATTCTTTAAATTATGCTAAAACTGCCGATTATGATTCATTCTTTAAAGAAGAAATTATGATTAGAAAGGCAATGGATTATCCACCTTTTTCAAAGCTTATGATAATAAATTTAAGTAGTAAATTCGAAAATGAACTTATAAGTTTTTCGAAAAAATTGCGAATAGAAGTAAAAGATGTTTTGAAAGACGAAAATGAAACAATCGTGTTTGAGGCAACACAGTCTGTAATAGCGAAAATTAAAGATACACATAGATGGCAAATCCTTATAAAAGGTAATATAAATGATTATAATGCAATTCTTATAAAAAATAGGGTTTATAAGTTGACTCAAGGTGTATATAATAAAATTAGAGTAACAATGGATATAAATCCAAATAACTTAATGTAGGAGGTAGATTATTATGGCATTAAGAACAATAAGAGTGGACGAAGATCCAGTTTTAAGAAAAATCAGTAAGGAAGTTAAAGAAATAACTCAAAGAACAACAATTTTAATAAATGATATGATTGATACAATGTATGAAGCTAAAGGTGTAGGACTTGCAGCACCACAAGTTGGAATACTTAAAAGAATAATTATAGTAGATGCTCAAGATGATTTTGGTCATAGAGTATTTATAAATCCAGAAATAATGGAGAATAAAGGGTCACAAGTAGGTCCAGAGGGATGTCTTAGTGTTCCAGGGCAGCAGGGTGAAGTGGAAAGATTTGATGATATAATAGTAAAGGCACTTAATGAAAAAGGTGAACAAATTATTTTAAAAGCAAGTGGATTTCTTGCAAGAGTTATACAACATGAAAATGATCATTTAGATGGTATTTTATTTACAGACCATTTAAAATAGGAGGATGAGTTAATGAATATAGTATTTATGGGTACTCCAGATTTTGCAGTACCATCATTAAAAGCACTTATTGATGAATTTGGAGTAAAGGCAGTATACACACAGCCAGATAGACCAAAAGGTAGAGGGAAAAAATTATCTATGACACCTGTAAAGGAACTTGCACTAGAGCACAACATAGAAGTTTTCCAGCCAAATAGTTTAAGAAAAGAGCCAGAAGCAGTAGAAGCTTTGAAAGCTTTAGAACCTGACTTTATAATAGTTGTTGCTTTTGGGCAAATACTTCCAAAAGAAGTTTTAGAAATACCAAAGTATGCTTGTATTAATCTTCATGGTTCATTACTTCCAAAATATAGAGGTGCAGCACCAATACAGTGGAGTGTAATAAATGGAGAGAAAATAGCAGGTAATACAACTATGCTTATGGATGTAGGACTTGATACAGGGGATATGCTTTTAACTAATGAAGTTGAAATAACAAGATTTATGACAGCGGGCGAGTTATACGACCAGCTTAAAGAAAGTGGTTCAAAACTTTTAGTTGAAACTATAAATAAAATGGTTAAAAATGAAATAACACCAATAAAACAAAATGATGATGAAAGTACTTATGCATCAATGCTTAATAAAGAAATGGCCAAAATTGATTGGAGTAAATCAGCAGAAGTTTTACATAATCATATTAGGGGATTATATCCATGGCCGATAGCTACAACAAACTTAGATGAGAAAGTAGTTAAAATTCATGAAAGTGATTTTGAAGAAACCGCTACTGATAAAGAGCCGGGCACAATAGTAGAAGTTAGTAAAAAGGGAATCAAAGTTGCAACAGGAAATGGTTTACTTGTGATTAAAAAATTGCAAATGCCAAATGCTAAACCTCTTATGGTTCAAGATTTCTTAAATGGAAATACTATTGAAGAGGGAACAAAATTAAATTAATAATATGATAGTAAAAGTTTTTATGAGGTGATAGTATGCTATACCCATTTTTTGATCCTACATATCTTATATTAATTCCTGCGATAATATTATCTATGTGGGCTCAAATGAAAGTAAATGGAACGTTCAATAAATATAGTAAGATACCAAATAGGATTGGCTATACAGGTGCACAAGTTGCTAGTATGATTATGAATAAAAAAGGGATTTATGATGTTAGAGTAGAAGTGGTAAATGGAAAGCTTAGCGACCACTATGACCCAGTAAATAAGGTTGTAAGATTATCACAAGAAGTTTACTATGGAAATTCACTTTCAGCACTTGGAGTTGCAGCTCATGAAGTTGGGCATGTGCAACAGGATTCTGAAGGCTATGCAGCGCTTAAATTTAGACATTCATTATTTCCAGTAGTGAATATTTCTAATAGTGCATCATGGATACTTTTCTTCATAGGAATTTTCTTTAGTATGCCCTCACTTGTAACAATCGGTATAATTTTATTCTCAATAGTTGTATTATTCCAAGTAGTAACATTACCAGTTGAATTTAATGCATCAAATAGAGCAATAAAAGATTTAGAAAGTATGGGAATACTTGCATCAGATGAAGTTATTAGTGCAAAAAATGTTTTATCAGCTGCAGCTCTTACATATGTAGCAGCAACACTTATGGCTATTTCACAATTGATAAGATTAGTAGCTATAAGTAACAGAAATTCAGATTAAATAGAATAGAGGTAGACATATGAATATAAGAATGATAATAGTAGAAATATTAGATGAAGTTTTTTACAGAGGAGCTTATTCAAATATTGAATTAAATAAAAGATTAAATAACATAGACGCAGATTCAAAGGACAAAGGACTTATAACTGAAGTTGTTTATGGTACTATAAAGTATAAAAAAACGATAGATGTTATTTTAGAAAACTTCGTTAAAACAATAGATGATATAGATAAAAATGTTTTAAATATCCTAAGAAGTGCAGTATACCAAATGAAATATTTAGACAGAGTTCCAGATTATGCAATAGTAAATGAAGCTGTAAACTTATCAAAAGATAGAGCTAAAAACTTAAGCAGATTTGTAAATGGGGTTTTAAGAAACTACTTAAGAAATAAAGATAAAAACTTTGAAGGTAGACTTACAGGAAGTGCAAAACTTGCTTACGAGTACTCATTCGAGAAATGGATGATAGATTTATTAATTACACAGTATGGGGAAAAAGTAACTGAGCAAATACTTGCAGGTCTTAACACAAGGGCAGCGGTAACTGTCAGAGTTAATAGTCTTAAAGCTGATTATGATGATGTGTTAGAATCATTAGAAAATGATGGATATGATGTTGAAGAAGGATATATGTGTCCTGAGGCAATAGTTATTAAAAAAGGAAGTTCACTTGAAAAGAATGAAATCCACGAAAAGGGATTAATAAGTGTTCAAGATGAAAGTGCAATGCTTGTGGCTCCATTGTTAGATCCAAAAGAAGGGGATATAGTAATGGACCTTTGTAGTGCACCAGGTGGTAAAGCAACTCACATTAGTGAAATGCTTATGAATACAGGGAAAGTATATGCTTTTGATATATATGAGCATAAACTTAATCTTATAAAAGAAAATGTAGAAAGACTTGGAATAACTAATATTGAAACAGGAATAATGGATGCTGCAAAACTTGAGGGTAAATATGTTGAATTTGCAGATAAAATTCTTCTAGATGTTCCATGTTCAGGACTTGGAATAATAAGAAAGAAACCAGAGATAAAATGGACTAAAAATGGAAGAGAGCTTCAAAATATAGCTAAGATTCAAACACAAATATTAAACAATGCTTGGGAATACTTAAAAAAAGGTGGAGAGCTTGTTTATTCAACATGTACTCTAAATAAGAGAGAAAATGAGGATATAATTGAAAGATTCTTAGGTAGAAATAAAGATGCTAGCGTAGAAAAGGCATTTATAGGACAAAATGATAATATTATATATAATGGTGATGGAAGTATAACAATATTACCAAATGAATATATGGATGGTTTCTTCATGGTAAAACTAAAGAAAAACTAATGGAGGACAATTATGAAAGATATATTATGTATGAATCTTGAAGAGTTACAAGCTTGGATGGTTGAAAACAAAGAAAGTAAATTTAGAGCAAAGCAGGTATTTGACTGGATTTATAAAGAAAAAGAAAGTTTTGATGATATGAAAAACTTACCTGAGAGTACAAAGGAGAAGCTTAAAGAGAGCTTCTACCTTGAGTACCCTACACTTATAGGAAAGTTTGAATCTATGACAGATGGGACAAGAAAGTTTCTATTAACACTAAAAGATGATAATATAATAGAGTGTGTTGTTATGAAGCATAAGCATGGAAATACTATTTGTGTTACAACACAGGTAGGGTGTAGAATGGGATGTAAGTTCTGTGCATCTGGCCTAAATGGAAGAGTAAGAAATCTTACGAGTGGTGAAATATTATCAGAAGTAATACTTGCAACAAAATTACTTGGTGAGAGAATATCTAATATAGTGTTGATGGGGAGTGGGGAACCACTTGACAATTATGATGAGGTTATGAAATTCTTAGAACTTGTAAATGCTGAGTATGGACTAAATATAGGACAAAGACATATTACGCTATCAACTTGTGGAATTGTACCTAAGATATATGAAATGGCAGATAAAGAAATGCAGGTAACACTTGCTATTTCGCTTCATTCAGTTACTGATGAGAGTAGAAAGCAAATAATGCCAATTGCCAAAAAATATTCAATAAAAGAAATAATGGACGCTTGTAGATATTACATAGAAAAAACACATAGAAGAGTTACTTTTGAGTATGCACTTTTAAAAGGTTTAAATGATAATGTCGATACAGCAAATGCTTTAGGAAATCTTTTAAAGGGAATGCTTTGTCATGTCAATCTTATACCAGTTAATGAGATTAAAGAAAATGATTTTAAAAAGCCTTCTAAGGAAGATATAGAATTATTTAAAGAGGTGCTAAGCTCGTATGGAGTAGAGGCAACTGTAAGACAAGAAAAAGGTGCAGATATTGATGCTGCATGTGGACAGCTTAGGAGAAGTCATATAGAGAAAAATAAAGAGGCCTAAAAGGAGAATGGGTTGTTTATGGTAGGATTTATAACTGATATAGGAAACGTTAGAGAGATTAATGAAGATTATGGGAATCATTATATAGGCGAAAGTTATAAGCTATATGTAGTTGCGGATGGGATGGGTGGCCATAATGCAGGTGAAGTAGCAAGTAAAATGGCTGTAGATGGTATTATAAGCTTTGTCAAAGAAAATTATAAAGAAATTAGTGATAATGAAATTCTTATAGAAGCAGTAGCAGAAGTTAACTATAAAATATATAAACATTCGCTAGAATCCAATAATTTATCTGGTATGGGTACAACAATTGCAGCAGCACTTGTGACAGATGAATGTATAAGAGTAGTGAATGTAGGGGATAGTGCATGCTACGGAATAGAAAAAGAGACAATAGATAAAATAACTAAAGACCACTCACTTGTTCAGGAATTATTAGATACAGGAAGTATAAGTGTTGAGGAAGCTAGAAATCATCCAAGAAAAAATATAATAACGAGAGCGGTAGGAACAAACATAAGAGTTGAAGTAGATCAATTTACAGTTCCAAGGAATATTTATGATTATTTTGCATTATGTACAGATGGTCTTAGTAATGAAATTAGTGAAGAAGAAATTTTTGCTGAGATAAGATGGTCTAAGGATTTACAAGAATCCAGTAAAAGGCTTGTAGAAATGGCTAAATATGCTGGGGGGAAAGATAATATAACAGTTCTTGTTTTTGGAGGAGAGAATTAGTATGGAAGATAGAATATTAGGAGAAAGATACAGGCTAATTGGAAAAGTTGGTGAAGGTGGAATGGCCGTTGTCTACAAAGCAATGGACCAAAAACTTAATAGACCTGTTGCACTTAAAATACTTAAAGAAAACTTTAAAGAAAATGATGCTATTATAAAAAAGTTTGAAGCAGAAGCTATGGCAGCTGCAAATCTTTCTAATCCCAATATAGTTAGCGTTTTAGATGTTGGACGACAAGATGGGATAAATTATATTGTAATGGAGTTTGTAGAAGGTAAAACTTTAAAAGATATTGTTGTTGAAAAAGGTAAATTACCAGTAGATGTTGCAGTAAGAATAGCAATAAAGGTAAGTACAGCACTTGAATGTGCACATAAAAATAATATAGTGCACAGAGATATAAAGCCACATAACATCTTAGTGACATCAGATGGAACAGTTAAAGTAGCTGATTTTGGTATTGCAAAATCAATGGATTCATCAACAATAGCGCATACCAACACAATTATAGGTTCAGCTCATTATTTTTCACCAGAACAGGCTAAAGGTGGATATATGGACTATAAAACTGATATATATTCACTTGGAATTGTTATGTATGAAATGCTTACGGGAGAGGTTCCGTTTGATGGAGATACACCTGTAACAGTAGCATTAAAACATATACAAGAAAGAGTTGTCCCACCAAATCAGTTAAATTCTGAAATTCCAGAGGGATTAAATAATCTTATACTTAAATGTTTAGAAAAAGATCCAGCGAATAGATATCAAACAGCTAAGGAAGTTACTACAGACCTTGATAGAATAAAGGATAATCAAAATGCTAAAGTAGGTGGAGTGTTGACAGGGGAAGATGAGTATACAAGAGTATTATCATCTGTTGACCTTGGAAAAACTACCTTAATGGATAAAAGTTCAGATTTTGATACAGGGTCTATGGATTCTATAATGATGAATAATTCTGATATATATGAAGATGAAGATTATGATGATGACGACGATGATGATTATAATTACAAGGATAGAAAGTATGAAGAAAGAGATAGCGTCTCAGAAAATACTGGCAAAAAAAGCAGTTATAAAATTTTCTTAGTAATTGCAATTATAGTAGTGCTTGGAGGAGGCTTCTTGATTGGGAGTAAGATAATGCCAAAGCTTGTAGGTGGTGGAAGTAGTTCGACAGCAGAGCAGGAAGTTAAAGATGTTAAAGTACCAAACTTAGAAAATATATCTGCAACTCAAGCTGTTCAGGAATTAACAAAAGTTGGACTATTATATGAAGAAGTAATGGAAAATAATGCAGAATATAAAGCAGGAACAGTTTTTAAAACTGAACCAGCAGCAAATGCTACAGTTAAAGAAGGTGGAGTTGTAAAGATATTTGTAAGTCAAGGGGCAAAACAAGTTTCAGTCCCAAGTTTATCAGGAATATCACTTGATTCAGCAAAACAAACTTTAGAATCTTTAGGACTACAAATTGGAACTGTGAATAAAATTTACAGTGATAACATAGCTAAAGGTCAAGTTGTAGGAACTAACCCAGGTGATGGAATAACTATTGCCGAAGGAACAACTGTAAATATTACAGTAAGTAAAGGACCAGAAGTTAAAATGATTCAAGTTCCAAGCGTTGAGGGGCAATCAGTAAGTGCTGCAACGGCAACGCTAGAGGGTGCAGGATTACAAGTTAATACTAAAAAAGGTTTAGAAGCACCAGATGCTACTAAGAATGGTTTAGTATATGAGCAAACACCTGTTGGTGGATATGAACTTAAACAAGGGGATTCGGTTACAATAACTTATTATGCAGATGCAAAAGAAGTTATACCACCAACTACAGATCCAGAAAACCCCGTACCACCAATTACAAATCCAGAAAAACCAACAAATCCAGAAAAACCAACAAATCCAGATGAAAAACCAGCACCAACGGGACAGATTATAGTACCTAATGTTGTTGGAGAAACTGTAGACTCGGCTATGGCTAAGTTAAAAGCAGTAGGATTAGTACCATATAATAATAGTGGAGCAAAAGGTTCTGCTATTGTAACAAGTCAAACATGGACACCAGGAAGACCAGCACCAAAAGGCTCAAGTATAAATATTACTGCTAAGTAATAAAAGAAATCCGAGATTAAATTCTCGGATTTCTTGCATTATATACGGTATTCTGTTTATTATAAGAGTATAGACTTTTAAAGTAGTACAGATTAACAACAAAAGAAATGGAGGAATTATGGAAGGAAGAATAATAAAAGGTATAGGTGGTTTTTATTATATTAAAACTACTGAGGGAATTATAGAGTGTAAAGCAAGAGGGAAATTTAGACATAAAGGTATGAAACCAATGGTCGGTGATTTAGTTGATATAAAGGTTGAAAATGGCAAGGGTGTAATAGAAGATATACATGATAGAAGTTGTGAACTTATCAGGCCGACTGTTTCAAATGTAACTAGAGCATTTGTTGTTTTTGCACTTAAAAATCCAGATATACAGTTTGATTTATTAAATAGATTCTTAGTTCTTTGTGAGCACAATGATATAGAAGCTATTGTATGCTTAAATAAAGAAGATTTATGCACTGATGAAGAGAAAGCGAAAATAGCACAAGATATAAAAGCAATAGGATATGAAGTGTTATTTATAAATGCAAAAGAGCAAAAGGGGTTAGAAGACCTCAAAAAAATGATACAAGGGCATATAACAGTTCTTTGTGGACCGTCAGGTGCAGGTAAATCAACATTATCTAATGCACTTATTGATAGGGAACATATGGAAACAGGTGAATTGAGTGCAAAAATAGGTAGAGGTAAACATACAACAAGACATAGTGAACTCATAGAGATTGAAGATGGATTCCTTGTTGATACTCCAGGATTTTCAACCGTTGACCTTAGCTTTATGGATAAGGATGATTTGAAATATTGTTTCCCGGAGTTTACAAAATATCAAGATGGATGCAAGTTTAGAGGGTGTAATCATTATAAAGAACCAAGTTGTGCAATAAAAGAAAATGTTGAAAGTGGAAATATAGATAAGTTAAGATATGATTTCTACATTAAAAGATTAGAAGAAATATTAAATGGGAGAGTGAGATAAAATGGTAAAAATAGCACCATCAATATTATCAGCAGATTTTAGAATTTTAGGACAGCAAGTTCAAAGAGTGGAAAATGCAGGAGCAGAGTTTTTACATATAGATGTTATGGATGGAAGATTTGTCCCTAACATAAGTTTTGGATTCCCAGTTATGAATGCATTAAGAAATGATTGTAAAATGGTATTTGATGTTCACCTTATGATAGAAGAACCATCAAAATATATAGATGATTTTGCAAAGGCAGGGGCAGATATACTAACAATTCACTATGAAGCAGAAAGACACCTTGATAGAGCTATTGAATATATTAAGAGTAAAGGTATGAGGGCAGGGGTTTCATTAAACCCAGCAACTCCAGTTGATGTTTTAAAATGCGTTATAGGTAAACTTGATATGGTGCTTATAATGTCAGTTAATCCTGGTTTTGGAGGACAAAGCTTTATAGATTATTCAATAGATAAAATAGCAGAGGTTAAAAAAATGGCTATTGAAGCTGGAAATAAAGATATGTTAATTCAAGTTGATGGTGGTATAGGAACAAATAATATCAAATCTGTTGTAGATGCAGGCGCTAATGTTATAGTTGCAGGTTCAGCTATCTTTAAGGAAGATAAGATAGAAGAAAATATAAAAGATTTAAGAGATAGTTTATAAAAGATGAAGATACTTATGGTGGCTGCTAGTGATAAACCGAGCAAAGAGATTTTTTGTAAGTATTTGAAAATTTGTGATAAAACAATAGCAATAGATAAAGGGACAGAGGTGTTTTTAGAATATGGTATAACTCCTGATTATGCAGTTGGAGATTTTGATTCTATTAACAAAAGTTTAAAAAAAGAATTAGAGAATATAAATAATCTTCAGTATCCTTGTGAAAAAGATTATACAGATTCCGATATAGCTATAAATTTAGCATTTAAGTTAGAGGCAACCGAGATAATTATGTTAGGAATGACTGGGGGAAGGGTAGATCATTTATTTGGAAATATTGGACTTTTAAATAAGTGTTTAAAAAATGGTATTAAGGCATATATTATAGATGAAAAAAGCAAAGTGTTTTTAATAGATAAAAAAGATGTGTTTAAAGGAAATGAAGGAGATATTATTTCATTTTATGCATTTTCTGATGAAGTCAGAGATTTAAACATAAAGAATGCAAAGTATCCATTAGAGAATTACTTATTAGAATCATTTGAAAGTTTATGTAATTCTAATGAGTTTTTAGCTAAAGATATAGAGGTTTCTTTCAGTAGTGGTAAGTTACTTGTAATATATTCAAAAGAATAGGAACATTTTCACTACTTGTTGCATAATATATAATAAGTTTAATTATAGAAGGTGATGAGTAGATGAAAATTACAGTGATAAAATTGCCGAAATTCATAGGTAAGATTTTAAAAAAAGTATTCAAAAATAATTAATATGAATACATATTAAAAGGCTAGCGGTTAAAACTATAACTGCTGGCCTTATTTTTGTTTTTGCACAAAAAAATGCAATTGCTTTCACAATTGCATTTTTATCAAAGAACTAGACAGCTCTTTGAACCTTACCAGATCTCATACATCTAGTACAAACTGTTATTGTCTTAGGTGTTCCTTTAACGATAGCTTTTATTTTCTTAACGTTAGGAGCCCAAGTTCTGTTTGATTGTCTGTGTGAGTGACTGTACTGTTTACCAGCTACAACACCTTTAGCACATATATCGCATTTTCTTGACATGTAAATACACCTCCTTCATATGAAGATAAATCTTCAATAGGACAAATACTATTTTAGCATAAATATATTAAATTTTGCAAGTAAAATATAAAATTATTAAAAAAAACTTGTATTCTTCTATAATATAGGTAAACTTAATAATAAATAATAAATCTTGAATAATATAAGTATTTAATATAAAATATATTATATGGAATAGTTGAGGAGGAGTCATCATGATTGGATATTCGAATGAGCAAGGGCAAGTAGCCTACGCAGATGATGTGTTATCAAAAATAATAGGTTTATCAACAATGGAATGTTATGGAGTTGTTGGAATGGTTTCAAGAAGCGCTACTGAGGGGCTTTGGGAACTAATGAAAATTGAGAACCTTTCAAAGGGAGTTAAAATAACTCACAAAGATGATAAACTAGCTATAGAGCTTTTTATAATGGTTGAATATGGCACAAAAATATCAGTAATTGCAAATAATATAATTCAAAAAGTAAAATATAATGTAGAAAATTATACTGGCTTAAAGGTATCAGCTATAACAGTAAATGTTCAGGCTGTTAGAGTCTAGGAGGTAAAACATAATGAAATATAATAAAATAAGTGGGGAACAGTTTTATGCTATGGTGCAAAATGCATCAAATAGTTTAGAATCACAAAGTGAATATGTTAACTCACTAAACGTATTCCCAGTACCAGATGGGGATACAGGAACAAATATGTCAATGACATTTAAGGCAGCAGCTAAAGAAATAGCAGCTAATAGAAATGGTAGTATTGCAGATGTTTCAAAAAGACTTGCTAAAGGTGCTCTTATGGGAGCAAGAGGTAATTCAGGCGTTATTCTTTCACAAATCTTAAGAGGTATGTCTAAAGGTTTTGAAGGAATAGAAGAAGCTGAAGTTGCTGACTTTGTTAGAGCATTAGAAGAGGGAGCAAAATCAGCTTATAAAGCTGTTATGAGACCAACAGAAGGAACTATATTAACGATTATAAGGGCTGCTGGAGAGACAGCAGGAGTTACAACGGCATCAAACATAGATGAATTATTTGTAGATATAACAAAAGAATGCAAAATAATGCTTGATAAAACACCAGAAATGCTTCCAGCGCTTAAGAAAGCTGGAGTTGTAGATTCAGGTGGAATGGGACTTTTAATAATATTAGAAGGTATGCTTGAAGCTTTAAGAAATGATCTTAAAGTTGAAGAGGTTGCTCTTGTTAGTGTTAGTGGAACAGGCCCTGCTACAAGCCTTGCTCAAGAATCAATTAGCGAAGATGATATCAAATTTGCATATTGCACTGAGTTTATTATTCTTGGAGATGCTAAAAAAGCAGATGGATTTAAAGATAGCATAGAAGCACTTGGTGATTCTATGATAGTTGTAGGATATGAAGATGTTATAAAAACACATATTCATACAAATGACCCAGGAAGAGTTTTATCAATGGCAGTTCAGATAGGTGAGTTATCTAGCATAAAAATAGATAATATGAAGGAAGAACACAGAGAAATTTTAGCTATGACAGAAGAAACAACAGTAGCAACTGCTAAAGTTGAAGAAACTAAAGAAGCTAAAGAATTTGGGTTTGTTTCAGTTGCAATGGGATCAGGAATGACAGAAATTTTTAGAGATCTTGGTGTTGACTACATAATAGAAGGTGGTCAAACTATGAACCCAAGCACACAAGATATGGTTGATGCTATCGAGAAGATAAATGCAGAACACATATTTATACTTCCAAATAATAAGAATATAATAATGGCTGCAAATCAAGCGGCAGAAATTTCAGATAAAGATGTAAGAGTTATTCCTACAACAACAGTTCCTCAAGGAATTACGGCAATAACAATGTTTAACCCACATGCTAATGTTGATACTAATGAAAAAGAGTTAAAGTTAGCTATGGGAAATGTTCAGTCAGCTTCAGTTACTTACGCAGTAAGAGATACTGAAATGGATGGGATAGAAATTAAAGAGGGAAATATACTTGGACTTATCGAAGGTAAGATTAAAGAGGTTGGTGCATCAGCTTATGATGTTGCAAGTACTTTGATAGATACTATGACAGATGAGGATTCAGAGCTTATTACAATATTCTATGGAGAAGATTGTGATGAAGCTAAGGTAGAAGAACTAGTAGCTACTTTAGAAGAAAAATATGAAGATTTTGATATACAATGTTATAAAGGAAATCAACCATTATACTACTTCATAATAGCTGTAGAATAAAAAGAAGCGACGAAGGTCGCTTCTTTTTTTATAGATAGGGAGGAATAAAATGAATATTTATAATGAAATATCATCTATAAAAGGTGTTGGTCCAAAACTTCAAGAAAAATTAAATAGATGTGGGATATTTACAATATTAGATTTGTTATTATATTTTCCAAGAGATTATGATTTTGTAAATGGAGAACTTGATTTAAATACAGATTTTGAGAAAGAAAAAGCAGTGTTACTATGTAAAGTGATAGCTTGTGAGGGAACTATAAAAACTAGAACGGGGAAAAGACTTACAAGTATACAATTTATGCATCAGGGCATAAAAGTGGTAGCTAAGTGGTTTAATCAACCTTATGTAACAAAGAGTTTTGCGGTAGGTGAAGATTATAATCTTATGGGGACTTTCAAAAAGAAAGGTAATAGAATGGAGATTATGAATCCGATAGTTGCTTGTGTAGAGGCTAAAAAAAGTGAAATAATGCCTATATATCCTTTAAGGGGAGATTTGAATAGTAAGGTGTTAGTTAAACTTATAAATAACATATTGTCTGAACTTTTCATAAATGATAATCTTCCAAATTATATGATAGAAATGTATAAACTTTGCTCGCTTGATAAAGCTATTAGAAATATACATTTTCCGCAGGATAGACAAAGTCTTAGTGAGGCAATAACAAGGCTTAAATATCAGGAGTTATTTACATATTCTATGAAAGTAGTGATGATGAGAAAGCATATAAAGGAAAAATCTAATGGAATAGTATTTAAAATGACGCCAGAATTAACAAAGCTTAAAGAGAGTTTACCTTTCCCACTTACAGGGGCACAGGCTAGAACTGTTAGAGAAATTCTTTTAGATCAAAAAAGTTCGGTTCCTATGAATAGACTTGTTCAAGGAGATGTTGGTAGTGGAAAAACTTTAGTTGCTCTAATAGCGCTATTTAATGCTTATAAAAATGGATATCAGACTGCTCTTATGGCACCAACAGAAATACTAGCGGTACAGCATAAACTCGAGGCACAGAAGTTTTTAGGTGCGTTTGGTGTAGAGATAGAACTTTTAACAGGAAGTACAAAGCCTAAAGAAAAAATAAGAATTAAAGAGAGAATAAAATCAGGTGAGCCTCTTTTAGTAATAGGAACTCATGCGCTTATACAGGAAGATGTTGAGTTTACTAATATGGGATTTGTAGTAACTGATGAACAACATAGATTTGGTGTAGAACAAAGGAGTAAGCTTGTTAATAAAAATAAAATGGCAGATACCCTTGTTATGACAGCAACGCCGATACCAAGAACTTTATCACTTTATTTATATACAGACCTAGATATTTCAATAATAGATGAAATGCCCCCAGGTAGAAAGCCGATAGATACAATGCTTATAGATACAAAGCAAAGAACAAAGGCTTATAAATTTGCATATGAAGAGATAGCTAAGGGAAGGCAAGTATATATTGTTTCGCCTCTTATAGAAGAAAATGAAAAACTTGAACTTAATTCGGTAGAACAAGTTTATGAAGAACTTAAATCAGATATTTTTGCTAACATTGATATTGAAATTCTCCATGGTAAGATGAAGCCTAAAGAAAAAGAAGAAGTTATAAATAGATTTAAGGAAAATAAAACAAAGCTTATAGTATCAACAACTGTTATTGAGGTTGGAGTAAATGTTCCTAATGCTACTGTTATGATGATTGAAAATGCAGAAAGATTTGGTCTTGCACAATTACACCAATTAAGAGGTAGAGTTGGAAGGGGAGAACATAAATCATACTGTGTTTTAGTTGCTAATATGAAAAATGAGGTAACTAAAAGAAGAATGGAAATTATGACAGAGAGTAATGATGGCTTTTATATATCAGAAGAAGATTTAAAGCTTAGAGGTGCAGGTGAAATGTTTGGAATGAGACAACATGGAGCGGAAGAATTTATCTTGTCAGATATTGCACTAGATATAAAGATTCTAAAGTGTGCAAATGAACAGGCAAAGCAAATTGTATCAAAAGAGAGTCCTGTAAATAGAAAAATATGTGAAGAAGTGTCAAAAAATCTTGAAAGAAGTAGAAGTTATATATGTTTTAACTAAGTTTAAATTGTATGGGGATATACAAATATGGTAGAATGGAATTTAATGAAGAAAACTAAGGAGGCAATCGAATGAGAATAATTTCTGGAAAAGCTAGAGGAAGAAATATACTTTCACCAGCAACAATGGAAACAAGACCAACACTTGATAGAATAAAGGAAGCAATATTTAATATAATACAAGGATACATACCAGAAGCAGTTGTAGTTGATGTATTTGCAGGGACAGGAAGTTTAGGGCTAGAGGCGGCAAGTAGAGGTGCTAAGGAGTGTTATTTAGTAGATAAGAGTCCGGTTACATATCCTCTTTTAAAGAAAAATATAGAGAATTTAAAGTTTGAAGATACATGTACTTCATTAAATATGGATGCATATGCAGCTTTAAAATCATTAAATGCAAAAGGAAAAGTTTTTGACTTAATATTTATAGATCCACCGTATTTAATGGATTTAATTCCAGAGGCTATGAAGATAATAGATGAAAATAATATGTTACATGAAGATGGAATCATAGTAAGTAAAATAGATGCAACAGAAGATATTTATGAAGGGTCAGAAAATATAAAATTATTTAGAACTAAAAAATATGGTAATACAATAGTAAACCTATATAGAATAGAAGCTTAGGGGGTTTGGTTTTGATGAGAGAAGCTATTTATCCAGGGAGCTTTGATCCAGTTACTAACGGACATCTTGATATAATACTTAGAGGTTCAAAAATATTTGATAAACTAATTGTAGCTGTTTTAGTGAATGTAGATAAAAAAGGGTTATTTACAATTGATGAAAGAGTAGAAATGTTAAAGGAAGTAACAAAAGATTACGAAAATATAGAAGTGATAAGCTTTTCGGGTTTATTAGTTGAACTTATTAAAATTAAAAATAATCCTGTTATTTTAAAAGGACTTAGAAACTCAACTGATTTTGAGTATGAGATGCAAATGGATTTGCTTAATAAAATGTTAGATAAATCTGTGGAAACAATGTATCTTATAGCAAATGCAAAGTATGCACCCATAAGTTCATCTGCAGTAAAGCAAATTATAAAATTTAATGGTGATATAGATAAAATGGTTCCAAGGGTTGTAGAGAAAAAAATGTTAGATAAAATGGGTATGGTTTAGGGGGAAGGAAAATGAGAAATGATGATTTAGAAAGATTTGAAACTTTAGAGTTAGTAGAACTCGTTTATCAAATGGTTGAGAGAGGTACTAAGGTTCCGATATCAGGAAAAGTAATGATTGATAAGAGGGAAGTTTTAGATAGACTTGATGAAATAATAAATATGTATCCAGACGAAGTTAAAAGAGCAAAGTGGGTTGTTGAGAATAAAAATTCTATGCTAAAAGAAGCAGAAGTTAGGCTTAATAGTGCTAAAAGAGAAAGTATGGATATAATAGAGAATCAAATACAAAATCATGATATTGTTAGAGAAGCTCAAAAGAGAGCAGAAGTTATAAAAGCTAAGGCTAATGAAGAGGCAAGGCAAATTAGAATATATGCAAGAGAATATGCTAATGATGTTTTAGGTTCTTTAGAAAAGCAAATAGAGAAAATGACAGTAACTCTTTTAGATCATATGAAAACAGATATGGAAGAGTTTGCAGATAAGTTTACAAGTGATATGAAAGCTACAACAGAAGTTATAAGAGAGAATGCAAAGGAACTAGAAGCTCCTTTGGTTTAATATGATTTCTTTTTTAGGTTAATAAAAATTAAAAATATAAGGCTTATAAGAATAAGAATAGATGATAGCATTAGGAAATTGTGATTAACATATGAGTTAGTTGCAAAAGTACTGATGCTATTTTTATTAAGTAAACAAATGATAGCCATTATAAATGCAGCTATAAATCCTTGTAAAAGTTTTAGAAGAAAGTACTTTTTGAATGATATCTTATGTTTTGCAAAGAAAGAAAATGTTTGTGCAATTATAGATAAACCGCCAAAAGAAGTTAGGAATGATATAACACATAATTTAACTTCGATAGATAAAGTACTCTCACTAACTATTTTGCAGCCGTTTGTAAGTTCAACACTTCCAAGAACTACACTTTCAAGTAATGACCTAGAGATTCCTAGCAGTGATGAAAGCAGACTTATTAAAGTGGTAATAATATATGAGTCTTTTAAAATATTAATTATTACAGAGAAAATTACTATGTAACCAGCTAGTGTAAGAATAGTTAAAGTGGCATCTTCTATTGATTTTTTTATAGATTCACCAATATTTATATTTATGCTTGAAGACGGTGGTAAAACATATACTTTTGTTGTAGAGGTCTTTTTAGTTATAAGTCCCATTATTAATGTTGAAAGGTATGTTGGAATTAAAAGTAAGTATCCTAGATTTGTATTTGATAACATTGTAGTACCAACAGAGGCGATTAAAAAAAGTGGTCCTATGTTGCTTGCGATATTAATAATCCTAGAAAATTCATTAAAATTAATTTCTTTATTAGAGTAAAGTTTTTCTGAATACTTAGCACCAAGTGGATATCCACAGAGATAACTTGTTACTAAAGGAAAGCTACAAGATTTACTTAGTGAAAGTGGTTTGCATAATAATGGTCCTAATAATTTTGAGTATAAAGATACTCCATCTATACATAATAAAAGATTGCAAATAACCATAAATGGAAACATTGCAGGAAATATAGATGTTAAGAAAATCTTTCCACCAGAGATAGATGAAGAAATTATAAGTTCTGGTTTGAGTAAAAAATATAATATTAAAATACTGAGAAGTATTGAAATAAAAGTGTTTGTCCTAGGTTTTAAAATTTTAAACAAAAGAATAAAAAGTAAAATACTTAAAAAGAATAGAAAAAAAATACTATACATGCTAATGTCCTCCTTATAGCGTATATAGTATTTATATTAATATGCTTTACATATTATAATTAAATTTTAATCTTTTTTTATTATAGGGCTTAAAAGATAATCACTAGATTCTTTTAATGTTGGATTAAGTAGTGAATATAAGTTTGTTGCTCTTACATCAAGTGCTAAAAGTGGGTCTGAAATTTTTCTTGGGACTTTAGTTATTATTTCAATTTCTGAATTGTTTTTTATGCTCTTTAGAATTTTCCCGCCAGTTTTATTAAGTGCAAGAACTCTTATATAATTTGGTCTTTCTTTTAATTTATCATACAAAACTTTATCAATTCCTAAAAAAAGATGGCAAATAATTCTTGAAATTCTAGTGTGAGTATAGCGTTTGCTTTTACACTTAAGTAGCAAATCTTCATAATTTTTAGCTACTTTTATTTCATTTAATATTTTATTATCTAAGCCCTCACTTGCATCTTGTATTTCGGAAATGATTGAGGGGTATAACATTAATTGATACCTAATATAATTAAACATAGATGCGGGATTTGTGAAGTATTGTTTGTTTTTTAGTATATTATAAGTTTGTTTTGGCAAGAATTCCTTGATAGAGTCTACGGAATTATGAAGAATTTCATTTCGGATAGCGGTAGCAGAAGCAAAAGAATTCTTTTTAGTTTTTGTATCGTTATAGTCAGAACCTTCTCTTTTTAATGTTATAGGTTTAATTGAACTATTTAAACGTATAATATTTTTGCAGTATTCAATGCCTAATATATTATTAGGACTGTTTAAAAATGATTCAAGACTAGATATATCTAAATTTGTTTTCTTGTGTTCAAGTATGTAAATTTGTAAACTTTTAGATCTTGCCTTTGGAAATGGTAGCCCAAGAGCTAGAAGATCTTTAAGTAAAATTTTGAATTCTAAGGGCTCAACAGCTAGAATATCTGCAATTAGCATTATAAGGTCAACACTACCAAGTTCAGAACCAAAGTAAATGTTATCTACAACATTAATGCTATCAAGTAAAGAAATTGCACCAAAAGCAAAGTGTTCTGCTGATGATACTGCATACAATGTAGGAAGTTCGATAACTAAATCTACACCGTTATCAATAGCCATTTGAGCTCTAGACCATTTATCTAATAATGCGGGAGTTCCTCTTTGAACAAAGTTCCCGCTCATAACGCATATAACAGCATCTGAACTTGTATCAATTTTGCAATTTTCTAAATGGAAATTATGTCCTAAATGAAAGGGGTTATATTCAGTTACTATGCCACTTATTTTCATTTTTCATCACCTTTTTTTATTAATAAAAAATTAATTTTTTTTCTTTATAGATTACTACAAATAAGGTATAAAGTCAAAGTGTGAAAAATCGGAAATTTTCAGACAATTTTTAATTTACTTTTTATTATCAGAAAATCAAAATTTATGCTATTATAAGGATAGAATAACCAAAGGATATTATATCTAATGATTATCAAAACTAAAAAACGAATCGTTTCTATTCATGGAAGGAGAAATTAAAATGCAACTTATGAAGCAAGTTTGGGATGCAGCGAAAGCTGATCAAAAGAGAATCGTATTACCAGAGGGTGATGAGGAGAGAACTCTTATAGCGTCTCAAAAGATTACACAAGAACAATTAGCCAAAGTGATATTAGTAGGAAATGAGGACAATATCAGATCAAAAGCAAAGGATTTAAAAGTTAATTTAGATGGGGTAGAAGTTATTGACCCTAATAAATCAGATAGATTAGAATTTTATGTAAAAGAATTCTATGAGTTAAGAAAAAACAAAGGAATGACACTTGAAAAATCAGAAATGATAGTTAGAGACCCACTATACTTCGCAACAATGATGGTTAAAGTTGATGATGCCGATGGACTTGTATCAGGAGCAATTCATACAACGGGAGATCTTTTAAGACCAGGTCTTCAAATAATAAAAACAGCGCCGGGGGTTTCAGTAGTATCGAGTTTCTTTATAATGATGGTGCCAAATTCAAAATATGGTGAGGAAGGGATGTTATTATTTGCAGACTGTGCAGTAAATCCTAACCCAACTGCTGAACAATTAGCTTCAATAGCAATAGCAACAGCAGATACAGCTAAAAATTTATGTAAGGTTACACCAAAAGTAGCAATGTTATCATTCTCTACAATGGGAAGTGCAGACCATGCATTAGTTTCAAAAGTTAGAGAAGCAACAGAAATAGCTAAAGAATTAAGACCAGATCTTGATATAGATGGAGAATTACAATTAGATGCAGCAATAGTATCTAAGGTTGCAGAACAAAAAGCGCCTAATAGTAAAGTTGCTGGGCAAGCAAATGTATTAGTATTCCCAGATTTGCAAGCAGGTAATATAGGCTATAAATTAGTTCAAAGATTTGCTAATGCAGATGCTATCGGTCCAGTATGTCAAGGGTTTGCTAAACCAATAAACGATTTATCAAGAGGATGTAGTTCAGATGATATTGTTAATGTTGTAGCATTAACAGCTGTTCAAGCGCAGGCTCAAGATTAAATAAAAGAAAAAAATTATAATTAACAAGTGATAGTTACAGGAGGGTTATTAATGAATATATTAGTAGTAAATTGTGGAAGTTCATCATTAAAATATCAATTAATAAATATGGCTAATGAGAATGTTTTAGCATCAGGATTAGTTGAGAGAATAGGAATAGAAGGTTCTACATTAATTCAAAAAGTAAGTGGAAAAGAGAAATATATAATAGAAGAATCAATGGATACACATAATGATGCTATAAAGCTTGTTGTTAAGGCTTTAGTAGATGCACAGCATGGTGTAATAAGTTCATTAGATGAAATAAATGCAGTTGGTCATAGAGTTGTGCATGGTGGAGAAAAATATGAAAAGTCAGTTTTAATTACTGATGAAGTAATGAAAGATTTAGAAGCGTTATCAAAACTTGCACCACTTCACAACCCAGCAAATATAATTGGAATAGAAGCATGCAAAGCTTTAATGCCAAACGTGCCAATGACAGTTGTATTTGATACAGCATTCCATCAAACAATGCCTAAAAAAGCTTTTGTTTATGGATTACCATATGAATTATACGAAAAGCATAATATCAGAAAATATGGATTCCATGGAACTTCTCATAAGTATGTTTCAGCTAAAGCAGCAGAAGTTTTAGGAAAAGATATTAAAGAATTAAGAATAGTAACATGTCATTTAGGAAATGGAGCTAGTATATCAGCTGTTGATAAAGGCGCTTGTGTTGAAACAACAATGGGATTCACACCTCTTGAAGGATTAGTTATGGGTACAAGATGTGGTAATATAGATCCTGCAATAGTAGGATACCTTATAACAGAACTTGGATACACTTCAGCAGAAGTTGATGCTATGATGAATAAAAAATCAGGAATTCTTGGAGTTTCAGGTTTAAGTAGTGACTTTAGAGATATTAGAGATGCTGCTAAAGAAGGAAATGAAAGAGCTAAACTTGCTTTAGATATATTCTACTACAAAGTTAAGCAATTCATAGCAACTTCAGCAGTAGCAATGAAAGGTTTAGATGTATTAGTATTTACAGCTGGTGTTGGTGAAAATTCAGCAGAAGCTAGGTTAGGAATGGTTGATGGTTTAGAGTTTTTAGGTATAGGTGTAGATGAGAAAAAAAATGATGTTGCAGGCGAAATAGCTGATATAACATTAGATGGTTCAAGAGTAAAATCACTTGTTATACCGACAAATGAAGAGCTTATGATAGCAAAAGATACTTTAGAACTTGTTAAATAAATAATTTTAAAATGACTTGACTTTTAAAAGCTAAGTTTATATAATAATACTTGTGTTATTTACACATTACTATACAGGTTTAGGAGTGTGAGAGGTACTAAGGTACCGAATCTTATGGAATTAAAATTTTCAGACGAAAGTCAAAAAAAAGAAATAAGTAAAGCGATTGATCTTATAGTAAAAAAAGACATTATAATTCTTCCAAGTGAAGAAGTTAAAGTGTTAGAAGCAATAGAGTTTAATGGTGTAGCTAAGATTGTTGAAGATGTGATTGCTTTAGAGGGATCTATTAAAACAAAATTAGCACTAGAGTGCTCAAGATGCTTAGGGAATTTTTCGATTGATGTTGATACTGACATTGATGAGAAGTTTTCAAACAATGTAAAAGAAGATGAGTCTATTGCTTTTATTGAAGGGGATGTTTTAGATATCTCAGAGGCAATAGTAAGCAACGTAATTTCAACCTTACCTATAAAAAGAATTTGTGATGAACAATGCAAAGGGTTATGTCAAAGTTGCGGCACTGATTTAAACCTACATAAGTGCCAATGCAGTGATTCAAATCTAGATATTAGATTTGATAAGCTAAAAGAATTGTTTAAACAATAAGGAGGTGTATATCAATGGGAAATCCAGCAAGAAAGATGTCTAAATCAAAGAGAGATTCTAGAAGAGCTCAAACTTACAAGTTAAGCGCACCTACAATCGTTGAGTGTCCACAGTGTCACGAAATGACAGTGCCACATAGAATATGTAAAAGTTGTGGAAGCTATGACGGTAAAGTAATAGTTTCAACTGATGCAGAATAATAAAGAAAGTCTTTGGACTTTCTTTTCTTTATATTCATAGAAAAAGGGGAGAAGAGGAATGAGAATAGCAATTGATGCAATGGGTTCTGATAACTCACCAAGCGCAGAGGTTAAAGGCTCAATAGATGCATTAAAAGAATTTTCAGATATTGAAATATTTATGACTGGGAAAGCTTTAGAATTAGAGGCAGAGCTTTCTAAGTATACTTATGATAAAAGTAGAATAACTATTGTGAATGCAACTGAAGTTATTTCTCCTAATGAAGAGCCAGTAAGAGCTTTAAAGCAAAAAAAAGATTCAAGTTTAGTAAAGGCATTAAACTTAGTTAAAAGTGGAGAGTGTGAGGCAGTATTATCTGCTGGTAGCACAGGAGCGTTTTTAGCTGGGTCTACTTTAATTGTAGGAAGAATCAAAGGAATAAAAAGACCTGCATTAGCACCTGTAATGCCAGGGAAAAATGGTCCGTTTATGATAATTGATGCAGGAGCAAATGTTGATTCAAAAGCACCATTCCTTATTCAGTTTGCAAAAATGGGCGAAATTTATTTTAAAACTGTGATGAATGTTGAAAAACCTAAAGTTGGACTTATTAATATAGGTGCAGAAGAGCATAAAGGAAATGAGCTTACTAAAGAAGCATATCAACTTTTAAAGGCTGAAAACGATATTAACTTTACGGGAAATGTTGAGCCAAGAGATGTTTCAGCGGGAGATGTGGAAGTTCTTGTATGTGATGGATTTGTTGGAAATACAGTTCTTAAAATGTATGAAGGAACTGCAAAAACGATATTATCTATGATAAAAGAGGAAATAATGAGCTCTGTTGTATCAAAAATAGGTGCTATATTCCTTTCAGGTACTTTTAAATCGTTAAAGAAAAAAATGGATTATAAAGAATATGGTGGAGCGCCATTCCTTGGAGTTAATGGTATTTGTATAAAAGCTCATGGAAGTTCTGATGCTAAAGCTTTTAAAAATGCTTTAGGTCAAGCGAGAAGGTTTTATAACAATGACCTCATAGAAAAAATAAAGTCGGAAATCGAAAAATAAAAACAATTTAAAAATAAATTATTAAGTTGTAATATTGACGAATTTAAATATATATAATAATATCTATATAGGTTGATATAGGAGGTGAGTTTATGATATTTGATAAAGTAAAAGAAATAATAGCAGATAAATTATCAGTAGATGAATCAAGTATTGCTATGGAATCAACATTCGTTGATGATTTAGGAGCAGATTCTTTAGATGTAGTTGAACTTATTATGTCACTTGAAGAAGAATTAGAAATGGAAATACCAGATGAAGATGCTGCTGAGTTTACAACTGTTGCAGATGTAGTTAAGTATATTGAGACACATAACGAAGATTAATTAAATCCCGCTATTGCGGGATTTTGTTTATACTTTGGAAAAGTATTAGGTTTATTCTTGAATTTGTTCCAAGGCAAACTGAAGAATAAACCTTGAGGAGTGGGGTTAACGTGAAGGATTTAACGATAAAAGATTTAGAACAAAAGGTAGGAGTTGAATTTATTAACAAAGGTTTGTTAATAACAGCACTTACACACAGTTCATTTGCAAATCAATATAAAGATGTAAAATACAACGAAAGATTAGAGTTTCTAGGTGATTCTGTATTGCAATTAACAGTTACAGAGCATTTATATAACAATTACAAAAACAAATCAGAAGGAGAACTTACAAAAATAAGGGCACTTATTGTTTGTGAGAATTCACTTTACGAAATTGCAAAAGATATGAAACTTGGTAAGATAATAAGAATGAGTAAGGGTGAGGAGTTAACTGGTGGAAGAGATAGAATATCTATTCAAGCTGACTGTGTAGAGGCTCTTATTGCAGCTATTTATTTAGATAAGGGAATAGAGTTTGCAAAAGAATTTATACTAAAGCATTTTAATACTGTAATTAGTAAAGCTATAAACGAAGAAATTATTTTGGATTTCAAAACAAGACTTCAAGAAGTTTTACAAAAAAATGGAGAAGTTGATATTAACTATGAACTTATCAGACATGAAGGACCACCACATAGAAGATGTTTCTTTACTCAGGTTAAGATTAATGGAGCAGTTATGGGGGTTGGAGAAGGTTTTAGTAAGAAAGAGGCTGAACAAAATTCAGCTAAAGAAGCTTTAGCAAAGGTGGAGAATAAGAATTGGGAAAAAAACATTATATAATTCCTATCTTTGTACCTCATGAGGGATGTCCTCATGATTGTGCATTCTGTAACCAAGCTAGAATAACCGGTGAGGAAACAGAAGAGATAAAAGGACCAAAGTTTAAATTAGAAAATGGTGTAAATGCTAAATTTGTAAAAGATACGATTGAAGAATATATGAAGACAATAGTTAGAGAAAAAAACACAACTATTGAAGTTTCTTTCTTTGGTGGAACGTTTACAGCTGTTGATATAACTAAACAAAAAAGACTTTTATCAGTAGCGAAGGAATATAAAGAAAAAGGTGTTATAGATTACATTAGATTGTCAACTAGACCAGATTATATTGATGATGATATTTTAACTCATTTAAAAAGTTTTTCGGTAGATATAATAGAATTAGGAGTACAGTCATTAAACGAAGAGGTTTTATTTAATGCAACAAGAGGACATACAGGAGATGATGTTGAAAAAGCATCAAAACTCATTAAAAAGTATGGGTTTATTTTAGGGCATCAGATAATGTTAGGGCTTCCAAGTGATACAAAAGAAAGAGATATAGAGACTACCAAAAGATCTATATCAATGAAACCAGAAATAGCAAGAATATATCCAGCACTTACAATAAAAGATACTGCTATGGAGCATATGTATAATAACAATACTTATGTACCTTATAGTTTAGATGAATGTGTTGATATTGCAAAAGCATGTTACAAGTTATACATAGAAGCAGGGGTAAATGTTATAAGAGTGGGCCTTCAGGCAACTGATAATATTGCTGAAGGTGAAGACATAATAACAGGACCATTTCATCCTGCATTTAGAGAACTTGTTGAGGGGAATATTCTAAATGAAGAGATATTAAATCTTATAAAAATTAATAAGCTTAAAGATGATATAATTATCAATATTAGTAACAGAAGTATATCAAAGTTATATGCTGATAAAAAAAGATATTTTATAGACCTTAAAAATAAAATTGATAATAATCTGATTGTGAATGTTATAAAAGATATAGATAAGTCATTTATAATAATTGAATCTAGTGAGAAGTCATACAAAATTGATATAATATAAAAATAAGTCCTAGAGAAATCTAGGACTTATTTTTTTAATAGTAATAGAAATAGAAAGTGACATATGTTAATATGTTTTTATAGAGTTTTAAGGGGTGTATGAGATGAGAGAAGCTACGAGGAGAAAAATGGCAAGGGGGATTGCAGTAGTTATTGTTTTTATAATGCTACTAATGTTATTACCAGAATTTATATAAGAATAAAGATTAGGGAGGAGGAGTCAATCTTAATATAGATTTAGATTGACTAGTTTGTATGTTTTTAAAATCTCTTGAAATAAGAGGGTTTAAGTCGTTTGCAGATAAGACAGAGTTAAAGTTTACTAAAGGAATTACGGCGGTTGTAGGACCTAATGGTAGCGGTAAGAGTAATGTATCTGACGCTGTAAGATGGGTTCTAGGTGAACAAAGTGCTAGAACGCTTAGAGGTTCAAAGATGGAAGATATTATTTTTACAGGTACTGAGTATAGAAAGCCAATAGGAATTGCTAGTGTATCACTTACTTTAGACAATAGTGATCAGAGCCTTGGGATAGATTTTAATGAAGTTAAAGTGACAAGACGTATATATAGGTCAGGCGAGAGTGAGTATCTTATAAATAACTCAACTTGCAGGTTGAAAGATATTGTAAATCTATTTATGGATACAGGTATAGGGAAAGAAGGTTACTCATTAATAGGACAGGGGAAGATAGATGCTATTTTAAGTGGAAAGTCAGATGACAGGAGAGCTCTTTTAGAAGAGGCGGCTGGTATTGTAAAGTATAAGTCGAGAAAAAATGAAGCTGAGAGAAAACTTAAAAATACGGCAGATAATTTAACTAGAATAAACGATATTGTATATACTTTTGAAGAACGATTAGGACCTTTAGAAGAAGAAAAGAAAAAAGCTGAAAAATATTTAACCTTAGCAAGTGAACTTAAAGAAAAAGATATTAATTTACTTGTGAATAATCTAATTAACATTAATTCTAAGATAGAACTTAAAGAATCAGAGATAAAAAGCTTAGAAGAAATTAATGCGTTAGAAAAAGAGAAAAATAATAATGCTAGAGAAAGTTTGAAAAAAATAAAATTTGATTTAGAAAAATTAGAAGATGAAAATTTAAATAAAAAAGAAGAATATTTAAATAAAAAAGAAAGTATAGCTAATGCAAAATCAGAAATATCTCTTTTAGAGGAGAGAATTAAAAATTTTGAGGCAACAATAAAAAAATCAAAATTTGATATTGAGTTTAATAGCAAAAAGAAAGAAACTCTAAAGAAAGAACTTGAGAAAATTACAAGTGAGTTTGATGAGAAAACTGAGGAACTTGTTTCAATAAAGAGAGAACTTGATGAAAAAGAATCTTTAAAAAGTCAAATAATTTCAACTTTACATAGCAAAGAGGGAGAAGTTACAAGACTTAAAAATAAAGATATTGAATCTATGAAAGAAGAATCAAGTTATCTTAATAAGAAAGTTATATTAGAGAGTAGGTTTACAGACCTTGAAGAAACACTAGAAAATTCGACTATTAAGATTTCTAGAATGGAATCATCTTTAAAAGTGAGTATGGTAACAAAAGTTAATTTAGAGAATGGTATTCTAGATGAGGAAAGTAAAAAGAGTACTCTAATACTAAAAAAAGAAGAGCAAAATGAAAAAATTTCGAAGAAAAAAATAAAACTTAGAGAACTTGAAAGTGAAATTTCAAAAGAGATTTCTAGTAGTAATAAATTAGAGGCTAATAGAGATATGCTTTCTAAACTTGAAAAAGAATATGAAGGTTATAATGTTGCGGTTAAAAGATTGATGTCACATGTTGATAAAGGTGCGTTAAATGTAACAAAAGATGATGCTATTATTTTAGGGGAAGTTTTGCATACAAAAAAAGGTTTTGAGACGGCTATTGAAATAAGCATTGCAGGGGCTATTTCTAACATAGTTACTAGAGATGAGCATATTGCAAAGAAAATGATAGAGTATTTAAAGAAAAATAAGCTAGGTAGGGCAACATTTCTTCCCTTATCAATTGTTAAAGGTAAAAAAATAGTAGTTGATGAAGGAACAAAGCATGCTAGGGGATATCTTGGTATTGCATCAGACCTTGTTAGTTTTGATAGTAAGTATGAAAATATTATAAATTATGTTCTTGGAAGAACTCTTATTTGTGAGAATATAGACTATGCATTAGAGATTGCTAAGAAAAGTGGATATAGATATAAAATAGTTACTCTTTCAGGTGAGATAGTCAATTCTGGTGGAGCATTAACTGGTGGTAGTAGTTATCAAAAGAATATGGGCATTATGTCAAGAAAGAAAGAAATAGAGACTTTATCAGACGATTTAAATAAAGTTCAGGTAAAACTATCAGATTTAAATATCAAAAAAGAAAAGAATTTAATAATATTAGAATCAAGTTTAGAGTCTTTAAAAGTATTAGAGTCTACTATTCATAAAAAAGAACTTGATATTATAAACATAAAGAGTGAAGTTAAAAGAATTTTAGATGAAGTATTTAATTTGAAGACTGGAATTAGAAATTTAATTGGAGAAATTGAAGCTATAAAGGTCAAGAGGATAAATATAACAGATGAAGTTTCAATGCTTGAAAAAAAATATTCAAAAGTTCAAGAACTTGGAAGTGATAATAAAATTTTAGTAGAAGGTTTAGTTAAAGAGATAGAAAAACTTGCTATTGAAAAGGATAATAAAGAAAAAGAAGTAACTTTACTCAAAGTAAGGTTTGCAAGTTTAAAGGAAAGTTCAGAAAACGGGAATAAAGATATTCTAAGAATAAGGAATGAACTTGTTGATTTAGATACTTTAATTAAAAGTATAAATAAGTATAATAGTGAAACTGATATATCTATAAAAAGTAGCAAAGATGCTATAATATCTAAGAAAAGCTTTATAAACTTTGAAGAGGAAAAACTTTTAGGTTTAGAGGAAAAAAGTAAGAGTTTTGAAGTATATAGAGCTAAAATGAAAGAGAAAATAAATAAACTAGAAGGAATTGTTGAAGAATTAACTTTATCAATAGCAAAAAAAGAGGAAGAAATCCATAGACACAAAATAGTTTATACAAAACATGAGAGTGATAAAAATAATTCATTAGAGAAACTTTTAGAAGAATATAATATTGATATTGACGAAGTGGCAAATGAGTTTGAAGAGATTGAGGATATAGAAAAGCATAGAGCGAGTATATATTCATTAAAATCTAGAATAAATGCTTTAGGAACTGTAAATGTCAATGCAGTAGATGAATTTAATGAGTTATCTGAAAAATTCAAATTCTTAACTAGGGAAAGAGAAGACCTTGAAAATGCTAGGGAAGAACTTATAGGGATTATTGAAGATATGACATCTAAAATGAAGGTTATTTTTAGACAGAACTTTAATGTTTTGAACAAAAATTTTGATAGCACATTTAAAGAATTGTTCAAAGGAGGAAGTGCTAAGTTAATATTAGATGAATCTGATGAATTAAATAGTGACATTGAAATAAGAGTGCAACCACCAGGAAAAAAAATTCAAAATATTAATCTTATGTCAGGTGGAGAAAAAGTTTTATCTGCAATAGCACTATTATTTGCTATACTTAGAATGAAACCAACGCCTTTTTGTATACTAGATGAAATAGAAGCTGCACTAGATGATGCAAACGTTGGTAGGTATGCTGACTTCTTGAAACAATTCTCAGGAGATATACAGTTTATAGTTATAACACATAGAAAAGGTACTATGGAAGTATCTGATATAATGTATGGTGTAACTATGGAAGAGAAAGGTATATCTAAAATAGTTTCAGTAGATTTAAATAAAAAATAGTTGTGATAAAAAGGAGACGAGTGTATGTTTGGAGGATTATTTAATAAATTAAAAGACGGTCTAAGTAAGACAAGAGATAATCTTACTGATAAGATTAATGAAACTTTAAAACTTGCTGTGGCAATTGATGACGATTTATATGATGAGCTTGAAGAGGCACTTATAACATCAGATGTAGGCATGGAAACAACTGTGGCTATAATCGAAAATTTAAAGAAAAAAATTAGAAAAGAAAGAATTAATGATGTGGAGATGGTAAAGCCAGCTTTAAAAGAAGTTGTTGAAGAAATGCTTTTAGAAGGTGCACAGCAACCGAAAGAGAGTGAGGGTAAAAAGGTTTTACTTGTTATTGGAGTAAATGGAGTTGGAAAAACAACATCAATAGGAAAACTTGCTTCAAAATATAAGGCTGATGGTAAAAAAGTTCTTTTAGCGGCAGCAGATACATTTAGAGCAGCAGCTATTGATCAGTTAGATGTTTGGAGTAAAAGATCAGGTGTTGATATAGTAAAGCATTCAGAAGGGTCAGACCCAGCAGCGGTTGTTTTTGATGCGGTAGCAGCAGCTAAAGCTAGAAATGTTGATGTTTTAATTTGTGATACAGCAGGAAGACTTCACAATAAGAAAAATCTTATGGATGAACTTGCAAAGATAAATAGAATAATTGATAGAGAACTTGGAGATATAGAAAAAGAAACTTTATTAGTTTTAGATGCAACAACAGGTCAAAATGCAGTTATTCAGGCACAACAATTTATGGAGTCATGCCCAATAGATGGTATAATACTTACAAAACTTGATGGAACAGCAAAAGGTGGAGTAGTAATTTCTATAAAGACTACTTTAGATATTCCAGTAAGATATATAGGTGTTGGAGAGGGCGTAGAAGATTTACAAGAGTTTGATGCTAAAGACTTTGCAAATGCATTATTATAATTTTAGATAAAAATTGTAAAATTATAAATAAAAAAATAAAAAAATAAATTTAATAGTTCTTACAAATGTGATTATATAAGGGATTGAACGAGAAAAATACTTCGAATTAGTGTTAAGTAAAAATACTTGACACTAATAAAAAATTCTGATAATATATCATTTGTAAGTAAGGTGGTTATATGGAAGATAGATTTGAAATATCAATGTTATTAGACTATTATAGTTCCTTACTAACTGAGAAACAGCTTAACATAATGAATCTTTATTATAATGAAGATTTGTCTTTAGCTGAAATAGCGGATTTAAATAAAACTAGCAGACAAGCGACTTTTGATTTGATAAAGAGATGTTCGAAGCAATTATCAGCTTATGAGGAAAAACTCAAACTATTAGATAAATACAGGCAAAGAGTAATTCTAAAAGAAAGATTACTAAACGAGCTATCTGTTGATGAATCTTTTAGTCAAGAGGAATTAAAAATCATAGATAGTAATATAGATGAGATTATAAACGCATAGGAGGATTGAGCATGGCTTTTGATAATTTAGCATCAAAGTTACAAGATGCATTTAAGAAATTAAAGGGAAAAGGAAGACTTACTGAAAAAGATATAAAAGAAGCTATGAGAGAAGTTAAACTTGCTTTATTAGAAGCTGACGTAAACTTTAAGGTTGTAAAAGAATTTATTAAAGTTGTCAGTGAAAAGTGTCAAGGTGAAGATGTTCTAGAGAGCTTGACACCAGGACAACAAGTGATTAAGATAGTTAATGATGAATTAACAAGTCTTATGGGAGAGTCAGAGAGTAAGATTAATTACTCATCAAGTGGATTAACAGTACTTATGATGGTTGGACTTCAGGGTGCAGGTAAAACTACTATGACTGGAAAACTTGCATTGCACTTAAGAAAGCAAAATAAAAAACCTTTATTAGTAGCTTGTGATATATATAGACCAGCTGCGATAAAACAGTTAGAGGTTGTAGGAAAGCAAATAGATATTCCAGTATTCTCTATGGGAGATAAAGTTAAAGCAGTAGAAATTGCTAAAGCTGGTATTGCCCATGCAAAAGAGAATGGAAATAACATTGTAATTATAGATACAGCAGGTAGACTTCATATTGATGAAGAATTAATGCAAGAACTAAAAGATGTTAAAGAAGTTGCAAATCCAAGTGAAATACTTCTTGTTGTTGACTCAATGACAGGACAGGATGCAGTAAATGTAGCACAGACATTTGATGAAAGTCTTGATATAACAGGAGTTATATTAACTAAGTTAGATGGTGATACAAGAGGTGGAGCAGCACTTTCAATTAGAAAAGTAACTAATAAGCCAATTAAGTTTGCAGGTATGGGCGAAAAGATGAGTGACATCGAAGTATTCCACCCAGATAGAATGGCTTCAAGAATTCTTGGTATGGGAGATGTATTATCTCTTATTGAAAAAGCACAAGAATCAATAGACCAAAAAGAGGCTGAAGACCTTGCTAAAAAGATGACAAATCAAGATTTCAATTTTGATGATTATCTTAAGGCAATGGAACAGATGAAAAAACTTGGTCCAATTTCAAAACTTATAGAAATGATGCCAGGTGCAAATTCTAAAGAGTTAGAAGGTTTAGATCTTTCAAATAGTGAAAAAGAGATGGATAAAGTTAAGTCTATTATTTACTCAATGTCAGATAAAGAAAGAAAGAATCCAAACCTATTAAATGGTTCTAATTCTAGAAAGAAAAGAATTGCAAAAGGTTCAGGAACTACAATTCAAGATGTTAATAAGCTCATAAAAGGTCATGGAATGATGAAAAAACAAATGAAGCAATTCAAGTCACTTTCTAAAGGTGCTGGTAAGAAAGGTTTATTTGGAAAGATGCCGTTTATGAAGTAATATATAAATACATTATCTTTTAAAGGAGGTGAAATATACAATGGCAGTAAAAATAAGATTAAAAAGAATGGGTGCTCATA
The DNA here is from genome assembly GCA_051650125.1 of Sarcina sp. Taxonomy (GTDB): domain Bacteria; phylum Bacillota; class Clostridia; order Clostridiales; family Clostridiaceae; genus Sarcina. The sequence continues at coordinate 130,808 of JBOFIK010000022.1, read as the reverse complement.
AAGCTCCTTTCTACAGAATAGTTGTAGCTGATTCAAGAGCTCCTAGAGATGGTAAATTCATCGAAGAGATCGGATACTACAATCCAGTAGCTAAGCCAGAAGCAGACGTTAAAATAAACGCTGAGAAGGCTGTTAAATGGTTAGGAAATGGTGCTCAACCAACAGATGTTGTTAAGAGACTTTTCGCTAAAGCTGGAATCACTAAGTAATTTTCCACGGAGGTGAGCTGCTAAGTTCTTTAGCAGACTATGAATATGGTAGAATTAGTTGAACTAATAGCAAAATCATTAGTCGATTTTCCAAATGAGGTTGTTGTGACTGAAGAAAGAAAAGACGATAAGATTATACTAAAGCTTAAAGTATCAGAATCTGATACTGGAAGAATCATAGGAAAACAAGGCAAAGTTGCCAAGGCGATAAGAACAGTTATAAAAGCAGCTTCGCTTAAGGAAAACAAAAGAGTTGAATTAGATATTATATAAAAAAGAGTTAGGGTGACCTAACTCTTTTTATACATATTAAAATAAAAGAGGTGGATAGTAATAATGGTAGAATTTTTAAGAATAGGTCAAATAATTAACACTCATGGCGTAATGGGAGAAGTTAAAGTTATGCCTTTAACAGATGATATGAGTAGATTTAAGGGATTAAAGGAAGTTTATCTAAACAAAAAGTTAGTTAAAATTGAAAATGTTAAATTCTTAAAGGATAAGGTAGTTTTAAAAATTGAAGGAATAGATTCAATGAACGAAGCTGAAAAATATAAATTTAAGAGACCATACCTTGAAGTGACAAGAGAACAGGCTGTAGACCTTCCAGAGGATACATTTTTTGTAACAGATTTATTAGGATGTACTGTAAAAGACACTAATGAGTTTGTTTATGGTGAAATAGCTGATGTAATAAAAACAGGAAGCAATGATGTTTATTGGGTAAAAGGAAATAAAGAAATTTTAGTTCCAGTAATGAAAGAATTTGTTTATGAAATAGATGTTGAGAAAAAAATAGTAGTTATAAGACCTTCAGGAGAATGGCAAGATGAAAATTAATATCCTAACACTTTTTCCAGATATGTTTAACATTTTTTCGCATAGTATTATGGGCAAAGCAAGTGAAAAAGGAATTTTAAATATAACGGCTACTGATATAAGAGATTATACACTAAATAAACATAAAAAAGTTGATGATACACCTTATGGTGGTGGTGCTGGGATGGTTATGGCACCACAACCAGTTGTGGATGCAATACGAGCAGCTAAAGAAGATAACAAAGGTAAAGTTATCTTCTTAGGACCAAGAGGAAGAACTTTTGATCAAAAGCTTGCGAATGAACTTGCAAATGAGGAAGAACTGATTTTTGTATGTGGACATTATGAGGGTATAGATGAGAGAGTCTATAAATATTTTGATATGGAAGTGTCTCTTGGAGATTTTGTTTTAACTGGTGGAGAAATGGCTGCGATACCAGTTGTTGATAGTATTTGTAGATTAGTACCAGGAGTTTTAGGAAAAGAGGAAAGTTTTCAAGATGAATCTTTTTATGATGGAACACTAGAGTACCCACAGTACACAAGACCTTTTGAGTTTGAGGGTGATTTAGTGCCAGAAATTTTAATTTCAGGACATCATGAGAACATAAGAAAGTGGAGAAGGAAAAAATCTCTACTTATAACAAGAGAAAGAAGACTAGACTTGTTTAAAAAAATAAACTTATCAAAAGAAGACAATACATTATTGCGAGATAAGTAAAAAAATGTTGCTTAGTAGGTAGACATATGATAGAATAAACTTTGTGCTAGTACGGGCGTTCCTCTGGCAGCAATTTTTTTTGTTTAAGAACGTCACATTATAGTTAATCAAGGAGGGAATGCACATGAACGAATTATTAAGATCAATAGAGCAAGAGCAAATCAGAACTGATTTAGCAGAATTCCATATAGGAGATACTGTTAAAGTTTTCGTTAAGATTAAAGAAGGCGAAAAAGAAAGAGTTCAAATGTTCGAGGGAACAGTTATAAAAAGACAAAACGGTGGTTTAAGAGAAACTTTCACAGTTAGAAGATTAGCTTCAGGAATAGGTGTTGAAAGAACTTTCCCAACTAACTCACCTTCAATCGATAGATTAGAAGTAGTTAGAAGAGGTAGAGTAAGAAGAGCTAGACTATTCTACTTAAGAGATAGAGTAGGTAAAGCTGCTAAAGTTAGAGAATTAAAGGTTAGACGTTAGTCTGATTTTATGGAGAACAGGGGCTAGTAATAGCCCCGTTTTTTATTATACGGATAATTAAAAATTAATATATATATAGTACAATTTGAAGGGAGAAATTCAAATGACAATACAATGGTTTCCAGGTCATATGGCCAGAACAAGAAGAAAGATAGAAGAGAGCTTAGCACTTGTTGATGCAGTTATAGAAATTAGAGATGCTAGAATACCAAGAGCTTCTAAAAATCCTGAAATAGATAGAATTTGCGGAGATAAACCAAGACTTATATTACTTAATAAGAGTGATTTATCAAATCCGAATGTAACAAGAGCGTGGAAGAAAGCTTTAAATAATGAAACAACCATGGTTTTAGAGGTAAATGCTATAAATGGTAAAGGGCTTCAAGATATAAAACCAGCACTTGATGAATTACTAAAAGATAAGCATGATAGACTTAAAAACAAAGGTCTTGTAAGGTTTACAACTAGAGCGATGGTGGTAGGAATTCCAAACGTTGGTAAGTCTACTTTTATAAATAGAATGGCAAAAAACAATATTGCTAAAACAGGGGATAGACCAGGTCTTACAAAAAATAATCAATGGATAAAAACAAGTTATGATATAGACCTTTTAGACACTCCAGGAGTTTTATGGCCTAAATTCGAAGATAAAGCGACAGGATATAATTTAGCTTTTACAGGTGCTATTAAAGACGAGATAATGGATACAGAGGAGCTTACATATAAACTTATAGATAAACTTGCTGTGGTATCTCCACAAGAGCTTAAGGAAAGATATAAACTTGACGATATATCAGATAATCCAATTGATAATTTAGATGCAATAGCTAAAAGAAGAGGTTGCATTATGTCAGGTAAGAGAGTTGACTATAATAGAATTTCGGCAATTATATTAGATGAGTTTAGAGGTGGGGTTATTGGGAATATTTCTCTTGAAGGACCTAATGATCTTATTATTGAGGATGAAGAGGAAGAATTAGATCCAGATCAAATAGCTAGAAATGATAAAAAAGCTAAAAAAGCTAAGAAAAAAGAGAAGCGTAAAGAATATCAAGCTACGAAAGAGATGAAAGAAGTTCAAGAAGCGATATCTGCTGCAAAACCTAAAAAGAAAAGTAAGTATCAAGAATATCAAGAAAAGAAAAAAGCTAAGGATGAACAAAATAAAAAAGCTAAAGTTTCAGGTTTCCAGGGTAGAATATCTAAAGTTGAAAAAGGAACTAAAAAGACAAAAGGTTTAAAAAGAAGATAAATTAGCTTGAGAGGAGATTATATGGATATTTTAATGAATTCATTATCTGAGAATATAAAGAATTATTCTTATAAGATTTTAAATGATAGTATAAAATTACTTGAAATTTCAAATGAAAATATAGAGAGTTTTTTAGAAATAGCACATATTTTAAAAAGTGACACTAGAAAAAATGTAATGGCATTAGGAAGCAGACTTGAGAAAAATATAAATGCTTATTTAGCAGAGATTGAAAGAGTTAAAGCTATGTATGAGTTTGATAGAGCATTATGTGATAATGGAGTACTTGCGGGTGTTGATGAGGTTGGTAGAGGACCTCTAGCAGGGCCAATAGTAGCTGCAGCAGTAGTTTTAGATTTAAATGACATAGATGATATTATTTTAGAAATAAATGATTCTAAGCTATTGTCAGAGGTTAAGAGAGAAAGGCTTGCTTTAATAATAAAAGAAAAAGCAGTTTCATATTCAATAGCAGAAAAAACTAATCATCAAATCGACACTGAGGGTTTATCTTATTGTAATAATCAAATATTTATAGATAGTTGCAAGGGCCTTAGTGTAGAGCCACATATGGTTTTATCAGATGGATATCTCATTAAAAACTATGATGGATTGAATAAGTTTGTTATAAAAGGTGATAGGAAAAGTGCATCAATAGCTTGTGCATCAATAATAGCTAAGGTTTATAGAGATAACTTAATGAAAGAATATGATTCTAAATATACAGGATATGATTTTTCTAATAATGTAGGATACGGAACAAAGAAACATTTAGAGGGTTTAAAGGAACATGGACCTTCAGAAATTCATAGAAAAAGTTTTATAAAGAACTTAATATAATAAAAAACACATCAAACTTCGATTTAAGTTTGATGTGTTTTTTAATTTGCTCTAAAAGCATCTTTAATGTAATTGCTTTCAAAATTATTAGAATGACAATCTAGTAATATTTCAACCACATCAAATCTAATAAAAAAATTTGTAGTTTTCCTTAGATAAATATATTGATTAGCAACTTTCAATATATTTTTAATTTTAGATTTACTTATTGATTCACAAGGTAAGCCAAACTTTGTACTAAATCTAGTTTTAACTTCTGTAAAAACAAGTATATCATTATCAAAAGAAATAATGTCAATTTCACCAAGTCTGGTTTGAAAGTTTGTTTCAAGAATTTTATGTTTATGCATTTTAAGAAGAGATTGTGCAATTTCCTCACCATAAAATCCGATAGATTTATTGAATTTTTTCATAAGATCACCATCTATACAGTATAGTCAAAAAATATTTATTTTAAACTATAGGAGATTTTTTTTGGAAAAATTTAATTAAATGTTTAAAATTGTGAAAAAAAGGATATTAATTTAAAAAAGAATAAGATGAGGAGTGATTAGGTGGCAGTAACAATTTTGAGTGCGACACATAAAGGTATAGAGGGAGTTTTAATAAGAGTAGAAGTAGATATAGCAAAAGGAATTCCGTCATTTAATATAGTAGGACTTGCAGATACGTCGGTAAAGGAAGCAAAAGATAGGGTGCGTAGTGCAATAGAAAATTCATCATATAATTTTCCCTTAGGTAGAATAACGGTTAATTTAGCACCTGCAAATATAAAGAAAAAAGGTTCTTTTTTAGATTTAGCAATAGCAATAGCTATTTTAATTGAAAGTAATCAAATAAAAAATGTTGAAAATGAAGAATTTTTATTTTTAGGAGAATTATCTTTAAATGGTGAGCTTAGGAAGATAAATGGAATATTAGCATCAGTTATAAAAGCTAGAGAGGATGGAGTTAGAAAAATCATAATACCAAGAGAAAATTTAAATGAGTGTAGTAGTTTAGAAAATATAGAGCTATATGCCTTAAATAATTTAAAAGAAGTAATTGAATTTTTAGATTACAAACATTTGAAAGAAGAAACCATAGAAACTTTTAAGGCAGAAGATAGAGACTTATATGACTTTATAAACATTTGTGGGCAAGAAGGTGCAAAAAGGGCATTGATGATATGTGCAGCAGGAGGACATAATATAGTCCTACAAGGCCCGCCAGGTTCAGGAAAAACACTTTTAGCAAAGTCTTTAGTTGAATTATTACCTAAACTTAGTTTTGAGGAATCACTTGAAATAAGCAAAGTTTATAGTATAAAAGGCAAGTTAATAGATGGCTTAGTAAAAAAAAGACCGTTTAGAAATCCCCATCATACAATAACGAAGGCTGCTTTAATTGGTGGTGGAAGAGATTTGAATTTAGGTGAGATATCTATGGCACATAATGGAGTGTTGTTTTTAGATGAACTTTTAGAGTTTGATAGAAGAGTTATAGAGAGTTTGCGTGAGCCAATAGAAAGAGGTAAGGTAAGTATATCAAGAAGTTTAGGAAGTATTGAATATCCAGCAGATTTTATTTTTGTTGGTGCTTTTAATCCATGTCCATGTGGTAATTATTTAAGTGGAGTAGAAAGTAAAAAGTGTGTTTGTAGTGATGTTGCAAGAATTAATTATGAAAATAAACTTTCAAAAGCTATGCAAGATAGGATAGATATTTTTTCTTTTGTTAATTATGTAGATTTTAAAAAATTAAGAAGTGAAAAACAAGAAGGGGAAAATGACTATAAGAACATTGTCGAAAAAGCACGAGAAAGACAAAAGCAAAGGTATAAGGAAATAGGAATAACGACAAATGCAAAACTTAGCTACGATTTAATTGATAAGTATATAAAAATAACAGAAGATGGAGAAAAACTTTTAGAGGAGATATATCAGAAATTTGGGTTAAGTAGTAGAGTTTTACATAAAATTATTAAACTCTCTAGAACAATTGCAGATATAGATGATGTAGATGTTGTTACTAAGGAACAAGTGTATGAGGCACTAGGGTATAGAAAAAATATAAGAGGGGAAGTTATATAAATGATAGATAAATATAGAGTTTGGTTTTGTCTGTTACCTATACAGTCAAAGTTAAAAATAGAAATAATTAAAAGTAACATAACTTATGAAAAAATTTATAAATTTAGAGAAAAAATATTTAAAGAAGTAACAGCTTATAAGAAAATACTCGAAATTACTTTGGAAAGTGATAAAATCCATATAATTATAGAAAATATAAAAAATGGAAAATATTCTCTGGTAACGTATGAAGAATTAGATTATCCTGAAAGTTTTAAATCAATAGAAGAGCCACCTTTTTTTCTATTTTATAGAGGTAATATAAAAATGATTAATTCGAAAAGTTTTATTGGAATTGTAGGTTCTAGAAAAAATAGTGTTTATGGTGAAAGTGTGACTAAAAAAATAGTAGCAAACTTAATTGGGCAAGATAGTGTGGGAATAGTTAGCGGTGGTGCATTAGGAATAGATTCAATAGCCCATAAAGCAGCTGTTGAAAATGATATTTTCAACGTTGCAGTATTAGGGTGTGGAATTGATATTACATATCCTAAGTCTAATATCAATTTATTTTTGAAAATTGCTAAAAATGGTGTTGTTATAAGCGAATTTTTACCTGGTGAAGAACCTATATATTATAATTTTCCAAGAAGAAATAGATTAATAAGTGCGATTTCAAATGTTCTTATAGTAACTGAGGCAGGAGTGAAAAGTGGTGCGAGTAATACTGCCTATCATGCGTGTTGCCAAAATAAATCGGTATATGCCGTTCCGGGAAATATTGATTCTAAATTTAGTGAAGGATGTAATTTGCTTATAAATGATGGTGCTTTAATTTATCTTAATATTGAGCAAGTATTTAAAGAAATGGGAATAGTTTATAAAACTACCAAAAAAGATATAAAATATAAGAGAAAACTTGAAATTTTAAAGATATTAGGAGAAGAACCAATACATTTTGATAGAATTGTTAAAGAAATTAAAGTTGACAGGAATATTATTAATGAGTTATTATTTGAAATGCAATTCGATAATGAGGTTATTGGTTTAACAGGTAATAATTATATGCGAATATTGCGAAATAATTAGAGGGGGTGAAACTCCGAAATTTCGGGGGGTACTATGGGTCAAAAGTTAGTAATTGTTGAGTCACCAGCAAAGGCAAAAACTATAGAAAAGTATTTAGGAAAGAATTATGTAGTTGAGGCTTCGATGGGACATGTAAGAGATTTACCTAAAAGTCAATTAGGTGTTAATATAGAAGAAAATTATGAGCCGAAATATATCACAATAAGAGGTAAGGGTGAGCTTTTAACAAAGCTTAGAAAACTTGCTAAAAAAAGTGATAAAATTTATCTTGCAACTGACCCCGACCGAGAAGGGGAAGCGATTTCATGGCACCTTGCAAATGTTTTAAAGATAGCAGATGGTGAGAAATGTAGAATAGAATTTAATGAAATTACAAAAACAGCAGTTAAGGAATCTATAAAAAAACCAAGAGTTATTAATGAAAATCTTGTTAATGCACAGCAAGCAAGAAGGATATTAGATAGATTAGTTGGATATGAGATAAGTCCACTTTTATGGAGAAACGTAAAGTGGGGATTAAGTGCGGGTAGAGTTCAATCTGCTATGCTTAAAATGATTTGTGATAGAGAAAAAGAAATAGAAGAATTTAACCCAGAAGAATATTGGACAGTTGATATTAAACTTAAAAAGGATAGCAAAAGTTTTCCGGTAAAATTATCAACTAAGAATAAAAAGAAAGTTGAATTAAAAACTAAGGAAACAACACATGAAGTAATAGATGAACTAAATAAAGGTGAGTATCTTGTGAAAAAAGTTAAGATTGGTACAAGAGCGAAGAAACCTTTAGCACCTTTTACAACAAGTACACTTCAACAAGAAGCAAGTAAAAGATTAAACTTTATGACAAAGAAAACTATGCAAATTGCTCAACAACTTTACGAAGGGGTTGAAGTTAAAAAATTTGGTACAGTAGGTCTAATTACTTATATGAGAACTGACTCTGTGAGAATATCAAATGATGCAAGAGATAAAGCAAAAGAATTTATAACTAGCACATATGGTGAGAATTATGTTCCGAAAGAGGAAAGAATTTATAAAGGTAAGAAAAATATACAAGATGCGCATGAAGCTATAAGACCTACATATGTAGATATTACTCCAGAGATAGCAAAAGTAAATCTTTCAAGAGATCAATATAAACTTTATACATTTATTTGGAATAGATTTATAGCAAGTCAAATGGAAAATTGTATACTTAACACAAATAGTATCGAAATTAAAAATGGAGATTATACTCTTCGTGCAAGTGGTTCAAATATTAATTTTGATGGATTTATGAAAATTTATGATTATCTAAATTCAGATGATGAAGAGGATGTAATGCTTCCTAAAATAGCTCAAGATGAGATTTTAAATCTTGAAAATATAGAAGGAAAACAACATTTCACTCAACCGCCAGCAAGATATACAGAAGCTTCATCAGTTAAGCTTTTAGAAGAAAAAGGTATAGGAAGACCAAGTACATATGTGCCTACTATAACAACTTTAGTTAGTAGAAAATATGTTGATAGAGAGAAAAAGGTATTATCACCAACAGAACTTGGTGGTATCGTAAATAGCATAATTTCAGAATACTTTAAAACAATAGTAGATGCTGATTTTACAGCAGCTATGGAAAGTAAACTAGATTCAGTAGAGGCTGGTTCACTTGAATGGAAAGCTGTTGTAGATGAATTCTTTAAACCTTTAAGTGAAGATATAAAGAAAGCTGAAAGTGAAATTTCTAAAATTATTATTGAAGATAAAGTAAGTGATGTTCCATGTGATAAGTGCGGAAAAATGATGGTTATAAAACATGGAAGATTTGGAGATTTCTTAGCATGTCCAGGATATCCAGAATGTGAAAATACAAAACCTATTGTAGAAAAGGTTGATGCATCGTGTCCATTATGTGGTGGAGAAGTTGTTGTTAAAAGAAGTAAAAAAGGAAATAGATTCTATGGATGTTCAAATTATCCTGATTGTACATTTGTAAGTTGGAATGAACCAAGTAATATAAAATGTCCAAAATGCAGTGAATTTATGTTAAAGAAATATTCTAAAGCTAGAGGTCAATATTTAGAGTGTAGCAATAAAGAGTGTAAAGAAAAAGTTGATCTTCCAGATGAAAAAGACGATAAAAAAGACGAATAATATTATAAAATTATGAACACTCGTAAAACTATTGTGTAGTATATTGAAATACACTAGTCCACTATGATATATTATGTAGTGAATTTTTAGAAAAGTTTGAAAATATAAAAATTAGTGGGTTAGTGTCATTTTAAGGAGGGGTTTCATGTCAACATTATTAGAAAAGACAAGGAAGCTTAATAAAATATTACAAAAGTCTGGAAGTGAAACAGTAGTTTTTGAAGATATATGTAACATATTAAGTGAGGTGCTAGAATGTAATGTATATTTAGTTGAAAAAAGAGGGTTAATACTAGGATATACATTTTCAGAGAAGTTTGAGTGTGGTGTGATGAGGGAAAAAGTTGTTAAAGATAAACGATTTCCAAAGAGCTACAATCAAAGACTTTTAAATATAAAACATACAGTATCGAACGTTCCAAACAATGGAGAATGTGTATTTGAAGGACAAGGACTGTGTCCTATGGAAAATAAAATCTCTACAATTGTACCTATATTAGGTAATGGAGAAAGACTTGGAACTTTACTTTTAGCAAGGTTTGGTGAAGAGTTTACAGATGATGATTTAGTGTTATCAGAGTATAGTGCAACAGTAGTGGGCATAGAGATACTAAGGTCTAAAAGAATAGAACTTGAAGAAGATGCTAGAAAAAAAGCAGTTGTACAACTTGCTTTAGGTACGTTATCATATTCAGAACTTGAAGCAGTCGAGCATATTTTCGAAGAATTAGGCGGAAGTGAAGGTCTTTTAGTTGCATCAAAAATAGCTGATAAGGTTGGAATAACAAGGTCAGTAATTGTTAACGCTCTGAGAAAATTTGAGAGTGCAGGTGTAATTGAATCAAGAAGTCTAGGAATGAAAGGTACACATATTAAAGTTTTAAATGAAAAGTTATTAACTGAACTTAATAAAATAAAATAAAATCTAGTAAACACCTTGTTGAAATCAAGGTGTTTTTTGAAAAAATAAATTTAATTTTATTATTGATACTTTTTAATAGCTATGATATACTAACAAAGGTAATAAATACACACATTATTTAATCTGTTAAGTGGTGCCTTGCTTTTGTGGGGAAACTTTTCAGTCAAGTTAAATAGTGGAGGAATAACCAATTATAAGGAGGACGAAATTAATGTCAGTAATTTCAATGAAACAATTATTAGAAGCTGGAGTTCACTTTGGACACCAAACAAGAAGATGGAACCCTAAGATGGCTCAATACATCTTCACAGAAAGAAATGGGATCTATATAATAGATTTACAAAAAACAGTTAAAAAAGCAGAGGAAGCTTACAACTTCATTAAAGAAGTATCTTTAGATGGAAAAGATGTTCTATTCGTAGGTACTAAGAAGCAAGCTCAAGACGCTATAAAAGATGAAGCTATAAGATCTAACATGCACTTTGTTAACCACAGATGGTTAGGTGGAATGTTAACTAACTTCAAAACAATAAAAACAAGAATAGCAAGATTAGAGTCATTACACACAATGGAAGAAGACGGAACATTTGAAGTTTTACCTAAGAAAGAAGTAATTCAATTAAAGGCTGAAATGGAAAAATTAGAAAGAAACTTAGGTGGAATTAAAAACCTTAATGTTTCTAACGTTGGAGCTATGTTTGTAGTAGACCCAAGAAAAGAAAACAACGCTATATTAGAAGCTAAAATATTAGGAATCCCAGTTGTAGCTATCGTTGATACAAACTGTGATCCAGAAGTTGTTGATTACGTAATTCCAGGAAACGACGATGCTATAAGAGCGGTTAAATTAATAGCTGCTAAAATGGCAGACGCTGTTTTAGAAGGTAGACAAGGTGAGTCAATAGCTGAATAATTAAGGTTTTGGGGTAGATGAGGCAGTGTCCTTATGTGCCCTTTACCTAAAATAGAGGAGGATTTTATTAATGATAACAGCAAAAATGGTTAAAGAATTAAGAGAAAAAACTGGTGCAGGGATGATGGATTGTAAAAAAGCATTATCAGAAGTTGCTGGAGATATTGAAAGAGCTGTAGAAGTATTAAGAGAAAAAGGTCTTGCTGCTGCTGCTAAAAAATCAGGAAGAGTAGCTGCTGAGGGTATAATCAAAACTTATATCGCTGCAGATAAAAAATCAGGAGTTATCCTTGAGTTAAACTGTGAAACAGATTTCGTTGCTATAAACGAAGATTTTGTTGGTTTCTCAGAAGTATTAGCTAAATTAATAGCTGAAAACAACTTCGCAAACGTTGAAGAAGTTTTAGCTGCTGAATTAGAAGCTGGAAAAACAGTTCAAGCTGCTTTAACAGAATTAATAGCTAAAATCGGAGAAAACATGAGTTTAAGAAGATTCGAGAAGTATACAGTTGCTAGTGGAGTTGTTAAAGACTACATTCACGGAGCTGGAAGAATCGGAGTTTTAGTTGAACTTGCATCTGATAAAGAGTCAGATGAATTAGAAAACGTAGCTAAAGAATTATGTATGCAAATAGCTGCTGCTAACCCAGCATGTTTATCAGAAGCAGACGTAGATCAAGATGCTTTAGCTAAAGAAAGAGAAGTGCTTAAAGCTCAAGCTCTTAATGAAGGAAAGCCAGAAAAAATCGTTGATAAAATGGTTGAAGGAAGAATCAAGAAGTACTTAAAAGAAATCTGTCTTTTAGACCAAGTTTGGGTTAAAGATGGAGACTTAACAATAGCTAAGCTTTTAGAAGCTAAGTCAAAAGAGTTAGGTGCAACAATCACAGTTAATAAATTCATTAGATTCGAAAGAGGAGAAGGAATTGAAAAGGCTGAGGAGAACTTTGCTGAAGAAGTTGCTAAAATGGGAGCAAAATAAGAAATAAAAAACAATAGAGAACACTTTTGTGTTCTCTTTTTTTAAAACTAGAGGAATTTACTATCGGAGGGTGTTAAAATGGAAGCGTGTAAGTATAAAAGAGTAATGTTAAAGTTATCAGGTGAGGCTTTAGCAGGTAAAGATGGTTTTGGAATAGATTTTAATGTAGCAACAAGAATAGCTAAAGAAATAAAAGAACTTGTAGACCTTGGTGTAGAAGTTGGAGCTGTTGTTGGTGGTGGAAATATTTGGAGAGGTAGAGAAGGCGAAGGTATGGACAGAACAACTGCTGACTATATGGGAATGCTTGCTACTTCAATAAATGCATTAGCATTACAGGATTCATTAGAAAGCTTAGGCGTTAATACACGAGTACAAACAGCTATCGAAATGAAAGAAATAGCAGAGCCTTATATAAGAAGAAGAGCTATGAGACATTTAGAAAAAGGTAGAGTTGTCATATTTGGAGCTGGAACAGGAAACCCATATTTTTCAACAGATACAGCAGCGGCTTTAAGAGCAGCTGAAATAGAAGCTGAAGTAATACTTTTAGCTAAAAAAGTTGATGGAGTTTATGACAAAGATCCACACAAATTCTCTGATGCTAAGAGATATGAGAAATTGTCTTATATACAAGTTTTAGAGCAAGGATTACAAGTTATGGATTCAACTGCAACAACATTATGTATGGATAATGAAATTCCAATAGTAGTATTTGCCCTTGACCAAGAAGGAAATATAAAAAGAGCTACAATGGGAGAAAATATAGGAACAGTAGTTTCTAAATAATAAATAGGAGGTTTTTTTTAGTGAACTCAGTAATGAATTTAATGGAAGAAAAAATGAATAAGACTATATCTGTTTTACTTTCAGATTTAGGAACTTTAAGAGCGGGGAGAGCAAACCCAAGAATGCTTGATAGAATAGAAGTTGAAGCTTATGGGTCTATGTGTCCAATATCACAAGTAGCAAACGTTTCTATACCAGAGCCAAGAGTAATAGCAATTGCTCCGTGGGATAAATCAACTCTTAAAGATGTAGAAAAAGCTATCTTAAAATCAGATCTTGGAATGAACCCTTCAAATGATGGTACAATAATAAGACTTATTATACCGGAATTAACAGGAGAGACAAGAAAAGATCTTGTAAAGAGAGTGAAAAAAATGGGTGAAGACTCAAAGGTTGCCTTAAGATCAATCAGAAGAGATGCTAACGATAAAATAAAAACTATGAAAAAGAACAATGAAATCACAGAAGACGATATGAAAACTGGTGAGGACAAAGTTCAAAAAATTACAGATAAATTCATAAAAGAAATAGATAAAGAAATCGTAGCTAAAGAAAAAGAAATCATGAGTATATAATAGGGAAACCTGCTTTCTTTAGCAGGTTTTTTTGTTAATGATTTTGATGTTTATGGTATATCGAGGAGGTTTATCTTTATGATTAATATTTTTAAAGGTAGAAAAAATGGTAAAGAAGAAGAAATAGAGATTGATATGGAAAGAATTCCAAAACATATTGCAATCATAATGGATGGTAATGGTAGGTGGGCCAAAATTAGAGGGCTTGCAAGAACAATGGGGCATAGAGCAGGTGCTGAAACTATTAGGAAGGTTCTAAGAGAGTGTGATGAATTAGGAGTTAAATATCTAACGCTTTATGCATTTTCAACAGAGAATTGGAAAAGACCAAAAGATGAAGTTAATGCAATAATGAAACTTTTAGTTGAGTTCTTAAGAAAAGAAATCAAAGATCTTCATAAGAATAATGTTAGGATTACTACAATTGGTGACTTAACAAAAATTCCTGAGTTTTGTCAAACTGAAATAGAGATGGCAAAGAACTTAACAGCAGAAAATACTGGAGTTGTTCTTAATGTGGCATTTAACTATGGTGGAAGAGATGAAATAATAAGAGCTGTTAAAAAATGTGTAGAAGACGAAAGTTTAAATATAGAGGATTTAACAGAGGAAAGATTCGAAAGATATTTAGATACAAATAGTATGCCAGATCCAGATATTATCATTAGACCTAGTGGAGAACAAAGAATAAGTAACTACCTATTGTGGCAGTGTGCATATTCAGAGTTTTGGTATTCGAATATAAATTGGCCGGATTTTAAGCCAGAAGACTTAAGAGAGGCTATATATGATTTTCAAAATAGAGACAGAAGATTTGGTGGAGTTAAGAAATAAGAGGTGGATTTATGAATTCAGATAATAGATATTTAGGCGCTGCAATAATGGCACCTTTTATAATATTAATATTTCTCGGTGGATATTGGTTAAAGGGTTTAGTTATAGCACTATCAGTAATTGGTATGTATGAGTTTTATAAGACTGTAAAGGTTGCAAAAATGCTACCAGTTGCAGTAATAGGATATATACTTTTAGCTATTTATTATTTAACAAATAATAACTTTACTACCCTATCATATATAATAATAATTGGAACATTTGTATTATTATGTGTGCCAGTTTTAAATGTAAGATATACATTTATTGATTCAGCAATTACGATGCTTGGATTTATTTATGTAGGTGTTCTATTTAGCTTTATATATCTTGTTAATAAGATGTCGGGGGGAGAATTCTTAGTTTGGCTTATTTTCCTTGCATCATGGTTTTGTGATACTGCTGCATATTATGCAGGAAGAACTTTTGGAAAGCATAAGCTTTGTCCAAAGGTAAGTCCTAAAAAAACTATTGAGGGATCAATTGGTGGGATAATTGGTGCTGCTGTTGCTTGTGGAGTATTTGGATACTTTATGATATCAACTGGCCGTATAGAAAATATTGCATTATATAACTATATTATTATAGGACTTATATGTGGTGTATTCTGTCAATTTGGAGACCTTGTTGCATCATCAATAAAAAGATATGCAGGAATAAAAGATTATAGCAAATTAATACCAGGACATGGAGGGATATTAGATAGATTTGATAGTATTTTATTCTCGGGTACTGTTGTGTTTTTCTATCTTACTTTAGTTCTAGGAAAATAACAAGTTAATATATATAGTGATATGCAATTTTGATTTAAAAATTGCATATTTTTTTGTAGAAATATCAAATTGATAAAATAGATAGCTAAACTTAAAAATAACTATGTCTTTTATTAATTTATTAATTTCTATATTAATAGATTTTAACAAAAGTTGTATTTAGTTCTATAATGATTTAAAATGGAGTTTGTATGTAAGTAAATAATAAATTTAATATATAGATATTTAATGAGGAGAAAAGAAAATGAAAAATATTTCTATACTAGGAGTTACTGGGTCAATAGGAACTCAGACTCTAGACGTTTTAAGATTTCACAAAGAAGAATATAATTTAGTTGCAATATCTGCTCATAAAAATATAGCGCTAGCGTTAGAGGTTGTTAAGGAATTTAACATAGAGCTAGTTTGTATAACAGATAAAGGGTCATTTGATAAATTAAGTTCTATTATTGAAACTGAAAACATAAATACTAGAATAGTTTATGGAATGGATGGGCTTGTTGAAGTAGCAACGCACAAAGAAGTTGACATAGTAGTAACTTCAGTAGTTGGGATGATAGGACTTAGACCGACAATTGAAGCGATACATGCAGGAAAGGATATAGCCCTTGCAAATAAGGAAACTTTAGTTGTCGCTGGTGAACTTGTGATGAGCCTTGCTAAAGAAAAAGGAGTTAGAATACTTCCGGTTGATTCTGAGCATAGTGCTATATTCCAGTCATTACAAGGCAATGAGCATAATAAACTTCATAAGATACTTTTAACAGCATCAGGTGGGCCTTTTAGAGGGTATACAAAAGAAATGCTTAAGAAAGTTACTATTGAAAAAGCTCTAAAACATCCTAAATGGAATATGGGGCAAAAGATTTCAATAGATTCATCAACTTTAATGAATAAAGGATTAGAAGTTATAGAGGCGCATTTCTTATTTGATTGTCCTTATGAAGATATTGAGGTTGTTGTTCATCCAGAATCAATTATACATTCAATGGTTGAATATGAAGATGGTGCAGTTATAGCACAACTTGGAGTTCCAGATATGAAACTTCCAATACAGTATGCATTAAATTATCCAAGAAGAGAAGGGAATATAGGGGGAAGACTTGATTTTAAAACTATAAGTAGTCTTAATTTTGAGGTTCCAAATATAGAAGTCTTTTCATGTTTAAAATATGCATTTGAGGCAGGGAAAGTTGGGGGACTTATGCCGGCTATATTAAATGGTGCAAATGAAGCAGCTGTTGATTTATTTTTAAATAGAAAAATAGAATATCTTGATATCGAGAGAATAATAAAAGAGTGTATGGAGAAATTTAATTATAAAGAAGACATAACTCTTGAAAATGTAATTGCAAAAGATAAAGAGGTAAGAGAGTATATTTATAAAAATTACAGTAAATAGATAGGTGAAATTTTAGGAGGGGTAAGTTAGTGAGTATTATTTTTGCTATATTAGCATTTGGGTTGATAATATTAATACATGAAATTGGACATTTTACAGCAGCTAAACTTAGTGGAGTAAAAGTTCTAGAGTTTTCAATAGGGATGGGACCAAAACTTTTTAGTTTAAATCATGGTGAAACAGATTATAGTATAAGAGCACTTCCGATAGGTGGATTTGTTCAAATGTATGGTGAGTCTGAAGAAGATGAGGATGTAGATGTTAATGATAAGAGCGCTTTATCTAATAAATCGCCATTAATTAGATTTATAGTATTCTTTGCAGGGGCATTTATGAACTTAGTTCTTGCAATAATTATATTTACGGCGATAACTATGAATTTTGGCTATAAGACTAATCTTGTTGATGATGTTATACCTGAGACACCAGCATATGAGGCTGGTATTAGAAAAGGTGATGTATTACTTAGTTTAAATGGTAAAAAACTTATGACACCAGATGACCTTAGTATGGGTCTTGCTATGCAAAAAGGTGCAAGTGTTACATTAGAATATAATAAAAATGGTGAAGTGAAAACGACACAAATAAAACCAATAAAAGATAAAAATGGGATGTTTATCATAGGTGTTAATAATCATAAAGTTACAAAGCCAGGTATTTTTGAGAGCGCAAAGCAAGGTGGAAAAGAACTTATCGGAATGATAGGGCAAACATTTACTAGTTTTAAAATGCTTATTACAGGTGAGGTAAACTTTAAGACTGATGTAGGAGGGCCTGTAACTATAATTAAAATGACTAGTGAAGCTGCTAAAATGGGGATTTGGAATTTAATGAACCTTACAGCATTTTTAAGTGTACAAATAGGAGTGTTTAACTTATTACCATTCCCAGCACTTGATGGAGGTCATATATTTACAGTTATAATTGAAGGGATTACAAGAAAAAAAATACCTTCAAAAATCTTAAATGCAGTTAACACCGTAGGATTTATACTTCTTATGGCATTTATGGCCATAGTAGTATTAAAGGATATTATATTCCCAGTTAGTATATAAGAGGTGGAAATATGAAAGTAGAAAATATAAGTTTAAAGGCATCAGATAGATTTGCTTTTGAAAAGAAGAATACAAGAAAAGTTAAAGTTGGAAATGTATATGTTGGGGGGGACTCAAGAGTTACTGTTCAATCTATGACTAATACGGATACAAGAGATGTAGATGCAACAGTTGCACAAATTGAACAACTTCAAAATGCAGGATGTGATATTATAAGATGTGCAGTTCCAGATATGGAAGCGGCACAAGCAATAAAAGAAATTGTAAAAAGAGTTACAATTCCAGTAGTAGCGGATATACATTTTGATTATAGACTTGCACTTAAATGCGTAGAATATGGAATTTCTGCTATAAGAATAAATCCAGGTAATATAGGAAGTAGAGATAGAGTTGAAGCTGTTGTTAAAGCTTGTATGGAAAAAAATATTCCTATAAGAATTGGAGTTAACTCAGGTTCTCTTTCAAAGGCACAACTTGATAAGTATGGAAAGGTATGTGCAGAGGCATTAGTTGAAAGTGCTTTAGAGCATGTACAAATATTAGAAGAGTTGAATTTTAGGGATATAGTAATATCAATTAAATCTTCAAATATAAAAACTATGATAGAAAGTTATAGACTTGCATCAGAAAAAGTTGACTATCCATTGCACTTAGGTGTTACTGAGGCAGGAACAATCTGGAGAGGTACGCTTAAATCAGCACTTGGAATTGGTACTTTACTAGCAGAGGGAATTGGTGATACTATAAGAATATCATTAACAGGTGATCCGATCGAAGAAATTAAAGTTGGTAAAGAGATACTTAAGAACTTTGGTCATATAACTGATGGAGTAGAATTTGTATCATGCCCTACATGTGGTAGGACTGAAATAGACCTTATATCAATTGCAAATGAGGTAGAGGCAAAATTATCAGATTCTAAGAAAAATATAAAAGTTGCTGTAATGGGATGTGTTGTTAACGGACCAGGAGAAGCAAGGGATGCAGATATAGGAATCGCTGGAGGAAAAGGTTACGGTATAATCTTTAAAAAAGGCGAAGTAGTTAAAAAAGTTAATGAAACTGAGTTAGTTTCAGAATTATTAAGAATAATAGAAGAAGAATTATAGAATTATAAAGGGGCTCTTGTATTAGAGTCCTTTTGTTTTTTAAGAGAGGAGTTGATTGTTTTTGAGTGCTGAGTTTATAAAAAAAATTAATGCAACACTTAAGAGTGATGACAAGCTTGATAGATTAGAGTTTGTAGTAGAAAAGTTTCAACTAGTTAAAAATAGAAATTTACTTAAAGTTGTAATTAGAAGCCAAGATAAAATAAGTCATGAAAACTGCGAACTAATAAAAAAATACATATGTAAAACATTGGGGTTTACTATTGATGTAGAGCTTGTAATATATATTGATATATCAAATGCTAGTTTAGAACAAGTTGTAAATGAACATTGGCTTGATGTTATAGGTAACATAATAAATGGATGTCCTATGATAAAACCATTTTTAGTAGATTCTAAAAGAGCGGTTAAAGATGACCTTATAATAGTTGAATCAGCTTTTGATTATCTTATGGAATATTCAAAGAAAAAAGGTGTAGATAATACAATTAGAAAAACACTAAAGGATGTATTTGGATTAGAGTGTAGAATAGAATTTAAATTCGATAGTAGCCTTGTTGATAATTCATATGTGGAAGAGCAAAAAAGAATAGAAAAAGAAATAATACAAGGAATTAAAACAAGACAAACAGAAAATCCTAAGAAGGAACAGGGGGAAGAAAAAATTAAAACCCCTGAAGTTAAAAGTTACTATGATGGAGAATCTGCTAGAAAGAATGAAAATACTATACTTGGTCGAGAGATAAAACAAGAAGTAATAGATATTGTTGATATAGATGAAAAATCGGGGTATGTAGCTGTTGCAGGGGATGTATTTAAAACAGAAATATTTGAAACTAGGGCAGGGAAAATTATACTTACATTTTATGTTACTGACTATACAAGTTCAATTGCAGTTAAATGTTTCTTAAGACCAAGGGATACTGAGCATGTTCTTGAGAATATCAAAAAAGGGCTTCACTGTAAAGTAAGAGGTGAAGCTACTATGGATACCTACATGAAAGAAGTAGTAATAATGGGTAAGGACATTTTAAAACTTAAAAAAGTAGAGAGAGCGGATAATTCTTTAGAGAAGAGGGTTGAACTGCATCTTCATACTAATATGAGTAGTATGGATGCTATGACGTCGGTTAAAGATTTAGTTGCAAGAGCTGCAAAGTTTGGTCATAAAGCAATGGCAGTAACAGACCATGGGGTTGTTCAGGCCTTTCCAGATGCACAAAGTGCAGGTAAAAAACATGGAGTAAAGATTCTTTATGGAGTTGAGGGATATCTTGTTGATAATGGAACACCAATAGTTATAAATGGTGATGAAGGAACTCTTGATGAAGAATTTGTTGTATTTGACCTTGAGACAACAGGGTTCTCAAGTAAAAATGACAAAATAATAGAAATTGGAGCTGTCAAAATAAAAAATGGTGAAGTTATAGATAGGTTTAGTGCGTTTGTAAATCCACAAAGACATCTGCCAGCGGTGATAATAGAATTAACACATATAACAGATGAAATGCTAGTAGATGCAGACCTTATAGAAAATATACTTCCAAAGTTTATGGAGTTTGTTGGAGATGCAACAATGGTAGCTCATAATGCACCGTTTGATGTATCTTTCATAAAGAAAAACTTAAGAGATATGGGTAAAGAGTTTTCTAATCAAGTTTTAGATACAGTACCACTTGCAAGATTTTTATATCCAGAACTTAAAAGAGTAAAATTAAATACAGTTGCAAAATATCTAGGAATTAGTTTAGAAAATCACCATAGAGCAGTAGATGATGCTAAGGCAACAGGAGATATACTGTTAGTTTGTTTTAAAAAGTTAAAAGAAGAAATGGAAATTAATGATTTAAAAGAGCTTAATGTTCAGTTCTTAAAGAATGTAGATATTAAAAAGCAACCAACAAATCATATTATCATATTAGCAAAAACACAAGCAGGTATCAAAAATCTTTATAAAATAGTGTCAGAGGCACATTTAGAACACTTCTTTAGAAGACCAAGAATACCAAAAACATTATTAACCGAAATGAGAGAAGGTCTTATAATTGGCTCTGCTTGTGAGGGAGGAGAAGTCTTTAGAGCTGTTTTAGAAGGAAAGACAACGGATGAATTAAAAGAAATAGCAAATTTTTATGACTACTTAGAAATTCAACCAATTTTAAATAATGAATATCTTATAAGAAAAGGTAATGTTGCTAGCGAACAAGAACTTAAAGATATGAATAAAAAAATTTATATGCTAGGAAAAGAAATGGAAAAACCAGTAGTAGCAACAGGGGATGTTCACTTCTTAAACCCAGAAGATGAAATGTATAGAAGAGTAATTCAAGCAGGACAAGGGATGAAAGATGCGGATAATCAGCCACCTTTATATTACAGAACGACAGAAGAAATGCTAAAAGAGTTTGATTACTTAGGTGATAAAATTGCTAGAGAAGTTGTAATTGAAAATCCAAATAAGATAGCGGATGAAATTGATAATATAAAACCAATACCAGATGAAACATTCCCGCCTAAAATTGATGGTGCTGAAGATGACATAAAAAATATGACACTTGCTAAGGTCCACTCAATTTATGGAGATGTTCTCCCAGAGGTAGTCCAAAAAAGAGTAGATAAAGAACTTAACTCTATAATTAATAATGGATATGCTGTTTTATACCTTATAGCACAAAAGTTAGTTGCTAAATCACTTGAAGATGGATATCTAGTTGGGTCAAGAGGGTCAGTTGGTTCTTCATTTGTAGCAACAATGACTGATATTACAGAGGTTAATGGATTACCTCCGCATTATGTTTGTTCAAAATGTAGAAAGTCAGAATTCTTCTTAGATGGTTCAATAAGTTCAGGTGCAGACCTTCCAGACAAAGAATGCCCTGATTGTAAAATACCATATATTAAAGATGGGCATGATATTCCATTTGAAACTTTCTTAGGTTTTGAAGGAGATAAAGAACCAGATATAGACCTTAACTTCTCGGGAGAATATCAAGCAGTGGTTCATAAATACACAGAAGTTCTGTTTGGAGAAGGCTATGTATTCAAAGCAGGAACAATAGGTACAGTGGCCGAAAAAACCGCATATGGGTATGTTAAAAAATATCTAGATGAAAGAGGGATTGTAGTTTCTCAAGCTGAAATTGAGAGGTTAACACTAGGATGTACGGGAGTTAAAAGAACTTCAGGACAACACCCGGGTGGGATAATGGTTGTTCCAAGAGATAATGAAATATTTAATTTTTGTCCAATACAACATCCAGCTGATGATATGACAACAGATATAATAACAACACACTTTGATTATCACTCAATAAGTGGTAGACTTCTAAAATTAGATATACTAGGGCATGATGACCCTACTGTTTTAAGAATGCTCCAAGATTTAACAGGTGTAGACCCTAAGAGCATTCCACTTAATGATGAAAAAGTAATTAGTTTATTCACATCAACAGAAGCTTTAGGAGTAACTAAAGAACAATTAGGGTGTGAAGTGGGAAGTTATGGGCTTCCAGAGTTTGGAACAAAGTTTGTAAGACAGATGTTAGTGGATACACAACCAAGAAGTTTTGCAGACCTTGTAAGAATATCAGGACTTTCACATGGTACTGATGTTTGGCTTAATAATGCTCAGTATTTCATAAAAGAAGGTTATACAACACTAAAAGATTGTATATCAACAAGAGATGATATCATGGTTTACTTAATGTATAAGAACCTTGAACCTAAGACTGCATTTACTATAATGGAAAAAGTAAGAAAGGGAAAAGGTTTATCAGAAGAAGATGAAGCTGTAATGAAGGAGAATCAAGTTCCGGATTGGTATATAGAATCTTGTAAAAGAATTAAATATATGTTCCCTAAAGGGCATGCAGTTGCTTATGTTATGATGGCTGTTAGAGTTGCTTACTTTAAAGTTTATTACCCAGCAGCATATTACACAACATACTTTACAGTTAGAGCAGATGATTTTGATGCGGATTTAATCTGTAAAGGTGAGGCTATAATAAGTGCTAAGATGAAAGAAATAAATGCACTAGGGAACAATGTAACGCATAAAGAAAAAAGTCTTTTAACTATTTTAGAATTATCATATGAAATGTATAAAAGAGGGCTTAAGTTTAACAAAGTAGATATATACAAATCAAATGCAGTTAAATTTAAAATAGAAGAAGATGGAAGTATAAGACCTCCGATGAATGCACTACCAGGTGTAGCTGATAATGCAGGAAAAGCAATTGTAGAAGCAAGAAAAGATGGAGAATTTATTTCAAAAGAAGATTTAAGAATAAGAGCTAAAGTTTCTAAAACAGTTATAGAAAGTTTAACTAATCATGGATGTATAGATGGGCTTCAGGAAACAAACCAATTAAGTTTATTCTAAGAATAGGTTTTAGAGTGGGTTTGATAGTTATTTAAACATTAAGATTAAAGGTGCTTATGGAATCTATCTATACGTTAAAAATAAACTTGTAATAAAAATTGGAATATGATAGAATGAGTATATAAAGTATTTTACTAATAGCTTGAATGATAAGAGTGGGAAGAAGATTCCCGCTCTTTCTGTTTAAACGCAACTTGTTATTAGTTGCGTTTTTGTGTATGTTTAAATAATAGATATATTAGGAATACTATATAATGAAAACTGAATAAGGAGGGAAGATATGATGAAAGAAGATGTTTTAGAGCAATTAGCTACTCTATTCAACCCTATATTTGAAGAGTTAAATTATGAGCTGTACCATTTAGAATATGTAAAAGAAAGTGGCGAAAACTACTTGAGAGTTTATATAGAAAACCCAGAAGGGAAAGTGGATTTTTCAGCATGTGAGTCTGTAAGTAGAAAAGTCAATGAACTATTCGACTTAAAAGAAATGGAAAAGCAAATAGACGTGGATTATCTAGAAGTTTCTTCACCAGGAGTGTTCAGAGCGCTACATAATGATGACCACTTTAATAAAGTATTAGACCAAAAGATAAAAGTAGTTTTAAAAAGCCCAGTAGAAGATTCAAAAAAATTTATGGGGATTTTAAAAGAAGTTAAAAAAGAAGAGATAATAGTTGAGGTTAAAGGAAATAATATTGTAATTCCAAAAGATAAAATAAAATCAGCTAATCTAGAATGCGATATATAATGAGGAGGATATAGATATGAAGAATGAATTTCTAGGAGCATTAACTGAGATAGTAAGAGAAAAAGGAATAAGCGAAGAAGAGCTATTAGAAGTCTTAGACGAGGCAATTGTTGCAGCTTATAAAAAGAACTACTCAAGCCAAGCTCAAAATGTAAAAATAAGAAGAGCCAAAGATGGATCTATAAAAGTGTACGCACAAAAAGAAGTTGTTGAAGAAGTTTATGATGATTCAACTGAGATAGCAATTGAGGAAGCAAAAGAGATTAATGCTATATTACAACTTGATGATGTTGTTGATGTTGAGGTTACACCTAAAAACTTTGGAAGAGTTGCGGCGCAACTTGCAAAGCAAATGGTAATACAAAAAATCAAAGAATCAGAAAGAAGTATAATATATAATGAGTTTGCAGAGCAAGAACATGATATAATAACAGGTATAGTGTTAAGAAAAGATAAGATAAATGCATTTATCGATCTTGGAAAAATAGAAGCTATACTTGGACCAAATGAACAAATGCCTGGAGAAGTATACGACTTCAATGAGAAGTTAAAGCTTTATATTGTAGAAGTTAGAGATAGTTCAAAAGGACCTCAAGTAATAGTATCAAGAACTCATCCAGGTCTTATAAAAAGATTATTTGAATTAGAAGTTCCAGAAATATTTGAAGGAATAGTTGAAATTAAGAGCATAGCAAGAGAAGCTGGTTCAAGAACTAAAATTTCAGTTCATTCAAATGATGAAACTATTGATCCAATGGGAGCATGTGTTGGTCCTAAAGGAATAAGAGTTCAAAATATAGTTGGAGAACTTAAAAATGAAAAAATTGATATAATTAAATGGAGTAATAATCCAGAAACTTATATCGAAAATGCATTAAGCCCAGCAAAAGTAATAAGTGTTTCAGTTGATGAGGAAAGCAAATCAGCGAAAGTTGTTGTTGAAGATTCACAATTATCACTTGCTATTGGTAAAGAAGGACAAAATGTAAGATTAGCTGCAAAATTAACTGGTTGGAAAATTGATATTAAAAGTCAAACACAATCAGAAGCTATATCATAATAATATTACTCTGAAGGGGTGATAGTATGAAAGTTAAAAAAGTTCCAATGAGAATGTGCAATGGATGTATGGAAATGAAACCTAAAAAAGAGCTCATAAGAATTGTTAAAGATAAAGAAAATAACATTTCAGTAGATTTAACAGGGAAAATGGCGGGCAGAGGTGCATATATATGCAAGGATGCAAGCTGTTTACAAGCTGCTTTTAAGGCGAAAAGACTAAATAGAAATTTATCAAGCAACATTGACACTGAAATCTATGAAAGATTGAGGGTAGAGATTGCGAATGATGAGAACTAAATTTTTAAGTTTTTTAGGGCTTGCAAAGCGTTCAGGAAACTTGCTAGATGGATATAACAAATGTGAAGAAACAATAGGAAAAGGTAAAGTTTATCTTGTTATTTTTTCAAATGAAATATCTGCTAAATCTAAAGAGAAATTCACAAAAAAATGTGAAAAACTTAATATACCATGTCTTGATGGTTTTTCAAAAGAAGAACTAGGAGCTAGTATAGGAAGAAAAGAAATTAATATAGTAGGGATTTTAGATAAGAATATGGCATTAAAGCTTTTATCTTATGAATTATAATCTAGGCTATAAATACTTTCGGGGGTGAATATATGTCAAAAATAAGAGTATATGAATTGGCAAAAGAATTAAAGGTTTCAAGTAAGGACCTTATAAGAATATTAATGGAGGAGTTTAGCGTTGAAGTTAAAAATCACATGAGTGTAATAGAAGACGAAGATGCAGAACTTATCAAAGAGTTATTATCAGGAACTGATTCAAAGAGTATAGTAGACCAATATGAAGAAGAACTTGCTGAAGAAGTTAATAACGTTAAGAAAAAGAAAAAGAAAAAAGGTGCAAAAGCTGAAGAAGTTGAAGAACTTGATGTAGAAGTAATCGAAATAGGTGAAACTATAACAGTTAAAGATCTTGCAGAAAAGCTTAAAAAACCAAATAACGAAGTTATCAGAGTAATGATGTTTGAAGGGGTTATGGCTGGACTTAACCAAGAAATAAACTTTGAAATCGCTCAAAAAGTAGCTGAGAAATTTGAGATAGAAGCTTACTTAAAAGAAGAAGAAGAGTTATTAGAAGAGTTTGAAGAAGAAGAAATAGATACAGCATCATTAGAAACAAGACCTGCAATAATAACAGTTATGGGTCACGTTGACCATGGTAAAACATCAATACTTGATGCTATAAGAAAAACTAAAGTTGCAACAGGAGAAGCTGGTGGAATCACTCAACATATAGGTGCTTACACAGTTCAAGTTGATGGAGAAACATTAACATTCCTTGATACTCCAGGTCACGAAGCTTTTACAGCTATGAGAGCTAGAGGAGCGCAAATAACAGATGTTGTTATATTAGTTGTTGCTGCAGACGATGGTATAATGCCACAAACAGCAGAAGCTATAAACCACTGTAAAGCAGCTAAAGTTCCTATGGTAGTTGCTATCAATAAAATTGATAGAGAAGGTGCTGACGTAGAG
This sequence comes from Sarcina sp., assembly GCA_051650125.1. Taxonomy (GTDB): domain Bacteria; phylum Bacillota; class Clostridia; order Clostridiales; family Clostridiaceae; genus Sarcina. The sequence continues at coordinate 104,129 of JBOFIK010000022.1, read as the reverse complement.
AGAGTTAAAGCTGGTCTTGCAGAGCATGGATTAGTAGTAGAAGATTGGGGCGGAGATGTTGTAGCGGTACCAGTTTCAGCTAAAACAGGCGAAGGTCTTGATACTTTATTAGAAATGGTAGTTTTAAGTGCTGAAATGCAATCACTTGTTGCAAACCCACACAGAAAAGCTAAAGGAACAGTTATAGAGTCTAAACTTGATAAAGGAAGAGGAGCTGTTGCATCACTTCTTGTTCAAGATGGTACATTAAGTAACGGAGATTCAATATTCGTTGGTAACACATACGGAAGAATCAGAGCTATGTTTGATGATGCTGGTAAAGCAATTAAAACAGCAGGACCATCAATACCAGTTGAAATATTAGGACTTTCAGAAGTTCCAGCTGCTGGAGACAGATTTATCGTTGTTAAAGATGAAAAAACTGCTAGACAAATGGCTGAGAAAAGAGTTGCTAAGCAAAGACAAGAAAGCTTTAACGCTTCAAATAGAGTTTCACTTGAAGATTTATATAGTCAAATCAAGGAAGGAAAAGTTAAAGAGTTATCAGTTATAGTTAAAGCTGATGTTCAAGGTTCAGTAGAAGCTATAAAAGTATCACTTGAAAAATTAAGCACAGATGATGTTAAGGTAAGAGTTATTCACGGAGGAGTAGGTGCTATCACTGAAACAGATGTAACATTATCAACAGCTTCAAATGCTTTATTAATAGGATTCAATGTAAGACCAACAGTTACAGCTTCAATGCTAGCTAGTAAAGACGATGTTGAAATTAAAACATATAGTATAATATATGAAGCAATAGAAGATGTTAAATCAGCTATGATAGGAATGCTTGATCCAATAGAGAGGGAAGTAATTCTTGGAAATGTTGAAATCAGAGCTACTTATAAAATATCAGCTGTCGGAACAATCGCTGGTTGTTATGTACTTGATGGTAAAATCGTAAGAAATGCTGGAGTAAGAATAATTAGAGATGGTATTGTTGTTAAAGAAGGTAAGCTTGCATCACTTAAGAGATTTAAAGATGATGCTAAAGAAGTTAAAGCTGGATATGAGTGTGGTTTAAGTATAGAAAACTACAATGATATTAGAGAAGGCGACATTATAGAAGCTTACACAATGGAACAAATCATAAGAAAAGAACTATAATACGAGGTGATTTCAAATGGCAAATCATAGACCAGGAAGAATTAACGAAGAAGTTAAAAAAGAAGTGAGTAATATTATAAGAAATGATGTAAAAGATCCAAGAATTACAGCTATGGTAAGTGTTACTGATGTAAAAGTTACTAAAGATTTAAGCTTTGCTAACGTTTATCTAAGTGTATTTGGAGCATCAAAAGAACAAGAGCAAGAGACTTTTGAAATTATTAAAAAGTCAGCTGGGTTCATAAGAAAAGAACTTGGAAAAAGAGTAAAACTTAGAGTTACACCTCAAGTTGTTATTGAAAGAGATTCTTCAATAGAACAAGGGATGTATATAGACTCATTACTTGCTAAAATTAAGGAGAAATAAAAATGAGTATACGTGAAGTTATAGATTATATTGATTCAGTTGAAAAAATAGCTATAACATTTCATGTTTCTCCAGATGGTGATGCTACGGGGAGTGTTTTATCACTTCTTCAAGGCTTAAGAAAATATGGTAAAGAAGCTTACATTATTTCGAAGGATAAACCTGCGGATAATTTAGGCTTCCTTCCTTATGTGGAAGAAATTACTGGTGAAAATACAAAACCAACTGAAGGAACAGATTGTGTTATAGTTTTAGACTGTGGAAATGTTGAAAGGATAGCAGGAGATTTAGAAGGGTTTGAAGGTAAAGTTTTAGATATAGACCATCACCTATCTAATGATAAGTATGGATATATAAACTACGTTGATACAGATGCATCTTCAAGCTGTGAAATAGTATATGATATACTTACTGCTATGAATATTGAACTTGATAAAAACATATCAAGAACATTATATACAGGACTTGTTACAGATACAGGTTCATTTAGATTTTCTAATGCATCTAAAAAAACTCATAATATAGCAGGAGAACTTATCTCAAACAATATCAAACATGATCAAGTCCATAGAGAATTATTTGACAATAAATCTTTTGGTAAATTAAAACTTACAGGGAAAGTATTAGATGATATGGAGCTTGTTTGTAATGGAAAAATTGTTGTAATGAGAATTACAAAAGAAATGTTAGAATTGATTGACACTGATAAAGAGGATACAGGAGATTTAGTTTCATTTGGAAATAAAATAACTGGAGCAGAAGGTTGTATTCTTTTAAAAGAAGCAGATGATGCAGTTAAAATTAGTTTTAGATCAAAGGACACTCTTGATGTTAGAAAGATAGCGGAAATGTTTGGTGGCGGTGGTCATACAAAAGCTGCTGGCGCTAAAATTGTAGGTGTTACAATGGATGAAGCTAAAGCTATGATAATAGAAAAATTAGAAAAAGAGTTGATTTAATGAATGGTGTAATAAATATTTGCAAAAATACAGGGCAAACATCATTTGATGTTGTTGCAAGAGTTAGAAAAATTGCAAAGACAAAAAAAGTTGGTCATACAGGGACATTAGACCCAGAAGCTAGTGGAGTTCTACCTATTTGTATAGGTAGAGCGACTAAAATAATAGATTATATAATGGAAAATAAAAAGATTTATAGAGTAACTATGAAACTTGGTGTAGTAACTGACACTTACGACTTAGAGGGTAAAATTATTAAAGAGGCTGATGCTAGTAATATTACTAATGAGCAAGCTTTGAAGGTAATTGATACTTTTAGGGGTGATATAATGCAAGTGCCACCAATGTTTTCTGCACTTAAAAAAAATGGTGTAAGATTATATGAACTTGCAAGACAGGGAATAGAGATAGAAAGAGAAGCAAGACCTGTTACAATACATTCATTAGAAAATATAAAGATAGATATACCTAATATAACTATGGATGTATGTTGTTCAAAAGGGACTTATATTAGAAGTCTTTGTTATGATATAGGAGAAAATCTTTCGGTTGGTGCTGTAATGACATCGCTTGTGAGAACTCAAAATGGTCCATTTATGGTGGAAGAGGCAGTTAATATAGAAAATTTAACTGAAGAGCTGTTAAATGAACACATAATATCAATAGATAAAGCGCTAGAAAGTTTTGATAGATTTGTTATTAAAAATGAAAAATTTAGGAAACTTTTAGTAAATGGTGTTTCTGTTATGGACAATAGGCTCTATAATGAATATAAAGTTGAGAATGATAAGCTTTATAGAGTTTATGATGATAAGGGTCTTTTACTTGGGCTTGGGAAAAAAAGCATTAAAGGATTTAAGATAGAAAAACTATTATTAGAGGAGTAGTAGAATGATATTGATTGATGGAGATTTTAAAGGTAACTTAAAAGAAAAAACTTATATTGCCCTAGGCAGTTTTGATGGTATACACAAAGGTCATCTAACACTTATGGACGAACTTTTGCGTCTGAGCAAAAAAAATAAGGCACTTAGTATGGTTTATACCTTTAAAAATCATCCGCTAACTATTATAAATAGTAGTGCAAAACCTAAAATGGTTATGGTAAATCAACAAAAAATAGAAGTTCTAGAAAATTTAGGAATAGATATAGTTTGTTTAGATGAATTTGATAGAGAGCTTATGGTAAAAGAACCAGAAGACTTTATAATAATGCTTATGAAAAAATTTAATGCTAAGGGGCTTATAGTGGGATTTAATTACAGATTCGGCTATAAGAATAAAGGTGATATTAAACTTTTAAATGAACTTAGTTTGAAATTTAATTTTGAATTAAGTGTTATGAACCCTTATAAAGAAGGTGGAAAAGTTGTAAGTTCTAGTAGGATCAGAGAACTTATAACAGCAGGAGAGATAGAAATGGCAAATGAACTTTTGACAAGAAAATTTATATTGACAGGTGAAATAGTTCATGGAAAAAAATTAGGTAGGACAATAGGATTTCCAACAGCAAATTTAGATATAGGTGAAAATATTGTATTACCTAAAATTGGAGTGTACTACACAAATGTTGAAATTGATGGAGAAATATTTAAAGGTATAACCTCAGTTGGAAATAACCCAACTGTAAATGGTGATTCTATAACAGTAGAAACATTTATACTGAATTTTTCTAAGGATATTTATGGAAAGAAAATTAAGCTATATTTTATAGAAAAAATAAGGGAACAGCAGAAATTCCAATCGTTAGATGAACTAAAAAAACAGTTAGAAAAAGATAAAATGTTTGCTTATAATAGAAAAATACAAATTATTTTGTAAAACTTTATTTACAATAAAATAGAGTTTTGTTATAATCATATAGAACCTAGTCCTAAGATATAGGGTACCGCCTATTTCCTGGAACTTGGGGATAATTATTACGGAGGTGTTTATCAATGGATAAAGCTAAAAAACAAGAAATAATCGTTAAATATGGAAGACACGAGGGAGACACAGGATCACCAGAAGTTCAAATTGCTCTTTTAACAGAGAGAATTAACTACTTAACAGATCACTTAAGAACTCACAAGAAAGATCACCACTCAAGAAGAGGACTTCTTATGATGGTTGGACAAAGAAGAGGATTATTAAACTACTTAACTAAAGAAGATATCGAAAGATACAGAACTGTAATCAAAGAGTTAGGATTAAGAAGATAATCAATCTTTCACATAAGAAATAAATTTAGTAGAGCGGGTTTATTCTCCGCTCTATTATTTTAAGAATATTAAAATTATAAACTTTTACCAGTTGATTACCGAAAGGAGGTATTCAGTATGATTAATACACATGAAATACAATTAGCAGGAAGAACTCTTAAAGTAGAGTTTGGAAGAGTTGGTATGTTATCAAATGCAGCTATTTTTATGAGTTATGGAGATACTGTTATTTTAACTAATGCCAATGCATCAGAAAAACCAAGAGCGGGGATAGACTTTTTCCCTCTAAGTGTTGAGTATGAAGAAAGATTATATTCAGTTGGAAAGATACCAGGTGGATTTGTTAAAAGAGAAGGAAGACCTTCAGAACAGTCAATTTTACACGGAAGAGCAGTTGACAGAACAATCAGACCTTTATTCCCAAGTGGATACAGAAGTGATGTTCAAGTTGTTTGTACTGTAGTATCAGTAGAGAAAGATAACTTACCAGAAATATTAGCAATAAATGCTGCATCTACAGCATTATGCTTATCAAGCATTCCATTTGCAACACCAACAGCAGCAGTGCAAGTAGGTTTAATAGATGGAGAATTCATAACAAACCCAACATCAGAGCAAAGAGCTAAAAGTGAAATGGACTTAACTGTTTGTGCTACTGGCGAAAAAGTTATGATGATAGAAGCAGGTGGAAATGAAATACCTGAAGAAGTTATGATAAACGCTATTAAATATGGATTTGACGAATGTCAACCAATAATCAAATTCCAAGAAGATGCTATGAAAACATTTGGAAAAGAAAAGTTTGTTCCAGAACTTCATACTATTGATTCAGAAGTAGAAGCTGATATAAAAGCATTTGCTTATGAGATGATAAATGAAGCTATGCACATAACTGATAAAGACCAAAGAAATCAGGCTATGGATGAAGTTAAAACAAAAATAGCTGCAGAGTTTGATGAAAAATATGAAGATAAACTTGCAGATGTTGGAGAGGCTATTTACAATACTCAAAAGAAATGTGTTAGAAATATGTTACTTAATGAGAAAAAAAGACCTGATGGAAGAGCTTTTGATGAAGTTAGAACAATAGGTTGTGAAGTTGACATATTACCAAGAACTCATGGTACAGGACTATTCACAAGAGGAGCTACTCAAGTAATGACAGTTGCTACACTTGGTGGGGTAGGAGAATACCAAACAATAGATGGTATTGGTGAACTTGATTCAAAAAGATATATGCACCACTATAACTTCCCAGCTTACAGTGTTGGAGAGGTTAGACCATTAAGAGGACCAGGAAGAAGAGAAATAGGACACGGAGCTTTAGCTGAAAGAGCTTTAGAACCATTAATTCCATCAGAAGATGACTTCCCATACACAATTAGATTAGTTTCAGAAGTATTAAGCTCAAATGGATCAACTTCACAAGCATCAGTTTGTGGTAGTACACTTGCTTTATTAGCAGCTGGAGTTCCACTTAAGAGACCAGCAGCAGGTATTGCTATGGGACTTATTACATCAGATGATTTAACAGAGGAAGGTGTTTTAACTGATATTCAAGGAATAGAAGATTTCTTTGGAGACATGGACTTTAAAGTAGCTGGAACAGAAAAAGGTATTACATCAATTCAAGTTGATACGAAACTTGAAGGATTAAGTGATACAGTAATTAGGGATGCTATTATAAATGCTAGAGTTGCAAGAATGCACATATTAGATAAAATAGCACAATGCATACCAGCAGCTAGAGAAGAAGTTTCAGAGTATGCACCAAAAACTTCAACACTTAAAATTAACCCAGATAAAATCAGAACTGTAATAGGTACTGGTGGAAAAGTTATAAATAAAATTATAGCTGATACTGGTGTTAAGATTGATATTAAAGAAGATGGATTAGTATTTGTATCTTCAGAAAATTCAAAAGGTGTTAAAGAAGCTATTGAGATAATCGAAGGTTTAACAAAAGAAGTTAAAGCTGGAGAAGTATATCTTGGAAAAGTAACTAAGATAACTACATTTGGAGCTTTTGTAGAAGTGCTACCAAATAAGGAAGGCTTAGTTCACATTTCAAAACTTGCTTTAGAAAGAGTTAATAAGGTAGAAGATGTAGTTTCTATCGGTGATGAAATTTTAGTTAAAGTAACAGAGATAGATCCTCAAGGAAGAGTAAATCTTTCAAGAAGAGATGTGTTACAAGACGAAGAAGACAAGAAAAAAGCAGAAGAACAACAGTAAGAAGTAAAGGCAATTTAAAATTGCCTTTTTTTTTATAAATTTTTATCATATGCTTTAATATCTTCTCATAATCTAATATAATGAGGAGGGATATACTATGAGTAATATAAAATATCTAAGTGAAATTGAAAAATATGAAATAATTAATGTTAATGACGGAGAAAAATATGAAACACTTGCAAATAATGATATAATAGTCGATGAAAAAGGTGAACTTAAATTACTTCTTTTAAATATAGGTGGTGGAAAATTTGGCTTTTTCGGTGGGGCTAGTGAATTCTATGAAGTTGACTGGGAATATGTGAAAAAAATAGGAGCTAGAACTATTATTTTAGATGCAGAGCAGGAGTTAATGCGTAAAGTAAATTTATAGGGGCGTGGTTTTAATGGAGATTATAGTTCAAAAATTTGGAGGTACATCAGTATCTACACCAGAAAGAAGACAGATGGTTATTAAAAAGGTTAAAGAGGTTATAGAAGAGGGAGCGCTTCCAGTAGTTGTAGTATCAGCTATGGGAAGAAAAGGAGAACCTTATGCAACAGATTCTCTTTTATCTTTAGTTGGGGAAAGATTTAAGACAGAAAATAAAATGGCAACAGATATGCTTATGGCATGTGGAGAAATAATTAGTGCTGTAACAATGAGTAATGAATTTTTAGAAGCTGGAATAAATGCTGTGCCACTAACAGGGGGACAAGCTGGAATTTTAACAGATAGTAATTTTAAGTCAGCTGAGCCAATAGATATAGATCCGAAAAATATAATGGATGTTTTAAAAGAAGGAAAAGTTCCAGTTATCGCAGGGTTCCAAGGTGTCAATAGAGATGGGTTCTTTACAACACTTGGAAGAGGGGGCAGCGATACTACAGGGGCAATACTAGGAGTTGCGGTAAAAGCTAAAGAAGTACAGATATTTACAGATGTTGATGGGATGATGACAGCGGATCCAAGAATAGTATGTGATGCTAAGCTTATAAATAAAATTAGTTACAATGAGATATTTGAACTTGCAGATCAAGGGGCGAAGGTAATACATCCGAGAGCTGTTGAAGCTGCTATGAGAGGAAATATTCCACTTGTAATAAAGAATACTATGTCAGAATGCAAGGGAACTATGATAGATAGTCTTGGAGATTTAGAGGCTGCAACGGTTATAACAGGAATAACACATCAGACAGGTAGAATTCAAGTATCTATAAGTTTAGATGATAATATTGAAAATAAAGAAGTTTATAAATCAATCTTAGCACTACTTGCTGATAATAACATAAGTTTAGATCTTATAAATATTTTCCCTAAAGAGAAAGTATTTACTATTGCGAGAGATAAAAAAGAATCATTTGAAAATATAATGAATGAACATAATATCAAGTTTGCACTTATCGAAGATTTAAGTAAGATTGCAGTAGTTGGAACAAAAATGAGAGGTATTCCAGGGGTTATGGCTAAAATAGTTACAGCTCTTGATAAAAAAGGCATCGAGGTTTTACAAAGTGCTGACTCACATATGACTATTTGGTGTCTTGTTGAAACTGATAAGGTTCAAGAAGCAATAAAAGCATTACATCAAGCATTTTTATAAAATAGAATAAGATATATATAGTATAAATTTAAACCCTCTTGTAAAAGCTAAGTGTATTACAGGAGGGTTTTATTATGGAATTAAACGCTTATGATTTAGAAAAAAAAGGAATAGAGTTAAAGAACGATAAAGAGATTGAAGAAGAAAAAGTAGATTGTGAGAATAAAGAAAAGATAGCAAAAATAGAACAAATAAAAGAATTTGGCTTAGTTGATAAAGCGGAAGATGAGGAAGAGAAAGAAGAAGAAAAAGATACGATACAAGTTATTAGTATAATAGGCGTGATTGAGGGACACGCAGAGGCAACACCACAAACCAAAACAACAAAGTATGAACATATGATACCACAACTTTTAGAAATTGAGCAAAGTGAGAAGGTAAAGGGGATATTATTTGTTTTAAATACTGTTGGAGGAGATGTAGAGGCAGGACTTGCAATTGCTGAAATAATTCGAAGTCTTAGTAAGCCAACAGTATCAATTGTTATTGGAGGAGGGCATTCAATAGGAGTTCCACTAGCAACAGCGGCGAATTATTCATTTATATCACCATCAGCAACTATGATAGTTCATCCAGTAAGAATGACAGGACTTGTTATAGGTGTGCCACAAACTTTTAAATATTTTGAAAAGATGCAAGAGAGAATAAATGATTTTATAGTTAGAACATCTAGAATAACAAAACCAAAACTTAAAAAACTTATGATGAAAACAGATGATCTTTTAAATGATATGGGATCAATATTAATCGGTGAAGAGGCGGTAGAAGCTGGGCTTATAAATGAAGAGGGTGGAGTAAAAGAGGCCATAAAAAAATTAAAAGAATTAATGGAAAAAGAGTCATAGAGTTAATCTATGGCTTTTTCTGTATTTTTACTTAATAAATATTTGATAGATTTGTCTTTTAAGAGTAAAATATGTAGTATATGTATTTTTACCAAAATACTTTATATAATCTATTTTACATAATAAAGTTATAGTAAAATATAAAAGTTTGATATGAAATGTTACAGTGCTTGTGATAAATACCTAAAAATAAATAATTGAATTTTAGGTACTTTAAAAATATGAGGAACAAATAAAGGGGTGATTCAGCAGGATGGCAACTGCAAAGAGGCAAGACAAAAAACAAACACCTACCAATAAAAATAATTCTAGTAAAAATGGAAGTGAAAATATTAAAAAGGTAGAGAGTAAAAAAAAATCAAAAAATAATAATGAGATATATGGTGTGGTAGCAATTGCATGTTCTCTCATTTTTATGTTTAGTTTGTATACTTCAAAACTTGGGTATTTGAGTACAATATCTAAAAAAATATTTATTTCATTATTTGGAATAGCAGCATTTATAATACCGATATATTGTATATACATATCGGTCAAATATTATTTTTTAAAACAAAAAGTGACAATCTCAAGGAAGTATTGGGGGATAATAGGAGTTGTATTAGCAACACTTATATTACTCCAAACGGTAAATATGGGTGATTATTATGTAAAAGGTAGTTTAGTAGATTCATTTGGAAACTTTTTAGTGTCAAATTCATATATGAATGGTGGATTTATAATATTCTTACTTATACTTCCTATATATAAGTTTATGGGTGCGGTAGGACTTTATATAGTAATATCAGCAACTTATGTTATATGCTCTATATTGATATTTAATTATAATATTAGAGGTGTTGCTAGTGGGGTTCATAGAAAAGGGAGGCATATACAGAAAAAAGCTAGTGATACATTAAGTATCCAAAGAGAGAAAATTACTAACAAGAAAAATAGCAGACAAGCTAATAATTTTGAGAATACACTAGCTGAACAAGAGGATAGCACTTTTAGAGATGAAGTAATAAATAGAATGAAAATGATAGATTTTATGAACAATTCTACTTTAGGAGTAGATGAGTTGTATGATGAAGAAATTGAGAGTACAGAAAATGCAAAAAAAATAATCACCGAAGTAGAAAAAGAAATAAAAGAAAATAAAATAAAAGAAGTTGAAACTAATCCAATGGGAATAGTTTATGGACAAGAGTTAGATTATAGAGAAAAAAGTGAAATAGAAAAGAGTGAACCTAAAATCATTGAACCAGTAGAAAAGGAAATTACAGTTCCTAGAATAGAAGTTGAAAAATTAAAAATACAGGAAGTACAAAAAGAACAGCCAAAGAAAGTACAAGAGGCTCAAGAAAAACAAGTGCATATTATAAAAACAGAGGAATTTGAGGTTCAAGAAGATATAAAAGAAGTTCCTAAAAATGAATATGCATATCCTTCAGCAGAGCTTTTAAATATAAACACAAGGTCAGAACTAAGTATAGATGAGAGAAGAGAACTTGTTGATAGTTCAAATAAGTTAGAAGAAGTTCTTTTGAGTTTTGGCGTTGAGGCAAAACTTTTAGATGTTACAAAAGGTCCATCTGTTACTAGATTTGAAATTCAACCTAAGTCGGGAATCAAGGTTAATAAAATAGTTAACTTATCACATGATATAGCACTAGGACTTGCAGCGGCAGGTGATGTAAGAATAGAGGCACCTATACCAGGTAAGGCAGCTATTGGTATAGAGGTTCCAAATAAAAAGCAAACACCTGTATACTTTAGAGAGATTATTGAATCAGATGAATTTAATGATAGTAGATATCATATTGCGTGCGCATTAGGAAAGAGTATAGAAGGGAAATCTGTTGTTGCAGATTTATCAGCAATGCCACATTTACTTATAGCTGGGGCGACTGGGTCTGGAAAAAGTGTATGTATTAATACTTTAATAGTAAGTATTTTATATAAATATTCTCCGGATGAAGTTAAATTACTTATGGTAGATCCAAAGGTTGTTGAACTTAGTGTATATAATGGAATTCCACATCTTTTAATTCCAGTTGTTACAGACCCTAAAAAAGCATCAGGTGCTTTATTCTGGGCTGTTAAAGAAATGGATAGAAGATATAATCTGTTTGCAGAAAATAGAGCTAGAAATATAGAATCGTATAATAATATGGTTGATAAAGGAAAGCTTAGTGAAAAATTATCTTACATTGTTATTATAGTAGATGAGCTTGCAGACCTTATGATGGTTTGTCCTGGTGATGTAGAGGAATATATTTGTAGACTTGCTCAAAAGGCAAGAGCAGCAGGAATGCATCTTGTTATAGCAACACAAAGACCTTCGGTAGATGTAATTACAGGAGTAATAAAGGCAAATATACCATCTAGAATATCATTCTCTGTTTCAAGCCAAATAGATTCAAGAACTATATTAGATAGTGCAGGAGCAGAAAAGCTTTTAGGTAGAGGAGATATGCTATTCCATCCGATCGGAAAATCAAGCAATATGAGAGTTCAAGGAGCCTTTATTTCAGAAGAGGAAGTAGAACAGGTTGTAGAACATGTTAAGGGTCTTGAAAATACAATTGAAAATAATTATGAAGCAGAGATTTTAAAACATATGGAGTCGGCTGCAGTAGGTGCGAAATCAGGTGGTGGAGTTGATGAACAGGATGAACTTTTAGATGAGGCAATAAATCTTATTGTTGAAACAGGTCAAGTATCAGCATCATTTATACAAAGAAGACTTAAAATGGGATTTAATAGAGCTGCAAGGATGATTGAAGAAATGGAGGACCTTGGTATAATTTCTGAAAAGGATGGAAATAAACCAAGACAAGTTTTAATAACAAAGGAAGAACTAGAAAATATTTAATATTGACGATATCTTATAATTTTAAAAGATAAAATTATAGACAATAGGCTAGATATTGATATAATGATATATATGAATATTTTTAATAGAAATCTAAATATTGCTAGTTAAAGTAGTAACTTAAAAATATTTGGGGTTTTAGCTATCATTTCAAGGATATGCTAAATTACTATAATAGTGGGAGTGTAAAAGATGAATTTAGCAAATAAATTAACAGTAGTAAGAGTAATACTAGTTCCAATATTCTTATTATGTATGTCTACAAATATAATACCTTATGGAACATTAATAGCTACTATTATATTCATATTAGCTTCAATAACTGATAAGTTAGATGGATATATAGCGAGAAGTAGAAACCAAATAACTAACTTTGGAAAGTTTATGGACCCGTTAGCGGATAAATTATTAGTAACAGCAGCGCTTGTAGCACTAGTTGGAATTAATATAGTACCAGCATGGATAGCGGTAATAATCATTTCAAGAGAATTTGCAGTTTCGGGGCTTCGTTCAATAGCAGCTGCTGAAGGGCATATTATAGCAGCGAGTAATTGGGGAAAAATAAAAACTGTATTTCAGATGCTAGCAATAGTTTTGTTATTAATTGTCGCAAATATAGGATCAACGCCTTGGGTTGCAGACATAATAAATTCAAATGCAATTTTAATTAATTTCTTTACTTATGTTCCAAATATAGTTTTATATATAGCTTTAATAATTACTATAATTTCAGGGATAGATTATTTCGTTAAAAATAAATCTGTTATAAATACTGATAAATAGCAAAAAAACATTATTTACATTTAGTAAATAATGTTTTTTCTTATTAGAAAAAAAATGTACTAAAAATATTTATTTTTAAATAAATATAGGTAATATAGCTATATATTAAGTGTATTACGTAGCTTGACATAAGAAATTATATGCTATACAATAATAACAAATACTGGTTTTAATACGTTTAAATTTAGTATTTTTCAATAAAACAAACATATAACCTTTAAATGGCTATAATTGCTTTATAGATGCCTACGCAAGGAGGTGTTTGTATTATGGGATTAATAATAGTAATAGCAGTGCTTATTTTAGTTATCGCTGGATTTGTAGAATATAAAATGATACAGCGAGCTACACAAACTAAGGTTGAGGCTTTAGAAAACGAAGCAGTTGCTAAGGTTGAATCTGCTAAAAAAGAGGCAGATGCAACAAAGAAAGAAGCTATATTAGAAGCTAAAGAGGAAGTACACAGATTAAGAAATGACTTTGAAAGAGAATCTCGTGAAAGAAGAAATGAAGTTCAGAGGTTAGAAAGAAGAGTTATTCAAAGAGAAGAGTCTTTAGATAAAAAATCAGAAGTATTAGATAAAAAAGATGAAGGTCTTAATTTAAAAATACAAGAAATTGAAACTTTAGAGGCAAGTGTACAGGATTTATATTTAAAGCAACGAGAAGAACTTGAAAGAATCGCAAATCTATCAAGTGATGTTGCAAAAGAAATCTTATTAGATGAAGTACGAAGAGAAATTAAACATGAAACAGCAATGATGGTTAAAGATATTGAAAACAAGGCAAAAGAGGATGCAGATAAAAAAGCTAGAGAAATCATAACTACTGCAATCCAAAGATGTGCCGCAGATCATGTATCAGAGACAACAGTTCATGTTGTTGCATTACCGAATGATGAAATGAAGGGTAGAATTATAGGTAGAGAAGGTAGAAATATTAGAACGCTAGAAACATTAACAGGAGTTGACCTTATAATAGATGATACTCCAGAGGCAGTAATACTTTCAAGCTTTGATCCTATAAGAAGAGAAGTTGCTAGAATGGCACTTGAGAAGTTAATTGTAGATGGAAGAATACATCCAGCTAGAATTGAAGAGATGGTTGAAAAATCAATTAAAGATGTAGAAAACGATATAAAAGAAGAAGGAGAACAAGCAACATTTGAAACAGGAGTGCATGGTTTACACCCAGAAATAATTAAACTTCTAGGTAGACTAAAATATAGAACAAGTTATGGTCAAAATGTTCTAAAACACTCAGTAGAGGTTTCATATCTTGCAGGTCTTATGGCTTCAGAACTTGGAATTGATCCTACTTTAGCTAAAAGAGCAGGACTTTTACATGATATCGGGAAAGCAGTTGATCAAGAAATTGAAGGACCACATGCTTTAATTGGAGGAGACCTAGCTAAAAAGTATAATGAATCTAGTGTAATAGTAAATGCTATTGCAGCACACCACGGTGATGTTGAAATGGAAAGTTTAGAAGCTATACTTGTTCAAGCGGCAGATGCAATATCAGCAGCTAGACCAGGTGCTAGAAGAGAAACTTTAGAAGCATATATTAAAAGATTAGAGAAATTAGAAGAAATAGCAGACTCTTATGAGGGTGTAGAAAAATCATATGCTATTCAAGCAGGTAGGGAAATCAGAATAATGGTTAAACCCGAAATAGTAGATGACGCAGGAGCGGTTGAACTTGTGAGAAATATTGTTAAGGATGTTGAAGAGAAATTAGAATATCCAGGACAAATCAAGATTAACGTTATTAGAGAAACTCGTGCAGTTGACTACGCAAAATAATATTAAAGTTAGAGTTAGAGTGAAAAAGACATTTTGCAATATGCAAAATGTCTTTTTTTTCTATTAATATAGAATGCATATTTACATTCAAATTCAAAAGTGCTATATTTTTAGTAGATTTATAGTGAAATAGGGGGCTAGAATTATGAAAGAATTATCAATTAAAGCAAAAAAAATGTCAACATCTTTGACACTCGCACTTACAGCTAAAGCTACACAAATGAGAAATGAAGGTATAGATGTTATAAGTTTTGGTGTAGGAGAGCCGGATTTTAATACTCCTAAAAATGTTAGAGACGCAGCACATAATGCTATTGAAGATGGGAAAAATAAATATACAGCAGCATCAGGTCTTTTAGAATTAAAAAAATTGGTTTGTAAAAAATTTGAGGAAGACAATAATTTAGAATATAAGACAGAGAACATAATTCTCTCAACAGGGGCAAAGCAATGTTTAACTAACGTATTTATGTCAATTTTGAATAAAGGTGATGAAGTCATAATAGCTAGTCCTTATTGGGTTAGTTATCCAGAACTTATAGAACTTTCAGATGGAAAAGCTATCTTTGCTCAAACTAAAAAAGAAAATGATTTTAAACTTACAGCAATAGATGTAGAAAAATATTTAACAAAAGAAACTAAAGCAATTGTAATAAATAGTCCTAATAATCCAACAGGGGCAATTTACACAAAAAGTGAACTAGAAGAAATTGCTAGAGTTTGTGAAAAATACGATCTTTACATCATTTCAGATGAAATATATGAAAAGTTAAATTATGATAAAGAAAATAATCCACATATTAGTATTGCAAGTCTTAGTGATGATGCATTTGCTAGAACTATTGTTATAAATGGTTTTTCAAAATCACATGCAATGACGGGCTGGAGACTAGGGTATGCAGCTGCAAGCAAGGAAATAACAAAGCTAATGTCAACAATACAAAGTCATACAACATCTAATCCAAACACTATTACTCAGTATGCAGGTATTGAGGCTCTTGTTGGAAATGATGATGAATTAAATAAAATGATAGGAATTTTCAACAAAAGAAGAGATTTAATGGTAAGTTTATTAGATGATATAGAAGGTTTTGATTGCGTGAGTCCTAAAGGAGCATTTTATTGCTTTATAGATATCTCTAAATTATTTAATAATGAGATTAGGAATTCTATTGATTTTGCATCAAAGCTTTTAGAAGATGAAAAAGTTGTAGTTATACCAGGAAGTGCATTTGGGAAAGATGATTATATAAGACTTTCTTACGCTACATCAGAAGAAAACATAGTAAATGGTTTAATAAGAATCAAAGAATTTGTGAATAAAAAATTATAACTTTTAATTTTTGTTGAAATTTTTTGCGAAAATTATTATAATAGTATGTAGATGTAAATATATATAAATATAGATGTAAATATATGAATATATAGTTTATGTTTAAATTTAAATTAAATGAGGTGTGTGTAATGATAACTAAAGAGGTTTTAGTTAAAAATGCAACAGGTTTACACGCTAGACCTGCTACATTATTAGTGAAAAAGGCTTCATCTTTCAAATCAGATGTAAGTTTAGAGTTCAATGGTAAAAAAGCAAATGTTAAAAGTTTAATAGGTGTTTTATCATTAGCTGTTGGAAAAGATGCTAAAGTAACAGTTATAGCTAATGGTGATGATGAAGCTGCTGCTGCTGATCAAATAGCAGAATTAATAGCAAACTTAGAAGACTAATTTTTTTAAACGACTTATAGAGAAATCTATGAGTCTTTTTTTTATGCTAAAATAATCATTTTTCGAATAAATTATAATTTTTAGTATAGCTAAGAAAACTTGTGAATATATTTATACTAGAAGATAAATGCAGATTCAATAAAAGAAATTTTGATTAAAGAGAGTAGGTGTCATTATGCAAGAAATAGAAGATTATTTAGAATCAAGAATGGGAACTTATAGCTTTTTCTTTGAAGATTTAAAAAGTGGCTATGTATTCGGATATAATGAAAACGTTCAAATGACAGCGGCAGGATGTATGAAACTTCCAATAGCAATTGCACTTATTAAAGAAGAGGAAGAGGGGAGAATCAGCTTTTTAGATAAGATAAGTATAGAAAAGAATGATAAAGTTTATGGAAATGGAATAATACATGAATTTAATGATAGAGATTATACAATTTTTGAATTGCTTGTAGCAATGTTAATACAAAGTGATAACACTGCAGCTAATAAAATAATTGATATAGTAGGACAGAGTAAAATTAACGAAACCATAAATATTTTAGGACTTAAAAATACTACTTTGAATAGAAAGACAAATGATGAGCGAAATAAAGTCGAGGATATAGAGAATATAACTACATCGGCGGATCTTTGTAAAGTGTGGAAAGTTCTAGCTAAGGGTTCTTATTTAAATAAAGATAATTCAACAATGCTTATTGATATATTAGCAAGGCAACAAAAGAAAAATAAATTAGCATTATATATACAGGATGATTTGAAAATTGATATATCAAGTAAAAGTGGTGATAAGGAATGCGTTGAGAATGATACTGAATTTATTAAGATAAGTAAAGGTGAGTTTACATTTACAGTTATGTCAGCAGGAATTCCTAATTCTGTTTATGGAACTATAACACTTGCTAAGGTAGGTAAGATGATGTGGGACAATTTAATGAATAAATGGAATTAATTTCTTGACAAAAAAAAAAGAACCTGATAAAATTAACTCAATTTAAGAAACCTTTAATTTGATCCAGAGAGGTCAATAAGGAAGTTATTTTGAGATAATGTTATAATTTATCAAAATTAGTGCGGCTAAAAGTCTTCCTTAGTACAGGAAGACTTTTTTTTTGCAAAAATTAATAACTGTCTCTTCTTTAAATTTAACACAGAGAGGTTAAAAAGGAGTGAATCATAATGTTGAAAACTAATTTAAAAGCAAAACATCTTATAGAGCCAAAAGATATATCATTAGAAGAGTTAAATGATATATTTGAGCTTTCAAATCAAATAATAGAAAACCCAATAGAGTATCAAGACTTATGTAAAGGTAGGATACTAGCAACTCTTTTTTATGAACCAAGTACAAGAACAAGGTTATCATTTGAAACAGCAATGTTAAGACTTGGGGGACAAGTCATAGGATTTTCAGATGCAAAGGCAAGTTCAGTATCAAAGGGAGAGTCAATAAGGGATACAATTCAAACAGTCGGTTGTTATGCAGATGTAATAGCAATGAGACATCCATTAGAGGGAGCATCAAAACTTGCATCAATGTATTCACAAATACCAGTAATAAATGCTGGAGATGGAGGACATCAACACCCAACTCAAACATTAACAGATTTATTAACAATAAAAACTGTGAAAGGAAACTTAAGTGGTAATACAATTGCACTATGTGGAGATTTAAAACATGGTAGAACAGTACACTCA
Source organism: Sarcina sp. (assembly GCA_051650125.1). GTDB lineage: Bacteria > Bacillota > Clostridia > Clostridiales > Clostridiaceae > Sarcina. Next base: position 85,919 of record JBOFIK010000022.1, on the reverse strand, counting down.
CTTATAAAAGCACTTTCAAGATATAGTAATAATAAATTTATTTTAATCTCACCAAAAGAATTAAGATTACCAGATTATATAAAAGAGGATGTACTAGAGGCAAATAATATAGAATATATAGAAATTGAAAAACTTGAGGATGGTATAAAGAATGTAGATATTCTTTATATGACAAGAGTTCAACAAGAAAGATTTAAAAGTAAAGAAGAGTATGAAAGGCTTAAAGATATTTATATACTAGATAAAGAAAAAATGAGACTTGCAAAAGAAGATATGATAGTACTTCATCCACTGCCAAGAGTAAATGAAATAAGCTATGAGGTAGATAATGATGACAGAGCAAAATATTTTGTACAAGCTAAAATGGGTATGTATGTAAGAATGGCTCTTATAGCAAAACTTTTGGGGGTAGCATAATGAGTAATATAAAAAATGAAAAAAAATGTTCAAATCCAAACTGTGTGACTAATCATGAAACTTATGTTAGTCCAAAATTTATCTTAGTAAATAAAGATAAAGATAAATATATATGTGAATTTTGTAGTACAGAACACAAAATAAACGAATAATAAATATGTGGGGTGAGAATATGGAGTTATTAATAAAAAATGCAAATATAATTGATAAAGCTCATAATTTTTTTGGAGATCTATATATAGAAAATGGAAAAATAAAAGAAATTTCAGATAACATAGATAAAAGTTGTAAAGTGATAGATGCTAAAAGGAAAGTAGTAATGCCAGCATTTATAGATACACATGCACATTTTAGAGACCCAGGGTTTACTCACAAAGAAGATATAGAAACAGGATCAAAAGCAGCTGTAAGAGGTGGATACACAGCAGTAACTCTTATGGCGAATACAAATCCTATATCAAGTACGATTGAAGTAGTAGATATGGTTGAAAATAGAGCAAAAGAGATAGGGCTTGTAGATGCATATCAATGTGCAACTATAACAAATAATTTAGATGGAAAAACTTTAGATCATCTAGATGCCTTTGAAGGAACAGATAGGATCAAGGTTATAACAGATGATGGAAAAGGTGTATGTGATTCAAATATAATGTACAAGGCAATGCTTAAGGCGATAAAAAATAACTGGCTTATAATGTCACATGCAGAAGATCATGATTTATCAAAGATAAGTATGAGACTTGCAGAAAATATGATGACACACAGAGATGTAGAACTTGCTAAGTTTACAGGTGCAAGATTACATATGTCACATGTTAGTACAATTGAGGCAATAGATTATATAAAAAGAGGAAAAGAGTGTGGGGCAAATGTTACTTGTGAAGTAACACCACACCATATATTCCTTGATACAAGCAAAAGTAATTATAGAGTAAATCCTCCTATAAGAGAAAAAGAGGATGTAAATTCAATAATAGATGCAATAAGACTTGGAATTGTAGATTGTATAGGAACAGACCATGCACCACATACTGATGAAGAAAAAGAAAAAGGTGCACCAGGGATGACAGGAATAGAAATTGCATTTTCAATATGTTATACAAAGCTTGTTAAGGAAGAGGGAATGAGTTTAAATAAACTTTCGGATTTGATGAGTGGAAGACCAGGAGAGATTTTAGATATAAATAAGGGAAAAATACAAATTGGATATGATGCAGATTTAGTAATACTTGATACTGAAAAAGAATTTGTAGTAGATAGAAAAAAATTAGTTTCAAAAAGTAAAAATACTCCATTTGATGGTCTAACTTTAAGTGGTGATATAGACATGACAATAAAAGGTGGAAAAATAGTTTATAGCCAAATGGTGTAGGGGGAATTAAATAATGATAATAGATAAGTTGTATAAAAAAGTAGAAGAAAATGGTGTAGTATGTTTAGGTCTTGATACAAGTGTGGATTATATACCAGAGAGTTTTAAAAAACAGTTTAGCAATGTATCAGAATATTTATTTGAGTTTAACAAAGCAATAATAGATGAAACTTTAGATGTAGTATCATGTTACAAAGTACAAATTGCTTACTACGAGGCATTAGGTCTTGATGGACTTGTAGCTTATAAAAATACTCTTAAGTATTTAAAAGAGAAAGAAGCAATAAGTATAGCTGATATTAAAAGAGGAGACATAGCGGCAACTGCAACAATGTATGCAAAAGCACACTTTGAAGGCGATTTTGAAGCAGATTTTATCACACTTAGCCCATACATGGGAATGGATAGTATAGAGCCATATATGCCATACTTTGAATCGGGAGATAAGGGGGCTTTTGTTCTTGTAAGAACTTCGAATAAGGGAGCACAAGATATAGAGTTTGTTGAAAATAAAGAAAGCAAAACAATATATGATATAGTTGGAGAGAAGATAACGGAACTTGGTAAATCTTCACTTGGAGAATGTGGATATAGTGCAATAGGTGGAGTAATCGGGTGTACTCATAGTGAGAATGCAGAAAAAATTAGAGATGATTTCAAAAATATGTTCTTCCTAATACCAGGTTATGGAGCGCAAGGTGGAAAAGCTATTGATGTAGCTAAATACTTAAATAATGGAAATGGCGGAGTTGTAAATTCATCAAGAAAAATCCTTTTAGCATATAAAGAGCAAAATAACGAAGCTGAATTTGCAAAGTGTGCTAGAAAAGAAGCTATAAGAATGAGAGATGAAATTAAAGAAGCAGTAGAAAGTTTAAGATAGTTTTTAAATAAAGGAGATTGGTGAGATATGTCTATGGAATATGTAAATACAAAAGTTATAGAAAATAAAGAAATTTCACAGGGAATATTCTCTATGAAAGTTAAGCATAAAGAAGGTGTAAGACCAGGTCAGTTTTATATGCTTAAAGGAGAAATTGCTTTCCTTGGAAGACCAATAAGTGTTTGTGAAGTTGAAAAAGATACAATAAGATTTGTTTATGCAGTAGTTGGAACTGGAACAAATGAACTTAAAAATATGAAAGATGGACAAACATTAAAACTTATAGGACCTCTAGGAAATGGATTTGATACAAAAAGAGAATATGGAAAAGTTGCTTTAGTTGGTGGAGGAATTGGTGTTGCACCAATGCTTGAAGTTGCTAAAGGAATTAGAAAAAATAATAGTGAAGTGAAAATGGATTTTTATGGCGGATTTAGAGATGAGATATATCTTACTAACGAGATAGAAAATTATGTAGAGAATACTTATATAAGTACAAATACAGGTAAACATGGAATAAAGGGGTTTGTAACAGAACCTTTAATTGAAAATATCAAGAACTATGATACAGTTTTATGTTGTGGGCCAGAAGTTATGATGAAAAGAGTTGTAGAAATATGCAAAAAGAATGATGTAAATGTATTTGTTTCTATGGAAAAACACATGGCTTGTGGAGTTGGAGCTTGTCTTGTGTGTACATGTAAAACAAAATCAGGAAATAAAAGAACTTGCAAAGATGGTCCAGTCTTTAATGGTTTAGATATCGAATTTTAAGGGGGAAGATCTATGTTAGAAGTTAATATAAATGGAGTGGATTTTAAAAATCCTGTAATAGCAGCATCAGGAACATTTGGATTTGGAACAGAGTATAAAAACTTTTATGATGTTGGAATTCTTGGCGGAATTTCATCTAAAGGTCTAACTTTAAATGAAAAACAAGGAAATGATGGAATAAGAGTTTTTGAAACACCACAAGGGATGATGAATTCAGTAGGTCTTCAGAACCCCGGGGTTGAAGGTTTTATAAAAAATGAACTTAAAAATATGAAAAAGCTAGGTACCAATATTATTGCAAACCTTGGTGGTGGAACAGTAGAAGATTATGAAAAGGGAATAATACTTTTAAATGATGCAGATGTAGATATGATAGAACTTAATATATCATGCCCTAATGTAAAATCAGGTGGAATGGCTTTTGGAATTAAATCTGATGTAGCAAAAGATGTTGTATCAAAAATAAAAGCATTAACAAATAAACCTTTAATGGTTAAATTATCACCAAATGCAGAAGATATAGTTGATATGGCTATAAAATGTCAAGAAGGTGGGGCTGATTCAATATCTCTTATAAATACATTAAAAGGTATGGCAATTGATATAAATAAAAAAGAAGCGGTGTTTAACAATAAATTTGCAGGACTATCAGGTCCAGCAGTAAAGCCAATAGCTTTAAGAATGGTACATGAGGTAGCAAAAGCAGTAGATGTTCCGGTTATAGGTCTTGGTGGAATTTCAACAGCAGAGGATGCAATAGAGTTTATGATGGCAGGTGCTAGTGCGATACAAATAGGAACAGTTAATTTTATAAATCCAACAGCTGGAGTAGAAATTATTCAAGGTATGGAAAATTTCTGCAAAAGAGAAGGTATAAAAAATATCAATGAAATAGTTGGAATAATTAAATAGATATAAGTTTGAAATGAAAAATGAGAAAATTAAAGAAAAATATTAGGAGGAATTTATTATGGTAATCGAAATATTAAAAGAAGCAGGGGCATTATTAGAAGGACATTTCTTATTATCTTCAGGAAAACACTCAAACAAATACTGTCAGTGTGCAAAGGTATTACAACACCCAGACAAAGCAGAAAAAGTTTTATCAGTAGTGGTAGATAAGTTAAAAGAAGCTAATGTAGAGTGTGATTTAGTTGTAGGACCAGCTATGGGGGGAGTTATAGTTGCTTATGAGATTGGAAGACAACTTGGAAAGCCAGCTATCTTTACAGAGAGAGAAAATGGAGAAATGACTTTAAGAAGAGGGTTTGAAATCAAAGAAGGTCAAAGAGTTATAATAACAGAAGATGTTGTTACAACAGGAAAGAGTTTTAAAGAAGCAGCAGCTGTAATAGAAGCTCACGGTGGAGTAGTAGTTGCAGTCATATGTATGGTAGATAGAACACCAGGAAAAGTTACAGAGTACCCAATGTATAGTTCAGTTAAGCTAGATATTGAAACTTATGAAGCAGATAACTGTCCTTTATGTAAAGAAGGAACACCATATGTTAAACCAGGAAGTAGGAAAATAAAGTAATTTAAATAATCCCTAGCTATCTAAATAGCTAGGGATATTTTTGTTATAAATTTGAGTTTTACTAATAATTTAAGGGGTTTAATCTTAAGTACATATAATTTTATTGAAAAATAACTTGTGACTAATTAGGTGAGCAGAACTGATAAAATGATAGAAACTAAAAAAATCTTTATAAATTTTAACAAATAAATGTAGCTATATAAGAATTAATAAGTGTGAATTAGAGTATAAATTTAGAGCTGACTTAAAAAGTCTTTAAATATAAAATTTTCAGTCAATTCAAGAAAAGTAAAAAAATGGTGATATAATTAAATCAAGGGTAAGGCAATTACCAAATTTACCAAAACTTAGTTAAAAAAATATTAATGTAAGTGTTTACATTGGTAACAAATAGCCTAATTAATTGGTATTATATAGTATAATTTCCTTATTAAGAAAAATTATTAGTTAGTAATTGGTAGATGTTAAATTTTAATAAACATCAAAAAAATGCTCTAAAACTAGAAAGATAGCACTTTAAGAAAGAGTTTATTATATGAATGTTAAAAAAAAGTAATATTTGCTATTACTATGTTTACAAGAGATACCATTAATGCTAAAGTATTAGTATAAGATGGAAATTAAATTTAATGGAGTTTAAAGATAGTTATATTTTTAACAAATTAGTGAAAAATTTAGGAGGTCTTTTAGTTATGTTTAAACAATGGGATGGATTCAACACAGGAACTTGGTCAGAGGGAATTGATGTAAGAAACTTTATTCAAAAGAACTATGTAGAATACAAAGGGGACAAGGAGTTCTTAGCAGGAACAACAGATAAGACAGATAAAGTATGGGGAAAAGCTCAAGCTTTAATAATAGAAGAAGTACAAAAAGGAATTATAGATGTTGCAACTGATAGAGTATCAGGAATCAACAACTATGAAGCTGGATACATTGATCAAGCTAACGAAGTAATAGTAGGGCTTCAAACAGATGCACCACTTAAAAGAATAGTAAACCCATACGGTGGTATGAGAATGGTTGAAAGTGCATTAAAAGAGTACGGATATGAATTAGATCCAGCTATCGGTGAGCACTTTAATGAATACAGAAAAACACATAACCAAGGTGTATTTGATGCTTATACAAAAGAAACAAGAGCAGCAAGATCAGCAGGACTTTTAACAGGTCTTCCAGATGCATACGGTAGAGGTAGAATAATAGGTGACTATAGAAGAATAGCACTTTATGGAATAGATTACCTTGTAAATGAAAAGAAAAAAGATTTAGAAGCATTACAAGGTGACATGTTAAATGATTTAATAAGACAAAGAGAAGAAGTAAACATGCAAATAAGAGCACTTAGTGCTATTAAAGCAATGGCAGCTAAGTATGGTTCAGATATATCTAACCCTGCTACAACAGCAAAGGAAGCAGTTCAAGCACTTTACTTTGGGTACCTAGCAGCTATTAAAGAAAATAATGGAGCAGCTATGTCAATAGGTAGAACATCTACATTCTTAGATATCTACATTGAAAGAGATTTACAAAATGGATCACTTACAGAAGCGGGAGCTCAAGAATTAATAGATCAATTAATAATCAAATTAAGACTTGTAAGACACCTTAGAACACCAGAATACAATGATTTATTTGCTGGAGATCCTACATGGGTTACAGAAGGAATCGCTGGGATGGGAATCAACGGTAAGTCACTTGTTACTAAGAACTCATTTAGATACCTTCAAACATTAATAAACCTTGGAGCTGCACCAGAGCCAAACTTAACAGTTTTATGGTCAGACAAATTACCAGAAGGGTTCAAAAAATATTGTGCTGAAATATCAATTAAAACAGATGCTATCCAATATGAGAATGATGAAGTTATGAGACCATTATATGGTGATGACTACTCAATCGCTTGTTGTGTATCAGCTATGAAAATTGGTAAGCAAATGCAATTCTTCGGAGCAAGAACAAACCTTGCTAAAGCATTACTTTACACAATTAATGGTGGTATAGATGAGAAAACTGGAAAAACTGTTATAGAAGGAATAGCACCAATAACAGACGAAGTTTTAGATTTCGAAACAGTTAAAAAAGGATATAAAGTTGTTTTAGATAAGGTTGCTAAACTTTATGTTGATACAATGAACGTAATTCACTTTATGCATGATAAATATGCTTACGAAGCAGGACAAATGGCATTACACGATACAGAAGTAGAGAGATTAATGGCATTTGGTATAGCTGGACTTTCAGTTGTAGCTGACTCATTAAGTGCTATTAAATATGCTAAAGTTAAGCCAATAAGAAATGAAAATGGAATCGCTACTGATTTTGAAATCGAAGGAGATTTCCCTAAATTCGGTAATGATGATGATAGAGTTGATGATTTAGCAGTAGAAGTTGTTACAACATTCAGTGCTGATCTTAAAGAACACCCATTATACAGAAACGCTAAGCACACACTTTCAATCTTAACAATAACATCTAACGTTGTTTATGGTAAGAAAACAGGTTCAACACCAGATGGAAGAAAAGCTGGAGAAGCTTTTGCACCAGGTGGAAACCCAATGCACGGAAGAGATGCTAGTGGGGCATTAGCAAGTTTAAACTCAGTTGCTAAAATTCCATATTTAAATGTTTGTGAAGATGGTGTTTCTAACACATTCTCAATCGTACCAGATGCTTTAGGAAAAGATATGGATGGTAGAACAACAAACCTTGTTGGATTACTTGATGGATACTTTGCTCAAGGAGCTCACCACTTAAACGTTAATGTATTTAACAGAGATACATTATTAGACGCTATGGAGAATCCAGAGAAGTATCCAACATTAACAATCAGAGTATCAGGATATGCAGTTAACTTTGCTAGACTTACAAGAGCTCAACAACAGGAAGTTATAAGCAGAACATTCCACTCAACTATCTAATAATAGAAGAGTTAAAACACAAAAGGTATGAAGGCTTAGCTTTCATACCTTTTTTTATAAAATTTTAGACCTAATATATTATAATTAGGTTTAAGTTAATTTGTTAGGAGGAGTTTTATATGACAAAAGGAAGAATACATTCAATAGAAACAATGGGACTTGTTGATGGTCCAGGTATAAGGTTTGTAGCATTTATGCAAGGGTGTGCAATAAGATGTGCATATTGCCATAATCCAGACACTTGGGCAATGAGTGGGGGAGAAGAGTATACGCCAGAAGAACTTGTGAAAAAAATAAAAAGATATAAAACATATTTTGCCGCATCAGGTGGTGGAGTAACATTTTCAGGTGGTGATCCACTTTTACAACCAGATTTTTTAATTGAAACACTTAAATTATGTAAAGAAGAAGGAATTCATACAACTCTTGATACAGCAGGGGTTGGAGTTGGTAGATATGATGAAATCTTAAAATACACTGATTTAGTATTATTTGATATTAAGCATATAGATAGAGAGAAATATAAAGATTTAGTTGGAAAAGAAATGGATGAGTCAATGAAGTTTCTAACAGCTTGTCAAGAGAATGATATAAAAATATGGGCTAGACATGTTGTAGTACCAGGAATAACTGATGCGAGAGAGCATTTAGAAGAACTTAAAAAGTTTATTGATACTTTGAAAAATGTGGAAAAAGTAGAATTATTACCTTACCATGTTTTAGGAGCAAATAAATATGAAACAATGGGAATTAAGTATAAATTAGAAGGTCTAGAGCCAATGGATAAAGAACTTTTAAATGATATGAAAAAAGAGATATTTAGATAAAAATAAACCACCTAGATTTTATTTTAAATCAAAGGTGGTTTTTATATTTATTATTGAACTACAACAGCTGTTCCGAAAGCTATTATTTCAGCAGCGCCAGCAGCAACTGCTGAAGAGCCAAGGTCAAATGCAATGATAGCATTAGCACCAAGCTTTTCAGCTTCAGCAATCATACGGTTCATAGCTATATCTCTAGCATCATCGAGCATTTCTTTATAGGAAACCATTTCTCCACCTACTAAGTTTTTAAAAGCTGAACCAATATCACGTCCAACATTTTTGCATTGAATAGTACTTCCTTTAACAAGTCCTTTTACCTCTATTATTTCTTTACCAGGATAGTTATTAGTAGTTAATATCATCATAGTTCAAAACTCCTTCTTTATTGATTTGAAATATTTGTAATTAAAGTATAGCATAAGGAAAATATTTTATTATTAATAAAGTATTAAGAATTACAAATAGTGATGAGAATGATTGATATTAAATAGTGTAATTAGTATAATTAATATAAGAAAAATGTTGAAAAATAAGGGGTGTAAGGATAATATGACAAATAAAGAAAGACTAATTAATAGATTTATAGAGTATGTAAAAATTGATAGTGAGAGTTATAGTGAAAAAGAGTTTGCCGCTAGACTTTTTAAGGATTTAGAGGATGTTGGATTTGAGGTTAGTTATGATAATTCAGGAGAAAAAATAGGTTCAAATTGTAAAGGTAATATAATAGCTAAAATTAAAGGAACAGCAGAGGGAGAAACTATATTATTCTCAGGTCATATGGATACAGTTACGCCAGGGGTAGGTATTAAACCTATAATAAAAGATGATATGATATGTACTGATGGGACTACAATACTTGGTGGAGATGATAAGGCGGGTATTGCAGGGATAATAGAGGCAATATTGGTTCTTAAAGAAAATAGTGAGAAGTATCCAAGTATAGAATTAGTATTTACTGTTGCTGAAGAAGTGGGTCTTTTAGGTTCAAAAAATCTTGATTATTCAAAAATTGAAGCAAAAAAAGGTTTTATACTAGATAGTAGTGGGGATGTTGGGACAGTAACTATAAAAGGACCAGCACAAGACAATATAAAGGTTAAAATAATTGGAAAACCAGCACATGCGGGTGTAGCACCAGAAACAGGTATTAGCGCTATTCAAATAGCAGCAAATGCTATATCAAATATGAAACTTCTTAGAATAGATGAAAATACAACAGCTAATATAGGTGTGATTAATGGAGGGAAAGTTACAAATATAGTATGTCCTGAGGTGTTTATAGATGCGGAGGCAAGAAGTACAGTTGAAGAATCATTAGATTTACAAACAAAACATATGGTTGAAACATTCAAAGAATATGCAGAAAAAATGGGTGGACAAGCAGAGGTAAAGGTAACGAGATCATATGGAGCATTTAGTGTCAATGAGGATGAGGAAATAATAAAGCATATAGAAAAAGCATGTAACACTGCAAAGCTTGATATGAAATTAGTTGCATCAGGTGGTGGAAGTGATACTAATATATTTAATGGAAAAGGTATAGTAGCTGTCAATTTATCAAGTGGTGAAAGAAAACCACACACACTAGAAGAACATATATTTATTAAGGATTTAATAAATATATCAGAACTTGTACAAGCTGTAATTAAGAATGCCTTATATTAACAAGTAGTCAGTTGAAAAAAAGAATTTTAAGAGATATGAATAGCTTTTAGCTACTTATATCTCTTTTTTTGTACTAATATGGAAAAAAAGATAATAAATTTATTTTAAGAAGGACAGAATAAAATCATAGCTAAGAATAAAGGAAGAGGTGGTAAATCATGTATAGTAATGAAATTGATTATAAGATTTATGGGGATGATATGCAATTTGTAGAAATTGAACTTGATAATGCACAAGCAGTAGTTGCAGAAGCTGGTGCAATGATGATGATGGATAATAACATCCAAATGGAAACTATTTTTGGGGATGGAAGTGCTAAAAAAGGTGGCTTGTTTGGGATTATAGGAAATGCAGCAAAAAGAGTTGTTACAGGTGAAGGATTATTTATGACCGAATTTACTAATAGAGGAGGATATAAAGAACATGTAGCATTTGCATCTCCATATCCAGGGAAAATAGTTCCTTTAGATTTAAAGTTATATCAAGGTAAGATAGTTTGTCAAAAAGATGCGTTTTTATGTGCAGCAAAAGGGGTTAGTATTGGAATTGATTTTAAAAGAAAGCTTGGAGCCGGCTTTTTTGGCGGGGAAGGGTTTATACTTCAAAAATTAGAAGGTGATGGTTTAGCATTTATTCATGCAGGTGGAACAATCATTAAAAAGACTCTTAATGTTGGACAAAGACTAAGAGTTGATACAGGATGCCTTGTTGCGATGACAAAAGATATAAACTATGATATTCAATTTGTTGGTGGAATCAAAAATAGTTTATTTGGTGGAGAGGGTATTTTCTTTGCGAGTTTGACAGGCCCAGGTGATGTTTGGGTACAAAGTTTGCCATTTAGCAGACTTGCATCTAAGGTGTTTGCAGCAGCCTCACAAGGTGGCGGTAGAGATGTTGGTGAAGGAAGTGTTCTTGGAGGTTTAGGAAATTTATTTCAAAATTAAAAAAAAGCTTATTTGAGCAATCAAATAAGCTTTTTTTTATATATATTGTTGGGAAGTATCAGGGATTATTGGTGCATCTTTAAATTCTGTATATTGGTAATCAACTTTCGAATGATGACCATTAATATCACAAGAAGTTATATCAAGTATACTATTTCCTATAAATTCGCCAAGTATAAAGCCTTCATCACAGTCCGCCTTATAATGAACTCCAGCGTAAAGTCTAGAACTAGAACATTCAATACCTAAATTATATAATTTTTCTTTTTCACTTGGAAAGAAGTAACTTAAAATAGTTACCATACAACCAGCCATAACTGAATGACCAGCAGGATAAGATGGGTGTCTTGGTGTTGTTAAAACTGGTTTAAATAAAGGGTTATATTGAATAGGTCTAATAATATTAAATGCATATTTATAGTGCCAACAAACAATGCAAGAATCATTTAATGCTGCATTAAGTATATATAAAATTCTTTGAGCTCTACAGGCTGGAACTTTATATGTTGTGATTAATATATCTGCTATTGGTATAAATTGTTTAGATGGTGGTCCATATCCCCAATAGTGAGCAATTTCAATTTCTTTAGGGGTTAAAAATTTTGATATGTTATAGATATAATCAAATTCCTTCTTAAAATTAAAAATCATATCAGGTTCTTTTATAGGGAAATTTAAAGGTTTATCAGTATTTCCATAAAAAAGATTATCTTTTTTTGTTAAAAAGCTAGTAGGCCAAGTGCTAGCATTTATTTCTTCTCCTTGTGGGGATAAATATTCATTCGGGTAAGGTATTTTATCCCAGCTATATGGGTTTATTGAACAAAAAATTTCAGGTTTATCAGTAGTATCTCCACGGTTACAACAAGTTTTATAAGAATTATTCATACAAATCTCCATAAATAAATTGATAATAGTTATTGTATTCGAGGTGTGATGTATTTGATACTTTTTAATGAAAAATAAAATAACAAAAAAATAATGGAAAATATTGACAAAATAAAAAAGAAAGAATAATATATAAGTAGTTTAGTGATTTACCACTTTATTTCGTTAAAGTAAAAAGGGGGAAGAATGTTTAAAGATATAAAAGAACTTCCGATAGGAACAAGAGATATTATAGGTTTAGATTGTGTAAAAATAGAAAAAGTACTAAGTGTTGTGAATAATATTTTTAGTAATTTTTCATATGAAGAAGTAATTACACCTAGTATAGAGTTTTATGACACTTTTAAAAGTATATCAAAAGCTATAAATCAAGAAGAAATGTATAAGTTATCTGATAAAGAAGGAAAGATTTTAAGTTTGAAGGTTGATGCTACATTGCCAATTGCGAGACTTGTATCAAGTAAATTAAAAGATAAAAAATTACCAATAAGAATTAGATATGCAAGTAATGTATTTAAAGTTAGCAAGAAACTTTCTGGAAAAAGAAATGAATTATTAGAAGCTGGAATTGAGCTTATTAGTGATGATACTTTCAATTCAGATGTAGAAGCGATTTTAATTGCAGTCGAAACTTTAAAATCTTTAGAAATAAAAAATTTTAAGATAGAAATAGGTCATATAGGAATAGTTAAAAGGATAATAGAACTTTTAGAGCTAAATGAGGAAGAAAAGGATGAGTTCATAGAACTTGTAGAAGAAAAAAGTCTTATAGATCTTGAAGAGTTTTTAGAAAATTTTAAATTAGAAGAAAATTTAAAGGTATTTTTAAAGAGATTCCCTTGGATGTTTGGCGAGTTTAATAAAATAAAAAGTGAAAAACAGTATATAACAGATTCAGTTATTGAAAGTTATATAACATATATAGAGAAAATACAACATACGTTTAAAGAATTAGAACTAGATAAGTATTTAAGCTATGATTTGTCAGTAGCTTCTAAGCTTGATTATTACTCAGGAATAGTATTTAAGGGCTTTGCACAAAAACAAGGAAATCATATTGTCCAAGGGGGAAGATATGATAAACTTATGAGTTTGTATGGACGAGATGTTAGTGCTATTGGTTTTTCATTAAAAGTTGATGAAGTAATAGGGTGTATAGAGGCAGTAGAGAAAGAAAAAGCACAAGAACTTAGCTATAATGATGAAAACTATATTGAAGTTTTAAAAAGTGCAATAGACTTAAGTGGGAAGAATAAAAAGATAATTCTAGTAAAGGAGGGATTTTAAGTATGACTATAAATATAGCTCTTACAAAAGGAAGGTTGGAGAAAAATGCAGTAGAAATATTTGAAAAGGCTGGACTTAATTGTGAAAGTTTAAAAAATAAAGGAAGAAAATTAGTTTTTAAAGATGAAGAGAATGATATAAACTATTTTTTAGTAAAAGCTAATGATGCTATCACATATGTTGAGCATGGAGTAGCTGATCTTGCGATAGTTGGAAAAGATTCACTTATGTATTCTGGTAAAGAGTATTATGAAATTTTAGACATGAAATTTGGCGTTTGTAAATTTATAGTTGCAGGAATGCCAAATATAAATTTATTTGAAAGAGTTGGTCATGTTAAAATTGCTTCAAAATATCCGGAGGTAGCAACTGAGTATTTTAAAAAGAGATATATGGATGTTGAGGTTATTAAAATAGAAGGATCAGTAGAACTTGCACCTATTTTGGGATTATGTGATGGAATTGTTGATATTATGGAAACAGGAACAACGTTAAAAGAAAATGGATTAATTGTGTTAGATGAGGTTTGCAATATAAGTGCAAGACTTATTGCTAATAAAGTTAGTTTTAAAATGAAACAAGAACAGTTATTGCCATTAATAAATTTATTAGAAAAGGTAGTAAGGTAAGGGGAGTTTAGTATGCTTAAGGTTAGTTTTTATAACACAGGAGAAGGGATCGGTAAGGTTTTTAAAGATAGAGTAGTTTCTACACCAATAGAGATAGAGAATTCAGTTAAGGAAATAATAGAAAAAGTTAAATTAAATGGTGATGTATCGTTAAGGGCATATTCAGAGAGATTTGATAATATTGAAATTGAAAATTTTGTTATTAGCAAATCTCAACTAGAGGAAGAGGCTAAAAAGGTTTCTAATGAATTTATCAGTGCATTAGAAAAAGCAAAAGTAAATATAGAAAAATTTCATATAAAGCAAAAGCAAAATTCTTATATAAATTTTGAAAATGATGGAGTTTTTTTAGGTCAAAGAGTAATGCCACTTGAAAAGGTAGGAGTGTATGTTCCGGGTGGGACAGCGGCATATCCATCCTCAGTTTTGATGAATGTTATTCCAGCAAAGGTTGCAGGTGTGAAAAATATAATTATGGTTACACCACCAGCTAAAGAGGGGAAGATTAATCCATATATTGCAGCAGCTGCGCTAGTTGCAGGGGTTGATGTTGTTTATAGTATAGGTGGGGCACAAGCAGTAGCTGCTTTAGCATTTGGGACGGAATCAATTCCAAAGGTAGATAAGATTGTAGGGCCGGGGAATATATATGTTGCAACAGCTAAAAAGATGTTATACGGGGTTGTAGATATAGATATGATAGCAGGCCCTAGTGAAATACTAGTAGTTGCAGATGAGGGAGCAAATCCAGAGTATGTAGCAGCAGATCTTTTATCGCAAGCAGAACATGATAAAATGGCAGCTAGCATATTAGTTACAACTTCAGAAGAAGTTGTAACTAGAGTGAATGAGGAAATAAAAAAACAACTAGAAGTTTTAGAGAGAAGAGATATAATAGAATGCTCATTAGAAAATTATAGCAAAGCAATAATTTGTGAAACGATAGATGATGCCATAGAAGTGGCTAATGAGTTTGCACCAGAACATTTAGAGCTTATGATTAAAAATCCTATGGAATATCTAGAAAAAGTTAAAAATGCAGCTTCTGTATTTTTAGGGTACTATACACCAGAACCAGTAGGTGATTATTTTGCGGGGGTAAATCATGTACTTCCTACTAACAGTACAGCTAGATTTTTTTCGCCGTTATCAGTTGATAGTTTTATTAAAAAGATGTCATTTACGTATTATACAAAGGAGGCTATTAATAAAAATGGTGAAAATATAATGCTTATTGCAGAAAAGGAAGGTTTGTTAGCTCATAAAAATTCTATAAATGTTAGGATGGGGAGAAAATAATGAAAATTATAGGATTAGATAGTAATGAAAATCTATATAACCCATACGGCAAGATAAATTTTTTAAAGGGTCTATCACTTAGTGAGGAAGTGTTTCAATATCCAGATAATGAGTACGTAGAATTGCGAGGGAAGTATGCAAATTATTGTAATGTTAAATTAGAAAATATTATTGCAGGAAATGGTTCTGATGAGATGTTAAATTTAATAATTTCAAATTATATATTTAAAGATGATGTATTAATGACATTTGGACCTGATTTTGGAATGTATGATTTTTATGTTAGGCAAAATGATGGAGCAATCCATAAATATGTTTTTGATAAAAATAAATTTGATGTTGATGAATTTATAAGTGAAATTAAAAGAATTAGCCCTAAAGTAGTAATGTTTTCTAATCCTAATAATCCAACAGGAAATGCACTAGGTAAAGATACTATTAAAAAAATATTGGATAATATTACGGATATAAAAATAGTTATTGACGAGGCTTACTTTGAGTTCTTTGGAGAGTCTGTTATAGATGAAATAGATAACTATTCGAATTTGATAGTAACAAGAACTTTATCAAAGGCATTTGGACTTGCAAGTTTAAGAGTAGGATTTTTAATTGCAAATGTAGATCAAGTTCGAGAATTAAATAGCAAGAAGGTACCTTTTAATATTAACAGATTTTCAAATTATGTAGCGATAAAAGCTCTAGAAAAACCTGATTTAATGAAAAAGAGTGTTAATAAAATTATAGAAGGAAGAACTATGCTTTTTGAAAAATTAAAATTAATTGAAAAAGAGTTTAGTGATATAAAATTTTATCAAAGCAAGTCTAACTATATATATTTTGAAGGAGATTCAACTGAAGAGATAAGATTATCACTTATGAAAACAGGAATAAGAATAAGAAGTTTTAGTGAAAGTAAAGGAAGAATTACAGTCGGTACAATGGAAAATAATCGACAAGTTATTGAATGTATGTATTCACTAATAAGAGGTGAAGAATTTGAGAGAAATTAGTATTTCGAGAAAAAGCAAAGAAACAGAAATAGAATTAGCTATAAATTTAGATGGAGAATCTAAGAGTAATATAAAAACAGGGATAGGATTTTTAGATCATATGTTAACTTTACTCTCATTTCACAGTGGAATAGATATAGAGATTAAATGTAATGGTGATTTAGAAGTAGATGATCACCATAGTGTTGAGGACATAGGTATAGTATTAGGTGAGGCACTGTTTATGGCAATAGGGGATAAAAAGGGAATTGGTAGATATGGTACATGCTATTTACCAATGGATGAAACTCTCGCACAGGTAGTTTTAGATTTTAGTGGAAGAGGTTATTTAGTTTTTAATGCAGAGTTTAAGAGAGAAAAAGTTGGAGAACTATCGACTGAAATGATTGAAGAGTTTTTTAGGGCAATAGCAATTAATGCAGGAATAACACTGCATATAAATATCCTTTATGGGAAAAATGAACATCATAAAATAGAGGCTATATTTAAAGGGGTTGCAAGGGCTTTAAAAGAAGCAATAAAGGTTGATAAAGATAATATGGTAATAAAAAGTAGTAAGGGGATTTTATAAGGAGGATTTATGATTTTAATACCGGCGATAGATATAATCAATGGAAATGCTGTAAGGCTTTATAAGGGAGATTATTCTAAGGAAGAGCTTATTTCAAAAGATGCACTTTCACTTGCAGTAGACTTTGAAAAAAGAGGAGCTAAGTATTTACATTTAGTTGATCTAGATGGAGCAAAAGTAGGGAAAGTTGTCAATTATGATTTGATAAAAAATATTTTAGATAATATCACTATACCAGTAGAACTTGGTGGTGGTGTTAGAAGTATGCACACGATAGATAACTTAATAGAGATTGGTATATCAAGAGTAATACTTGGTACGTGTGCAATAAATGACAAAGAAATGCTCAAAGAAGCAGTGAAAAAGTATGATAAAAAAATAGCAGTTGGTGTAGATTGTAAAGATGGGTTTGTTTGTACACATGGCTGGTTTGAAAAGAGTGATATCAACTATATTGATTTTTGTAAAGAATTAGAAAATATAGGTGTTAAAAATATAATACTAACAGATATATCTAAGGATGGTACTCTAGAGGGATGTAACATAGAAATGTTGAAAACTTTAGATAAAAATATCAATGTAGATATCACAGCATCAGGAGGAGTAAAAGATATTGAGGATATAAAAGAACTAAATAAACTCAATATATATGGGGCTATAACTGGTAAGGCTATATACTCAGGACAGCTAGATTTAGAAGAAGCCATTAGCATAACAAAATAAATTATAGGGGTGATCTGTTCATGAAAGGTAAAAAAATAATACCATGTTTAGACATGAAAGATGGAAAGGTTGTAAAAGGAATAAACTTTGTAAATATAAAAGAGGTTGGAGACCCAGTTGAAATTGCAAAAGATTATTGTAAACAGGGTGCTGATGAGCTAGTATTCTTAGATATTGCAGCTACAAATGAGCAAAGAAAAACAAGAAAAGATTTAGTTTCACTTATATCAAAAAATATTGATATTCCATTTACAGTAGGTGGAGGAATTAAAAGTTTAGAAGATATAGAAGAGGTTTTAGCAGCAGGGGCGAATAAAATTGGAATAAACTCAGCGGCGATTAAAGATAAAGCATTCTTTAAGGAGGCTATTGATAAATTTGGAGCTGATAAGGTAGTTCTTGCTTTAGATGGAAAAAGAACTCAAACAGGAACTTGGAATGTAGTTATAAATGGTGGGGAAAAAGATACAGGTGTAGATGCAGTTGAGTGGGCAAAAGAAGCTAGACTGTTAGGTGTAAAAGAAATACTCCTTACATCTTTAGATGAAGATGGTGAAAAGAAAGGGTATGACTTACCATTTACAAAGGCAATAAAAGATGCAACAGGTGCAGTGGTTATTGCATCAGGTGGTTGTGGTACATTAGAAGATTTTTATGATGTATTTAAAACTGACATAGCAGACTGTGCATTAGCAGCATCAATTTTCCATTATAAAGAAATTCAAATACCAGAACTTAAAGCTTATCTTAAAGGTAAAGGTATAAGCCTTTATAAGGAGTAAGATATGATAGAAAAAATAGATATAAATGTTGTTGACTTTGACAAGAGCTATGGCTTAGTACCTGCAATTGTAAGAGAAGGTACTACGGGTGAAGTTTTAATGCTTGCTTATATGAACAAAGAGAGTCTTGAAAAGACTTTAGAAACTGGATATACCTATTTTTATTCTAGAAGCAGAAAAGAGTTATGGAATAAAGGAGCAACATCAGGGAATACACAGGAAGTTAAAGAAATATTTTTAGATTGTGATTGTGATACAATTCTTATAAATGTTAAACAAAAAGGTGTAGCATGTCATACCGGTGAAAAAAGTTGTTTCTTTAGAAAATTAAAATAGTGAATATAGGAGGGAATATGGATAAATCTATTGAAAATTTATATTTGACTATATTAGAAAGAAAAACAAATAAATATGAAAATTCATATACAAATTATTTGTTTGAGAAAGGAAAAGATAAAATACTAAAAAAGTTTGGTGAAGAAGCAATAGAAGTTGTTATAGCAGCTAAAAATGATGATAAGAATGAACAGATAGAAGAATTTAGTGATTTAATATATCATATGCTTGTACTTATGGCAGAACTTGATGTAAGCACTGAGGATATAAGTTTGAATATAGAAGCTAGAAATCAGAAAATGGGAAATTTAAAAATGGAAAGAAAAGATATAGAAATTTTATAAAAAAGTAGCCGTATTATTGAAAAATGATGCGGCTACTTTTAATATATTACTTTAATTTACAAAAAAAGAAAAAATTAATTATTATGTTATAATTTTTCATATGATTTATGTTAATATAGTATTAGAAAATAAAGATATCAATTTTAAATAGCATTGTAAATATTACATAGACATATATATTTATTAGTTGGCAAATAAGTATTATAGTTTGCAATAGGAAGGTGAGTTTAAATGGGTGTGGTAGACTATTGGTCAGAACATATTAACAAGTGTAAAGAATATATAAAGAGTGATGAATATATAATAAATTTAAGTGTAAAGGATTTATGTGATAAGAATACCTATTCTAAGTATTTTTTCTTTAAGAATAGAGTAGAGTTTATAAAATTTCTTAAATATGTATCACTACCTACATTTATTTATAAAAAAATTGATGCACCAAAGAATATAAATAAAATAGAAATACAAGATTACAAAGATGTTTTGAATTTTTTTGTGGGAAATGATATTGTAAATGGAAAAGAGTTGATTAAAAGATATTCATTTTTCTATAATTCATTAGAAGAATTTGAATATGAGAAAAGTTATATAGGAGATGAATCTTTGTTAAAGTTAGTTGATAATATAAATTCATACTTTTCAAAAGATGGAGATATTACATCTAATATAAAAGTATATCTAGGAACTGAGGAACTATTAGAAATTATATCAAATGATAGCAATGAGAATTTTAGTAAAAAGATGATGAAAAATTTTGGTGCTGAAAATATGCAGCAATTAAAGGAATTTTTATCAAATAATAAAAATAATGAAGCTATAATAAATTTTGTAGCTGAAATATTAAATGAAAACTATATTGAAGATAATATAGCTATAAATTTATAAAAAGAACAGAACTAGGCAATGCCTAGTTCTGTTCTTTTTTGAATATAGCAGTACACCATTCGTTAGTTTGTAGTTTTTCAACTATTTTATAAGAATGTTTTTCAACTTCATTTTTAACAAAATCAAAACTCCACTCAACAAGCCCAGATACAAGGAGCATACCATTAGCTTTTATATGAGCATCTATATAATCCATAAACATTTGAGTTTCTTCTCCGCCTATATTTATATATATCCAATCATATTGAGAATCAACGTTAAAGTCATTTGATAAAGCATTTCCGATTTTTATCTCGATATTTGTTAGGTTATTAAAAGATGCATTAAGAAGAACCTCTTCTTCTACATCACGAATATCCACAGCAGTTACTTTTTTTGCATTTTTAAGTGCAGTAGCTATTGCAAGTATTCCAGAACCAGTTCCTATATCCATTACAGTTTTATTAGAAAAATCTTTTTCTAATATTAAAGACAGGATATCTTTTGTAGTTTCATGAAGACCTGTTCCAAAAGCACCTTGTGATATGAAATTAATTCTGTTAGTTGTGTTACTTTCCTTATTTGGACTTATAAGAGTCCAAGAATCATTTATTTGAACAGCTGGGAATTTAGTTTCCTCATAAGCATAGTTTTCTTCTTTAACCTCGAAAGAAAAGTCATCTAGTATATCAGATACTTTTATAAGAAAACTTTCAAGTTCTGTTGATTCACCTTCAAAAACAATATGTAAATCTAAAATTTCATTTTCTTTTTCTTCGTAACCATAACCCCAGTTATCAGTGGTAATATTTAACGCGGCCTCATAGTAGGCGTTAAATATATCATTAAATTGGAGTTTTTCAATTTTAGCATCAATATCGTTGCTGTTTGTCTTAAATGTAATTATAAACATATATTTCCTCCTTAGTTTGTGTCAAAAGCTATTATAACATATATTTAAAATTAAATTATTATGTTAAAATTTATTTGTAGGGAGGCTAGACATGAACAACATATTAAAAGAGCTAATGATTGATGGGATTGAAGTTGAAGTTAGAAAATTAAAGAAAAAAACCGTTTCAATAGAGGTTGATAATAAAGCAAAAGTTGTAATTAGAGTCCCGATAGGAATAAAGAAAAATGAACTAGAAAAAATTCTTGTAAAAAGGCTCGAATGGATAAAAAATAATGTTAATGAAATAAAAAAGGTGAATGAAATAGTTATTGCAAGGAAGTTTAAAGAAGGAGAAAGTTTTTTCTATTTAGGTGAGGAATTTAATCTTAAATTTTCAGAGAAGCCTAAACTTGATGTGAAAAATAAAATTATATATGCAAATAAAGAAAATACAAAAGAATCTTTAGAAAGATTATATAAGTTTTTAGCAAAAACTTATATAATAGAACGAGTGAAATATTATTCAACTAATTTTGAGGAAAAAGCAAAGAGTATCAAAATAAAGGCACAAAAGAGACGGTGGGGAAGTTGTTCATATGATAATAATCTGAATTTTAATTATAAAATAATCATGGCGAGTAGAGAAGTTGTAGATTATTTAATAATTCATGAAATGTGTCATATGCCACATAAGAATCACTCAAGCGAATTTTGGAATGCAGTAGGAAAGATAATACCTAACTATATGGAATTAAGAGATGAACTGAGAAAAATAGGTTTTAAATTAGAAATATAAATAATTTGTAGTTTTATGGGGGATCAGATGTTTAATAAAGAAAGTTATTATTTTAATTTAGCAATTGTTTGTGATGCAACACTAGCAATTAATCAAGAGGTATATGATAAAATTTTAAGTGCTAAAAATGAATCTAAGAGAAACGATTTAATTGATATATCATTTCTATCAATGGACAGAAATTTTATGGGATGTAAATTTTTAAAAAAGAATGCATATATTAGTAGTTGTAAAAAGAGACTAAAAGAGAAATATAATATTAAAAGTGGACCAGGACTTAGAAAACAAGTAGAAAGTATATCTGTAAAGAGTGAATATACAAAAGAATATTTAGCAGTAGAAATGTTCAATTATTTTGATAAGTCAGGAAAGAAATTCACAAGTCTAGAGGCAGGAATAATAGAGTATTATCGTCTTATAGATTTAGAAATAGAAGAAGATATGGATACATTAAAAGATTATTATAAAAAAAGTTTCTATATATTAAGTAAAAGCAGAAACTTATTCAATAGTAATCATACGTATGCATTAGAAATAGTAGAGGTTATGGATATTATTAAATTAGGATACATCTCTTCATATATAAAATTAGAGGAAATGAATCTTTATGTTAAATCATTTGGTAGAGAAATATCGGAGAGATTTAATAGTTGGAAAGAGTTTTATACTAGTCTTATATTAGGACTAAAACTTGCTAATACAGAAAGTGATGAGGAGTTAGAAAGTGAAGAAATAAAACATATGCAACTTATATTAGATGAGAAAGTTACTCCATATGCGTTTATAAAATTTAGAGAAGCACCAAGAGAGGATATTAATAAAATTAAAGATTTATTAAAATAGAAAGCAAGGACTCGACTAACGAGTTCTTGCTTTAGTTTTTGATGTTTTTTTCTTTGTAGTTACATTTTTAGTATGACGTCTTCTGACTTTAATTTTTTCAATAGATTCATCTTTAATATTTTGAACTTTAGTGTTTTGAGTGTTTGTTGAAATGATAGGATCTGATTTAGCTTTATTTTGTGCTAAATTAATAATTGCAGTATCATCTTCTTTACTTACTTTTGTTGAATAACCAAATCTAGCTATTGGTTTTTCTGCCATAGGGAAATATTCGCCATGTGCATAGTTTAGTAAGTTACCATATTCAAAATGAATTTTACCGTTTTCATCCATAAGACTTTCATTTACATGTGAACCAAGAACGTCAGCTATAAATAAATCGTGTGACCCAAGAGGAATTATTTGTTTTACTCTACATTCGATTGTAACAGGACAATCGTCAATATATGCAGCGTTAACATGAGTTGCTTCTTTCATATTTAAGTTAAGTTCTTTAATTTTATCAACTTTTTTCCCTGTTTTAACACCACAAAAATCTGTTTCGTATGTAAGGGATGTAGAAGGTATATTGACTATAAATTCCATACTTTCAGATATATATTCATGTGATAATCTCTCAGGTCTTATTGAGATTGAAAGCATAGGTGGTCTAGTACAAATTGTATTTATCCAAGAAACCGTGAATATGTTATCTTTTCCTGCTTTATTTCTTGAACTAATCATAACAGCAGGTACTGGATTTAACATAACACTTGGTTTAAATTCTATTTTATTCATAAATTTTCTCCTAATTAAATTAGTTTTTACCGTTTAAAATTATATCATATAGAGATTTGTAGGTAAATAAAATTCACTCAAAACCCAAATATTGTAAATATATTAATAGTATGTTAAGCTTGTAAACTTAGGGGTGATTTTATGAGAAAAAATTATTGTGGAAATTGTGGTAAAGAAATTAAATTAAGGGAAGTTTTAATACAATCAATTATGTTTGGGGTATATTGTGAAAAGTGTGGGGAAATATCTAGAGCTACAAAAAGTTCAAAATTAGTTTTTAGTGGTATATTTATAAGTGTCATAACTTTAAATATAGTAAGTTCACTAGATTGGATTTTTAAAATTATAATTTCAATACTTTGGTGTTTAATAGCACTTTGGTTTATACAACCAATAATATGTAAATTTGAATAAGTAAGAGATTAGTATAAAAATTTATAAAATATAATGTCTTTGTAACAATAAAAACATAAATAGATGTTATACTTAAGCAAATAACAATGAAAGACAAGGTGGTAAAACATTTTGAGAAGAAATAAAGGAAATGGATTTTTAGGAACTTTAGGGCTTGTAGTAAGTTTTGCAATTGAAGTTATAATATTTATGATAATATTTGCATTTATTGGGATAATAATTCAAAGTCAAATATTAGTATCATTTGGATTTATTATATCTATAATAATAGCTTTAATTTTAAACTTTTTAAAAGTCAGACCTATGATAGTATACATAGTATCACTACCGGTGCTCTTTATACTTTTATTTTTTGTACCTAAAATATTAAGTTAAAAAGATATGAATATAGCTACGTTTGTAGCTATATTTTTTTGATTTTAGGGGGTATTTCTGATAATATATAACTATATTTAGGAACAAATGATAAGGAGTAAAATTATGAAACTTGTAAAAGGGAAAGTAAGATTTATAAGAAGTTTAATAGGATGCGTTGTTTTTCCATTATTATTATGTTATTTTTATAGTTATGTTCAAGAGGGGAGCAACTGGTATGAAGTAAACCAGTGGCTAGGGGTAGCTTTAGGGATAGTATTTATAGGAAGAGGAATGTTTGAGAGTAAAGTTGCAAAACATAAGCAAAATACTAAGATGAGTTATCTTGGAGCAATAGTTATTTTGATATATGTGGTATTAAGATATTTCAATATAATGTAAAAGGTGCCTAATGGCACCTTTTTTAAATATTAAAAAAATAATAACATTTTGACAATAAAAATAGATGTTTATGGATTGAACGAAGTCTATAATGTATAATTTAAATAATATGTTACTGTTAGAATGAAATGAAGAGATATTCATAAAGGGGGGATGATATGCCTAAAATAATAAAAAATATAGAGATGACCATATTAGAAGAGTCAGCTAAAGTTTTTTCTGTAAAGGGTTATAATGGTAGTGATATGAAAGCAATTGCAAATGCATGTGGAATTGCTGTAGGGACGTTATATAATTACTATCCAAATAAGAAAATGCTTTATAAAGATGTTTTTTTAAAAAGTTGGAATATCACTATAAAAAAATTAGAGGGAATTAGTACTGAAAATAATCAACATGATCAACTAATAAAACAGATAAAAATACTTTATAAAGAAATTGAAAAAAGAAATGGAATAGGAATTGATTTTAGAGAATTATGTAAAAAAGGAAGTCAAGACTTTGATGAAGTTGCTAGAGAAATATTAGAAATGGTTATAAATGTTACGTTAAAAAAATTTGAAATAAAAAAAGAATTTAAGAATTTAAATGAAATATACATAAAAATTATGATTATATGGATTACAAGTCAATTTGCATTGATTACAGATTTTCCAAATGGAAAAGAAGAGAATGTTATGTTGTTATATAATACAATAAGCAATTTTTTTATTTTAGATTAAATCTCCTAAATAGCTAAATATTACAATGTATTTTAATTATGAGATTGATAATACTAGTAATGAAAGCTTAATAAATTGGAGGTATTCAAAATGAAGAATGCAAGAGAAAATGTACAATGTTCAATAAAAGATTTAGAGTGCTCAAAAAAACATTTAGAGCAAGCGTTAACAACAGTAGAAAAAGATGTGAATAGACAAAGTATAGAATCATCATTACAAGCTGTTACACAGGCTTTAGATGATACTAAATCAACAATTGAAAACTACTACGAAAGTCCAAAATATTAAAAAGTTTTTAAAAGATAAAAATGAAGGCTATCTAAATTTGGTTTTATAATACTTTAACATTTACGGTTACAGGGTTATAAATAACTAATTTAGGTAGCCTATTTTTATATTGAATAAATTGGAATAGATAAATATATATGTTTGTTCATAAATAAACATATATGGTAGAATATTAATAATTAGATTAAAAAGGAGACAAAAATATGAATTGTGAAATAAATAAAATTTACAATGGTTTTAAGCTTATAGAAAAGAAAACACTAAAAGAAATAAGTTCTGATGCTCTTTTATTTGAACATGAAAAAACAGGAGCAAGACTTATTAAAATTTTAAGTGATGATGATAATAAAGTATTCTCAATAGGATTTAGAACACCACCTAAAAATAGTACAGGTGTTGCACATATATTAGAACATTCAGTTTTATGTGGTTCAAGAAAATTTGATATGAAAGAACCATTTGTAGAACTTTTAAAAGGATCATTAAATACATTTTTAAATGCTATGACATATCCAGATAAAACAGTATATCCTGTTGCCTCTAGAAATAAGAAGGATTTCTTTAATTTAATGGATGTATATTTAGATGCTGTTTTATATCCAAATATATACAAGCATAAAGAGATATTTATGCAAGAGGGATGGCATTATAGCATAGAAAATAAGGAAGACAAATTAGAGTACAACGGTGTTGTATATAATGAAATGAAGGGTGTATATTCATCACCAGATTCAATTTTATATAGAAATATAACAAGAAGTCTTTATCCTCAAACAACTTATGCAGTATGCTCAGGTGGAGAACCAGTTGATATTCCAAGTTTATCATACGAGGAGTTTTTAGATTTTCATAGAACTTACTATCATCCTTCAAATTCATATATATTTTTATATGGAAATGGATGTTTAGAAGAAGAGTTAGCATTTATAAATGATAATTATTTAAACAATTTTGATAAAAAAGAAATTGATTCAAAAATAGCAGAGCAAAAACCGTTTGATAAAATGAATGAACTTGAGTTGTTTTATGGAATTGCTAAGGATGATGAAGAAGGAGGTAAAAGTTTTTATAGTTTAAACTTCTCAGTTGGAGATGCTATTAATGGTGAAACTTACCTTGCTTTTGAGGTATTAGCATATTTACTTCTTAGAACAACTGCAGCACCACTTAAAAAGGCATTAATGGATGCTGGAATAGGTAAATCAGTAAGTGGAGATTATGATAATGGAATCAATCAACCTTGCTTTAGTATATTTGTAAAAAATGCAAATATGGGTGATAAAGATAAGTTTAAAAATATAGTATTAGATACATTAAAAGAACTTGTTAAAAATGGAATTGATAAAGAACTTATAGAAGCATCTATTAACAGAATAGAATTTGAACTTAGAGAAGGAGATTTTGGTTCATATCCAAAAGGTCTTATTTATTATTTAAAGGCTATGGATAGTTGGCTTTATGAGGGAAGTCCTTTTGTTCATTTAGAATATGAAGGCGCTTTAGCAAAAGTAAAAGAGGCATTAACAAGTAATTATTTTGAAGAATTAATAGAAAAGTATATCTTAAATAATACACATAGTTCACTTGTAATCTTACATCCTAAAAAAGGATTAAATGAAGAGAAACAAGAGATATTAGAAAAGAAATTAGCTGATATTAAATCTAGACTTACTCAAACAGAGATAGAAGGTCTTATAGAAAGATGTAAAAAGCTTAAAGAAAGACAAGAGACACCAGATGGTGTAGAAGCTTTAGAATCTATACCGGTATTATCAAGAGATGATATAAACAAAGAACCAGAAGCTTTACCTTTAGAAGAGAAGGAAATAGATGGAGTAAAAATATTACATCATAATTTCCATACAAATAAAATATCATATGTAAATATGTACTTTAGAACAGATTCAGTTAAGCAAGAGTTAGTAAGTAGATTAACACTTTTAGCTAGTATACTAGGTAGATGTTCAAGTAAGAATTATACTTATGAAAAGCTATCAAACCTTGTTAATATAAACACTGGGGGTATTTCATACTCGCCTTGTAGTGTTGCTGATGTTAAGAATGAAGGGCAATATAAAAAACTGTTTGAAGTTGGCCTTAAGGCGTTAAATGATAAATTACCAAAAGTGTTTGAACTTTTAGAAGAAATACTTTTAAATACTAATTTAGATGATGAAAAAAGAATAATGCAGATATTAGAAGAAAAACGTTCAAGAGTTGAGAGTAATATTTTTGATGCTGGACATAGAATAGTTGCTAAAAAAATACTTTCATATGTTTCAGAAAAAGGAGCTTATGAGGAGGAACTTGCAGGGCTTGGGTACTATCATTACTTAGTTGATATGATAGAAGATTTTGATATGAAGAAAATCCATAAAGAACTTGTAGAAGTTAGAGATTTAATCTTTAATAAAAACAATATGATTATAAGTTTCTCTGGTACAGATGAAGAATATGTAAACTTTGAAAAAGCTATTGTGCCATTTATAAATAAACTTTCAAGCAAGAAAGTTACTTATAATGATTATAAGTTTGAACTAGGTGCTAAAAATGAAGCTTTATTAATGCAAGGTAATGTTCAGTTTGTAGCTAAGGGTGGAGACTTTAAAAAAGAAGGATACAATTACACAGGTGCGATGTCTCTTTTAGAAACAATACTAGGATTTGATTATTTATGGAATAACGTAAGGGTTAAAGGTGGAGCATATGGAGTGTTCTCTAACTTCCGTCGTGATGGAGGATTCTACATTGCATCATACAGAGATCCTAATGTAAAAGAAACTTTAGATGTTTATGATGGTGTTGTAGAATATCTAAATAACTTTGATGTTGCAGATAGAGAAATGCAAAAATATATTATAGGAACTGTTAGAAAATTAGATAGCCCAATAGGAAATAGCTCAAAAGGTGAAGTTGCAACTACTTTATATCTAAGTGGTGTAACTTATGAAGATAGAATCAGAGAGAGAACACAAATACTTTCAGCTAATGCAAATACAATAAAAGCATTTGCGCCAATTCTAGAAAGTACATTAAAGCAAAATTGTATATGTGCTTTAGGAAACGAAGCTAAGCTTAAAGAAAACGAGAGTATATTTAAATCTCTTATAAAAGTTATAAAATAAAAAAGAGAGGTCTAGCACTTATGCTAGACCTCTTCTATTATAGTCATAACCCTATTTTTAAAATAAACAGGTGTAAGGTTAAGTTCCTTTATAATTACAATTGCTCTATCAAAATTGATAGCGATAGCAGCTTTAGAATGAGAATCCGATGCTAGTGTTATATATTGACCTCCAAGTTCTTTATATCTCTTAAAAATAGCTTTAATACTATTAAAAGCTATTTCATCATCAAGTCTTCTTGTATTAAGCTCTAAGCATTTATTTTTGTTTATTAAGGTAATGAATATTTTATCAAGTAAATCTTGATACTCACTAAGATATAGTTCCTTATCAGAGTAGTTTGCATATCTACATATATAATCTATATGTGCAAGTGTATCAAAGAAATCAAAATGCTCTATACAAAAAAGCATATTTTCAAGATAATCTTTATAGACAATACTTTTAGGTAGGTCAATATCTTTCATTAGATAAAACAAATCTCTGCCATAAAGTGTATGGATAGAACCTACTAAAATATCTAAATTACTTTTATTTTTCTCTGCAAATTCAACTGTTTTTTGTGAGTTAATTTTAGACATACCAAGTTCAATTCCAACTAGGAAATTATCAGATTTATATTTTTTATAAAAAGATAAATATTCATCCATATCAATAAGTGGTAAGTCTAGTAGATCTAAATCTACATGCTCTGTTAAGGAAATTCCAATATTTTTTTTAGTTTGCATTTCAAGAATTTCTTTAACTTTCATTTTAGAGTCGAAAGAAAATTCACTATGCATATGTGTATCAAAAATCATTTTTATACCTCCATCAATTATTAAGGAAATTATAACATATAAGGAAATATACTTAAAATTAATTTACATTAAGCAAAAAAGTATGTAATATATATAATATAAATTGTCAAAATTAAAAAAGTATGCAATTTAGTATACAATTTTAGGAGGAAAAGGAATGAAAGAGTTATTTAAAATTGGTGATGTAATTTTCACAGAGGAAGAATTTCAAGATAATATAAATGAATATTTAGATATAGTAGATATAGTAAAAGAATTTGAAGGTAAATTAAAGTTAGAAGATATCGAGTGTGCAGAAATAAATGACTGTTGTGGGGCGACAAAATTTAATGCATTTGCAGAACTTGTTGGGGTTTTAACAGAGGATGATGATTTCTTGACTTTAGAAGAAGTAAGAGCGAATCAATCAATTTATGAAGGCACTAATGTTGAACCATTTGGAATTCAAATTTATAAGTGTAAAAGTTGTAATAAGTGGATGTTCTGGCTGTTAGAGGCTGGAGAAGAATAAAAAACTTCATTAGGGGGTAAAGGTGTGACGTTAAAAGAGAAGGTTTTAGATGAATTAGGTAAATTTAAAACTTACCTAAGAAATTTTAAAAATAAGTCAGATGAAAAGATAAACTATTTGAATGAAACAGAAAATGCTAAAAAAATTAAAGGTAGTAAGTATTATAAGTTTTGGCCTCTTGTAGTACTTGTAGTAGTTTTATTATTCATAGGAATATCTATGAATATGATGAATCATAGCAAAAGTGAGTTAATTAGTAGATTTGAAAAAGCAGTTGAAAGTAATAGCACGAGTAAAATGGCATCTATAATTAAACTCTCAAATAATCAAGAGATACAAAAGGATGGAATAATACCAGTGCTAGACTTTTTTGAGGCAGATCAAAGTAGAATTTCTGAACTTAAAAATGCTTTTAAAACAGGAAAGCCATGTTTTTCAATGAACTTAAAAAAAGAAAAAAAATTAATAGGTGAAAATTATTATATTGAAGTTTCAACTAAAAAGTTAGAGATAGATTCAAATTTAGATAATACAACACTTATTATTAATGGGAAAAATGAAGGTGAGTTTAACAAAGATAGAACGATTGATCTTATAGCACCAGGTGATTACAACATTGAATTAGAGCATAAAAATAAATATTCAACTATTCAAACAAGTAAGAAAATTTCATTTACAAAGGATTCTAAAGTAAGCATGGAATTAAAAGGAACAAGCGTGAGTGTCAAAACAAATGTTCCAGATGCCACTGTTTATATAAATGATTCTAGTACAGGTGTTGTAGCTAAAGATTTTATCGATATAGGACCATTTCCATCTGATTCAACTTATGGGATATCACTTAAATATAATACACCGTTTGGTAAAGTTTCAAGTGATATTGTAAAAATATCAGATATGCCAAGTGTTAATTTAAATATAGATTTGAAAACTAGTGGAATAGAAACAAGTCTTAATAATTTAGTGGGAAAATTTTATGAGAGTGTGTTTAATGCAATTGATTTAAAAGATCAAAACAAAATTGAATATGCAAATGATGAAGCTAAAAATAAAATATATACAGATATAAAAGAAAAGGGGTTTATTCTCAAAAATGTATATAAATTAAATAGTTCAAGCATAGATTTTGATAAAAGCACAATAGAACTAAAAGATGGAGTATACTATGCTAATGTGGTTGCAAGCATAGACTATAATGTTAAAAAGGAAATTCTAGGTGTTCCATTAAAAACTAATGATTATACACAAAACTTTTTTACAAAGGCTAAATATCAAAATGGTAAGTGGGAAATATATGATATAGAAAATTTTGATTTAAAATCAACTCAATAATAGAAAGATACTAAAGGTATAAATACCTTTAGTATCTTTTTTTGTATATGTAGCTAAAATTGTGGCAATAATTAAGTTCTAGGAGGTGATATGTATGAATTTAAAAAAATTAATAATATTTTTATTATGTGTTTATATAATAAATAAAATTTTAGAATTTATATTAAAAAAATCAGAGAAGGTAAAAGAAAAAAGTAAGAGAAAAATAACAATGCCAGCATTGAATGCACTAAGTATTTATTCATATGAAGATTTTAAAAATTTAGGGAAAGATTATTTGAAAACTTATGATTATAAAATTATAGACGAAGAGGGAGAGCTTATTTTAACTAAAAAAGACGATGAGGATTATTTAGTTTATTGTAAGCAGGTAAAAGAATACACTGATAAGTTAAGTAATGAGGATTTTTATATTTTTATTTCTGAAGTAAAAAGTAGAAATATAAAAAAAGCAATAATATTAACTAATGGACAGTTAGAATCAAATATCAAAATTAAAATTGATTCAGGACTTAGAGATATAGAAATGGAATATTTAGAGAGTAGTAATTTTGTTAAAGAACTTAGAATTATGAAAGAAGCTGGGTTATATAAAGGAGAATTTTGATGGATATATTATACAATATTGGAAGCTTAGATATTTTTAGGAATTTGAGAATATTATTATTTATTATTGGTATAGGTATGTGCATAGTTGGTATATTTAAATTAAAAAAAATAATTTCTAATTACAATTATATAAATAGAGATATTACAATGTTAGAAAATTTAGAAAATTTATCAGATGAAGAATTTATACTATGGATACAAGAATATCTTGAAAAAAAAAACTATTATAATTTTAGTCATATAGAAGATGAATTTTATAACGTAGTAATTAGTGAAAAGAAGAAATTGGTATTTATAGACAGAAAATATAATATACTAGATAAAATAGAAGGTAAATATATTCATGGATACTGTACCTTAAATGATTATAATGACATTCTTGTTATTACTACAAGTAAGTTAGATAAAGGGTTTTATAGAGTTTTAAATGAAAATAAAATTAAATTTGAAAGCTTTTCAAGAGAGGATTTTAACAGAAGTTATAAAGATTTTGTATTTAATGAGTTAGAATAAAAATATAGTTTTGAAAATAGAATAAACAAAAAATTTACACAATATACACACTGGAAAAGGAAAAATATAGTACAATTTAGATGAAATATAAAGTAATATGGGGGAATACATATGAAAAAGAAACAAATTATAGCATTAACATTAGGGGTGTTAATGTCTTCAGCGATGTTATTAGATCCTACGATAGCAGAGGCGCAATCGAAAGATGAAATCAAAAATCAAATTGAAGCTAATGAAAATAAAATAGATAAATTAGAAGAAAAAAAAGGTGGAATGCAAGGGTCAAAATCAGAAAGTGCAAAAAAATTAGAAGAAGCAAAAGCTAATTTTAATAAACAAAATGAGCTTTTAACAGAGACTAGAGGGAAAGTGCTTGCTTTTGAAAAAGAGATAAATACTTTACAAGTTCAAATTGATGATATTGAATCAAAAATAGCTGTGGTTGAAGCTGATATTGAAAAGGTTAAAATTGCAATACAAGAAAAAGAAGAGGAACTTGCAGTTAAAGAAGAAATATTAGGAAAAAGACTTAGAAGTGCTTATATGAATAATGTAGGTGATAGAATGCTATATATGATTATAGACTCTAAAAATTTAGGAGACTTAATAAGTAACATAAGCAATATAAATATAATTATTAAGACAGACCAAGAACTTATGGAAGAGATAAAAGCAGATAAAGAAGCTATTGAATTAGAGAGACAAGCTCTTGTTAAAAAAGAAGAGGAACTTACAAAAAATAAAAAAGCGGTAGAAGAGTCACAAGCTAAAGTAGTAGCTTCTAAAAAAGAAATGGACAAGCTAGAGGCTGAATATGCACAAGAAGCATCAAAGCTTAAAGAATTAGAGGATGCAAGAAGTGCAGAGTACAATGCTTTAACAGCAGAAGAAAAAGCAATTCAAGCAGAAATAAGTAAATATGAGCATGATAATGTTAATTTAGATGAGCTTTTTAAGAATACTAGTATAGGAACAACTCCTCAACCACCTACAACAGGAGGTGGCTCAACAGGAGGTGGCTCAACAGGAAGTGGCTCAACAGGAGAAAATTCAGGTGGTGGAAGTTCAAGTTCGTCAGGCTTTATAAGACCTCTTAGCGCACCGGTAACATCATCGTATGGACCAAGAACACATCCTATAAGCGGGAAACCAGGAACATTCCACCGAGGAATAGACTATGGTGCAGCTGGAGGAACACCTATACAAGCAATTGCTGGTGGAGTTGTCACAACAGCAGGGTGGAGTAATTCGTTTGGAAATATGGTTGTTGTTGATCATGGAAATGGGTATACAAGTTTATATGCACATGCAAGAGCATTAAATGTTACAGTAGGGCAAAGAGTGAGTCAGGGACAAGTTGTTTCATTTGTTGGTTCAACAGGAAATAGTACAGGAAACCATCTTCACTTAGAAATGAGATATAATGGTAGCCATGTAAATCCAGCTAATTATATTGGATAAGATTATAAAAATTTAACTTATAAAAAAGAGACTATGTACAAGGTGATTTAAATCCTTGTAACATAGTCTCTTGTTTTATAATTCGATAGCAGTATTTAATGCAACTTTCATCATATCAAGGAAAGTGCTTTGTCGCTCTTGAGAAGAAGTTTCTTCACCTGTAACAAGATGATCGCTTATAGTTAGAATAGTAAGTGCATTTACCCCATATTTAGCAGCTAACGTATAAAGACCAGATGTCTCCATTTCAATAGCTAAAGTACCAAAGTTAGCCCATCTTTTCCAAGCCTTGGCATCATCATTATAAAAACTATCGGCGCTAAATACACTTCCAACTTTAGGAGTGAATCCACTTGATATAGCATTATCATATGCTTTTTTTAATAGTGTGAATGATGCACTAGGTGCAAAGTCACAACCTTTGAATCTTAATTTATTCATAGCAGAATCAGTATGAGAAGTCATTGCAAGAACAATATCTCTAACTTTAACATCTTCAGTTATTCCACCAGCGGTACCAACTCTGATTAAATTCTTAACATCATATTCTCTTATTAGTTCATTAACATAGATTGATAATGAAGGTAATCCCATACCAGTTCCCTGTACAGAAATTCTTTTTCCTTTATAAGTACCAGTAAAACCTAGCATACCTCTAACGTTATTGTAGCATATTACATCTTCTAAAAATGTCTCTGCTATAAATTTAGCTCTAAGTGGGTCTCCAGGTAATAAAATAGTTTCAGCTATTTCACCTTTTTTTGCTTCAATATGAACACTCATCCTTAGTCCTCCTAAATAAAAAGTTTAAATAAGTTGTTTATGGATTTTAATAACTTATTATGATACTATTATACTAATAAAATAAATTAATTGATAGCTTTCAAAGAACGTATTTTATTTAGAAATTGTAAACTTTTAAAGGAGATTTACCGATGTTAGAATTAAAAAAAGTTTCATTACTTTCAGAAACGGAATATGAAGATTATGATGTGAATGTTGTGAAACTTACAACAGATGACCAAAAGAAATTAGGGCTTATAAAGTCATGTTGTGGTAAGGCAGCAAGTGCTTGTCCTAAAACTAGTGGAGCAGGAAGTTGCTGTAGTAGCAAAAAGGTATAACCTAAAAATTAATATAAATATATTTTAAGAAAAATAAGTAGGGGGAGGACAATGAAAATAATAAGTGAACAATTTGATTCATCAGGGAAAGAAATAGAAGCTTTAACAATTCTTTTAGAGGGTAGAAATAAGCGAATGTTTGACATAATAAAAGAGGAAAAAGGATATTCTAATAATTCGGATGTATTAAGAACTATTATAGACATTGGAATTTTAAAACTTATTAAGGAATAAAAAAAGGAACTTGATTTTAAAATCAAGTTCCTTTTTCTTATATTTAGAAATTATTATTTTCTTTTATTAGCAAATTCAATATTTACTTTTCTTCTATTTAATCTTTTACCAATACAAGTATCCATAACTGTATCAATAACATCATCATTTATATTAGCAAAACAGAAGTTTTCCATTATGTTAATATCACCAATGTTTTTAGGAGCTATTCTAGCTGTATCAGCTAAGAATTGAACTAAAACTTTAGGTGTTAAGCCATCTCTTTTACCAACTGAGATAAATACTCTTTTTTCACCATCTTCAGCTGAAGATGAACGTGGACGTGGTGAAGATGAACGATCGCGTGATGAATAATCACGGTCACGTGGTGAAGATGAACGATCATCATCAGCGTTAAGGTTTTGCTTTGAATGATCCATATTAAGTTTTTTGCTAAAAGCTAATTTAACAAGAGCTTTAGCTATGTTAGCCATATCAAATTCTTCTGATAACTCTGCTATGATTGGAGCAAATTGCTCAAAGTCATTAGCTTCTAATTCAGTTTTTATATCAGAAGCTATGTTTTTAAATTTACCTTCAAATATTTCTTTTGCACTTGGTACAGGTTGTAATAAAATGTCACTCTTAGTATGTCTCATAATTTGTTTTAAGAAACCAAACTCTTTAGGAGTTATTAATGAGTAAGCAGTACCCTCTCTACCAGCTCTACCAGTTCTACCAATTCTGTGAACATAGCTTTCAATATCTTGAGGTAAGTCATAGTTAAACACGTGGCTTACTCTTTCAACGTCAATTCCTCTAGCTGCAACATCAGTAGCTACTAAGAAGTCAAGATTTCCATCTTTAAACTTTTTAAGAGTTAATGATCTATGCTTTTGAGTCATATCTCCGTGCATACCTTCAACACTATATCCTCGTGATTGCATTGAATCTACAACTTCATCAACACCTCTTTTTGTTTTACAGAAGATAATAGCAGCAGTAGGAGTATCAAAGTCGATAACTCTACATAAAGTTTCGAATCTGTCTCTGTGCTTAATTTGGAAATATTTTTGAGTTATTTTAGATACTGTTAAAGAAGTTTTCTTTATTGCAACGTGCTTTGTATCTTCTTTCATGTATCTCTTAGCAAGATTTTTGATTTGTGGTGGCATTGTAGCAGAGAATAAAAGTGTTTGTCTATCAGATTTTAATGATTTAACAATTTCTTCAAGGTCATCTATGAATCCCATGTTTAACATTTCATCAGCTTCATCAAGTACTAAGAAGTCTATTTCTGAAAGATTTAAACTTTTTCTTCTGATATGGTCTAATATTCTACCTGGTGTACCAACGACTACGTCAACACCTTGTCTTAAAGCTTTAAGTTGTCTATCTATTGGTTGACCTCCGTAAATAGGAAGAACCACTAATCTATCATGTTTACCTAATCTTTGAAGTTCATCATTTACTTGTATAGCAAGCTCTCTAGTTGGAGCAAGTATTAATGCTTTAGGGAATTTTTTCTTGCTTGTAATATCAAGATTGTTTATTAAAGGACATCCAAAAGCAGCTGTTTTACCAGTTCCTGTTTGTGCTTGCCCAATTATGTCGAATCCTTCTAAAGCTATTGGAATAGCTTCTGCTTGGATTTGAGATGGAGTTTCAAATCCCATATCGGCGATTGACTTTAGTAAAGTATCCTTTAACCCTAAGTCTGTAAATTTTAAGTTGTTCATTCAATTTCCTCTTTCTTATATAAAATTTATTTATTGCGTATTAATTTTCAAACAAGGCTAATAATAACATAGTATTATGATATAAGCAAATGAATATTCTTACTTTAAAGAGAAATTTGCTACTAAATATTACTAAATATTGTATAATTAAATCAAGAATAAAAAAGGCGGACGATTTACTGTGGGCCAACTAAGTATATTCAGTGAGAATTATGAAAGAAAAATGAAGAGACATAGGTTCATCTAGACCGAAATAGTGAATTGTGTGGTGGTAGTAAATTTTGTAGCTATTATATGAAAGCAAATTTCGTAGCTATTATATGAAAGCAAATTTTGATATTAGTGCTAATACAGAAAACATAATAATAGAAGATAAAGAAAATCAGAAAAACATATTCGTTAATAAAAGAGGGAAGAATTATATATGTTAAGGTTGAGATTTATAAATTAATAAAAGGTATCTCATTTGAAAAAGAAATTATTTTAGTGAATGTAGAGTGTGAAAAATAAATAATTTGACTGAAAAATAAATATTTGAAAAAAAAAGACATAATATGATATAATAGCTAGGTTACTAGTTATTTTTAAATAAAATTTGGTAAAAATTACTATATAATTAGGAGGAATATATAAAATGGAAGTTAAAATGCAAAAAATAGAAACAAACATTGTAGAATTAGAAGTAAAGGTGGAAGCTAAAAAATTCGAGGATGCTTTACAAAAATCATTCAGAAAGAATGCTAAAAGCTTCAATATACCTGGATTCAGAAAAGGTAAAGTTACATTAAGCATGGTCAAAAA
Organism: Sarcina sp.; assembly: GCA_051650125.1. Classification (GTDB taxonomy): domain Bacteria; phylum Bacillota; class Clostridia; order Clostridiales; family Clostridiaceae; genus Sarcina. Next base: position 48,121 of record JBOFIK010000022.1, on the reverse strand, counting down.
AATGTATGGAGTAGAAGTTTTATACAATGATGCAATAGATATTTGTATAAATGAAAGTTACCCAGTTGCTTTAGATGAGCAAAAAGTTAACCCAGTAGATTTCCCAGCAATCGAAGTTGTTGAAGTTGCAGAAGGAAAAGATTTAGTATACAAAGCTAAAGTGACAGTAGTTCCTGAAGTGAAATTAGGAGACTACAAAGGTGTTGAAGTAGCAGCACCTAAGAAAGAGGATATAGATAATGTTGTTGCTAGAGAATTAGAAAGTTTACAACAAAAAAATGCTAGAGTTGAAGAAAAAACAGAAGGAACAATAGTTAAAGGTGATGTAGCTGTTATAGATTTCAAAGGATTTATAGGAGAAGAAGCTTTTGAAGGTGGAGAAGGAAAAGATTATCCATTAGAAATTGGTTCAGGAAGCTTTATCGGAGATTTTGAAGACCAATTAGTTGGATTAGCTAAAGGTGATAGTAAAGACGTAGTAGTTACTTTCCCAGTTGAATACGGTAAAGAAGAGTTAAATGGTAAAGAAGCTAAATTTGAAGTAACAATAAATAAAATTGATACTAAAGAAGTACCTGCAATAGATGATGAATTTGCAAGCGAAGTATCAGAATTTGAAACAGTTGCTGAATTAAAAGCTGATTTAGCTAAGAAAGCAGAAGAAATGAGTGCTACTAGAATTGATTCAGAAGTTAAAGAAGCTGTTATAAACAAAGTTGTTGATAACGCTACAATAGAAATACCAGCTATAATGGTAGAAAAAGAAACAGATACAATGATTAAAAACTTAGAGCAAAGATTATCTCAACAAGGATTAAATCTTGTTCAATACTATGAGTTAACAGGAAGCAGCGAAGAGAAGATGAGAGATTACATGAAAGAAAACGCTGAAAGAAAAGTTAAAACAGATTTAGTATTATCAGAAGTTACTAAAATAGAAAATATTGTTGTAACTGAAGAAGAATTAAAAGCTAAGGCTTTAGAAGTTGCAGCAATGTATGCAGCTGAAGCAGATAAAATAGCAGAAATGCTTATGGCATCACAAAGAGAAGCTTTAGAAGCAGATGCTTTAAGAGTTAAAACAATTGAAGTATTAGTTAAAGAAGCTAAAATTTCAGAGTAATATAATTTAATAGATATTGATAATTGCCAGAAATGAATTTCTGGCAATTATTTTAAAGTTTTGATTAACAAAACCTCGGAAATTTTATATAATTGAATTATAAAATGTATGATATTACTAAAACTTTGGCAATATTATAGATAAGGCGTGAAAATTTTAGTCAATATATTTAGGAGGGAAATTTTATGAGTTTAGTTCCAATGGTTGTAGAACAAACAAGTAGAGGCGAAAGAAGTTATGATATTTTTTCAAGACTGCTAAAAGATAGAATTATAATGTTAAGTGGGGAAGTAAATGATGTAACAGCAAACCTTGTTGTTTCACAATTATTATTCCTTGAAAGTGAAGACCCAGATAAAGATATATATCTTTACATAAATTCACCAGGTGGTTCAATAACTGCTGGTATGGCAATTTATGATACAATGCAATATATCAAATGTGATGTTTCAACAATTTGTATTGGTATGGCAGCATCAATGGGGTCGTTCTTATTATCTTCAGGTGAAAAAGGTAAAAGATTCTCATTACCAAATAGTGAGATAATGATACATCAGCCTCTTGGAGGATTCCAAGGGCAAGCAACTGATATAGATATTCATGCAAGAAGAATATTAAAAATAAAGGATGGCTTAAATAAAATTTTAAGTGAAAACACAGGAAAGCCTTTAGAGCAGATAAAAAATGATGTTGAAAGAGATTACTTTATGGATGCGAAGGAAGCAGCAGACTATGGATTAGTTGATCAGGTTATAACAAGAAGTCAAATATCTAAGTAATAAGCTGTTAAACGATAGGGGTGTATAGATATGGCAAAATATGATGATAAGAAACAATTAAAGTGTTCTTTTTGTGGCAAAAATCAAGAACAAGTTAAAAGACTTATAGCAGGACCAGGGGCATATATTTGTGATGAATGTATAGAGCTTTGTTCTGAAATTATAGAAGATGAATTTGAAGGAAAAGTAGAAGTCGATAACAAAGATTTACCAAAACCAGCAGATATTAAAAATCATTTAGATCAATATGTAGTTGGTCAAAATACTGCGAAAAAAGCACTTGCAGTTGCGGTTTATAATCACTATAAGAGAATAAATGTTAATTTAGGATCAAGTGATGTAGAACTACAAAAAAGTAATATTCTTCTTCTAGGACCAACAGGTTCAGGAAAAACACTTTTAGCTCAAACTTTAGCAAAATTTTTAAATGTACCATTTGCAATAGCAGATGCTACAACACTTACTGAAGCAGGATATGTTGGAGAAGACGTTGAAAATATTCTTCTTAAACTAATTCAGAATGCTGATTATGATGTTGATAAAGCACAAAGAGGTATCATTTATATAGATGAAATTGATAAAGTTGCAAGAAAATCAGAGAATCCATCAATAACAAGAGATGTATCAGGAGAGGGAGTTCAACAAGCATTACTTAAAATACTTGAAGGAACAGTTGCATCAGTTCCACCACAAGGTGGAAGAAAGCATCCACACCAAGAGTTAATTCAGCTTGATACATCAAATATCTTATTTATATGTGGTGGAGCATTTGATGGAATTGATAAAGCGATAGAAAAAAGAACAAGAAAAAGTTCAATGGGATTTGGGGCACAAATTCAGTCAAAAGAAGAGAAGAATATTGGTAAATTACTTAAAGACTTAATGCCTAGTGATTTATTAAAATTTGGTCTTATTCCTGAGTTTGTAGGAAGATTACCTATTATTGTTACATTAGAAGCACTTGATAATGAAGCACTTGTAAGTATATTACAAGAGCCAAAGAATGCTTTAGTAAAGCAATATAAAAAGTTATTTGAAATTGATAATGTATCTTTAGAGTTTGCAGATGAAGCGTTAAAAGCTATTGCAAGTGAAGCTATAAAGAGAAATACAGGAGCAAGAGGGTTAAGAGCTATTATTGAAGAAATAATGACTGAAGTAATGTTTGATATTCCATCAAGAACTGATATTGTTAAGGTTAAAATAACTGAAGAAACAGTAAAAGAGAAGAAAGCTCCAGAGTTAGATGTTTTACCAGAAGGTGAAGCAAGACCAGTTTTAAATATAGATACTAAGAGTAAAAATACAATAGAAACTGCTTAGTTCTAAAGAGCTTAGAAATTTTTCTAAGCTCTTTTATTATTTTAGTAATAAAAGTTGAAAAAAGTTTATATTCTGTGTATACTTTTTAGATATTAGAAAATAAAATAGGTTGGAGGGAATAGATATGAGCAGAAATATAAAAAAAATACCTCTTATACCATTAAGAGGTATGACTGTCTTTCCTAGTATGATAACTTACTTCGATGTTGGAAGAAAAAAATCATCTAATGCTGTGGAGAAAGCTATAGAATTAGAACGTAAAATCTTCCTTATTCCACAAAAAATTGATGAAATAGAGTCACCTAAAATAGATGATGTTATAGAAATTGGAACTATTTGCGAGATAAAACAAATAGTCAATTTACCTGATGGGATAAAACGAGTTTTAGTAGAGGGACTAGATAGAGCGCGAATATTAGCTATTGAAGATGATGAAGAAGTATTATTTGGTGAGGTTGAAATTATTAAAGAAGAGATTCGAAATGATGCAGAACTTGAGGCTTTAGTACGAGGAATTAAAAATGAGTTTACAGAATTTTTAAAAGTTACAGCAGGTCCAGTAAAAGAAATAATATCAAGTTTTAATGACATTGACGATGCTGATAAATTAGTAGATATAGTATCTTCTTACATAATCCTAGAAGAGAAAGATAAAAAAGAAATCTTAGCAATTTTATCTGTTAAAGAAAGATTAGAAAAAATGTTAATTCATATAAAAAATGAAATAGAAATAGTAACTTTAGAAAAGAAAATAAAAGCTAAAGTTACAAAAAAATCAGATAAAGCACAAAAAGAATATTATCTAAGAGAACAATTAAAAGTTATACAAGAAGAGCTCGGTGAAGGTGATGAGGAGAAAAAAGCTATAGCAGAATATGAAAAGAAAATAGCTAATAAGAAACTACCTACACAAGTTAGTAAAAAGGCTAAATATGAATTAGCAAGATTAAAAGCTAATATGAGTAGTGGACAAGAGAGTGGAGTTATAAGAACTTATCTAGATAATTTACTAGATATTCCTTGGGGAAAACATAAAAAAGAGATTATAGATATAAAAAAAGCTAAAGAAATTTTAAATGAAGAGCATTATGGACTTATAGATGTCAAGGAAAGAATCTTAGATTATTTAGCTGTAAAAAAATTAAGCAAATCACTTAGAAGTCCAGTTATATGTTTAGTAGGACCTCCAGGAGTTGGGAAAACATCGATAGCATCTAGTATAGCAAAATCATTAAATAAAGATTTTGTAAGGGTATCACTTGGTGGAATTAAAGATGAGTCGGAAATTAGAGGACATAGAAAAACATATGTTGGAGCTATGCCAGGAAGAATAGTTGAATCTATAAAAAAATCAGGAAGTATGAATCCGGTATTTTTACTAGATGAATTAGATAAGATGTCTAGTGATTATAAAGGAGATCCTTCAGCAGCTATGCTTGAGGTCTTAGACACACATCAAAATAATGCATTTAGAGATCATTATTTAGAACTTGATGTAGATTTAAGTGATGTTACATTTATAGCAACAGCAAATACCCTTGATACTATTCCAAGACCTCTTTTAGATAGAATGGAAATAATAGATGTTTCAGGTTATACTTATGAAGAAAAATTTAATATAGCAAAAAAATATTTAATTCCTAAAGTTTTAAAAGAGCATGGTGTAAGTAAAGAAATTGTTAAAATTTCAGATAGCACAATAAATGAAATAGTAAATTATTATACAAGAGAGTCTGGAGTAAGAAGTTTAGATAGAGTTCTTGCTAAACTTGTTAGAAAGGCCATGAGGAAAATAGTTGATGAGAACAAAAAATCTCTCAGTATAAATTCTAGTATGATTGAAAAGTATTTAGGTAGCCGATTATATTCATATGATATTGTATCAGAAGATAAAATTGGAGTTGTTATGGGAATGGCCTGGACTGCATATGGTGGAGATACATTACCAGTTGAAGTAAATGTTATGGATGGTACAGGAAAACTTGAATTAACAGGAAAACTTGGAGATGTAATGAAGGAATCAGCAAAAGCATCATATAGTTTAGTTAGAAGTAATTGTGAAAAGTTCGGAATAAAAAATAAAGAATTTTATAAAAATAAAGATATTCACATACATGTTCCAGAAGGTGCAGTGCCTAAGGATGGACCTTCAGCAGGGGTAACGATGACTACTGCTTTAGTATCCGCATTAGCGGAGAAAAAAGTAAGGGGCGAGGTTGCTATGACTGGTGAAATAACATTAACAGGAAAGGTCTTGCCAATTGGTGGACTAAAAGAAAAATGTTTAGCAGCAAATAGAATTGGAATAAAAACTATTATTATTCCAAAAGATAATGAAAAAGATATAAAAGATATTCCAAAGAATATAAAATCAAAATTAAATATAATAATAGCAAAAGAAATAGATGATGTACTTAAAAATGCGTTAGTATAGGAGAGGGTTAGAATATGAAAATTAACACATCAGAATTTGTTACTTCAGCGGTGAAGAAACATCAGTATCCAGAAACAGGATTATTAGAAGTTGCATTTGTAGGAAGATCGAATGTTGGGAAATCTTCAATAATAAATGCACTTACAAATAGAAGAGGACTTGCTAAGGTTAGTCAAACTCCAGGGAAAACAAAACTTATAAACTTTTTCATTTTAAATGATGATTTTTATTTAGTTGATTTACCAGGGTATGGATACGCTAAGGTTTCAAAGAAGGAAAAAGAGAGTTGGGGACAGACAATAGAGAATTATCTAACAGAAAGAGCCCCATTAAGAAGAGTTGTATTATTGTTAGATTGTAGACGTAAGCCAAATGAAGATGATATCCTTATGTATAATTGGATTAAACATTATGGATATGATTGTAAAGTTGTATCAACTAAAAGAGATAAAATATCTAATAATGAGGCTCCAAAAGCTGAAAAGCTTATAAGAGAAACATTAGGTATGCCAAAAGATGAAGAATTATTATTCTTCTCATCTCTTAATAAAAAGGGAAAAGATGAAATAATAAATAGAATATTTGATGATATCGAGGAACTTTAGTATTTTGAAAGAGCGAAAAAAATTTCGCTCTTTTTTTTATTTTTAGTGTCAAAAAGAAGAGAAGGGAATAGTATATACTATAAAACAAAACAAAATAAAACAAAATACGAGGAGGATAAACTCATGGAATTAAATGATATTCTTAATGGAGTAAATAACGAAGGAAATTGTGGATGTAACATTCCTAGACCATGTTGCTGTAACAATAATAATAACGGGTGCGGAGATAATAATTTCTTATTAATCTTATTATTATTATTAGGTGGAAATGGTGGAAACTTATTAGGTGGAGGCACAAACTGCTGTCATCATAAATCATCTAAAAAACATCACTGTGGATGTGGCGGATATGGAAATAATAATATGGCATTATTATTGTTATTATTATATGGATGTGGCGGAAATAAAAAAGGTTTCTGTTAGAAGAAATATGATGTAAATAAAATAGTAATGTGACAAAACACTGCTAATTTAATTTTATTACTTTTTATTTGAAATAGTTAATAGAAAGTAAAGGTGGAGGGCTACATGCCCTCCAAAAAAAAACTAAAAATACATAAGGGGGTGGAGCTTATATGTCTAAGAAAAAACATAGAGAAAAAAGAAAAAATGAAAATGAAAATATAGCTGGAATGAATCCGCAAATAATGGATATGTTAAGAGGTAGTAATATAGATATGAATAAAGTATCAGCAATTATGGGAGCAATGAATCAAAATGGCTTTGATATAAACAGTTTAGCTGGATTACTACAAAATAATGGTGGAATGAATTTACCTAATATGAATAACTCACAAATGGATTTAGGAAATATATCATCAATGCTTAAAAATATGGATATGCATAATAATAATTTTACTAGTAATAATGAAAGTAATAATGCTAGTGTGAATTTTTCAGCAAATAATTATAGTGTATATGATACGGATGAAAATATAGAGATGTTACTCACTATAAAAAGTGTTGTAAATCCCAAAAAGGCTAGATTCTTAGAAAAAGTTATTGAGATGTATAAAAATGGAGAAATAAATTATTAGAATAATATAAGCTACCATCTTAAAAAGGGCACTAAAAATTAGTGACCTTTTTTTATCTTTAAATCATCAATTAAAAATTTATTTTCTGTTTTTGTAAGAGAAACATTCATTTCTAAAAAGGATTGATTATCAGATTCGATGTTAGTTGATTTTAATCTAATATTCCAATCAATTTTGATTATCTCGCCTGATCTATCCCAAGCTTTATCGATAAAAAAACAATCAAGCAGAGAATAGGTATTTTGACTTTTGTCAATTATGTCTAAAGTATCATAAGTTTTTTGTGGTGTATTTTCAAGGAAGATATCTCCAATAGGTATATCGGTAGTTGTAAATGAAATGAGGTTTTGTACTACATTTATACCAGGAATGGTAATATCATCAAAAGAAATATTTTTCGGTGTTGAGTTAGTTAACATATATTTTTGTAAAGTTGAGTTAAAATTATTTAGGTCGAAAGAAATATATTTTGGAGATTTATTGTTTTTAGAGTTTATTATACCAAGAGTATTATTAGTTGAGCAAAAAATATCTTTAAATTCATCACCGGTAAAAGTATATATATGCTGAATAGGAACATTATTCTCAAAAGACTGAATAAATAATTCAGGAATGTTATCTCTAGAAACATCATTTGTATTAATTTGAATAGGTGCAAAATCATAATGTTTACCAAGAGTATTTAATGGACGTTTTTCATTTAAAAAATATGTTTTTCCATTTATACTTGTTTCAATGTAGTATTTATCATCACGTGATGTTATATAAAGTAAGTCAACAATGCTATCTCCATTTAAATCTTGTTTTATTAACTTTGATTCTTCAGGCAGTGCCATCGTAGGTATTGATTTTGGCTGAATAATTTTAGAAGAAAAAATTAATAGAAAAAAAAATATTATCAGAAAACTACAATATTTAAGTGAATTCTTGAAATGTAGTTTAAAATTCATAAAAATCACCTCAAGATAAGTATATGTAATATAAATTTAAACATTCATAATTTATTATGTAAATAAAAAGTTGTATAGATTTAAATCTATACAACTTAGTTTAGTTTATATTTTCTTGGCTACACTCAGAACAAATTCCATAGAAAAATAATTTGCGGTTTAATATTTTAAAGTTAGATAATTTTTCAGCTTCTCTATCTAAGGCATTAAGGTCAATACCATCAAAATCCTCAACTTTTGAACAGTTCACACATTGAACGTGAGCGTGATCAGATAAATTAGAATCATATCTGAAATTTCCCTCACCAACATTAAATTCATTTATTAAATCTACTTCTACTAAAGTTTTTAGTGCTTTATAAACAGTAGCAAGACTCATTGTTGGGTAATCTTCTTGTAATGCTTTATAAATAACCTCTGCTGATGGGTGGTCATAAGTACTTTGTAAATATTTATAAACAGCTATTCTCTGAGGTGTTAATTTCAATTTTTTCTCTTTAAATATTTTTGTTATAGTATCCATTTTAAAAATCCTCTCGTATTTTGATTATATTCTTATTCTATAATAGAAGATAATATGTGTCAATTAATATTTATTAAGAAACAATAATTATTATTTCTTGAATAGTCTGAATATTAAATTTACATGCAAGATATCTCTAAAAAAGAATTACATAAGGAATTATAACACAAAAAAATTATATATTTGATAATAAATAATTAATAAAGTAAAAATTGATAATAATAGAAAAATATGGTAATATTTATGATATAAAGAATATTCAATTTATTAAATTTTTTGAGGAGGTGAAATTACAAAATTCATTTTGAATTTTGTAACTATTTATGTCTAAATACAAAGTAGGCGATGAGCTTTTTATAATTAATGATCCTATAAAGGAAGAACAAAGATTAAAAGATATGAGCAAACTAATCATAGAAAAAGATTACGCAAGATTAAGTTGGGGCCTTAAAATTATAAAAATAGAATATGATAAACCAAACGTTACACTAACATATAAAAATGCACAGGGAGAAACTAATAAAGTTTTTGCTATTTGTACGGATATAGAAAATTTTGATACTGAAAAAGTTTTAGAAAAAGCATTATTAAAAGCATTTCAAAATGAACTTATAGAAATTACAGTATTAAAAAATTCAAGATAGAGATAGAGCTAAGTAAATCTTAGCTCTTTTTTATAAGAAATTTAAAAAGAATTTAGAAATAAAATGTAAAAATTTTTGGAAATAACTTTCTTTAACTATTTTTTTGCAATATAATGTAAATATATACATAAAGTGGTTTGGAGGAAGGTTTTATGGAAAATTGTCCATTTTGGTCAACTAGTGGCAAGCTAGAAATATGTGATAAAGAATGCCCTATGAGTAAAAATGATGAAGGTTGCATTTTTCAGTTATACTATTTAGATAATTCAAATAATGAAAATGAAGATTAAAGATAAGGGCTAGGTAAACTAGTTCTTTATTTTTTTTGAAAATTTTATATAATAATACTTATAAATGTTAAATATATAGTTATGAATTATTATACAAATAAGGAGAGAAAATGAATAATTTAGATAAATACCAAAAAGAGGCTGTAATATGTAAAAGTGAAAAAACATTAATAGTTGCACCTCCAGGTAGTGGAAAAACAACAGTAATTATAAATAGAGTTAATTATTTAATTGAAGGTGGAATTGACGATAGGAATATAATTACTCTTACATTTACTAAATCAGCCGCAGAAAATATGAAAAATAGGTTCATGAACAACTTTAATAAAGACAGGACTCCTTTTTTTGGAACATTTCATGGGTTATTTTATAAAATTTTACTGCGCTATCATGGTAAACTTGATATAATAAGTAATTTTGAGGCTTATGCAATAATAAAAAAACAATTAGCAAAATCTACTGACGAGGTTAGCGATGAAAAGATAAAAGAAGTTTTAAATAATATTTCATTGAAAAAATCTAATTATTTAGATAGCGGTGATTTTAAGCCAAGTATTAGTAAAGAAATATTTCAAGAGTGTTATAGAGTATATGAAGATTATAAAGAATATAAAAATTTATTGGATTTTGATGACTTGCAAAGAAAAACAATTGAACTTTTGCACAGTAATGAAAATATATTAAATGGATATAGAAATTTATTTAAATATATTCTTGTAGATGAGTTTCAAGATTGTGATAATATACAGATTGAATTTTTAAAACTTATGAATCAAAATATTTTTTGTGTAGGTGATGAGGACCAATGTATATATTCTTTTAGAGGTTCTAACCCAGAAGTGATGGTTGAATTTGAAAATGTGTTTAAAGGTGGGCAAAAAATACATTTAAAGTATAATTATAGAAGCAAGACTAACATAGTAAACTTATCAAAAACGATTATAGATGAAAATAAATATAGACATAAAAAAGAAATCATAGCTTATTCTCAGAAAATAGGGAATATACAGTTTGTAGTTCCATATGATGAATCTGAGCAAAGTAAATTTATAAGTGAAAAAATAAAAGAAAGAATTTTAAATGACGATATTATGTATTCAGATAATATTATTTTGTATAGAACAAATGTTGAGTCAAGAAGTATCATTGATAGACTTATAAAAGATAAAATACCATTTAAGTTATTAGATAAAGAATTTAATTTTTTTAAACACTTTGTATGTCAGGATTTAATTGCTTATTTAAAACTTGCACTAGACCCAACAGATAAGGAAGCATTTGCAAAAGTAATAAATAAACCTTATAGATATGTTTCTAAAGGTGCAATTTATAAACTCAAGAAGAATGTTGAAAATGTAAATTGTTTTGCAGACTTGTTATCATCAGGTGAAATTCATCCATTCCAAGTGAAAAAAATAGAGGAGCTTAGAAATGATGTAGCTAATTTAAATAGACTTACACTTAGAAGTGCTATTGATTTTATATTGAGTGATTTAGATTATTTAGATTATTTAAAAGATTATTCTAATAAATATAGTCAAAATGTAGAAGACTTATTTGATATAGTAGATGAATTTAAAGAGTCAGCGAAGGAATTTAATAAGATAATACCATTTTTTGAGCATATCAAAAACGTAGAAGATAATTTAGTTGAAGCAAAAAATGTTAAGCAAGACTCTGTAATACTTAGTACGATACATGGGGTTAAAGGTATGGAGTTTAAAAATGTATACCTTATAGACTGTGTAGATGAGATGTTACCACATAAGAATGCTAAAGACCATGAAGAGGAACGTAGAATTTTCTATGTTGGTATTACAAGGGCGATAGATAATGTAAGTATATATATTCCTAAAAATATCAAAGGTAATTTCACTCAGAAAACACCTTTTGTACCAGATAGCATTATAAAGTCAGATAAGCTTGAATATACGGGTGGTTTTAAGGTAGGACAAAAAGTTAATTCTAAGGTTAACGGAAAAGGAACAATAGAAGGAGTAAAAGATGGTATTGTATCGGTAATGTTTGGAAATAGACTTAAAAGATTTGATATAAAGACTGTGGTAGAGGCAAAACTTATAGAAATAATATAACTAATAAAAGCTTATTCTCAGTTTATTTAGTTCAAATGATGACAATAAGTTCTACTAAGAAGATAGTAGACAGATTACAATAAATTAAACATAAAATATCCCACAGCTCTTTAAGAAGCAGTGGGATATTTTTTATTACCCTATATAAGCCATAAATGTTCTTTCAATTGAATTTATCTCATCTGTTGATAATTTAACATCAGTAGTATTTGTGAATTCTACGTTCATGTTAATAGTTCCAGCAACTTTATCTCCTAAAAGTACTGTGTAAATATCTTGGTCTATTATTTTTTTGAATTGTAAATCGTTAATTTTAAACACCTGCCTTTCATTATTAATGAGTTTTACTTTCTACAAATTAGTTATCGGAAGAATTAAATAAAAATTTATGTTCAAATAAATAACAAATTTTAACTAATTAGTAAATAAATACTATCGATACACAGTTTGTGAAAAATTTTTTAAGTTCAGTCATATAATTATATCTTAAATAAAATACTCGTAAATGATATTAAGTTATTAAAAACAAATCGTAAAGTTTAAATTATAAAATTGAAGTCTAAAAAAGCTTGAGATATACTTTATAAGTAATAGGTCTTATAAAGTTACCTTTTAAATTCGAGAATAATACTATAACAATTATAAATATAATTTAGGAATAAGAATATATTTAGGAGAGTGTTATATGTTGGATTTTTTATCAGAGGCAAAATTAATAAAAGAAGAGATTATAGGATTAAGAAGAAGGATTCATGAAAATCCAGAACTTGGCTTTGAGGAGTATGAAACATCAAAATTAATAATGGCATTTTTAAAAAATGAAGGAATAAAATTTAATATATTAAGCAAAACTGGTGTTGTGGGAATAATCAAAGGGGATTTTACAAAAGGCAGTAAGGTGATTGCAATAAGAGCAGATATGGATGCATTGCCAATAGTTGAAAAAACTTCTGTTAAATATAAATCTAAAGTTAATGGTAAAATGCATGCTTGTGGTCATGATGCTCATATATCAATACTTTTAGGTACAGCAAAAATTTTAAATAAACATAAAGATAAATTTGGTGGGATTATAAAATTAATATTTGAACCAGCAGAAGAAACCTTAGGTGGTTCAAAATTTATGATTGAAGAAGGGGTTTTAGAAAATCCAAAAGTAGATATGGCGATTGGGCTACATGTTGAAGAAAGTTTAGATTGCGGGAAAATAATGATTAAATCAGGGGCAATAAACGCAGCATCTAATCCGTTTGAAATTTCTGTTTATGGAAAAGGAGGACATGGAGCATATCCTGAGATGACAGTTGATCCGATTATGATTACTGCAAATTTAATAGTTAACATGCAAACTATTATTAGTAGAGAAATTTCACCGGTAGAATCAGGTTTGATAACTATTGGAGAGATTACAGGTGGAACAGCGCCAAATGTAATACCAGAAAAAGTTGTGATAAAAGGAATAATAAGAACAGTAAATAATGAGGTTAGAGAATTTGTAGTAAGAAGAGTAAGAGAAATAACTGAACTGTTAGTAAAAAGTATGAGGGGATGCACAGAGGTAAATATAGAAGAAAGTTATCCTTCATTAATAAATAACTCAAGATGTGTAAAACTAATAGAGGAATCTGCAACAAGTATAATAGGAAGAAAAAATGTATTAGAACAAAAATATCCAAAACTTGGAGTTGAAAGCTTTGCTTATTTTGCAAAAGAAGTAGATTCTGCATTTTATTTTTTAGGAACAAGAAATGAAGAAAAAGGAATTATACATCCAGCACATAGCGGATTATTTAATATTGATGAAGAGGCAATACTTATAGGTATAGCTATACAGTGTCAGAGTGCGTTTAATTATTTGACAAAGTAATTAAATATAGGTAATCTATAACAATGGATAAAGTTAATTAAAAGAACACTAGGAGTTGAAAGAATGAATATAGAAATAGGATTAAATGAAGCAGGGCAGAGATTAGATAAGTTTCTAAGAAAACTTTTAAAGGATGTACCGCTTAGTACAATTTTTAAAGCATTAAGAAAAGGTGACGTAAGAGTCAATGGAAAAAAACAAAAGGAAAAATATTCACTTGTTGAAGGTGATTTAGTAACAATAAAGTACATAACAAGTAATGCTAAAAAGGAATCAAAAAGAAAATTCCAAAGTGTAGATTCTTCAAAAATTAAAATAGTATATGAAGATGAAAATATGGTATTAGTAGAAAAATGGCCAGGAGTATTAGTTCATGCTGATCAAAAAGATGGGGATCCAACATTAAATGATTATGTTTTATCACATTTATTTAAAAAGGGTGATTATATTCCAGAAAATGAAATTACATTCACACCAGCACCATGTAACAGACTAGATAGAAATACATCAGGAATAGTATTCTTTGGTAAGAATTTTGAATCTCTTAAAGCATTAAATGAAATGTTAAGAGAAAGAAGTGTTGAAAAGTATTATTGTGCATTAGTTAAAGGTAGAATAAAAGAAGGAAGATATGAAGCTTTCATAACTAAAGATGAGGGTACTAATAAGTCACAAGTATTCTATGATAACAAGCCAAACACTAAAAAAATAGCAATGGATGTTAAAGTATTAGAATCAGATGGATTATTCTCATTCTTAGAAATTGAATTAATCACAGGTAGAAGTCATCAGTTAAGAGCACATCTTGCATTCTTAGGACACCCAATAGTAGGGGATTACAAATATGGAGATAGAAAGTTAAACTCATTCTTTGAAAATAAGTTTGGATTAACATTCCAATTCTTGTATGCTTATAAAGTTGTATTTAGAGATGTTCCAGAAAAACTTGAATATTTAAAAAATAAAACAATTACAGAAGCATTACCTCCAATATTTAAGAAAATTAAAAGAGATGTGTTTAAAGTAAGATTCTAAAAAATTTAGACTGATAATTAGACTAGGACAAAATAATTTTATTTTTATGGGGGAAATTAAATTATGAAAGAACAATCACTAACAAGAAGTTTTGCTATATTATCTATAGCAGGAATTCTTGCAAAACTTATGTCACTTTTATATGTTCCTGTACTTAGACAGGTTTTAGGGCCAGATGGTTTAGGAATATATTTTAAAGTGTATGATGTTTTTGTTTTTATTTATGCAGTTACAAATGTGGGAATGCAGACAGCGATATCAAAGTATGTTGCAGAACTCAAAGCAGTAGGAAATCATAAAGATGCAGTTAGAACATTTAAAATTGCTAGAGCACTTCTTATAGGTGTTGGGCTTATATGTACGGCGATTATGTTTTTTGGTGCAAGTAAAATAGCAACTATGACTAAAAACCCTAGTACAGTTTATGGACTTATGTTTTTATCACCAGCTATTTTAATGACTTGTATATTAGCGACATACAAGGGTTATTTCCAAGGAATGAGTCAAATGAAACCAGTAGCAATTGCGAGTTTATTAGAGCAATTTGTAAATGTTTTTGTTAGCATTGGTTTTGCAATTATACTTATGAAGTATAGTGTTGAACTTGGAAGTGCAGGTGGAACTCTAGGAACATCAATAGGTGCACTTGTAGCAATAATATATCTTGTATACATTTATTATGTTTTCAAACCAGAGAAAGATGCAACTTTAAATCAAGAAGAAGGTGTTAAAAGAGTAAGACCTAAAAAAATGTTAAAAGTTCTTTTAACTTATGGATTACCAATAACACTTAGTGCGGGGCTACAAAATTTTGGAAATGTAATAGATATGGCTAATGTTAGTTCAAGACTCGTAGAAGGTGGTTTTAGTGTTAAAGATGCTGATGCTTTATATGGATTATTAGGTCAGTGGAGAACGCTAATTAATGTTCCTATGGTATTTATAACATCACTATGTATAGCAATGTTGCCAGTTTTATCTAAAGCTAGTGTGCTAAAAGATAAAATGTCGATGTCTAAAAATATTAAGTTTTCATTTAAAATAACTTATTTAATAGGAATTCCATCAGCTGTTGGTTTAGCAGTTTTATCGAAAGAAGTATATAAATATATGTATACTGAAGAAAATGGACATCTAATGATGATTTTTGGATCAGCAGTACTAGTATTAATGGCAATAGTATTTGTTCAAAATATAGTACTTCAAAGTACTAATAACTTTTATTTTGTTGTTATAACATTAGTTATTGGGCTTTTAGTAAAATTTATTGCTAACTATATATTAGTTGCAAATCCAAAATTTAATATCTATGGTGCTATTATAGGATTTTACTTATATTATATAGTTGTAATACTTTTAAATAATATAAAAATTAAAAAAGCAACTAAAATAAAAATAAATCATTTAAATCTAATAAAAAAACCTTTGATTGCTGGTCTGTATATGGGAGCAGGAATTGCAGTTACTAGATTTATAATAACAAGGTTTATAAATGTTAGTAATTTTGGTATGGCAGTAGGTTTAATATATACATGTGTATTGGTTCTTATTGGTGTAGCTTTATATGGGCAAGCTTTAATAGTTTTAAAAGCCATAAAAGCAGAAGATATAAAATCTGTATCACCTAGGATTTACAATAAAATACCTAATAAAATAAAAAATAAGCTGCAATAATTTGCAGCTTATTTTTTTCGTATAATAAAACGACGTTGCCTTGTTAAAAGTATTAATGTTCCAAATAATAAAATTACTAGTACAGAAATTAAAAGACTTTGTAATCTGTAATCAATAAATCCAGTATAAGCAGTTATTATTTTAAGGATGTAAAAACCTAATAACCCTGTAAGAGAATATATTATTATACTTGACCAAGATATATCTATGTTGATTAGTTTAAAAACCTCATATAAATTTAAGAACAACGTTAAAATTGAAACTATAAACATTGTTATGGCAAATCCTAATACATTTATAGATGGTATAGCAGTAAGGATAAATAATAAACTAATTTCAACAATTTCAATTATAATTGTATTTTTTAAAATTACTCTAGGTTTATCAAGACCATTTAATATTCCAAACATAGTGTTTGCTGCAAATAAAATAGGCATTGAAATAGATGATATTTTAATATAAAGACCTAAGTCATTTCTATCAAAGAAAATCATCCCAAGTGAATTAGGGATACATTGACAAAGTATAGTAGTACAAATACCTATAATAAAAGATATCTTTAATACATTTTTAATCCGTCTTATTACTGCAGAGTAATCGCTTTTGCTAAGACTTTGAGAAAGGTCGGGAATTAGAAGTGTATTAAGAGAACCTATAATAATTAGAGGGAATGTAACTATTGTTAGTGCCATTCCAGAATAACGTCCAATGATTGAAAGTGCCTCGGAGTATTCTAGTCCTGCAAGCATAAGCCGTCTAGGAACTATTAAAGTTGAGACAGTTGCAAATGTACTAATTAAGAATCCATTAAGACAAAGAGGAACAGACGTTGATAGTATATCTCTTAATAATACTTTATTAGACTTTGTATTTAGGCTTAATCTTGGAATATTTCGTGTTGAAAACTTAAAATATCCATATAAAAGTAAGAGGCTTTGGAATTCGCCAAGACAGATTGCTATATATGCAAGCATAACTAAACCTTCAAGTGTTGTAGTTTTAAGCATAAGTATTAGAAGAGAGAATATAACTATTCTAATACCTTTTTCTAAAATATCAATAATAGCAGGTACTTTAATTTTACTACTTCCATAAAAATATCCCTTTAATATATTAGATAAAGCAATACAAATCATGGCTGGACAGGTAATCATTATAGCTTTTATGGTTCTAGGATCATTTACCCACCACTCACCAATCTTTGGAGAAAGAAAGAAAACTAAAATTCCTATACAAAAAGCCCAAACAAAATTGAATTTAGCGATTGTTTTCATACTTTTAAAAATATTATTAAATTCATTTCTTGCTGAATAAGCAGCTGTGAATTTTGAGATTGAAGCAACTATTCCAGCTGTCATTAGCGAAATAAATAAATTGTAAATTGGCATAACTAATCCAAAAAGCCCCATACCTTCAGGGCCAAGTACTTTTGAAAGATATATAGAAAAGATAAATCCAAGTACACCAGTAGCTAAATTAGAAGTTGTAAGTAAAAATGAGTTTTTGTAAAAATTATCTTTAGACATAATTTCACCACCTTTTATAAATATTCAATAGTAAAGGATATTCTATGTAAAGTATAAATATTCTCTATTAAAAATATATTATGTAATTAATTTTAAAAAGTCTAAATACATATATATAGATAAAATAAAAAAGAGGTGAGGTTTTATGAAGAAAAAAATAGCATTGATACTAGTATGTGCTATATTAATTTGTTCATATTTCATAGTGGGTTTGAAAAAAGAAAACTTATATTTAGGTGAAAATGAATATAAAACAGAATTAATAGCGAGTGGATTAGAAAATGCTGAAGACTTTATTTTTGATAAATTTAATAATATTTATGTTTCAAAAGATAGTAAAGTTATTAAAATAAATAAAGACAATAGTAAAGAATTAGTCTTTGAAGAAAAAAAGATAAAAATAAAAGATATTGCATATTTAAACGATGAAATTTTTTATTTATACGATGATAAATTGAATTCATATAATTTATCATCGAAAAGACATAAATTAATATTAGACTCAATTCCATCATATGGTGATTATTCAGATAATAAACTTTTAGTTAAGGATGAAATGGTATATCTTACAGTTGGTGCGAGTACAAATTCAGGTGTAGTAGGAAAAGATAATGAATGGAGAGAGAGTAAAAAGTATGACCTCTCACCAGAAGAAATTACAATAAATAAAAATAATTTCAATGGAACAAGTGCCTATGCACCATATAAAGTGAATTTAGAAGAGGAATATACTGTTAAAGGTAGTGACATTGGAAATGCAAGTGTTATAAAAATAAATCCTGTTACAAAAGAAAAGTCATTAGTTGCAAGTGGCGTTAGGAATGTAGAAGGGATAGATTTTGATAGTAAGGGACAAATTTATATGGCTGTAGGGGGAATGGAAGACAGAGGAGATAGACCATTATATGGAGATGCAGACTATTTATATAGTTTGGAAAATGAAGGATGGTATGGATGGCCAGATTATAGTGGAGGAGATGCTGTTGATTCTGTAAGATTTAGAAAAGAAGGAAAAGTGAAACAAAAAAAAATAATTAAGGATCAGAATAAAGATACACAAGCACCACTTTATCAACATGATGCTGTTGATGTGTTAGGGACAATGGCGATAGATAAAGGTGGAGAAATTGAAAGTAAAGATTCATTTTTTATCTACGATAAATTAAAAGGTAGTATTTTTAATATACAAAAAACAGGAGCCAAAAAGGCTATTTTAGAATTAAAAAACTCTGAAATTGAGAAGATTATAGTTAATGGAGAAAATATATATGCTCTAGATCGGAAAAATGGATATATATTAAAAATTTTCAAAAAAAATAATATAGGAGTTACAAATAAAAATGTAAAAATATTATTTTTATCATTAACGGTAATGATTACAATAGGCATATTGTTAGTTTTATGCCTTAAAAGAAAAAGTAAATAAGCTAAGACTTATATTGATTTTTTTTCTTAAAATATGTAAACTAAATGTAATATATTACTAGGGGTTGATTATTTTGAGGATAAGTCCTAAGCGGACAGTTGTTAATCTTAAATATATAGATTTAAAGGGTGATCTTTTAGATGTAAGTTTAGATGAAGCGGGTGTAATTTATAATTTGATAAAGAGTAAGAATAAAGAAGAAGTAAATTTAAGTTATTTACATGAAGCAAAAGATACAAAGGAAAAATTTGATTGTGCTACTATATTTTTCTCATTAGGAAAATTAGGGAAAGTTGACTCTAAATTACTGATAGAAGATATATCAAAGTTAATAAAGTCAGAGGGGGAGTTGTACTTGTGGGATAGGATAAAAGCAAAAAATGAAATTATAAGAGATAACATATTGGTGAAAATGCCAGATGAAACAGAGCGGAAATTTCAATTGATGAATTTGAATCCATTCTACGAATTTAACTATTCAAGATGTGTAGAATTTCTAGAAAATGAGTTTTTAATTGAAGAAAGTTTAATTTGGGATAATGTTATCTATATAAAAGCGAAAAAAATGTAGAATTAATAGCTAATGCCAAGTTTTATTAAAAATAAGTTTCTAAAAAGAAAACAATGTGTTAATAATGGCTAAAAGTCGCCAATTAGGGAAAATAAGTTATTGAATTTAAATTCATTTTGTGTATAATAATAATTAGATTAAGTGTTAATCAATACTATATTTAAGTGTTAATCAATACCATATAAGGTGTTGAAAGATATATTATAATATTTGTAAAGGTGGTGAAATTTTGGCGATAGAAGTAATTAGTGAAATTAAAAAGGCAGAGCAGTACGCAAAGGAAACTTTAGTACAAGCTAATAAAGATAGTAAAGATATAACATCGAAAGCTACTTTACAAGCTGAAGAAATTTATAATCAAATTTTAGATGCAGCCAAAAAAGATGCAAATGATATAATCAATGCTTCAGTTACTGATGGAAACAAAGAAGCAGAAAAATTATTTGCAAAGGGTAAAGAAGATTGCAAAGATATAGTGGCTCCAACACAAAATAAAGTTGATGAGGCTGTTAAATTAGTAATTGAGAGGATTGTGAATATTCATGGCAATAGTTAAAATGAATAAATTCACATTACTTGCTTTTGAATCTGAAAAGGAAAAACTTCTTGAAAAGCTTCAAGGAAATTCAGAAGTTGAATTCATAAATCTTCAAGATCAAGATGTGATTGAAGAAAATGAGGTTTTAGCTACCTTAAAAAAGTCAAACATAGATGCAGAAACTTCGATAATTGAAGAAAATGTTTCTAAGACAAAATCAGCAATAACATTCCTTAAAAGTTATGTTGCTGAGATAGGTGGTCTTAAGGCCATGAGGGAAGGTAAACAAAGTTTAACTTTAGAAGAACTTGAATTAAATGTTACAAATAGTAACTGGGAAGAAGTATATTCAAAGGTTAAGGCTGTGGAAGTTGAACTTGCTAAGTTAGAAAATGAAAAAACTAAGTTAGAGAGTGAAATAGAAACATTAAAGCCAGTATCAAAATTTGATGCTCCATTAGGTGATGTGAAGAGTACAAAATCAACAACAGTATTTTTAGGAAGT
This sequence comes from Sarcina sp., assembly GCA_051650125.1. Lineage (GTDB taxonomy): Bacteria > Bacillota > Clostridia > Clostridiales > Clostridiaceae > Sarcina. Next base: position 27,178 of record JBOFIK010000022.1, on the reverse strand, counting down.
ATATCAAAGCAAAGTAAAGATGCTTTTGTATCTGACCTAAATAAAGAGATTCCAGATGTATATATGGAAATCGTATCTGAAGATAATCAAGATACTTATTTATTTATGGTTGCAATGCAGGAAAATGCAGAACAATTAGATGAATTAACTAAGAAATATGGTTTCTCAGCATTTCAATCAAAGCAAACTGGTGTTCCAAGTCAGATAATAAATGATTTTGCAGGTCAGGTTAAAGAGATTGAATCAAAAAAAATAGAAATTAAAAAAACACTTAATAGTTTTAGCAAAGAGAAGAGAATATTAGAACTTTCACATGAGTACTATCAAAATAGTTTAATGAGAAAACAGGCTAATAAGAACTTCTTAAATACAGACAATGTTACTTTAATACAAGGTTGGATACCAATTAAAGAAAATTCTAATTTAGAAGCTTTAGTTAAAGGTGTATCTAAAGATAATTATTATATGACATTTGAAGAAGTAGAAGAAAAAGAGATTGCAATGGTTCCAATAAAACTAGAAAATAAAGGACCAGCAGCGGCTTTTGATTCTGTTACAGAAATGTATAGTTTACCAATGTATGATGAACTAGACCCAACACCATATCTTACACCGTTTTATATGATATTCTTTGGAATAATGGTTGCAGATTTTGGATATGGATTAGTATTATTCATAGGAAGTATATTAGCCCTTAAGTTCTTAAACTTAGATAAAGCTAAAAAATCTTTTGTTAAATTCTTTATGTGGCTAAGTTTAGCAACATGCGTAGCAGGGCTTATATTTGGTACAGCATTTGGTGTAGACTTAGAAGCAACACTTGGAATAGGGCTTATAAACCCAGCTAAAGATACTAATACATTACTTATGTTATCAGTAGGGCTTGGAGTTGTACAAATACTATTTGGTTTATTCACAAAAGCATATATGCTTATGAGAAATAAACAATACTTATTTGCATTCTTTGATGTTGGATCATGGCTTATGCTATTATCAGGACTTGCAATGTTACTTGCAGATGGTTTCTTAAAAACTATCGGAATAGGACTTGCAATAGCTGGTTCAGTAATAATCATACTAACTCAAGGAAGAGCTGAAAAAACAATGGGGGCAAAACTTGGTCAAGGTGCATATGCACTTTACGGAGTTACAAACTATGTAGGGGACCTTGTTTCATATACAAGACTTATGGCACTTGGAATTGCTGGTGGTTCAATAGCAGCAGCGCTTAACCTTATAATAGGAATGATACCAGATGGTATCGGATCATTATTAATAGCTCCAGTGATATTCATATTAGCTCATGTGTTTAATATGGGATTATCATTACTAGGTGCTTATGTTCATACAGCTAGATTACAATATGTTGAATTCTTCTCAAAATTCTATGAGGGTGGCGGAAGAGCATTCAATCCATTTAAAACAGTTGATAACTTTATAAGTTTAAAAAAGAATAAAATAAAATAATAGAGACAATTTAGGAGGATTTTAGTTATGGAAAATTGGATTACGTTCTTTACACAACACGGTGGTGTTATATTCGGAGCATTAGGTATTGCTCTTGCAGTAGGTCTTTCAGGTATAGGTTCAGCTAAAGGGGTTGGAATAGTAGGTCAAGCAGCAGCAGGACTTGTTACAGAAGAACCAGAAAAGTTTGGTAAGGCATTAGTTCTTGAACTATTACCAGGTACACAAGGATTATACGGTTTCGTTATAGGTTTCTTAGTATTCAATGCTTTAGGTAAAGGTGTTAATTTATCACAAGGTATGTACTTATTATTCGCTTGTTTACCAGTAGGAATTGCAGGTCTTTACTCAGGAATTGCTCAAGGTAAAGCAGCAGCAGCTGGTATCCAAATATTAGCTAAAAAGCCAGAGCACACAACAAAGGGTATCATCTTTGCAGCAATGGTTGAAACTTATGCTTTATTAGGATTCGTTATCTCATTCTTATTAGTAAATGGAGTTACAACTTTAATTAAATAATTTTTATTGAAATTTAAGTTGAGATTGGAGAAGTGATTATGTCAAACTTAGAAAATATAACTTCTAAAATCAAGAAAGATGCGGAAGTACAAAGAGATGCTATAATAGCACAGGCAAATGAAAACACACAATTAATTATAAATAAAAAGGAATCAGCAGCAAAAAAAGATGCTGCTGATTTCCTAGAAAAATCAAAAAGTGAAGCTATAACAAGAAAAAGCAGAATTTTATCAAGTGCAAACTTAAAAGTTAGAAATGATAAACTTGTTGCAAAGCAAAGTGTTATAAGTGATATTTTTGATAAGACAAAAAGTGATTTGAATAATATGTCAGATGTAGATTTCAAGAAATTTGTATCAGATAAAATTTTAAACTCTAATATTGTTGGTGATGAAAATATCATAGTTAATGAGAGTAAAAAAGTTGCTATTGATGAAGCTTTTATAAAAGAGTTAAATGCTAAGTTAATTGCAGCAAATAAAAAAGGTGAACTTAAGATTTCAAGTATAAATGGAACTTTTGAAGGTGGATTTATAATAGAGAAGAATGGTATTGAAATAAACAATACATTTGATTCATTAGTAGATTCATTAAGAGATGAAATGGAATTTGAAATAGCAAAAGTAATGTTTAATTAAGGAGGATATCATATGAATGAAATGCAATTTACTCAAGTTCTTCCAAGACTTAGAGTATTAGAGACTAGACTCCTTGATAAATCAAAGATAGATAGAATGATTGATAGTAAATCAGCAATAGATTCTTTAAGAGTATTACAAGAAACTGATTATAGTGTACACATAACAGATGCTAAAAGAGCTGAAACTTATGAAGATGTACTTTCAAAAGAATTAGTAGCTATGTATGAAAATCTGTATAAGGTTTGTCCTGTTAAAGAAATCATAGATTTAATGGCTGTAAAATATGATTATCATAACCTGAAAGTTTTAGTAAAAGGAAAAGTATTAAACAAAGACTTTTCGTATATGCTAATACCAGTCGGAGCTAATGATTTATCAAAATTAAAATATGCTGTAGAGAATGATTACTACAGAGATTTAGACAGTTTAATGAGAGAATGTGTAGAAAAAACATTCGCTGACTTTGAAATTAATAAAGATCCACAAAGAGTGGATACTATTATAGATAAATATCAGTTTGAAAATATCTTAGCTCTAAGTAAGGGGATAGATTATGCAGCTATAAGCAAATATGTTGTAGCATTTGCAGATTTAACAAACATAAAAACTTTATTAAGAGTTAAAAAACAGAAAAAGAATAAAGAATTCTTACTAGATGTTCTAGTTAAGGGTGGAAGCATAGATAAAGATAGATTAGTTGGATTATTAACAGAATCTAATGAAAATATACCAACAAAATTATCATATACTAATTATGAAAATTTACTTAAAGATGGTATAGCTGATTTCACTGCAAGTGGTTCAGTTAGTACATTAGAAAAATTAATAGATAACTACATCATGGGAATGATGAAAGATGCTAAGTATATAACATCAGGACCAATGCCAGTTTTAGCATATGTTTATGCAAAAGAAAATGAAATTAAGCAAATAAGAACTATAATGGTCGGAAAGCTTAATAATATTGCTCAAGAAGTAATAAGAGAAAGGCTGCGTGATGCATATGTATAAGAAAGTAGGAGTTGTTGGAGATAAGGATTCAGTTTTAGCATTTAAAGCTTTAGGAGTGGATGTATTTCCAGTAGTAGAAGTTGAAGAAGCAAGAAAAACTATTGATAGATTAGCAATGACAGATTACGCAGTTATATTTGTAACAGAGCATGTTGCTAAAGATATAGAAGAAACTATAGAAAGATATAACAAAAAATTGTTACCAGCTGTTATATTAATCCCAAGTAATCAAGGAACACTTAACATGGGATTAAAGAGGATTTCAACAAATGTAGAAAAAGCTGTTGGTGTTAATATTTTATAGGAAGGTAGGTTGGATAACTTGAAAATCGGAAGAATTGTAAAAGTTGCAGGACCTCTAGTAGTTGCTGAGGGAATGGACGAAGCTAATATATTTGACGTAGTAAAAGTTGGAGAAAAAGGTCTTATAGGTGAAATCATAGAGATGAGAGCAGATAAGGCATCTATACAGGTTTATGAAGAAACTTCAGGAATTGGTCCTGGGGATCCAGTTGTAACAACAGGAGAGCCATTATCAGTTGAACTTGGACCAGGACTTATAGAATCAATGTTTGATGGTATACAAAGACCTCTTGATGCTTTCCTTAAAGCAGCAGGAACAAACTTCTTAACAAGAGGAGTTCACGTTAAATCATTAAATAGAGAAAAAAAGTGGGACTTTATAGCAACTGCTAAAGTTGGAGATGAAGTTGCAAGTGGAGATATTATAGGGACTGTTCAAGAAACTCCAGTAGTAGAACAAAAAATTATGATACCTTACGGAGTAGAAGGTAAGATAAAAGAAATTAAATCAGGTGAATTTACAGTTGATGAGGTTGTTGCAATAGTAGAAACTTCAAAAGGTGATAAAGAAGTTAAGTTAATGCAAAAATGGCCTGTAAGAAAAGGTAGACCATATGCAAGTAAAATGAACCCAGTAGAGCCAATGACAACAGGACAAAGAGTTGTAGATACATTCTTCCCAGTTGCAAAAGGTGGGGCTGCCGCAGTACCAGGACCTTTCGGAGCTGGTAAAACAGTAGTTCAACACCAAATAGCTAAATGGGGAGATGCTGAGATAGTTGTTTATGTTGGATGTGGAGAGCGTGGAAATGAAATGACAGACGTTCTTAATGAGTTCCCAGAACTTAAAGATCCTAAAACAGGACAAAGTCTTATGAAAAGAACAGTTCTTATAGCTAATACTTCAAACATGCCAGTTGCAGCTAGAGAAGCTTCTATATACACAGGAATCACAATCGCTGAATATTTCAGAGATATGGGATACTCAGTTGCTATCATGGCTGATTCAACATCAAGATGGGCTGAGGCGTTAAGAGAAATGTCTGGTAGACTTGAAGAGATGCCAGGTGATGAAGGATATCCAGCATATCTTGGATCAAGACTTGCTGATTATTACGAAAGAGCTGGTAAGGTTGTTGCTCTTGGAAAAGATGGAAGACAAGGAGCTATAACAGCTATTGGAGCTGTATCACCTCCAGGTGGAGATATCTCAGAGCCAGTTACTCAATCAACACTTAGAATAGTTAAAGTTTTCTGGGGACTTGATGCACAACTTGCTTATAAGAGACACTTCCCATCAATAAACTGGTTAAGTTCATATTCATTATACCTTGAAAAAATGGGTAAATGGATGGATGAAAATGTAGCTGACGATTGGTCAAAAATCAGAACTGAAGCTATGGCATTATTACAAGAGGAAGCTAATCTTCAAGAGATAGTTAGACTTGTTGGTATAGATGCTTTATCAGAAAGTGATAGATTAAAGCTTGAAGTTGCTAAGTCAATAAGAGAAGATTATCTTCAACAAAATGCTTTCCATGAAGTCGATACTTATACATCACTTACAAAACAATATAAAATGTTAAAAGTAGTAACTGCATTCCAAGCAGAAGCACAGAGAGCTTTAGAGGTTGGAGTTTACCTAGATAAGATATTAAATCTTGAAGTAAGAGATAGAATTGCAAGAAGTAAATATATTCCTGAAGAGGAAATTTCAAAAATAGATGATGTTTTAGTCGAGTTAAGAAAATCAATAGATGAATTAATCAGCGAGGGAGGGGTTCTTGATGCTTAAAGAGTACAGAACAGTAACAGAAGTTGTAGGACCTTTAATGGCTGTTGAAGGTGTTGAAGGTGTTAAATATGATGAGCTAGTTGAAATTGAACTTCAAACTGGTGAATTAAGAAGAGGAAAAGTTCTTGAAGTTAATGGAGATAAGGCAATGGTCCAAATCTTCGAAGGTTCTTCAGGAATAAATATAAAAGGTACTAAAGCTAGATTCCTTGGGAGACCACTTGAACTTGCAGTATCAGAAGATATGCTTGGAAGAGTCTTTGATGGAATGGGTAAACCTAAGGACAATGGTCCAAAGATTATACCAGAAGCTAGACTTGATATAAATGGAGAGGCTATCAACCCAGTTGCAAGAAACTTCCCATCAGAATTTATTCAAACAGGTATTTCTGCAATAGATGGTCTTAACACACTTGTTAGAGGACAGAAACTTCCAGTTTTCTCAGGGGCAGGACTTCCACACTCACAGCTTGCAGCTCAAATAGCTAGACAAGCACAAGTTTTAAATTCAGATACAAACTTTGCTGTTGTTTTTGCAGCTATAGGTATTACATTTGAAGAAGCAGAATTCTTCGTAGAAGAATTTGAAAGAACAGGGGCTATTGATAACTCAGTGTTATTCATGAACCTTGCATCAGATCCAGCTATCGAAAGAATAGCTACTCCAAGAATGGCTCTTACAACAGCTGAATTCTTAGCTTATGAGAAGGGTATGCATGTACTTGTAATCATGACAGATATTACAAACTACTGTGAAGCTTTAAGAGAAGTTTCAGCAGCTAGAAAAGAGGTTCCAGGTAGAAGAGGATATCCAGGATATCTATATACTGACCTTTCAACTTTATACGAAAGAGCAGGAAGACTTGTTGGTAAGGAAGGTTCAATAACACAAATTCCTATATTAACAATGCCAGAAGATGATAAAACTCACCCAATTCCTGACTTAACAGGATATATCACAGAGGGACAAATTATTCTTTCAAGAGAATTATATACAAAAGGAATAATGCCTCCAATAGATGTTTTACCATCACTTTCAAGACTTAAAGATAAGGGTATTGGTAAAGGAAAAACTAGAGAAGACCATGCCGATACGATGAACCAATTATTCTCATCATATGCACAAGGTAAACAAGCAAAAGAACTTGCTGCTATCCTTGGAGAAAGTGCACTTTCAGATGCTGATAAAGCATATGCTAAGTTTGCAGAAGCATTTGAAAAAGAATATATAGCACAAGGATTTACAACAAATAGATCAATAGAAGAAACATTAGAACTAGGATGGAAACTTCTTAAAATATTACCTAAGACAGAACTTAAGAGAATCAGAGATGAGTATCTTGAAAAGTATATGTTTGCAGGAGAGGATGAGTAGAGTATGGCACAAAGACTAAATGTCAATCCTACTAGAATGGAGCTTTCAAAGCTAAAGAAAAGACTTGTTACAGCTACTAGAGGGCATAAATTATTAAAAGATAAGCAAGATGAATTGGTAAGACAATTCATCGACCTTGTTAAATTTAATAATAAGTTAAGAAAAGAAGTTGAAGCAGAACTTGGTGGTTCTTTAAAGGATTTTGTAATGGCTAGAGCGGGAATGAGTTCAGAGTTCCTAGAAGAAGCAATATCATATCCTAAAGATAATATTAAAGTAGAAGTTAGTAATAAAAACGTAATGAGTGTTAATGTTCCTGTAATGAACTTTAAGAGAGAACTTGAAGGGGATGAAGGAAGCATTTACCCATATGGATTTGCTAACACTTCAGCAGAACTTGATGATGCTATTGGGAAGCTATACAGTATTTTACCAAAGCTTTTAGAACTCGCAGAAGTAGAAAAGTCATGTCAGTTAATGGGTGACGAAATAGAAAAAACAAGAAGAAGAGTTAATGCTTTAGAGTATATGACAATTCCTCAACTTCAGGAGACTATAAGATTCATAAGAATGAAACTTGATGAAAATGAGAGATCAGCGTTAACAAGACTTATGAAAGTAAAGTCAATAATCCAGGAAAGAGCTTAAGATGTCCCTTTGGGGCATCTTTTTTTATTAAACAAATGAATTTGTATACAATGAGTATACGAATAATAAAAAAGTTTTTAATAATATAAATATTTCTAACATTAATTATGTTATTTTTTTTACAAATATGGTATAATTTAGGAAAGGTTTTCAAGTACTAGTAAATATAGGGGGGATATGTTTATGAAGGAAGTTATGAAACTTGTTGGTATTGAACAGATAAAAGCTTATTCTGATCCGTATAGATTAAGAATAATAAGTTTTCTAAGAAATACCAAAGAAGCTGCAACTGTAAAGGAGATAGCGGATTATTTAGGAGAGGTTCCAGCAAAGGTTCATTACCATATAAAAAAGTTAGAGCGTGTAGGAATTTTAGAACTTGTAAGAACGAAAGAAATCAAAGGGATAATTGCTAAGTATTACTATTTAACAGCTGAGAATTTTGTTATAGAAGCAGAAGAGATAAATAAACAAACAAAAAAAGTTTACAAATCTCAAATACTTAACATAGTAAATGAATATTATGATAAATCTAAAGAAAAATCAATAGATACTCTTATGAAAAAGGTAGACCATAACAATGAGAATAATGCTATTTCGGTTATATTTAGGGATATGTGTATAGATGAAGCATTATTTAAAGAGTTTGATTTAGAAATGAGAGGGCTAGTAAAAAAATATGAGGTTCTCTCAGAAGAGACTAAAGACAAAAATAAATGCCATATATTTTCGGTGTGTTTAAACCAAGGTGAATAATTAAGAAAAGAGCTTATTCTTCGGAATGGCTCTTTTTTTTATGCACAAAAATGCATAAAAAGTTATAATGTTTATCTGAAAGCAAATAAAATGCTTTAAAATGATAAAATTATGAATAAATATAAATAAAACTTGTATTTTTATTAATCAAGTAATATAATATAAATATATTTTACAAATAATGGAAGGATGATCAAGATGGAAAAAATAAAAAAAGTTATACTTGCATATTCAGGTGGACTAGATACATCAATTATAATACCGTGGCTTAAGGAAAGTTATGACTGTGAAGTTATTGCGGTTGCAGGTGATGTAGGACAAGGGAAGGAATTAGAGCCTCTAAATGAAAAAGCTATTAAAACGGGAGCTAGCAAATTATATATTGAAGATTTAAAGGATGAGTTAGTTGAGGAATTTATTTTCCCATGTTTAAAAGCTAATGCACTGTATGAAAATAAATATTTGCTTGGAACTGCTTTTGCAAGACCTTTAATAGGAAAAAGACTTGTTGAAATTGCTAAAGAAGAGGGTGCAGACGCAATAGTACATGGTTGTACTGGAAAAGGTAATGATCAAGTAAGATTTGAAATGGCAATTAAAGCATTTGCTCCAGATATGAAAATAATTGCACCATGGAGAATATGGGATATAAAATCAAGAGATGAAGAGATAGAATATGCAAAAGCAAGAAATATAGATATTCCAATGACTAAGGAAACTAGCTATAGTAAGGATAAAAATTTATGGCATCTTAGTCATGAGGGGTTAGATTTAGAAGATCCAATGAATGAACCGAATTATGATGATATCTTAGAACTTAGTGTTAGTCCAGAAAAAGCACCAGATAAAGCAACATATATCAAACTTGGTTTTGAAAAAGGAATTCCAACAAAGATTGATGGTATTGAGTATGGTCCAGTTGAGCTTATTCAAAAATTAAATGAAGTTGGTGGAGCTAATGGAGTTGGAATAGTTGATTTAGTAGAAAATAGATTAGTTGGTATGAAATCAAGAGGAGTATATGAAACACCTGGTGGAAGCATATTATATTATGCTCACAGAGAGTTAGAAACACTTACGATTGATAGAGATACTATGCATTATAAAGATTTAGTTGGGCAACAACTTGGGGAAATGGTGTATTTTGGTAAATGGTATACGCCTTTAAGAGAGTCATTGATGGCGTTTGTAGATAAAACACAAGAGTTTGTTACAGGTGAAATTACTTTAAAACTTTACAAGGGAAATATAATAACAGCTGGAATTGCGTCAGAATATTCACTTTATGATGAAGAGATTGCTACTTTTGATGAAGATGAAGTATATAATCAAAAAGATTCTGAAGGGTTTATAAACTTATTTAGCTTGCCAACTAAGGTTGTTGCAAAGAAAAGAAATAATTATTTTAAATAATATTAATAGCTTGTCTTATAAAAATAAGACAAGCTGAATTTTAAGGTATGGGGGAAAAGTATTATGAAGTTGTGGGCAGGAAGATTTCAAAAAGATGTTAGTGATGAACTTAATGATTTTAATTCATCTATTCATATAGATTACAGAATGTATAAGGAAGATATATTAGGAAGTAAAGCACATGTAACTATGCTTGTAGAGTGTGGGGTGATAGAAAAAGAGGATGGAGAAACAATAAAAAGTGGCTTAGATAAAATATTAGTAAAAATAGAAAGTGGCGAAGTTGAATTATCAAAAAATCAAGAAGATATTCATATGAATATAGAGACACTTTTAATTGAGGAAGTTGGAGAAGTTGGTAAAAGACTACATACAGCTAGAAGCAGAAATGATCAAGTTACTTTAGATACAAGAATGTATTTAAAAAATGAAGTAGTAAATATACAGAAACTTATATTAGAGTTTCAAGAGGTTTTATTAGTAAAAGCAGAAGAAAACACTAAAACTATAATGCCGGGATATACTCATTTACAAAGGGCTCAACCAATAACTTTTGCACATCATATTTTAGCTTATTCAGAAATGTTTAAAAGAGATTTTGAAAGAATAGAAGATTGTTACAAGAGAATGGATTCATTACCGCTAGGGAGTGGGGCCTTAGCTACAACAACTTATCCGATAGATAGAAGGAGAGTGCAAACTTTATTAGGATTTGAAAGAATTTGTATGAATAGCATTGATGCTGTATCAGATAGAGATTTTGTGGTAGAACTTGCAAGTGACATAAGCATAGCTATGATGCATTTGTCAAGATTTAGTGAGGAAATAATTTTATGGTGTTCTTCTGAGTTTTCATTTATAGAACTTGATGATGCATATTCAACAGGTTCATCTATAATGCCACAGAAGAAAAATCCGGATGTAGCAGAACTTGTTCGAGGTAAGTGTGGGCGGGTGTATGGTGATTTAATGGCTTTATTAAGTATGATGAAATCTCTTCCACTTGCTTATAACAAAGATATGCAAGAGGATAAAGAGTTAATATTTGATTCGATAGATACATTTAAATTATGTATTTCAATTTTTGCTAATATGATTAAGACTATGAAAATAAAAGAAGAGAATATGAAATCATCATGTAAAGATGGATTTATAAATGCAACGGATTTAGCTGATTACTTAGTTAAATGTGGTATTGCATTTAGAGATGCACATAGAATTCTTGGTGAGATGGTATTTTACTGCATAGGTGAAAATAAAGCGTTAGAAGATTTATCATTAGAAGAAATGAGAAAGTTCTCTGATATATTTACACAAGAGGCATTTGAAGCAATTGATTTAGTTAATTGTGTAGAAAATAGAAATGCACTTGGTGGACCGAGTTCAGAACAAACTAAAAAAAGAATAGTTGAACTTAGAGAATATATAAATAAAGGTTATAGTGCTTTGGGGGTGTAAGGATGATTAAAGTTGGTATAATTGGGGCTACTGGCTATGTTGGAGTTGAACTTTTAGGATATTTATTAAGACATCCAAAAGTTAAAGTAGAAGGTATAAGTTCAAAAAGTTTTGTTGGAAGTGAAATAGCAAGTATTTATAATAATTTATCTACTATAACAGATTTAGTTTGTGAAAATGAAGATGAAATCCTTGAAAAATCAGATGTTATTTTTGCAGCATTACCACATGGGTTAAGTGAACTTATAGCAATTAAGATAAAGAATAAAAATAAAATTTTAATTGACATAGGTGCTGATTTTAGATTGAAAGATGAATCAGATTATGTGGAATTTTATAAAAATAATTATAAGGATAAAGAGTTGCATAAAGACTCGGTTTATTGCATACCAGAGTTACACAGAAATTTGGTAGATAAACAGAGTGTTATAGCAAACCCTGGGTGTTATCCAACTAGTATATCATTAGGTCTTGCACCAGCTATTGTAGGGGATTTAGTTAAAGAAAAAAGTTTGATAGTAGATGCAAAATCTGGTGTTACAGGAGCAGGGAAAGTAGCAAGGGATAATACACATTTTGTTGATTGTAATGAAAATTTAAAACCATATGCAATAGGCGGAACACATAGGCATGTACCAGAAATAGAACAAGTTTTAAATGGATTATCAAATAGAGATTATCAAATTAGTTTTATACCACATTTAATACCTGTAAATAGAGGGATTCTTTCAAGTATATATTTTGATTTGAAAGTTGATATAAATATTGATGACATTCATAAAAAATATTTAGAATTTTATAAAAAAGAAAAATTTGTAGTAGTTTTACCCTTAGGAGAAACTGCAAATATTAAGTCAGTAAGAAATTCTAATTATTGTCACATATCTGTTCATACAGATAAGAGATGTAATAGGTGTATAGTTATTTCAACAATAGATAACATGGTAAAAGGTGCTGCAGGGCAAGCTATACAAAATATGAATTTAAGACTTGGATTAGATGAGTATTTAGGAATAGATTTAATTCCTAAAATTTTTTGAATAAAAAGGGGGCTATATTTTGAAAGTTTTAAAAGGTGGTGTTACTGAGGCTAAAGGGTTTTTAGCATCAGGGATACATTGTGGATTGAAAAAAAGAAAAGAAAAATTAGATTTAGCTTTAATATATTCTGAAGTTCTAGCAGTTGCAGCAGGGGTTTATACACAGAATATAGTGAAAGGAAATCCAATAGTTGTATGTAAAAAACATCTTGAAGATGGAGTTGCACAAGCTATTATTGTAAATAGCGGTAATGCTAATACTTGTTCTGGTGAAGATGGATTAGATAAAGCATATAGAATGGCGAGGCTAGTAGCGAAAGAGTGTAATTTAGAAGCAGAAAATGTTTTAGTTGCATCAACAGGTGTAATAGGTGTTCCGTTAAAAATAGAAGCGATAGAAAATAATATTGATAAGTTAGTGAATAGTTTAGGGCAAAGAGGGAATATTTATGCAAGGGAAGCTATAATGACTACGGATATTATAAAGAAAGAAATTGCAGTATCTTTTAATATTGGAGAAAAAGTTGTGACAATTGGTGGGATGGCAAAAGGTTCAGGGATGATACATCCTAATATGGCTACAACGCTTGGCTTTATAACAACAGATATAAATATAAACAAAGAATGTTTACAGGAAGCATTAAGAGTAGCAACTGAAAAAAGTTTTAATAGAGTTAGTGTTGATGGGGATCAAAGTACAAATGATAGTATTTTAGTGCTTGCTAATGGGAAAGCGGAAAATAAGTTAATTAGTTCAATAGATGAAAATTACAAAGAGTTTTTAGATGCACTTACATTTGTGTTGATAGAGCTTGCAAAGCTTGTGGCTAAGGATGGAGAAGGTGCGACTAAACTTATAGAATGTAGGGTGAATAATGCTAATTCAGAAGAGGAAGCAGTGATGCTTGCAAAGAGTGTTATTAAGTCGGATTTAGTTAAAACAGCTATATTTGGGAATGATGCAAACTGGGGAAGAATTTTATGTGCTTTAGGTTATAGTGGAGTAATCTTTGACCCAAGCAATATAGAAATTGCATTTGAAAGTTCAAAAGGATATCTTAAGCTATTTAAAGGAGGAGTTCCGATTGAATTTAGTGAAGAGAAAGCAAAAGAAATACTTGAAGATTCAGAAGTTACAATATTAGTGAATATTAATACAGGAGAATGTGATGCTTATGCATTTGGATGTGACTTAAGCTATGAATATGTTCGTATAAATGGGGATTATCGAACTTAAAAATTATTGTTTTTTTATAGAGTAAATAAAAGGGGGCTATGCTATGAAAATCAGTAATTTAGATAAAGCAAATACACTTATACAAGCGCTACCATATATTCAGGAGTATAACGATAAGGTTATAGTAGTTAAATATGGTGGGAATGCTATGAAAAATGAAACTTTAAAAGAGGCTGTTATAAAAGATATTATACTTATGAGCTGTGTTGGAATTAAAGTTGTTTTAGTTCATGGTGGTGGACCAGATATAAATAAAGTTCTTAAAAAAATCGGTAAGGAGTCTGAATTTATAGATGGACTTAGGTATACAGATAAAGAAACTATGGAAGTTGTCCAAATGGTTTTAGCAGGAAAAGTAAATAAAGAACTTGTTGCACTCATAAATAAAAATGGTGGAAATGCAATAGGACTATGTGGAATTGATGGCAATATGATAAAGAGCGAGAAAAAAATAACTAATGTAGATTTAGGATATGTAGGGGATATTGTAAATATTGATTCTAAGGTGATATTAGATTCTTTGAAAAATAATTATATTAGTGTTGTTGCAACTGTTGCTCTTGGTGAAGATGGGAATGTTTACAATATAAATGCTGATACAGCGGCAGCTAAAATAGCAGCTGCAATAAATGCAGAGAAAATAATGTTGCTTACAGATGTACCAGGTTTGATGCTAGATATTGAGGATAATGATACATTAATATCTAATATAAACAGAAAAAATTTATATAAACTTATAAGTGATGGAATTATAAAAGGAGGAATGATTCCTAAAATAGAATGTTGTATGGATGCATTAGAGAATGGTGTCGAAAAAGCCCATATAATAGATGGAAGAATTCCACATACAATACTTTTAGAACTTTTTTCGGAGACAGGAGTTGGTACTATGATAGAAATTGGGGAGGGTGAGACTAATGAGCAGCGTTAATGCTAAAAATCACAAGGAATATATAGTAAATTCATATGCTTTTAATGATATTACATTTAGTTATGGTATTGGAAGTTATTTATATGATGATGAGGGGAATAAATATTTGGATTTCACATCAGGAATAGGTGTTAACTGTTTAGGTCATGCAAATGAAAAAATAGTCAATGTTATAAAACAGCAAGCAGAAAAGTTATTGCATATATCAAATATATATTTAAATAAAAATTGTATTGATTTAGCAGAAAAAATAGTTGAAATATCAAAAATGAAAAAAGTATTCTTCTCAAATTCTGGTGCAGAAAGTAATGAGGGGGCTATAAAAATAGCAAGAAAATATAGTTATGATAAATATGGTGAGGGTAGAGGGACAGTTCTTACATTAAAAAAGTCATTTCATGGAAGAACATCTACAACACTTATGGCAACAGGACAAGATAAGTTTCATAAATATTTTTATCCATTTCCTAGTGGGTTTAAATACTCTAATCCTAATGATATAGAGGATTTTAGAAATAATTTAGATAATACAGTTTGTGCTGTTATGTTAGAAGTCATACAGGGAGAGGGTGGAGTAAATCCGTTAGATATTAAGTTTGTGCAAGAAGTTGCTAAAATTTGTATTGAAAAAGATATTCTTATAATTTTTGATGAAGTTCAAACAGGGGTTGGGAGGACAGGTAAGTTTTTAGCTAATGAATATTTCAATGTGCAAGCAGATATAGTTACTCTAGCTAAAGGACTTGGTGGAGGTGTTCCTATTGGAGCGGTGCTATGTGGAGAAAAGACAAAAAATACAATTAAACCTGGTGACCATGGTTCTACATTTGGAGGTAACCCATTGGTATGTGCAGTAGCTAATGTGATATTAGATGAGTTTTTAGAGGGTGAAATTTTAGAAGATATAAATGAAAAAAGTGAGTATATATTTAAAAAAATTAAAGAAATAAAAAGCGACAATATTGTAGAAATACGTGGGAAAGGTTTGATGGTTGGAATAGAAGTTAGAGGTGATCTTAGTTCATACGTAAAAAAAGCTAAGGAAAATAATCTATTAGTTTTAACAGCAGGAGAATCAACAATAAGACTATTACCACCACTTAATATATCGTATTGTGAAATAAATAAATGTATTGAGGTATTAAGTAATATATTATAGGATAAGTTAGTTAATTTGTTTTTTTTGAATAATTTATATAATGAAAAAAATATAAAAATATGTTTTAATATAATTAAAAGATAAATGAAATGGTTTGGAAGGAGCAGATTAAATGGCTGTAAAAAAGATTATACAATTAGGAGATGAACGTCTTAGTAAAGTATCAGAAGAGGTAAAAGACGTAACTGAAATAAAAGGATTATTAAAAGATTTAGAGGATACACTTGCAACGGTTGAGGGTATAGGTCTTGCAGCACCACAAATAGGGGTAAATAAAAGAGTAACTTTAATAGATTTTCAAGATAATGTAAATAGATATGTTTTAATAAACCCAAGAATAATAAAAACATCAAAGAAAACAGCAGTTGACTATGAGGGTTGTTTAAGTTTTGTGATGCATGAGGGTTTAGTTGAAAGACCTACAAAGGTTGAAGTTGAAGCTTTAAATGAACATGGAGAACTTATGAGTTATAAAGTTGATGGGCTTCTAGCGAGATGTTTCCTTCATGAAATAGATCATTTAGAAGGTATAATGTATACTGACAGAGCAACAGAGATGTATGAACTTGTAGAGTCAGAAGAAGAATAGATAAATTAGAGCGAGGCTTGCCTTGCTCTTGTTTTTTATACAAAAGGAGATACTATATGGGTAGAACTATATTACATGTCGATATGGATGCTTTTTTTGCATCGGTGGAAATTTTAGATAATAAAAATTTGAGAGGTAAAGCAGTTGTTGTTGGCGGACTATCTGATCGAGGTGTCGTAACTACTTGCTCATATGAGGCGAGAAAATATGGTGTTAAATCAGCTATGCCTATATATATGGCTGAATCGCTATGTCCTGAGTTAGTTATAGTTCCTGTGAGGCATTATAGATATCAAGAAATATCAGGCCTCATATTTAATGTTTTTTCGGAATTTGTTGCTAAGGTAGAAAAGGTCAGTATTGATGAAGCATATTTAGATATTACAGATTTAAATGAAGATCCGATAAAGTTTGCATTAAAGTTAAAAAGTGAAGTGAAAAAAAGACTTGGAATAACAATGTCTGTTGGGATATCATATAATAAGTTTTTTGCTAAAATAGCATCAGAATGGAACAAGCCAGATGGAATAATGAAAATTGATAAGAAAAATGAAAAAGATATAGTTGGCAACTTAAAAATAGAAAAAGTTCATGGACTTGGAGAAAAATCAGTAGAAAAACTTAGGGCAATGGGAATATTTACAGTTAATGATATGCTTAGTTTATCAAAAGATTTTTTTAAAACTAGTTTTGGAAAAATGGGTGAGGAAATATATTTAAGAATTCGAGGGGATGATAGTAGAGAAGTTATAAGTGATTATAGTAGAAAATCATTTGGAAAAGAAAATACTTTTAAAAATGATATTTGCGATAAGAATGTTTTAAATGAATATATTAGAAATTATGTTAGGGATATATATAATTATCTTGATAAAAATAATTTAAAAGGTAAAACATTAACGGTGAAAATAAAAAGTAATGATTTTATAGCTCATACAAAAAGTAAAACCTATATAGATTTTTTGAAAAATGAAAAAGATATAGAAGTTAAGGCTCTTGAATTATTAAATACAATAAATATAAATAAACCATTAAGGCTTATAGGACTTACTATTTCAACATTAGAAGAAAATTTAGATGAGCAAATAATGTTGTTTTAAGAAAGCATCAATAAAGTTGCTTTCTTAAAATTATTTAAAGTTAGAATTTATATAATTTTTGATTTCATTTTCATAATCAGGGATGCTAATAGAAAATGTTTCTTTAAGAGAATTTATGTTTAGGGCAGATACATTTGCTGTTTTAGTAAATTTATTTAATATTGTATCTGGAAATGGAAGCACTTCTTTTGGAAAGTCTATAAAATCAAAAATAAATTTAGTTAATTCAAGTTTAGAACAGAAATTAGAGCTAGCACAGTTGTAAAGACCATAATGTGTTGTTGTTATTAATTTATGCATGACTTGCACAACGAATTTTACTGACGTTGGATTTACTACTTTTTCGCTACAAAACATAAGTGGAGTTTTAGCATTACTAATAATTTGTTTAATATAGCAATTATCTAAACCGAATATCCATGATAATCTTAAAATAAAGAATTTATCACAACTGTTCGATATTAAAAGTTCAGAGTTTTTTTGTGAGGTGCCAAGTATGTTGATAGGAGTACAACTAGAACTTTCATCAAGAACATTTGTAGTTGAGTTACCATATACTTCATGTGAGGATAAATATATCAGGGTAATATTCAATTCATTACACAATTTAGTAAGTGTATTGATTGATGATTTATTTATTCTCAGAGCTTCATTACCAAGCTTTTCACACTCATCAATATCAGATATGGTATCGGAATGAATTATTATGTTTATTTTATGTTTTACTATAAATTTTTTTATAGTATTATATTGTATATGTTCATCAATAAATTTTGTCGATTTATTATCATATATTAAAATATCATATATTTTTTTTAGTAATGGATTATTGTAGTTTGTAATTAAGAAATTCAAGCTTGAAAACACTCCTTTAATATTAATTTTGGTCTGTTTTTAATGTATATGCAAGTTAATACATTATGTTGACAAAAAAATATATATATTATTATAATTAGTAGTTAATGATTATAGGAGGTATTTTATGGATACTAATATTTTAGAGAATGAAAGAAAAAATCTAAAAGATACTAAAGTATGGTTAGATTTAGAAATAGAGAGAATTAAAAATGAAGAGAATGAAATGAAAGAACGTGTAAGTGTTCTAGAAAAGAAGAGTAAAGGTTCTTATAATCAAGAGTTAGATATAAATAAAAGGCTATATAATATATTAAAGAAAAATATGACTTCGTATGAAGAGGCTAAAGAAAAACCTTATTTTGCTAAAATTGATTTTAGAGAGTTTAGAAAAGACCCTGAAAGTTTTTATATAGGAAAAACAGGTCTTGGAGATATGGTAAATGGTGAAGAAAAAGTAATAGATTGGAGAGCGCCAATTGCTGACTTATACTATAGTGGAACACAAGGGGATGCATATTATGTTGCACCAAGTGGAGTTATAGAGGGTGAACTTAAAGTTAAGAGGAAGTTTTTATTTAACAAAAATAACGACATTGAAAAGTGCTTTGATGAAGGTATAAATGAAATAATACTCAAAGTACAGGATGATGAAGAAAATGCTTTAATTGATGAGTTTTTAAAAGTTAATTTAGAAGAAAGTACAGGAAATAAACTTAAAGAAGTAGTTGCTACAATTCAAAAGGAACAAAATGATATTATAAGAGCTGATAAAAGTTTTCCAATGATAATACAAGGGTCAGCAGGGTCAGGAAAGACAACAGTTGCATTACACAGACTTGCCTACCTTATGTATAGACATAAAGAAACATTAAGTGGAGATGATATCTTAGTAGTGGCGCCAAATAAAATTTTCCTTGATTATATATCTGAAGTTTTACCAAACCTTGGTGTAGATAAAGTACCACAGATGACATTTGAGGAGCTAGCTATTAAAAGATTATCATTAAAGGGAAGTCTAATAAGTAAAGATAAAAAACTTGTTAGAATTATAGAAGATAGTCAAGATAGTGATATGAAATATATCAAAAATGAGAGCCGTTTAAAGGGGACTTTAGGATTTAAAAGCATATTAGATAGATATATAAGGGTCCTAGAGAGAAATGATAGTCAAATAGATGATATTAAAGTTGATAAATATTCACTTTTTGATAATAAAGAAATAAAAAGGCTTTTCTTAAAAGATTTGGTCAATTATCCTTTAAATAAAAGAAAAGATGAGATAAAAAGATATTTTGAAAAAAAACTTGGCCAAAAAATATTAGATGTTTTAAATAAGGTTGATTTCCAATATGATTATACAATTTCAAGAACTAAAAAAGTTATTGAAGATGAAGTTGAGAGAAGAAGAGAAGTTATAAAACTTTATGATGAAAGAGATAATAAAAAAGTTGAAATAAAAAAAGAAGCAAAATCAGTATTCAACAAATATTTTGAAAGTTGGAAAGGAATTAGCACTAAGAATATCTATTCTGAATTATTTGCTAATGATGAAATTCTTCAAGAAGTTACATCGGGAAAAATACCACCTAAATTAGTTGCATATATTAAAGAAAATCTAAAGAATAACATAGAGAGTAATTTAATAGATGCAGATGATTTAGCAGCTATGCTTTATCTTGAGTTTAAGATAGCTGGTTTAAGTGAAGAGGATATGTTTAAACATATAGTTGTAGATGAGGCTCAGGATTATTCGCCACTTCAACTTGAAGTTATATCAATGATGAGTAGAGGGCGTAGTCTTACAATAGTTGGAGATATAGGTCAAGGGATTTACTCTTATAAAGGAATAAATTCATGGGATACAATTGTTGAGAATCTGTATAAGGAAAAAGGGATTTATAAAACTCTAACACAAAGTTATAGAAGTACAGTAGAAATCATAAATTTTGCTAATAAAGTTTTAAGAAAACAAGAAAATTATCCTAAACCAGCTATGCCAGTCTTAAGACATGGAATGGAACCGGTAGTAAAAGAATTTAAACTTGTAAAGGACTTTGCAAGTGAGGTTGATATCATTGTTAAAAAAGTCAGAGATGAAGGTAAAAAATCTGTTGCAATAGTTTGTAAAACCCTAAAAGAATGTAAAAGACTTAGAGATAATCTAAAGAAGTATTCAGAAAATAATTTTGTTATGGTTAAGAATGATGATAAAACTTTAGAATTAGATTTAATAATAATACCATCATATCTTACAAAAGGATTGGAATTTGATTGTACAATAGTTTATAATCTTAGTGAAGAGAATTATTCAAACAATGAATTAGATAAAAAATTACTTTATGTTGTATTAACAAGGGCACTTCATTATGAATATGCTTTCTATAAAGGTGAGTTATCTAGTTTGATAAGTGAAGAGGAGAATGTTTAGTTATGGAAGAGAAGAAAATAATGGCATTTAAAGATATGGATGGAAATAAGGTAGAGTTTGAAGTTGTAGCTGAAATATATCTTGATGAAGATACTGAAAATGAAGCAAAATACTTATTACTTTCACCATTAGAAGAAGGTAAAGAAGAAGATATGTTTGCATTTAGAGTAGATATAACAGAAGCTGGCGAAGAATTTAACATGGTAGAAGATGATGCTGAATTTAACGAAGTTAAAAAAGCATACAAAGATCTTTTATACTAAGGATAAGTGGTTAAGATGACAAATATAAAAGAGTATTTAATAGAAAATGATTTTGAAGTTATATCAAATGATATGAATCAGATAGTTATAGCTTACAAGTTTGATTTAACAGAAATTGATGCAGCAAAAGCATTTGTAAATGACTTAGAGGATTCTTCAAGTGAAGAAAAAGATGAAGAGTATAAAGAATTTTTAAAAGATATTGCATCAGATAATTTGGAAGATGTTCTTGAAGAAATTCTTGAAGATTTTGATATAGAGCTAAGTTATGAGGCGATTGAGTTTAATGAAAATAAGCAATTATTTGTTTTGAAAAAATAAAAGTATATAACTGTAAATGTTTTCCTTGACTTATGATTTTAATTTGATATAATAAAGTCATAGAGAACATCCTAAGATGTTCGCGAAGCTTATAAATTCAACCTACATGATAAATACGGGATTTATAATATACTTATTAATGTCGCGCTTCGAAGGAGAAATCCTAGTGCTGAAGATAACAGAAATAAGTTGCATAAAGCCCACCTGCGAGACGCAGGTATGAATAAATAAGTGTGACGGCATTTCGGGAGTTAATTGAAATTTAAACCTCTGTAGTAATACAGAGGTTTTTTGTTGTGTTTTTATATAAATATTCCCAAAAAAACCAAAATAAGGTATAATTATAAAAAAGGTTTAGGGGGTATTTAAATGGTTAAAATTAATATGAAAGTGCCTTTAGTCGAAATGGATGGGGATGAAATGACTAGAGTGCTTTGGCAATGTATAAAAGAGGAACTTATACTACCTTTTATAGATTATAAGGTGGAATATTATGATTTAGGGCTAGAAAATAGAGAGAAAACAAAGGATGCAGTGACAATTGAATCAGCTAATGCAACTAAAAAATATGGGGTAGCTGTAAAATGTGCGACTATAACTCCAAACAAAGATAGGGTGAGAGAATATAATTTATCTAATGTGTGGAAAAGTCCAAACGGCACAATAAGAGCAATTTTAGATGGAACTGTTTTTAGAGAGCCTATAATAGTTGATAATATAAAACCATTAGTAAAGACTTGGAAAAAACCAATAATAATAGCTAGACATGCATATGGTGATATATATAAGGGGACTGAGCTAAAAGCTAAAAAAGGTGATAAAGTTTACTTAACAATTGAAAATGAAAATGGAGTAGAAAAGTCAGAAGTTTTTAACTTTGAAAATGCAAATGGAATTGTTATGGGAATGCATAATACAGAAAATTCTATTGAAAGTTTCGCAAGGTCATGTTTTGAATATGCTTTAGATAGTAAACTTGATTTGTGGTTTTCTACTAAGGATACAATTTCTAAAATCTATGATCATACATTTAAAGATATATTTGCAGAAATCTTTGAAAATGAATATAAAAATAAATTTGATAAGCTTAATATAGAATATTTCTATACATTAATAGATGATGCGGTAGCTAGAGTTGCAAGATCAGAAGGGGGATTTATATGGGCTTGTAAAAACTATGATGGAGATGTAATGTCTGATTTAGTAGCAACGGCATTTGGATCCCTTGCTATGATGAAGTCGGTGCTTGTTTCACCAGGTGGGTATTATGAGTATGAGGCAGCGCATGGTACTGTACAAAGACACTATTATAAACACTTAGAAGGTGAAGTAACATCTACGAATTCAGTTGCAACAATATTTGCATGGACAGGTGCTCTTAGAAAAAGAGGTGAATTAGATCAAATTAATGAATTAGTTAACTTTACTAATGAACTAGAAAAAGCAACTTTAGCAACAATTGAAAATGGAATAATGACTAAAGACTTAGCAACAATAGCAGAAGGTGAAGTAAAAGCAATTGTTAATTATAAAGATTTTATATTAGAAATCAAAAAAGATTTATTAAAAAGAATATAAAAAAATTCCTAGCATAATTTGATGCTAGGAATTTTTTTGCCTAATGTTTATTAGGCAATTTTTTCGACTTTGCTATTATTTGCTTGTCTAGTATGATTGCTATACCTAAAGTTTTGTTCTTTTTGGATAAAGTAATCTAGATTTTGACTTAAGCTTATAATTAAAGGATTGCTTCTTTTAAAGAATATTAAAAGAAAGTTTAAAAGATGTTTTCTTTTATTTATTTTTTTATGTAGAGTCTTTCTGTTCAATTTCAACCCCCCCTTTTTTTCTTAAAACTAATATTAGACAAATATTTTCAAAACTCAACTAATCTCTCTAAAAATATTATATATCGCTTATAAAAATTTGTAAAATACTTATTTATTTCAATTTATGTCATTAACTGACAAAAGAGTTTGCATGTTGCATAGAAAGCAAGAGAAAATAATCGAACAGTGTATAAAATGAGCGGAATTATTGAGATTAAATGGTATTTATATGTTGATAAAAAACAAGTAAATAAGGTAAAATAAGAATATAGATAATATATATACAAAAGGAGAAAAGAAAATGAAACTAAAGAAACTTACAGAAAGAATAAATGAACTAGCAAAGAAAAGCAAGGCAGAAGGATTAAGTGAAGAAGAGAAAAAAGAGCAAGAGGTGCTAAGAAGAGATTATATAGATAGATATAAAGAGAATTTAAAATCTCAATTAGAGCAGATAAAACCAACAGAAAAATAAAATGTTAAAGGGTGATGTATAGTGGGAGTTACTGTAGAAAAGTTAATAAAAGATTTTAATCTTGAGATTATTCAAGAAGGAGAGGCTAATATTCCTATTGATGTTCAAGATATAAATAGACCGGGATTACAATTAGCGGGTTTTTATAATTATTTTGCTCCAGAAAGAATACAGGTTGTAGGTAAAGCTGAGTGGAGTTTTATAAATGATATGGCACCTGATTTAAGAAAAAAAAGAATAAATAAATTTTTCTCATTTGATGTATCTTGTTTAGTCATTACTAGAGAATTAGATGTACCAGAAGATATATTAGCTGCTGCTATTAAAAATAAAACTTGGCTTGTAAGAACAGATGTTATTACTACAAAATTTATAAGTAAACTTACTTTATACTTATCAGATATGATGGCTCCAGAAACTAGACTCCATGGGGTTTTAGTAGATGTATACGGAATAGGTATGCTTATAACGGGTGAGAGTGGAATAGGAAAAAGTGAAACAGCACTAGAACTTATTAAAAGAGGTCATAGACTTGTTACTGATGATGCTGTTGATATAAAAGAAATTGATGGTGAATTAATAGGAACATCTCCATATATAACTTTTGGAATGTTAGAAGTTAGAGGTATGGGAATTATTGATGTATCAGCATTATATGGATTAAGTTCAATATTACCGTCTAAAGATATAAAAATTATGATTCATTTTGAACATTGGAAAGATGATGGAGATTATGACAGACTTGGAATAAATAATGAGTATGAAGATATTTTAGGTGTTAAACTTAAAAAATTAAGAGTACCAATAAGACCAGGTAGAAATATAGCTGTAATTATTGAGGCTGCGGCTGCAAATTATAGATATAATCTTATGTCTAATACAAATCCGGTTGATATAATTGAACAAAGAATGGTTGAATCAAGAGAATAATAAACGGGAGGATTATCAATGAGTAAAAGTTTAATGAAAGAAAGTAAGTTAACATGGGAATCTTATACAGATGATGTTATGAAGGATGTTTTTTCACTTTCAGATAGATATAAAGACTTCATGTCAAAAGCAAAAACAGAAAGAGAATGTGTAGACATTATGATTGAAGAAGCTAAAATAAAAGGCTTTAGAGATTTAAAGGAAATTGTGAAAAATAGTCAAACTTTAAAAAGTGGTGACAAGGTTTACTTTAATAACATGGGTAAAAGTTTAGCCATGTTTGTGCTAGGAAGTGAGGATATTGAAAAAGGACTAAGAATTATTGGTTCACATGTAGATGCTCCTAGAATTGACCTAAAACAAAATCCTTTATATGAAGATAATGGGCTAGCAATGCTTGATACACATTATTATGGTGGAATTAAGAAATATCAATGGGTAACATTACCTTTAGCACTTCATGGAGTATTTATAAAGAAAGATGGAAGTAAAGTCAATGTTGCTATTGGAGAAGATGAAAATGATCCTGTAATAGGAATTTCTGATTTATTAATACATTTATCAGGAGAACAACTTGATAAAAAAGCTAGAACTGTTATAGAGGGTGAAGCTTTAAACTTACTTGTTGGTAGTATACCTTTAGTAGGAAGCGAGGAAAAAGAAAAAGTTAAGCACAATATCTTAAATATTCTTAATGAGAAATATGATATTGATGAAACAGATTTTATATCAGCTGAACTTGAGATAGTTCCAGCTGGAAAAGCAAGGGATTATGGATTAGATAGAAGTATGGTAATGGCATATGGACATGATGATAGAATTTGTGCGTATACTTCATTTGAAGCTATTTTAGAAGTAGAAAATCCTGATAAAACTATTGTTGCACTTTTTGTAGACAAAGAAGAAATTGGAAGTGTTGGAGCGACAGGAATGCATTCTAAGTTCTTTGAAAATGCATTAGCAGATGTTATTGATTTAATGGGGAATTACTCAGATTTAAAATTAAGAAGATCACTACAAAATTCAAAAATGCTTTCAGCAGATGTTACAGCAGCATTTGATCCTAACTTCCCTGGAGCGGTTGAAAAAAATAATGTAGCTTACTTTGGTAAGGGAATTGTTTTTAGTAAATATACAGGTGCTAGAGGTAAGTCAGGATGTAATGATGCAAATGCAGAGTATGTTGCATATCTTAGAAATTTAATGGATGGAAATGGTGTTATTTGGCAAACTTCCGAACTTGGTAAAGTTGATCAAGGTGGCGGAGGAACAATAGCTTATATTTTAGCTCAATATAATATGGAAGTTATAGATTGTGGAGTTGCACTTCATAATATGCACGCACCTTGGGAGATTGCATCTAAAGCGGATATCTATGAGGCGAAAAAATGTTATAAAGTATTCTTTGAGAAAGCTTAATAACTCACTAAATAAACCTTCTTTGAATATATTAAATTATAAATATATTCAAAGGAGGTTTTTTTATGACTAAAAATAAATTTGACTTTAAAAGATTGAAAAATTATGGTTTATGGGTATCAGTTTTTGCTCTAGTTCCTATGCTATTAGAAGGAGTGGGTGTAGAGATACTTCCAAATAATTATCAAATGATTACAACAGCTGTTTTAGGTATCCTAGTAACTGCTGGTATATTAAACAATCCGACAACAGCAAATAAAGGTTTTTTAGATGATGGAAAAAATTAAGTTCATTAAAATTTAAAATATAAAAGGTTCTCTTCTTTGTCAAAAACATTGAAATAATAAAAAATATAGATTAATATTTTAATATATACAAAATTTAGTAATGTTAGCCAAAGGAGAGGACAAAATGAAAGAGGTAATAAATACAAACAATGCACCGGGTGCAATAGGACCGTATTCACAAGGAATAAAAATAGGTGATTTAGTTTTCACCTCAGGACAAATTCCATTAAATCCAACTACTGGGGAAATGCCAGAAACAATTCAAGAGCAAACAAAACAAGCATTAGATAATGTAAAAGCTATATTAGAAGCTAGCGGGACAGGTATGGATAAGGTAATAAAAACAACAGTTTTCCTTACAGATTTAAATGATTTTGTAAAGATGAATGAAGTTTATGCAACTTATTTTATAAATGAAAAGCCAGCTAGAAGTGCGATAGAGATATCTAAGCTACCAAAAGGTGCTAGGATTGAAATAGAAGCAATAGCTAGTATTTAATTAAGTTTAGGAGGTATATCATGAATTATAAGACGAGTGGTGTTTGTTCAAAGGAAATACATTTTGATATTGTAGATGGAACATTAAGAAATGTTTCATTTGTAAATGGGTGTCCGGGAAATTTATTCGGAATAGCTAAACTAGTTGATGGGATGGGGGTAGATGAGGCTATTGAAAAATTAGAAGGTATAGATTGTAGAGGAAAAGGGACTTCTTGTCCAGATCAATTGTCAAAAGCGTTAAAAGAATATAAGAATAACATATAATAAAAAATAGGAATCCAATTTTAATGGTTCTTACTCATCTTTGGGTAAATAAATTTTTAATAAGGACGAATGCTTTATGTTAATGCATTCGTCCTTATTAAATTTTCCAATATAAAATCTTTGCGTTTTGCCCGAAATGCTAGATAACATTTTTTGAAAAG
>JBOFIK010000021.1:0-180229 GCA_051650125.1 Sarcina sp. | reverse complement strand
CTTTTCAAAAAATGTTATCTAGCATTTCGGGCAAAACGCAAAGATTTTATATTGGAAAATTTAATAAGGACGAATGCATTAACATAAAGCATTCGTCCTTATTAAAAATTTATTTACCCAAAGATGAGTAAGAACCATTTTTTATTACTAGCCTCTTTTTTTATATTAATTCACCAATTGCTACTTCATTTTCACTACCGATTATTTTAACTTTATGAATCTCATTAATTATATTTTCGTAAGCTCTTACTTCAACTTTTAAATAGTTTTCTGCATAACCTGTAAATACATTACCATCATTTTTTGTTTCAAATAAAACTTCTAGCTCTCTACCAATATTTTCTTTAGCAAAACTAGCTTCATTTTCCTCATTTAGTGCAATAAGCTTTTTACTTCTTTCTTCTTTAATGTTTCCATCAATTTGATTTTCCATTGTAGCAGCTTTTGTACCTTTTCTTGGGCTATATTTGAATATATGCATTTTAGCAAGTTTAATTCTTTTTAAGAATTCATATGTTTCATTAAATTCTTCTTCAGTTTCCCCGGGGAATCCTACAATAACATCTGTTGTTATTGAAACTGCTTGGAATTTCTCTCTAAGCATATTAACAGTAGCCTCATACTCATCTGCTGTATATCTTCTGTTCATTCTTTTAAGTGTTTCTGTTGATCCACTTTGAAGTGATAAATGGAAGTTAGGACAAAGCTTATCAAGCTTAACCATTCTTTCTACATTCTCTTGTGAACAGAATCCTGGCTCTATTGAACCTATTCTAACTCTCTGCATGCCCTTTATCTCTTCTATTTGTTCTAATATATCTACAAGACTAACATTCTTCTCTAAATCATGACCATATGAAGCTGTATGTATTCCTGATATTACAACCTCTTTAAATCCATCTTCAGCAAGTTTTGTTACTTCTTGAATAACTCTTCTTGGATCTTTTGATGCAAGTGAACCTCTTGTATAAGGAATTATACAGTAAGTACAAAATCTATTACATCCATCTTGTATTTTAAGGAAAGCTCTTATCTTCCCTTGATACTCTTTAACATTAAACTCTTCAAATACTTTATTTCTAAGAACCGCCCCAACTTTAATTTGTTGTTTTCCCTCATCCTTAGCTTTATTTACATAGTATATTATGTCTCCCTTGTTTCTTGTTCCTAAAACAACATCAACACCTTCAATAGCTGCAACTTCTGTTGGTGCTATTTGAGAATAACATCCTACCGCTGCTATTATAGATTTTGGGTTTTGTCTTCTAGCTTTACTTATAAGCTGTCTTGACTTTTTATCTCCCATATTTGTAACTGAACATGTATTTATAACATATACATCTGCAATATCTGAATATTCAACAACCTCATATCCCTCTATTACAAACTTCTCTATCATAGCATCTGATTCATATTTATTAACTCTACATCCTAAAGTAGAAAAAGCGACTTTCATTATTAAACTCCTCCTAAATCTCCAAACTCATATTGAAGTAAACTAGCACAAGTAAACCCAGCTGTTTCTGTTCTAAGAATTCTTGGTCCTAGTGTAACTATATGAGCATTTATATCTTTTAACTTTTGTATTTCTTCTTCTTCAAACCCACCTTCTGGTCCTATCATGACAGCAACTTTAGTGAATTTTTTCTCATTAAGTTCTTTTGCCATTGTTCTAATACCATATCTAGTAGCATTTTCATAAGGCACAACAATTAAATCCATTTCCTTCATTTTAGCTAAAGCCTCTTCAAATTCAATCGGGGCACTTACCTTAGCTATATGGCTTCTCTTACTTTGTTTTGAAGCCTCAAGAGCTATTTTATTTAATCTATCAAGCTTTTTAAACTCTCCCTTAAGTTTTACATCAACTCTATCAGTAATCACAGGTATAAATTCACTCATACCAAGTTCAACACCTTTTTGGACTATCAAGTCCATTTTTGCTGCCTTTGGCATTCCTTGGAATAGATATATCTCTAAATTACTTTCATTGTTGATATCAAGCTTCTCGATTATTTTGATAATAACTTCTTGTTTGTTTACTTCTTCAATTTCTCCTAAGAACTCTTCTCCTGAAAGATTGTTTATAGCAACCTTCTCACCCTTAGTAACTCTTAAAACTTTGTAAATATGTTTTACATCATCACCTTGTATAACTGCGTGTGTTTCTGTAAAAAGCTCCACCGGAGTAAAAAACTTATGCATACTAACTCTCCTTTAAAAAACTATTTAAACTTAGCAACTATACAGTTCCATTCGCCTTCTTGCATCTCTTCTACAATTTCAAAACCTTGCGCCTTAAGCTTATCTAAAACCATTTGTTTTCTTTCATGTATAATTCCTGATGATATAAATATACCATCTTTCTTTAATACTTTTTTAACATCATCTGTTAAAATGCAAACTATTTCAGCAAGAATATTAGCAACAACTATATCAGCTTTACCCTCAACAACCTCAACAAGATCTCCGTAAACAATTTCTATATTTGTAACATCATTAAGTTCTACATTCTTCTTTGCTGACTCAACTGCAACAGGATCTAAATCAACACCTAAAGCATATTTAGCATTAAGTTTTGAAGCTATAAGTGCAAGTATTCCTGAACCTGTTCCTATATCAAAAACAGTTGAATCTGGCTTTACATAATTCTCAAGTGCCATTGCACAAAGTCTTGTTGTTTCATGAGTTCCTGTACCAAAAGCCATACCAGGGTCCATCTCAATAACCATTTCATTATCTTTTTTATCATAAGATTCCCATGTTGGTTTAATAACAATGTTAGGTCCTATATGTGTTGGTTTGTAATATTGTTTCCAAGTATTAGCCCAATCCTCTTCTTTTTTCTCAGTAGTTATAACTTCACCACTACCAATGTCAAATCCCCAACCTTTTATCTCTTCTACTTTTTCTTTAACAAAAGTAACTATTTCTTCTATATTATCAGTTTCTGCAAAATATGCCTTAACAACGGCACACTCACCATTGTGTTCAAATATATTAAGATCAGCAAAATCCCAAGTTAAAGGTCCTTTTTCTCTACCTGTAACATCTTCTGGGTCTTCTATTGCAACCCCTTTACAATCTAAAGTATAGAATATACCTGATATTGGTTCTAATGCCTCACTTGTAGTAATTACTTGTATTTCAATCCAATTTCCTTCCATATGTACACATTCCTTTCTTTTTGTCTAAAATCTATTTTAAGAGTCACTTATATATGATTAAGCTCTAAAGCCTTTATTCATAATTCCTTTAAATATCAATATTTCTATTATAACCGTAATCAATAAAATTTCAAACTAATCTATTATATTTTATCATTAAGAAAAACACTTAAACATTTCAATCTAGTAGCGAATATTCCAAATAAAAAACCTTGGTTTAAAATAACCAAGGTTTTTTAGAATTATTTCTTTTTGAACATATTCCCAAGTTCATCCATTAACCCTTTTTTCTTTGCAGCTGCAACTTCATCAGTTGTCTCTCCTAAAGTTTCCATGAATGCTTTTAATGCTTCAGATTGCTCTTTGCTAAGGTTCTTTGGAATTTCAACAACGACATCAACAAATTGATCTCCTCTAAGTGTTGAATTAACTCTTTTAGCACCTTTACCTTTTAATCTAAATCTAGTTCCAGGTTGTGTTCCTGCTGGAACTGTATACTTAACATTACCATCTATTGTTGGCACTGTTATCTCTTCACCTAAAGTCGCTCTAGTCATAGATATTTTATATGTGTAGTAAATATTTGCTCCATCTCTTTTAAATACTGATGAAGGTTTTACTGATATTCTTACGTATAAATCACCAGCTGGTCCACCATTAGCACCATGCTCTCCTTGACCCCTTAGAGTAAGAATGTTTCCTGTATCAACACCTGCTGGTATGTTAACAGTGATTTTTCTTTGTTTTCTAACAGTTCCCTTCCCTCTACAATCTGTACAAGGAGTGTCTATTGTTTCACCTTTTCCACCACATGCATCACATGATGCAGTAGACATAAAGCTTCCAAGTGGAGTTTGTCTTTGAACTCTAATTTGTCCTGCTCCATTACATTTTGAACAAGTCTTTTTAGATGTTCCTGGTTTAGCTCCTGAACCTTTACAAGTTTCGCAATTTTCTGTTCTTGTAATACTAAATTCTTTTTCAACGCCTGTCATTGCCTCTTCAAATGTTATTGTTAAGCTATATTCAAGGTCGTCTCCTCTTCTTGGCCCATTTTTTCGTCTGCCAGATCCACCACCGAATCCACCTCCGCCTCCGAAGAATGTTTCAAATATATCTCCAAATCCATTCATGTCACCCATGTCAAATCCACCGAATCCACCAGCTCCGCCGCCGAATCCACCGTTCATTCCATCATGACCGAATTGATCGTATTTAGCTTTTTCCTCTGGGTTTGAAAGCACTTGATATGCTTCATTTATTTCTTTAAATTTTTCTTCCGCTTCTGCATTACCCTTATTTTTATCTGGGTGATACTTAACCGCTAATTTTCTAAATGCCCTTTTTATTTCATCTTCCGAAGCTCCTTTTTCCAGACCAAGAACTTCGTAAAAATCTCTTTTCGCCATTTTTACACCACCTAAAATTAAATATTCTTACTTAGAAAAAGGGAAGACACTTTAGCCTTCCCTCTTAAATTCTTTTTTAATTATACCAAAGCTTTTAATGTTTTGATAGTTTTAAATTATTTCTCTTCATCAACCTTGAAGTCTGCATCTACAACATTATCATCGTGTGGTGCTTGCTCTTGTGCTTGCTGTGCACCTTGTGCTGCTTCTGGGTTTTCTTGATATAACTTAGCTGATATAGCATAGAATTCTTGTTGTAATTCTTCTATCGCTTTCTTAATAGCTTCTGTATCTTCACCATCTTTGATTGCTTTTAATGCATCAAGTTTAGCATCTACTTTAGCTTTGTCTTCAGCTTCTATCTTCTCTTTTAATTCTTCTAATGTACTTTCAGTTTGGTAAACAACTTGCTCTGCGTTGTTTTTAACTTCTATTGATTCTTTTCTTTTCTTATCTTCTTCCGCAAATTTCTCTGCTTCTTTAACTGCGTTATCTATTTCATCATCTGATAAGTTAGTTGAAGCTGTGATTGTGATATTTGCTTCTTTGTTAGTAGCTTTATCAACTGCTGATACTTTAACGATACCATTAGCATCTATATCAAATGATACTTCAATTTGAGGAACTCCTCTTCTTGCTGGTGCAATTCCACCAAGTGTAAATCTTCCTAATGATTTGTTATCTCCAGCCATTTCTCTTTCACCTTGAACTATGTTGATTTCAACTGAATCTTGGTTATCTGCTGCTGTTGAGAATACTTGGCTCTTTCTTGTTGGTATAGTTGTATTTCTTTCAATAAGTTTTGTAGCAACTCCACCTAAAGTTTCAATTCCAAGACTAAGTGGTGTAACATCTAATAATAAGATACCCTCAACACTTGAATCTCCAGCTAAAACTCCAGCTTGAATTCCAGCTCCCATAGCAACTACTTCATCGGGGTTAACACCTTTTGAAGGCTCTTTTCCTGTGAAGTTTTTAACTGCTTCCTGAACTGCTGGTATTCTTGTTGAACCACCAACTAATATTATTTTATCTACATCATTTAAGTTTACGTTTCCGCTACTTAAAGCTGTTTTCATGATACTTATTGTTTTTTCTACTAAATCTTTTGTCATTTCATCAAACTTAGCTCTTGTTAATGTCATATCAACGTGTTTTGGACCAGTTGCATCAGCTGTAATGAATGGTAAGTTGATCATTGTTTGTGAAGCTGATGATAATTCTATCTTAGCTTTTTCTGCTGCTTCTTTTAATCTTTGAAGAGCCATTTTATCTTGTCTTAAATCAATTCCATTTTGAGCTTTGAAATCTTCAGCAATGTAATCCATTATTCTTTGGTCGAAATCATCTCCACCAAGTCTTGCATCTCCATTTGTTGAAATAACTTCGAATACTCCATCTCCTAAATCAAGGATAGATACGTCGAATGTTCCACCACCTAGGTCATATACTAAGATTTTGTGTGCATCATCCATTTTATCTAAACCGTATGATAAAGCTGCTGCTGTTGGCTCGTTTATAATTCTTAAAACTTTAAGCCCTGCTATTCTACCAGCATCTGTTGTTGCTTGTCTTTCAGCATCATTAAAGTAAGCTGGAACTGTTATAACAGCCTCTGTTACTGGCTCACCTAAATAAGCTTCTGCATCTGCTTTTAATTTTTGAAGGATTATAGCTGATATTTCTTGTGGTGTATAATCTTTTCCATCAATATTTGTTTTATGGTCTGTACCCATTTCTCTTTTGATTGAGATTATTGTTTTATCTGGGTTTGTGATTGATTGTCTTTTAGCAATTTGTCCTACTAATCTTTCTCCGTTAGCTTGGAATGATACTACTGAAGGAGTAGTTCTAGCACCTTCTGCGTTAGTGATAACTACTGGCTCTCCACCTTCCATAACTGATACACATGAATTTGTTGTTCCTAAATCGATTCCTATTATTTTACTCATTCTAAACTTCCTCCTGAATTTCAAAATATTTTATTCTTTATAATTAATTTTTATTTTATTTAATTTTCACTCTTACGTGAAATACTGTTTTGCAATTTTATTGCTTTACTTCATTAGAACTTTTATTTCAAATATTTTTTATAAATTAGTTATTACTTGAAACTGTTTTAATGAAACTCAGACTCAGCTAAGCTCGTCTGAGTAAGTTCGCATTAGCCAAATCAGAGATTTGGATGCTTACTTAGTTTGCTACTTTTACCATTGTAAATCTTATAACTTTTTCGCCTTTTTTGTATCCTTTTTGGAATACTTCAGCGATTGTGTTAGCATCAAGATTTTCATCTTGAATATGCATAACTGCTTGATGTAAGTTTGGATCAAACCCATCAGCTGTTTCTATTTCATCTACTCCTAATTTTTGAAGAGCATCAATGAATTGCTTAATTGTCATATCAACACCCGTTTTAAGTGCTTCTATTGAACTATCTTGAACTGCTGTTGCTCTTTCTAAATTATCAAGTACTGGTAACATATTTTTAAGAACATCTTCACACGCATCTGTGTAAATTCTTTCTTTTTCTTTATCAGTTCTCTTTCTATAGTTTTCATACTCAGCTACAATTCTTGCAAGCCTTTCTTTATAAGTTTCATTCTCATTTTCAAGTCTTTGTTGCTTATCTCTAAGCATCATAACTTCTTTTCTAAGCTCTTTTAACTCATCAGTAATAACTTCATCTGCATTTTCTACTTCAGCTTCAGTTTCTTCAACTGTTTCTTCTACTATGTCTTCTAAAACCTCTTCATTTAATACCTCTTCTACTTTATCTTCTATATTAGCTTTTTTATTTTTTTTCATAGCTTTTCTGACACCTCAAATCCTATTTATTGTATTTAATCATCTTCATTCAAAGCTTCATTAAATTCTTTCATCACTTTTTCCATGATGCTTAAAACCTTAGAGTAATTAATTCTTCTAGGTCCTATAAGAGCTATTGTTCCAAGGTCTCTACCACCAATTGAATAGCTAGCTGATATAACTGAACAATCTTTAGCTTCTGGGATGAAATTTTCATCACCAATTTTTATAGTTATACCCTTACTTGAATCCATAAGACTTGTCATATTCTCCTTATTATGAAGAAGTTCTAACATTTCTTTAGCTTTATTTATATCATTGTATTCTGGGTAATTAAATATATTAGTTGCACCCTCCATTATAATGTCGTTACTTCCTGCACCTTTTAATATTTCATAAAGAGCTGGAAGCATAGCATCAAAAATGTATGAATAACTTTCTAAATACATTTTAACGTTAGCAATAACTTCTAAATTAATCTGATCAATAGATAAATTCTTTAATGTTTCAGTAAGAACTATTGAAACCTTACTTAGAATTTCCATTTCTGGAACAACACTCTTAATTTTGACTAATTTATTTTTGATAATGCTACCATCCATAACTATAACACAAAGAATTGTATCTTCTGCTACTTTCATAAGTTGAATAGAATTTATACAACTTTTATTTACTGATGGCGGATTAACCAAACAAGTAAGATTTGTAAGTTCTGAAAGAAGTGTGCTAACCTCATGAATTAAATAATTAATTTCACTCTTGTGTTTCTCAACAAGTTGCTTTTTAATTTTAAGTTCATCTGCTTTACTTAATCTTTCATACTCCATTATTTTATCAACATATAGTCGATATCCTTTACTTGAGGGAACCCTTCCTGCCGAAGTATATGGTTGCTCTAAGAGCCCCATATCTTCTAAGTCTGCCATTTCATTTCTTATAGTAGCTGGACTTATACCAAGGTCATATTTTTTAGCGATAGTTCTTGAACCTACTGGCTCACCTGTGGCAATGTAATCACTTATAATAGCTTGAAGAATTTTTAACTTTCTTTCCTCTATCATATAACTATCACCTCTTCTTATTAGCACTCATTAGGTTCGAGTGCTAATGACTATGTTTATAATATATAACTTTAAATCTTTCTAGTCAATTATTGTTTTTTTCAAAATTTGCTTTTAAAGATATTTAAACGAAATTAAATCTTTTATCCTTTAAATATCTCCTTTTTTCTAACTTTTTCACAAAAACTATAAAATCATTTCTGACATAACCATATTTGAATATTCTATACCCTTCTTAGTTAAATAAATCCTTTTATCTTTTCTTTCAAGAAGGTCTTGTGTTATAAACTTTTTCATTATATCACCATAAACAGAGTCCACACTTTGCCCAAATCTAGTTTCAAACTCCACTTCGCTTATTCCTTCAAGTAACCTTAGTCCCATAAACATAAATTCTTCAATATTTTCATTCACAGTGTTCTTATTATCCTCTTCTCTTTGACTTTCTCCACTCTCCATTTTTTCTATGTAAGTCTCTATTTTAGAGAAGTTAGTAAATCTCTCGCCATTCATATAAGAACTCGCTGCACTTCCAACACCTAACCAATTATTCATCTTCCAATATGCAATATTGTGTCTACACTCAAGATTTCTTTTACTATAATTCGAAATTTCATATTGATTATAATCACTTTCCAAAAGAATTTTTTGAGCTAAGTGATACATTTGTCTTTCATCTTCTTCATTCGGAAGTTTAAGCTTATCCTCTTCATACAATCTATTGAACCTTGTGCCCTCCTCTATAATAAGACTATATGCAGAAATATGTTCAGGACTTAGAGAACAAATTAATTCTAAACTTTCTTTCCATTCTGAAACTTTCTGTTTAGGAAGACCAAACATTAAATCCACATTTATATTATCAAATCCACATTCTCTTGCTAATTTAAAGTTTTCTTTAAAAACTTCATAACTATGAATTCTTCCCAAATCTTTTAGCAATGTATTTTGAACTGCTTGAAGCCCCATAGATAACCTATTAACTCCATACTTTTTCATAACATCAAGCTTTTCCTTTGTTATGCTTCCCGGATTACACTCAACTGTAAACTCCATATCTTTAGCAAATTCAAATTTATTTACATTTTCTAGTAACTTTTCAAGTTGTATTGCTGAGAGTGAACTCGGTGTTCCACCTCCTATGAATATAGTATCTATTATATATCCGTTAGTATTTTTATTAATTTCTTTATTTAAAGCATCTATGTATCTGTCTTTTAAATCTCCCTTACCTGCAAAAGATGGGAAATCACAATAGTGACACTTTTGGTCACAAAATGGTATATGTATGTATAATGATATATTTTTCATTCGTTCCTCCATAGTTAAAATTTTCTATACTTTAACTATATAATAAGTACCTTTATTTGTCACATTCACAAAAATATATAAAAACACAATATCTAGTTATCCTGTTTATATTAGCATGTCCATTTTGATATGTTTTTAAACAAAAAAATGCCTCTTTTATTAGAGACATTTTAATATTTCAATATTAAGCCACAATTTCAAAATCTATGTTTGTTATATTGTGTGCTATTGGTTCTTTTTCAACCTTTATAACTTTAACTTCTATTTGATTTCCTTCAAACTCTAAGGTTATATTCTTTTTAATTCCATGTACCTTTGTATACTTATCAATATCTGAACCTTTTATTAATACCGGTATAACATGTCCATCTTTTTTCAATGAACCTGTTGCAATATTATTTCTTCTAAGCTTTTTACACTTAATACTTGCATCTCTTAATTCTAATTTCATACTACACCTCTTTTAAAATAAATATTTTGAATACTTCTGTATAATATATTTACCTAAGATGCAATTTATAACTACTTTACATATTTTTATTTTTTTATTTTAAATGTAAAAAGAGAGCCTCGCTTTCGCGTAGCTCCCTTTGATTAATCTATTTTTAGAATTGACATGAATGCTTCTTGTGGCACTTCTACTGTTCCCACTTGTCTCATTCTCTTCTTTCCTTCTTTTTGCTTGTTTAAAAGCTTTTTCTTTCTTGAAATATCTCCACCATAACACTTAGCAAGAACATCTTTTCTCATAGCTTTAACTGTTTCTCTAGCTATAATTTTATTCCCGATAGCTGCCTGGATTGGAACCTCAAACATTTGTCTTGGTATAATCTCTTTAAGTTTTTCAGTTATACCTCTACCTTTATTATATGAACTTGATTCTGGAACTATCATTGATAAAGCATCAACTATATCTCCATTAAGAAGTATATCAAGTTTAACAAGAACTGACTCCTCGTATCCTTTAAGCTCATAATCAAGAGATGCATATCCTCTAGTTTTTGATTTAAGAGTATCAAAGAAATCATATACAATTTCGTTAAGAGGCATATCATATTCGATAACAACTCTAGTTTCTTCAATATATTTCATATCAATATATCTACCTCTTTTTAGTTGACAAAGGTCCATTATAGCGCCTGTGTAATCTGAAGGTGCTATTATTGAGGCTTTAACCATAGGTTCTTCCATTTTAGCAATCTCTGATGGATCTGGAAGATTTGCCGGGTTTGTTAAATCAAAATGCTCTCCATTAGTTTTAGTTACTTTATATATAACTGATGGTGCTGTTGTGATTATATCTAGGTTAAATTCTCTCTCTACTCTCTCTTGCATAATTTCCATATGTAAAAGACCAAGGAATCCACATCTAAATCCAAATCCTAAAGCAAGTGATGTTTCTGGCTCAAAAGTAAGCGCAGCATCATTGATTTGAAGCTTTTCAAGCGCTTCTCTAAGTTCATCATACTTAGAACCATCTACTGGATATATACCCGAGAATACCATTGGCATTGCTGGCTTATATCCTTGAAGTGGCTTATCTGTAGGATTATCTGCATATGTTATAGTATCACCAACTCTGGCATCTTTAACATTTTTGATAGAACCTGTTACATACCCAACTTCTCCAGCTGAAAGTTCTTGAACTGGGAACATACCTGGTGTGAATACTCCTACTTCTGTTACTTCATATTCTTTTTCTGTACCCATAAGTTTAATTCTTGTTCCTGGTTTAATTCTTCCATCTCTAACTCTTACATAACATACAACGCCTTTATAACTGTCGTAGTATGAATCAAATATTAAAGCTTTAAGTGGTGCATCTTCGTCACCTTCTGGTGCAGGAACTTTTTCTACTATTTCTTCTAAAACATCTTCTATATTAAGGCCTGTTTTAGCTGATATAAGTGGACAGTTCTCTGCAACAACACCGATTACATCTTCAATTTCTTCTCTTACTTCTTCTGATCTTGCACTTGGCAAATCAATTTTATTAATTACTGGTACTATTTCAAGGTCGTTATCTAATGCAAGATAACAGTTCGCAAGTGTTTGTGCTTGTATTCCTTGAGTTGCATCAACAACAAGTATTGCACCCTCACAAGCCGCAAGGCTTCTTGAAACTTCATATGTGAAGTCTACATGTCCTGGAGTATCTATAAGGTTTAATATATATTCTTCTCCATTTTCTCTCTTGTAGATAAGTCTAGCTGCTTGAGATTTGATAGTAATACCTCTCTCTTTTTCAAGCTCCATAGTATCAAGAACCTGTTGCTCCATCTCTCTTTGAGTTAGAGTTCCTGTTTTTTCAAGGAGTCTATCTGCAAGTGTTGATTTACCATGGTCAATATGTGCTACTATTGAAAAGTTTCTAATAAATTGCTTTTTATCCATATTCAAATCCTGTCCTTTATTAATTAATTTAGAACAGTGTTCACCCCCATTGTAAAATAAGTCAAGTTAGATTATACCATAACTTATATTATAAATGTTAGTATTATATTTTTATAAACAGTGTCCTAAACAAAGTCTGTAAAATTATCAATCCATAAACTTATTGTATCCATAATTTCTAGAAACACACGCCCAATTGCAGTTTCACTCAAATTAATTTTATAATCACCAAAAATAACTATGAATCCTTCATCAGTTTCATATGTTTTAAAAAAACTTTCATCATTACTTAAACTCTCTATATCAAGTCCTATATCTTCTTTTATTTCTTCATAATCAATTTCACTTCGCTCATACTTACTGCTATTAAAAGCTTCCGTAGCCTCCATATTTATAACAAAAAAACTTCCAATAAAAAATAAAGTTGCAAATAATATTACAACCGTTGCTATAAATTTTTTCAAAATTAAAACACCCCCTAGATTTCCATTATCTAAAGGGTGTCCAAATGAACTGTTTTTTATTCAATTTATTGATTATTTTCTTTATAATGAACTTCCTCAGCTATTAACCTTGCAATATATTTTGCTGTTGCCTGTGCCTCTGCTGGGGTATTGGGCTCTGCACCAACTTCTATAAGTGTTGTGTTATTTAAAACTTCTTGATTATACTGACTTCGCCCGTTATTTGCAGTCCGCACACTTCTTGCAAGTCCTGGAAATAACTTTTTGCTATTTTCCATTAGTCTTTGGTTCATGGCATGGGTATTTGCAAAATTTGGACTATTCCTAGTATCTACAAACATTATTTTCGCAACATTTTCTCCATTTATATTTTCTGTAACTACATGTTTTTTATCTCTCCCAACGCCATCTCTATGAATATCTACAACCATATTAAATTGATTAGCCCCATATTGTTCTTTATATTTATAAAGAGTTTCCTTTGATCGACTATATGACTGTTCATAGAAAACATCATGTTTTGTTTTATCATGTATTACTGCTATTCCATAGTACTCTTCAAGTTCTTTTGCTATAAGCTCTGTAACTGCTACTACATTTTTAGTTGGATCATCATCAAAGTTTTTTGCTTGCCCAAATGCTTCTGCTGTATGACTGCTATAAAGAAGAACTTTTGGGTTTCCTTGATCTAGCTTCTTAACAATCTCCGGATTTCTAATACCTGTTTGGTCAACTTCTTTCACTGTTGGCTTTTCTTGTTTTTTAATACTTTCCTCATTTAAAACAAATGTTGGATTAGTTTCAGGCGTTACATTTACTTCATTTTTAACAAACTCATTAAAACCCCCAAATCCTGGTATCTGAGCTGCAAGAATTGTTGTTGGGTCTATATTGTCGATTCCTAATGTTTCTTTCACTAAACTATCTATTGTAACTATCGATTCCTCATATGCAGTCTCATCATAATAAGTTCCTTCAACAAGCGGCATTCCTAAATTCAAAATTTGTATGTACGCATGTGAACCTCCAAAGTCATTGTTTAAAGCTATTTTTACGAACCTTACCATAAATATTATTGTTACCCCTAAAAATAAAAGTAAACCTACTGGGAAATCTTTTTTTCTACTGACACTCTGTCTTTGTATCACAAATATCCCTCCTCTACACTTCCATATATATGAGGAGAGATAAAATATTATGTTACCTGAATTTTTATTTTATTAATTATTTTTATTTAATTTAATTTAAAAATTCTAAAATATCTTGTGAATCCATATTAGGTTGTAGTGCAATATTAATTCCATTAGCTACAACTTTTGAAATACACTCCACAACTTCGTCAATTTCTTTTGGTGTGACCATCAAGTCTCCAACATAAGGATTTAATAATCTTCTTATTAAATTTGATTTTTCAGACTTGTCTATATTTTTTAGCATTGTATAAAACTCTTTATTTTCAGACTGTTCTATCATTTCATCTATAACTAAATCTATTGCATCATTAGCTATTGTTCCTGCATCAACAACTGTTGGAACTCCTACTGCAATAACTGGTATACCTAAATTTTCCTCATTAATTTCCATTCTTTTGTTTGCAACCCCACCACCTGGTGAAATTCCTGTATCTGAAATTTGGATACTTCTTGAAACTCTAGATAAACTTCTTGAGGCAAGTGCATCCACACAAATAACAACTGCTGGTTTTATTTTGTCAACTATCGACTTTATTATTTCTGCTGTTTCAATCCCTGTTGTTCCAAGAACTCCAGGGCTAATTGCACAGACCGACCTTAAATCCTCTTCAATTTCATCTGGCATAAGTTTATTTAAATGTCTTGTAATAATAATTTTTTCTACAACTTTAGGTCCAAGTGCATCTGGTGTAACTCCTGAATTTCCAAGACCTACCACAAGTGCTACATCATCATCCTTTAAATTTATTATTCTCTCAAGACTTCCTGCTAAAATATGCGATACCGATTCTCTAAGCCCTACGTCATAGCTCGTACAAATTGGCATTTCAATGGTAATGTATCTCCCAATTCCCTTTCCCATCTTCTGAGCGCCATTCTCGTCTATTATATCTACTGTTGTGACCTTTATATCATCTATATTTTCTTCCTCTATAATAATTCCATCAATCTCTCTTTTAAAGCGTTTTTCATATAGTTCTCTTTTTTCAACTGCTAAATCTGTTCTAACATTAAACATATAAACACCTACTTCAAAGTTTTTTTATTAGTTTCACACTTATCTTGTCCAAATTGTTAATTATTTATGTTTTTTTAATTTTAAAAACCACTTGAACTTATAATCTTTAAATGCTATAATTACCTTTGTTAAATAATGAACTCGTATGCAGTTTCCCCAAATTGCATATACGTTAAAATTTGAAGGGGGTGAACTAGAATGGCAAATATTAAATCAGCTAAAAAGAGAATCAAAGTAACTGCTACTAAGACTTTAAGAAATAAGATGCTTAAATCAGCTCTTAAGACTGCTATAAAGAAATTTGAAGTGGCTGTTGATGCTAAAAATATGGAAGAAGCTAAAGTTCTTTACACTGCTGCTACTAGAACATTAGATATGTCAGTAAGCAAAGGTATAGTACATAAGAACATGGCTGCTAGAAAGAAATCAAGATTAGCAAGCAAGTTATCTGCTATGGCTTAATAGTGATGGTGTTAGATACCCTAACACCTTTCTTTTTTAGAGTGAATGTTTTTATTCTTCTAAAAAAAAGAAGTGCTCGTTTTTTAAACGGCACTTCTTTTTTTTATAAAATTTTAAACTAAAAGATTTATTATCATAACTTCCATCTCAGTTCTTTTATTTAAATGTGACTTACTCTTTAATCTCTTTTCTGTTTCAAGAGTTAGACTAAGAGCTTTCTTTATCATAACATCACTAAACCCTCTTCCTTGTTTTGAAAGTTTGTCTACAATAAAATTTGGAAGTCCCATATCTCTTGAAATTTCCTCTATTCTCATTCCTGCATTAGATGCTATTTTTATAGTATATAACTTTTGAAACTGTCCTTGAACAAGTCTTAAAACCGATAAAGGTTCCTCTCCCTTATTGAACAATTCATTCATTAAATCAATTGCTTTACTAGGTTTTTTCATTGATACAAGGTCTATTAAATCAAATATATCATCTTCACTATTTGATTGTCTCATAATATCTATATCAGCTTTTGTAATAGCTCTACCTACCGTATAATTGACAAGTTTATCTACTTCCCTTTCGATTATATCAAAATTACTATGTACAAGTTCACTAAAGTATTTAAGTTCTACTTTTCCTATCTCTTTTCCTTTAGCTT
Organism: Sarcina sp.; assembly: GCA_051650125.1. Lineage (GTDB taxonomy): Bacteria > Bacillota > Clostridia > Clostridiales > Clostridiaceae > Sarcina. The sequence goes on along the minus strand of JBOFIK010000021.1, from coordinate 164,290 downwards.
TGAATATAGCTTCTATTCTATTATAAAGCCTTACACCTTTAAGTTTCTCAACAGAAATAACTGTGCATCCTTTTTTTTCAAGCGCTGCGAGTTTTCTCACTTTATTTGCTCTATCTCTTTTATCATTTAAAAGAAAATATGCAATAAGAAGTGTACTCTCAGGTGGATTTTCAAAGTATGTCTTTGCTTTTTCATAAAAACTTTTTGATTCATTATCACATTTATCCTTTAAAAAGTTTGCTCTAGATATAACCACAGCTCTTTTTTCAGCCATAAATGGTAATGTTTCACAAGCATTCATAAACATATCATAGTTTAAATCAATGGCATCATACTTTACAAAATTTAAATCTTTAAATGTAGGATCAATTGATTTTGCTACAATTTTATCTATGGCTTCTTTGATAAGTATTTCGTCTAATCCACAAAATACATACGCATTTCTAAGCTTACCTGCTTTTAGCTCCTCTTCTAATCTATCTAACTCTATCACTCTTACTTTCCTCTTTCATTTATATAAATTCTATTTTTAATCAAAACTAGATTTTCATCCTTATTTAGCAAATCAATTATACCATAATTATTGTCTCTTAACATTATAAAAGACTCATCAATATCAGGTTTTATTAAAAGCACTGTTTCATCATCTAAGTATAAGCTAATATTCTCATCTACTTTTCTTATATCATTCACACTATGTTCTTTTTGCAAATTCATTTTAAAGTACTCTGATTCGCTATTTGTATAAGCTATTTTTTCTAGCCCCTGCCTTACTATTATTGCATTACTAAAATTTTCTGTGTATACAGACACTGTTGGCATTAGCGTAAACATTCCTATAAAAACAATCACCACAGAAGAATAAGCAGCTCTATAATATTTAATATCTAAATACCCTTTATAAATCAAATAAAAATATCCTAGCAAAAGTATATACACAACTACAAATATTTCACTAGCATAATAACTCTCAACTGCATAATACTTTAAATATTCTATTATCAAATTAAAAATAGAAAATCCTAATGACATAAGCTTATCTAATATGGTAATACTTATCCCACACACAAAAACTATAAGCGAAATAAGCCCTAGTGGTAGTAGTAAATATATTATTGGCGTTAAAATAAATGACCCTAATATAAAATTCAATGAAAAACTACCAAAGTAGATTATCATTATTGGATATATAAAAACTTGTGCACTAAGACTAAGTGCTAAAGATGTAGCTATGCAATTGGGCATAAAATATAATAATTGTTGCAATTTACCACTTAGTAAAAGTATTCCTAAAGTAGCAAAATAACTTAAATAAAAACCTACATCTGCGATATAACTTGGATTAAATATCAGTAGTAACACTGCCGAAAGCGCAAGTCCATTAAGTGAATTATAATTTCTTTTTACCATAAGACTAAGCTCTAAAACAACTAACATTATGTAAGCTCTCATTCCTGATGCTGTTAGACCTGTTATAAAAACATATAAAAATGTAATTGGTATAACTGTAATTTTAGGCAAAAACTTTCTAAGTATACTATAAATAAAAACTATATGAAATCCCGATATACAAACTAAATGTAAAACACCAGTATCTTTTAAATCCTCTTTCGCACTTTTTTCAAGATAATCTTTATCTCCGAATATAAGAGCAGTTGCAATTGCAGATTTCCCCTCACCTATCTTTTCTTTTAAATCCTCATAATACCTAGAACTTAAATTACGTATTTTATATAAAACATCCTTCTCTACTTTAATTATATCTTTAACAAAAAGATGTCCTACTCTACCTCTTTCCATATCTATTTCTCTTTTAAATTTACCTTTAAAAACTACTTTTTCATTTACTTCTAAACTTTTGTCCGAATAAAGAAAAAACTCTCTCCCCTTTGAACTAGCTATATAATAGTCCTTATACGCACTTTCTATCCTTGCTGCAAAAATACCTTCTCTATTTTCACCAAAACTATAATAGTAATTCATACTAATAAATCCTAATATTATAAAACATAAAATTATCCCAAAACATTTTTTATCATATATAAAAAATAAAAACACAAGAATAGGTATAGCAAATAGTGCTACCCCTTCCTGTGCTTTTTCTAAAATCACAAAAGTAATTATTCCAATTACAACTGCTATTAAAATATCTATTATAGGATTTTTAAAATCTAACTTTTCCTTAAATAATTCTCTCACTAAATCACCCTAGCTAGATTTTTGACAATTTCTTTAAAGTTAATTCAGCTAAAGCATAAAAACTTATTACTCCCCCTAAAATAATTATCTCTTTCAACTTAAATATTGCCATTGAATACACATAAATTGAATTTATAAGCACAAATGCTACTATATTAATACTAATGACTTTCTTCATATCAATTGTATACTCACTTACACTAAGTATTGATGATACAAGTAAAATAGAATAAAATGCAACAAAATTAGAAAATTCTAAATTAAGACCTTTTCTGAGTAATATTACTATCGCAAAAAATGCTCCTATCTTTAAAAGTCCTGAAACTATAAACCTTGTTAAAGTAACCGTTTCAGTATTCTTAGTCTTATAAAAACAAATCAGCATAACTAAAGGTAATATAATTGTATTTAAAATCAATACCATTGAAATATCAAATGCACTTTCCCCTAAAAATCCTGAATTATATAAAATAATAATTGACTCTGCAAAGAAAATTGCACGGCATAATCCCCACGCTTGTCTAACTCCATCAGATAACTTTTTCCCTTCTTTTATAAGCACAAGAAAGTTCTCTAAAATATTATCTTTAATATTAATATTAGACATCTTCTTTAAAAGTTTAGCTGTTCTGTCTCCTGTACTAATTCCTATATCTGCAAGAATTACACTTGGTATATCTGATAAATTTTCTCCTGTTGAAACAACTGAATACTCCTCTGATGTAAATAGCGAAACTATTTTACTTTTAATAGCTGGTGTTATTCTACAAAGCACTCTAACTCTAGATAAAACATCTATAAACTCATCTTTCTCTAAAGATAAAAGCTCAACACCTGAAATAACTTCTTCCATTCCTCTTGCAATTCCAAGTTCTATCGCATGTCTTGTTGCAACAATTTTATTATCATCAGTTATCATAATAGGTAGCACATTTTGTTCTTTTAAATTTTGAACCATTATTTTTGCATTTTCTTTTTTAGGATTCTCAAATCCTGCTACTCCAACAAAAACAAGATTACTCTCAATATTTTCATCTTCGCTTGGTTCATAATTAAAACTTCTATAAGCAAATCCAACAGTTTCATAAGCCTTGTTAGATATGTTAAAATCTATCATTCTAATACGCTCTATATCCTCATCTGTTAAATCTCTTTCCATTCCATCTATCATTATATATTTACATTTTTCTAAAACTTCATCAACATGACCTTTTACACTAGCCCTAAAATTCTTTTTAGCTTTATTAACACTTGTGCTAATACCTTTTTCTTGATCATAAGGAAGATAAAACACACTAGGATTTTTAGCTAGTGCTGCACTCTTAAACACACCTTTTTCTGTACAATACTTTAGCAAGCTAGCATCTACTAAACTTCCAGAAAACTTATTTTCTTCTCTATTAAAAGTAGCGTTATTATTCAAAATACCTATATCTAACATTCTGCCTATGTTTACATCTTTTATATCAACCTTACTAACATCTTCAAAAAGTTTATCTCCTGTATATAATACTTTTAGATTCATCTCCTCCTGTGTAAGTGCACAAAGTTTTGGTATAAAGAATATATCTGTATTTCCAAACCTTTCTAAGATTCTCATATCTGAAACTTCTATATCATTGCCTTTAAAAATTTTTGACCTTTGACGGTTATATATAAATTCACTCACAAAAACATTTATAGTTCCTGCTAAAAACCATATCATTAATATATTACTCTGACATACTTCCTTACTAATAGCAGTCGCATCCAAGTTATATTTCTCATTGATGTATATACTAATACTCCATATTAATGAAAATGCAAATATATCTTTATTTAGCCCTCTTGATTCTTTGCCTAGATTTTCACCTATTATTTTACTTCTTAAATCTGAAACCTTTAGATAGTTTAAAAGCCTTCCAATCTGTGTATCATTACCTATTCCAACAACTACCCCCACAGCTCTACCATCAGTTACTCTAGTTCCTCTAAAAACCATATTATTAATTTGTGCTAAAGTTTTCACCCTATCTATTCTAGTATTATACTTTCTAACATCCATATCATTTGATGTTATATTTCTCTCATTAACTGTTAAACCATTTGATTCTATAATTCTAATATCAGCTGATATTATATTTCCTTTTTCTAAGAAAACAATATCTCCAACGGTTAAAATTTCAGCTTTAACTTTATCTCTAACCCCTGCCCTTAAAATATTTACATCAGTATAATTTAATGCTGATAATTGCTGAGTTTTCTTCTTTTTATCTGAGTATTTTTTATAGTTGTATAAAAGAATCCCTAGAATTAAAGTAGCTAAAACACCTGTATATATGTAACTTTTAAAAATTAAAGATACTATGAATCCTATTACTAAAATATATAATTCTCTAAAATTTAAAATCCCCCTTCTCACACCATTCTTTATGTCTATATGTATAGTATTTTCCCCATATGTTTCTGTATTCTCTTGTAATTGCTTATAAGATAATCCTCTACTTTTATCAGTATTAAGCTCTCTTATAACTTCATCAACAGTTGAACTGTAAAAAGTTTTCACCTGTAAATCCCCCCTTAGTTACTCACAGATAATTATATTACTTTTTTTCCCTATTTTATTTTTTTCTAGAAATTTTTACAAATTATTTACTTTGACTTAGGATTAAATATTAACGCCGTTAAATATGCAAAAACAATTGCAGCCGTAATTCCACCTGCTGTTCCCTTGATTCCACCTGTAAATATACCAATTATACCATCTTCTCTAACCGCTTCCATAGTTCCTTTAGCAAGCGACATACCAAACCCTGTTAATGGAACCGTTGCACCTGCCCCTCCAATCTCTGCAATTTTTTGATATATTCCAAAAGCTCCTAAAATTAGTCCTGCAACAACAAATGTGACTAATATTTTTCCAGGGCTTATTTTTGTTGTATCTTTAACAATTTGTCCTATAACACAAATTATCCCCCCAACAATAAATGCTAAAATATAATTCATATAAACCTACACTTCCTTTTCATACTCTATTGCTACTGCATGTGCTATTCCAGGAATACTCTCACCTTGCATTGTACAAACTGTACTCATAAGTGCCCCCGTCGACACAATTAACGCTCTTTTAAACTTTCCACTCAAAAGATTTTTATATATATAAGAACAACTCATAACAGCTGAACACCCACAGCCACTTCCCCCTGAACAAACACCTTGTTCTTCTTTATCAAAGATTAAATCCCCACAATCAACATAGCAATTTTTCACATCATATCCATACTCTAATAACAATTTCTCCGTCATCTCTTTACCTAGCTTCCCCAAATCTCCAGTTGCTATGATATCATAATCTTTTGGACTTCTTCCCGTATCAACAAAATGCTTATAAATTGTATCTACGGCTGCTGGAGCCATAGCAAGCCCCATATTTTCCGGATCTTTTATGCCATAGTCTTTCACTACCCCAGTAGTTATATGCGTAACATATGGGTAATCCCCCTCTATACCTAAAAGCATTGCCCCTGAGCCAGTGACAGTCCACTGAGATGGTTCTTTTCTTTGCCCTCCATATTCTAGAGGAAATCTAAACTGCCTTTCTGCTGATGAAAAATGAGATGATGTTGCTGCTACTACATATTTTGCATATCCTGCATTTATAATCATTGATGCAAGAGAGAGAGATTCTGCCATAGTAGAACAAGCTCCATAAAGTCCAAAGAATGGTATATCAAGTTCTCTTGCTGCAAAATTTGATGCTGCTGTTTGATTTAATAAATCCCCTGCAAATAAATAATCAATATCATCTTCTTCTAAATTTTGCTTTTTTATAGTTTCTTTTATCGCTGTATAAATAAGACTACTCTCTGCTTTTTCATAGCTATCTTTCCCATTCTTTTCATCTTCTAAAACAATATCAAAATATTCTTTATATGGTCCTTCTCCCTCCTTTGGTCCTACTATACTTGTAGCTGCTATAATTCTTGGTTTATTTTTCAAAAGTACCGTTTGCTTTCCTATTTTTTGCTCTAGCATCAAATAACCACTCCTGTTCTAAGTAAAATATAATATACAATCCCTAAGATAACAGAACCACCTATGCCCATCACAAGAACAGGCCCCGCTATTGTAAACATCTTTGATCCTATTCCAATAACATACCCCTCTTTTTTATACTCAATAGCTGGTGAAACCATTGCATTAGAAAAACCCGTAATAGGCACAAGAGTACCTGCCCCTCCAATAACCGCTATCTTGTCATATACACCAAACCCTGTAAGTAGCGCACCTAAAAAAATCATAATTATAGGCAAATATATCGCCACATCTCCCTCTGGAAGTCCATAATATAGTATTATATTTTTTATAACCTCACCTAAAGTACAAATACAGCCTCCAACCCAGAAAGCATTAAAACAATTTTTCAAAAGCTTTGGTTTTGGTTCTATACCTGTACTTAATTCCTTGAATTTTTTCTTAACATTATCATCACTTTCATAAGTCTTCATATAAATCATCCTTCTAATAAATCTAGTTATACTTATTATTTATCTAAAACTCACTATTATTCATATAAATTCACATAAAAAAAAGAAGTTTACCTCTATTAATAGATAAACTTCTCTTATTTAAATCTGTCTCTCATTTCTAGTCCTCTCTGAGTTTTTCCTTTATATTAACAAGTATCTTTTTCTCTATCCTTGATACTTGCACCTGGCTTATTCCTAGAAGCTTTGCAACTTCACTTTGTGTCTTATCTTTGAAATACCTCAAAAATATTATTTTTCTAGCTTTTTCATCTAAACTTCTAATTGCTTCTTTTAAAGCTAGTCGTTCTATCATATCAGTATTTTCTTGCATGTTTTCACTAAGCTTATCTATAAATAAAATAGGCGCACCCTCACTTTGATGTATTGTATCATGTAAGTAGTGCATATTATTTACTGATTCTAGAGCAAATAAAACTTCTTCATGGTCCATCTTAGCATGGTCTGCAAGTTCAGAAACAGTTGGTTCTCTTCCCATTTCTTTTGCTAGCCTTTCTCTTTCAAAATATAACTTTTGTGCAGTTATCTTTACATTTCGACTTACCTTTATAATTCCATCATCTCTTATAAATCTTTTAATCTCACCAAGAATCATAGGAACAGCATAGGTTGAAAACTTAACATCATAAGATGTATCAAAGTTTTTTATAGCCTTTATAAGCCCCATAGAACCAAGTTGAAATATATCATCATATTCATAGCCCCTATTAAGAAATTTTTTACAAAGAGAAGATACAAGTGGTGTATTAACTTCAATAAGTTGATTCATTGCCTCTTTATCTCCTGTTTGAGCTAAAACAACTAACTCTTTATTTCTTTCATAATTAGGCTTTACATTAGTATTAACATTGGATGTTTCCATACTTATCACCTATTCTACTTTTTTTATTTTTTTCTTCATAATAATTTTAGTACCACAGTTCTTATCGCTTTCAACAACAAGTGAATCCATAAAAGTTTCCATAACAGTAAATCCCATACCCGAACGTTCTAAATCTGGTCTTGAAGTATACAAAGCCTCTCTTGCCTCTTCTACATTATCAATCCCAACTCCACTATCAGATATAACCATATTTACTTCATTATCATTAATACTTAAATCAATACAAACACTTTTTGTATCATCATTTTGATATCCATGAATTATTGCATTCGTAACAGCTTCTGAAACCGCTGTTTTAATATCTGCAAGTTCATCTATTGTTGGATCAAGTTGTGCTACTAGTCCTGCAACTGCCATCCTAGCAAAAGATTCATTTTCTGATTTTGCTAAAAATTCTAATCTAACCTTATTATATTTCATATCATATTCCTCCATAATTTATACACTCTTTATAGCCTCATCAACACTTGAATATACTCTAATAACTTTAAATATTCCTGATAAATCAAAAATTCTTTTTATACTACCCGAAACACTTGCAATTGCAACAATCCCATCTCTAATCGAAATTTTTTTATATCTTCCTATTATAACTCCGATACCTGAACTATCCATGAAACTAACCTCTGAAAAATCAAAAATTAATTTTTTTACATCAAACCTATCTAATCTATCATCAACTTTAACTCTCACTTCTTGCGCACTATGGTGATCAAGCTCTCCGCTTAATTGTACAACTAGAAGATTTCCTTTAGATTTAAAATCTATATACACTAAGAAAACACCTCCCTAAATCAAGTAGTTTCTTTTACATATTTTACCATATTTATTTTTAAAGGTCAACATATTATAAAAAAATCAAGCATATAATTATAATTAGTCGCAAAAATAAACACCCCAGTTTTAAACTAAGGTGTTCACCTACGCTATTTATTTATATTTTTCTATTTCCGAACTTATAGCACCTGCAATATCTTCTAAAGTTTTATCACCAGCAATCATAAGTGCATCAATTGCATCATTTATATTTTTCATAGTGTAAATATGGAACTCACCATTTTCAATAGCGTTTTCTACTTCCTTGCTTAAAATCAACTCATCTTTATTACTTACAGGTATTATTACAGCCTTTCCTACATGAGTATCAATTACATCGCAAGTCTTAAAGAAACCTTCAATTTTTTCATTTACTCCACCAATTGCTTGAACTTCACCAAATTGATTTAATGAACCTGTTACTGCAATATTTTGATTTATTGGTATCTTACTTAAAGACGATATTATTGCTATAATTTCTGCAACAGATGCACTATCACCATCAAGTCCACCATATAATTGTTCAAAGCTTAAATGAAAATCTACTGGTGTATCTTTATAACCATCTAAATAGTTATTTAAAAATCCTTTTAATATATTTATAGACTTACTATGGATTGCACCACTCATATTACTTTCCCTTTGTGTATCTATAATTCTACCGGTTCCCTTATATGCAACACAAGTAACCCTTATAGGCTTTCCAAAACTTAAATAACCAGCATCTATGACAGATAAAGCATTAATACTACCTATAATTTTATCTGTTACATTTATAAGAATTTTATTATCCTTATATAATTTTTGATATTCTATTTCTATTGTAGATGCCTTATATGCTACATCCATAATATCTTGAGCCTTAATAAGTTTCCTCTTTAACCTTTTTGCATTATTATTAGCTAAAATCAAAATTTTTTCTACTTCATCAATGTCCCAAAGAATTCTATCCCTACTACCCGATTTTCTCGCAAGATATTTTCCTAATTCATTTATAGCTTTATCTGTTAATTCAAATATTTCTCCTGAATAAACAAGACTTTTTACATGCTTAAAGAACTCAACTTTTGCTGATTCTTCTATATCAATAACTGACTGAACTTCAGCTCTAACACCAAAGATTTTTGCAAAATCTTCATCATTATTGTACAGAACATCATAGCTAGAATAATCACCAATTAAAATAACTTTTATGTTTATAGGAATCGCCTCTGGCTTTAATCCATTTAATGATAAAAGATCTAGATAAGCTCCTCTATCATAATCAAGGCTAACTCTATTATTAAGAAGTGCTCTTCTTAAATAATAATATCCATTAGGATTTAAAAGAAGTGAATTAAGTCTTATAATAATACAACCCTCGTTTGCCTCAAGAAGTGATCCCGGTTTTATAAGTGACACGTTAGTTGAGTATGCACCATTCACACTTTCATATTCTATAACTCCAAAAAGATTGCTAATTGATGGGTCTTCCTGAAAAATAACTTTAGGTCTATTAACTTTACTATTATCAACTAAAACATTAACAACATACTTTCCTAAAACTTCTGCAAATTTTTCTTCATCTTCCTCGTATGCCATAGAATATATCTCTACAAACCTATCCTCGATATCCTCACACACATCTAAAAGATATTTCTTTGCTTTGATTATTCCTGCATCATCTTTTTTATCAAACTCTTCAATTATATCTTCTTTAATATTTTCACTTTCTTCTACTAAATAAATCCTTAAAAGTTCCTTTAGTTTATCGATTGAATCATCTTCCATCTCTTTTAATTTAACTAAAATATCTTCTGCATCTTCCTTTAACTTAGTTACTCTTTCTGTCAGTTCCTTATCTTCTACTAATTCTTCCTCTTCTTCCTCATCACCTATTGGAACAAATGTTATTCCTGCTGTTGTTGCTTTGAGTTCAAATCCCTCTTCTTTTGCAGCATCTATTATTTCTTCAATGTACTCATTTCTCAATCTGCTTACATTACCTATAATCTCTTCTTTCTCCTGACTTATCTCTGAATTATAGAAGGTAAATATTTTTTCTGTGTAAGTATCTATTATTTTTTCTAAATAAGTTTTTAATTTTACTCCATAAGAATTTTTAATAACTAATGCCTTTGGCTCTCTTGGATCTTCGAGTGTAGTGTAACAAATATCTTTTGGCTTTTCCTTTTCTTTCATAAATTCTTCTACGTTAGAAATTATTTCTTTTAGCTTTTTATTCGAAAAACTATCCACAAGATAGACATGGAACCCGTCCTTATCTATACTAAGAGCCTCCTCAATCGTTTGGTATACTTTGTTATTTTCAAATGTTGATTTTGTTCTAATAATAGACTCATCTACTATAAAACTATTATTATAAATTATTTCCCTTGGAGTTAACTCTCTTTTCATAAAAATTCTACTCGACAAATTAATCTGATTTTTCATAAATTAATTTATTAGAGCAGCTCCCTCCTCTAAAGTAATATATTATATTAGTATTCTATTACACCACTTTTAGCTATTCTTTTATAGTATTTTTCCCTAAATTTATTTTCGACATTTTTATACAAATAAAAAAGATTACCCGAAAGCATTAATCACTCAAGAACCAAAAGAATAGGTAAAAATACACATATTATAATAAAAAAGAGCTAGTTTGAATGGATATACTCCATTCAAACTAGCTCAAAGGCCTTTAGATAAGCTTTCAATATAAGAAAACTATTTTAAATTAGCTTAGTAATTCGAACTTGAAACTCCACCCTCACATATTGTGATTGATGATGATGCTCCTATTCTTGTTGCTCCATTAGCTATTACAGCCTCAGCATCAGCAAAACATCTTACCCCACCAGAAGCTTTAACTCCAAGGTTTGGTCCTACTGTTTCTCTCATTAACTTGATATCCTCTGGTGTAGCCCCACCTGTTGAGAATCCTGTTGAAGTTTTAACAAAATCAGCTCCTGCTTCTTTTGCAAGCTCACAAGCTTTAACTTTTTCTTCATCAGTTAATAAACATGTCTCTATTATAACTTTTGTTAAAGCTTTTCCTTTTGCCGCTTCAACAACTGCTTTTATATCATTTCTTACATACTCATAATCTTTATCTTTTAATCTTCCAATATTTATTACCATATCCACTTCGTGAGCACCTTTAGCTATTGCATCTTTAGTTTCAAATGCCTTAACCTCTGATGTGTTTGCTCCTAATGGGAATCCTATTACTGTACAAACCTTAACTTCACTATCTGCTAATAACTTAGCTGCAAGCTCTACATTTCCTGGATTTATGCAAACTGAAGCAAATTTATATTCTGCTGCCTCTTTACATATTTTTTCCACATCCACTCTTGTTGCGTCTGCTTTTAAGACTGTGTGGTCTATCATTGATGCTAATTGTTGTTTATCCATTTTTTATTCCTCCTATTGGTAAAAACTCTATTTTCATTATAAAATAGATAGTGTAAATCGTCTACACTTTACATATTTATATTATATCACTAAGTTGTTTTTATAACTTTGTACATTTTATTAATAAAATATATACCTTTATCACTTGATTACTTATGCAAAATCAGTTTTATAAATATTCTCCTTATGATATAATAAGGAATATATCTAAATTTATAGAAATTGGAATTATAATTTTTATTGTATTGAAAAGGAGTATTATATTATGGGATTTAAAGATAAAATATCTAAATATTACACAGATTCTTACTTAAAAAAGTATGGAGATAGATTAACACAATTCCAAGGAAGCGTTTTATCTGCAAAAGTTGAAGAAAAATCAGTTTTAGGAATATTCAATAAAATAACAGTTACTTTAATGGTTAGACCAGAAAGAAGTAAAATTGTTTCAAGATGTGTGTATAAGAAAAACAGATGGTTTAAAAAACCTGCCTTTATATCTGTAAGACAAGGAAATAATGTTGTAATACAAGGTTTAAAGTCAGTAAAAGATAATAAAGAATATATAGAAATTAGTAATGTTCTTAACTTTACCACAAAACAAGACCTTGTTCCTGTTGATCACTCACAAATGAAAAAACAAAGACAACAAACACCAAGAATGAGATAAACCAAAAGCCGTTTCTTTGAAAGAAACGGCTTTTTTACATCTAATATTATTTTTTCACTTTTATAAATAAGAAAATACTATTTATAAATGCTATTATTGATGAGAAGAATACTACAAGTAACCAATGCTTAATTCCAAGTGGTACTGTATGGAAAATGCCTGCAAAGAATGGTATATATAATATTCCACAAAGCATTAATATTGAAACAAATACTGCTCCCACAAGGTATGGATTAGTAAATAACTTTATTTCAAATATAGAATGTCTTTCAGATCTACACTCAAATACATGCACAAGTTGTGATAATACAAGTGTTGATAATGCCATTGTTCTACATGTATCTATATCAAATCCATAATACATTCCAACTAAGAATGATAAAAGTGTACAAAGACCTATTAAAGCTCCTCTTACCATTATCTTCTCTTTAAGTCCTCTAGCAAAAATACTTTCATTTTTATCTCTTGGCTTTTGACTCATTATATCTAGGTCAGCTGGGTCTACTCCTAACGCTATCGCTGGAAGCCCATCAGTTGCAAGATTTACAAAAAGTATTTGTATAGGTAACATTGGCGTTGGAAGTGAGAATAAACTTGCAAGAAACATAGTTAAAACTTCCCCAAGATTACATGATAAAAGATATCTTATAAACTTTCTAATATTATCATAAATAGTTCTTCCCTCTTCTACTGCTGATACTATTGTTTCAAAATTATCATCCATAAGAATCATAGATGATGCCTCTTTAGTAACATCAGTTCCTGAAATCCCCATTGCAATTCCAATATCCGCCTCTTTTATAGCTGGAGCATCATTTACTCCATCTCCTGTCATTGCAACAATATTTCCTTTTTTCTTAAAAGCCTTAACAATTCTAAGTTTATGTGCAGGACTAACCCTTGCAAATATTCTTACATTATCAATTTGTTTTTTAAGGTCTAAATCACTCATTTTTTCAAGTTCTTCACCTGTTAAAACTTGATTTTCTGTATTAACAATCCCAAGGTTTTTACCAATGGCATAAGCTGTATTTCTGTGGTCACCAGTTATCATAACTGGTTTAATCCCTGCCATCTTACATCTTAGAACCGCATCCTTAACCTCTGGTCTTGGTGGGTCTATTATCCCTACAAGTCCTACAAAAACAAGATTTTCTTCTATACTTTCATCTCTCTTAATACCATTTTCTTTATATGCCCCTGCAATACATCTAAGTGCACGCTTACTCATATTATCCATAGATTCAAGTATCGCTCTTTTCTTTTGAGGTGTAAGTGCTTTTACTGAACCACCTTCTAGTATATGAGTACATTTATTTACAACTCTCTCTGGTGCACCCTTTACATAAGCAGTTTCTTTCCCTGCTTCTCTAACTATTACAGACATCATTTTTCTACCTGAATCAAACGGAATATCAAAAACTCTTTGAACATTTGATACTGCTGCCTCAAGAATTGCAACTTCTTTAAAATACAATTTAATAAGCGCTGTTTCTGTTGGATCACCATGAAGTGCTTTTTCTATATCTTTTTTTGAAAAATCATAATTACAATCATTACAATATACAAAACTTCTTAAAAGCTTCCCATTTGTAGGTATCGCCATTTCATCAACTTTATAAAACTTTCCATCAACATAAACTTCTTTAACTGTCATTTTATTTTGAGTTAATGTCCCTGTTTTATCACTACAAATAACTGAAGTACAACCAAGTGTTTCAACCGCTGGAAGTTTTCTAACAAGTGCTTTCCTTTTTAGCATTCTTGAAACTCCAAGTGCAAGTGCTACTGTAACAATAGCTGTAAGCCCCTCTGGAATTGCTGCAACCGCAAGACTTACTCCAAGCAGGAACATATCTCCAATAGGATTACCTCTTATTACTCCTAGTAACGTAACTAATCCACATACTGCTAAACATATCACAACAAGTACTTTCCCAAGACTTTCAAGTCTTTCTTTCAAAGGTGACTTCTCTGATTCTATGTTATCAAGCATGTTCGCTATTTTACCCATTTCTGTATCCATAGCAATTGAATTAACTTTTAATATAGCTTTTCCTTTTAAAATAGTTGTTCCCATATAAAGCTCGTTATTTCCTCTAGTTTCTGTTTTATTAACCCCCAATGACTCACCTGTAAGCAATGATTCATCAATCAATAAATTAGTTGCTTCTATTATTTCTCCATCTGCTGGTATCCTATCTCCTGACTCTAAAACAACTATATCCCCAAGAGTTATTTCACTAGTAGCTATTACCTTAACATTTCCATCTCTAATAACTTTACATGTCGGTGCTGCCATTGCTTTTAATGCATCTAATGACTTCTCTGTTCTAAATTCTTGAATAAATCCTAAAATAGCATTAAGTACAACTATCACACAAATTGTTATTGCATCTGCTGTATCCCCCATAAGCCCTGATATAATAGTTGCACCTATAAGTACCCATGTTATAAAATCATTAAACTGAGATAAAAATATTTTTATTGCTGATGTTTTATTTGTCCTAGTTATTTCATTTAGTCCATACTGTTCTTGTCTTTTTCTAACTTCAGCACTAGATAAACCTCTTAAACTTAACTTTTCTGCCTCCAAAATTCTCCCTCCTAACCTTTTAAACTTCATAGATAATATATGTTATGTATACTAACATTTAGAACTTGAAAAAAATTAAGTTATTCTCCTTAAAACTTTACATTTTATGTTGCAAGCCTTAAAATATACTATGTAAATAAATTTGATAAAAATTTAAATTATAGATAGATAAGGGAGATTTATTATGAATGATGTAATTTATATTTCAGGACACAGAAACCCTGATAGTGACTCAATCTGTTCAGCACTTTCATATGCTGAGTTTAAAAACAAAACTCAAAGCATACCTGCTGTACCAGTTAGACTTGGAAATGTAAGCCCAGAAACTCAATACGCACTTGACTACTTCAATGTAGAAGCGCCTATGTTCATAGATACAATAAGACTTAAAATTGAGGATTTAGATATAGATGAAATAAGCCCTATTGACCCTCAATCATCAATCAAAAAAGCATGGACAATCATGAAAGAAAGAGATATCAAAACAATGCCAGTATCAAACGGTGATGGTAAACTTGCTGGTATCGTAGCTACTTCAAATATAACAGCTACTTATATGGATATTTGGGATAGTAAAATTCTTGCTAAAAGTAAAACTACTCTTGCAAACATAGTTGAAACACTTTCAGCTGAAGTTTTAACAGAGTCAGAAACTAAAATATTCCCTGGTAAAATGACTGTTGCAGCAATGCAACCAGAATCAATCACTTCATTTATTGAAGCTGGAGATATTGCTATATCAGGAGATAGAACTGATGCTATTAAGGCTTTAATAGAGCAAAAAGCATCTCTTATTATAATAGTTGGTGGACATAAAGCTACTGATGAGCTTATGGAACTTGCTAAAAATAATGGTGTAACAATGATATCTACACCTCATGACTCATTTACAACAAGCAGACTTATTGTTCAAAGTATTCCTGTTGAATATGTTATGACTAAAGAAAATATCATAACAATAGCTAATGACGAATTAGTTGAAGAAGCAAAGAACATCATGAGTCAATCAAGACACAGTAGTTACCCAGTGTTAGATGCTGATGGGAACCTTGTTGGAATGGTTGCTAGATACCACTTAATTTCAAACAAAAAGAAAAAACTTATTCAAGTTGACCACAATGAGAGAGCTCAAGCTATCGATGGTATAGATGAAGCTGATATCCTTGAAATACTTGATCACCACAGAGTTGCTGATATTCAAACTAGTGGTCCTTTATATCTTAGAGCAGAACCTGTTGGATGTACTTCAACAATAGTTGCTAAGAGATACTTTGAAAATGGCATCAAACCATCAAAGCAAGCTGCTGGGTTAATGTGTTCTGCTATACTTTCAGATACATTAATATTTAAATCACCTACATGTACTGCTGAAGATAAAAATATGGCTTTAAGACTTGCTGAAATGGCTGGTATTGACCCATATGCTTACGGTAAAGATTTACTTAAAGCTGGTACATCATTAAAAGGTAAAACAGTTGAAGAAATATTCAACCAAGACTTTAAACCATTCGTTATCCAAGGAACAAAAGTTGGTGTTGCACAAGTTAACACAATGGATATAGAAGGATTTATGGGAACATTAAAAGAAGAAATGCTTGATTACATGAGCGCTAGAGCTAGTGAAATTGGAGCTAAAATGACAATGCTTCTTCTTACAGATATTATAGAAGAAGGTTCACAAATACTTGTTGCTGGTGAAGACCAAGCAATCGCTCAAGAAGCTTTCGGAATCAAACTTGAAAGCAACACAGCTTTCCTTCCTGGTGTATTATCAAGAAAGAAACAAGTTGTACCAAACCTTACAACAGCAATTTCAAACAGATAATCTGTTTGAACTATATATTAAAAGCAGCCTAGAACAAAATTCTAAGCTGCTTTTCTTTTCTAATTTTAGTTAAATCTATTTCCATATTTTTTCTAATTCAAAATCTTTATTATTAAGTAATTTCGAATAAAATGATTCTAAATATTTAAAATTAGCCCTATATCCATCTTTTACATTAGTGTAATTTGAAAGTACAAGTGCATCTCTAAAATATTTTGAATGTTCTTTAAATAAATCATTATTAGCCTCAAACCCTAAAAAGTTAAGATATTTAATCATAAAAATTGCAACTGTTCTAGTATTTCCTTCACAGAAAGGATGAACTTGCCAAATTGCAGATGTAAATTTTGCTATTCTTTTAATCTGCTTTTCTAGGGTAAACTTTGTATAGTTTATCTCTTCTTCTTCATCAAAATCATATTTTAAATATTCTAGCAATCCACCATAATCTCCATACGTTACAGATTCATTCTTTAAAACCGGCTCTTTTTTAGTTATATTATAATCTCTAAACTTCCCTATATATTGATTTAATGGATACTCAAAAATCCCATCAAATAAAGCTTTATGAATTGATTTCAAATAAATCGGACTAAATTTAAAACTTTTATCATTTAATAATTTTACTATTCTAGTAGCAACTAAATCGCATTCTCTCTCACTTGCTATTATTTCATCCTCTGTATTTAAAACAGAATAATATCTCCTAAGAGCTTCCTCTATATTATCAGGAGTCATATTTGAATTATAAGATTTTTCACTAAGTTCTAACAAATATTTAGATGGTTCTAAATTATCAACTTTATTAAGCCCGATTGCAACTTCCCAAGTTTGCTTAGAACTATTTGTATTTTCCACCTTATCATAAGTGCTCTCTAAATTTATATTATCCACCATATACTCCCTTCATTACATACTTATTTATTGTAATTTTATTATATCATAGTCACTATACTATTAATAATACCCTAAGGACGATTGTGAAGAAAATATATTATTACTTTGATCTAAGATTATTAACCATTCCCCACATTTCATCAGCAGTTGTTATGCTTTTTGAACCGAGTTGGAATGCTCTTTGTGTCATTATCATATCTGAAAATTCTTGTCCTACATCTACATTTGAACCTTCTAAAAATCCTTGATGTATTTGTGTATCAGCAGTTCTATTCATTTGAACTCCCTCTTTTGGAAGAAACATATTTTGCCCAACAGATACATATGGGTCTGACCCTTCTGCTGCATATAATGGAATTTTACCTATCATTTTATGTCCATCTGTTGTTTTAAGAGTGATTTCACCATTTTTATCTACTATAAAATCTCCGCCTCTTAAACTTGCTTTACCTTGTCTTTTTAAATCTAGGTATTCATCAGTATATTCTATCTCTACCATATTCCCCATAGAATCAACCATATCTCCATTTACATCAACCATAAATGAACCAGCTCTTGTATACATTTCTTGTCCATGAGAGTTTATAACTTTAAACATACTTCTTCCATCAAGTGCAAGGTCTGTTGTCATGCCTGTATCTATTAAAACACCTTGATAAAACTGCTTTGATAGTCCACTAGCAATAACTCCTGTACCTGTATATCCACCTTCTTCAGTAGTAGGATACCCTCTTCTATCTACTGATTCTTTTAATGAATCCTTAAAATCAACATCTACTCTTTTATATCCAGTAGTAGACATATTCGCTATATTATTTGATATAGCATCAAGTCTTGTCTGATTAGCATTCATAGCACTTTGACCATTCCACAATATTCCGTACATTGCTTAATTCCCCCTAACCTATCTTACTGAACCAATTTCATTAGCTGCTTTTCCAAGTGTCTCATCCATAGTTTGAACCATCTTTTGATTAGTTTCAAATGCTCTCATAACACTTATCATATTAGCCATCTCATCAACTAAGTTAACACTAGACTGCTCTAAGTTCCCTTGTGCTAAATAAACTCTTGAATCCATATTAGGATTTTCACCTTTGTATAAATTATCTCCATACTTAGGAAGAGACTCATCAAAAGTTGCAGTTGCAATTTTATATTGTGATGCTGCACCATTTACACTTAGCTCATTTTGATTATTCATTACAAAATTATCATTTCCAACAAATATAGGCTCTATATTTCCTGTACTAAGATTTTCACCCATAACACTATCACCACTAATATTTACAAGATAACCACTTGTAGTAACTCTAAACTTACCATCTCTTGAATAGAAATCTTCTCCATTTCTATTAACAACAAAATATCCCTCTCCATCAATTGCAAAATCTGTTGTATTATCAGTTGCTTTTAAAATTCCTTGACCATCCCTTAATGTTGTCCCATCAAGCCTAACTCCAAAACTAATTCCACCAATATCTTGCTTTTCTTTATATTTATTATCTTTATTTTGAAGCATAACCTCATCAAATGATTTTAAGTTAAGTTCCTCACTTTTATAACCCGTAGTATTTATATTAGCAAGGTTACTTGTTATTGACGCTTGCTTTGCTTCAAGACTTATCATTCCTGAAACTGCTGTATATAATCCTCTTATCATTATTCCACATCCCCACTAAACATAACTTTACATTCATCTTCATAATGCATTCCATAAGTCTTAGCCTCTTGTTCTATTTTCCCCTTTGATATTTCAGTTTTGTATCCACTGAAAAACATAGAAAATGAACCTATAAGAATTCCTATTCCTATCCCTAAAAGTAACTTTCTGTCTGATAAACTATCTAATATATTTTTACCTAGCTGTATAATCCTTTTATTAATAGTAATTCCCCCTTACCAAGGCTAAGCTTTTTACAAATTTCATCATCTGATAAACCTTGCTTTGTTAACTTTTTTATTTCTGTAATACTAGAAGAATTTTTACACTCTTCTTTATTATCGACATTATGATTTTTGACTTCAGATTTTTTATCTGATTTTTTATTATACTTAGTTTTTTCTTCTTCTGAAGATTGTACGTATTCATCTAAATCTAATACACTTAGTTTAGATTCTTTTGTTTCTAGCTTTTCTTGTTTCATTTTAAATTTTAAGTAATTCACTTCTTCTTTTAAATCTACAATTTCTCTTTGAAGTTCGACTATTGTTTCACTTAAATCTTTTCTTAGTCTTAATATTTCAACTGTTGTATCTGTTACTGTTTCTTCTTGATTTTTCAAGATGTCAGAAAAGCCATTTGACTTTTCTTTTTTTCTCGATCTTACGTTAAAAATTATTAAAATTGCTGAGAGTATTACTAAATATATAATCATATTTCTACCTGCTTAAATATATTTTTCCTCTTTCATCGTTTTTCTTAAATTTACTATTGCTCTTGCGTGTAGTTGACAAACTCTTGACTCTGAAACACTTAAAATTTGTCCTATTGACTTTAGTGTAAGTTCCTCATAATAGTATAGATTTAAAACTAATTTATCTTTCTCATTTAATCTATCTAAACATTTAGCTAAAATATCTATTTCTTCATTTTCTTCAATTATTAAGTCTGGTCTTGGACTATTTTCATCCTCTAATATATGAGTTATAGAAAAATCGTCATCTGAATATATCATGCTATCAAGTGACATCATTGATATATAATTTATGTATCTTTCTATTTCTGAAACATCCTTATCCTGTATTCCAAGCTGAACCCCAAGTTCCCTAGTTGTTGGGTCTCTTAATAATTTTGTTTGCAACGTATCCATAGCTTGGTTATACTTGTTAAGCTTATCCATAGCGCCTTTTGAAATCGGACTACTTCTTCTCATTTCATCAATCATTGACCCTTTTATTCTTATTGATGCATAAGTTGAAAACTTCATACCCTTTTCTGGCTTGAACTTTTGGTATGCATCCATAAGCCCAAGCATCCCATATCCAACTAAATCTTCATATTCTATATATTTACTTTTTCCAAGTATTACTTTTCCTGCTATATGTTTTACTAATGGAATATATTTTTCTACAATGACCGTATTTTCCTCATTTACCTTATTCTCTTCAACTTGTGCAAGCATCTAATTTTTCCCCCTTAGATAAGCTCCATTTGCTTTCTCATAATTTCAAATACTATTTTTATAATAGAATCTCTTCTCCACTCATTTATATCAACAAACTCTACCCCTATAACATGATATTTTGAATTTATAGTATCTTCTATTCTCACTATTTTCCCTTTTACATTAACCTTATTCTCATTATTTTCTATCATAACTATGATTTCATCACCAAGTTTTAGCTCTTTTTCACTTTTAACTCTCATTCCTCCACCACTTAAATCTAAAAGTAATGCATCAAATGTTAGGTCTCCCTTTAAACACTTTATAACTTTTGTAGTATTAACTCTCACATGGTTTCTTCTTTGAACCTTTTTTATTTTGTAGGGTTTTTCTAGTATATATAACCTTATATTCCCTTCAGTTTTTCTTGAATGTATCTTGCAAGACATTTCATATACAACTGCTTCTTGACCATACGATATAACTTTTACCTCATCACCAATATTTAAAAGAAGAAAATCATTGTTTTGAAGTGGTATGTCTATATGTATCCTACCATTCTCTAAGCCTTGAATTTTACTCTTATAAATTATGTCATCTTTTTCTACTTCTACTCTATCATTAATTGCTAAAATTGATTTCCCCATTTTAAATCCTCCCTAAGAAAATATATTAAATAACTTTTTGAAGAACCCCTCCGCTCCGTCTGAGTTATTTATCTTTTCACCAACTATCTTTCTTGAAATTTCTTTGATGCACCTTGCTGAATCTGAATTTGGATGTGCAATTATCACTGGCTTTTGTTTCCTAACTGATTCTACTAGCTTTCTATCATCAAATATAAACCCTAAATATTCTAAGTCAAAAGAAATAAATTTATCTGCAACACATTTAAATTTGCCATATGTTTCCTTTGCCTCTGTCTCTGTATAACTTTTATTTACTATCACCTTTGCTTTTTCCTTAAGTTTGAAATGTTTTACTGCTTTTATTAAGCTATATGCATCCGTTAGTGATGTTGGCTCTGGTGTTGTCACTAAAAGCACTTCCTCACTAGCTGCTATAAAGCCCAAAACTGTTCTACTAACCCCAGCACCTGTATCCATTAAAATATAATCGTAATGTGCTAAGCCTACAAGTGAGTTTATAAATCTCTCCCTTTGAAATTGTGATAGTTCTTCTATTTTATTAAGTCCCGAACCAGCGGATAAAAGACTTACCCCTTGTCCTGCATCAACTATCGCCTCTTCTATCGAAACTTTTCCTTGAATTACATCATATACGTTATGCTTTGGATAAATTCCAAGTATAATATCATCATTTCCCATCCCTATATCAGCATCAAATATAAGAACTTTTTTGCCAAGTGTTCCAAGTGCTATTGCTAAGTTAACAACTATATTGCTCTTACCAACTCCACCTTTTCCGGATGTAATTGTAATAACTCTTGCTTTATTGCTTTTTACCTCTTCAACACTATTATCTTTAGCATTAACTAAATTTCTTAGCGCCTGTGCCTGATCTAACATTTTACTGCTTCCCCTAAAATTCCACTTATAATTTTTTCACTTGAGCAGTTTTCTATATCATGTGGAACTCCTTGCCCTGTGGTAATATATCTTATAGCTTTTTCACTAAGATGAGCTATATTAAGTATTGTTCCATTTGAAGAGGTTTCATCAAGCTTCGTTACTATAACATCTTTATAATTTAATTGTTTATATGCCTCTATTATTAATTTTAAATCTTTATTTTTAGTTGTAGCTGAAACAACTAGGCTAATATTATCTGGATTAGCTTTTTCAACAAATGCCCTAAGTTCTGAAATTTGCATTATATTTTTACTACTTCGTCCCGTTGTGTCAATTAGTACAACATCACAGTCCTTCATACTTTGTAT
The DNA here is from genome assembly GCA_051650125.1 of Sarcina sp. Classification (GTDB taxonomy): domain Bacteria; phylum Bacillota; class Clostridia; order Clostridiales; family Clostridiaceae; genus Sarcina. Next base: position 141,472 of record JBOFIK010000021.1, on the reverse strand, counting down.
TGCTTCTTCCATTTCTTTTAAATTTATAACCACTTCAAATGGTATATTCATTATCTGAGCATATGTTTTAAGCTGTTCAACAGCACCAATTCTATATGTATCTACTGTTATAAGCCCTACTTTTTTATTTTCTATAAGTGATAATCTACCTGCAAGTTTTGCTATTGTAGTAGTTTTCCCAACCCCCGTTGGTCCAACTAGAACAGTTACTCCTTCAAGGCTAGAATTTTCTTCCCGTATAATCTGTGAAATTCTTTCTTTTGCTATATTGTCATTTGATGTACCATCAAATATATTCTCTATAATTTCCTCTAAAACATCTTCATCTTTTAAACTCTTTTTTAACCCTTCATCTTCTACTTTAGCAATCTTATTCAAAATTGCTTTCATCTCTTTCATCTCGTTATGTAACTCTGTATCCATCACTTCTTTTCTTTGAACTACATTCATAGGTTTTTGTATTATTTCTTTTTCTTGTGTAGATCTTTTTTCCATTGCAAACTTAAGTGCATTTAAAACTTCATCATCTGACTTTTGTTCATTAAACTTGCTTACCTTTTGTTTTTTACTATCCTTAGTTGCTGTAACCTCTATCATTTTCTTTCTAAAAATGCCTTTAATACCATTTTGACGAATCTTTCTCTCCGATATAATTACTGCATCTGGCCCAAGTTCTTGTCTAATTTGTCTCATAGCTTCATTCATATTAAAAACTAAATACTTTTTTATAATCATCTAAATAGATACAACTCCTTCTGCCTTAATTTGAACGTCATTTGGTATCTCATTAAGAGAAATAACCATAACATGCGGGAAAATCATTTCTATAAATCTTCTAAACGAAGCTCTTATATTAGGTGATACTAATACTACTGGTTGATTATTATGGAAGTATACAGTTTCAACTTTTTCCTTTATCGCATTATAAACTTGTGTGCTTGTATCTGGATCTATTGCTGGGAATGAACCCTGTGTTGATTTTTGTGTTTTTGAAGCTATTAATTCTTCTATTGCTTGATCTAGAGTAACTACTGTTACCGCTCTTTCCTCATCTACAATTTGGTTACATATAGTTCTTGAAAGTGCAAATCTAACATATTCAGTTAAGACTTCTATATCTCTTGTATTTTTTGAATTATCTGCAAGTGATTCCATTATTGTAACCATATCTTTAATTGGTACCTTCTCTCTTAACAGATTTTGTAGTATTTTCTGAAGTTCCCCTATACTCATAAGGTCTGGTATAAGTTCTTCAACAACTGCACTGTATTTTTCTCTAGTATTATCTACTATAAGCTTAACTTCTTGTCTTCCTAGAAGTTCATATGAATGTGATTTAATAGTTTCAGTAAGATGTGTTACCATAACAGTCGTTGGATCAACTACTGTTAAGCCTCTTATTTCTGCATCTTCTCTTTGGCTATTATTTATCCAAAATGCTGGAAGTCCAAATGTTGGTTCAATTGTTTTAATTCCCTCTATTGTTGCACCCTCACCCATTGGATCCATACAAAGTATCATTCCTGGCATTATTTCTGAACTAGAGATTACTGTCCCTCTTAGCTTAATAACATATTCATTAGTTTTAAGTTGTAGATTATCTCTTATTCTTATTGGCTGAACTACTATTCCCATCTCAATTGCACATTGTCTTCTAACTGATGCAATTCTTTGAAGTAAATCTCCACCTGATGTATCATCAGCAAGTGGAATTAACCCATAACCAATCTCAACTTCTAATGCCTCTACTGCTATAAGATTCATAACATTCTCTGGCTCTTTTCTTTCCTCTTCTTCTATTTGCTCAACTTCTTTTACTATTTCATTCTCTTCTCTCTTAACTTCATCTTTATGCACAAAATAAGCACAAGCTCCTGTTAAAACTCCAAGAATTAAGAATGGCATCTTTGGCATACCTGGAACAATTGCTAGTGCAAACATTAAGAATGACGCTATTGCAAGTGCTACTGGAAATGCTGTAAGCTGTTTAGTTACAACTGTACCAAAATTTTCTGATGAACCTGATCTTGTAACTAAAATACCTGATGCTGTTGAAATTAAAAGTGCTGGTATCTGACTTACAAGTCCATCACCTACTGTTAAATTTACATATGTACTCGTAGCTTGTCCAAATTCCATCCCAAGCATTGAAACCCCTATTATTATTCCAGCTAAAATATTAATTACTGTAACTATAATTCCTGCAACTGCATCTCCTTTTACAAACTTAGATGCTCCATCCATAGCTCCATAAAAGTCTGCTTCAAGTTGCAAGTCTTTTCTTCTTTTTTTAGCTTCTTCCTCGTTTATAAGTCCTGAATTTAAATCTGCATCTATACTCATTTGTTTACCTGGCATAGCATCAAGTGTAAATCTTGCTGCAACCTCTGAAACTCTTCCTGCTCCAGCTGTAATAACCATAAACTGAATAATTACTATGATTAAAAATATAATTATTCCCACTACATAATTCCCACCGATAACAAAGTCTCCAAAAGCTGCTATAATGCTACCTGCCTCTGCCTCACTTAGAATAAGTCTTGTTGATGATATGTTAAGACCAAGTCTAAATAATGTTGTTATAAGTAATAACGTTGGAAATACCGATAGTTGTAAAACATTGGTTGTAAACATAGTGATAAGAGCTATAACTACCGATATTGTTATATTAAGTGCTAACATAACATCTAACATTGGTGGTGGAAGTGGAATAATAATCATAAGAACTATTCCTATAACTCCAAAAGCAACCATTATATCAACATTAGCTTTAAAATTAAATTTCTTTAAATCCAAAGTTCTCTCTCCTCTCTTTTAGTAACCTATTTATCAAGTTTGTATATTACTGCAAGTATTTCAGCTACTGCTTTATACATATCTGGTGGTATCTCTTGATCTACTTCAACAGTTTCATACATAAGTCTTGCAAGTGGTCTATCTTCTATAATTGGAATTTTACTTTCTTTTGCAATTTCTTTTATTTTAAGTGCAATATTATCTGCTCCTTTTGCTATAACTCTTGGCGCTTTTGCATTTGCACCCTGTTCATACTTTATTGCAAGTGCTAAATGTGTTGGGTTAGTTATAACAACAGTTGCATCTGGAACTGCTTGCATCATTCTGTTCATTGCCATTTCTCTTTGCTTTTGTTTTCTTTTACCTTTAACATGAGGGTCACCCTCTGACTGCTTTGACTCCTCTTTTACTTCTTGCTTTGACATTTTCATATCTTTGTTATGCATTTTCCACTGCATAAAATAATCTGCTGCTGCAACAACTACAAGAACTAAAAGTATTTTCGAAAAAATTCCTATTAAAAGTGACTTAAACTCAATACCAAATGTCGGAAAGTATAGACCTCCAAGTTTCATTATTCTTTCATAATTATCAGTCATAAATCCAATTCCTACATATGCTAAACATCCTACAATAATAAGATTTTTAAATAAATCAACAATTTTTCTCATAGAAAACATATTTTTAAATCCCTTTATTGGATTTATTTTACTAAGTGAGGGTTTAAGCCCCTGTGTACTATTTATAAATCCTGTTTGCATGATACTTGCTACAACTCCAACTACCATTATTGGTATTGCAATGGGTAAAAATATCTCTACAAATTTCATAGCAGATGTTACAAATAAATTATTTATTTCATTTTTAGTTAAAGTTATTTGAAAATCAGACGAAAAATAATGTATCAATACAGTTTTTAAATTATTTACTATGTAAGACCCTAGTGTCATTATTATTAGGAGTATTGCTCCTAAACTAAGTACCGTACCAACTTCCTTACTTCGAGGAACTTGCCCCTTCTTTTTAGAATCAGATCTCTTCTTTGGAGTAGCTTCTTCGGTCTTCTCCTCTGAAAAAATAAATAAAACTGGTACAAGTGTAAATATCTTTTCTATAATTTCAGGTATTACATCAAATCCTGAAACTATTAATTTTATAATAATTGGAAGTGATATTATAAAGCTTGCAAGTCCAACCATTATTTTGATTGGCATACCAAGAATCATAATATTAAGCTGTGGGACACTTCTTGATATTAATCCCATAACTATATCTGAAATTATTATAAGTAAAACTAATGGAATCGAAATTCTAAGCCCTAAAACAAAATAGTTTATAAATGCTTCTATCATTACTCCCATCGTATCTTGACTTAATATGTTTTGCCCAAGCGGTATAATATCTATACTTTTACTAAGCATTCTAATGATCATATGATGTCCATCAACTATGAAGAAAATAATTATAGCTACCCAGTGGCTTATATTCGCAAGCATTGTCGCATTACTTTTTGTATTTGGATCAAACATACTAAGCATTGCTAGACCCATTTGCATATCTAAAAAACTTCCTGCCATTTTTATAAAATAAAACCATAATCCTACTGCAAGTCCTAGTATAATTCCTGAACAAGCCTCATTAAATACTGATAGAACCATAGTCAAATCATTTGGCATTTCAGTTATTAAAGGCGCATCTACATTTACAGCTAAAAATAAAGCTATAATTAATGAAAAACCTACCTTGACTTGTTTTGGTACTGATTGTGGAAAAAATATAGGTGTTACCATGATAAATGCTGATATTCTTACAAATATAAAAATAAGCGCTATGATAATTGAAACATCCATCTTTCTCCCCCTAGTTTGCTATTGTTGATATTATTGTAAAAATTTCTTCTGTAAAATTAACTACTGTTTGAAGCATCCACGTCCCAAGAAATAATCCTATTGCCCCAACTCCAAAAAGCTTTGGAACAAACGTAAGTGTTTGTTCTTGAATTTGTGTAGTTGCTTGAAAAATACTTATAATAAGCCCTATAATAAGTCCTACTGCTAAAAATGGACCTGCCACTTTTAATGCAACCATCATTGCCTCTTTTATTAATCCCATAAGCATTGTATCTGTCATTTTTCTCCCCCCCTTATCACATAAAGCTTAGAACAAGTGATTTTATTAACAAGTGCCAGCCATCAACCATTACAAATAAAAGTAATTTAAATGGTAGTGATATCATAACTGGTGGTAGCATCATCATTCCCATTGACATAAGAACACTTGCAACAACCATATCTATAATTAAGAATGGAATATATATTAAAAATCCTATTTCAAAAGCTGTCTTAAGTTCACTTATGATAAAAGCAGGAACTACAACAGTTAACGGAATGTTTTCTCTAGTTAAGTTTGTTTTATCCATTTTTGACATATCTACAAAAAGCTCAAGGTCTTTCTTTCTTGTTTCTTTTAACATAAAGTTTCTTATAGGTGCTGTTCCTTTTTCAATTGCTACATCTTGTGTAATTTCATTATTCATATACGGCTCAAGTGCATTTTCATTTATATCAGTAACAACTGGTGCCATTACAAATATTGTTGTAAAAAGTGCAAGTCCTACTAAAACCTGACTAGGTATTGCTTGCTGCGCTCCTACTGCTGTTTTAAAGAATGATAAAACTACTGCTATTCTTGTAAAACAACTCATTAATATAAGGAATGATGGGAGTAAGGTAAGAACAGTTAAAACTAACATAAGTTTAATACTTCCACCATATTCCTTAGGAGTATCCCCAAGTGATATGTTGATATTAGCTTCCTGTGCTAAGACAATTTGATTCTCTAGCAGAATAATTGCTAATATACTAATTACTAAAACTATTAAAAAATTTTTCCTTTTCATCACTTTACCTCTTAAATCTCATTCGAAATTTTTCTGTATATTTTTTTAATCCATCAATTCCGTTATTGCATTTCAATGTTATTTCTTCATTGAATTTTTCTTTTTGTCCCTCAATTTCTAAAATTTCCTCTTTAGATAAATCTTTTATTTTTTCCATACCTTTAACAGATGAGAGAACAACACTTCCTTCTTCCCCCATTTTAAAAACATATATGCAGTCCGTTTTGCTTATTTGTGTTTTCTCAATTATCTTTACATACTTTCCATTTGATAACCTATCCATTTTTTCTTTAGTCTTTCTTAGCAAGACAATTAATATTAATAGTAATCCTGCTGAAAAAAACACCAATTTAAATATGAAAAAGAAGTACTCTGTAAATCCCATGCTGTCTCTCCTATGCTATTAATTATTGAATTAAGAAACTTTGAAAATAAGCATCTGTTATCACATTTCCTGCTTTTAATTCCTCATTAAGCTCTTTTACTAATTCAATTTTAAGGCCTTCTAAATCTTTTAGTTGTTCTTCTGTTCTTCCCTTTAAATAAGTAATTGTTGAATCTCTTAAAATAACAACATTTTTATCAATATTCTTTATAAACTCTTTATTCTCAACATCATATGCTACAGTTACATTTGCTTTAACATATCTTTTAATTCCAACTTCTGAAAGATTAACAACAAAGTCCTCTCCAAGTGGTAGATGCTCTATTTGTGTTACCTTTTCCTTTTTCTTCTCTACTTTTTTATCTGCTATATTCGGATTATTTTTCTTCATTAAAAATGTCATCCCAGCAAAGGTACATATAAATGTTATAATCAGAAATCCTACACCAATAATAATCATTTTTTTTGTAGTTATCCCATTTGATTTTTTTTCTTCCTTATCTTTAGGCAAATTAATTCCCCCTCACAAATTAATTTTCTGAAGATACAAACAATACCGATACTCTTCTATTGGCTGCTCTTCCTTCTGGTGTTCTATTATCTCCTATTGGCTTATATTCTCCATACCCAACTGCTGATAATCTATCTGGACTTATTTTTCTCTCTTCAATAAAATATCTAACAACGTTTACTGATCTATCTACTGAAAGATTCCAGTTAGTTTGTCCTTCTCTATTTAAAGGAACATTATCTGTATGACCCTCAATTTCTACCTCACCCGTTGTGTTAGATATTATTTCTGAAATTTTGTCTAATATTGCTGTATTATTCAAATTTGATTCTCCAGACTTAAACAGTAATGTTTCTCCTAGTTGAAGCATTATTCCATCACTTGTTTTTTCTATCGTAACACTTCCCTCTAATTTATTTTCGGATATATACTTGCTTAATTCTTCATATGTATAATCTTCCTCTGAATCATTAGGAACTTTTGGAACTTCTATTTCAACATCGCCTCCTGCTATTGGTACACTACCATCATGCAAATCAAATTGATGAATTGAATCTGCACTTTCACCTTGAAGCACATCTTGAAAAGCTGCTGACATTTGTTTTATTTTTTCTGAATCAACTTCTGCCATTGAGTATAGAAGTACAAAGAATGTCATAAGAAGTGTCATGGTATCTGCAAAACTTGCTATCCAACCTACTCCACTTTGAGGCTCTTCACTTTTTTTTCTTCTTTTTCTACCCATTAATCAATATCACCTTCTTCACTTGTCATACTTCTATTTAAGTAAGCAAGCTTCTCTGTCGGTGTTAGATATGTAATTAATTTTTCTTCAACCACTCTTGGGTTAACCCCTGCTTGTATTGAAAGTATTCCTTCTAGCATCATTTCTCTTCCTGAAACCTCTTTCTTACTTTTCAAATCTAAGTTATTAGCTATCGGTAAAAATACCAAGTTAGCAAAAACGGAACCATAGAAAGTTGTTATAAGAGAAACTGACATCCCTGCTGCTATCGCACCAGCATCTCCACCAAGATTTGCAAGCATTTTTATAAGCCCAAGAAGTGTACCAACCATACCAAAAGCCGGTGCATATTCTCCCCAAGTTCTAAAAAGTGCAACTCCCTTTTTGTGTCTTGCTTCCATTTGCTCTATTTCAAGCTCTAGTATTTCTTGAATTGTTTCTCCATCAACTCCATCTACAACCATTTGAAGACCTTTTTTCATATATTCATCTTCTAATGCATTAACTTCTTCTTCTAATGAAAGAAGTCCCTCTTTTCTAGCTTTTGTTGATATAACAGAAAACTTAGATATAAGTTCTTCTCCTGACATTGAAATTTCCTTTGTACTTTGTACTAACAATCTACCTATTGATTTAATATCAATCATTGAATATGTAATCAACAGTGCTGCAAATGATCCTCCAATTGTAATTGCTAGTGATTGTGGATCCCAAAATATCCCGAGTCCCGCTTCACCAAACATCCCCCAAACAATCATTCCTATACCAAGTAGCACACCGACAAAGGTAAGTGCATCTGACTTTTTCATCTGATACCCCTCCTAAATTAAAAATCACCCTTAAAAATTCTTTTCTTAAACCTAACTATCAATTCAATAACTTCTTCAATAGACTCTGTAACAATATACTTTTTACCATTTCCGAGTGTTATTGAAGTTTCTGGAACTGATTCCATTTTTTCTATATGGTCTGGATTTAAATAAAATTCTTTATTGTTTAGAGCTGTTAACATAATCATATTCTTTCCCCCAAATTATGCTATCAAGGGGAACTCTGTCCCCTTATAGCAAAATTAAAAATTATCTTTTAAGATTTATTATGTCTTGTAGTATCTCGTCACCTGTATTGATTATCTTTCCACTTGCTTGGAAAGCTCTAGTTGTTGTAATCATATCTGTAAATTGTTCTGATAAATCAACGTTTGACATCTCCACCATACCTTGAATTGTTGAAGCATACCCTTTTGAGTTATCCTCACCTCTTGTACCAACTCCACTTCTGATAGTTGCCTCACCAGAGTTTGCTGATTGTGAATAAAGGTTTCCACCCATCTTTGCAAGACCCTCTGGGTTTTTAAAGTTTGCAATAGCAAGTTGTCCAACAGCTGCAACTGAACCATCTTCAAGAATACAATTTATGATTCCTTGCTGATCTATATTGAATGATTTAACTCTAAGTTCTACATCACTACCTGGCATTTTAACTGTGTCTGGAATTTTTAAAGTTTTAAGTCCTTCATCGTACGCTTTAACTCCTTGTGAACCATCTACAAAACTAATTGTTCCATCTTCACCTAAACTTTGTACTGGTGTTCCACCAGCTATTTCTAGTGATTCTGTTCCATCTTGAATATTAGGCTCTCCTGTAATAGTAACCCTTTGCTCTATTCCTTTATCTTTTAAAGCCTTATTTACAGCACTATCAATTGCACTTGCTGGTACAGCTCCTGCTGTTACAAAGTTTCCATTTATAACAATAGTTTTTTCATTTTCTAGCACCTTTGCCGAAGTTTTTGTTCCTGCTGAAATATCTCCTATAACAACTTTATATCCATTTAATGATTCACCTTCATCAAACTTTATATTAAGACCAAATAATTCTTGATCGCCCGGTGCTTTGAACTCAGCACCACCATCAACCATTTCTGACTCTGATTCTATATCAATTTTAGCTCTACCACTTACAGTTAAATCACCTGTTAAGTTAGCACCTAATGCATTAGTTAGTGCAGTTTTCATATCTTCTGCTGTTATTGCTCCACTAGTTAAGAAGTCACCTGAAATTTCAACTGTTTTATCTTTTAACTCTGCCTTTAGTGGTGCTGTTTCTATATCTACAACTTTAAAATTATAATCATTTAAATTTGCACCTTTTGGAAGTTTTATAGTAAATCCTCCAACATCTATTGATTCAGGTGCTTTTTTATCTTCTCCACCACTAACTTTTACACTCTGACCATTTAACTTAACTAAATCGATAGTTTCTATATTTACTCCTGTAAATGACTCATTTATTTTGTCTTTTACAACTGTTTGTGCCCCTGCAACATTTGCACCATCATATTTAATAGTTATCGTTTTAGCACTTTTATCAATAATTGCATCTGAACTCGCTGGTGTTCCTGTATCTTGCTTAACAGATATTGTGTATCCATTTAAAACTGAATATTTATCCTTTTCTAACTCTGCCTCTTGTGCAAATGTTATTGCTACTGCTGCTGGGTCCCCTACTGAAATATTCTCTGGTAATTTACCATTTAATCCACCTTTTATAGGAGCTTCAAGACCTGGTATTACAGCTGGTGTCCCTACCGCTTTAACTTCTTGATTTATTCCATTTTTTGAAAGTTCTCCATTTATAGCATCTGCTAATTCTGCTGATGTTAAAGCTCCCTTATCCATAAAATTACCATTTAGTATTATTGTTTTATTATCTTTATCTAATACCGCCTCAGTTCCTGGCTGATTTATTTTTCCTGTTTTGATTGTATATCCATTTAAATCAGAACCTTCACCAAACTGGAATGTAACTCCCATAAGAGAAACTGAATTTGGCTTTGTAGCATCTGATCCACCTTCTACTTTACCGCTTCCTGTATTAGCAATTTTTCTTGGCTCACCTGAAACATTGATTCTTTGTGAAATTCCAGCTGCTGCAAGAGCTTTATTTAAAGCACTTTCTGCTGCATCATTAGTCATTGTTGAAGTTTCAGAGAAATCTCCACTTAACTTTATAACTTTAGTTGATTTATCAACCTTAGCATCTGTAACTGTTCCTGGTCCCACTGCACCAAGTACAACCTTATATCCATTAAGCTGTGATCCTGGTCCAAACCTCATATTAAATCCACCAGTTGAAACATCAGGTGGCTCTATTGCTGTTGGTGGGGCTCCATTATCATCATTAGTTACTGGGTAACCCATTACTCTATAACCATCTGATGTTAAAAGATTTCCTGCTTGATCTAGTATGAATGTTCCAGCTCTTGTATACATCATTTCACTTCCACTACCATTTGAAGAAAGTGTATGTGCACCAGGCTTATGACTTACTTGTAAATCATCTCCACCAAAAACTTCTGGTCCTTTACTTACCATAAAGAATCCCCCACCATCAAGTGCTAAATCTAAGTTTCTTCCTGTTGGTTGAAGCATTCCCTGTGTCATTACAGTATCAATACTCGCAAGCTGAACTCCTAGACCTACTTGTTGTGAGTTTATCCCTCCTTGATTCGCTGTTGGTGCTGTTGCATCTGCCATATTTTGTGAAAGCATATCTTGGAACTTAACTGTTGATGCTTTAAATCCTGTTGTCCCAAGGTTTGCAATATTATTACCTATAACATCTAATTTTGTTTGGTTTACCTTCATACCTGATATACCTGAATACATTGACCTTAACATTTAAAAATTCCCCCTAAAAATTGATTTTGCCAGTAATTAACTTTATTTCAATCATTCCATAAAGTTTTAAACCTCCAATTGGTCCAGCTTATAAAATTACTGCGCTATCTATATTTGTAAATACATTATCATCTGCTCTATTTTTATCAACAGCTGTTATTATAGTGTTATTTTCTACACTCGCAACAATTGCTGAGCCTCTATAAACGATAACTGTATTTTTTGACCCTTTTGCCCTAGCTTTTTCCATAGCATTTTCTATTTTTTCATAATCTTTTTTTGTAAATCCAAGCTCTCTAAGCCTTTCACCTGCATGCTTTGAAACTTTAAAGCTATAATCATTTTTGTCAGTAAGCTTGCCATTTAATATTTCAGAAAAACTATTTTTCTCTGTATTTTCCTGAATTTTATTTTGACTTAAATTATCTGAATTTAAATTATCAATATTATATGCTCCATAAGGCCTTCCATTAATAATTCTATAATTCAATTATCCCACCATACTTATTTTTGATTTGCCTATGTCTCTTTATCATCCTCTTTGTCTTCTTCTGGCTTAGTTTCTGTGTTTGCCTCTGTATTAACATCACCAACGCTTATTACCTTATCAATAGTTACAGCAATTACTTCTTCACTATCTTTAAGCTTTACATTTACTTTTATAGCCCCATCCTCTTTAAAAGCACCTATAACGCTACCAATATAATTTTCATCACTACTATTTTTCTCACTAAGCTTTACTTCTTTTCCTATAAATGAGCTTGCAAGTAAAAATGATGTATTACCATTAACATTACTTATAGCTGGGAGTGAAAAATTTGGTACTTCTAAAACTGAAACTATTGCTTCTACCGGAAATTCTTTATATACATTCTTTCCATTCTCTGTAACTTCCATTGAAATACTTGTCTTATTCCCTTTTGTATTAACAGCTTTTACTATTCCCGTATAAGGCTTACCTTCTGCATCTGGTACATCTACAGTTACACCTTTTCCAACTAAGTTTTGCTCTGAATAATCAGTCATAGTTTTATTCAAATTTTGCATCTGCTCCATTGTTGAAAACTGTGCCATTTGAGTAACATACTGAGTAGAATCTTGATCTCCAGACATAGGATCTTGATTTCTAAGCTGTGCTGATAATATAGTAAGAAAAGCTGTCTTATCCATATCTTCACCAGGCTTAACAATTGGAGTTCCTCTATCAGTAGTATTATAATTTGCATTATTTCTAGCTATTGCCCTACTATAATCCATTTTTACCTCCTAAATTATGATATCTAATGATGATATCGTCATTTCTTCCTCAACTTCGTCTTCTATTTCCATAAACTCATTTTTTGACGAATTATTATAATTCCTTCTAGAATCTTCACCATCCATAAATTCATTCGAATCGTTAAAAAATGTAGTGTCATCTTTATAAAGTTCTATTTCTACATCTGAAATTTTTATGTTCTCACTTCCAAGATACTGTTTTATATCTTGTCCACTTATCAGTGCATATGTTTCCTTAGAGCTTACTTTTATAACAGCTTTCATACTATCTGCCTCAGCTATAAGCTTTATCGATATTTCACCTAGATTTCCTGGATTAACCTTTACAACAAGTTCCTTCATATTGACTTTTGTCATATGAACTACTGTGTCTTTAATATCTCTAAGCATTGTTTCCTTGTTTATAGAAATCTTTGAACTTCCTTCTTGAATATTTGATAAATCTTTGATTCTTTGCATATTCATATCAAATACTGACTTATCCTCAGTCAAAATTTTAGAAAGGAATTTATCATCCTTGCTAGTCTCTGATTGATTTGAAGAGCTTTCTTTTGAATCTGATTGCTTAAATTCACCACTAGTTGTTTGCTTTGATTGTAGTTCTTGATTTACTCTAGGAATCACTTCATCATTTGCATTTGCATTTGAATTTACTTCTCTAAATGTCCCTGACTTTTTAAATCCCTCTGAATTTTCTAAAGACTTTAAACTTAGACTAAGCTTTTTTATATCTTCATTGCTTAATCCTTTTTCATTCAACACCTGAACTATAATTTCTTTAACATTAGAGTTCTTAACATCTCTACTACCTAGTACTTCTTCATCTAACTCTTGAACTATAAGTTCTTTAAAGTTTGCACCCTTGATTTCCTCAAGAGTTAAGCTTTCAGTTTTGTTAAGCAATTTCATTTCACCTAACAAATTAGCCAATGGATTTTTTCTATCAACATTCTCAAATATCTTTTCTTCTAAATTACCTAAATCTAATTTACCAATTTTTTCTTCTAAAGGTACTTGATTTAACGTTTCTTTTATTTCATTTATAAAACTTTTATTATTTTGGAAATTAATCGTATCTATATTAGCTATATTAACTTCCTTATTTGCAGTTTTCTCACCACTCACTAGTAGTAGCAAGCTTAAAAGTGATTCTAAATCTATATTTTCAATTTGAATATTTGGATTTTCTATGTTGATACTTTCAATTTGAGTATCTATATTTTCAAATGCTTCAACTTTCTCTTCTATCTTTTTATCAAAATCAGTTTCAACATTTTTTTCTATCTCTTTATCAACTGGCTTAGTTTTATCTAATTCCGTTGAATCAACTGTTTTAGCTTTATCTAACTCCGTCGAATCAGTTAGATTCGATTTTTTTTCTTTGCTCTTGCCCTTTAAAACTTTCGCATCTTTTTCTTTTTCAGCTACTTGTCTATCACTCAAAATCCTTTCAAATGATTTTTCTTCTGAATATTTATTAGTATTTTTATTATCTTTTTTACTAATATTTTTTGTTAAATCTACTTCTACTACTCTATTGACCATATTACTTCTCACATTTCTCACCTCCTTTCAAGATTTCTAAAGTGTGCAAATAGCGCAAACTCATCATTCGCTACATTTTCTAGCCTGCTTTTTTCTTTTGTGAAACTTTGATACTGCTTTTCTTTAAGTTTCTCAACTGTCTTTCTATCTATCTGCTTTGTTAAAACATCAGCTCTTTTCTCTTCTACAACCCTTTGCTTTTGTTCTAACTCTTTTTTTGTAATCTCAATAGCCTTACTAACATTTTGCATATAGATTCTTTTTATTTTTTGATAAACCACAGTATCTGATGTAGAAAGTTTATTGTGCTTATTAAAATCATTCTCTAGTGAATTAAGCTTATCTTTTACAACTTGCTTAGCACTTTGAGCCTTTTTAAAAATAATTGCACTTTCCTCTTCTTTTTTAAGTCTCATATCAAGAATTTTCTCTAGTTTAAATTTAAATCCTGCTTCCATTTAAATTATCTCCTACCTAATAGTTCTAATGAATTTAACGTAATTTCAAAATCTGCCTTCTCATCTATTTTCTGCCTTAAAAAACTTATAATATGTTGATTTAAATCAACTGCTTTATCAAGTTTTCTATTAGCTCCTCTTGCGTAAGCTCCTATGTTTATTAAATCCTCTGAATCTTTATACGTAGCAAGCATGTCCCTAAGATTTGATGCTATATCCTTATGATTTTCAGTAGCAATTGATGGCATAAGTCTTGAAACTGAATTAAGGACATCAATCGCTGGATAATGGTTCTTTTGAGCTAAATCTCTTGATAAAACTATATGGCCATCAAGAATACCTCTTACTGTATCTGCTATTGGTTCATTAAAATCATCTCCATCAACTAATACAGTATAAAATGCTGTTATCGAACCTTTTTCTGATGTTCCTGCTCTCTCCATAAGCTTTGGAAGCATTGCAAAAACAGAAGGTGTATACCCCTTTGTTGCTGGTGGCTCACCTATTGCTAGTCCTATTTCTCTTTGTGCCATTGCAAATCTTGTAACAGAATCCATCATCAAAATTACTTTCTTATCATTATCCCTAAAATACTCAGCAATCGCTGTTGCAGTTAAAGCACCTTTAAGTCTTTGAAGTGGTGATTTATCTGAAGTAACACATACTACAACCGATTTCTTCATCCCTTCTGGTCCTAAATCTTTTTCAATAAATTCTAGAACCTCTCTTCCTCTCTCTCCTATAAGTGCTATAACATTGACATCTGCTTTTGCCTCTCTAGCTATCATTCCAAGAGTTGTACTTTTACCAACTCCACTTCCTGCAAATATTCCTATTCTTTGACCCTCACCACAAGTTAAAAAACCATCAATAGCTCTTACTCCTGTTGGAAGTATATTTTTTATTCTCTTTCTTCTCATAGGATCTGGTGGAAGTCTATCTAATGGGTAATATTCTCCATTTTCAATTCCTTCACCATCAAAAGGCTCTCCTACTCCATCAAGAATTTTTCCAAGAAGGTCATCACTACATCTAACACTTAGCGGTTTCCCCTCTGGTATAACCTTACATCCTGGTGCAATCCCCTGAAGTTCACCTATTGGCATTAATAAAAGTTCCTTTTCTCTAAAACCTACAACTTCAGCTTTTATTTCATTTCCACCATCAGTATATATAGTACATAATTCACCCATTGCAGCTCTTATTCCCTCAACTTCAATAGTAAGACCTATAAGCTTACTGACTTTTCCTTCATACCTATATGCTGTTGTTTCTTTTATTTTCTGACTCATTAAAGAAAAATCAATATCTAACATACTTCCTCCTATTGAAGTTAAAACACTTCTCTTTTTATACTCTCTATTGCAGTATCTATTCCTACTTCTACATTTCCACTTTCTAACTCAACAGATGCATTTCCTATTGTTATTTTTTCATCTTCTACAAAAAACACATCTGCACTTAATCCTAAAGTTTCTTTTTCCTTTGCAATTCTCCCTTTAACCGACTCCATTTGCTCTGGGTTACATTTTATTATAAAGCTACTGCTACCCTTTGATTTTTCTAAAATTTTTGCTATAAAATCATTTATACCATCTTCTCTTTTAAGTTCCTTCTCTAGAATATGTTCTGAAATTTTATAAGCAAAATCTATCATCTCAGTTTTTTTAGCTTCAAGATATTTTTCATATTCAATTTTTGAATTTTCTAATAAATCTCTAGCATCTTCAACAAGCTTTTGAGCAAGTTTTATATTTCCCTCGTAAGCTTCTCTATATCCATCTTCTTTTCCATTAGAGAGACCTTGTGCATAGGCTTTTTCGTAAGTTTCTTTTTCTATAAGCTTTGCTTTTTCATAAGCATTTTTAATAATTTGCTCTTTTTCTTTTTCAACACCACCAAGAATCAATTTCCTCATTGATTCTAGGCTTTGCTTTGCTCTAACTTCATCATCCTCAGTTTCTATAATTACTTGTTTCATATTTTGATTTGTTATAGTATAGTTTGTTTTTATATCTTTGTTTTCTTTTACTTCTACCGCAGGACTTTTTATAATACTATAAGATGATTGCATCTTCTCCACCTCTTGCTAATATAATTTCATTTGCTTCTTCAAGCCTTCTTATAATTGAAACAATACCTTGTTGTGCCTTTTCAACATCCATAAGTCTAACTGGCCCAAGGAACTGCATATCTTCCTTAAGTGAAGATGCTGCTCTCTTAGATTGATTCTTAAAGATTACCTCTGCAACTTCACCTGATGAACCTTTAAGTGCAAGTGCAAGTTCCTTAACATCAACTTCCCTAAGAATTCTTTGAATATAAACATCATCAATACTAATAATATCTTCAAATACGAACATACTACTCTTAACTTTATCCGCAAGTTCTGAATCTTCAATTTCTAGAGATTCTGTTATATTCTTTTCAGTAGTTCTATCAACTTGGTTAAGCATTCCCACTAGTGTTTCAACTCCACCAATTTCAGTAACTTCTGTTCTTACAACTGATGATAACTTACTCTCTAATACTTTTTCTATTTCCTTAATTACATCTGGAGATGTATTTCTCATTGTTGCAATTCTATAAGCAACATCACTTTGTAGATCATCTGGAAGTTCTGCTAATATCTGAGCTGCTTTATCTTGTTGTAAATAACAAAGTACTAATGCTATTGTTTGTGGATGTTCTCCTGATATTACGTTAAGTATTTGTCCTGAATCAACCTTTCTTGCTATTGCAAATGGTCTATTTTTTTGTGTTATCTCAGTTATTGCTGAGATAATTTCATTTGCTCTTTGATTTCCAAGCGCCTGTGATAGAACAGTTCTTGCATAATCAACTCCACCTTCTTTAACGTAATCTCTTGCTTTATTCATAGATAGAAACTCATTCATAATCGCTTCTCTTTGATTTGAACTCACCGAACTAATATTTGCGATTTCATATGTTATCTTTTGTATTTCATGTTCTGGTAATTTTTTTATAATTTTAGCTGAGGCATCCGGACCGAGTGTTATAAATAATATTGCTGCCTTTTGTATTCCTGTTAAGTTCTTATTCTCCTTCGCCAAAGCCTATCACCTCTCATCTTCATTTAGCCATGATTTAATAACATCCGCTACTTGTTCTGGCTTTTTATTTGCATAATTCTTAATTTCACTTTCAACATGTGTCTTTTCATCTTTTATATCAAAATCAATTGGGTCAAAGTTTTGCATAGGTGTATCGTCAATAACAACGTTAAGTCTTCTTGATTCCTCCTCATCACCTTTTTCATCTTTTTTCTTTTTCACTCTACTTATTAAAAATGCTACTAATAATATTGCAAGTATAAGGACTAACCCCACAACTATTGCTTTTGTTATTTGCTCTTTTTTAACCTGAGCATTCATAAGTTCAAGTTGCTTTGCTGCCTCTTCTTTTTGCCCTTGATCAAAAGTCATACTTAGTACTGATATTTGATCCCCTCTACCTTGCTTATATCCTATTGCAGTTCCAACTAATTCTTTTATTGCCTCAGTAGTTTTTTTATCAAGCGCTCCATCTATAACAACTGATGCTGTTACTCTTTTAACCTCTCCTGGCGCACTTATATTTTTAACTTCTGTTTTTCCGATTTCATATTCTGTGCTTTGTTCTTCTCTATTTGAACCTGTTCCTTTTGAATCTTCTATGTTGTTACTCATATTATCATCAACCGGCCCTGTACTTGTAGCACCTGAACCATTTGATTCCTTAATAGTTGTTTGATTTTTAATAACCTTATTTGGATCAACTGTAACTTCTGTTTTTTGCTTTGAATCAAAATCTAACTCAACACTTATTTGTGTCTTAATTTTGCTTGTACCTATTACAGGATTTAACAAATCATAAACGCTTGCTTCTAATTCTTTTTCATAATCTGATTCAAGCTTTCTTTGATTCGAAACTGCTTCCCCTGATGAAACTGTTCCGTCTCCTTCTTTTGAATAAATCCCTTCTGAAAGAAGTGCCATATTTTGATCTATTACCTCTATATTCTCTTTTGGAATATTATCAACTGATGATGATATAAGAGAAACTATTGATTTAACCTGTGATGGTTCTAAAGTCTCACCATAATTCAGTTGTATGTATGCTGCTGCTCTACCTTCCTCTGATTCATCAACAAAAACTGTCTCTTTAGGAAGTGTTATGTGCACTCTTGCATTTTCTATTTGCGGAAAACTTTTTATTGTTTTTTCTATTTCTCCTTGTGTCATTCTAAGTTTTTTTAAAGCAAATTCTTCAGATGTTATACCAAATGAACTAGCCTCATCCATTAGTTCATAACCAACACTCCCACCACTTAAACTTGGTGCAAGTTCAAGTCTTAAACTATCAACTTCCTTTTTTGGAACAAGTATTGTATCATTTTCTACTTTTAAATCTACTTTTAATTCTTTAAGTTTCTCTGTAACCATTTTTGCATCTTTGCTCTCAAGCCCTGTAAATAAAACTTGATACTTATTATTCATTGAATATGCAATTGTTAAAATTATTCCTACTATTATAGAAATCAAAGCTACTATAATAGAAATCCTAGCTAATCTCCCCATTGCCTTGAATTTCTCTAAAATACTTTTAAAGAATCCCTTCACCTTTTCCATTGTCAATTACCCCTCATCAAAGCTAAATTTGAGTCCTGTTTATCTCTTGAAATGCCTCTACTAATTTATTTCTAACTTGCACAGCAAGTTGTAATGAAATTTTAGCTTCCTCTCCCGCAAGCATAACCTCATGTATAGCTATGTCTTCACCCTGTATCATTTTTTGTGTAGCAATATCTGCCTCTATCTGTTTATCATTTACTATATCAAGCTGTTCTTTTAAAGTTTTAGAAAAGCTCACTATCCCCTTTTCTTCTATTTCTTCCCTAGCACCATTTGTATTTTTTAAGAATATATTACTATTTATATCTGAAACCTGATTATATTGATTTGCTAAAATATTATTTATTTCCATTTATTTATCTCTCCTATTTACCAATCTCTAATGCTTTCATAAACATTGATTTTGAAGCATTCATTGTATCTACATTTGCCTCATAACTTCTTGAAGCCGCTATTACATCTGCCATCTCATTCAAAACATTAACATTTGGCATTGCTACATATCCTGTTTCTGGATCTGCATCTGGATGACCTGGGTCATATTTGAGTCTTAAATCTGAATCATCATTAATAACACCTACCGCTTTTACTCCATTCATCCCCATTGCATTATCTAAATTTTCTTGAAAAACTGCTATTTTTCTAACATATGGCTTTCCATCTTCGCCTCTAGTAGTTGCATGATTAGTCATATTAGAAGCAATTACATCCATTCTAAGTCTTTCTGCTGAAAGACCACTAGCACTTATTCTCATTGCCGAAAACATTCCACTTGTCATATTTATCTACCTCCACTAATTATGTAATTCTTTGTTGTGAGCTTCGAATTTGCTTTCCCTATCAAAGCATTATATAAAAGTGTATTTGCTGCTTGGCTCGTTTTTTCAAGTTCTATATCTACATTATTACCATTCATATTCATAGATGTTGTAGTATCTTTTTTAACTTCTATATTTCCTATTTTTTTACTACTAAGTTCCACTCTTCCTGTCTTTCTTAATTCATCACTGACATCACTTAAAGTATCTTCAAAACTAACATTATATTTTTTATACTCATTTGTATTAATATTAGCTATATTATTTGCTATTGCCTTTGATCTCATATTTGCTGTATTTAATCCTTGTTTTATAAGCTCATATGTATACGAACTAGAATCCATATGTACTGACATTTTCTCACCTCATAAAAATTTTGTATTTTTCACCTTTTTATAAACATAATCCCATAGTTGTTTCTAATTGATATTATACCCTTAAATGGTATTGTTTTCTATACATTACCTTTTAATAAATTGTATATTTTTTTGTCTATATGCCAAAATTATTCTTATTTACTTAACATTCTTTTAACTTTTAATAGGTTTTTTTGTCTTTTATTAAATTTGTTTAAATTTTACATTTAACTTTTGTTTCATATTTTATATTTGTATATACCTTTTTTGACAAACAAAAAAGAATCCAACGAATATTTTTATAATATTCGTTGGATTCTTTAATTTAATCAAATTTTTACCACTTCATCTTTTTACAGAAATTATGCTTTATTCACACTTTATTTTTAAAATTATCTTTTCACAATTATCTTTCCACTTTAATATTAACTTATATAAAGAATACTTTATATCCTTTCAATAGCTCTTAATGCTTCATTTGGAAGTTCATTAGTTTGAGCCATCATATAGTTACTTGATTCAATTAATATATTAGTTCTTGAAAATTCCATCATTTCTTTTGCAATATCTGCACTTGTTATATTAGAGTTTGCTCTCTCTAGCATAAGTGAATTACTTTCTTGATTTGAACCTAAACTCTCAAATCTATTTGCTAAGGCTCCAAACTTATTTCTAGCATCTGTAACTGTCTTTATTGCTGCATCAATAGTTCCTAAAGCTTCATCCATATTCCCATTTACGATATCTATATCTTCTACTGTATTTCCTTTATCATCACTAAGCATATGTGAATTCAAATTATATTTAGGTATTAATATTTCATCACCTGAATTTATCCCTGCCATCATAGATTCTGATAGTGGATGTTTATTATCAGTAACATCTGTATCCCCTAGAAGTTTTACACCATTGAATTCTGTATTTTTAGCTAAATCATTGATTCCTGATTTTAAAGTATCCATTTCTTTTTGAATAACTTCTCTATCCTCTTGGTTTAGTCCTCCACTTCCAGCTTGAATTGTAAGTTCTCTCATTCTGATAAGTGATTCTGACATTCCAGCAAGTCCCCCATCAGCTGTTTGCATCATAGAAACTCCATCTTGCACATTTTTTCTTGATGCCTGAAGTCCTCTAAGTTGTAACTTAAAGTTTTCACTTTGCCCTATTTTTTGAGGATTATCCTTTGCACTCATAACCTTGCTTCCTGAAGATATTCTTTTAAGCGCTGATGCATTATCAGCTAAATTATTTTGATAATTCTTAAAAACATTAAGTGACATCATATTATTATTTAGTCTCATAGCAACCTCCATATCTTTTCATCTCTATTTGTTCTAATATCTATATCGACATTTCTATCTATATACTTTAATAATTTTACCCTTTAATAAATCATCAGATGATTAAAAATACTATAAGTAATCATAAGTTAATAGCTATCATACTTACTATGATTTTGATGGTGAAGTTTTTTCCCTTGGCTAAATAACTAGGTATAGTGCATGACAAAAAGAGAGTTGTGAAAACTCTCCTTTTGCTATTTTATTAAATTAACTAATACACCAATCATATCATCACTAATGCTTGCTAATACTTTTAACTCTTTTATTAACATATCTACTGCTTTTTTATTGTGATCAAAAGACCTACTACTCAGTGCAACTATGTCTATAAAATCGTCTTTTGTTATTTCTTCATTTTTAACTGATGTCAGATAAGTTTTGAAAACTATGTATTTAATAATCAATAAAATATAACTATCTAAAGTAGACTCTCCTACTAGAGGCATTCCTGTGGAATAAACTATATTAACTAAATAATTTTGAATATGTATATCATGCTTTGATTTATATAAATTATATTTTTCATCAAACTTTTTATCCTCATAATTAATTGCATTTGATAAAACCTTCGAAAGATTTGGTAATAGTTCTTTAAGTTTACCTTTTAAATTGAAATTAGATATTTCATTTAAAACTACCTTTTTAACTTCATTAAACATCTGTGTACTTTCTAACTTTGGTATTGCAGTTTCATCCTCTATCATCTCTGAATATATTTCAATAACATTTCTAATAGCATCAAAGTTTTTTTCTTTCATAAATTCATCAAAGTTACTATAAGCAAGTCCCATTAATGTGAACTTCTCTTCTATATTTATATAATCACTTTGTATTACCTCTATTGTAAATCCTCTTATCTGTGTGAAAATTGATTCTTCAATATCTGTTTCAAATTCTATAACTTTAGAAACTTCTTTTTCATTGTAGTTTCCCTCTTCAAGTTCAAAAGTAAGCTTTCTATCATTTAATAAAAACATCTCTATCATAGCCTGACAAGAAGAATATATATGTTTTTCAACTTTATCACCAACTATGTTAATTCCTCGCGGGTAAATTCTACATGTGTCACATAGAAAATCCTCACCAATATTTAAATGAATCTTACAAAGGAAATCCTCTTGCAAGAAACCACACTTTTTATCTTTATCAAGTTTCATAGAAGTTAATTTATCTTTCTTCTGCGTAAACTTTAAACTCATATCATTTTTAAAATATGTAGAACCTTTATACTTGTTATAAGTTTCATCATCTATATCTATCTGCCAACCTATGCAACATGTATGTCTGCATTTGTCTGTTATGCATTTAAAATCATTATATCCATTGTACTGTATTATATCTTTTTTCAAATTTTTGTCCTCCAAATAGTTACTTCATTATATCTGTCTTTAAATTCAACACTAAAAGACATCTTTAACTATATACTTTTTCAGAGTAAATTTATATATTTTCCACTCAAAAAGAGAAGTCTGTAAATACAAACTTCTCTTATACTTTCAATATAGAATCACTTTTCATAGCTTTTAATTCACCATAAATACAGTGGGTAGTATATTTTTGTAATCTATCTTTATCATCCCTAAACTACTTTCAATATGAACTTCTTCCGGTAATTTAAAAACTTTACTTTTATTGAACTCAACTCTCTCCATTGCTAAGGCAAATAATTTAAAATAATCTGCATCCATACAATGGTTGGTACTTTTAAAAATATCATTATCGATTTCTTCTTCTGTTATTTTATAAAACTGTACATTTTCAACATCTTTAAATGCTTTATACTTTTCTTCACACTTAGCAAGTCTATCATTTGATCCATGATATATTTTTATATTACAACCATTATTTTTATTCTTATATATTTTTTCTAAATCAAACATAAAAATATTTTTTCTATTCTTTTTAGCCATATAATCATAATCTAAAAAAACCTTGAATTTACCTATTTTTTTCCATGCTCGTCTGACTTCAAATAAATATCTAGGTATTTTCCACCCTGAATTATCAATTATCATTGTGAATAATCCATCACTCATTTTATTTGCCAAGTGACTTAAATATCCACCATGCGATGATCCATATAGTATATTTTTACCAGCATTAAATGTATATCCATTTTCATACAAAATATTCATCACTGTTAAATTTGTTATAATGACATCTAATGCTTGCATCATCCCCATTTCATTAAAACTTTCTATTGATTCTTTTAAATTGGGTTTACCATAAATCTCTATCGGTCTCTGCAGCCCTCTAATAAAACTCATTTTATTAGCTTTAAAATCATTTAACTCTTGCTCTGTTAAAATATTTTTATTTTCAAAAGTAAATTCATCATCTAAACCTAAAAATTCATATCCAAAATAATCACATTGCATTGTAACTAAATTATATTTATCTGCAAATTCTCTCCTCATTTTTTTGCACATATTTCCTTTTGCATTTCCTGAAATACCATAAACATATGTAAATAATCCTGTATTTTCATTCACTCCATTTTCTGGAATAGAAAAATAAATTTTTAGTTTTCTTTCATAACAATTTCTTTTTTCTCCATAAACACTATTCATAGTGTTTATTTCAATTTCAAAATCTTTTTCCATCACAAATCTCCTTATGCATCAATCTCGCTATCTCTAAATCCATTAAATCATCTATATCTATTGAGTACTTTTCTTCCATTACATATGCTAACTTATTATCATTTAAACTTGTCTCTAATTTAAAATCTTTATCTATTTTATTAACATATATAACTCCATTAACCTTATAGTAATCTGGCATTTCCTGCCTTCTCATTGTACTAGATTCACTTAATAGGTTATTTAATTTACCTTTATCATCAATAGTTCGCATAAGTATTGGATGTTCTTTAACCTTACAAACACTTACTATTCCCTTAGCTTCCTCATTAACTATCTTTTCTATCATTTCATCTATGTGTTCAACCTTTCTAAGTGGTTGCGTTGGTTGTAATAAAACTATATAATCAAATTCTTCATTATTATTGTTCAAAAAATCAACACAATGAATCATAACATCTATTGTTTTTGCAGTATCACAAGCTATTTCACTTGGTCTTAAAAATGGAACTTCTGCTCCATATTGTTTCGCAACTTCCGCTATTTTTTCTCCATCTGTTGAAACTACTACTTTATCTATGTATTTAGAATTTAAACCTTGCTCTATACTATGAGCTATTAATGGTTTCCCTACTAAATCAATTATGTTTTTATCTTTTATCCCTTTGCTTCCAGCTCTTGCTGGTATTATTGCTAAAACTTTTTTACCCTTAAACATCTCAAATCACCTCAAAAAATTAGCTCCCTATGGAAGAGCGCTATAATTAATTTAAAAATCTATATCATTAAACTTTTTTTGTATATCAGATTCCCATACATTTTCATCACTTATAACATCTAAGAAAATATCATCACTATTTCCATTTCCAAAATGTGATATCGCTTCAACTTCTATTTCATCTGATACTTGTATTTTTTCAAGTATTGTAGTTTTATCTTCTATACAATGAAGAATATTCTCTACACTTTCATCATATCTTCCTTTTTGTCTATTTCCTAAATCAATTGCAACTTTTCCATAAACACTTGCTTCTCTTATTCCCGAACTTGAGTTTCCTATTATAAAATCGCAATTTTTTAATAATGTTAAAAAGGCTTCAAATCTCATAGATGGAAATACTCTTATATTTTTATTATTTTCAAGTCTACGATACTCATTTAAAATTATGTCACTACCATTATCATTATTAGGATAAATAACTATATAATTTCTTTCTGATTCTATTACTGCATCAACCAAATTTTTAACATTTGATGTAAGTTTTTTAACTTCTGTTGTAACAGGATGATACATAAGTATTGAATAATTTTTAAATTCCAAATTATATCTATCATTTATTTCTTCCATTTTAGGAAGCTTATCTGAATACATAATATCCACATCTGGTGATCCAAACACAAAAACACTTTTCTCTTTTTCACCAAGTTGAACAATTCTTTTTTTAGCTTCTTCGTTTGCAACTAAATGGAAATGTGCAAGTTTTGTTATTGAGTGTCTTATAGATTCATCAATAGTCCCTGAAACTTCTCCACCTTCAATATGCATAACTTTTATATTATTAAAAGCTCCTACAATAGCTCCGGCTAAAGCCTCAAGTCTATCTCCATGAACTACTATTAAATCAGGTTTAACCTCTGAAATATAGTTACTTAATCCTGATATTGTATTACCAAGTATCAAATCCATTTGCTCACTTGAAGATGATTTTTGATTTATATGTTTATATATATTTTCAAAACCATCTTTTTCAACTTCTCGATAAGTTCCACCATACTTTGAAAGCATATGCATTCCTGTAACAAATACATATAATTCAAACTTATCTGACTTTTCTACTTTTTTCATTAACGACTTTATCTTTCCATAATCTGCTCTTGTACCCGTAAGAAACAGTATTTTCTTCATAAATTTATTACCTCTCTATGTCACTCCAATTTAAATGCTCATCAATTTCTATATCAACTAGAACTTTTTTACCTAATATACTATTAAAATCTTCTGCTTTTATTTCACCAGTACCTGGTCTTTTAACCCAAATATTTTCTTTAGTTAAAATATCACCCTTTTTTAAAGGTTTTATTGTAACTACTGTTGCAAAAGCAAAATCTATTGTAACTTGTTCTTCCTGTGAGGCTTCTTTTTTTCCACCTCTCATTTTCTGAATCTCTTTGCTCCCTTCAATTAACTCATTCAAAGCTTTTGGATCCATTGAACAAACTATATCTGGTCCTTGTCTATCCATCCTATCAGTAAAATGTCTTTCAAGTATTGAAGCTCCAAGTGCTACCGATGCCAGACAAGCATTGTTATTTACCGTATGATCAGATAATCCTATAACTGCATTTGGGAATTCTTTTTGAAGTTCAGTCATTCCACCAAGTCTAACTAAGTTTGCTGGAGTTGGATATAAATTAGTACAATGAAGCAATGCATATTGAATATTATGTTTTTCTAATATTTCAACAGTTTTTCTGATACTTGCAATATCATTCATACCAGTTGAAACTATCATAGGTTTTCCAAAAGATGCTATATGCTCGATTAATGGATAGTTATTACATTCTCCTGAACCAATCTTATAAGCTTGTACATTCATTCTTTCAAGTCTTTCCGCTGCTGCTCTTGAAAAAGGTGTGCTAACAAAAATCATACCTTTTGATTCAACATACTCTTTAAGTTTTATTTCGTCTTCTTCATTTAAAGCACATCTAGCCATAACATCATATATTGAAACATCTGTGTTTCCTGGAATAACTTTTTTAGCTGCTTTTGACATTTCATCTTCAACTACATGTGTTTGATGCTTTATAATTTCAGCACCAGCATGATGTGCTGCATCAACCATTTCAAATGCTACTTTTAAACTACCCTCGTGATTTATACCTATTTCAACTATAACTATTGGTTCAAAATCCTGTCCAATTTTTCTTCCTTCAATATCTATAAATTTATTCATGTCATCGCCCCCTCTTATTGTCTACTTTATTATATATATTTTTTTATACTAATCATCATACTTCAATATCTATTAACTGTTTTTTTGCAGTTCATTTATTATTTTCCTATTTATATTTTCTAGTATCGGTCTTATTTCATATTTTAAAAGATCTCCAACAAGAATATATTCATTTTCTTCAATTGCCTCAATTATTTCCATTGAATACTCTAATATTTTATCAACTAATTTTTTTTCACCATTTAAATCTTCAGTTAGATTAATAACATCTATAACCCATACTAACCCATCTGAAATTTTCGTTACTAAATCATAACCCTCCCTCACTTTATCATTATCCATATATGTACTTGCATCTTCAATTGCTATATTTAATTTTAAAATATACTCACTTACACTTTTTAATATTTCTAATTTATTTTCCATTTTTTACTCCTTTAATCATTAAATACCTTTTTTAACTCTTTTTTTAAATCCTCTAAACAAAATTCAATATGATCATATATTAATTTGTTTTTTGAATATACTTTTTCAAATATTACCTTTTTATTATCATCATTTATAATTTTATATTTCTCATCATTTTCAAGTTTTAATATTTTTTTAAATATATATTCATTTATAAATTTTATGCTTTCACATTTTTTTATTTCTTCATCAATAATATCAAGTTTTTTTATCTCTTCATTTATTTTTTGTCCTCTAATATATTTATATTTCATCTTTTCTAATTCTTTTTTCCCTCTAGTACAAAATCCCACTCCCTCATAAATACTTTTTTCAATAAGTTCCAAATACTCATCTAACATTTTTTCATATTCCATTGATTTAATTAATCCAGCTATGTTTTCATATTTCTTTTCCGATAAATTCATAATAGTATTTTTTAAAGTCTCTATTTCTGTACCTTTTATTAATGCTCCACCCTCGGTAGCATCTATAAATCTTCTATCTGGATATGCCAATATCATTCGTTCAAAAGCTCTTATAAAATCATTTAACACAACCCCCGTTCTAACTTCTCCACCATATATATCTTCTACGTATATATCTGAATTTTTTTTATATTTTTTTTCAAATAGCTCACTATCTCTAGCCTCTAATGCTTCACTATCAAATTCATTATAAGCAATTTTAGCGTGCCCTAATTCACCAGTGTAAGCTAAATCTTGACCAACAAATATTATCGGATTACAACCTAAGAATAATGCACATCTAGTCATAGTATGTGCAACTGATCCACCCCATGCTAAAGATTCTAATTTAATATTATTAAATTCAAAAAAACTATTTGAACCAAAAACTATTTTTTTATAATTATGATTTTTAACAATGTCTAAATTAGTTGTACTATTAAATACCAATGGAATTTTCACATTTTTAATTTTACTTTTAACCAATTCATAAGATTCATCTGCCGCATCTAATCCAACTAATAAATCAGGATTTATTCCTTCATTTAAAAGTGCTCGTAAAGTTCTTCCGCCAGTCAATATAAGCCCCTTTTCAAAACCTTTCAATTCTTTAATATTTTTTTCTAAAGATGGGCCTGCTGAAACTATAACCGCCGGAATATTTTTAAACTTATCCCTCAATTCATTTATCGGCATTGCCTCCTCTGAATATTTCATATTACTAATATTAGTTTCAAACCATTTTTCCGTAAACCGTATTTCTGTATTTCTATTTATTATTTTTGTTGAAACCTCTTCTTTTATAATATTAAAAAATCCTTTCACTTCATAATTAAATAATTTACTATAATTTGAGTAATGAAGTATTTTCAAATTATCTATAACAGATGATTTAATACTCCTAATAAAATATCTAATTTCACTTTCTTTATTAGTTATCAAAACATCATTACTATTACAAATATCATTTTTTTTCATATTTTCTTCAATCAACTCTTCATTATGCTCTATAATTAAAATTCTTTTCTTACTTTTTTTTAAAATCATTAATTCTTTTATATGTTCACAACATGAAATCCCAAATACAATATATATGTCACCTGACCTCAATTCGCCTATGTCTTTTATAAATTTTTCCACTTCTCTTTTTTGATTATACTTACTACCTATGTATTTATATTTATTTGCAACTTCAATTTTTATAACATCATAATTATCTCTAGATTTTTCTATTACCCAAGACATTTTTATCACTCCTTATTGTATATATCTTTATTATCGTAAATATTTATGTAAACTAAAAAGAGAAGTGAAAAATTCACTTCTCTTTAACATTTTTAAACTTATTATCTTAATAATGATAATACTTGGTTCGGTTGTTGATTAGCTTGACCAAGCATTGATTGAGCTGCTTGAACAAGAACATTATTCTTTGATAAGTTCATCATTTCTTTAGCCATGTCAACGTCTCTGATTCTTGACTCTGCTGATTGTAAGTTTTCTGCTGAATTATCTGTTTGTGCTATTGTATGCTCTAATCTATTTTGAACTGACCCAAGATCTGCTCTAAATTCTGAAACATTCTCAATTGCACTATCTAATGCAGTTATTGCTGCTTGTGCCTTTTCTGCTGTATCTACTGACAATCTGCTTGAAGCCGGTCTACCTTCAATAGCTGGACGTCCTGCTACTCCTGGAGTAGTTACAGTTCCACTAGCTCCAACTACCGTTGTTACTGTTGCTATTGCTGATTGTGCAGCTATCGCTGATTGTGTTCCTAATCCTAATGCACTAGCACTCATATCTTTTAAATTAACACTTATTTGTTGACCTTGATTTGCTCCAACTTGGAAATCAACTGTTTTATCAGATGCTAATAAATTTTGCTTATTAAATTGTGTTTGTGATGCAATTCTATCAACCTCTGATTTTAATTGTCCAAACTCTTTATCAATTTGCTTTCTATCATCATCAGTATTTGTTCCGTTTGCTGATTGAACTGATAACTCTCTCATTCTTTGTAATATAGCTTGACTTTCGTTTGTAGCTCCTTCAGCTGTTTGAATCATTGAAATACCATCTTGAGCATTACTTGAACCTTGCTCTAATCCTCTGATTTGTCCTCTCATTTTCTCTGAGATTGCAAGACCAGCTGCATCGTCTCCAGCTCTGTTGATTCTTTGTCCTGAACTTAACTTCTCGATTGATTTACCTTGGTTACCTGTGTTGATTCCCATTTGTCTGTGTGCTGACATAGCGTTCATATTGTGATTGATTATCATAATAAAATCCTCCTTGATTTTGAACCTTGACATCCTTGTCTTGGTTGTAATTTTTATTTTAAGAAGTTTCCCTCTTGTACTTATATTATCGGTCGTTTTAGATTTTCTTTAGCCTTTTTTGAAAAATTTTTTTATTTTTTTTCAAAACTTTTTTAAGGGCTTTTTTTAAATCTTAGAATTTACAAATTGAACTCTATTTCCAGCATTAGCATACGCATTATTAGTAGCTTTTCTGGCTTTAACTTCATTTATTTTTGATTTAACTTCATCTTTTTTACAACTAATTTTTTCTACAATTTCTTTATCTAAATTAATAATATCTAATTCATATAAAACTTTTTTCACTTTATCAGCGTCAAATTTCATTACCTCAATTTGAATATCTTCTTTCATTTGTAAAAGTTCTTCAAGTTTTGGAAATCCATCCTTATCTAATTCTTCTAATATTTCTACCGATAGCTGTCTATACTCTTTTAAAAGTCTTTCCATTTCTTACATTCCACCCATACTCATAAATTGTCCCATCATTGCGTTAGCCTTATTCATAGTAACTTCTAGTCTTGAAAACTCTGAATAATATCTATTTTCTCTTTTTGCAAGACTTTTTACCACTTTTTTATATTCTTTTTGTTGACTCTCTATCTTTTTACTTATCTCATTATTAAATGCAGTTACTCCATCTGCTGAACCAGCTCTTTTTGCAATCTTAGATGTAGAACTTATCGCTGTTTCATTGAAAGTATCTTTCATCTTATCAAATGTTCCAGTTAAAATTTTTCTTGTCTCGTCTCCATTATTTTCAAGTGCCGCTTGAAGCTTTTCTGTATCAAGAGTTATTTTCCCCTTTTGAGTTCTATAATCTGAGTTAGGTAATATTCCTATATCCTTAAGATTTAAACCTGAACCACTTCCACTTGTTATATGACTTAATAATTCATTTGTTGTAGAATAAAGAATATCATCACTTCTTAAAAGACCTTTTTTAGTTTTTTCTTCCCAAAGCTTAATTTCTGTCTCTGACATATCTTTCTTTTGATCATCTGTAAGAGGCATAAAGCTTTTATCTCTTTTTTCTCCCATAAGCCCATTCATTTTATCAATTAACTTATTATAGTCATTAACGAATTCACTTATATTTTCTACTATTTTACTAGCATCTGCTTTCCCAGAAAGTTTAGTTGATTCAAAAATATCCTTTCCTTCAGCATCTACTTTACCCGTTTTTTCAGATACACCATTAATTGTATACTCAACGTTATCTATAACAAATTTATTATTTGCAAATTCTTTTCTAGCAGTATTTCCATATGTATCAGTTATATTTACTATCGCATCTTTTGCATCTGTTTTAGTCCCAATACTAGGTATTGTCCCATCTGCTTGTTTTGTTCCTGAATTTGCAGTCATTGTTAAATCATTTTCTTTTCCAGTCTTTTTACTCTCTATTCTTATGTTACCACCAAGTTCTGAACTTGTAATTTTAACATCAATTTTTGTAGCACCCTCAACTTTGTTATGATCTTCAATTTTTTTATTAATATTTTTTATTATCGCAGTAGAATCCCCTGCAATTGATTTCCCATCTGCGTCTTTTAGTGATACAGATAATTTCTGTCCACCAATTTCAAGTTCTAAAGTATCTCCTGTTAAATCCTTTTTATCAATTGTAAGTGTTGCTGTTTGAGCCTTTTGTTCTACTGAAACTTCATAATTCCCAGTTTTAGCACCTGCAAGACCTCTAGCAGTTACTACACTCTCATCCCCACTAGAAAATTTAACTGTATCATAATTACTACTCATTATAAGGTTTGTATCTTTATTAGCTGTTGATGCTATATCAAAATACTTAGTATACATCCCTTTCATATCCTTAGTAATGTCTCTATAAATATTCTGCTTATATTCTAAAAGTATTTTCTCCTGCTTAACTCTATCTGCCTTCATTTGATATGGCATCATCATTTGTTTTACCATTGTATCTGTATCAAGTCCTGATGCTAATCCACCAATTCTCATATATTTCATCCCCCTTAAATTTCAAGCCTAGACTTTTTAAATCTAGGCTCATTTTTTTGCATTTAATTATATATCAGTCGTTACCTTTTAATTTATTATGTTAAACAGATAACCCCTGTTTATTTTTATTTCACTTGAATCTTACTAAGTCTGTATGCCTCATGCCACATATCTCTTACTTCTATTATAAGTTCTATAGCCTCATCCACTTTTTTAATGTCTTTTTTCATATTAGCCTGTGCAAGTGTTTTATTTATAAATCTATATACTTCTAATAAATCTTTTGTCCAATCTCCTGCATTCGGGTCTAGAGTTACCATAAGTTCTATGAAAATATCTTGTACTCTTATAAGACTCTCATGTGCCATTTTGATGTTTTTTTCTTCTATTCCTAGTCTTCCTCTTTTGGCAAATCTAACTGCCCCATCTACAAGCATTAAAAGTAATTGCTCTTTTGACGCACAGTTAACACTGTTGTTTTTATAAATATTGTGTGCATTTTGCTGATACATATCTTACCCCTTTTACTTAACTTACTTTAGATTTTTTAAAATATCTAAGTTTAAGCTTATAGCCTCTTTATTCTCACTTTTAACCTGTTCTACAAGCTCTTTTCTTATTATCGAAACATTTTTTGGTGCATTAATAGCAAGTTTAACACTTCCATCCTCAAGTTTTACAACTGTGATTTCAATATCATCACCAATAAGTATTCCCTCATCTTTTTTTCTAGTTAAAACTAACATAATTTTAAGCCTCCATTAATGAATGTTTTATCATATACTCCTCTGTCTTTAAGATAACCTGTTCTGCCTTTTTATTCAACACATTAATAACTATTGGAGCTCTAAGATTTGTAGTAATCTTTGATGGATCATTGTTAAGTGTTACTGTATTCACAAGCATAACATCACTTTCATTCTTAATGTTTAACTTCTCTATTACTTCTTCCTCTATATCAATTTCATAGTTACTTTTAAACTCAAATGGATTTATAACTACGAATGCAATTTTACTATCTTCTACTGAATGTAAAAGTCTAAAGCTTTTATTTTCTTCAATTTCTCTTATAATGAAGTTCTTAAGGTCTTCAAAACCTAAAAGCCCTTTTTCAAAATTTATAAGCTCACTTTTATCATAAACTATTTTCCCATAGTGAAAACTCTCTAAAATCAATTCATTCTCTTTAACTAATTTGCTATCTAACTTCATAAAATTCTCCCCCACCTATATAATCTTATCTAATATAATCTAATAGTGACTGCTGTATTACCTTTGATGCTGTTTGAAGTGATGCCATATATACTGTTTGCATAGTAGCTGACTCCATTCTCTTCTCTGTAAAGTTGATATCTTCATTACCTGATAAAACTTCTGTTAAGTTAAAGTTTTCTTCTTCATTTTTAGTTTGAGCTGATTCCATTCTATTTTGCTTAGCACCAACTTCTGCTCTAAGTGTAAGCATATTATCTATTGCCTTTGTCATCGAATCAAGGTTTTCTCCTATAACCTTTGAAGACTCTGCCTCATCAGTTGACCCAATATTCGTTGTTAAATCAGAAAGCAATCCCATCAAATCTTGACTATTCCCCTGTGAATCCTTAAATAATAGAATATCCTTAGCATTTACATTGTACTCAACTGTAACTCCCTGAGAAATTTCAACACTTAGGTTTTTTCCTATCATATCAAGTTCTGCTTGTTCTATATGATTGCTTGTATTAAGTGGAATCTTTCCACCATCCTTACTTGCAAATCCTAAAGTTACATTTCCATTTTCATCTTTTTCAGTCATAACCGGTCTTGATGTTCCTTTAGTTCCACCAAAGATATACTTTCCATCAAAACTTGTGTTAAGTATTGTTCCTACCTCTTCAATCCTTTGATTTATCTCATCTTTAATAGCATTTTTTTCATCAGTACCATATGCAGCATTTCCAGCTGTAACCATAAGTTCTCTAACTCTTTGAAGCGTATCTGTAAGTTGACCTAGGGCTGTATCTGTTGCATCAAGCCAGTTTGTTGTATCTTTAATATTAGTGTTATACTGCTCATTAGCAGAAATATCACTATAAAGCTGCATACTTCTTGCAACAACAAAAGGATTATCTGAAGGCTTATTAACTAGCTTACCAGTTGTAAGTTGCCCTTGAATTTTTTGCATATTCCCTAAGTTTCTATTCATATCATTCAAGAAACTAGAAGTCATCATTCTATTTGTAACTCTCATAATTCTCCTCCTATCTATATAAGACCATTAACTACAACGTCTAATAATTCATTAACTGTCGATATAACTTTTGCATTTGCATTATATGCATGTTTGAACTGAACAAGGTTTACTGCCTCTTCATCAAGTGAAACACCTGAAATACTTTCTCTTTGCATAGTAATATCAAATACTAAACTACTTTGATTTTGAACCATTCTTTGTGCTTCTTGACTTTGAACACCAAGTCTATCAATCCCGTCTTTATAGAACTCTTCTATACTCATACCACTCGTGTTATTTTCTATTTTCATCCCATTATTCGTAAGTCTATTTCCGCCTTTACTTAAGTCAAACATATCAGCCCTTGAATTCACAGAAGTTCCTATATCTTGGAACTTAACCATCGAATTTCTAAGCCTAGCTATTGCAAGTGCCCTTTCCCCATCAGTTTCACCATCTATATAGTTTTCTGACGCATAAGCAAACTCACTATCATTAGTTCTAGTTTTAAGTTTCATTGGGTCTTCTAAAATAGCCTTACTAATTGTAATATTAGCAGCTGTAATTTCTTCTTCTCCCTTTAAAATATCATCTATATTTATAATCTCACCACTACTTGTATACTTAGCTATTGAATTATTTACAAATAAAGGCATAAAATCTTTCTCCGGAACTCCATTTTCTCTAGTTGCACTTTGCATTCCTGAATGTATAGCATTAACCGAGAAAGCTATTCCTTTAGCCATTTGATCTAATTGTTCTGTATACTTAGCAATTTCTGCTTGTATAGAAATTGCCCCAGCAAGTTCTCCATTGCTTGGTGTAAATACTCTTATCTCACTAGCAGATGCTGTTGCACCATCTCTAAGTGCTGCCCCATCTCCCTTAACTGCCATACCATTTGGATCTGACATTATAACTCTTGAATTTTGAATTTTTTCTAGTTGTTCTGGAGTTACATCTCTTAAAGTAAGAGTTTTCATATTTCTTTCACTATTTGTATCACCAAGTTGATAATAACTTATTTTATAAGTTCCACCTGATGGGTCAGTTTTATCTCTTTCAATTCCACTAACATATGAAAGCCTTGTATAATCTCCATTAGGGTCTGCATTTACAAACGGTGGCATCTGACCCATTCCATCTGAACTCTTTATATTTAAACCATTAAACTCAGCAGACTCTGTGCTTATTCCAAATTTTCTACTAAGATCATCTAGTAGTAAATCTCTTCTATCCATTAAATCATTTGGAGCATCGCCTGCAACAGTTACAGTTGTAATTTCTTTATTTAAACTATTTAATTGATTAAGCATAGAATTCATATCATTAACTGAATTTCTAATTTCACTCTGTGCATTTTTGCCTAGTTCATCAAGTCTTTTTGCTGTATGATTTAAAGCATCTGTTAAAGCAAGTGTTTGTTGAACAACTACTGTTCTATTATTTGAACTTTGTGGTTGCTTTGAAAGTTCTTGCCATGAATCAAAAAATTTACTCATAAGACTTGCTATTCCAGTATCAGATGGTTCATTATATATCCCTTCCATTTGAAGAAGATATGAACTTCTCATATCATATGTACCAAGTACTGAACTTTCATTTCTGACTTGATGGTCTAAAAAGTTATTTCTAACTCTCTCTATTGCTTCAACTTGTGCACCAGTACCAATTTGTCCTGCAACTCCTGCAACTGACTGTGCTCTCATTGTTTGAATTTTAGCTCTTTGCTTTGTATAACCAACAGTATTAACATTAGACATATTATGCGATGTAGTATTTAAACTTTGTTG
Source organism: Sarcina sp. (assembly GCA_051650125.1). Taxonomy (GTDB): domain Bacteria; phylum Bacillota; class Clostridia; order Clostridiales; family Clostridiaceae; genus Sarcina. The sequence continues at coordinate 105,265 of JBOFIK010000021.1, read as the reverse complement.
TGCTGCAAACATACCACTTTTACTAACATTTAAAACTGAAAATAAACTCATTTGATTTCCCCCTCTACTTATCTTCCTACTTTTCCATAAGAGTTATAAACTTTTGCTTCTCTATTTGGATTTAAAATAGTAAGCATTCTATTTGTGTATGAAAGTTGTTGTTTTATAAGCAAGCTATTAGTTTCATTTTGAAGTCTTAAAAGATCTACCTTTTTCCTCATATCTCTAAATAATTCCTCTAGCTCCTTGTCCCCTGATTCAAAAACAAACTCTTTAAAATTTTCACCATTTAAAAGTTGTCTTTTAGCAACCTCATATTCTGCAATATCTTTATTTGCACTTTTAATTTCCTCTACAATTACCTCTAATTTTATCGGGTCATTTTTCATTATTAAGCTATTTTGCTTATCTAATAAGGCAAGCTGTATTTCAACAGCCGCCTTTTCCTGTCTTATGATTTCCTTAAGTTGTTCTAACATTTTAGTCCCCCATATTTCTCAAACTGCCTAGCATAGCTTTTGCTAATTTTTTACTGTCCACCTGATAGTTTTCATCCTTGATAAGTGCTTTGATTCTCTCAACTTTTGCTGACTCATCAATTTCTAAGCTATCCTTTCCTACAAGCTTCCTTGCAGCACTTGATATCTCAATTCTATCCTTTGGCACTTCATTTACCTTCTTACTTTCAACTTTATTAATTTTATTTTTATTATATATATTAGCTACTTCAATTGATGAATTAATGTTATTAATCCTCATCTTTTACCTCCTGCTTATGCTATCTACACTTATTATCGTAAATTTCAGTAATAGATTTATAGTATTATAAAAATTTTACTAAAAAGATAACGAAAGTCTATATTAGTTACTTCTTTTACCTTTAATTCAATTTTATACCCATTCAATATTTAAATGCAAAAAAGAAATGCTAAAACTTATGTTAATGTTTTAGCATTTCTTTTCCTACTTTTTACTTTTTTGAATAAGTGCCTGCCTTTCATCCTTTAATATATGGTTATTCATCTATATGATTATCCTCCCAAAATAAATCATTGAGTGTTTTATCTAGTTCTCTACATATTGAAATGCAAAGGCTTATTGTAGGGTTATACTTCCCTGACTCTATCATACTTATTGTCTGACGTGTTACTCCAATTGCTTTTGCTAGCTCTTCCTGAGAAACGTCTTTCTCTACTCTAGCCATTTTCATTTTTATATTCTTCATTGTCGCAACTCCTAAAAATTCAAAATATACTTCTTACACTAATTATATTTTCCAGCTCTAAAATGTCAACTATATCCGACATTTAGTAAAATATAAATGACTATTCTTATTATGATATTCTTTAAAAGAAGCCTTATTTTTATATCTTTATAATAGTTTAATCAGCAAAGCATATTGACTTTCTAAAATTCGATGTTTAAATTTACCAATATATTATTTTTATTAGTTTGAAAATTTATCCAATACAAATTATGATGATGAAAATGCTAAATATAAATAAACTATTAAGTCCTCTAATGCACTTGATAGTAAAAGGATGGTCTAATATGAATAACTCAAATTTTGAAAATAACGCTTTAGCCTTAAAAATTACAGACCTTAGAAAGTCTTATTCGGATAAAGATGTTTTAAAAGGTATCAACCTTGAAATTAAAAAGGGGGAAATTGTTGGTTACATAGGTAGTAATGGTGCTGGTAAATCAACTACTATAAAAACAATTCTTGGAATGATCGAAGACTATGATGGAACTATTGAAGTCCTTGGAGAAAATATTAGAAATAATTATGATTACAAAAGAAAAATTGGATATGTCCCAGAAGTTGCAGACCTTTATGATGCACTAACTCCTCGTGAATATTTTAGATTTCTTGGAAAACTATATGATATATCTGAAGAAACTATTGATAAAAGAGCTACTGCAATGATGGATGTTTTTAATATTAAAGATATTTATGATTCTAAAATATCCTCTTTTTCAAAGGGTATGAAACAAAAAACTATCATCGTATCAAGTCTTTTGCATAACCCTGATGTTATATTCTTTGATGAGCCTTTAACTGGTCTTGATGCAAATGCTGTTATGATTTTTAAAGATGTTTTAAAATCTTTAGCCTTTAAAGGTAAAACTATTTTTTACTCTTCTCACATCATGGAAGTTGTAGAAAAAATCAGCGATCGAATCATTTTACTAGATGATGGACAGGTTAGAGCTGATGGAAGTTTTACTGAGTTACAAGGTATGTCAGAACAAGGTTCTCTTGAAGACATATTCAATAAACTTACAGGATTCACTGACCACAAAGAACGTTCAGATGATTTCTTATCAGCACTGGAGGATTAAACTATGAAAGATTATTTATTTCTTAAATTTTTAGATATGTTTAAAAAGCTTTTTCCAAAAGATATTGATTACCTTGCTCTTAGAAATATTATAGGTCTTAAAATCCTTCTTGATTCTAGGACAAGTTCAAACATTAGTATGCAAAGCTTTGGTGGCAGAAAAAGAAACTTTTCTATAACTAGCAACCTTTTAAAGATGCTCGGAAAAAGTAGAACTAATACCGATGGCACTCAAAAAGATATAAATAGAAACTTAACTACTCTAGTTTTATATCTTTTTATAGGTGGGATGAGTTCATTTTTGTTTGCACTTAGGATCCCAATTCAAGATTCACTTGGAATTGTAATAACATTCTTTATGATATTTATCGGAACTAGAATTATAAGTGTGTTTTCTACTGTTTTAATTGATACAAAGGATAGTTCAATTCTTTTATCTAAACCAGTAAATAAGAAGACTCTTTCAATGGCTAGATTTCTTTATGCTATTTATTATATAGGGCTTATGTCACTTGCATTTATAATTGTCCCTGCTATAGTTGCAGGACTAATTTTTGCACCCAGCTTTGGAATAGTTCTTTTAATAGAAATTATATTTGTCGACTTATTTTTAGTTGCAATAGTTGCACTACTTTATTACTTTGTTTTAAAATTCTTTGATGGTGAAAAACTTAAAGATGTTGTAAATGGAATACAAATTGTACTCGCAATCATAATTTTCTTTTTAAGTCACGCAATTTACATAATACAACCACTTGCTATGAGACTTAAGAGTATGTCATTCCATGCATGGTTCTTCATTACACCAACATTTTGGTTTACTTCACCATATACATTACTTGAGGGAAATATCAATTTAACTAGTATACTCGGAACTGTATGTGCAATCATTATTCCACTTGTATTCATTGGTATTTACTTATCTAGACTAGAAAAATTCGAGATTTATCTGCAAAAACTTGACCAAGTAAGTAGAGGTAAAAAAAGAGCTAAATTTAATCTTATGAATAGTATTGGTAAAATATTTTGCACTAGAGACCAAGAACTTGCCTTCTTTGACTTCTCTATCGAAATATTAAAAAGTGAAAGAGAATTTAAAACTAAACTTTATCCTCAAATAGTATCAAGCATTCTATCACCAGTTGTTATAATACTTGCTTTTTCACAAAATCTTTCTTATAAACAGCTTAGAATAGAACCTTGGTATCTAGCATTTTATCTTGGAACTGCTAGTATAGCTAGTCTTGTATATATGATAAAATACTCAAATTCTTATAAAGGGGCGTGGATTTATCAAGTTGTCCCACTTAAAGATGAAAGTATTGCTTTTACAGGTGCTTTAAAAGCTTTCTTTGCAAGGATAATACTTCCAACTTTAATTATTATTGCAATTGCTATGGTAGCTATTTGGGGAACTTCTGTAATTCCACAAGCTATAACAATTATTTTTGCAACAGCACTTGCAGTAGCTATAAGCTACAAGTATACCACAGCCTCACTTCCTTTCTCTGTATCATTTAGAGATAGACCTCGGGGGAATAAAGGTAAGGGGTACACAGTTGCAATTATTCTTGCTGTTGCCGCCGCTCTTCAATTTGTATTTGATAGATATCTTCCTTATGGAAACTTTATATTAATGTTTCTTATGATAATAGGCTGCATATTTACATGGAAATTTATCTTTAGTGCACCTAGAAAAAAACTTATTCAATTTTAAAAATCAAACTGTATTAAACTACTGTTAAATTAGTTTAATACAGTTTTTTATTTTATAGCAAAAAAGATAACTTCCATACCTTAAGTATAAAAGTTATCTTAAATTTATTATTTTAAGCTTTTGATTCTTTCTGTTCCATCTATAATACTTGTTATTCTTATACCAAAGCTTTCATCTATTACAACTACTTCACCATAGGCAATTCTTTTTCCATTAACTAATATTTCAAGTGGTTCATCAGCAAGTTTATCAAGTTCTATTACAGAACCAACTCCAAGACTTAAAACATCTTTAATACTTTTCTTTGTTTTACCTAAAACAACAGAAACATCAAGTGGTACATCAAGAATTAAGTCCATATTATTATATGATGTAGCATTTTGCTGTGGATTTAAACTTTCAAATTGAGCCTTACTTACCTCTACTGGTTTATGGTAAACTTCCTCAACATAAGGCACATGAACAGTTTCTACTTGTGGTGTAACTGGAGGTGCCATAATTGGCTTTTCAACAATCTCTTCTTCTAATGTAGCAGTAGGACTATCTTCCCCCATCATTATTTTAACTATTTTCTTCCCTGTTTCAAGTGGAAGAATTTGCATTATTGTACTATCAACCAGCTCTCCAATTTTAAGATTGAATGATATATTCACAACATCTTGTTCATCATCTAATCCATCTGATATATCTTCAGTTATATTTTCCCATATCTTTGAATTAGGTGGTGAAATATTTACTTCTCTTGCAAACATTGTTGCCATTGAAGTTGCTGCTGAACCAATCATTTGGTTCATTGCCTCTTGAACTGCACTTATTTCAATTTCTGATAACTCTTCCACAATAGAAGTTCCATCTCCACCCATCATAAGGTTCGCAATAACAGCTGCATCTGGTATTTTCATTATCAAAATATTTTTACCAACAATCCCGCTTGTATATTGAACTTCTAATAGTATATTTGGTACTTCAAATTGCTTTTTCAACTCTCTTATTGTTGTAACACTTACAACTGGAGTAGTTATATTAACACTTTGATTTATAACTTGTGAAAGAGCTGTTGATGCAGACCCCATTGATATATTACCAATTTCTCCAAGCAAATCATTATCTTGATCTGTAAAAAGAGGCTCATCATTCCCACTGCTCCCACTGTTCTCATTACTACTATCTCCATTTAATAAAGCATCTATTTCTTCTTGTGATAAAAAACCATCAGCCATTATCATTCCCCTCCTCTTTAATTATATCTAATATCTCTACCCCTCTACTAAACCCAACCATACCTGGTTTTGCATAATAACATTCTCTATTTTCAACTTTAACTTTAACCGGGTCAATAATTAGCTTATCAAGCCTTATAACATCTCCAATTGTAAGTTTTAAAAAATCGTTAATCATAATCTGACTTGACCCTAGTTCAACACTAAGATTAATATCAACACCTTTAATTTTTGATTCAATCTTATCTTTATGCTCATTTTTAATGTTTTTTTGATCATGTTCAAACCAGTATTCTACAAGTAATCTATCCATAATATCTTCAACGCTCACGTACGGAACACAAAGATTAACCATACTTGTACTATTACCCATCTCTACTGAGAAAGTAAGTAATGCTATTGGTTCATTCGGTGCTAATGTTTGATTTAGAGCTGGATTATTTTCCATACTTTCATATTCAGGTATTGCTTCTATAATATCCTGCCATGCAACTTTTAAATTTTCTATTAGTTCTTTTGCAAGACTTTCCATTACACCTTTATTTATCTCTGTAAATTCCTTCGCAACATATCGTTTTTCACCATTTCCACCAAATAAAATATCAATTATTTGAAATGCGAAATCTGGGCTAAACTCAAATGTTAGAAGTCCATTAAGTGGTGCAAATTTAAAGTTTATAAGAACTGTTGGATTTGAAACAGAGTGAATAAACTCTTCATAAGTTATCTGCTCAACTGAAACAAGTTTAACTTTTGTATTTTTTCTAGTCTTACCTGTTAGATAGTTAGAACATAGCCTTGAAAAATCATCATGTACAAGCTCTAATGTCCTAATATGTTCTTTAGAAAACTTTTGTGGTCTTCTAAAGTCATGCACCTTAACCCTCTGCTTTTCTTCTTCCTTTTGAATATCTTCTGTTCCTATTTCACCAGAGGACAAGGCAGAAAGCAAGCTGTCTATTTCACTCTGAGATAATACATCTGCCATGTAATCTACCTCTTTTCTCTTAATTCCCTAATAGCATATTTAAATCTATTAAAGTTATAATACTTCCATTTAAATTTATAATTCCCTTTACATACTCTCTAATATCTTCGGTATCAAGTCTTTGAATCATTTTTTCATCTATATCTAAAACTTCTCTAACCTTATCAACAGAAATTGCAATTTCTTCTTCTTCTACATCAATTATTATTATGTTCCCATTTTCATTAAACTGATTATTTGTTCTAAGTAAAAGATTTATATCAATAAGAGATATTATATTACCTCTTAAATTAATTAAACCTCTTATATGAACATCAGATTTTGGAACTTTTGTTACAAGCATATTATTGCTTATATTTTGAACCTTTAATGTTTCAACTGCAAACTCTTCATCACCTAAACTAAATATTACTATCTGCATGATTTAGCTCCTTATTGTCCTAATACTTTATTTATAGCCTCTAAGACTCTATCTGCTTGGAATGGCTTAACTATAAAATCTTTAGCCCCTGCTTTAATAGCGTCCATAACCATACTTTGTTGTCCCATAGCACTACACATAATCACTCTAGCTGTTGGATCAAACTTTTTGATTTCCTTGACCGCTTCAATCCCATCCATTTCTGGCATTGTTATATCCATTGTTACAACATCTGGTCTTTCTTGCTTATACATTTCAACAGCCTTTAAACCATTGCACGCCTCTCCTATTACCTCAAAACCATTCTTTGATAAGATATCTTTAACCATCATTCTCATAAACGCTGCATCATCAACTATTAATACTTTTGCCATTTTAAATTCCCCCTAAATTAGTCCTATTGATTTAAATATTTTTTCTAATGAATTTTCTTTTGGTAAATAGTAGAAATCTGCTCCTACTTCCTCACCATCAAAACCTTTTAAAATAATTTTTATTTCTAATATCTTTTCTGCATCTTCTACCGTTGCAATAAACATAGACGGTATAACTGCACCTTCTATATCATGTGCAATAGCTGGGACTCCAGCTATCATTGAAAGTCCAGTAAATTCTGATATAGCATTCATATATGTGCTTGATATGATGTTTCCAAATTCACATACAACAGATTCACCAAGTTCATTAAATGTATTTCCGGCCTCTCCTGTAAACTTCTTTATAACCTCTGAGGCTACCTCTTCTTTAAATAAGAAAAGTATATTTCCCTCTACCTCGCCTTTTGCTTCAATTAGAACACCCACAACTATCTGTTCTAAAGATATATTGTTATAAATACCTTCTATATCAATAATTTTAATAAATGGAATCTCCATATCAATAGGTGTTCCAAGTAAAACTGAAAGCGCAGTTGCTGCATTTCCAGCTCCTATATTAGATATTTCTTTGAGTGCATCTAATTGTATATTTGTTAATTTTGAAAAATCCATAAAACACCACTCCTAAACTAAAGCAGCTACATCTAAAATAAGTGTTACTAGACCATTCCCAAGTATAGTAGCTCCTATATATTCTTTTATATTTGAAAGACTATTTCCAAGCGGCTTTATAACTACTTCTTGTTGACCAAGAAGAGAGTCTACTAAAAGCCCAATTTCTTTATTTGCAACTTTTACAATTACAACAAACTTTTCATTAATATCCTGTGATTCCTCTATCCCAAAGTACTCATTAAGTCTAAGTAGTGGAATAACTTTATCTCTATAAACAATAACTTCTTTTAAATTACTCTTCTTTATGTTTACAGAACTAAAATCTACAACTCTATCTATAAATCCTAGTGATATAGCAAAGTTTTCTTCAGCAACCCTCACTAAAAGTGCTTGAATTATCTGAAGTGTAAGAGGAAGTTTTATTGTAAATGTTGAACCCATTTCCTCTTCACTAATAACATCAACAGTTCCTCCAAGTGCTGCTATCTTTGTCTTAACAACATCCATACCAACTCCTCTTCCCGAAATGTCTGTTACTTCTTCATTAGTACTAAAACCACTTGAGAATATAAGATTTCTTATAGCATCATCATTCATACCTTCAGTATCTATTCCAACTCTTTCAGCCTTAGCCTTAACCCTTTGAATATTAATACCTGCACCATCATCTTGAACTTTAATAACCGCTTTTGTCCCCTCTTGATATGCTGTAAGAAGTATTTTCCCAACCGGCGGTTTACCTGATTTTATTCTCTCTTCTTTAGATTCAACACCATGGTCTATAGCATTTCTAAGAAGATGAATTAAAGGTTCTCCAATTTCATCAATAACTGTTCTATCTAGTTCTGTATCTTGTCCCTCAACAATAAAGTTAACTTCCTTACCAAGTTCTAATGATACATCTCTAATCATCCTTGGGAATCTATTAAATACAACATCTAAAGGTAACATTCTTATTTTCATAACAAGGTCTTGTAAATCAGATGTTGTTCTTGCTACTTGTTCTAATGTTTCAGTTAATTCTTGACATCTTTGATCCGCGGCTATTTGCTCAAGTCTTGTTCTATTAATAACAAGCTCAGAAACCATATTAATTAGCTTATCTAATCTCTCTAAATCAACTCTAACAGATTGGTGCGTTGACTTTCCTGCCCCTGATCCTTTTCCTTTTTTTACATTATTAACTTTTTTTACTTTTTCTTTTTGTGCAACTTTTTTCTTTACCTTAGTTTCAACTTCACTAGTAGCAATAACTGTTTCCACTACACATTCTGTAATTTCTTTACTTTCAATTATTTTGCTTACACCAGCTTTAACCTCTTCCACAAAAAACTCTTCAATCTCTGATGCTCTAGATATTATCCCCTCAACGTCTTCTTTACTAGATTGAGTTACGATAATAGCCTCTATATTTAAATCAAAGTTTTCCTCTTCAATATCTTCTGTATTAGGAAGTGATTTTATTATTTCTCCAACCTCTTCTAAATCCTTAAATATAAGAAAAACTCTTGCTGATTTAAGCAATGTACTTTCAACTAATTTAATTTTCACATTCAATGCATTATAACCTGCATCAATAGCTTGCTTAACTACACTTATTTCATATTCATTAAGCTCTAAATCACCAAGTTCTTCATCACTCTCATCTAAAATTAAATCTTGTTCATCCTCTATTATCGAAGATTCTCCTAAAAGCTTTATCATTTCTTTTATATCAAAAATTTCATCTTCTCCATTTTCAACTCCATCTACCATTTTTTCTAGGGTATCTAAACATTTAAAAAGAACTGTTACAACTTTTTGTGTTATTTTAAGTTCCCCATCTCTAAATTTTGATAAAATATCTTCCATCTTATGTGTAAGTTCTGCTATATCTGTAAACCCCATTGTTGCTGCCATTCCCTTAATTGTATGAGCAACTCTAAATATCTGAGCTATTCCTTCTAAATCATCTGGTTCTTGCTCTAAATCTAAAAGAGCATCATTTAATGTTCTAAGATTGTCCCTTGATTCTTCAAGAAACATAGATAAATATTGACTTGTATCCAAACTAAAACCCTCCCTATATTTTTCTATACATAAAAGTAGAACACTTTCTGAAACCAATTTTTCCAGAGTTATATATACTCTCTGTTGCTCCCACAAATAGTATCCCATTTTTATTTAAAGCTGTACTAAACTTTTTGTAAATTTTTTCTTTAATGTCTGTATTAAAATAAATAACAACATTTCTACATAAAATTAAATCAAAATTAGCTCCATAATTATCTAAAATCAAATCAGATTTTTTGAATATAACCATTGATTTTATTTCATCTATTAATCTATACTCATCCCCAATTTTATTGAAGTACTTAAGATATTTTTTATCCATCCCCTTTACTTCTAATTCCGAATATTTTGCTATTTTTGCTTTTTTTAAAACATTTTTATCTATATCAGTTGCAGTTATTGTATAATTTTTAACTCCATGCTCTTTTAAAATCATAGCTATTGAATAAGGTTCACACCCTAGTGAACACGCCGCGCTCCATATATTAACTCTTTTTTTTTCATCAAAATACTCTCTTTTTAATAAATTTTCTAACTCCTCAAAAAGATTTTTATTTCTAAAAAATTCTGTGACATTTATAGTTATAAAATCTTGAAACTTTATTTTCTCAATTTCATCTAACTCTAAAAGAACTATGTATTCTGATAATGTTTTAACACCGGCCCTTTGCATAAGACTCTCTATCCTTCTAGTCATTTGAGCCTGTTTATATGCAGTTAAATCTATTTCAAAGTTTTTTAAAACCCACTTATAAAAATCATCAAACACCATATTAACACCTCCCCCTTAATCAAAGTTACTATCACACTATTTACTAACCCAATTAGCAAAAGAGTATCTCGCCTTCTTCTCTCAACACAAACCTTTTATCCCATAAATAAAGCATATTTCTTGCGTATTACTAAAATTCAAGCACATTTTTTCCTAGAGTCTTGATAGTAACCACCCCTGTTTGTGAATCAACAGTCATAGTTCTCCCTTTATTTCCACCAATATCTTTTCCTTCGATTATAATTCCACACTCATCAAGTATTTTTTCAACTGCTTCAATGTTTCTACCACCTATATTGTTTGAAAATTTATAATCTTGAGATTTAAACATTTGTGCACCACCAGCAATTTTAGCCCTTATTCTAAATTTCATTGCACCATTTTTAACCATTTCTTCTAACGCCAACGGAACTGCTGTATCTGCATATTTATATGGGTTTGAATTATTTGAAAAACATTTACTATTTGGCAACATAATATGTATAAGTCCTACAATGTTTTTCCCTCTATCATAAAGTGATATTCCAACACATGACCCTAGTCCTATTGTCGTTATATTAGTCGGTGCACTTACTGTGTCAAAAGCTGCTATTCCAACAACTATATTTTTTTTCACATAATCACCTTCGCTATTTAAATCTATTGAAAATCTAAAATTTTCTTTGCATCTAACAATATTCTAATAACTCCACCAGCCTTTATAAGCCCCTTAACTTTTGTTTCATCATTACCAGCTGCTATTTTAGGTAACTTCTCTATTTCAGATACACTCAACTGAGTAACTTCTCTAACTGAATCAACTTTTATTCCTAGTTTTTCTTCTCCATCAGTAAGTACAATTATTCTGCTCTCTTCTTCTTTCTTAGAATAATGTTCATATCCAAATAGCGCTAAAAGATTAATTATAGTCAATGTTTCATCTTCATAATCAATCACACCCTCAATAAATAACTGTGATTGAGGAACTCCTTCAATGTCTATACTTGCGATTATTCTTTCAACATATTCTAGTTCTACTGCATACTCCTTGTCATTCAAATTAAATATTAAGATTTCACAGTAATCCATAACACTCTCCTTACATTTTCAAGCCTTCAAATGCAATGCTATTATCACCTTGCTTAAAGACTTTTAAATCTTTGTAATTTTCTTCTAATGTTATAATTCTATTTCCGATTTTGAACTTAGTGTTATAATAAGCCTTTTTACACTCTATTATGCCACCATCTTCGACCTCTAGTTCAGTTATAACTCCAGACATTGTTCCTATAATTCCAGCTTTTATAGATTTTTTCGCCCTTAACTTTCCTCCTCTTAAAACACTTTGCTCATTCAAGAAAATTATGCTATCGTCTGAAACAAAATCTGAGACATATACTCCTTCAGAATTTATGTATATATTACCCTTACTTACTACACTCGAAGCTTGACAATAACCAATGTTCACCTTGCTTTCTAGATTAAATATAACATCTATTTCATATAAATATTTTTCTATAACATTTAAAATATCGTCTACTTCCCCTAAAGACTTAATATTTAAACATGCAAGTCTTAAAATCTTCTTCTCATATATATCTGATAACTCTGTTACATCTCCAAACAAAACCTCTATATCTTTTTTAATAAAATCATACGCTTTCTCTATTTTTATATACTTACTATCAAGCAACGCTCTAACTATGCTCCCTATTTTTGTACTTTCCAAAAGGTTATTGTTAATTAAAACTTCTATATCCTTTTTAAGAGCTCTGAACTGCTGGTCTACAACTTTCATACTAATTAATTTGACTTTAAATTCATTTTCCAAAAATCCACTTCTAACTGTGCTTTGTAAAAGCTTTCCACCCACATTTACATCTCCAAGTGAATTGATTTTTGCACCACTAACATTTTTTAAAACTGTCACGCCACAAGATCCATATACACTTAAATTTTCCTCAATATTTCCATTTATAAAAACTTCTCCATTAAAGTTAATATTTCCTGATTTCAAATCAACATTTAAAGGAACCTCATATACTTTTTTCACTTCGAATTTATTTCCACATTTAGAATACATAGGCATACCATCAACAGTTGCCAAAATATTATTGCCAACTTTCTTACATCCACTAGCTAAATTAAGCTCAATAGCCTTTACTTCTTTTGCCTCTATTTTAGTTCCCCTGACATCTTTCCCATCTTGACCTTTTCTTCCTGTAATTATTGTTGCTAAAATATCCCCTGTCTTAACACTGTTAATTTTATTTATATTAAAGTGATCTACTTTATCTTTTTGCACTTTTTTTTCTTCTTCTAAGAATAATACATTTAACGAATCATCTACTGTTGGAATAACTTCTTTCCCTATTGCTATAATAGCTTCTTTTCCATTTATAATATCTTCAAAAGATTTATATTGAACTCCAAATATTATTGAATGTTCTTTTAAACATTTCATAATATCATTTGCACTTAAAAGATCACCTTGTAGAACTTCCACACTTTCTTTTTCAATTAAAATTTCATCTGTAAATTCTTTCTCTATAATCTTAAAAATCTCTCCTACCTTGTATGCACACTCAAGATATACATTCATAAATTTATCATCTATTTTAAATTTAAATTTTTTTGCCGGCTGAACACTATTTAATCCAATCTCAACTAAATCACTTTTACTTATTACACCCTCTCTTTTAAATGACCCATTTATTCTAAGCAAAATCCCCTCGCTCACTTTTAAATGAATCTTCTTAAATCCCTTAGCTAAATACATTTTTCTGTCTTTTATATAATTTACTTCTTTATCGCTATCTAAAATTTCTATTTTCTCAAAAGCATCAAATGTTGTATTATTAATCATAGTTCAATCCCCCTCAAAACCTTTAGTTAAATAATACCAAATACTTTGATATTTTTCTACAAATTTATGGTTTTTTTTCATTTATTTGTTTGTTAATTGTCTAGTTAATATTCATTATCCTTAAACTTTAAATATCAAAAAATCTATTTTTATATGAAAATTCAAAAAAAAAAGGATGCACTCTAATGAGTACATCCTATATAAACAAAATTATTCTGCTACATTTTCTTCGTAGTATTTAGTAACTTCTTCGAACTCAGCTTCATCAGGAACTACTAATTCTCCCTCTTCGCCTTCTTCTTTGAATAAGTACATACCTTCTTCTTCTGGATTGAATACTAAAGCATATCCATTTCCATTATATTCGAAAGTATCAACAATCTCACAACTGATGATTGTTCCATCTTCTTTTTCTAAATCTACTACCATTGTTTCGTAATGCTCATGTCCGCATCCACAATCTTCTCCACATCCGTGTTCGTGATCATGACCTCCACAACATCCTTTTGTTTCTTCTACGTTTAATTCTTTATCTGACATATTTTGTTCCTCCTTATAAGGCCTATTATATTCTTATTTTAACCTTTATTTATATATATTAAAAGTCTTTTAGTAAAATTTATTAATTTTACCTACTTACGCTTCCTATATAACCCACTTCTAGAATTTAAAGGTTTTAAATGTGTACACTATCTATTTTAGGTCAACTACTCACCACCTAGCAAAACAAGTTTGCTTGAAATGGGAGCTTGTAACCATACGACTATTGTTTAGCTAAAGCTATAAGGATTCTTTAAGATAACTTAATTTTTATTCTATCAAATAATTTATAAAAAAAAGCTAGCTCTAAAATAGAGCTAGCCTTCTTTTAATTTATCTTAATACTCTTGATTAGCAAGTCTTTTGTAACCATCTAATCTGTCCATTGCATCTTTCTCTGTTTTTGCAAATAAAGCTTCTGCATGGTCTGGGAATGCTTTAAGTAATGAAGCATATCTAACTTCACCAAGTAAGAATTCTCTAAAATCACCTTTTGGCTCTTTTGAGTCAAGGATGAATGGATTCTTACCAGCTTCTTTAAGCATTGGGTTAAATCTGTATAATCCCCAGTAACCGCACTCAACAGCTTTTTTAGATTCTTCGAATATGTTACCCATACCAGCTTTGATTCCTTGGCTGATACATGGTGCATAAGCGATTATTAGTGATGGTCCTTTATAAGCTTCTGCTTCTGCGATAGCTTTAAGAACTTGGTTCTTATCAGCTCCCATAGAAATTTGAGCTACATAAACATAACCATAACTCATAGCCATCATACCAAGATCTTTTTTCTTAGTTTCTTTACCTGATGCTGCAAACTTAGCGACTGCTGCTGTTGGTGTAGATTTAGAACTTTGACCTCCAGTATTTGAGTAAATTTCTGTATCAAATACGAATATATTTATATCTTCTCCTGAAGCAAGTACATGGTCAACTCCACCGTATCCGATATCGTAAGCCCAACCGTCTCCTCCGAAGATCCATTGTGATCTCTTCATTAAGTAATCTTTCTCTTTTAAGATTTCCTTAGCAAGTTCACTATTGTTAGCTTCAAGAACAGCCATAACATTTTCAGATCTTTCTCTTGTAGCATCTCCGTTTGTCATGTTAGCAACCCAGTCTTCTAATATAGCTTTATCGTCAGCTGATACTGAATCCATAAGAGCTTCTATTTTAGTTTTAAGACCATTTCTAAGTGTTTCTGTTGCTATATGCATTCCAAGTCCAAACTCAGCGTTATCTTCAAATAATGAGTTAGCCCAAGCTGGTCCTTGACCTTTTCTGTTCTTAGTATATGGTGTAGCTGGTGCTGATCCACCCCAGATTGATGAACATCCTGTTGCGTTAGCGATCATCATTCTATCACCGTATAATTGAGTTATAAGTTTAGCATAAGGAGTTTCTCCACATCCAGCACAAGCTCCTGAGAACTCGAATAATGGTGTTTCAAATTGACTTCCTTTAAGTGTTGTTTTCTTCATTGGGTTAGGTTTAACTGAAACTTCATCTACACAGTAATCCCAAACTGGTGCTTGCTCGATTTGTGTTGCTTGAGGTTTCATTACTAATGCTTTTCCTGGTGCAGGACAAACCTGAGCACAGTTTCCACATCCTGTACAGTCTAATGGACTTATTGTGATTGAGAAGTTCATTGGCACCTCAGTTTTAACACCTTTAGCTGCTAATGTTTTAGTTCCTTCTGGAGCATTTTTAACTTCTTCCTCAGTCATAAGAACTGGTCTTATTGTAGCGTGAGGACATACATAAGCACATTGGTTACATTGGATACATTTATCTTCAACCCATTCAGGTATATTGATTCCAATTCCTCTTTTTTCGTAGTAAGCTGTTCCTGCTTCAAATGTACCGTCTTCATATCCATTGAATGCTGAAACTGGTAATTTGTCACCTTCTAAGTTGTTCATTGGTTCAACTATATCAGTGATAAATGCTGGTTTAGCTTTTACATCTAAGCTTAATACTTGTTTGTCTTGTGCATTTTTCCATGAATCTTTAACTTCTATTTCAACAACTGATTGAATTCCTTGGTCTATTGCTGCAAAGTTCATATCTAATACTTTTTGACCTTTTTTACCGTATGATGTAACAACAGCGTCTTTTAAGAACTTAACTGCTTCATCAACTGGTATTATATCAGCAAGTTTGAAGAATGCTGATTGCATTATCATGTTTATTCTTCCACCAAGTCCAACTTCTTGTGCTATCTTAACAGCATTTAAAGTGTAGAATTTAATGTTGTTTTCAGCTATATATCTTTTATAAGCTGCTGGCAACTTAGCTTCTACTTGTTCTGGTGTCCAAATTGTATTTAATAAGAATGTTCCATTCTTTTTAAGTCCTTCTAATACGTTATATTTCTTAACGTATGATTGGTTGTGACAAGCAATAAAATCAGCTTGGTTTATAAGATATGGTGATTTAATTTTTTTATCTCCAAATCTTAAGTGTGATACTGTTATACCACCTGATTTCTTTGAGTCATAAGCAAAATATCCTTGAGCGTACATATCTGTGTGATCACCGATAATCTTAATAGCACTCTTATTTGCTCCAACTGTTCCGTCTGATCCAAGTCCCCAGAATTTACATGATTTTGTTCCTTCAGGGATTGTGTTAACTTCTTCAGCCCATGCTGGAACTTCTAATGAAGTGTTAGTAACATCATCTATGATTGATAATGTGAACGCATCTTTTGAATTTTCTTTCTTAAGGTTTTCAAATACTGCTATGATATCTTTTGGTAATGTATCTTTTGAACCAAGTCCAAATCTACCACCAACAACTTTAGGTGCATTTGCATCTCCATAGTAAGCATTTCTTACATCAAGAAGTAATGGTTCAGCTGCTGAACCTGGCTCTTTTGTTCTATCTAAAACAGCTATGCTCTTAACTGAGCTTGGTATAGCTTTCTTTAATCTTTCTACTGAGAATGGTCTAAATAATCTTACTTTAACAAGACCAACTTTCTCACCTTTAGCATTTAAGTAATCAACTGTTTCTTCAAGTAATTCTGTAACAGAACCCATACCAACGATAACTCTATCAGCATCTGCTGCTCCGTGGTAATCAAAACAATTGTACTCTCTACCTGTTAATTTAGTAATTTCTTTCATGTATCCTTCAACTATTTCAGGAATTTCATTATAGAACTTATTAGCTGCTTCTCTTCCTTGGAAGTAGATATCAGGGTTTTGTGCTGTTCCTCTAGTAACTGGGTTATTAGGGTTTAAAGCATTATTTCTGAAATTATCAACTAAACTCATGTCTAACATGTTTTTAAGTTCATCATATTCTAAAACTTCAATTTTTTGTATTTCATGTGATGTTCTGAATCCATCAAAGAAGTTAACAAAAGGAATTCTTGATTTTAGTGTAGCAAGGTGTGCTACTGGTGAAAGGTCCATAACTTCTTGTACTGACCCTTCTGCAAGCATTGCAAATCCTGTTTGTCTAGCTGCCATAACATCTTGGTGATCACCAAATATATTTAATGATGATGCTGCTAGTGCTCTAGCTGAAACATGGAATACACATGGTAATAGCTCTCCGGCTATTTTGTACATATTTGGAACCATAAGAAGTAATCCTTGTGATGCTGTGAATGTTGTTGTTAAAGCTCCAGCTTGTAATGATCCGTGCACAGCTCCTGCTGCTCCACCTTCTGATTGCATTTCTACAACTTTAACTCTTTCACCAAATATATTTTTTTGACCTTTTGCACTCCACTCATCTACATGCTCTGCCATTGGAGATGATGGTGTTATTGGGAATATTGCTGCTACATCAGTATATGCATATGCAACGTGAGCTGCAGCTGTATTACCGTCCATAGTCTTCATTTTTCTTTTTACCATTTGACGACACCTCTTTCTTAAACTTTAAATAACGCAAATAACTATTTCATTAATCTTTGGTTTTGAACCTTGATTATAATCTCTCCCCTAAATCGAGTTATGAATTCACCAAATTTTGGGCAGGCCCTAAAAATAATCAAAGTTTTACTATGATATAAATATATATCTTTAAAGGTATATTTATCAAATCCCAAATTCTCTAATTTTCCCCTAAATACACTTGTTATTTATTATTTATATGCCTTTTCCTTTGTTTTTAACAAACATCAACTTTTTGTGGAGAATAATTATCATCTGTATAATTATTCTTTATTTTACTGCATTTTGAATTACTTTAATAATATTATCTATTCCATTTCCCTGAGCACCCTTAACCATGTTATCGATATAAAGATTTTTATTTCTATAAAGTTCTTTTAATTTTTCTTCTAAAACTTCTTTGCTTAATTCTTCTTCTTCAATAACCATTGAATATCCTGAATTCTTAAATGATTTTGCATTTAAGACTTGATCACCTCTAGATGCTTTAGCTGATAATGGTATTAATATATGTGGTTTTTTAAGTGCTAAAAGCTCAAATATTGCATTAGCTCCAGCTCTTGAAACTACAAAATCTGTATATGCCATTAAATCTGATAATTCATCTGAAATATATTCAAACTGTAAGTATCCCTCTCTACCATTTAAAGACTCATCTAAATTATTCTTCCCACAAAGATGTATAATATTAAACCCAACTAATAAATTTTCTAAATTTTCTCTTATAGAATCATTTATCACCTTTGCCCCAAGACTTCCTCCTATTATAAGAAGAGTTGGCTTTTTCTTTAGAAAATTACAAAATGCTTTACCCTTTTCTTTATTTCCCTGTAAAAGTTCTTCTCTTATCGGAGTGCCTGTTAATATTCCATTATCACCTTTTATGTGTTTTAAACTTTCTGGGAATGTAACACATAATTTATCACAAAAAGGCATTGCAAGTTTATTAGCAAGACCTGGTGTGAAGTCCGACTCATGTGAAACTACTGGTATTTTTTTCATTGATGCAGCAATTATTACTGGAACAGTAACAAATCCACCCTTTGAAAATACAACATCTGGCTTTTCTTTGCTAAGTATTCTTAATGCATCAGTAATTCCCTTTAAAACTTTAAATGGATCTGTGAAGTTCTTAACATCAAAGTATCTTCTTACCTTACCTGATGATATTTGAAAATATGGTAATCCTTCTTTTTGGATTATTTCTTTTTCAATTCCTTTTTTGCTTCCTATATATTTTATCTCAAATCCAAGTTCTTTAAGCTTTGGCATTAAAGCTATATTAGGTGTGACATGTCCTGCCGAACCTCCACCTGTCATTATAATTTTATATTTACTCAAAATTTTCCACTCCTTAAAAGTACTTTTTAATTGTCTAACTTTTTATATTATAGTTCAAATTCATATTAATTCCTATAATCCCTTTAATTTTATATCATATTGTCATTTCCTACTGGGTAAAATAATACCATAGAAACACAATTTGTATAGCTTAGAGGAGGAATTATTAATGTCAAAAAAATTAGTGCCCGATTGTAATGATGCTTTATCAAAATTCAAAAATGAAGTCGCAAAAGAGCTCGGAATTCATTTTACTGACTATAATGGACATCTAACTGCAAGAGAGTGTGGGTCTGTTGGTGGTGAAATGGTAAAAAAAATGGTTGAATCTTATGAAAGAAGTTTAAAATAGAACATGTTTTTAAAGGAGTCATCAAAGACTCCTTTTATTATTTCTATTCTGACAATCTTATATTGTTAACTATAATTTGCATACTCTTTCTACCATTAAATTCATTTATGCTAGGCTTATAAATAGCGTCTATATTAAATCTAAATAGCGAACCTGTTGATAATTCTTGAAATTTCCCCATACCATATTTATCATCAAAGACCTTTTCAAAATCATCAGCTTTATTAAATAGTAAAGCATCTATTCTTATATTATTTTCTGGAATCACACACTCAAATTTGATATGATTTTTCTCTGAGCCAATAGTTCTAAAACTTCTAACAACAACATTTTTAGCTGCTATCACCGGCGTTGCATTTCCTTTTCCAAAAGGTTCTAACTCAGAAATTACTTTAATCAATTTTTCATCAACAAAATTTAAATTAAGTGCTACGTCTATTTGAACCTTAGGTGTTAATTGTTCTTCTGTTAAAGTACAATTATCATTTAATTCCTTTCTAAGAATTGGTAAATTCGCCTCTGGAGATGAAAGACCAGCAGCCATTGGATGACCTCCAAACTTTGGCATAAGATGCTTACACTTTGAAAGTTCCTCAAACATATTGTATTCTTCTATTGACCTTGCTGAACCTTTTGGCATCTCTTTACCTTTAGTCATTACTATTGTAGGCAAATTATACTTTTCTTTAACTCTTCCTGCTACTATTCCTGCTATACTCTCATGTATATTAGGATTATACACTAAAATAACTTTATCATTATATAATTTATCTTTTTCTATTTGTTTTATAACTTCCTCAACACTTTCTGCTGTAAGTTCCTTTCTTCTCTCATTAAGTGATACAAGCTCTTTTGCAAGTTCCTCTGCACGATTTTTATCTTTAGTTGTTAATAGTTCAACTGATAAACTAGCCGTCTCAAGTCTTCCTGTGGCATTTATACAAGGCCCTATAACAAATCCTAAATGATATGCTACTATTTCCTTTCCCTCTAAATCACAAACTTTTTTTAAAGCATTTATACCTATATTATGACTATTATTTAACTTCTCTAATCCTGCTTTAACAATTATTCTATTCTCATTTCTTAAATCAACCACATCACATACAGTTGCAATTGCACATATTTCAACAAGTTCTAATGCTTCTTCTTTAGAAATTCCTAAACTTTCATAAAGTGCTATTGAAAGTTTAAAAGCTATCCCTGCCCCACATAATAATTTAAATGGATAAGTACAATCATGTTGATGTGGATTTACTACTGCATAAGCTTTTGGAACAGCAAATACTTTTTCTTCACCATCACCATCTACTAATTGAATTTCATGATGGTCTGTAAGTATTACATCCATCCCAAGTTCTTGTGCAAGTCTAATTTCTTCAAAGGCTGCTATTCCATTATCACAAGTTACTATAAGACTTGTTCCTTCTTGTGCTAAAACTTTCACCCTATTGCAGTTCATTCCATAACCCTCATGCTCCCTATCCGGAACATGATAGTTAAAGTTTGCACCACATCTTTCAAATGCTTTATAAAGTATACTAGTACTTGATACTCCGTCACAATCATAATCACCATATATAGTAATTTTCTCACCTGATAAAATAGCTTTCTTAATTCTATCAATAGCTTTTTTCATATCTTTCATAAGATATGGGTCTAAAAGTTCTTTAAGTGAACCATTTAAAAACATTTTAGCATCCTCTATTGTTTCAACATCCCTATTTACAAGCATTATCGCTGTAAGCCTATCTATCCCTAAATTATCCTGAAAGTATTTTACCCTCTCTTGCTTTCTCATCCCTGGTCTAAGCATCCATTTTTCTTCTCTCATACTGTTCCTCCTCAAATTACTCTAATATCATAAGTGCCTTATCTTTAAAGACAGATAAAACTAATCCTTTAAACTCATCTATATTTATATCATCAAATTCTAACTCTTTTTCTATATAGTTATATTCCTTAAACATAACATTATATATCGTGCTTCTATTAGCTAAAACAATTCCTCTTTCTATATCAAGTGATAATTTAAGTTTATATCTTTTTAAAAGCTTTTTAATCTCACTCATACTAAGTTTATTTATCACTCTTGATAAACTCTCTTCTATATCCGAAATAGCCTTTAGAGCTTCATTCTTATGTTCTTTTGATGTATTTATAACTATTTTAAATAAGCTTATAGTTTTTTCCCACTTAACCTCACTATATACCTCGTATGCAAGACCTCTTTTTGTCCTTATTTCATCATATAAAACAGAACTTACTCCTTCACCAAAGTACATATTAAATACTCTTAATAACGTAATCTCTTTTAAACTTAAATTACTTATATCATATATAACTTGTATTTTACTAGAGTCAGATTTCACTTTAAACTCTTTATAAATTCCACTATCTAGCTTTTCTCTATTAAGTTCTACCTCCCTAACAGACTTTCTAGGTATAATACCAAATCTATCATAAATAACTTCCCTAGCCTCTTCATAACTAAGCGAACCAACAAATGAAACTGTCATATTTTCACTAACATAAAACTTATCATAAAAACCTTTAAGCTTATCCATTGTTATATTTGCTATATTTTTCTCGCTACCTATTATAGTCTTGCTTAACCTATCTGTTTTAAAAGCTTTCTCTAAAAGTAAATCCTCACAATACTGTTCTAAATCTTCATTCCACTCTCTAGATTCTTCCTTTATAACTGATAATTCCTCATCAAAACCTATATCCGTAAAAGATGGCTCTAAAACTATATCACTGTATAAATTAAATCCTTCTTTGAAATCCTCTTTTGAACTTACCCCATAAAATATTACATAAGGAAAGTTAGTCATTGCATTATTCATAGCAAATAAATCATCTAACTTTTTATTTATATGCATCTCATCATACTTTTTAGTTCCTTTAAATAATATATGTTCAAGCGTATGTGCAACTCCTATATTATCCTCACTTTCTCTATTTGCGCCAGCTTCAAGCCCTATACAAAATGATATATGAACGCCTTCTTTATATTTATATAAAAATGTGACTCCATTATCAAAAATTTCTTTTTTCATATTTAAATCTCCTAAACAAATCTATACTTAATAATATCATATTTGAAAACTTTTGTTTTATTTAAGATTTGGTATATATAAAAAGCCGCCTTTACAGTAAAGGCGGCTTAAAGTTCAAAAACTATATATTAGTCTTCGTACATGTATTTTCTTGTCATAGGAATTTCGTTATTGATTCCTTTTGTGAACATCATTTGGTGGATATCAATTCCGCCGTAGTGGAATGCAGCCGCACATGAGTTAAGGTACATTCTCCACATTCTTAAGAATCTTTCATCAAACATTTCTTTTTCTTTCTCTATGTTTGCTTCAAATCCTTCAACCCAGTACATTAAAGTCTTCATGTAGTGAAGTCTTAAACTCTCAACATCTTGAACAAAGAATCCATGTTCAGCAGCTTGGAATAATTCTTCTCTTACTGTTGGCACATATCCGCCTGGGAAGATGTATGTTGTAATCCATTTGTTTCCTTCTGTTTCAACAAGGTTAGTTATGTTATGTATAAGACATACTCCACCCTCTTTAAGTACAGAACTTATATTATCAAAGTATAATGGAATGTTTGAAGCTCCAACGTGCTCTGCCATACCTACACTTACAACTCTATCAAATTCTAATCCGCTCTTTTGTAAGTCTCTGTAATCCATTATTTTAATTTCGATTAAATCTTCTAATCCTAATTTCTTAATTCTAGCATTAGCTTCTTTGCATTGTTCTTCACTTAATGTGATACCAACACCCTTAACTTTATAAAGCTTAGCAGCTTCTATTAAAAGGTATCCCCATCCACAACCAATATCAAGAAGTGTTTGACCTTCTTTAAGATTTAATTTCTTTAGTATGTGGTGAATTTTGTTCATTTGAGCCTCATATAATGTATCATCTTCGTTTTTAAAGTATCCACATGAGTAACTCATAGTTTCATCTAACCATAATTTATAGAAATCATTTCCTATATCATAGTGATGTGCTATATTTGCTTTTGCTTTTGCTTTTGCAGCAGCTTTTATAATACCAACAACCTTTAAAAGTTTGCTGTCATTGAAGAAACTGCTTGTATTTCTCATCATGCTCTCTATTGCTTCTTGAATGTTTCCTTCGATATCAATATCTCCATCCATGTAAGCTTCCCCTAATGCTAAACTAGCATCAGCTAATAAATCTCTTTTACTTGGGAACTTATTTATTACAAGGTTGAAAGCTGACTCACCTTCTCCTACCTTATGCTCTTCTCCGTCCCAAAATCTTACTGTGAAAGTCTTATCACTTAAGTTTTTAGTAAACTGTTTTACTAACATTTTATCTAAAGCCATTTAGTTCACCTCATCCAATCTCTTTTGTTTTTTATTCATTATCATTTTCTTAATAATCTATTCATAAATTCTATTATACTACCATTTTTAGTTATTACTTAATTGATATATTTCCCCTTAATCTCCTTTAACATTCTATTAATAGCTATTAAAGCTTATTTACTCACTATTTCTTAATTTTACATATATAATCAATTAACTTGTAATTAATTTGATAATATTATTTTATTTTAATTGTTTTATTATCAAAGTATTATGACATTTAGACTATATCTAGTTAAATTTTATAAAATCAATATAATCAAACAATTTTAATTCTTAATAAGTTGGTATATGTTGGTTTCTTATATATTTCAAGCTCTCTAGCAAAACTTTGTGGTGGGATTGAAAATGTCATAGCCTGTGAAAACTCTATAAATACATGATCACCTCTTTTAATATTTATCTTTTCATTATCTTCTCCACCTAAAACCTTTATTTTTGTATCCTGCGAAACTAATGCTACTATTTTTTCTTTTTTTATAATTCCTCCCTTTATATATCCATCTACTAAAACCTTATAACCTTTGTTTCCCTCTTGTTTTTCCACTCTTTCTACCACTCCTAAAAATATAGGATAATCAACTTTTTTCACTGTATCTATGCTTGCACCTAAATTAAAGTTCATAAGAACAATACTAAGACCTACTAATAATACTTTCAATATAATTCCTCATTTACAATTTTATATAATTAGTATGTGTCGCTTTAGATATTTTAATTCTTTTTATGCACAAGTTTTTTCAACAAATATTTCAACGCCCATTTGCTATACTACCTTTACTATAATTCTATTTCTTAAAACTTATGAATAGATATCTTACTATAAATATTTTAGGAGGCTTTTATGAAAATAGCCGTAATATATGGTTCAATGAGAAAAAGTAGCACTTACAATATAGCAAGACAATTTATTGATACTTTATCTGATGATGAATCAGAAGTAACTGAATTTTTTCTACCTAGGGACTGTCCTAACTTTTGCAGGGGATGTTTTAAATGTTTTGATGACGATACCAAATGTCCTGATTATAAATTTATACATCCTATTACAACAGCAATAGATAATGCTGAGCTACTAATTTTTGCAACCCCTGTTTATGTATATCATGCCTCAGGTGCTATGAAATCTTTCTTAGATCATCTTGGATACAGATGGATGGTTCATAAACCTAGTGAATCTATGTTTAAAAAACAAGCACTTGTTATTTCCACAGCTGCTGGTGGTGGTTGTAAATCTACAAATAAAGATTTACTAGATAACTTCTTTTTTTGGGGAGTTGGAAAAAGTTATAGCTATGGAGCTAATGTATTTGCAGTTTCTTGGGATGGTGTAAGTGAAAAAAATAAACTTAAAATCAAAAAAAATGTTGCTAAAATTTCAAATAAAATAGTAAAAAATAAATCTAGGATAGTTCCACCTGTTAAAACTAAGGGATTATTTTTAGGAATGAAACTCCTTCATAAAAAAGGTCAGTTTTCTGAAAATGATAAAGCTTACTGGACTGATAAAGGGTGGCTTAATAAAACAAAACCTTGGAAATAAAAAAAAGGGAGCAATTTGCTCCCTGTAATATTTTATCTTATAGAAACATCCTTGACATAGTCCTCTAAAACTACAACCATAACATTGCTTCCTCTACCAGCTCTGTTTTGTAATTTCATTTCACTTATCTCTATCTCTACTTTTTGCTTATCCTTTGATACAAGTATAAGTTTTTTATAGTTAGAATATTCCTCATCTGAATTATCTATATTTACTATGCTTATACACTTAGCAAAAATAACTTCATCATCTTTAAGACTTATAGCTGCAACTCCTGCTGCATTTCTTCCCATAGCACTTATGTCATTTGCATCAAACTTAATAGCCATTCCTGTTTTTGTAACAACTATAACTCTTGCATTATCTGAATCATTAATATCTGCCGATACAAGTCTGTCATCTTGTGACTTAAACTTAACTGCAAGATTATTTGTTAGTCCATCTGCAAAATCTACAAGTCTAGTTCTTTTAGCTATTCCGTTCTTTGTACATAAGTAAACATAAGCATCATCTCTGTTATAACACTCATCATTTACAGAAAATACTCCTATAACCTCTTCCTTATCAGATAATCCATCAACTATATCTGTAAGTTTTAGTTCCTCTTTATTTTGAACAAATAAAGATTGGAACTTATACACATTTCCAAGACTTGTGAATACAAGAATTTCTTCTTTTGAATTTGTAGCTGCTTTTATATAAACATCATGTGAGTATTTACGGTATATTTTTACATTACCCTTTTTATTAATCCCAACAGTAAACTCTGCATATTCATACTCTTGTGTTTCAATTACATCCACTACTTTGTTGCTTGAATTTAGTACACACAGCTCCTCACCAAGTATATTTCTATCAGTAAGCTCTAAAGTTGGTTCTTCTATAACTGCCTCAAGTCCACCTGAAGTTATAATTCTTAAGAATTTAGGTTCTCTTTCAATATCCTCTAGGAATACCTTTGCAAGCATATCATCATTTTTAAGTTTTATAGCTACAAGTTTTGTATAGTTACTTATAAGTTTATCAAGTGATGTTCTTTTTATAAGACCATTTGCTGTTATAAACTTAAGTGCCTTGCTTGGACTAAAGCTCTCTATTGACTCTATTGAAATAATTTTTTCACTATCAAGTTTAAGAGATTTTATAAGACTATCAAATCGTTCTCCCTTATCTCTCCACTTAGCATCAGCTAAATCATAAGTCCTATACTTATACATATTCCCTGCATCTGTGAATATCATAAGAGTATCTTTTGTATTTGAAGGAATTAAGTATTTTAGTGAGTCGCCCTCTCTATAATCTATATCCTTTGCCTCTACATTAGAACGCTTATAAGTTCTCATAGGAAGTCTTTTTACAAACCCATCATTAGAAACTGTAACCATGACATCCTCTGCAATTATAAGTTCATCTATCTCAATTTTAGCCTCACTATCATCTTCTACGATAGCAGTTCTTCTATCATCACCATACTTCTCCATTACCATATTAAGGTCTTCTCTTATAACATTTAGTAATGTTTTTTCATCTGATAATATTTTCTTTAATTTTTTTATTTTCTTTTCAAGTTCTCTAAATTCTTTCTTGAACACATCAATTTCAAGGCCTGTTAATCTATAAAGCATAAGCTCTAAGATTGCGTCTGCCTGAAGTTCTGTAAATCCAAACTTCTCTAATAAGTTTGCATGTGCATCCTTCTTAGATTTTGAAGCTCTAATAGCAGCTATAACTTCATCAACTATATCTATAAGGTTTATAAAACCTTCAACTATGTGGAATCTTTTTTCTGCTACTTCAAGTTCTTTTTTAGTTCTTCTTGTTATAACATCTTTTTGGTGTTCTACATAATGACCTATTATAGTCTTAAGCCCCATTGTTTCTGGCTTTCCTTCTGCAAGTGCAACCATATTGAAACTTATGTTACCTTGAAGGTCTGTCTTTTTGAATAAATATTTTAAAACTTTATCTACTGTATTTTCATCAGTAGTTTTCTTAAACTCAATAACTGCTCTAATCCCTGTTCTATCTGACTCATCTCTAATATCAGTAATAGAATCAAGTGCTTTTGCATGTTTTTTATCAGCAGTCATATCTGAAATAGTTTGAAGTATTCTAGCCTTATTTTTTCTATAAGGGAATTCTGTTATAACTATTCCTAGTCTATCATTCTCTAATTTTTCTATACTTGCTTTTGCTCTTACAGTAACCTTACCTATCCCTGTGTCATATGCAGCCTTAAGAGAATTTTTCCCTATCATAACTCCACCTGTTGGAAGGTCTGGTCCTTTTATATATGACATTAAATCTTCTGTTGTCACATCATTATTATCTATATAAGCAAGTGTTCCCTCTATAACTTCTTTTAAGTTATGTGGAGGGATATTAGTTGCAAGACCTACCGCAATTCCAAAAGCCCCATTAACTAAAAGGTTTGGATATTTTGCAGGTAAAACTCTTGGCTCCATCTCAGAATCTGAGTAGTTTGGAACCATCTCTACAACATCTTTATCTATATCACGAAGCAGTTCCATAGACATCTCTGAAAGCCTAGCCTCAGTATATCTCATAGCAGCTGCATTGTCCCCGTCAATTGATCCCCAGTTCAGAATTGTTATCGTAGTGGCTTTTTATCCGCTACTTCTTACAGTTACTCTTCCTGCAAGCTCAGCATATCTTTTCAACTGTTCTAGTTGTCGGAGCCTCTTGGAGATATTATATTCTGCTTTCACAGTTTCAATCTCTATGCGTTGCGGCTGTTATAAACTTTAATTTATAACTTCACCTCTGATTAGGAATTTCACCCTTCCAGTTTTTTTCTCCGATAATAATCTTAAGTTTCCCAACCTAAGACGGCAACATTTCACCATGTCCATCAATTAGTGGTTTTCTTGTACTAAAGTCTTGTGCTAGGATTACCATCGCATCATATACTGATGTGTCACCATGTGGATGATACTTACCGAGTATATCTCCGACTATTCTAGCAGATTTATAATATGGTCTATCTGGAAATGCTTTAAGCATATAAGCACCATATAATATTCTTCTGTGTACTGGTTTTAAACCATCTCTAACATCTGGTAATGCTCTTTCCTTAGCAACTTCTACCGCATATGGTATATAGTTATCTGGCATTACTTCTTCAAGTGGTGAAACTATTATGTTTCTGTCTTTTGGAACAACAAACTTTACCTTCGCCATAAATTATCCCCTCCTAAAACTCACCATGCTTATACATGTATTTCTTTCTTGGTTCTACAACATCACCCATAAGAAGTGATACCATTTTTTCTGCTTTTGCAGCATCATCTATTGTAACTTGTATTAATGTTCTTGTTTCAGGGTTTAATGTAGTTTCCCAAAGTTGCTCTGGGTTCATTTCTCCAAGTCCTTTAAATCTTTGAATTAATGCACCTTTTCCAATTTTTTTCTTAGCACCTTCAAGGTCCTCTTCAGTATATGCATATACTGCTGTTGGATTTTTACCCATTTTATAAACCTTATAAAGAGGTGGTTGTGCAAGATATAAGTGTCCCGCTGCAATAAGTGGTCTCATATATCTATAAATATATGTCATCCAAAGAGTTCTAATATGATAACCATCTACATCAGCATCACTCATGATAATAATTTTATCATACTTTAAATCCCCAGCTTTATAGTGATCTAATGTTCCTGTACCAACAGCTGTGTTAAATATCTTAAGCTCTTCTGATGCAAGTACATTTTCAAGCTTTTGTTTTTCAGTATTCATTATCTTACCCTTTGAAGGCATGATAGTCTGGAATCTTCTGTCTCTAGCCTGTTTTGCAGAACCACCAGCAGAATCTCCCTCAACAACTATAAATTCATTTACAGTTCTATCTTTTAAAGTGCAAACAGCAACTTTTCCTGCAAGAGGTGCTGTACCCTTACCAACTTTTCTTTTTTCAGCTTCATTGATTTTCTTAATTTTATCTCTTCTTGCCGCAGCATCAAGTGCATTATTAATAATCATAGTAGCAACCGGCTTATTATCTTCTATCCACTCTGAGAATCTAGTATATGATAAATCATTCATCATAGTATAAGCCTCAGTATTTCCAAGTTTAGTCTTTGTTTGCCCCTCAAACTCCGGATTAGTTATCTTGATTCTAACAATAGCAGTCATACCTTCTCTAATGTCATCACCCTCAAACTCTTTATCCTTCTCTTTAATAAGCCCAAGCTTCTTAGACCACTCCTTAAAAGCTCTTGTCATACCAGTTTTAAAACCTGTTTCATGAGTACCAGCTTCTGTTGTAGGGATATTATTAACATAACTTGCTATATTCTCTGTTGTAGAATCTGTAAATTGAAGACAAACCTCTCCATACATCTGAAGTCCATTAACCTCTCTCTCTCCATCAAATAATATAGCTTGTGGGTGAAGAGGTGTTTTACTTTCATTTAAATATTCAATAAAATCTAAAAGACCTCTTTCTGAATAGTACTCTTTTATAACTTCTTCATCTTTTCTTCTATCAATAAGTTCTAGTCTCATTCCTTTATTTTGGAATGCAAGTTCTTGAAGTCTTTCATCTATCGTATCAAACTTAAAATCATTTGTTGAAAATATTTCACTATCTGGAAGGAATGTAACCATAGTTCCTGTTTCTTTAGTCTTTCCAACTATCTCTAAACCAGTTACAGCTGTTCCTGGCATGTCTTTTTTAAGTTCTTTATCATAAGCATATTCAAATCTTTGTCTATAAACATTTCCATTTTGCTTAACATCTACAATAAGCCACTTTGAAAGTGCATTAACAACAGCAGCTCCAACTCCATGAAGTCCACCAGAAGTTTTATAGTTATCATTATTAAACTTACCACCTGTGTGTAATTCTGTATAAACCATTTCTACACCAGTCTTTTTCTTTATAGGGTGCATTCCTGTTGGAATACCTCTACCATCATCAATAACAGTAATACTCTTATCTTTATTTAAAATAACAGTTGCCTTTGTACCAAACCCATTGGATATTTCATCTATTGAGTTATCTAATATTTCCCAAATACAATGGTGCAATCCTTTTATCCCAGTTGACCCAATATACATTCCTGGCCTAACTCTTACCGGTTCTAGTTTTTCTAGAGATGTAAGGGATGTTACATCATATTCATTTTTCTTAGCCATCTAACTCCTCCATACATTTTACTTATTCTTCAATATTACCTTTTTCAATCTCACTTTTAACATCTTCATATATTGCATGTAATTTATCGCAAGCTTCACTTGCTGTATTAGCATGGAATCTTGCTCTTATATCTTCTTTATTTGAACCATGATTATACTTTGGATCATAATATTTTTCCATCATTTCCATAGCAACAGTTTTATAATCACCTACAATTGTTAAAGCTCTATATTTCTCGTAATTTTCTTCACTAGCATGTTTTTTTATTCCCTCTAATGATGTTAAAATTTCTTCTTTAACATTTTCAAATGAAGTATATTCTTTAACAAGCCTCTCTGCTCTAGATTCTAAATCTGCTGTTATATAAACTTTTTCTCCGGCTTGTAAAATCCCCCATATATTATCAGGTATGATTACCTTATATATTCTTCTACTTTCGCCCTCAGTAAATACTAAGTTGGTTTTTCTAGTTTTAAGTTGATCATACATTAATGTTTCAAATTTCTTTTGTGAGTAAATCTTTCCAAGACCAACTCCACCAAGAACTGAGCCTCTATGGTTAGCTGCTCCTTCTAAATCTAAAACATCATACCCTTCACCTCTTAATTGATAAAGCATTTCTGTCTTTCCAATACCTGTATTACCATATAATACTATAAATTTCACTTCTTTTGAATATTCTTCTAATTTTTTTGTTACAAACGCTCTATAATATTTATATCCACCTCTTAATTTTAAGGCACTTATACCGATTCCATTTAAAAGACCCCAAACACTTCCACTTCTCATTCCACCTCTTGCGCAGAAAATAACAAGTCTTTTACCATGATTATTTCTAATAAGTTCTTGTAACTCCTCAAAAATTATTGGAAGTCTTTTAGATGCAAACTCTATTCCTTGTTTTTTTGCCACATCCGTACTTTCTCTCACATATGTAGTACCTACTATCTCCCTCTCTTTATCTGTTAAAATTGGAATATTTATAGCTCCAGTTATAGTTTCTTCTGCAAACTCACTTTCACTTCTAACATCCACAAATATGTATTCATCTTCTTTTCCGTGTATCTCTTCATATTCTATTATTCCAAACATCTTTGTGCACCACCTTTGTTACTAAATTTCAGTATAATTTTTTTAAGTATTATTGTCAAATAGCCATGTCCATAATATGCTTAAATTAACCAAGAAAAAAAAGCAGTTGCCCTAAGGCATCTGCTTTACATTTCATATATTCCAAGTTGTCTGACATGTTTTGTATGTGACCACTCTTTATTATCCTTGTTAACTATTCCTTGCATTGTTATAGGAACCCAAGTTAGAACATAAATAGCTGAACCTACATATCTAATAACTTCATCTTTAACATCTTCTCCGAGTATCTTTACACTTATCACGAAGAATATAGCTGCATATACAATATTAAACAATGTAAGCATAAACTTATCATCTAATATTGATAAATTAACCACGAAGAATGGTTGTATAAATGCTACAATTAAAAACGCAGTCATCATTGTTAATGTTCTTCCTATCTTAACCTTGTCCTTCATCATCATAATAGCCATAAATGCTATTTCTGCAAGACATATAACTCCCCAAAGACCATCATAGAATATATAGTTTGAGAAGAAGTCTCTAAGTTGGTCTACAAATACTGATGATAATGCTGTGAATACTAATGATATTGCAAGTAATGATGTCATAAATGGTTGCAATACATACATCGCACAATCAAATGCTATCATATCTCTTTCTTTAATAGCCTTAACTAGTAACTTTAAAGTGTATCTACTAGCAACATCTGCAAAACCTTGCATCCATCTTTTTCTCTGTTTCCATGAGTCATTTAATGTTAAAGGTTTTTCATCATAGATAATAGCATCATCTGCTACTCCTACTCTTTTACCATTTAAAACCAACTTACATGTAAACTCTAAATCTTCTGTAAGACAAGTTGCCCCCCATCCCATCTCTTTTAAGATGTCTGTTGTAAGAACAAATCCTGTACCACCAAGTTGTGCTGATAAACCTATTGAATCTCTTCCAAATTGGAGTCTTCTTACTGTTGAACCAAGTGATATGTCACAAGACTCTGTAACCCAAGAGTCTTTAGGATTTTTTGTTTCGATATAACATTGAACAACCTCATATCCATCACACATCTTTGAATTCATTTTTTGTAAAAATTCTTTATCAACTAAGTTATCTGCATCAAATATTCCTATTGCGTCATAGTGTTTTTCCATTTCAAAAATTCTTTTGAACATCCACTCTAAAGCAAAACCTTTTCCTCTTTTTTCTTTATTAAATCTCTCATATACATTTGCGCCACTTTTTCTAGCAACATCAGCTGTTGAATCAGTGCAGTTATCAGCTATTACAAAAACATCATAAAGTTCCTTTGGGTAATTTAGCTGATTAAAACTATCTACTAAACCACCAATAACAACCTCTTCGTTATGTGCTGATACAATAAGTGCAAAACTTTTCTCTGGACTTTTTAGTTTAGTTTCTCTATCTTTATCTTTTGACAGCTTGTATGCACCAATAAGACCTATTATACAATGATATGCCATCATTGCTAATATGATTAACGGAAAGATTATACTAACTATAAAAAAGCTCTTTTCCATATTTGTCACTCCTAAAGTTTAATTACCAAAAAATACATTTTTACCAAATTTTATATTTTCTATTTATTGTCTTTTACTATTATATTATTTATCAGATAAAATTTCAAACATTTTATCACTTTGTAAGTTTTTTTTAATTAATTATATTTACATTATACTTTTTAATAATATGCTTTTACCTACAACTTAATTACATAATTAAAAAGATGAACATACTTTTAGTATATTCACCTTAATTATAAACTATATTTCACGTTTAGTTAATACTTATTTTACATCATTATTTATCCAGCTCATCATTCCTCTTAGTTCTTTTCCAACAGTTTCTATTTGATGCTCTGTTTCATTTCTTCTTGTAGCATTAAAACTTGGTCTTCCTACTTGATTCTCAACAAGCCAATTCCTAGCAAAAGTACCATCTTGAATTTCTGTTAAAACTTTTTTCATCTCTTTCTTAGTTTCATCTGTAATAATTCTATTACCAACAACATAATCTCCATACTCAGCAGTATCACTAATTGAATATCTCATAGTTTCAAGACCACCTTGGTACATTAAATCAACTATAAGTTTCATTTCATGCATACACTCAAAATAAGCATTTTCTGGAGCATATCCAGCTTCTACTAAAGTTTCGAATCCAGCTTTGATTAAAGCACTACAGCCTCCACACAATACAGCTTGTTCACCAAATAAGTCTGTTTCTGTTTCATCTTTGAATGTTGTTTCAAGCACTCCTGATCTTGCACCACCAACAGCGTTTGTATAAGCAAGTGCTAAATCTCTAGCTTGCCCTGTATAATCTTGGTATACAGCTATAAGACATGGAACTCCTGAACCTTGTGTATATGTTCTTCTTACCATGTGTCCTGGACCTTTTGGTGCTACCATAAATACATCTACATTAGCAGGTGGAACTATTTGTGTATAGTGAATATTGAATCCATGTGCAAATACTAATGATTTTCCTTCTGCTAAGTAAGGTGCAATTTCTGTATTATACATCTCTCTTTGTCTTTCATCTGGTATTAATATCATAATAACATCACTATTTTTAACAGCTTCACTTACAAGTGAAACTTTAAGTCCTGCCTCTTGAGCTCTTTCCCATGATTTACTTCCTTCATATAAACCAACTGTTACATCTACTCCACTCTCATGAAGATTTAACGCATGTGCGTGCCCTTGACTTCCATAACCAATAATTGCAACCTTTTTAGCTATCAAAAGCTCAAGGTTTGTGTCCTTTTCATAAAATAATTTTGCCATAATTAAAATACCCCCGTTTTTTTCTTTTTAATATATATTAAATAATTTATTATTTAACGACTTAATTAATTTTTTGATTCTATCATTCTATTTGCAGCATTTATTAAAGCACCTATACTAGCCTCCATAATATCTGCTGAAAGAGAACTACCTGTATATATTTCATTATCAGATAAAATTTTCACTGTAACTTCCCCTAGTGCATCTTTTCCATCTGTAATTGACCTAATTGCATAATCTTCTAACTTAAGTTCAAATCCAAGAGCCCTCTCTACTGCTTTAAAAGCTGAAGATACTGAACCTTCACCTACTGCACTCTCAGTAATAGTCTCATCACCTTTTTGAATTTCAACAGTAGTTGTCGAAATCATTTTATTTCCACTATAAACTTGGAATGATGAAAGCTTATAGACTTCCTCTATTTTAGATACATTATTATTTACAATTGCATCTATATCTCTTGAACTTATATGTTTTTTCTTATCAGTCATTTTCTTAAACTCTATAAATGCTTCATTTAAAGCATCCTTTTCAAGAATCACACCATTTTTCTTTAAATAATCATCAAAAGCATGTCTGCCTGAATGTTTCCCTAAAACAATATTGTCATTAGCAAACTTTCCTATTGACTCTGGAGTTATAATTTCATAAGTTGACTTTTCTTTTAAAACTCCATCTTGATGTATTCCTGATTCATGAGCAAAAGCATTTTTTCCTACAATAGCTTTGTTAGGTTGAATAAATACCCCAGTAATTGAAGAAACCATATTTGATGTTCTCCATATTTTTGTTGCATCTATATCTGTGTGCATATCAAGGCTATTTTCTCTAGTTTTTATAGTCATAACTATTTCTTCTAGTGCAGCATTTCCTGCTCTTTCACCAAGACCATTTACTGCACATTCAACTTGGGATGCCCCAGCCATTATTCCACTAAGCGAGTTAGCTACTGCCATACCAAGGTCATCATGACAATGGACTGAAAAATCAACCTTTTGGGCACCTTTAGTATTTTCAATAACATACTTCATAAAATCATGATAATCAGTTGGAAGCGCATATCCTACTGTATCTGGAACATTTATAACTGTCGCTCCTGCCTCAATAACTTTTGAAAAAACTTCAACTAAAAAGTCTTTATCACTTCTATATGCATCTTCTGCTGAAAACTCAACATCATCACAAAGTGTTTTAGCATAAGCAACCATTTCAATTGCTCTTTCTAAAACCTCTGCTTTTGTCATATTAAGCTTATGCTGCATATGAATTGGTGAAGTTGCTAAAAAAGTATGAATCCTTGGCTTTGCTGCATACTTTATCGCCTCATAAGCCTTGTCTATGTCAGCTTTATTAGCTCTACAAAGTGCTGCAACAGTAGAATTTTTAATTTGTTTTGCTATTGCCTCTACAGCATCAAAATCACCTTTTGATGCCATTGGGAAACCAGCTTCAATTACATCTACACCAAGTTCTTCAAGTTTTTTTGCTATAATAACTTTCTCTTTGAGGTTCAGATTAACTCCTGGTGTTTGTTCTCCATCTCGTAGAGTGGTGTCAAATATTTTTATTTTTTTACTCATAAATCTTCCCCCTTAAATTAATTTATTTTTCTTCACCTAAAATAATATCTTTGATTGGTGCACCTGGTGCAACCATTGGAAACACTTTATTATCTTCATGTATTATATAATCTACTAACGTAGTTTCTTTACTTTCTATTGCCTCTTTTAAAATTTCATAACTATTATCCGCAAGGTCAATTCTATACCCCTTACCACCAAAACTTTCAACAAGTTTTACAAAATCAGTTTTTCTATCAAGAGTTGTACTTGAATATCTCTTGTCATAAAAAAGTGTTTGCCACTGTCTAACCATTCCAAGTGCATTGTTATTAAGCACGATTATAGTAAGTGGTAATTCATTTTTAACAGCTGTTGGTACTTCATTGCAGTTCATTGCAAAACTCCCATCCCCAGTTATTAAAATTACTTTTTTATCTCGAACTGCAAATTGCGCTCCAATTGCTGCACCAAGTCCAAACCCCATAGTTCCAAGTCCACCTGAGGATACAAAAGTTCTTGGTGTTTTAAATTTATAACTAAGTGCTGTCCACATTTGATGCTGTCCAACATCCGTTACTATTACAGCATCACCTTTTGTTATATCATTTAAAATTGCAAATAATTCTTGTGGTGTATTAGGATTAATAACAGTTTTTTTAACTTCTTTAAGTTCTGCTAACCTAGCACTCCATTCTTTGTTATTTTTTTCATTTATTAAAGGAAGTAATTTATTTAAAACCTCTTTAATATCACCAACAACTGAGCAATCAGCTTTAATATTTTTATTAATTTCCGCAGGGTCTACATCTACATGAATTACCTTAGCATTGTTGATATGTTCTTTTTTTCCAATAACTCTATCACTAAATCTTGCACCTATACAAATAAATGCATCACATTCAACAGCTAGTAAATTAGATGCTTTAGTCCCATGCATCCCGATCATTCCCGTTGCAAGTTCTTCATCTCCATCAAATGCACTAAGTCCCATAAGAGAACTAGATACCGGTGCTGAAATTTTCTTAGCTAAAACTTTAAGTTCTCTTTCTGCTTCTGAACTTATAATTCCGCCACCTGCATATATAAATGGTTTTTTACTATTATTTATGATATCTGCAACTTTTCCTATTGCGCAGTCAGTTATATAATTTGTACTTCTTTTTATGGTCTTAGGTGCTCTATATTCATATTCAATAAGAGCTGCTGTTACATCTTTTGTAATATCAATAAGAACCGGCCCCGGTCTTCCATGACTTGCAATGTAAAAAGCTTCTCTTACAACTTTTTGTAAATCTTTTAAATGTTTAACTATATAATTATGCTTTGTAATCGGCATTGTAATCCCTGCTATGTCTACCTCTTGAAAGCTATCTTTTCCAAGAAGTGACTTATGAACGTTACCTGTAATTGCTACTATAGGAATTGAATCCATATATGCAGTCGCAATTCCTGTAACAAGATTTGTAGCTCCTGGCCCTGATGTAGCAAGGCACACACCAACTTTTCCAGTTGTTCTAGCATACCCATCTGCTGCATGAGCTGCCCCTTGCTCATGACAAGTCAAAACATGATTTATCTTATCTCTATTTTTATATAAAGCATCATAAATGTTTAATACTGCTCCACCTGGATATCCAAAGATAGTATCAACACCTTGATCTAATAAACATTTAACTAATATTTCTGACCCATTTAACATCATAAATATCACCCCTTTGATTTATCTTATTGCTAATTCTTTTTATTTCAACCTATTTTCTATCTTTCTTTAAAACCTACTATTTAAGAATTGCACCTTCACTAGCTGATGAAACAAGTTTTGAATATCTATATAAATATCCTTCTTTAATTTTAGGTTCTAATAAAACTACATTTTTTCTTCTCTCTTCTAAAACTTCATCTGATACATTAAGTTCTAAAATTCCCTTTGGAATATCAATTGAAATAATATCTCCCTCTTCAACAAGTGAAATAACTCCACCTTCTGCTGCTTCCGGTGATACATGCCCTATTGATGCCCCTTTAGTTGCACCTGAGAATCTTCCGTCTGTAATAAGAGCAACTGATTTATCAAGTCCCATCCCTGCTATTGCAGAAGTTGGTGATAACATCTCTCTCATACCTGGTCCACCCTTAGGACCTTCATACCTAATAACAACAACATCACCACTAACAATTTTTCCTGATGTTATAGCTTCAATTGTTTCTTCTTCGGAATTAAAAACTCTTGCCGGCCCCTGATGTATTAGCATTTCTGGTAAAACCGCTGACTTTTTAACAACTGCTCCATCTTTTGCAAGATTTCCTCTAAGAATAGCAATTCCGCCTGTTGTGCTATAAGGATTTTCTATATCTCTAATAACTGAATTATCTAAAACTTTAACACCCTGAATATTTTCACCTTGAGTTTTCCCTGTTGCAGTAATTAAAGATAAATCAATTAAATCTTTCTTGCTAAGTTCATTCATAACTGCTGTGACCCCACCTGCGCCGTATAAGTCTTCTATATGTGAAGACCCTGCTGGTGAAAGCTTACAAAGATTAGGAACCCTTGAACTTACTTCATTTATAATATCTAAATTTATATCAGCCTTAGCTTCATTTGCAATTGCTGTTAAATGAAGAACGCTATTACTTGAACACCCTAGTGCCATATCAACAGCAAGTGCATTAGCTATACTTTTTTCATTTATAATATCTCTTGGCTTAATATCTTTCTCTACAAGATTCATAATTGCCATTCCAGCCTTTTTAGCAAGTCTTATTCTTTCTGAATAAACTGCTGGAATTGTTCCATTCCCAGGAAGCGCTATTCCTAGGCTCTCACAAAGACAGTTCATTGAATTTGCAGTAAACATACCTGAGCATGAACCACAAGTTGGACATGCATCATTCTCTAAAGTTAAAAGTTCTTTCTCAGTCATATTTCCTGCTTCAAAAGCTCCAACACCTTCAAAAACAGTAGAAAGACTACACTTTTTATCTTTAAAAATCCCTGCAAGCATTGGTCCACCTGAAACTGCAAGTGTTGGAATATTAACTCTTAAAGCTCCCATAACACTACCCGGAACAATTTTGTCACAATTAGGAATAAGAACAAGTCCATCAAATCCATGTGCATTTGCCATACACTCTATTGAATCTGCAATTATTTCTCTTGTGGCAAGAGAATATTTCATCCCTTTATGTCCCATTGCAATTCCATCACAAACTCCTATAACCGGGAATACAAGTGGTGTTCCACCTGCCATAATAATTCCTGTTTTAACAGCCTCAACTATTTTATCAAGGTTAATATGCCCTGGTATAATATCATTTTGAGATGTAACTACTCCAATTAGCGGTCTAGCAATTTCTTCATCTGTAAGACCTGAAGCCTTTAATAATGACCTATGTGGAGCTTTACTAGCTCCTAGTTTTATCCTATCACTTCTCATAATTCCACCCCTAAACTAAAGAATCTATAACAAGTTGACCCATTTCATCAGTTCCAACAAGTTTCATACCCTCACTATTTATATCCCCTGTTCTATAATTATTCTCTAAAACACTTATAACAGCATTTTCTATTGCTAATGCTTCTTTTTCTAAGTTAAAGCTATATCTAAGCATCATTGCAGCGGATAAAATTGTTGCAAGAGGATTCGCAATTCCTTTTCCTGCAATATCAGGTGCACTACCATGAATAGGCTCGTACATTCCAAAAGTACCTTCTCCTAAACTTGCTGACGGTAACATCCCTATTGACCCAGTAATCATTGAAGCTTCATCTGATAAAATATCTCCAAATATATTACTTGTTAAAATAACATCAAATTGTTTTGGATCTTTTACAAGTTGCATTGCCGCATTATCTACGTACATATGATTAACTTCAACTTCTGGGTAATCAGCGTGAACTTCTTCAACAACTCTTCTCCAAAGTCTTGAACTTTCAAGTATATTTGCCTTATCGACACTTGTAATTTTTTTATCTCTCTTCATAGCTATATCAAAAGCAGTTTTTGCTATCCTTCTAACTTCTGAAGTTGAATACTCTTCTGTATCTCTTGCAGTTTCTTCATCACCATTTTTAATAAGTTCTCTTTTACCAAAGTAAATTCCACCTGTAAGTTCTCTTACTACACAGATATCAATTCCATCACCAATGATAGATTCCTTAAGTGGTGATGCATCTTTAAGAGGTTTATATAATAAAGCCGGTCTTAAATTACAATATAAATTAAGTGCTCCTCTTAACCCTAAAAGTGCTTGCTCTGGTCTAACTGTTCCTGATAAATTATCCCACTTAGGACCACCAACAGCTCCTAAGAATACAGCATCCATCTTTTTGCACATTTCTAATGTTTCATCTGGAAGTGCTGTTTCACCATTCGTTGCTTCTATTGCACAACCTCCAGCAATTCCCTCGTTATAATTAAATTCATGTCCATATTTTTCTGCTACTTTATCTAAAACTTTAAGTGTTTGGTCTACAACCTCTGGTCCTATTCCATCACCTTTAATAACCCCAATATTAAAATTCATTTTTCATTTCCCCCAATCTTATTTAGCTTGTTTTTTAATTTTCTCTATAAGTCCACCTTGGTTTATGATATTTTGCATAAACTCTGGAAATGGCTCTGATTGGTACTGTGTACCTTTAGTTACATTTTTTATCAGACCTGTTGAGAAATTAACTGTAACCTTATCTCCAGCTTCAATTCCCTCTGTTGCTGCTGGACACTCTAAAATAGGAAGTCCTGTATTAATTGAATTTCTATAAAATATTCTTGCAAAAGTTTTTGCTATAACACAACTAACTCCACTAGCTTTAATAGCTATTGGTGCATGTTCTCTTGATGAACCACAACCAAAATTTTTATCAGCAACTATGATATCTCCCTCTTGTACATTATTTATAAACTCTTTATCTATATCCTCCATACAATGCATAGCAAGTTCCTTCTCATCTGAAGTATTTAAGTATCTTGCTGGAATTATTACATCTGTATCTACATTATTTCCATATCTAAAAACTTTCCCACAAACTTCCATCTTTAATATCCCCCTCTTTTTTCTCTCTTAAAGTTGTTCTGGTGAAGCAATTTTTCCAAGTATAGCTGTTGCTGCTGCAACTGCTGGACTTGCAAGATAAACTTCTGATTCAACATGTCCCATTCTTCCTACAAAGTTTCTATTAGTTGTTGAAAGTGCTCTTTCACCTTGTGCAAGTATTCCCATATGTCCACCAAGACATGGTCCACAAGTTGGTGTCGAAACTATCGCTCCTGATTCTATGAAAGTCTTAAGTAAGCCTTCCTCCATAGCTTGTAGATATATTTTTTGTGTTCCTGGTATAACAATTGTTCTAACTTGCTTTTTAACTTTATTTCCTTTTAAGATAGCTGCCGCTTCTCTTAAATCTTCCATTCTACCATTTGTGCAAGAACCTATAACTACTTGATTAACTTCAACTGGCTCAGTTATTTCATCAATAGTTTTTGTGTTATCTGGTAAATGTGGAAATGCTATTGTTGGTCTTATCTCATCTAATTTGATTTCATAAGTTTCACAATAAACTGCATCCTCATCTGCTTCAAACTTAGTCCATTCTTTTGTAGAATGTTCTTTCATATATTCAATAGTTGCATCATCAACTGGGAATATACCATTTTTAGCGCCTGCCTCAATTGCCATATTTGCCATTGTAAACCTTGAATCCATTGAAAGGTTATTAAGACCTTCTCCAACAAACTCCATTGATTTATACAAAGCACCATCAACACCAATCATTCCGATTATATGAAGAATAACATCTTTACCACTTATCCACTTATTTAGCTTTCCTGTAAGAACAAACTTAATCGCCTCTGGAATTTTAAACCAACATTTTCCTGTTGCCATCCCAGCTGCCATATCTGTTGAGCCTATTCCTGTTGAAAAAGCTCCAAGCGCTCCATAAGTACAAGTATGTGAATCTGCTCCTATTACAACATCTCCTGCTACAACAAGCCCTTTCTCTGGTAAAAGACAATGTTCAACACCCATCTCTCCAATATCAAAGAAATTATTAACTTTCTTATCTCTTGAAAACTCTCTTATACATTTACACTGTTCTGCTGATTTAATATCCTTATTAGGTGTAAAATGATCTGGAACTATTGCTACCTTATCACTGTGAAAAACTTGCTCTAAATCAAGTTTTTCAAACTCTTTTACCGCAACTGGTGTTGTGATATCATTTCCTAATACTAAATCTAAGTTTGCCTCTACAAGTTGTCCTGCTTTTACCGATTCAAGACCCGCATGTTTTGCAAGAATCTTTTGTGTCATAGTCATTCCCATAATTAAAATCCCCCTCTTAAACTAACTAAAAATACTTTCTAACTTTTCTTTCTATATCTTTTATAAGTCTATACTCAATAGAATCTACAAGTGCTATCCAGCTTGCCTGAATAATATCTCTTGAAACCCCAACTGTCCCCCAATTTTCAACTCCATCTGTTGATTCAATTAAAACTCTAACTTTTGCATCAGTTGCTGACTCAGTATCTAAAACTCTAACTTTATAATCAACAAGTCTAATATTTTTAAGTTGAGGATAGAATACCTCTAAAGCTTTTCTTAATGCTTTATCAAGAGCATTTACAGGCCCATCCCCTTCAGCTGCTGTGATTTGACTCTCACCATCAACTGATATATTTACAAATGCAGTAGAACTATACCTATTGTTAAGTTCTGTGCACTGTTCTCCTATTGTTTTAAAACTTACAAGTTCAAAGAAAGGCT
Organism: Sarcina sp.; assembly: GCA_051650125.1. GTDB lineage: Bacteria > Bacillota > Clostridia > Clostridiales > Clostridiaceae > Sarcina. Next base: position 62,415 of record JBOFIK010000021.1, on the reverse strand, counting down.
CATATTTACCTATTATCTTTCTCATTACAAGTTCAATTGTTCCATCAGCACCTTCAAATTGGTATCCCTCATACTCAAGTTCTTTAAGCTTATTTGTTATGAGTTCTACTTCCTTTGACTCCTTTGAAAGTTCTGGGAAAATTTTCTGAATTTCTTTGAGTATAGTAGATTTTCCACTAACCTCAGAAATAAGAAATCTTCTTTTATTCCCCACACACTCTGGTTCTATATGTTCATATGACTTTGGATTTTTCACAACCGCATCAATATGCATTCCACCTTTATGAGCAAAGGCACTATTGCCCACATAAGGTTCTTCATCTCTAATACTTATATTAGAAATTTCAGCTATAAACCTTGCTGTTGTAGTAAGCTCATCAAGTTTATCCTTTGCACTAACTTCATAACCTAGTTTTAAACTTAACGTTGGAATAATACTACTTAAACTAGCATTGCCACATCTCTCACCAATACCAAGAAATGTTCCTTGAATATGATTTGCACCACCAATTACTGCTGATATTGAACCTCCAACTGCCATAGAAATATCATTGTGACAATGTATTCCTATATCAAAATCATTTTCTTTCTTAACTTCTCTGACTATCTTTTCTATCTCACCGCACAAAGTTCCACCATTTGTATCACAAAGCACCACTGTCTTTGCACCAGCTTTTTGTGCAGTTAATATTGTTTTTATTGCATAATCTTGATTTGCTTTATGCCCATCAAAAAAATGTTCTGCATCAAATATAACTTCCCTACCATTTTCTTTTAGGAAATTTATAGTATCCGATATCATCTTTAAATTTTCTTCTAATGTAGTTTTTAATATATCTGTAACTTGAAAGTCCCAAGCCTTTCCAAATATAACAACTGTTTTAGTGCCTGCACTAAGTAAACTCTGTAAATTTTTATCTTTACTTGCTACACTTCCTGGTTTTCTAGTACTTCCAAATGCAACTATTCGCGAATTATCAAAGTCAATATTTTTTATCCTATTAAAAAACTCCATATCTTTTGGATTAGAACCTGGGTTGCCAGCCTCTATATAGTCAATTCCTAAAGAATCGAGACTTTTACAGATTTTAATTTTATCCTCTAGCGAAAAGCTAATTCCTTGACCTTGTGCCCCATCTCTTAATGTAGAATCAAAAATTTCTATCTTAGCCATAGAAAATCACCTCCTAAATCTATCAAAAAAGTTTAATACTCCTCTTCAAAATACTCCCCATAAGCTGTAATTTCCTTATCTCCTCTTTCAAGAGCTGTTATTCCTGTTCTTACAATTTCTTTAATTCCATATTCACTAAGGAGTTTTATAAGAGCCGTTACCTTACTTTCATCCCCTGTAAGCTCAATAGTTAAAGATTCTTTTGCAATATCAACAACTTTACATCTAAAAATATTAACAATTTCATTTATCGCTGCTCTCTCATTTGCACTAGCCTTAACTTTTATAAGTACAAGTTCTCTATAAATAGAATCCTCATCATCTATATTAATTATTTTTTTAACATCTTCTAATTTGTTAAGTTGTTTTATTACTTGATCTAAAACTTCATCATTTCCCAAAATTGATATTGTCATTCTAGATATATTTTCATCCTGAGTTTTTCCAACTGTAAGACTTTCAATATTAAAACCTCTTCTAGAGAATAAGCCTGAAACTCTACTTAGAACTCCAAATGAATTTCTAACTAATACTGATAAAACATGTTTATCCACAAAAACGCCCCCTTTTCTGTAAATTTAACTCTTCAAATCTTTAATTATATTCATTTTCTCAATGTAGTTATTACAAAATTTACCACTATTTATAAATAAAAAAGTATAAGTCTTGTAAACCTATACCGATTTAAAATATGAATATAATATAAATTTTGCATATTTATTTGTTATTTTCTAAAAATTTTACTCTTATAACTATACATTGTCAACCAAATTATATTTATTTTGATAAATTAATAATTTTATAACTTTTATTTGTTTTTTATCATAATTTAAATCGTTAAAAAATAGTAAAATCAGAAAAAACACTTATCCCCTTGCTACTACAACTCTTTAAATACATGCATTTCTTCATCACTTATTTTTAAATCTTTTATACTTTAAAATAAAGTTTTTTTATATACTTTCACTTTTTGGTACATACTATTATTAGAGTTAAAGTATCAAACACTTAAATATAATAATAAAAGTATTAAGGAAGGTGGTGAACTGCTACAAATATTATTTGTTAGCAGGTAATTATGAAAATTGGTTATTCTTGCGCTCCTTTGACTATGAATGCTAGAACAGATAAAAGAATCGTTTCAAAGAAATTTTCTAATGAAGAATTTATAGAATCCCTTAGAGACAATTTAAAAAACTTAAAATTAATTTTAGCTCATAATATAGATAATGACATACGCTTATTTAGAATAAGTTCAGATATACTAGATAATACGACTCTATACAATTCTTCTACTGATTGGACTAGCATCTTATCAGATGAAATTGCTCAAATATCTAACTTAATAAAAAACAATGATATAAGGGTTACTATGTACCCTCAAAAATATACATTACTTAACTCCCCAAACATAGATGTAGTAAAAAAAGCTATTGCTTTTCTAAAGCAGCATATTAAATTTATGAAAGCTCTAAATCTTGATACATCACACAAAATAATTTTAGAAATTGGTGGTGTTTATACAAATAAAAAGGCTGCTACTGAAAGATTCATTGAAGTTTACAATGACCTTTCTAAAGATATTAAAGAAAGATTAATTCTTGCAAATGATATAAAAAACTATTCATTTGATGATGTTCTTGATATATGTAAAAAAGTTTCAGCACCAATGCTTTTCAACATACTTTACGATAAAGTTTCAAATTCTAATGATTTAACTCTTCTTGAAAAGTTAGACTTAGCATTTGACACCTGGAATGGTAACTATGGTGAAATGATTGTTCATTATAGCCAACAAAATCATTCTAAAAAGAAAGGTCAAGAATCTGATACAATTTCTACTGAAAAATTTATAGCCTTTTATAAAACAATTGAAAACTTTAAAGCTGATGTAACTCTTGAATCTCATGATAGTGATATATCTGCTTTAAAATGTCAAAATGTACTCAAAGAACTCAATGGACATAACTTTACATCTAAAGACTTAATTAAAGAATATCAAAACTATAAACTATTATTAATGGAAAAAGGAAATTCACTCCACAAACAAGCTTTTGAATTGGCTACTAGTACAACCTCGATTATTGAATTTTATAAATTTATAGATGAATCACTTGAAAGTTTTATAGATAATAAAGGTTTTACACTTGCATTAAGAGATTCTCTTAAGTTAATCGAAGCTGATATCAAGCGTTCTGAAAAAAATCATATAGAAAAGCTACTGCTTAACAAGAAATTAAAACGTTGCAAAAATTATATGTATGAAGTTGTACTTCGTAATAATGTTAAATCATTATTAGAAACATATTTTTTCTCACAGCTATAAAAAAAAAACTACATTCGTATTTGAATGTAGTTTTTTTTATGTCTAATAAAGTTGTAACAAGTTAGTTTACTTTTATATATATTAGTACAAAGAGATCTTTTGGAGGCTTATATGACTTTAATCCCCATTCTACTTTTCGTTCTTTCTGCTAGCTTTGATACGTTTATGGTTTCACTTGCATATGGTACAAAGAACATAAGAATAGGCTTTCTCAGTAATTTAGTAATAGCTTTTGTTTCAGCTCTTGGAACATTCTTGTCTATGATTTTTGGGGCTATGCTAATAAACATATTTCCTATGAAATCAGCAAATTTACTTGGAGCTTTTGTCCTTCTCATTTTAGGAGTTTATTTTATATTAGATTACAGGAAAACAAAAAATATGCAAAGTCCTGATACTTTGTGCTCAAGCGGGAATACTTGTCCTAATGCAATACTTAAATTTCCCGAAATAGCTGATACAGATAAATCTGGTTCAATTGAACTCAGAGAGTCTGTTGCTCTTGCTTTTGCACTTGCCCTTAACAACTTTGCTCTTGGGCTAGCTGCTAGCATTACTGGACTTGATGTTAAACTAACAACTCTTTTCACATTTTTATTTTCACTAATCTTGATTCCTCTTGGCGTTTATGTTTCAAAAAGATTTTTGAATAAATTTATAGCTGAAAAAGGTAGTTTAATAGCAGGTATAATAATCCTATTCTTAGCTCTAATAGAGGCTCTAAATTAGCACTCTATTATTAACATAAAAGCCCTACTGAAATTTTCAGTAGGGCTTTGTTTATTTCTATGCTTTAGCTTTTGTAACTCTAATCTTCTTACCTTTTATAGTAATATCTTTATAGTTTTTAAGAATCATATTTCCTTTTCCATTAAGTACATCAACATATGAGAATCCATCTTGAACATCAATTATTCCAACATCATCTCCTGTTAATCCCTTAAGGTTACTTACTGCACCAACTATATCAAGTGGTCTAATTTTCTTTTTCTTACCACCAGTTAAGTGAAGTTTCATAACATCTTTGTGTACTTCTTTTGCTTTATTATTTTTTCTTTCTGCAAGCATTTTTCTTTGAGCCTCTTTAAACTTAGACTTACAAACTCTTGCTACATCTTCTGATGGTATCTGACCTAGTGGGATTTTTCTTTCTATATATTCTTCTACACCTCTTAAGTATTTCTCCTCAAATGGTGCTACAAGAGTAACTGCATCTCCCTCTTTTCCAGCTCTACCAGTTCTTCCTATTCTATGAACATAGCTATCTTGCTCCATTGGAACTTCATAGTTTATAACAAGTTCTATATGATCTATATGAATACCTCTAGCTGCAAGGTCTGTTGCAACCATAACTTTGTACTCTTTATTTTTAAACTCCTTCATAACTTCTATACGGGCTACTTGTTCCATGTCTCCATGTATCTCACAAGCTATAATCCCCTCTTTCTTTAAAAGACTAGTTATTGATCTAACTTCATCTTTTGTATTACAGAATACTATCGCACTCTCTGGGTTCTTTGTGTATAAAAGATTTAATAAAGTTTTAAGCTTATCCTTCTTATCAAGACTTAAATAACTCTCATGAATTTTACCTTCATTAACAAGCTTTGATTTTACTTCCATAACTGTTGGCTCATTCATATATATATCACCAAGTTCTTTAATTTCATTTGGAATTGTTGCTGAGAATAATGTTGTAGTTATTCCACTTGGTACCGCAAAGAAGATTTCTCTGATTTGGTCAATAAAGCCCATATTAAGCATTTTATCACCTTCATCAATTATCATCATTTTAAGGTCTTTAAGTTCTAAAGTTCCTCTTTTAATGTGATCAATAACTCTACCTGGAGTACCAACAACTATATGTACTCTTTGCTTAAGTTCCCTTATTTGGTCATTGTAAGGCATCTTTCCAAATATAGAACATGCTCTAACTTTTTTAAGTCTTCCTATATTTCCAATTTCCTCTTTAACCTGTATAGCAAGTTCTCTTGTTGGAACAAGAATTAAAACTTGAACACAGCTTTCTTCTGTAACAACTATCTCACAAGCTGGTATTGAAAATGCTGCTGTTTTTCCTGAACCTGTTTTTGACTTAACTATAACATCTTTTTTATTTAATATATACGGAATAGTTTCTCTTTGAACATCAGATGGTTTATGATATTCCATATTCTCAAGTGCTGTAATTATCTTTTTATCTAAATTCATTTTGTTAAAACTCATATCTATAAAATCCTCCTAAAGGTTTTATTTATTTTATCCTTATATAAGAAACAAACTCTTATATAATATTATGTACGACATCAATACTCTTTATTATAACAGATAGTTCAATATTTTCTACATAAAAAAGGAAGTGTGTAAATAACACTTCCCTAGAATTAAATATTAGCACTAACTTTATCTTCTTCTATATTTTTTATAACGCTTCTTATCCACTTTCCACTTCTAAGTCTGCGCCATGCTAGTATTAATTTAAATATCTCTTCAACAGAAACTAACATCACTACATAGTGAACTTCTAGTTGTAAAAATACAGCACCAATAAAAGCAAATGGAACTCCTATACACCACATTGGTATAGCTTCAATTTTCAATGCATACCCTGCATCTCCACCGCCTCTTAGAACTCCCACTATAATAACAAGATTCATCATTCTAATCGGTGCTAGAAGAACAAATACATTAAGTATAAGCACAGAGTATCTTTTAACTTCTTCTGACACATTGAAAATACCTATTATTGAACTTGATGTCATAATAACTAAAACGCCAATAATTATTCCTATACCACATGCAAGAATAACAAACTTATTTCCATAGTCCCTAGCTTTCTCTTCTTTATCTGCTCCAATTTGATTTCCTATCATAACAAGCCCAGCACTAGACATACTCATTCCAAGCACCATAAATACATTTTGTATATTTGTACAAATTTGCACAGACGCCATAGCCTCAGTTCCTATTTGCCCGTACGCTATTGAATATAGAAAATTTCCAATTCCCCAACATATATCATTTAATAATACTGGTATAACAGCTTTATATACTTCTTTTGAAAAAGCTAAATCAAAATCTAAGAATTCTGATGCTTTTCCTTTAAACACTGGGTTTCTACTAGCAATTAAAATAAGTAGTGTAGCCTCTAAAAACCTTGCAATTACAGTAGCAATAGCTGCACCCTTAACTCCAAGTTCTGGCATTCCAAACTCACCAAATATTAAACAATAGTTAAGTGCCACATTAGTAAGTACTGCTACTGCACTAACTAGCATTGGGCTTTTTGAATCTTCTATACTCCTTAAAGAAAATGCAAGACCTATTGTAATTGCATTAACTACATAACTAAAAGACATCACCTTTAAATATGTTACAACCTGATTTATAACCGCAGCATCATCACTAAAAATCTTAGCAATAAAACTTGCTCCTATTACAACAATAATTGAACCAATAGCTCCAACTATTGCACTGCTAATAATACTAAGACCTACCGTTTTCTTTATATTTCCACAATCCTTCTTTCCCCAAAATTGTGATATAAATATACTACTTCCACCAAGTATTCCAAACATAAATAACTGTACTAGGAAATTAACTTGATTTCCTATTCCAACAGCTGCAACTGAAACATCCCCTAATACTCCAACCATCATAGTATCAGCCATACTCAGTGATGACATAAGTAAATTCTGAATAATTATAGGTAACGCTAAAACAAACAACGTTCTGTAAAACTGCCTATCTGAAAAAAACTCCCTAATTTTCACCTTCATTTAATTGTCCCCCTTAAAATTTGAAAGCTACATATTATCTGCAAACTTTTAAACACATAAATATAAGCACCCTAAAATTTAGGATGCTTATAATTTTATAATACTAATATTATCATATTCTATTTACAGAAATTAGGCTACTAATTTTACACAACTATAATATTAAATCTTTTTGAATGAATATTATTTAATATTAACATCTTCTGTGTAGTCTACATTTTCAAAGCCAAATCCAAATAATCTAAAGAAATCATTTCTAAAACCTTCAACATCAGTTATTTCAAAAACATTCTCTGAATTTATAAGAGGCCAAATTTTTATTATCTCTTCTTGAACATCAGCTCTCATTTCTAAATCATCAAGTCTGATTCTTCCCTCTTTATCAAAATTAAGTTCTTCCTTGCCGTATAGCTGTTCAAATAATCTATATATTTGTTCTATACACCCTTCATGGATTCCCTTTTCTTTCATAACTTTATATAATAATGATACATAAAGAGAGATAACCGGTATAGCTGAACTCGCTTGAGTAACTAATGCTTTATTTACTGAAACATAAGCCTTACCATTTATATCATCAAGTATAGAATCTATTTTAGGTGCTGTTACATCTAAATCTGCTTTAGCCTCCCCAATAGTTCCCTTCTTATATATTGGCTCTGTTATTTCTGGTCCTAAATAACTATAAGCAATAGTTTTCACACCATTTGAAAGAAGACTTTCATTTTTTAAAGCTTCCATCCATAAAAGCCAATCAGCTCCACCCATCACTTTTACTGTACCATCAATTTCTTCCTCAGAAGCTGGCTCAATAGTTACATCAAATATTCTTCCTGTGTGGAAATCTATTGTCTTACTTGTAAATGCTTCTCCGATAGGTTTTAAACTTGAATTTGCAACTTCACCAGTTTTAGGTATAACTCTTTTAGGTGCTGCAAGTGAATATATTACTAAATCAATAGTACCCATTTCAGCCTTTATTTTTTCTATTGCTTCAACCTTCACTTCATCTGAAAAAGCATCACCATTCATTTTTATATACTTTAAATTTTTATCTTCAAATGTCTTTTTTACTTCCTCTGTATTATACCATCCTGCTGATGCAGTTCTTTTCTCTGTTGCTTCTCTCTCAAAACTTATAGCTAAAACATTTGCATTACATGATAATCCTGCAACCACTGTACTTGCAAGTCCATATCCTGCTCCTGCCCCTATAACTAATACATTTTTAACATTTTCAAGTTTTTCTTTACCTTCTATATAATTTACTTGTCTTCTAACATTTTCTCTACATCCAACTGGATGCGATGTAGTACATATGAATCCTCTAAATTTAGGTTCTACTATCATTTTATCTCTCCTTAAACTAAATTCCATAAGATAGTTTGACTATCAAACAATGTATATAATATACCATATCTTTTCTGTCTTTGTCATCTTCCCACATTAGCATTTTCTATTAAAATATTTTACTTTCAAATTTCTAGCACTTAAGATTCTTTAATTTCTGCGCATAATTCATCTATAAGTTCTGCTACTGGTACTATTTTTTGAACTCTATGTGCGTTTTCTCCACAGAATATTAATCCCGTATCTAAATCACCCTTAGCTGAATTAATTAAAGCCTGACTTATACAGTAAGGTGTATCTTTGGGATTACAAGGAATTAAACAGTCATAACATCTTTTAATTGGAATTTTTCCTGTTGCAGTTAAAGTCTTGATAAATTTATTATTCATTCCTCTTCCTGGCATCCCAACTGGACTTTTTAGTATAACTATATCTTCCTTTGTACTTTTTACATAGTAATTTTTAAACTCTTCACTAGCATCACATTCCTGTGTTGCAACAAATCTAGTTCCCATTTGAACCCCTGCCGCCCCAAGCTTCATAAACTTTGCAATGTCTTGGCCTGTATAAACTCCACCTGCTGCAATAACTGGAATTTCTTTATTATATTTTTCTTCATATTCTTTTTTAACTTCTACAATACCAACTATTTCATCTTCTAAACAGTCTATTTTCTCCTCTATTTCATCATTTTTGAAACCTAAATGCCCTCCAGCCTTTGGTCCTTCAACAACTATCATATCAGGAGCAACTCCTGCTCTCTTATCCCACATCTTTAAGATAAGCTTTGCCCCTTTGATAGAAGATACTATTGGTGCAAGCTTAATTCCATATCCCTTAGCTATATTAGGAAGGTCTTTTGGTATACCAGCTCCTGATATTATAAGATCTGCTCCGCCCTCAATTGCCGCTTTAACAAACTTATCATATCTTTCCATAGCAACCATTATATTAACACCTATGATTCCTCCATTTGATATTTCTTTTGCTTTTTTTATATGTTCTTTTAACGCTCTCACGTTTGCTTCTAAGTTATTTTTAAGAAAATCTTCTTCTTTGTATCCAGGTTGCGCTGCTGAAATAACACCTATTCCACCGCATTTAGCAACTGCTCCTGCTAATTTTGAAAGGGATACTCCTACTCCCATTCCCCCTTGTATTATAGGTAGTTTTGCAACTAGATTTCCTATCTTAAGTGGTTTTATATCCATAATCATTACTTCCCTTCTTTTTAAATTCAAATATTTTGATAATCAAAATATTAATATAATTATAAGGTTAATTCTTTCTAATTTCAATATTTTTCTATTATTTATTTTTGCCAATATATCTAAATTCTAATCACAATTATAAAAAGCCGAATTTATTTTCCAATAAATTCGGCTAATACTTAAATTAAAATTAATTCGATTCTACTTTTTTATTTGTTCTTTTTGCTATCTTTGGAAGTATCAACCCAAGTCCTATCAATACAAATGGTGTTGCAAAGTTTGTTACTGTAAGTCCCCACCACTGAGCACTAAACATAACACCCTCTTTTGGGAACATTCCCATGATGCAAGCAAATGCTGTAAACACAAAGCACCATATACCAAATGCTCTAGCAACTTTTCTATTTTTAACAAACTTATACTCTGAATTAAACTTACTTCCTAGTTTTGTTAATGCAATATATGCAAGGAATACCCATAAATATCTAAGTGGCATTACCGCTGCATTTAAATCTAATAACCAGTTGTATAATGCGTTAGTATTGCCCATTCCAAGTGCTGGAACAATTATAAGTATAGAAACAAGGACTGCTGTCATCTTGTATCCATTTATAGGTGCACCATTTTTGTTAAGCTTAGTTAACGCTCTTGGCACATATCTATCATCTGTATCTGAAAGTAATACTTTAAGTGGTGCATCTATTGAAAATAGTAATGCTGAAACTTGAGCTAAGAAGTTAGCTAAAGCATAAAGTACTAATAAACTGTTTCCTAAACCATAATAATTTCCAAGTTTTTGGAATGCATAATATGCTCCATTCATTTTAAGATCTGGTGGAATATCATTTGAGTTAAACATCATTCCCATTGCAAATGATCCTAAAAATGCTGTTACTGCAACCATTGCCGCAAGTGCTATCATTCCTTTAGCAAAACCTTTTTTCTTATCTTTCATATTGTTTATATAAGGAGACATCTTCTCAGCCCCCCCTACTGCAAATACTAACATTGCAATAGTTGTAAAATACTTAAAATCAAATGTTGGTATAAATGACTTTAATGTAATATCTGTTGTTGCACTTTGAACTCCTCTAAGAGCTGGTGCTGCAAGCATTAATAATATGTAAAGTATAGACATTACAAACATTGATATCCCTGCTATTGAACCTATCATTTTAAGCGATGTCATCCCTTTTGATGCAACCCATAAAAAAATAAAGAATATTATAAGTGCTACTCCCTGTAATATCAAAGGGTTTAATTTATCTACCATTTCTCCATTTTGGAAAGTTACCCACCCAAGTGAAATTAAAATTCCTTGTGGTTTTTGAGCTAAATATGGAATATGTACAACCCAATATGTCCATCCTGCAAGATATGCAAGTGTCGGCCCCATAGTTTTTCCTATCCATGAACTTACTCCACCATTTCCATCAGTAAATGTCGAACCCAGTTCTCCTACCATTAAGGCATATGGAATAAAGTATAAAAATAAAATAAGAACCCAAGATGTGATTACTGATAATCCTTGGTTAGCGTAATTATTAACAATATTACCAAATCCCCACACAGCAACGAATGCCATTAGCCCAAGGTTGTACCACATTAGTTTCTTGTTACTATCATCTCCCATTTTCTTTTCCTCCCTTAATATACAAACGTTTTTCTACAAAATATATATTTATATAAAATTTTTTATTTCAAATTTATTTATTAATATTAAAATTCCTTCAAAAATATTTTAGCATTTTTGACTTCTTTCTACAAGTAATTATTTCATTATTTAATAACCACTTTGTTTCTTTTACCACCTCTTATATATAAAAATTCTCTTTAACCCCTTTAAATTAGCTATTTAATTAGATATAACCCTAAGAATAACTTTGTAATTTTTTTGAAATAATTTTATTCTTTTGAGTTATTATTTTTTCAAAACTTGCATTTTGTGAATTTTCTTTTAACATTTTACACAAATTTAAAGCTAATCAATTACTTTATTAATTGATTAGCTTTTATTCAAGGTAGTTCAATAGTATTATTTTATAGCTTTACTAAACTGTGCAACTCGCTTTAGCAAAATACCAGTCTCTATACTATGCCTAGACATCCCTTTAACAATTTCTGTTCCTATAATTACACCACCAAAATACTCTCTTAAATTTTTTATATTAATAAGATCTCCCATTCCAAATCCAATGAAAACCCTATTTTTATTTTTAGAAAACTTTTTTGCATTAGTTATTATAAAATCTTTATCTAACACTTTATTTCCAGTAACACCTTTGTTAGATATACAATACTTAAATCCTTTGATATTTTTACTTTCAAACTCATTCTCAACTAATTCAATATCTAATGCTAGTAGTTTCTCATCAAACTCTATCTTTTCTTTTAATGCATCATCCATATCAGGAATGAGCATAGCATCAATCCCACTCTCTATTAACTTATCTTTCAAATCTTCACAAAATAATTTTTCTATATCTTTTTTATAGGACATAAAGACAATAGGTAATTCACTAACTTTTCTAATTTCACAAACAGCCTCAAATATACTAATGCAAGTCACCCCATTACTATTCACTTCTTTATAAGCAGCTTTTATAACCTCGCCATCCATGTATGGATTCTCAGAAAAGCCAATCTCAATAATATCAACTCCCGCTTTCTCTAAACTCAAAAATGCTTTTATCATAAGTTCTTTTGTTGGATACATTAAAGGGATAAACCCAACAAAAGCTCGCTCCTTTTTAACTTCTAATTCTTTTATTTTTTTCTCTAATCTATTCAAAATCCTCATTTACTCCAATCATACATTTATTAAACACATCTATTAGCTCTTTATTTTTCTTGCCATCAACTTCAACACTTGAACTTAAATCAACAGCATATGGTTTGTTAACTTCAAGCAAAGAATTTATATTTTCAGAGCTTAATCCACCTGCAATTATAAATTCTCCCTCTTCTAATCCCCTTAATAAATCCCAATCAAATACTTTTCCTTCTCCATAACTGCTAGCATCTATCAATATTCTCTCCACCTTATCTTTATACAAAGAAATTTTTAATTTTAAGTTTTCATCTCCAACAACACTTTTCCAAATAACATTCCCACTTAATTTATTTATATAGTCTAAACTTTCTTCACCATGTAACTGAATTATATCTATATTAGAGTTTTCAATAATATTTTTTATAAATTCTACACCCTCATCTTTAAATACTCCAACCTTTAATATATCTCTTCTTACAAACTTACTTATCTTATTATATTTATCTAAATCAACTCTTCTTTTGCTTTTTGAAAATACAAAACCAATATACTCACAAGTAGTTTTATTTATATTCTCAATTTCTTCTATACTCTGAATACCACAAATTTTATATCGTACTCTCAAAATCTCCACTCCTCATAAAATACTCTCCAATTAGCACAGCATCAGCACCAATTCTATCTATATATTCAATATCTTCCTCTGAAGAAATTCCACTTTCTGAAACTACTAATATCTCATCATTTTTAATTTTAGCCTTTAACTTTTCAGTATTTTTTATATCAACTTCAAATGTTTTTAAATCCCTATTATTTATTCCTATAATTTCTACATTACACCCTAATGCAACTTCTAACTCTTCTTGGTCATGAACTTCCACTAAAACATCTAGGTTTAATGATTTTGCTAATTTATAAAAATAACCTAGTTTCTCTTGCAAGACTGCAACTATAAGTAAAACTGCATCCGCGCCATACATCTTACTCTCATACAATTGATACTCATCAACTATAAAATCTTTTCTTAAAAGCGGTTTCTCTGTAATTCCCCTAGCAATCGTCAAATTATCTATATTTCCTTGGAAATAATTGCTTTCTGTCAAAATAGAAATACATCTAACCTCTGATTTATCATAATATTTAACTATTTTTTCTATATCAAAGTCAGGTTTTATTAAACCTTTTGATGGTGATGCTTTCTTAGCTTCTCCAATTATAGTTAGTCCATCTTTTCTAATAGCTTCTTTAAACTTTGGTTTTTTCTCCCTCTTAAGCTTCAAAATTGCTTTTATATTCTCTAATGTTAACTCAATCTTTCTTCTTTCTAACTCTAATTTTTTATACTTGCAAATTTTATCTAATATCATCACTATCTCTCCTAATCAACAACTAATTTATGATACACTTTTTGAAAATTTAACAATATCCTCTAACTTCTTATAAGCTTTTCCTTCATCAATACAATTTTCTACTACTTTAATCCCTTCGTGTATGCTTGAGGTAATTCCTAAAACATATATAGCAAGTGCTGCGTTTAAAACTACAACATCTCTTTTAGGTCCTCTCTCACCACTCAACACAGATTTAATAGCTATTGCATTTTCAACTTTATCTCCCCCTAAAATATCCTCTATCTTAGATTTCTTAATTCCAAACATTTCTGGAGAAATGCTATACTCTAAAATTTCACCATTTTTTAATTCACATATTTTAGTATCACAACTTATACTAACCTCATCTAAACCATTTTCTGCACAAACAACTATCCCTTTTTTAACTCCAATAGATTGCATTACCTCACACGCTACTCTTTGACTCTCTTTTCTTGAAACCCCCATAAGTTGATACTTTAAATTTGCAGGATTAATAAGTGGTCCTACTTGATTAAACAAAGTTCTAATTCCAATTTCTTTTCTCTCACTTGCAATATTTTTCATTGCTTTATGAAATCTTGGTGCAAATAAAAATGCTAGGTTATATTCTTCTAAACATTTATTAATATTTTCTTTAGACATATTAATATTTATTCCAAGTTCCTCAATAACATCAAAACTTCCACACTTACTTGATATAGATCTGTTTCCATGCTTTGCTACCTTTCCACCAAGTGCTGCAACAATAAAAGATACTGCTGTTGAAACATTAAAAGTATTAAAACCATCTCCACCTGTTCCACATACATCTATCAAAAATTCACTTTCATAATCTATTTTATCCATCTGAGTTCTCAATGCTCTCACACATCCTATAACCTCATTAGTATCTTCCCCCTTAATCGTTATACCAGTTAAAAAAGAGCCAATTTGACTTGATGTTGCCTCGCCTTTAATTATTTGTTTTATACAATCACTCATTTGCATTTCTGTTAGTGACTCTTGTCTTACAACTTTTTTAATTCCCTCTACAATCCTCATTACATACCCTCCTAACAAAATTTTCAATTATCTTTTTACCACAAATTGTCCCAATAGATTCTGGATGAAACTGAACTCCATAAACATCTTTTTGCTTGTGTTTAACACCCATTATTGTTCCATCACTAAGTTCACTTATAACTTCTAACTCATCCGAGAAATTACTCTTATCAATTATCAATGAATGATACCTCATAGCTTTAAATTGTTTTGAAACTCCTTCAAAAATTTTGCTACCTAAATTTTTTACAGTATCAACTTTTCCATGAACAATTTCAGTATTCTTTATAACTTTTGCACCATAATATTCACCTATAACCTGATGCCCAAGACAAACTCCTAATATAGGAATTTTATTTTCAAATTCTTTTATAATATCAAAACACATTCCAACTTCACTAGGTTTTCCTGGTCCTGGTGAAATAACTATTCCATTAGGATTTAATTCTCTAATATCATCAATGCTTATTTCATCATTTCTATATACCTTTACTATTTGGGCAAACTCTCCGATTGCTTGATAAATGTTATAAACAAAAGAATCATAATTATCAATTATAAGTATCATCTATATTACCTCCATAAGAACTTTCATTTTATTTAAAGTTTCAAAATATTCATTCTCTGGTACAGAATCATAAACTACACCAGCACCAGCTTGTAAATATACTTTATTATTTTTCATTATTAAAGTTCTTATAGCTATTGCCATATCTATATTTCCATTAACTGCTATATAACCTATCCCTCCTGAATATAATCCTCTCTTTCTATTTTCTAAACTTTCTATAATTTCCATAGCTTTAACTTTTGGTGCACCCGATACTGTCCCAACTGGCATCATAGCTTTTATAACTTCTATTCTTTGAACATCTGATTTCATAACCCCTTCAACAGTAGAACAAAGATGAATAACATGAGAGAATATTTCCCCTTTCATAAACTCACTAACCTTAACACTATTAAACTCACAAACCTTCCCAACATCATTCCTGCCTAAATCTACAAGCATAAGATGCTCTGCACATTCTTTTTCATCACTCTTCAACTTTTCAATTAGGCTCATATCATCAACTTCTCCTCTTTTTATAGTTCCCGCTATTGGATTAGTCTTACAAATATTATCTTTAGCTGAAACTAAAACTTCTGGTGATGCTCCAACTACACTAAACTCTTGAAAATCAAAACAATACATATAAGGTGATAAGTTTATATTTTCTAAAGAATTATAAATTTCAAAACTACTTTTTTCCGTTGTACAAGTAACTCTTTGTGATAATACAACTTGAAATATATCTCCTATCTCAATTCGTTTTTTTGCTTCCCTTACTAAATTACAAAATTCATCTTTACTATAATTTGATTCTATTTTTCTCTCAGTAGTTTCTTTCTTATACGGTGAACTGATATATTTCTTTAACCCTGAATAAGTGTAGTTAATACTTTCATCATCCGATACTAAGTATCCTTTTTCTTTATTTTCATCATAAACAAAAAATTCATCATAATATCCTAAAATTAAATCTGGACACTTTATATCATCATAATTCTGAAAATCTAAAGTCTTCTCATACTGTGAAACTAGATCATATCCTAAGCAACCTATAAATCCTCCCATAAAAGGAAATTTATTCTCTCCTTTAGGCTTTATATAACTTTCTATATAACCTAAAACATCATTACCCTCTAATTGCTCTATAACTTCAAAATACTTATTTTTTTTTAAAATACACCCATCCTCTAATGTTAAATAAAATTTAGGATTCTCTGCTATATATGTCAAATCATTTTCATTATTTTTAACCCTAAATAAAACCCTTCCTCGTTTATCCATCCTATCAAAAATATAATAAAACTTATCTCTGTGACTACAAATTTCTCTAACCATTTAAAACACCATCCTTAAAATATAATTTAAAATAAAAAAAGCCACTTCGCCCTAAGCTATGGGACGAAGTGACGTGGTGCCACCCATATTTCAAATAAACTTAGACAAAAAAAATAAACACTCCTCCTATACTCGGAGAGAATGTCTTCTCTTATGCCACCTAAGCCAATTTTCTTTATCAAGTACGGATTTTTACAAATCGATACTCTGCTAATATAAGGGTAAGCTCTCCCTGTACCTCTACTAAACGTTCAAAGTACATTCTCAAAGATCCATTCACTAAAATTTACAGCACCTAGATTTCACCACCCTAAGCTCTCTGAAGCTTTCTATTTTAACTACTACTTCTTATCAACGAATTTAGATATTTTACTTAATATATTGTATTGTAGCATAGCAAAATTGTTACTACAATTGTTATAAATATATTTATTAATAAAACAAATAATTTATTCCTAAATCCCCGTAAATTTCAAAAGGAGTTAATATATAAATTATCAACTCCCTTCAAATCTATTTATCTAACTAATATTCTATTTCCCCCTTCTTTTTTTGCTTTATATAATAAAACATTAGCTTCATATATAATTTCATCTAAGTTATGTTTGTCCCATCTTATAGCTCCGCCACTTACTGTTAATTCAACATTTGCTTTACTATATCTAGTCTTTGCAATAGTTTCTTGTACAATATCTATAAACTTACTATGTTCTATCTTTCCATCAAGTAAAACTATAAATTCATCTCCAACAAACTTTCCAAGACATCCATTATCACCAATTAATTTCTTTGTTATATTTGCAAATTCAATTAAAATTTCATCACCTAAAGTATATCCATATTTCTCATTAACTAGCTTAAAATGATCTAAATCAAGAATTATAAATGTAAATTTTTCACCTAACTTTATGTAATCATTTGTTTTTTCAAAAATAAATTCCTTTGAATATGCTTTTGTCATATGATCTACTTTTACCATCATCTCTAATTCAACTTCTCTTTCTTTTCTCTTTGTAATTTCATTCTTTACTTTTATAGTAATACAAATAAAACATATAATTATTGCACTATAAATAAGATTTATCTTTCTAGAAAAATCTATTAATCTAATATTTTTATCTAATTCATTTTTTAAATCTTTTTTTGCTTTACTATTTTTTTGATGAGATATCTTTATAATTGAATCTGCAACTTCTACTAGCCTTTTATCTTTATTATACGATTTATCATATCTCTGTAAATTTTGAACATATGGTTCTATATCTATTGAAATTTCACTTGCTATATTTATAATTTTGTTATTTATAACTATAAGATTTTCATAATTTTTTACCTTTTCAAATGTTTCTATTGCTTCATTGTACTTTTTAAAAGCCATTGCATAATCGCCTTTTTTCTCATATGCAAGACCCTCTATTTTTTTTAGCACGCCTATAAATCTTTCTTTTGGCTCCTTCATCTTAGCTTTTAGAAACTTATCTTTTGCATATTCCATTGTTTCAAAATCTCCTAATGCAACAGACACCTCAAGTAAATATATGTATCCTCCATTTATTAGATTATCATCTGGTTCTTCCATATTCTCATGATATTTTATATATTCATATGCAATTTTTTCAGCCTTTTCATAATTTTCTATATTAAAATTATATATATATCTTGCATATATAGAAATATTAGTTTCAAATTTCTTATCTGTTGTTATATCTACTAATTCATCATAATAAGTTCTTGCCATATTCATCATCCCTAAATTAGATGATATGTGTATAAGTCCATTTAACATACTTACTTTTATTACTTTTTGTTCATCATCACTAAGACTTTTCACATCAATTATTTGTAGCATTTGATATATCTTATTTGCTCTATTAATTGATTCAAGGTTATCCGCTCTCACATTAGCTAAATTCATTAAAATATTATTACCCTTTACTATGTAAAAATACCCCTTTGTATTCTCTATTATTTCCATTGATTTTTTCAGGTACTCAGTGGCTTTTGTTTTATTGTTATCTAAATAAGCGTTATACCCTAAACAGTAATAAATTCTCCCTAAATCATATTCTTTTCTAGTATAATACCTCTCACTTTCTAGTTTTTTTAAATCTTTAAGATATTTTTCTTCAAGTTTAGTACGATTTTGCTCGCCGCCTACTACTTTTTCTAAATATTTTTTTTCTTCATTTGTAACTATTATTTCATTCTCTTCATTTTTAATATTATTTTTAAATTCATAATTTAAAAATAATCCTATCAAGATGAACAAACTTAAAGAGAATAATATTACTTTTTCTAAATGTTTCATTAACTCTTTTTTCATTTTATCCCCACCTAAGTAACTATTATATATAATTTTCGTATTTTTCAAACAAATATTTACACCGAAAAAATTATTTTATCGTTAATTACTTTTTGTTTTTTTAGACAATGCTTTTCTACTCTCCTTGCTTTGACTTTTTTCACACGCTGTAATTTGTATTCTTTTTACAAAAAAAAGATAGAAGCAACTTTAAAATTTTACTTCTACCTTAATTCATTTATTTTTCAAAAATTATTTTCACCTTAAATAAATCACCATCAATAGCTATATCAAGCTTTCCACCTTGAATTTCAACAAGACTATTTGCTATCGCAAGACCAAGCCCTGAACCTTCTGTGTTTCTTGATTCATCTGCTCTTTTAAACCTTTCTTTAAGTTCTTGAGGATTACAATTAAGTTCATACCCTGAGATGTTTTTTATTTCAAATACAACCTTATCTTCATAATCCCTAAGTTCTACATAGACCCTTGTTCTCTCCATAGAATACTTGAGTGCATTTCCTATAAGATTTTCAAATACCCTCCAAGTTCTTGCCCCATCAAGATTTAAAAAGACCTTATGCTCTGGCATTGTAATTTTAAAATCTAACTTTGACTCATCTATCTTCTCTTTAAACTCTGCAACTGTCTGTCTTAAAACTGAATTAATATCAATAGTTTCTATATTAAGCTTTATATTCCCTGTTGCAGCTTTTGATGCCTCAAATAAATCCTCTATAAGAACTTTAAGTCTTTTAGACTTATGGTCTAATATCTTAATGTAAGCTTTCTTTTCACTCTCATCTAAGCCTTCTTTTTGAAGTAAATCAACATAGCTTATAATTGACGTAAGAGGTGTTTTTAAGTCATGAGAAACATTTGTTATAAGTTCTGCTTTCATTCTTTCACTCTTAAGTTCATCCTCAATAGCTATCTTAAATCCTTTATCTATCCCAACAAGATTTTCTCTTATATTATTTAAGCTGCTAATTTTACTCTCACTAAATTTAATGTCAAAGTCACCCTCAATTATCTTTTTAGTAGCAAGTTCTATTTCTTCAATTTCTAGTTTAAGGCTTTGATTTTTTAATAGCATAAGTACAAAACCAACAACTAAAATTACACCACAACCTATCACTCCAAAGACCACAAAACCATTGAAATACCCTGATGCATAAAATGCCCCTGCTATCATAAATAAAGTTAATATAAACAGCAACCAGTTAATTATCACATCATATCGTGCATAAAATATTTTTAATTTTTCAAACTTCATATTTTTCAATTTACTCTTATTTATATTTATATCCTTAACACTAAAATCTCTTCCCTTCAATTTTTTTATTATTTTACTATTAAGTATTTTATACTCTGCTTCAAATCTTTCCCTTATTCCAAACTTACTTATAAATCTAATATCTGAAATTACAAAAGCAATACTTGGTAATAATAAATAATGTGAAAAACCATAATATGCACTAGTCATAAGTGTTCCATAAACTAAAACAACACCATTTACAACTAAACCACAAGGAATTTTTCTATACCATTTAAATACAAAACTTTTATAAAATATAAGCCCTAAAATAAAACCTATTATACTAAACCCAATTAGATACCAAGAGATATTATTTAAATAAGAATACTCTTGTTTTGTATGCTGTACATGATTTTTATATAACTCTTCAAATATACCTACCTTTAAACTTTCGTCATTTATATTTAAAGATAAAGATACTTTATCTCGATTATATCCAACCATTTCTAATGCCTGTACTACATTTTCAAAATAAACTCCAGAATTTATTTCCTCATATATATGATTTCCATAAGCAACAAATGGACTTTTTTTATCAGGATTACTATCAAATATAATTATCCCGTCATAAATCCCATCCCTATACCGGTCATAACTTCCTGTATAAAAATCATTAAAAACTTCTTGATTTTTTTTGTATATATCATCCATAAATACTGTTTTTCCACTACTCATTAATTGAATACCAACATCAGTTTTTCTAGCTATATTTCCTTCTTTTTTTTCTATATTCATAGCTATATCAAATAGTTTTTCTATATCTGTTATTTTCTTTTCATAACTAGTTTTCATTTCTATTGCTCTTTTTGCAAAAGATTCATTTACATTGTTTATAGCCTCAAGTTTAACTTTATCATCCTTTAAAACTACTTTTAAGCAATCATTTATATGTTTAACTTGTTCCTCTCTAAGCTCTCTATCTAGCCCATCCCCAAATTGTTCTAGTTGTGTCATCTCAGAATATTTATTTGATTGTTCATTATCAAGATATGAACTGTAAGTTCTCTCTAACTCATCCATTAATGAGATTTCCGACTCACTTAATTCCTTTTTTAATCCTTCTATCCTACTAACTTTATTCTTATTTAAATTTTTGACATACTCAATTGGATTAACTTTATAAGCACTTACTAATGCATCTGCTGCAATATCAATGCTCGTGCTTTCTAACTTTTGATAAACTTCTAACTGCCTAGTATACATACTATTCATATTATTCATTGTAGTTATTTTAATATCTGAATATTGTGCAAATATTCCTGTTCCTACAAGTACTATTATTAATAATATTAAAACTCCACAAATTTTCCCTCTATGTTTAAAACCTGCTTTTTTCTCTACACTAATTTCTTTAACATTGGATTTTGTACCCAATACCCCACACCACCTTTAAATATCTTGGTTCTCTAGGATTAATCTCTATCTTTTCCCTAATCCTTCTAACATGTACCGTAACTGTATCTGCATTTATTGCTGGTTCATTCCAGACTTTCTCATAAATCTCTTCTATTGAAAAAACTCTTCCCTTATTCTGCATAAGAAGCAACAATATCTTATACTCAAGAGGTGTTATCTTTACAATCTCCCCATCAAGTTTCAACTCTTTTGTTCCCGTATTAAGTTCAAGTCCCCCAACCTTAAAAATATTATCTGCATCATTACCACTAGCTTTTTTAGAATATGTTTTATATCTTCTAAGCTGTGATTTAACTCTTGCTATAAGCTCTAATGGATTAAATGGTTTTGTAAGGTAATCATCTGCCCCTATATTTAACCCAAGTATTTTGTCAGTATCCTCTGACTTTGCTGATAGCATAATTACAGGAATTTCTTTTTCCTCTCTAATCTTTGCAAGCGTTCTTATTCCATCAAGTTTTGGCATCATAACATCTAGCACAACTAGATCTATATCCTCATTATCACCTAAAACTTTTAATGCTTGTATTCCATCATAAGCCTTACAAACTTCATATCCCTCACTTGTAAGATATATGTCTATTGCATTTGCTATTTCCACGTCATCATCAACTACTAAAACCTTAAATTTACTCATTTCTTTGTCCCCCTAAAAAATACTAACTAAATTATAACACCCCTCTTCGTACTTAGTTGTTGAATATCCTTTAACTTATAATTAAATAATAAATGGCAAAACTTACAAATCTATAATATAAATTCTTACAAAATTTGAAAGGTTTACTTTAGATGCTCTTAAGGAACTTCTTTTTGAATTTATTTCGTCATTATTTATTGACAAACGATATATTTTAATTGTATTATAAGATTAACAACTACGATAGAGGTGAAATATATGAGAAAAAACTTTACAGCATCTTTGCTTAACATAGTTTTGATAATAGGAATAATAATAACAATCTTAATATGTCTTGGTGCACCATTTATATTTGGTGCAATATTTAAGACTCAAGAGTTGCCACTCGATAATAATGCTATGTTTTATTCAGTTCTAATAGCATTTTATATATGTGCAATTCCATATATAATTGCACTATTCAAACTTAGAACATTAGCAAGTCTTGTGATAAAAAATACACCTTTCATAATGAAGAGTGTAAATTCACTTAGAACTATTGCTATCTGTTCATTTTTAGAAATAATTTTATTTATAATCTGTGCTAATATAGTAAAGCATATGTTTGTAGAATTTAAATACGTTCTTTTAACACCACCAACTGTGATAATTGGTTTTATGTGTATAATACTAGGACTTGTATTTACAACTCTTGCAAAATTATTTAAAAATGCAATAGAACTTAAAGAAGAAAATGATATGACAATTTAGGAAGGAGATTTACTATGCCTATACTTGTAAACCTTGATGTAATGATGGCTAAAAGAAAAATCAGTTCTACTGAACTTTCTGGAAAGCTTGGTATAACAATGGCTAATCTTTCTATTCTAAAAAATAATAAGGCTAAAGCTGTTAGATTTTCTACACTAGAATCAATTTGTAGAATACTAGATTGTCAGCCTGCTGATATATTAGAATATGTAGAAGAAAATGACCCAAGACTTAAATAAGTCTTAGGTCATTTTTATATTCTCTATTCTATTTTTTCTAGCTTTTTCATTTTTTAAATCTTTGGATAATTCCTTCTTTAGTTTTATCGTAATAAAAATAAATAGTATTATTACAATAATAAAGCTATTATAATAGTTCCACATGCAAATAACCGTTCAATATTACATACTACATATAACTTTTTTTATTCTTATTATACGATTTTAGTTATATGAATATATAAAGGGGGCTTTACTAATGATTATGCGTATTTTAGCTATCTTTACATTTACTCTCATTTCACTTTCCTTAATAAGTTTTTTATCTCTCATACTTAAGGAAAACTTACTTAGTAAGAAAATCATTTTTTATTCATTAATCATATTTTCTGCGATTTTTACAACTATAACATACACATCTCAACCCTCTAATTACATTTTGGCAAAAATGTCAATTATTATCATCTATTTACTAGTAATAATTACAGTTTTTTTGTATATTAATTATGGAAATAGTCGAATTATTAATTTTTTAATCGTTATCATAATTTTTTCAAATTTACTTATCTTTTTCTGAATGAATATTATAAGAGAAAGCTAGAATTATAATAATTCTAGCTTTCTCTCTAATTTTCTTTTATTTTCTCTATAATACTTTCATCTTGAACAATAAATTTAAATACTATTCTAGGTATAAATATAACCAACATAGAAATAATTGCTATAACTATAGCTACTGTGAATAAATATGCACACAAATTAAAACCACCATATATAGGTATCATTATTGGTGCACACAGTGCTGCTACTAAACCTAATGGAATAATAATTATAGAAATTAAAATCATTTTATACATCCCTTCAAACATTAATAATTTCATTTGTTCTTTTTTAGTCATTCCTATTGCCTCTAGCATTCCAAATTCTCTTTTTCTTGTCATTAAATCACTAATTGTAGTATTTAGAACATTTATTGCGGCTATCAATCCAAATATAAATGCTACTATTCCAGATCCAAGCAAAATTGCTCCTTTCATATTTGATATCCCCGATAAAAAACTATTTTTTGAAGTTTGAAGTAGCGCTTTTCCTTCAATAATTTTTTCAACTTCTTTTTCTACACTACTCTCCATTCCTTCACCTGTATTTATAGCTAATGAACTTATATCTGTATTCTCTTCTCCAAATAAACTCATAAGCTTATTTTCTTCTAAAGTTATAGTTCCAAGTGATGATGATGTATAATTTTCATCTTTAGGTTCAACAATAGCCATAATTTCCATGCTTTCTTTCATCACTCTTTCTTTTCCATTCTCATCAGTTACTTTAAACTCTAAATCAACCTTATCTCCACTTTTAAGTCCACCATTTAACTCACTATCATCTCTTTTTATAATAATATATTTTCCTGTTTTAAACTTTTCTACATCTATTTTTCCATCAACTAATTTACTTCTTTCTACATTTGCTATTAAATTTTCACTTTTCACCCCCATAATTGAAGTTTGGACAAAATCAGGAGCT
Source organism: Sarcina sp. (assembly GCA_051650125.1). Classification (GTDB taxonomy): domain Bacteria; phylum Bacillota; class Clostridia; order Clostridiales; family Clostridiaceae; genus Sarcina. Next base: position 37,335 of record JBOFIK010000021.1, on the reverse strand, counting down.
TTAACCATATTCCAAGCATCCTTATACATATCAAATTCAGAACTTATCTCTTCATTTCTAGTAATTTGAATATTAGGCTCTATTCCAAATGGCGAATAACTTATTACAGTTTTGTTTTCTATAACTTCATCTACACCACTAATATTCTTAATTTTAGCTAATATATCTTCATCAAACTTTTCCATATAAGGTGACTGATTATTAGAAATCTTTATTTCATTCATCATATATCTATCTACATGTTCCTCAACATCTAACCCAACGCCAACTATCATAGCAAAAATAACAAGAGTTGAACTTATCCCAATAGACAATGAATATATAATTACTTTCGTTTTATTTTTAAGCATATTAGCGAGAGCCATAGCTTTAATTTTTGCACCTTTTTTAGATTTTTTAACTTGTTTACTTTTCCTATTACTTTTTACCAAATCACTAGAATTATAGTTAATTGCTTGTATCGCTGTTGTTTTTGATGCAAGCTTTGCTGGCTTACTAACAGCCATATAAACTGTTATATAAGTAAATATGATTCCTATCATATAAGGTATTATATTAAAAGTTTTTTCTATATAATCACCTAAAAAAGTTTCACCTAAAACAAGTGGTGTTAGAAAGTCTCCAATTAATCCTCCAATGATAAGTGCTAAAGGAATTGCTATTGTAGTTATCTTCATAGCCCACTTATAAACTAAACTTTTTATCTGTTTAAAAGTAAATCCTATAATTTTTAATTGTCCATATAATCTAATTTCCTTAACTATTGAAATATAAAATATATTATAAATTATAAGGTACCCACTAAACATAACTAAAAGTACTCCAAATATAAATGGTAGTGCATCTGTTAATTGTATACTTTGAACTTCCTTTGTAATATCTAAAAACTTTTCATTTGAACTATACACATTAAATCCTACAACTGAAACACTTGTAAGTAATAAACTTGTCAAAAATATTGATATTAATGTATAAATATTTTTAACCTTATTTTCTTTATATAACTTATCAAAAACTCTTTTTACACCTATATTATTATTTTTTAGTAACATCCTACTCACCTCCTAGGATTTTTCCATCTTCAATCCTAATAATCCTATCAGCCATTTGTGCAACAGCTTCATTGTGAGTAATCATTATTATAGTCTGTGAATATTGTTTGCTTGTTTGCTTTAAAAGTCCTAAAACTTCTTTTTCTGTTTTACTATCTAAGTTTCCGGTTGGCTCATCTGCAAGTATTATAGATGGTTTTGTTACCATAGCCCTTGCAATTGCTACTCTTTGTCTTTGACCTCCTGATAAATTATTTGATAATTGATACATCTTATCTTTAAGTCCTAATGTTATAATAACATTATCAACAAAAGTAGTATCTTCCACATCTCCATCAAGTTCTAATGGTAATACTATATTTTCATAAACATTTAAAATAGGTACAAGATTATAACTTTGAAATATAAACCCTATATTTCTTCTTCTAAAAATAGTAAGCTCTTCCTCTCCCATCTTTGAAATATCTTGCCCTTCAATATATACTTCTCCGCTAGTAGCTTTATCTAACCCACCTAAAAGATGTAATAATGTACTTTTCCCTGAACCTGATGTTCCTACTATTGCAACAAACTCACCTTTTTGTATTTTAATATTTATATTATCTAAAGCCTTTAAAACTGTATTTCCTTCTTTATAATATTTTTTTAAATTTTTTCCCTCTAAAATCATTTTTCAAAACCCCTTACAACAAATTATTTTAGGTTGCATTTAACTAGCTACCTTATGATTTAATTCTATCAGTCACAACCTACATATGACCTCACAAGCTTGTTATAATCTCTATTTTAAATCTCACAATTTTGTTATATTTCATTTGAAAAATATATAGAAAACTTACTTCCCTTAAATTTTTCTGAACTCACAGTTATAAATCCACCCTGTTTCTCAACTATATACCTTGTTAGATATAGACCTACACCAGCACCCTCTATCTCCTCAACATCTTTTGCTCTATAAAACCTTTTAAACACATTAGTTACCTCACTTTCCTCAAGTCCAATCCCTTCATCACAAATATCAATCCTAGTGAACATCTCCTGCTTTGCAACTATTATTTTTATAACTGAATCATTTAAACTATACTTTATAGCATTATCAAGAACATTAAATATCGCCTCTATACTCCATTTAAAATCTAAATTCAAATTTATATCTTCTGCAAAACCAACTATAATTTCTATATTCTTCTTATTTGCTTTTACATATAAATCACCAATACATCTAGCTAATATCTCTTTTAAACTATTAGACTTTTTATTGAATTCTATAACTCCATTTTCAAGCCTAGAAACCTTAAATAAAGAATCTATAAGCCATTCTATTTTTTTTACTCCACTATTAATAAACTCAGCAAACTCATTTTTCTTTTCATCATCTAAATCTCTATTTAAAAGCGTTTCACTATAAAGATTTATACTACTCATTGGTGTTTTAATTTGATGTGATATATCACCAATCAATGATTTTATAGAATCTCTTTCATCCTTTATAGTCTTATTTTTCAGCTCTAAACATTCATATAAAACTTTAAGTTTATTTTCTATTTTAGATAACAATGTTTCCTTATTAATTTCAAAATCCACCTTTTCCTCAGCAATCATAGAATTTATAAGACTAACAATTCTCCTAGAAAAATATAAAACCTCTTTTCTAAAACTTCTATATAAACTAACTACTAATGCAATAACTAATACCATAAATACATAAAGACTTACCTTTACTTCCCCTAAATCCACACCTAATCTATTCTCTAATTCAATCAACAAATAATTGCTATATATAAAGCTAATTACTACTAAAACACATAAAAAATAAATTTTATAATCATTCCCTTTAATTTTCCTCTCACCTTTAGTCATTTAAACCTCCTGCCATATATAACCCATACCATAAACAGTCTTTATATATTTAGGCTTTTTAGGATTATCTTCAATTTTATTTCTTAACCTATTTATATTTACAGTAAGCGTATGTTCCTCAACAAACTCTGCATCATCATCCCAAAGCTTTTCTAAAATAAGTTCTCTTGTTAGAACTTGTCCTTTATTTTCAATAAATAGCTTTATGATTTTATACTCTGTTGGTGCTAAAATTATATTTTCTTCACCTTTTTTCAAACTTAGTCTTTCAGTATCTAACTCAAACTCTCCACTTCTAACAAGTAAATTTTCAACTTTTTCCACCTTACATCTTTTTAAAATTGCAGTAATTCTTTGCTTTAAAATTGAAATGCTAAATGGTTTTGTAATATAATCATCTGCACCAAATTCAAATGCCATTAGTTGATCTACTTCTAAATCACAGGCTGTTAAAAATATTATTGCCACATTGCTATTCACTCTTACTTCCTTACAAAAATCAAACCCACTACCATCTGGTAAATTAACATCCAAAATCATAAATTCTATCTTATTGTTTATAACTATCTCTTTCGCCTCTTTAATATTAAATGCACTAAAAACTTTATATCCATCCATTTCTAAATTAAACTTTATCCCTTTATTAATTGATTTATCATCTTCTAAAATTAAAATATTTTCCATAAAGCCCTCACAGTATTTTTTATTTTATATTAACATACTAATATACATTTCTTACCATTTCAATTGAAATTATTAATTTTTTATTCACTACATACGATAATATTTAAAGTATAATTAAATGGTATCAACATTATATAGGAGGCTAAACATGAAATCTGAAATTTACTTCTTTTCAGGCACAGGAAATGCACATTACATAGCAAAAACGCTTGCAAACTCACTTGAAGATGCAAAGCTTATACATATAGGTTCTTTAGATTTAGAGAACGAAATTTACTCTGATGCAGATATAGTAGGTGTTGTTTTTCCTATCTATTTTTATGATGCACCAGACATTATAAAAAGATTTTTAGAAAAACTTTCAGTAGAAAAAACTACATACTTGTTCTTATATGAAACTTGTGGTGGGAATGGTGGAAATGCTATGACTAATTGCAATAAAATTCTTATGAGTAAAGATATAAAATTATCTAATTATTTCTCCACAGTTTTACCTGATAACTGTATATTATTTAAGCAAACTGATGCTAAAAACAAAGCTTTGTTAGATTCATCTAAAAAGAAAATTGCAAATGCAGCTATGCATATAAAAAACTTTAGAACCAAAACAGTACCAAAATCAAAGCTAAAATATTCTATAATGACTAATAAAACATTAAAGAATGCTTCTATATCATTTATGAAATTTAAAAACTTTACCGTTGAAAAAGATAAGTGTACAAGTTGTGGGCTTTGTGAAAAAGTTTGTCCTGTTAAAAACATTGAATTAAAAACTGAGCATCCAACATTTAAAAATAAGTGTGAAATGTGTTTTGCTTGTATTCACTACTGTCCAAGTCAGTGCATAAAGCATGGTATGATGAAAAATAAAACAAATTACCAATACAAAAACCCTAATATTTCAATGATAGAAGTTATAAATAAATAGATAAAAAAGTTCTGATTTGTATATCAGAACTTTTTTATCTATTTGTTAGAATATATCTATATTATGCACAACATTTTTTTATTGTAATTTCTAGTTTTTTAATTTATTACTAACTGCTTTCTTTCATTAAAAAAGCTTTTATACCCCATATATGTTGCAATCATTATCGAAATAGAAGATGCTGAGACCATCATAAAAGTAACCATAATTTGAAACTTTATAGCTTCCATAGGTGACGCTCCTCCAAGTATTAGTCCTGTCATCATCCCTGGCAATGAAACAATACCTAATGTTTTTGCAGAATCTATATTGGGTGACATAGCAAACTTAATAGCTTTTCGTATTATTTCCTTAGATGCTTCTTTTCTTCCAGCTCCAAGTGAAAGTTTAGCTTCTATCTCTGTTCTTCGCTCTCTAAATGAACTTACTAAAGTTCTATATGCAAGCCCAACTGCAACCATAGCTTGGCTTATTATCATTCCTGAAACAGGTATAATTTCATCTGGGTTGAACTTTATAGCTTTTGATAAAACCAAAACAGTTAAAGTAACGCTCGTACTAACTAAAAGCGCTCCAAATGAAATGAAAAATACATTTTTAATTCCCTTACCTCTTTTTCTTGTATTAATAGCTGCATTTATAATCATAATTAAAACTAATGTCACAGTGATTATTTTATTATTTGCTGCAAATATATATTTAAGTATGTATCCCACTGCAACAAGTTGAATTATCGCCCTAGTAATACTTATAATTATATCTTTTCCGAGCCCAAGTTTCTCTCTATTAGATATATAGATCGGTATAACTAATAAAAGTGATGCAAGTGCTAATGATTTTATCTCCATTTAAGCAATTACCTCCATATTATTTAAAATTTGAATTTCACCTATAACTCCATTCTTCATTACAATTCTTTTTACAAAGCTTCTATAACTTTGTTCTTGATTATGAGTTACCCAAATAACTGTCACGCCCTCTTTATTTATTTTTTTTATGTACTCTTCTACTAGAAGTATATTTTCATTATCTAAAGCTGAAGTAGCCTCATCTAAAAGTAAAATAGCTGGCTTAAAAATAAGATTTCTAGCAATAGCTATCCTCTGTTTTTCGCCTCCTGATAAATTTTCAATAGATTTTGATAAATATTCCTCGCCTATTTTAAACTTATTCAAAATATTTAAAACTCTTTTTCTATCATACTTCTCTTTTCTAATTTCAAAAATAAATTTAAAATTATCCTCAACAATTTTTCCGAATAAATCTGGTAATTGAACACAGTAGCTTATATCCTTTCTAAGTTTCTCTGGCTTTATATCACTATATTTTTCTCCCTTATAAAAAATCTCACCATCAGTTATCTTTATTAAATCTGACAATGCTTTTAAAAATGTCGATTTACCAGATCCTGATTCACCCACAATTGAAATAATTTCTCCACTTCCTATATTTAAAGAAATATCCTTTAATATTTCTTTATTACTAATTTTATAATTTAGATTTTTAATTTTTATAATGTCCATTTATTCTGCACGCCCTTTATTATCGAATTGCGATATCGTAATTCGATAATATCATACAAAAAAATAATATTCAAGTGAATTTCACAAAAAAATAAATAAGCTACGCTTTTTAAACATAGCTTATTTTTCTATTTCATGTATAAGTTCTGATAAATTTCCTTTTAGTTCTACCAAAAGCTCTTTACCACTTTCCGTAGTCTTATAATACTTTCTGACCTTTCCATCAACAACTTTTTCATTTTTTTCAATTAAATTTTCATCAACCATAGATTTCAAAACGGGGTATAAAGTCCCTGGACTAACCTTATATCCATGTTCTTTCAACTCGTCCATCATCCATGAACCATAAAACTCATCCTCACTCCCGTGATGTAATATATGTATATATATAAAACCATTAAATATCTTTCTAATTATTTGTTCTCTCATACCCCACCTCAATCTTTAAACATATTTGTATTTTATTATATCATTTTTAACTTTACATATGAATTTTTCTTTTAAAGAAAGCTAAACCTTTTAAACTTAGCTTTTTTCTCATTTACTTTTTATTATATATAAACTCCATAAACTTCTCTTTCATCTCATTTATTTTAAGTCTACTTATTTTTATGCTAGTACCATCTTTTAGTACTATTTCAGTTTTATCTATTTTAAATATATATTCTAAATTAACTAAAAAACTTCTATGTGGTCTTACAAAGTTTTTTCCTTCTAACTGTTTTTCAACATCTTCAATTTTATCATAAAAATCAAATGCACCACCTTTATAACGAATAGTTATTACTCTATTATTTATTTCAAAATACATAATATCACTAATATCAAAATTTACAATTGTAGATTTTTTAACTAAAGTAAATAAATCATTCTTAACCTTAATGTTTTTTCCCACTACTTTTGCAAATATATTTCTTAATTTTTCTTCGTTTATAGGTTTTACTAAATAATTGTAAGCACCAACATCATACCCGTCTAATACAAAATCCATACTATTAGTAATAAATATAATTTCTATTTTTTCATCTATTTTTTTTAAAAACTTACCAAGTTCAATACCATTCATATTAGGTAGTATTATATCTAAAAATATAGCACAATATCCAAGCCCATTTTTTTCTATGCTTTGCAAAAGAGCTTCTCCTGATTCATAAATATCAAATTCTATTTTTTCACCCATCACCTTAGTTTCATTCTCAAGTATATGTAAAATACTTTTACATACTTTTTTTTCATCATCACAAATAGCTATTTTAATCATAATTTCCTCCGCAAATAATTAAAATCTTAATAATCTGACTTTAATTATATTTTATCTTAATCGTTATGTAATCTCATTATTTCGCAACATTACTTTACATTATAATACATCAAAAAGGAATTAAATCACAATGGAAGTAACTTCCTTTAAGTGATTTAATTCCTTGTAATTATATTCTTTCTAAAACTCGATCTAAGATTCCCTTTAATTCTAATAACTCATTTATCGGAATTCCTACCGAACACTGTGCTTTACTTGGAATATCTTTGACTTCATGTTTAAGATTACAACCTTTTTCAGTTATTTCAACTATAACACTTCTGTCATCCTTTGGGTCTCTATACTTTCTAACTAATTCCATAGCCTCTAACTTCTTTAAAAGGGGTGTTAATGTCCCTGAATCTAACCTAAGTTTAATACCTATACTTTTCACTGTTGCTTTTTCTTCTTCCCATAAAACTAACATAGTCAAATATTGTGTATATGTTAAATTATGCTGATCTAAAAGAGGTTTGTATTTTTTAATAACTTCTCTTGATGCAGCATATAATCTAAAACAAATTTGATTATCTAATTTCAAACTGCTATAATCTTCCATGACTCGCTCCTACTCTTTAAAGTGTTCAAAATTTCATTTTCCTTCATACTTTTTTTCTTCTGCTTTAAGGATAGTATTTAAAAAAAATTATGTCAATAGAAAAGATAGAGATTATACAATGTCTTTGATTTGTGTTTTAATACTCTCTAAACTTTTTTTCGTTTATACACTACTAATTTTAATTTACTATATGATTAAAATAACTTTTCTATTTCAGATTTCAAACTTTCCGGTTTTGTTATAGGCGCAAATCTTTCTATAACATTTCCTTTTGAATCAATTAAAAATTTACTAAAGTTCCATTTTATTTTACTTCCTAAAAGTCCTTTTTTTTGCTCTCTAAGGTATTTATATAAAGGATGTGCATTTCCTCCATTTACCTCTATTTTATCAAACATTTTAAAAGTAACTCCATAATTTAACTGACAAATATTTTGTGCACTAGCACCATCATTTGGTTCTTGTCCTGCAAATTGATTACAAGGGAACCCTAAGATTTCAAACCCTTTGTCCTTATACTCTTTATATAAAGCTTCTAGCCCTTCAAATTGAGGTGTTAAACCACATTTACTTGCTGTGTTAACAACTAAAACCACTTTCCCCTTATATTCACCCATACTAACTTCTTTACCGTTTATATCATTTGCTTTGAAATCATAAAAATTCATAAATAATTTTCCCTCCTAAAATTTAAACTCCTCATTTCTAATCGCACAATTTAATTGTGTACAATTAATATATATTTTTATAATACACCATAGACTTTTTCCTGTCAAATTATCTTTTACCTAAAATTTAAGTTGTAAAAATATTTTTTCCTTTATTTCAAATGTACTTATGTAAAAAAATAAAAGCATAATTTTTCACATAAAATTATACTTTTGCCTAAAAAAAGATAAAAAAATAGAGCCTTAAAAGCTCATCTCTTTAAAATATATATTCATATATATATTTACTTTCAATTTAATTTTTATAGCTATAAAATAAAGTGTTTATTATCCAAATATTTTAACAATTACTTGTATTGGCATAGTACCTTCCTCCTTTGTATTATAAGGGTTTGTAGCATTTTTGCTATCCCTGTTTTCTTCTCATAAGTTAACTTTTTACTTTGTTTTTTCCGGATGTATTAATAGCTATATTACACTCTTTTTTTACACGTGTCAACATTTTTCTCAAAGTTTTTTTCATACTATTCCTATTAACAAATAAAACTCTCAAACTTAAAAAAATCATTCCATACTAACTGCTTATTTTCCCATTTTCAAATCATTTAAAAATTTAATATTCGTCTTTTCACATTTAAATAAAATATTGCCACAACTTTTTCCCATTACAGAAGATTTAATTCTATCAATAGACTCTCCTGATAATAAATATAAGCTTAATTTATATCTTAATTCAGGTAATGCAAGCGTCGATTTTTCAATAAAAGGTGAACTAGAAAATCAATTTGGAATGAAAAAAAATATATATTATAAGTATCACGAAAAAATCGGTGAGGCTGAATTTATAGATAATGATACAGTTATAATTAATAATGAAACTTTAGATATACATACTGATAGCTTTAAAGAAATTTAGTTATTTAAGATTAAAAATTTCATAGTAAAGCAAAAGCATGTTACGTTGAATAACATGCTTTTATTTGCCAATTCCTTCTGTTCTATGACCAATATCCCTATTTGCTAACTTATACCCTTCCTCTATCATCTCTTCTCTTGATTTTCCATTTCCAAGAAGTGAATCTATTGTTAGTTGATTTCTCTCGCTAAAATATTTTTCTAAAAGACATTCCTCTATATACTCTTGATTCCCAAGACCACCTTCATGTAATATGTACTTCACATCAAAACCTTGTTTGTCTAAAACTCTTCCAATAAGAATACTTCTATGACATCTTATCTGGTCTTGCATAGCTCCAAGCAGAGCTATTCTATACCCCATCTGACATCCTTTTTTTACTCTTTCTATGCCACTAATAAAAGTTTTTTCTTCTTTTACTTTTTCAAAATCAGCATAAACTTTATTTAAGTATGATTCTCTAGTTTGTCTTTTAGCTCCAAACTCATTTCCCATATAGATATATTTAAAACCTTCCTGCCTTATAGTAGCCTCAAAAATCTCTTTATTATATTGGACATTATACTTTGAATAAGGGGTTTCTCTAATATCTACAATACAATTTACATCATATTTTTTTAGCATATACACTAGCTTTTCAAAGGAATAATTAGAATGACCAATCACAAAAATCTCCATCATCTCACCCTTTCTTTTTATCTTTTGTTAAAATTATAAAAGTATTATAGCACAAACCTAACATCAATTCATTTCATATAATAGATATCTCGGAACATAAAAATGGAGAGCTAGATTTTTAGCTCTCTATATCTTAACTATTCCCAGTTTAATAACTGCTCTATTTTATCATCTCTTTCTTTAACTGTTATTATACCCATCTCACACTGCTGTTGAATTTTCTTGATTTCATCAAACTTCTCAACTTTATTTTTGTGGAAGTTTAATTTCTCATTATACTCTGATTGTGATATAACATCCATTGCTAAAGCTTGATCTAATTTCTCTTTCTCTTTCTCTAATTGCTCCTGTGCTTTAGCTTTCTCTTGAAGAATCATATGATCTTTTAATCTCTTTTTAGCTTCAATAACTTCTTTCTCTAACTCTTCTTTTCTAGATAATTTAGGATCTAACATAGCTAGTATATCAGTCACATCTATCCCTGCCATCTCTCCAGTTGCAATTGTATTTTCTAAGTATCTTTTCCCTATTTGAGTACAAGCTGCATCAACATCTAAGTTAATCGCCTTTATTTCTTTTTCAAGTTTTGAAATCTTTGTTTGCTCATTAGTTACTGTTGCTATATTTGTAGATATTGTCCCTGCTGTTTTTGATATTGAATCAGTAACAACTTTTAGATTTTTAAAAAATGACATAAATTCTATCCCCTTCCTGTTATCTTTTATCTAATTATAACCTTTAAAGTTATTTTTTTACAATTAAATATATAAAAAAATATAATTATTAAGAAATACGTAATTAAAAACTAATTAGTCTAATTATCATCAAACTACTTCTTAATTATTTTCGTATTTTTCCCTATTATCTTTAATAATTTTTGATTCTTCTAAAATATATTTTTTTTGTAATTATCTATCTTCTATTTTTCTCCTCCCTCTAATTTTAATTTAATAAACATTAGACATTCTAGCCTAATATCATAAAAACACTAAACTTCAAAAGCTTAGTGTTTCAACTTATCTATTTAATTAAACTATTCTTATAAATACTAAAAATCTCATCTTTAGTTATTGTCTCTGGGTGATTTTTTAGTTTTGCTACATTACTAGCAAACTCTTCACTCCATACTTTTAATTCTTTTTCTGTTATATCTACATCAACCTTAGTCATAACTTCTATAACTTTATTTAATTCTTCTTGTGACTCAAGACCTAAAAGTTTATATATCTTATCTACTTTTTCTCTATTCTTAAATGAATTTAAGTACTCTTTATATAAACATCCGTTAGCAAGTCCATGAGGAACTCCCTTGAAATATGTTAGTGCATATCCCATTCCATGTGGAAGTGATGTCCCTGTTTGAGCTATTATAGTTCCTGCAAGGTTTGATGCTATCATAAGCTTTTCTCTAGTTTTAAAACTTATCTCACCACTTAATAATTCATCTATACACTCACCCCAAACACTTATAGCCTTTTCAGAAAGTGCATCAGTCATAATGCTCGCATTAACATTTAAATACCCTTCTACAATATGGGAAAGTGCATCAAATGCTGTATTTCTTGTAACTTCAATATTCATCCCCATCATATATCTAGCATCTAAAAGTGATATTAATGGGAATATAGCCTGACCAAGATTTCTTTTAGTCTTATTTTTGTGGTCAGTTAAAATTGAATATTGAGTTGTTTCTGTACCCGTTCCAGCAGTTGTAGGAACTGCAACTATATCTATTGATTCAAGCTTTTCACTACTAAATAAAGTATCTGCTGTAAGCTCTGCATTTTTTATCATAACCCCAATAGCCTTAGCTGCATCAATAGGTGAACCTCCACCAATTCCAACTATAAAATCAACTTTTTCATTTCTTCCAATCTCTGCTGCCTTGCACACAGTTTCAACTGAAGGATTCTCTTCTATCTCATCAAATATTTTATACTCTATATTTTCTTTCTCTAAAACAGTTTTAACATCATCAAGCGAACCATTCTTTTTAGAAGAATATCTTCCTGTAACTATTAAAGCCTTTTTCCCAAACTTTGATAATTCACTACCACTCTTTAAAACAATGCACTCTTCCATTAAAACTCTAGTTGGCATATAAAACTTAAAATTCATAATAACACCTCTTTAAATACTCTTTTATCTGTTATTATATCACTTTATTTCTATATTCCAATCACCCTTAATATCAAAATCTATACTATCTATGTTGTACTCAAATTCACCATTTTTCTTTTCTTCATTACTTAGTCTATCTGTATCAATTTGAATTTCAAATCTTCCATCTCCATATCTTGTTGCCCCTTCTTGACTATCACCATTTTGTATTGAGTATACACTATTCAAACTAACCTTATCCTTTTCATTAATGTTCATATCCATCATAAACTCCAAAATACCATCAATATTTTTCACATATAATATATCAACTTCATTTTCCATTCCCACTATTTTAAACTTTTCATTTATCTCTAATGTTTCACCTACACGTGGAATTTTTATTGATAACTTCACTTGATTTTCTTTTGCTAACCTATGATGCACATCTATATTTTTCACATTTATAACATCAACCTTTTCATTATCATCTACAAAATACTCCCATAACCAATTAATATCTGAAGGTACAACCTTTAATACTTTTCCATTTTCATCTAAAACTTCTACCTGGTCTTCCTGTTTAATATCACTTGTAGTATTTTCATAATCTATATCTAAACTTGTCCAAAAAGTAAAATGGTCTTTACCTTTTATTTCATAAATATCAGCTCCAACTGTTATATCTTCATCCTCTGCATATGGTGTTACTTCCTTATAATCATCACTTGTATTAGCTTTTACAAGTTCAATTTTTGTTTCATCCACTACTCCATTCACAACTAAATTAAAATCAGTTATTGCTTCATCTGCCTTAAAACTTAATTCTATATTAGATAACCTTCCTTTAGTTGCTGAATACATAAAATTACTAATTGAATCCATCTTGATTTCTTTTCCTTCTGATGTTTTCAACTTAACATTTTCTTCTTTTTCTATCTTTTTAAACTCACTACTTTCAAGCCACATATTCACTTTAAGTACACCGTCACTATAACTTGAGTTTTTAAGAATATACTCTTCCTCTCCAAAATTCAACGTAACTGGTTTATCAAGTCTATATAAATCTCCTTTAGATTGGTCTAATTCTACAAGCCCATCACCTTGTTCATAATAAAACCTTGCTTTAATTTCTGATATAACAACCTCTGAAATTGGTACAAGTGCCAATGCTAAAACTGCTGCTATCATTGCAACTTTCTTTTTACCCTTATTATTTTTCTTATTACCATTAAGCTTTTTCTTTAACTTCTTTTTATCTATATCACTCATAGGAGCTTCTACTACGTTATTTAAATCCACATCAACTTCATTAAGCATATCAAATATATCTTTATCATTATTATCAATCATATTTTATCCCTCCATAGCCACTAAATCATATTTTTCTTTAAGCTTTTTTCTACCTCTACTGACCCTTGTGTCTACTACTGATATGCTAAAATTCATTTTATTTGCAACTTCTTTTGAGTCCATTCCCATTAAAAACTTCATTATAAAAATACTTCTATCTGGTTCCTTGCAAGAATTAAGCAAACCTACAATTCTTTCATAATCAATATTTTTTATAACAACTTCCTCTGCACTAGGAGTTTTAACCACAAACTCTTCATCATATTCAAGTCTTCCTATATCAAGTGATTTTTTCCTATAACAATCAATTGCCTTAAACTTACTAACTCCCCCAAGCCATTTTCTAAAGTCCTCTGTTTCCCCACTAAACTTACTTATGTTATTCCAAACTGCTAAAAACACATCATAAACACACTCTTCAATAAGTCCCTCATCAGATAATGGAACTAAAACTTTTCGTACTATTCCATTAACAAGTGGTGAGTATTTATCCACAACATAATCTAACGCTTTAGGATTTTGCTTTTTAAGTTCTTTCACAAAATTCTTTTCATTAACTCTCATAAAATTCTCCCCTCAACTGTCTTTCACTATATACAACGAATTCAAAATCCGAAATCTTACACTTTTTAAAAACTAAATTTAATTTTAAATGATTCTCGTATACTCCATATGAAAATTTATTTGCCATACTAAAAACAAAAAGCAGCTTAAACATCTGCCTAAACTGCTCTTTTGTTAATTTAATATTGAATTATAATCGTGTACTTTTACATCTGACATTTGTGGTTGCCCATCTTTAACTAAGTAAAGATATCCATCTTCCCCTTCATATATAGGTACACTTCCTTTGATCGCAGCATAACTAACCCCAGTTGCTACTTTTCTATCATTTATATAAACATTATATTTTCCATCCCACTGAGTTAAAGAATTAACCTTAGCATACACTATATTATTTCCCTCAACTGCAAAATCCGCAACACTAGTTGCTACTCTTTGAGCTTTCTCATTTCCTGCATTATACTTAAATAAACTTCCTCTCTCACTGAACATCTCTGGGGTATCATCAGCTATATCACTATAACTCATATAATAAGTTCCATCTGTTGCCTTCTCCATCTTATCTACACTTAAATAAACATTAGAAATTACTTTAGCATCACTTGGCTTATCTAAATTTATATACTTAACCTCACCAGTAAACTTCTTATTTTCTGCTGTAATAAGTGTATTAACAAAGCAATCATTGCCAAATACTTTAACTTGATTTACATCTGCTGCAATAAGCTCTGGCTTTTGATTTTTAGCTTTTAGATATAAATCATAAAGACCTGTTTGTCTAGGTTTTGGTACCTTATAAACAAGTTCATCACCCTCAAAATTAGTCATTAAAGTTATAGGCTGCATATCATCCTTAATTTTTACACCTTCCGAAACTTTATAATCATCTTTAACTAGCTCATTAGTCTTTGTATTATAGTAATATAAACTTCCATCACCTTGAGTTATAACTATATTATCTCCAAAAACATCTTCCGATTTGCATTTTTTTACAACCTCTTTTACTTCTTTTGTATCAAAATTATAAGAATATAAATCATCATTAGAATCTAAATAATAAACATATGCCCCAACAGATGTAACTATCTTACTCGCTTTTTCTAATGGTATTTGTTTGTCCATTCTTTCTTCATTTAAATTAACAGCTGTATAATGTCCCATTTCTGAATCTTTGTAGAATAAATACTGATTAATTACTTCTACTTTTGAAATCATATTCGTTACTATACTAGCAACTTTAATTCTAGACTCATCTTTATTTACTAATATTAGATTAGATTTTAAGTCATCCTCTTTATCAGGCTCTGCTGTAAGATACTTTCCGTTTTGAGGTATATACTTAACAAAACCTAATGTTGTATTTCCAAGATTAATAACCTCGTCATCTTGATACACTGAAATATCCGTAACTCCTTCTAGTTTAGTTTTATTATATAAATATATATTTTCACTCTCTTTAACTTTTACATCTTCTTTTTTTTCTTTTGAGCAAGCTGCAAAAGTCCCAACTAACCCTAAAGCTACAATAACTGTTCCAATTATAAGTGTCTTTTTTTTCATTATCTTCACTCCCTATGAAAATAATTATGATTTAAAAACATATCCACATCCAGTAAAATTTTCCCTTTTAACGTTAATTTTCTTTGAACTTTCTAAATCCATTCAAAGAACAGTCTATTTTTCTCTGTTATTCAAATAGTTTTACTATTTATAAAAAACAAAAAAAAAGAGACGTTAAACATCTCTCTCTAAAACACAAAACTCTCTAATATATGCAAAAATTTTTAAAAGTAAACTACTTCCATCATCTTTCTTTTTCTTAAAACTGTATATTAAATACTTAAGTTCAGAAATTAGCATAAGTATAGCAAATGGTCCTAAAACTAAAATCATCTTATTGTACTTAATAGCTTTAACTAGATTTAGCCTAGTCATATTAAAAAATGCTCGGCTGAATCCACAGCCTAAGCATTCTATTTCAAACAAATTATAAAAAAGACAAAAACTTCTACCCTCAACGTAACTTAAAGGTATCACATATATTAATATTACCCCTAATATTAACAATACAAATTCTATTTTATGCCATTTTGTTATTGCCATTCTGTTATCGGTCTACCTTCTCCATCTACCATCTTATCTGTAAGTAATTGCACTAAATCAATTATTAAAAACACTACTGTTGCTATTGAACCTATACCACAAGTTATCACTGCAACCCCAATTAAAATTAAATACAGTATTCCTCTTTTATTATTTCCTGCATAGAATTGATGAATACCTAGACTACCAACAAAAAACCATAAAAGCAACGTAATTAATTTTGTTTTATCACTTGTTCCACCATTATAATTTACATTTGAATTATCAAATCCACCAAAACCACTTTTCAATTTTGCCCCACAAGTTAAACACACATCTTGATTAGGACTTTTTTTAGCACTTCCACACATTTGACAAAAGCTATTCCCATTGCCTTTTTTCACTCCACACTCTAAACAAAAATTAGCATTAGAATTTTGATACTCATTTCCACATTCCTTACAATACATATTATCCCCCCATTTTATATTCAACCATATTTTACCATATATATTTTTTCAAAACAATAAAAAAAAAAGAAAGCCATTTCTGACTTCCTTTTCATTATCCTTTATATAGTTCAAATCTATATGTTTGCGCTGTAATATTATCTTCTCTTCCTTCTTCTACCTTTTCTAAAAACATCTCTAAAGGTCTAACATACATCCCATAAGGTTCATATAAGCACTGGTACGAAACTAACTGCTCTCTTGTTTCTGAGTGAGTAACTATACTATGCACATAATATAATTTCCCTTTAAAATGTCTATATGGTCTTTGTACTTCTATCTTTCTTTCCATTTATTATCCTCTTCTCTCTCTTTAATTTTCTAATTACTTAACTACTAAAACATCTGCTTTTATTATATCTCACAAAAAAAAGAACGCAAACTGCGTTCTCTTATCTATTTATATTCATCAAGAATTTTTTCAATTCTTCCACTGCATCCACCACAACCATTTTGACTAGCTCCAGTTTTTGCTTTTACTTCTTCTAATGTAGTTGCTCCATCTTTAATAGAATCAATAACATCATTCTTTGTTACTTGACCACATCCACAAACATATTTCTTTGCCGCTGGCGCAAGTGTTCCTATAAGTTTTGCCATAACAATAATATCCTCCTATAATTAAATGAATATCTTATATACTCTATTCAATTATAGTACAAACCTAAAATTTATTCTAATATTTTATTATAAATAAAAAAAGTTTATGCACAGGAGAAACCTACCACAAACTTTTAATTTTATATTATACAGAATCCTAAGAAATATCCACTACTTATAACTACTGTATTAAATATACCTATTCCAATTGCTGATGCTAATAAAAACTTACCAAAGTTAACTTTCATTCCCCCTTCAATAACTGGTGCTAATGTTCTTATTACAGGGAGAAATCTACAAGTAACTCTTCCATAATTATTATTAGCTAAACCTTTTACCTTATCTATTCCTTTTTTACTTTTAGGAAATTTACTTTCAATTTTATCTATTATTTTTGTTCCTCCAAGTCTTCCTATAACATATAGTACACAACTTGCTAAAACCCCTGCTACAAGACAAACTAAAATTGCTCCTATAAAACTTATACCACCTTTATAAACTAAGAAACCAACCCCTGATAATAATACTCCTGCTGCAAGTCCTGGCATATTTAAATGCTCCAAAAATATCATTATAAAAATTATCCAAACCCCATACTGTGTAAATATATCTAAAATTGCTTCCATCATTGTTTCCCTTCCTTAAGTAATACCTTTTTCTTTTCTATTTATACTTACATATTAAAGGATTTAACTTACAAGTCTATTACTCAAATTGCAAAGTTTTATTACAATTTCATTATGGCCTATTAGTACAAAAAAGTTCCTATAAGCACAATATACTTTTAGGAACTCTTAAATCTATTTTTTATTTATTTCAATTAACTTATTAACTTGCATTCTGCATCCCATACAACCATACTTATTAGCATCAGTTTGCTCTTTTACTTTATCATAAGTATCTGCACCATTTTTAATTGCATTTACTATTGTATTTTTTGAAACCTGCTTGCATCTGCATACTATTACGTCATTTTCTGTGTTACTCATTATTTTCTCCTTTAGTTTAAAACATATTTATATATTTAGTTTATACTCTACTTTGCTTTCTTTCAAATTTTTTTAATTTTTCCTTTCAAAATTAGATTAGTTATAATTACTAAACTTATAAATATTAATAATCCACTCCATAATATTTTTGTATTTCATATGAAAATATACTACTGTTATATAAAGTTAAATCTTCTTCCAAAATTTTACCCTCTTTCATTTTAAGTTCTATATTATCTAAAACTATCTGCTTTGTTGATTCATCAGAAAATAAATTACTACAAGCTATTCCAAAAAATTCTTTATCTGTAAAATCAACTACTTCATGCATATAAATTTCCTTTGCTAGTTCTTCATCATTTAAATAACCTAAACTATTTTCTTCTAGAATACCACTTAACCCATTAATAAACTTATCATCATTATTAAATCCAACTAACTTATTATTTTTATCTACTATTATTGGAAATGTAGCTAATCTATACTTACTATCCTTAAAATCATAACAGTAACTATACTTTGCAAGATATAAGCTATATTCATCTATCGTATTAACTTTTTCTACCTTTAAATTTAAATTATTCCTTGTAACAAAACTCTCAACCATTTTTTTCTTATCATTATTCGTAATATATATACTTACTTCTGATTTATCAGACCTAATTGAATCAATTGTATCAACTTCTATAATTATATCTTCTACAATACTATAACTTTTAGTATTATGCTCTGTTATAGTGTCTTCAAAAGTCACCAAATAGAAGGCTCCAGCACCAATACTTATCATAATACAAATTCCAACTACAAATAATTTAACTATTCCTGGTAAAGCATCTCTTGATTTTGTACAAAAAAGATTGTATCCTACTGTAATCCCTGTTAAAATAGGTAAACCTATCATTACTACTGTAAACATCAAATCATTATCTACGGCTCCTACATATAAATATTTCACACCCATAAGTAAAATAATTAACCCAATTAACCCACCATTTAAAATCTTCTCCATACCATAGCCCCCTCAAACTCCCTATATATTTTAATATATTTTTATCGTATAACAATAATAATATATTAAAAATAATAATAAGTACATAAACAGACTATATATAATTTGTAAATTAAAAATAAAAGCACCTTTAGTACTAATCACTAAAGATGCTAATTTTTTAATTTTAGATAAATAAATTTAATCCACTTTTCTCAGTATCCCCTAAATAAGTAGCTACTCCTGCTATTTCAACTCCATCTATTAACTCTTCCTCTTTAACACCCATTAAGTCCATAGACATTGCACAAGCAACAAGTTTAACTCCAAGTTTTATAGCATTTTCCATCATTGATTCAACACTATCAACATTATTTTTTTCCATAACACCTTTAATCATTTTAGCTCCCATTCCGCCCATATTCATTTTAGAAAGCGGAAGTTTCCCTGCATGATTTGGCATCATCATACTAAACATTTTTTCCATACCATCTTTTTGTACATTTACTTTTTCTGATTTTTTTAGCACATTAAGTCCCCAGAATGTAAAGAACATAGTAACTTTTTTACCCATAGTAGCTGCACCTGTCGCAATTATAAATGAAGCTAAAGCTTTATCTAAATCACCACTAAATACAACTAGTGTTGCTCCATTTTTCTCTGTTTCTACTATTCCATTAGATTTTGTCTCATTAGCTTTTTTTTTAATCTTAACATTAAAGCATTTTTCTTCTTTAGAAAATGAATTTTCTAAAAGCTCATTTCCTGTTGATTCACACCATGATTGTATATCTCTTTTAAAACCTGAATCACTCGCCTTTACTTCTAAAACATCACCATCTTCTAAGTTTTCTATCTCTTCATAAACTCTTCTGATAGGTCCTGGGCATTGTAATCCACAAGCGTCAACCTTTATAACTTTATTTGCCTTATTATCATTTTGTGACTTTCCCACAGAAACTTCACTCTCCTCTTTAGTTATAGCAACTTCTTGTAAAAGCCCATTTTCTCTTCTATTTTCTTTATCATTATTTTGAGCCTTTTTTTCTCTATCTATAAATCCATATAAATCATATCCACCATCAATATTTCTACACTCATATCCATTTTGAGTTAAAATTCTATAAGCTAAATATGAACGAAGTCCACTTTTACAATGAATGTTTATAATTTTATCCTTTGGAATTTCTGAAAGTCTTTCTCTTAAATCAGGTAAAGGTATATTGTAAGAACCTTTAATAACTCCACTTGATAATTCCATTTCATTTCTTACATCAAGAATAAATTCTCCATTTTCTATAACTGAATCAACTTCAAATATATCTCTAACCTTAACATCACCCTCTAAAACATTAGATGCAACATAGCCAGCCATATTAACTGGGTCTTTAGCTGAAGAATATGGAGGTGCATAGCAAAGTTCAACATCTGCTAAATCATAAGCTTTTATTCCACCTTTAATTGCAGTTGCAATTACATCTATTCTCTTATCAACTCCATCAAGTCCTACTCCTTGCGCTCCTAAAATATCTGCATTATCATTAAATAATAATTTAATATATACAGGGAATGCACCTGGGTAATACCCTGCATGTGAATTTGCTTGTATATGAATTGCTTTATAATCTATTCCAAGTCTTTTTAATAATTTTTCACTATTTCCAGTAGATGCAACTGTTAAATCAAATACCTTAGCAACGCTACTTCCCATAGTTCCATTATATTTTACATCTTTACCACAAATATTATCTGCAACAAGTCTACCTTGTCTATTAGCCGGCCAAGCAAGAGGTATCATAGTCTTTTTACCATTTATAAAATCTTTAACTTCAACTGCATCTCCAACAGCATAAATACTATCATCAGAAGTTTTCATATGGTCATCAACAACTATTGCCCCTCTTTGATTTAATTCAAGTCCCGCATTTTTTGCTATTTCGCTTTCTGGTTTAACTCCTACTGAGAATATAGTTAGCTCTGATTTTAACTTTAATCCACTCTTAAGAGTTAGTGTTTTTCCTTCATTTTCAAATACTTCAACAGTATCTTCAAAAATTAAATTAACACCTTTATCTCTTAAATGTTCATGTACTATTGAAGCCATCTCAAAATCTATTGGTGGCATAACTTGATTATCTAACTGAACTAATGTTACATTAATTCCTCTATCAACAAGATTTTCAACCATTTCTATCCCAATAAATCCTCCACCAATAACAACAGCATTTTTAATATCATTATTGTCCACGTGGGCTTTTATTTTATCTGTATCTGGTATATTTCTAAGAGTAAATAAGTTTTTAGCATTCTCTATCCCACTAATTGGTAACATAATTGGCTTTGCCCCAGGAGATAATACTAATACATCATAAGTTTCGCTGTAAGTTTTACCTGTTTCAACTTCTTTTACAGTAACTGTTTTAGAGTCTTTATCTATTGAAATAACTTCTGTTAAATTTCTTATATCCATATTAAACTTTTTAGACATACCTTCTTTTGTTTGAACTAAAAGTTTACTTCTATCTTTGATAGTTTCACCTATATAATAAGGAAGTCCACAGTTCGCAAATGATATATATTCACCTTTTTCAAAAAGTATTATTTCTGCCTTCTCATCTAATCTTCTAAGTCTTGCAGCTGTGCTAGCACCACCTGCAACTCCTCCAACAATAATTATCTTTTTCATAATTTTCCTCCTATATTATCACTCTATTTATTTATTAGTATATTCGAATAATTAAATTTTATTTTTAAAAAAATTAGAAACACTCTAATTTTTTTCAAATAAAACTTGAATTATCTTCTTAATTTTTTCATTTGTAAGACGATACGTAATTTCAAGTCCATTCCTATCACCTTCAATAATCTTAGCAGCTCTGAGCTTTGCAATATGCTGTGATATTGTTGATTGTGGAATATTTAAACACCCTTGCATATATGTTACATTACAACCTTCTGATTCTAATAATCCTCTAACAATGCAAAGTCTTACTGGATGTGCAATTGCTTTTAATATCTCGGCAGTATCTTCATAAGTCTTTGGATCTTGCATAAAATTCTTTTTATCCATATCATCCCTCCTATCAATCTCTATATTCAAATAATACAATATAATAATAAACTTGTCAATTATCACTTTGTATTAAAAGTAAACATTGCATAAAAAAGATAGCTTTATTAGATACTATATTTATGTAGCTTTTCTTTTTTCGAAAAATAATATACATTTCTATTTGACAATCCTCTTTATAAATTGTATTATTTGAATATAACGTTTTTGAAATAAATAAATGAGGTGACTTTTATGAAAAAACCATCAGAATATCATAAAGAAGGATATACTTGCGGAGAAGCTATTATAAAATCTTATAATGAAGAACATAATGGTAATATTCCTATATCTTTGGGAAGTGCTATGGGAACTGGCTTTACCATTGGTTCATTATGTGGCTCTATCGGAGCAGCTGGTGCAATTATTGGGCTAGAAACTGGTAGAGATTCTAATGAAAAAGATAATAATGCTAGAACAGTAAACAGAAAATTAATGACATCAATAAACAATGAATTTAAAACAACTATCTGTCGAGATCTTAAAAAGAATAAAGTTAGTTGTTCAACAATAATAGATTACACATACGAAAACTTAAAATCAGTTTTAAAAGAAGAAAATAAATAAAATAATTTAATGAGGTGTTCAAATGAATTTTTTAAAATCATTACTAGGTATGAATGATAATACAATAGATGGAAAAACTGCTATTGATATGATAAATAACAATTCTGATATACTTATATTAGATGTTAGGACAAAAGATGAATTTAAAGGTGGTTCAATTCCTAAAGCTATAAATATACCAGTTGGAGAACTTGCAAATAAACTTTCTACAATAAAAAAATATAAAGATAAATCAATTTTAGTTTACTGTGCATCAGGTATGAGAAGTAAAAATGCACTTTTAGTTTTAGAAGGAAATGGCTTTGAAAAGGTTTATAACCTTAAAGGCGGTATAAACTCTTATGTACGAAATATATAATAATTACTCTCAATATGAATAGCCCTAGATATGTAATTTACAAGTTAAAATAGCCAAGTAATATTTTTATTAGATATTACTTGGCTATTTTTTTAATTTATTTAGTTAAATATAAGTATAGAAGTTTTAGAGTATTCTCCATACCTTCATAATGTGTTCTTTCCATCCCATGAGATGCGTGAACTCCAGGTCCTATAAGACCTCCACGAATATCATTTCCACCTCTAAGTGCAGCTACTGTGTCACTTCCGTAGAAGGGATAGATGTCTACACAATGTTGTAATTCATTCTCTTTTGCAAGATTTATAAATTCAGTTGTTATATTATAATCATATGGTCCACCTGAATCCTTAGCGCAGATTGAAACATCATATTCTGTACAACCTAAATCTTCACCTATACATCCCATATCTACTGATATAAGCTGTGTTATATCTCCTGGAATTGATGCACTTCCATGCCCAACCTCTTCATAAGTAGATATTAAAACTTTGATTGTATAGTTTGGCACTATCTTCTCTCTGCTCATAGTTTCTAAAAGTGCTAAAAGTATAGCAACACTTGCTTTATCATCTATAAATCTTGATTTTACAAAACCACTTTCTGTTATAACAGTTTTAGGGTCTATACATATAAAATCTCCAACAGCGATTCCAAGCTTTTCTACATCTTCTTTAGACTTAACTACTTCATCAATTCTAACTTCCATATTTTCAGGGTCTCTTTTTTTATCCGTAGCATCCTTATAAACGTGAACTGCTGGGCTTGTGCTAAGGAAAGTCCCTGTGAAAACTCCACCTTTTCTAGTTCTGATTCTACAATATTCACTATCTAAAGTTGGTACAATAGGTCCTCCAAGTAAAGTGAACTTAAGTGTTCCACTAGAAGTTATTGATCTAACCATAGCTCCTAAAGTATCAACATGGGCAGCTAGTCCTATAACTTCATCATTGCTTTTTCCCTCAACAGTAATTATTCCATTACCTTTTCTATTTCTCTCAAACTTATATCCAAAGTCTTTTACCATCTCTTCAACTTTATCCATAATTTCAAAACAATAACCTGTTGGGCTATCAAACTCTAATAATTCTTTTGCTGTATTTAAAAGATATTCTTTATTTACTTTTATCATAATAACATCTCCCTACTTTTACATTTTATTTTTGTGGTATATCTATAACTTCTGGGTCTGTATCATTTTCCATACTAAACCACTCATCTGTAAAATCTCCATCAGCTATTTTATCTGTTGGAAGTTTCATATACCTTGCTGTTGCAGTAACTGCTTTTGTTCCGTCTGGAAGGATAATTTCTCCCTCTCCTTCAAATGAACGGTGAGTATTTTTTGTAAGTCTTGCGACTACTTTAAGCTCTGTACAAAGTGGTACTGGCTTTCTATATTTAATTTGAAGGTCAATTGTAACCCCCCAAGTTCCCTCTTCAAAGATATTTATAACTCTCCCAATAGTTTCATCAAGAATTGCCGCTGACATTCCCCCATGAACTCTACCTGGGTAACTTTGATGTTCATCAATAGTTTTAAATATCCCAACTAACTCTCCATTTTCAAGTTCATAAAATTCAGTATGTAATCCAAGAGTATTATTCACTCCACACACTAAACAATTTTTGCTTGAATATTGTTTTCTCATAACCTTCTGTTCCATAAAAACTCCTCTTTCTCTAATGAACCAAATTTAAAGCGTTACCTCAATTTGTTTGTCCAAATTTTAATTTACTATAAAAATATATCCTCCTATTATTCAATAAGAAGATATATTTTACCTATTATCTTTAGTATACTCTTTTTGAACTTACATTCAAATATCTAAGTGCTTATATTTTTATATTCAATCTACTTTCTGCCAATACTTTTATATGCACCATTGATTATCTCATCAGGATAACCAATGTATTTTAAAAGCTTGATGGCATTTCTAGTAGTTAGTATTCCGCTCTTTAATTTATAATCAAATGATAGTCCACTGCTTTGACTAACACTCTCACTAAAGTGATAAAACTTATGAGTTTCACTAAGCATATCAGTAAGCTCTTTATCGTGAGTTGCAACTATTGATATAGAATTTCTCTTTTGAATATATTTTAGAATTTCCTCTGACGCTGCAATTCTTTCTACTGGGTTTGTTCCTCTAAATATCTCATCTATTGCACAGAATACTTTAACTTTTCCATCAAGTGCGTTTAATATTCTAAGAACTGCCTCAGCCTCTGCCATATAATAACTCTTTCCAGAATTTATATCATCTTCTGGGCTAATTGAACTTACAACATTTAAAAATGGTGCTTTATATTTATCTGCACAAACAAAATTAAAACTTTGTGCAAGAACTATATTTATTCCAATCATTCTAAGGAATGTAGATTTACCAGACATATTTGTACCTGTTAAAACTATACCCTTACTATCTATGTTAATTGAATTTTTAACTACATTTTCAACAAGTGGGTGTGCCCCATTGACAATTTCAAGACCATTATCATCTGATACAAACTCAGGCTTTGAAGTTTTATATTCTACTCTCTCTTTATATCCTGCAACAGATATAAGAGCATCAATTTCTCCAACTATAATATATAATTCCTTAAGTTCACCTTTATACATTTCGATATTATCAATCATTGAAAAATAAGCATTCTCCATTCTTAAGACTAAAGTTGCATAAATCTGAATAAAAGGCTCTAACACCTCTGGTACGTCATCACTAATCAAAGCTGCTGAAACATTTTTAAATTTCTTTTTATCATTTCCTACTGTATTTAAAGCTTTATCAATTCTTTTTTTATAAGAACTTAAAATTTCAAGGTCTAACTTTTGAAGCTTTTGTGCTGCCTTCATAATTTTTGTACTATAATAAATCCCACCAAAAGGTTTTTTATCATTCGCATTTCTCTCCATAAGTGCAAGACCTGAATTTACTACAACAATAGCTATAAGTCCTATTAAAAACTTAACATTAACTATGCTTAAAAGAATAAATAAAATCGGTAAAATTCTACCAAGCACAAAATATAAATTCTTTTTATTTTTATTACCTTTAAATGTTCCTTGTAATAAATCTACAAATTCATACTTTTTATCTTTATTAAGATTAAACATAACCTCTTGTACATCTATCCTATCACTTTCATTTTCACCAAAGTGATCAATTATTTTTCCTCTTTCCTTTAACTTTTCTTTATCTCTAACCGGATTTCTAAGCATATCATAAAGCATAGTTTCACCTGCACTACTATATGTCCCATCCATCTCTTTATATAAAGTATCTAGTGTTAAATCAGAATAACTCTGTTCATCAACTTCTCCATACTCACCTTTTGTATATTTATTATAGTATTTTCTAATACCATTAATATCTCGTTTTGTTTTACTTGAACCCTCTGGCCAAAAAGTTCGCACATAATTTCTAGCATCTTTATTAAACATCTTTTAGTCCCCTTTCAATCGTTAATTTTTATTATACACTAATACAACCAAAACTCGCCATAATGTTAGTTAATATATTCTTAACTTCTAGTTAATTTCTTCCTATTATAATATTTTTTACAGCAGAAACCTTTACATGCTTGAATATAACAGTAATTCATATTAGAATAGACATATACTTTTTAAGAAGAAAATTCAAAAAAACTTAAAATAAGATTAATGTTTAGAGAGGATTTTATAAAATCCTTTTTTATACGTTTGAGGAGGAACATACATTGTATAAATTCAAAGAGATTTCTCCAGCAGAAGTCAACAAGTTTAATGAGTCACATTTTAAGGGGCACATTTTCCAAACTTCTTACTGGGCGGACCTTAAAGAATATTGGACACCAAAATTTATAGCAGGATATGATGAAAGTGGTGAGGTAGTTTTAACTGCTGCTATTCACCTTAGAAAAGTACCAAAGGTTAATATCTACATGGGATACATTCCTAGAGGATTTACTTGTGATTACACAAATAAAAACTTAGTTAATGAGTTTACAGAATATCTTAAAGACTACGCTAAGCAAAATAAAATTGCTTTTATAACAGTAGACCCAGATATTCACCTTCGTGAAAATGAAGAATTAGTTCAAGAAGGTAACGACATAAAAGAGCACTTAAAGAGTTTAGGATATAGAAATACAGATAGTAAAAACTTTGAAGGTATTCAACCTAACTTTGTATTCAGACTTCCACTTCCAACAGAGGGAGAAAAAGCTACTATTAAGAAATCTGTCTTCAAGAGCTTTTCTAGCAAAACTAGATATAACATAAAAGTTGCTGAAGAAAGAGGTCTTTCAGTTGAAGTTTACGACAAAGAATCACTTACTGATGAAGTTATAACAAAGTTCCATGATATCATGGTTACAACTGGTAAGAGAGATAATTTCATAGTCAGAGGTAAAGATTACTTTAAAAGTATGATAGATTGTCTATACCCTCATGCTAGACTTTACATGGTTAAATATAGCTATGAGAATGACTTTAAAAGACTTCAAGAAAAACTTACTAAGCAAGAATCTGAAAAGACTAAAGCTTTAGCAAGAATTGAAGATCAAAAAGCTAAACTTGCTACTGAAGAAGATGCAGATAAACAAAGCAGAATCCAAAAGAAAATCACTGACAATGAAAAGAAATTTGCTGAAAGTGAAAGACAAATCGAAGGATTCAAAAGTAAAATTGAATCAATCAAACCATTTAAAGGGCAAGAATTATACCTTTCAGGTTCACTATACCTTTACTATG
Organism: Sarcina sp.; assembly: GCA_051650125.1. Lineage (GTDB taxonomy): Bacteria > Bacillota > Clostridia > Clostridiales > Clostridiaceae > Sarcina. The sequence continues at coordinate 9,213 of JBOFIK010000021.1, read as the reverse complement.
GAAATATAGGTTGGTATCTTTACGGTGCATCAGATAATACACTTCGTGATACAATGCCTAACTTTGCAATGCAATGGGCTATGATTGAAGATACAATAGACCTTGGATGTCCTGTATATGACTTTAGAGGAGTTTCAGGTGACTTAAATCCTGAAAACCCATTATACGGTCTTTACAAGTTCAAAAAAGGATTCAATGGTAATTTTGTTGAGTTTATAGGAGAATTTGACCTTGTTGTTAATGGTCTTATATATACACTATACAAAAAAGCATTCCCAGAATTCAAAAAAATAAGAAACAATATGATGAATAAAAAACAATAATTTAAAGGGATAACTCATTGCGAGTTATCCCTTTCTTACTTAAACATATAAATTATCTATCCACTCTATAAGCTTCTCTACTTCAGGCTTACTAAACTGAGCATCTGCCCCAACTGATAAACCTTTATGCTCTAAATCTCTAGTAATAAGAGAAGAGAATATTATAATTGGTAACCTCTTAAGTTGGTCATGTTCTTTAATTTTTCTAGTAAGAGTATGTCCATCCATTCTTGGCATTTCTATATCTGTAATTAATAATTGAATATCTTCTACAAATCTATCTTTCTTCTTCTCTGCAAGCTTTTCTAGATACTCATATGCACATTCACCATCTTCAAATTTCCTAACATCCTTGAATCCAGCTTTCTCTAATGTACAACCTAAAAGATTTCTTATAAGAACTGAATCATCTACTATGCCTATTTTTATATGTTTTCTATCTCTATACTCAACATCTATGATTCTATCCTCACTAATACCAACCTTCGGATTTATGTCTGTAACTATTTTTTCAAAATCAAGTAGTAAAATAACTTTATCATTTTCTATGATATTACCTATAACAAGGCTGCTTTCAACAATTCCTGTCGGCTTTATAATATCACTCCACTTAATTCTTTGAACTCCTACAACCTCATCAATATTAAATGCAACTTTCATTTCATTAAACTCACAAATTATAGTTTTAAATATATCTTTTTCAACTTTTTTTCTATCTAATATGTATATCAAATCAACTAATGGTATTATTTCATTTCTACATAATATAACCCCCGCAACATCATCATGTGCATCTGGTATTGTAGTTAAATTATCGCAATCAACAACTTCTTTAACTTTTATTATATTTATAGCATAAAGTTTTTTGCCTATTCTAAATTTTAAAACTTCTAATTCTCCTGTTCCAGACTCTAATAAAATATCATTATTAAAACTCATTTTTTTCACGCTCCTAAATTAATACTTATATTTTATTATTCGTACTAAACTTCTTTTTCTTAAATAAAAAGGCTTATAGTTATCATTTATTTAATAACTATAAGCCATAATTTTTATTTTAATTTAGAATGACATTACTACTGTAAGTATTCCAAGTCCACAAACTACTACATAGATTGCAAGAAGAACTATCTTCTCCCAAAGCTTTAATTTGTACTTCTCTGGTAATGTATGCCAACCAAGTGCTAGTAAGAATCCTAGAACTATTGGAAGCAGTGAAGTATTTAAAACTTCTACCCAAAGAGATAATTGTACAAGTGGTAATCCAGATAATACTATAACCCCACCAATTATTAATGCTACAACATAAAATGTATAGAATAATGGTGCCTCGCTCCACTTATTATTTAAACTACATGGTTTATCAAACAATTCTCCAAATCCCCATGATGCTGCAAGTGAAACTACAATAGCCGCAACAAGAGCTGCTCCTGATATCCCTACTCCAAAAACAATTCTACCTGCTGTCTCTCCAAGGAATGGTGTAATTGCATTACTTATTTCTTGAATTGTATTTAATGAAGCATTCGGATTAGTTTTTCCGATAGTTGCCGCAACAGTTATTATAATAACTACAACTACTAACTGTGTAATTATTGAACCAACTGCTGTGTCAATTCTACTGTATTTTATATCTTCAACTTTAAGACCTTTGTCTACAACTGCTCCTTGTTGATAAAATACCATCCAAGGCATAATAACTGCCCCAACGTTAGCTGATATTAAGAACCAATATGCTGCGCTACCCAGTGGTTGTGATCCTACAAGTGCTGTCATAACTTCATGGAAGCTAGGGTGTGCAAAGAACATAGCTGGTATAAATATAAGTTCAAACAATCCTACGATGATTGCTACTCTCTCAACAAATTTATACTTCCCTGTCATACTTAAAAGAATTAATGCTCCAATAACTAATGGAACTGTAATCCATTTAGAAACTCCAAATAATAGCCCCACGCCCATCATACCTGAGAATTCAGTTACTAAAGCTCCGATAGTCGATATAAATAAAGTAATAACAGCTATATAAGCCCAGAACTTACCGAATTTCTCTTTTATAAGTTCTCCATGACCTTTCCCTGTTGTTATTCCTATACGTGTTGTTAATTCTTGCACAAAATATAATATAGGGATAAGTATTAAATTTAGAAGTATTAGCTTATACCCCCACTGCGCACCTGATTGTGCTGCTGTAATAATTGAACCTGCATCTGTGTCTGCAAGCATTACTGTAATTCCTGGCCCCATAGTTGCTAACATCATTAAGAAAGTACGTTTTCTTCTCTTATTAGCAAGTTTCTGAGTATCAGTTAAATTCGTCTGCCTCATCTTTTGTTTCTCCAATCATTAATAAATAATTTTAGTAAAATTTCTTTCTATAATTGCATAAGTGATAAGCGTTATCACCTAAAATAGAATATCACTCTTAAACCAGACTGTCAAACACTTAGCATTTTTTTAACCTTTTTGTCTAATTAAATAATATTTTTGTAATGTTTAAGAAATAACCCTATCTTACATGCACATAAAAAAAGACTCTAATCGCATATTATCTACGATTAGAGTCTTTTTTATACTATAAATTTTTTTAGAAACTCTTTTGTTCTTTTTTCCTTAGGATTTGTAAATATTTGCTCTGAAGTTCCTTCTTCAACAACAACTCCATCTTCCATAAGAATTATTCTATCTCCAACTTCTTTTGCAAAAGTCATCTCATGTGTGACTATAATCATAGTTCTATGTTCTTTTGCAAGCCCCTTAATAACAGCTAAAACTTCTGAAACAAGTTCTGGGTCTAAAGCTGATGTTGGTTCATCAAAAAGTATAACTTCTGGATTTATGGCCATAGCTCTTGCTATACTCACTCTTTGCTTTTGGCCACCAGATAAAGTCTTTGGATAAGCATCTTTTTTATCACTCATCCCTACCTTTTCTAACATTTTTAATGATACCTCTTGTGCCTCATTCTTTTTCATTTTTTTAACAATAAGCAATGCTTCAGTTATATTTTCTAATACAGTTCGATTATTGAATAAATTATAACTTTGAAATACCATAGCCGATTGCTTCCTAAGATTAGTTATCTCTTTTCCACTAACCTTTTGTGCGTTCACCTTTACATTTCCTATTGTTATCTTTCCTTTATTAGGTTTTTCAAGATAGTTAAGACATCTTAAAAGTGTTGATTTACCTGAACCAGATGGCCCAAGTATAACAACAACCTCTCCTTTATCAACTTCTAAACTTATATCTTTTAAAACTTCATTATCCTTAAATCTTTTTGCTAAATTTTCTACTTTTATCATAAATTGCTCCCCCTAATAAACTGATAATTTTTTCTCTAGCCTTCTTTGAAGGAAACTAAAGAATAAAATTACTGCCCAATAAATTAATGCTGCGATTACATATGGTTCAAAGAATCTATAACTTGCTGCTGCTATCATTTGTGCTTGTGCAAGAATCTCTACAACCCCAAGTGTAAATGCTAGTGATGAACTCTTTATGTTATCTATAAATACATTACCAAGTGGTGGTATTGCAATTCTAAATGCCTGTGGTAATACTATTCTTCTAAGCCCTTGTGCTCTTGTCATACCAAGTGAATAGCAAGCTTCCATCTGCCCCTCATCTATTGCATCTATTGATGACCTTAAAACCTCTGCAATATATGCTGATGAGTTCAACCCTAAACCTATTATAGTTGCAAAATAAGCTGACATATCTCTAAGTTCTGGTATTATTTGTGGTAAACCAAAGTATAAAAGGAATAATTGTACTAAAAGAGGTGTCCCTCTAAAGAACGAAATATACACTTCAACTATTTGCTTTAAAACAGGAACTTTATAAACTCTTATTATTGATAAAATAAGACCTATTATAAGACCTATTATCATAGAAACAACTGCTATTATTAATGTTGTCTTAAGCCCAACTAATACCTTTGGAAAGATCTCCTTTGCATATGAAATATCAAATGCACTTGATTTAGTCGCAGTAGGATTAATTTTATCATTTCCAGTAATTGCAGCTACATTATCAGTATCTCCTGCTGTTGTAACGTTAGTTTTTAACCATTTTTCTGATATTGCTTTAAGTGTTCCATCTGCTCTCATTGCGTTAATTGCACCATTTATTTTAGTTATTAATTCTTTATTTTCTGGTGTCTTAACAAATGGATAAGCATTTTCTAATGGTTTTATTGGTTTACCTACTATTTTAAGTGGTAAGTTTCCTTTATTTATCATCATAGCTGCTGACACTCTATCAATTACAACAGCATCTATTCTACCAAGCATTAATTGATTGAACGCAACATTTGTATCTTGATAAGTTTTGATATCTATATCACCATTTGTATCAGCTTTTTTAATCATTTCCTCATAATTACTACCAAGGTCAACTCCTACTGTTTTCCCCTTTAAATCCGATAAACTTTTCACTCCACTTTCATCATTTCTAACAATTATTTGAGCACCTGTATATACTGTTGGTTCTGTGAAATAATACTTGTCCTCCCGCTCCTTACTTATCGTAATTTGATTAGCTATTGTATTGACCTTACCTGAATCTAACATTCCAAAAAGCCCACTAAAAGATGCAGTTTTATACTCTACCTTGTATCCTAGTCTTTTTCCAATATCATTCCAAACATCAACCTCAAATCCCTCTATATTATTTCCCTCTTTAAATGTAAAAGGATAATATGTACCAGACATAGCTACTGTTATTACTTTCTTGTTACTTTCTTTATTTTGAGAATAATATCTGTAACCAAAAAAACCTATGATTGCTATTAAAATTATTGATATGATCACTGCTACTTTCTTTTTCATTCCTGACCTCCTTGTATAACTTAGTTATAATATTTAATTATTAGAATTCTGATAAGTTTTGTCAGAATTAAAATTTTGTAAAAAATAAAATAAATTTATTTTGATTAAATTTATTTTTCACAATTACTTTAATATTTATTTCTTCTATTTTGTGTAACTATATTGTAATTTATAAATGTGAAAATCATGTGAATACATAGTTTTATTTTTGAAACAATTTATGCAAACATAAATTATACTTAATCATTTTTATTTTCTATAAAAAAACTGCACTATGTTAAGATAAAACTCCTAACATAATGCAGTAATTATTTTAAAATCTATTTCACATAATCTCTAAATAAGACTACTTTTCCTACCTCTATAAATACAAGTGATATTTGTCCTATAAATAACACTATATAACTTCCTATAAAATCAAATCCTGGTATTATTTTTATAAGATAAGATACTGATATTACTATAAATGCAACTATCATTATCCCTAATACCTTTAAAATTACCTGACCCTCTGTTTTTCCAAGTAGTTTTAAAGTTTCTTTAAATGCCGCAAAGATTGTTAAATTATCAATCATTATTCCTGGTATTATAAATGATGTTAAAAGGGCTGATATTCCACCAATTACAGCAGTTAAAAGAATTGCAAACGCATATCCAGCACTTCCTATATATAAAGATATAATAGTCATTATAATCATTGCTATAAAACCAGCTACCCCACTTATAATAGCAACAAATATTGCTGCCCCTACTATTTTCCAACCTTTTTTAAAAGCCTCTTTTATCGCTTTTCTCATTGTGATTTTATTACCTTGTGTACTTTCATAAACAAGCTTTATAGCAGCTGCATCTACAAAACTTTGCACAAGCCCACCAATAAGTGCTATTGATATCACAACTATCATTGATATACTTGTTAGCATTGATGTATACTTATGTGTTATTCCAAGTCCTCCATACAATATACCTGCTGAAACTAAACTTAAGAATATATAAAATACTAATACAATTTTAACTATTCCCCATAAATTTTTTCCTGTTAAAGCTAAAGAATCTAAAATAATGCCTCTGCTTTTCATTGGTTTATTTTCCATTTGAATTTCACTTCCTAACTACTTCATTTGTTTATATTTTCTGTAATATTACTTTTTCTAAGTTCTCCATTATAATTTGATAAAACTTCAAATCTATTTATTTAAACTCAAATCCCATTATAACACGCAGACCTATTTAAATCTAAAAATTCACATAAAAAGCAAATTAGGAAATTCTATATTTCTTAGAATTTCCTAACTTGTATATTAGTATGAAAATAACTCAACTGGCTCTATATCAGCTAATAATAAATCTAAACTATATTTATCTGCATCTAACTCAACTTCGTAAGTTAATAATTTGCCTATTATCTCTTCCTGTTCTTCTTCAAAAAAGTCACTTTCTCGAACTGCTTCTATAACAATATCTGTATGATAAAGCATAGGTTCACCTTCATCATTTCCTATCGTTCTAAAAATCTCTTCTCTAACTTCATCATCAGTTAAATCATGTTCCTTATACTCCTTTGAACCTTTACATTCTTCTATTTTTCTTTCATAGTACCTATTTACATAAGCTCTAGCATATTCAATATCTTCTATTGGAAGAATATTTTTATTAGGCATAACTAGTATATAAGAGTTTTCTGCTGCAATCATTTTATATCGCCTCCTTACTACTTGTACAACCTTAGTTTATCCATCTTATAGAAAAGTATACAAGCCTATTTTTTATCAATATTTTTATAAATTTCTAAAATTTCCCCATCATTATTATCCTCAATAAAATCTATTATCTTCTCACCTATAGCATCTAATATTTTTGCAGAATCAGAAATCCCTGCAAGTCCTATTACTATAATTTTGTGATCATCATGTGATCCAACCTCAGATACAGATACATTAAACTTATTCCTAAGCTTTGCTAAAATGCTTTTGACTATCATTCTTTTTTCTTTTAAAGAATTTACCCATGATACTCTTATTTTGAATTCCATAATTAAAATATTCAATAATATCACCTCTTGATATATTATATCCAATTAACTTCTATATATTGAAAAAGGACACCCCAAAATTGGGATGCCTTTTTAAAAGTTTCGTTTAAAAACTTTTTCTTCTTTTAACTAAAATAGCTATGCTCACCTGTATCTTAACTTGGATGATTTTTATTACCACCTGTTTTCTTACTTGGGTTTATTGCATTATTAACTACTTAAAATTATTATTTTTTTCAACTATATTAAAATTTCTACATCTAGTTACAATTTGTGATTTTTCACCTAACTACTTTTATTTCTAACCCCTTGGTTTACACAACAAATATAAAATGATTGACTATGCAAACTGACGCTACTATCTACACTTTTTTCAAAATTTTAAAATAGTTATATTTATTACTGCTTGTACAACTTTTTTTTACTAATAACTAATCTAAACTCTGTGTATTAACTTACTATAATAAAGATAAACTAATCTTTTCAATTCTGATATCCTACCAGCGTTTTAAATTTTAGAAATACTATTTTTCAGTATTTAACTTTCCATCACCCAAGATTTCCCATCAAATTCTGTTCTATATAACTAAAGAAATTTACTCATTAGCTATATAAGTTAAAAACAGTAGAACAAAAAATATCTACCTCCACTCTTTTTAATGCAATACCTCTTAATAATCAATAGTTCTAATCGTTTTTTGTAACTATTAAATTTGAATATTGTAGCTATTAATTATTATATATTACTTCGTCTTTACCTATAACATATCTACAAAGAGTTCCTTTATATAAAACTCACCATTAGTTCATTTCTTACCAACCAAGGTATTTCCATTCCTATTGATATCATGTTCTATTTAATCAACTAAGTTCTATATTATATAATTTAAGCTAACTTATCAAAGAAATGTATTGTTATACTTTTCTTGATTTTAAATACTCATTTTTAAACTTACTTTTCCAATTAACTGCTATTCTATTTCAATTCTTGTCATTATCAATCGTAATTTTTAGCCATTGTCCATTTAACGCATATTCAACAAGTTTTTTACTATACAAATAAATTGCTCATAAACTAAGTTCTTATCAACCAAGATTTTACTATTAGCTTTAGTTGTATATGACACTCTAAATTTATTTATTTAGAAAATTAAACTTCTTCCTAACTACAAACTGTCTATCAGTGTTCTCTTCATCATCTATAAGTTTTATACTTCCATCTTTTTTTGTTATTTTCTCTCAAAAATTGTCGTATTTTTATTTTTGTAATACCTATTATAACATGAATTTTATAATTAGATAACTACTTTTTTATTTTTTTCTTACGTTTTTTTCTAAATCCAAATACACTTGCAACTGTTGCTAATGATAATGAAATTAATCCTACTAATGCTTCTACTACACCAGTAGTTTCAACAACTCCTGATATTCCTGTCTTAGGTAATTGTGTAATAGTATTTATCCTAGTTGCATTATTTACTGAATTAATAGATGGATTATTGGGTATCACATTAACCGCCTCAGTATTATATCCATTAGTTACTGTTTGAGGCTCTGCTTTTGGTACTACTGTTACAGTTACTATTTTTGAAGTTGTTTTTCCTTCATTATTTGTTCCTATAACTGTGACATTGTAAGTTCCAACTTTATTTGGGTTTACATTCCCTGTGTAAGTTACTTTTACATTATGCCCATTTACTATTGCATTTCCACCAATCATTCCATTATCATAATGTGATCCTTCTGTAATTGTTACGTTATGACCATTCACTATTGGTAATACTACTTTGGGTTTCACTTTTGGTATTACTGTTATAACTATTGTATGATCACCTTTTTCAATCTTACTTGGGATTGCTTTTATCGGTGTTCCATTGTCTGTAATTTTTATTGGTGTATCTCCCTTTGGAATATTTGGTACATTTACTTTTGTTCCTACTGTTCCTGTTGTTGTTGTACTTCCTATTGCTGTTCCATTTTGATCTACAACCTTAATTGTTGTTGTTCCGGTTTCCACAGCTGGTTT
>JBOFIK010000020.1:0-23240 GCA_051650125.1 Sarcina sp. | reverse complement strand
TTGCATAAGTAATGGATCTGTGTAAGTTTGTCCTTCTGTTGCTTTGATATAACATACTTTATATCCTTGATTTGAAACTTCCTCTAAATTTATATTTGGTTGAAACATTGATATATCTATTCCTTTAATGTTCATCATTCTTAATTCCTTCTTTCATTTTTATTTTATTTATTTTGAATTTAGGCAATAAAAAAAGAGCCTTTACGCTCTAACCTTCTATTGCCATGAATATTATTATTTGCTTAAACCTTTTGTTGTTGGGTTATTTAGGACACCAAGTGCTACTCCAATGCCACACACAGCATTTATTATATACATCACTTTTGTGTTATCAACTATTACTCCAACATTATTTAAAATTAAAATAATTGCTCCTGCTATTGCTATAATAGTTCCTGTATTTTTTAATCTTTTTCCTATTTCTTTTAATTTACTCATTGTAAATCCTCCTAATTTTAATGTATTACAAAATGATTTTGAATCATCCAAACAAAGAAACCAAGTAGAAATCCAGCAAGTGTCATACATAAATATTTCATCATACTTGTTAAGCTATCCACTGATTTACATAAATTCTTCAAATCATTTCGAGTTTCTGCCATTTCTGTTATTTGGTCAGATATCTTTTCTTCTAATTTGTTTATATTATCCTCATTTTTAATTATTCTTTCTTTATGATCCTGTAATATAATTTCTAATTTTTCCTCGTTCATTATTTTATTTCCTTTATGCTAAAATTGTATATACTATATTGCCATATCCTCGCCAAAATGGACTTGTTTCGGTTCTAGGATTAAAGGACATAATACTTACTTTTATAGTAAATGTTAGATTATCTTTATCATTAGATAAAAGTTCAACATCATAACTGTTAATGCAATCAGTTGCATTCTGTGAAAAAACATTTCCAAGCCAGTAAGCAATTTTATAGTCTTTTCCTCTAAAAATCTCTGGAACTGTTATAGTTCTGCTTTCTCCACTAGGAACTTTAGTTATTGAATCATGATAATAAAGACAATGATAGCTATACTTTCCATCACCACTTTTATAATAAAATCCATCTTCTCCTATAACAGCTTCAGTGCCATCTTTAAATTTACAATCAAGTTCTTCTTGAGTAATCTTTAAAGGTGTATTGCCTCCGATTGTAAAATCAAATTCATTTAATTGCTGCTTTAATTCAGAGCTCATATCAGCACTAGATATTTTATTACTTATTTCATTTGATAATTCTGTAGTTGTGCTTTCAATATTTGAATTTATATCTTTAACAGTTTCTTGTATTTCATTAGCTGATTGAGTTCTATAAGTTTCAAATTCACTGTTAGAAACTTTAGTTATAAGTTCACTTCCAATACTCACTATTTCTATATTGTTAGTGTTTACCATCTGCTCTACTTCATTAACTATATTTAAAATGCTTTTTTCACCTTCATTTAATGAAAATGTTGATTTCCAAGTATTTATAAGGTCTAAAGTTATTCCTATAATTTCAGTTGTATCAGTATATTTAAGATATTTATTTATAATATTTACTGACCTGTATAGTCTTAAGTCCTCAATACTAGAATTAATATAACTGAGATCTAATGCTTGTAAATTACTTTTAAGGCTGAAATTCATTTTATTAAATTCTGACATTGCTTTATCTTTTAAATTTTGAGCTATTGTAATTTCATTCCATTGCATAACAGTTTCGATAACACCATACTTACTTATTAAATCTTTATTATCAATATAATCTAAACCATCATTAACAGTTGTAATATTAAGTCCATCTTTTCCAAGTGGGATAATTCTAGTAAAGATATTAATATTTGAATCATCTAAGCTAAAATCATTTAAGTTTTTACCTAGTTCAATATCTACTGAATTTTGCACTGGTGATTCTTTTAGAAAATCTAAATAGAGTTTATTTTTTTCATTTCTTATAACTAGATATCCATCTTGATTATTCAGGATAATATTTTTGATTGCACTTAAGGTGCTTTCTCTATTAGTTTTACCTATCAGCTTTTGATTAAATGTTATATTACCAAGATATATTTTTTTGAAATCTTCATTTACCTTAGAATTGTAATTATCTAATAGCTTTGCAAGTAGTGTTTTAGTATCTATATTTCCAAAAGAAGTTCCTTTTATACCTTCTGGAACTTCCATTGGAAAATAAGATGCTTTTAATGTTTTTATATCATTTAGATAATTTAACTCTGACTCACAAATAATACTATTATTAAATAAACCTGATTGCTCCATCCTAGTAGAATTATTTATAACTCTACCTGAAAATATAACTTCATCTGTTTTCTTATTTTTAACCTTAATAAAATCCTTATATTTTTTTAGAGTATTAAAACTTAAATCAGTTTGGACTATATCAAAAGTTAATATAGCAGCATTATTTTTAGAATATTGAATATTTCCAGAAGAAAATTTTATCTTTTGATTATCTTTTTGAATTAAAAACATAAATATTTCTCCTCTAATTATCCAATAATATTTTCAAGTGTTGTATCTTCAACTGGTGCTATTGTAGTAGTGACTGGTTCTTTAGCATTTTCTACTGGTGTTGTTTGAGCAGGAGTTACACTTTCCACTTTAGGTTTTTCGATTGGTGTTGGAGTAACTACTGGTTCATTAGGTTGCTCTTTAACTGGGACTGTTGGAATTACTGGTTTAATAGATACAGGGCTAACTATCTCATTATATTGTTCTTGTGTTAACATCCCTTGAGTAACTGCTTGCTGTAATTGGTTTTTTGATGCAAATCCCCATCCATAAAATTCTTTCCATGTATTAAAATCCATATTTATCATCCTCTCTTTATTTATTTAATTTCATTTCTATAATTATTTGTGCAAGACTTTTAACCTGTGCTTTTAACTGATTATTTTCTAGCATTAATTGAGTTGTAGCAACTCCTAATCCTTGTGTTTGTTTTTGTGTATTTATTTGAGCTAACATCATTTGTGTTGTTTGCTTACCGATTGTCGCAAGTTGAAGTGGTGTTTTTCCTTTTATATCTGCAATGCTAGGAAGCCAAGATTTTCGCTTTGAACCATGGACTAAGGTATACCAAAATAATGTACAATTTATATTATATCCAGTTCCATCAAACGCTCTTGAATAAAAACCAAAACTATATGTTTCTGTTTTGGTCGGAATAAAAGTTGCACTCATAATTTTAGGATTATTTGTTGGTTCAAAGAATAAAGAAACTGATTGAGACCAGTCAGAATTATACATAAGACATAGAGCTCCAGAATTACTATTGTTATTTTCTGAACTTGCACTAGCTGTAAATGTATAAGGTTCATTAGCAAGTAATTCTACTTCTGTTGTATTCCAATATCCTCCATTAACATTTGTAGTATTTCCAGCGCTTCCAAAAGTACTATTACCAAATAAATTAATACCACCATCCAAGTCAAGTGGGCAAGGCATCCATTTATCACTTGCTATATCTCCTTCAACTAAGCAATACCATGACGTTATCCCAGAACAAGTTGTTACAATTTCTCCATTTACAACAATATAAGAAATAGCTTTAAAATATTGAGTTGTGGTTGGAGTAAAGACAACTGATTGAACTGTTGGAGTGAGTGAATAGAAATACATTAAAGCATCATCATTAGAAAATGCATCATCCTGAATTGCAATTTGAACATGTCCTCCCTGCGCATTAAGTTCTTTAGTAACACTTGCCTTTGCTGAAAACATATATTTCTTTCCTGCTTCTAGTTGATATCCCGTATATCTTATTGCATATTCACTAGATGAAATAATTCCATTGTTTGCATAATCTCCTTGAAAGTTAGAATCTGGTATTAAGTTCATTCTTTGAACCGTACTATTTATATCATTAAACTTTTGTGCGTTACTATTTGTAGAGGTTACAATTGTACTTCCAAGTGTTGCAACTTTTTGAGCTAAATCGCCTGCGTTGTTAATAATATCTTTTGAATTATCTACAACTTCTTTCATTGCAGCAATATCATTATTTGAAGATTCTAGTTGCCCAGTTATATTAGTTTCAAAAGTTTGTTGATTATTTGAAAGGGATGTTACATCTTTATTTATTGCTATAAGCCCATTTGCTAGTGAATTTCTGACATCTTTTCCGTAGATAGCAGTATTTATTTGATTAATTTCTTGTGTTATATCTGCCATTAAATCAGCTCCTTATTATAATTAATTGTTATTCTAGAATCGGGACTACAATCTAAAATTTCAAAAGTAGTTATTCCATTAACTAAAATAAACCCAAATAATTTATTTGAGCCTTTTTCTAAAATATATTGTTTTTCATTTAATAAAATCGTTGTATTATCACTTGCTATAATTTCTGGACTTACTGGCATATATTCATTTATTAATGAAATTGAATCATTTATATTTATGGTCCATTCATTAACTTGTGAAATATCAGTATTAAAATCAAAAGTATCCCATATTTGATTCCCATAACTTCCATAACTAAAGAATGGATCACATGAAAATGTCGCTGTAAAAGTACCACCAAATAAACTTTTATTAAGTTTACCAATCTCAATACACTTTCCTCTGATTGTTCCAGGTATATGACTAAATACTAAATTATCAATATTAGAGCTTAATAACCATGTTGATAAATTAAAATAAGTTAACTCTTGATTATATCCAAACTTTTTAAATGAAAATTTAATTGTTATTTTTCTATTATCATAGGTTTGAACTCCTGTTACTACTGTTGAAAAATCATATACTCCTGTATGAAATGGCACTGTCTCAGTTATTATTCTAGGCTTTGGTGACTCTATATCAATAGTATTAATTATAAGACCTTGCTCTAATGAGGTATGGCCATTAAAAGTAATATACTTCATAACTTAGTAACCTCCATTTCTTTTTAATATAAATTGATTAGAATTTTGAATATTATTGAGTGGCTTAGATGTTGCTTTTGCTATTTCTCTACCATCAATATGAATATTTGTTTGGATTATTTTATCAGTATTAGATTTAATAATTGCATTACTTATTTTACTTACTACTTTATCAACTAAATTGTTTATATCTAGTCCACCAAACTCATTATTTGTAGTTAGCTTTCCAATTGAATTAACTTGTGCACTAACATTTTCTAAAGAGTTTAAAGAACTTCCTAAACTCATAAAACTTTGTGGTCCTTGTTTTTTAGGTATTGCAAAAAATGATTGTGTTGGTTTAGCATTAGGTGTAATAACATGAAATCCTAATGCATGTCCAACTGAATGGCCAATACTTGTAGCAACCGATTTAATCTTATCAAATGCTCCAAAAATATTGCTTATGATACTTGTAATATATGATATAGCACCCTCTATTATAGATATAATACCACTCCAAATGGATGTAACTATTTGGCTCATACCATTCCAAACACCACTCCAAATTTCTTTAAGTCCATTTAGAGCTTGTGTCCAATTTCCAGTAAATACACCTACTAAAAAATCTGTTAGTCCTCTTAAAATACCAGTTATCATTGTTATGATACCTCTTATGACTCCAAGAAAAATTTTAATTGTTGTTCCTATGATTGTAAATGTATATTTAAATCCAGCAACAAAATTCCCTTTTAAAAATCCAATAAATATAGATAATAATGATCTTATTGAATTAAAAACAATATCAAATATTGGTTTTAATGCTTTTATAACTGGACCAAGAGATTTCATTATATCATCATATTGAGTTTTAAAATTACTAACTAAAAAATTAATAAAGGTTTTTATTGTGTAGGTTATAGCGTTCCACAAAGAACTCATAGTATTTGAAAAATCTTTCATAGGGCCTTTTAAACTAGATATTGTAGTATCCCACAATGGTTTAAATATACTAGTTAAAAAATTAATGAAAATTTTAAATACTTTAGATATTATACTAAATGCTTCATTTACTCCGTTTCTAAATGTAGTACAATGCTCATAACACTCATAAAAAGCTACTCCTAAAGCAACTAGTCCAGCAACAATTAAAATTATAGGGTTAGCCATAAGAATTCCCCATAATAATTTAAGTCCCTGTCCTGCCATTGATGTAACTTTCTTTATAGTTCCAATAGATTTAGTAAACCCACTAACGTCATTTTTACCTTTTTTAAAATAAGTTAATGTTTTACTAACACCACCACCAAGTAAACTTAAACCGCCTGTAACTTTACTTAAGACACCTGTAAATGCTGTAAAAGCAATTATAGATAAACCTATATTTGTTATTAATTTAAGTTGTTTTGGTGATAAAGATGATATAGTTGTTGCAATTTTACTAAGTCCTAAACTTATATTAGTAATAATTGGAGTTAATGCTCCACCAAGTTGTATCGCTGCATTTTGAAGTTGGATTAAACTTTTGTGTAGTTTAAATCCTGCTGTTTGTGAAATTTTTTGAAATGCAATATTAGTGTCATTTCCCTTTTTAGTCATTGCCTCAAGTGTAGAGTTGAATTCTTTTGAACCATTTTTACATAAATCTATTGCAGCAGTACCAGCTCTTACATTTCCAAACATATCATTAAGATTCTTACCACTAGCATTTGCATAATTTTTTAATATTTGAAGTACATCACCAACAGATTTACCACTTTTAATTAATCCACCAAAGCCTTGACCAGTTAAATTTCTTAATATTTCATCTGATTTAGAACCACTTTTACTTAGTTCATTTAACATAGATTTTATGTCTGTCCCTGCCATCGATGTTTTTATTCCTTGTTTTGTTAAGAGAACAAAAGCAGTTGATAATTGTTGTAAATTAACTCCTGTTGATGCTGCAATTGGAATTACTGCTCCCATACTACTAGATAATTCATTTACCGTAGTCTTGCCCAAATTTTGTGTGCGTATTAAATCATTACTGATTCTTCCAACATCACTAGCTTTAAGACCATAAGCATTTAGTATTGTAGTTAATACATCTACTGTATGTCCTGTGTCTGTAAACCCTGCCTTTGCAAGTTCAGTTGCTTGACTAACAAATTTCATAGTATCACCAGTCTTTACACCAGCAGATATAGCTTGATAAGCACTTTCTGCAATAGATGAAGATGATTCTCCAGTTTGATTTGATAGTGCAAGTATAGATGATTTAAAACTAGATATGCTTACTTTAGAGGTATCTGCAATTGTTGATAATTTAGCTAATGCATTACCAAATTTAATTGAAGCATATCCAGCATAACCACCAACTGCAAGTAAACCAAAACTTAAAGGTCTTAAACTACTTGATACTTTCCCGCTTATAGAACTAACCTTGCCCATAGAACTTGAAAAAGCATCTATATGCCTTGTTGCAAATGCTGCATTAACTCTATCAAGATTAGCTTCTGTTCTAGCCATACTTTCTTGTGTAGCATTCATTGCCATTGTCGTTTTAGCGGTATCAGCAGTAACTTTATTCATAGATCCACTAAGCAAAGTATATTCTCTATTCAATTCTGCTAATCTTTCATTGATAAGTGTTACCTGTTCGCTTTCAGCTCCATAAGTTTCAATAGCTGCTATCTTTTCTTCATTTAATGCTACTTGCATAGCTGAGTTACTTTCCATTGATGCATCTAAACTCGCATAACTTGCATCAAGTACAGCAAGCCTTTCGGTTTGAATTCCTAATTTTTCATTTAATCCAGTAAGTGTTGCTGAATATTGTTCTTGTTGAGCTTTTAAAAATTCTGAATTAGAGCCAAAGAGCTTTGCTTGTGTTGATAGCAATTTAAAGTTGCTATCTGTTACTCTAAGTTCTGAATTTACTTGTTTCATAGAACTTGTAAACTCAGCACTATTGGCTTTTATTGTTACTATTACGCTATTACTCATTTTCCTCCTTTCTAGTTCTTGTCATCCATTCCATAAAATCTAAGAAAGTAAAGAACTCAAGTTTATTTAAACAATCATCAAAGCTCATACCACCATTTTTAATTGCCATATCTATTAAGCTATAAATAAAATCGGTTGCTAAAATAATGTCTGTATCAAGTAAATTTTTGTATTCGTCTGATTCATCTAGTTCGTCAAAAAGGGATGTTTCCTCACTTTTAGAAACATCCAGCTTTAGTTTTTTGCAATTTTAGCTATTTTCTTTTCTGTTTTTTCTTGTATATAATTTAATATTCCAGCTGTGATAAGTTCAATATCTGCTGCTTCGCATCCATCTAATAATTCATCTAATGTAAATTGCTTTTTAAAACAATCAACTATAAAGTTACATCTATCAATATAAAACTGCTCTTGATTTCCCATTATTTTTGTAGCATCTTCACTTAAATCAGCTATTCTTGCATATTCAAGCATTAATCGACCTGTAATTGGTCCAATTTCAAATTCTTTATTTTTTTTATCTATATTTATAATTATTTTCATAGTTCTCCTTAATTAAAGCGATATAAATATTTATATCGCTATTTAAATTTTATTTTTTTATTTTAGGTTCATAAAGATAATAAGAATATTTAACATTGTTATACATTCCAGTATTCTTATTGTCAGGATCTAATTGATTTACTCCATTAATTTTTACAAAATAAAATAATTCAAACCTTTTAGAAATATCAGGTGGAGTTACATAACAATAAAATTGATTAGTTCCATATTCAGAACAAGTTACATCTTGTGGCATTGTACCCTCACATAAAATTATAGATTTTATACTTGGATTACCCTGCATTGTGTAATCTAATGTTCCATTAAAAGTTTGAATTGAAGTGCATTTTGAAGCATCAAATATATTTTTTACGCCCTGTCCATCAGGAATAACTGGTGTTGGTTTAATATCAGGTACAATAGGAATTGGCTTCACATCAGGAATTACTGGCACTGGGATTACGGGCTTAATTGGGTGTAATAACTTTATCTACATCTTCAACAACTTGAGAAAACCAAGTTGAAAGAACTGTAGATACATCTAAATTATCTGGAATATATTCTTCATCAAGAATAACACCATATTTACCATCTTTAGATCTACCTAAAATAGTACCTTTTAATTCTGATTTTTGAGCTTTAGTAGTTTTACCACTTGTTTCAAAAGTTTCAGACATTGGTGAAAATGTAACTGAATAATACCATCTTAACTGTTGTTTACAGCTATTAGATCTAGTTCCACGCCAACCAATAGCGACAGGTTTTGATTTATCACCTATATTTAAAGATAAAATACCAGTTTGTGCATTATATTTATGTCCAAATAGCATTGATTTCATTGTAGGACTTAAGTCATTTACATCTAATGTTAATCCTCCACTTTCAAAATTATCTTCAACATATTCTGCTGAGTTCTCACTATCAACCTCACTTGAATTTGTTTTAATAGCAGTTTTAGCTTGAATAGCTCTTGCTAATAACTGAGGATTATCAGCTTTGTAGTCTGTACTATCATCTTGTAAAACATCTGCTATATGAATATCTCTAAGACCTGTAAAACGGCCTCTAATTATTTTATTACTTGTTGTCATCTAATCATCTCCTAATAATAATTTTCAGAATTTTCTATTGAAAATCTGAATGCTATATGAAAAATATTATCTTCTTTCTCATAAAAACCTTGTGTTGTTATATATTTAAATCCATTTTGAATTAATAATTTCTTTATGATTGATGTGTATTTATCAGGGTTTTCCTGTTCACTCCATAAATCAAACTGATATAAAGACTCTTCTAACTCAAACTCATTATCATCAAATAAATTTGGATTTTCTGATAATAAAGTAAAAGTTAAATGAGTTCCTTTGATATTTGAATCAAACCATCCAAACTTAACTGGAATAGTTAAATTCTTTTTTAGTAAATCTAAAATATCTTGTATTCCCATAAATTAATCTCCTAATCCTAGTAGTTCTATCTTAGATCTAAATATAGAAACTATTTCATCCTCAGAACTATTTAATGCATCTTGTAAAAATGGTCTAGGTGGCATCCTGCTAGTACCAAATTCAACAAATTTAGCATAAAAATAAGGACTGTTATCTGATAACTTCCAACCTACGTCTATTGATGCTCTAAATGAATTAGGTTTCTTTATCTTAGATATAGGAATAGAATTCGCTAAATGATCTGGTGGTGTATCTCTTTTGCTACCTTTATGTTGTGGTCCACTTTTACTATGATTTTGTGCTTGCGGTGCTAATGGTTCAGCTCTTGATTTTATTAGCTCTGCTGATTCTAATAAACTTTCATTATTTAATTCTATTACTTTAGTTGGCATTGATAAAAGTGTACTTTGAAGTTCTTCAAGACCTGTTATATTGATATCCATTAAGCTTTTAACTCCATTGTAATATATAAATAACCAGGTTCTTTAGTATTATCAACATCTAAAATAGAATATTGAAATTCATCTATTAGAATACTCACTGTACTTAAATCAATATTTATATCAAATAATTTATCCTTTAATGCATTACAAGTTCTTACTTTAGCAATTACTTTTGTTTGATGAACTGATTCTCCATTAGCTTTTGTTTTGAATCCTTGTTTTTTAGTAAGTTTAGCCCAACAAGTATAAAACTTATTGAGCTGCTCTTTACCAAAATCATTTATTGATATTAAGTTAAATATTATTCTTTTGTCCATTTAAAACTCCTGAATATTTTATTTTAAATAGGTCAGATTCTATAAATCTAGGAACTAAAAGACTTTTTTTGTCTACAATTCCATCTCTAACCTCATAATTAACAGCTATTATTTTAAGAGCTACTATTTGATGAAGTTTATTTGTTTTATCAAATATTTTGCCTGTTGCATCTTCAATCTTTATTTGTGCAGCATCATATAATAATTGAATTAAATCATTATCATCATTAAAATCAACTCTTAGATAGCTTTTTATTAAATCTAAGTCCATTTTATTCTCCCAAAAAGATAAAGAGCCTTAAAAGGCTCTATCTTAAGCTGTTGGTGTTGTTGTCCCAGTTTTAGGTGTAATAGTTACTTTTATAACACCGCTTGTATTTTTAATTTTAACATCAAATCTTTCTTCCGCTAAAAATGCTTTCGCCCTTTTGTTAAATACAAAATCGTTTGACATCGAGATTACTATTTCTTCTCTATCGAAGAATGCTAGCGCTTCTTGAACTGAACCAACATAAAATACAAAAGAATTTGCTGGCTTAGTTATAAATCCATTTCTCATTGTAGTAATAGGCTTACCATAATATTCTTTAGCCCCTGGCTGTGAAATAGAATCTGTTAATAAAGGTCTACCGATTTTATCTTCTAAACTATCGAGATAATTATAACCATCTTGATCAGTTAAAATCTCAGCGATTGTTTTTAGCGCAGGATCTAATTCAACATTTAATGCTTTGTTAATTACTTTAACGGTAGTACCTGCTAAAGAAGTACATTTATCAAGATTAGTTATAATTTGTTTATTCTCTGTATTAACAGCTTTTCTTGCAAATGCTTGATTTATTATTCCAGTAACATCATAAGCAGAATCTGCAAATAATTGATTTGATATAAGTATTAAATCTGAATAATCAGCTGTTGCATATTCAATTAAATTAAATTTAATATCACTTGGACTAGTTTCTGCAAGTTCTTGAGTAGTCATTAAGCAATCATCAGTCGGAGTATTTGTAGGCATATTTCCTTTTGGACTTTTAACTGGAATTACTTCACATTTATTTTTTAAAGGGATTAAAGTTTTCTTTATTTCATTAATTCTTTGTATTTGTTCAACTGGAACTAAATATTCTCCGCCGTTTGAATCACCAGGTTGCTCAATCATAGCATTTTCAACATCTGTAAGAGTTAATCCTCTAATAGCTTTATTAAATACTTGTGTTAAATTAGGCGCAGGATCTGTTAATGATTTTTTATTAACTATTGGTTCATCGGGAACTTTATTTACAAGTTCTTCTTCTGCAATTTGAGCTATCTTAAATTCTTTTTTTAGATTTTCAATCTCTGTAACTTTTTCTAGAGCTTTATCAACTTCACCATTATCATTTAATACTGTCATTTCATTTTTTAAGTTATTTATTTTATTTAATAATTCAACTGTTTTCTTCATTTTAAAACCTCTTTTCTATAAATTTTTGCATAAAAAAATAGATAATCCTTTCATAAAATTATCTACACTCTTGCATTTATCTTCTTCACTTTTCTTTTTGTCGTCTGAATCCTTTGTTTTATCAGAATCACACTTATCTTTTTCATTACATTTATTTTCTTCATTATTTTCATCTTCTGAGATATCCTCAGCATCATCATTAGTATCTTTGCACTTATTAGTAAATCCTTTTTGGAGAACTACAACATTTTTAAATAATTTACTACAATCATCTGCTGATAAATAAGTTTCTTTATCCATTAAATCCTTAATATAAGTCCTTGAAATTGCTATTGCAGCATTAAGCATATAAGTATTTAAAATGATATCCTGAACTTTATTTAGTAAAGCACTCGCTTTGACTAAATCATCTGCATCACCTGAAATGCTTAAGCTTGGTTTATGAATCATCATATGCGTATTCATTGGCATATTTATAGTATTACCACACATTGCAATAACACTTGAAATACTTCCTGCTATACCTGTAATATTAACTATTATATTACCTTTACAACTTTGTTTTATTGCATTATATATTCCAATACCAGAAAATACACTGCCACCAGGGCTATTTATATTTATTGTTAAGTCTTTATTTTTTATATTTTTTAAAAGGTCTAAAACATCGCTTGGAGCGATATCTAAATCACTTTCTTTATAAACATCAGCACCTACAATATCACCATAAATGTTTAAATGAACTGCATTAGAATTTATATTTTCTACTTCTAAGTAACCAATACTTTTTTTATCTTTATTAAAAAACTCTAGCTTTTCGATTTTAATCACCTCCCTTCGATACTGGTACTTTATCTTTATATGCAACGCCTAAATTATCTAATGAAACATAAGCGCCATTAACTATTGATACGCTACCTGAACCATTAGGTAGATTGTTATATCCCATATTTTTTCTTGCTTCATCAACTGTGCTAATTGCAGCATTGACAAGTTCAACTTGTGTAGTAACTAATGTCTGATAATCAACTTTAAGAATACCTTTTAAATCAAACACAAATGTTTGACCACTTTTAATCTGTTCTGAAGTTAATAGTTTATAATTTAATTCTTTTATATACTGCTCCATAACAAAAAGTAATGTGTTAACTACATATTGTAACATCTGTGATTCAGAATTTTGATATGTTCCTGTTGATTGTTCTATATTTAACATTGATGCACTAAGGCCAAAGAAAGATAGAATAATACATTGATTATTCTTATATATATTTAAATAATCAGCATCATTAAGTTTTAAATCAAAAGGTGATATTTCAACTCCATTTTCTTGGAATATAACACCTGTACTATCTGAACCTCTAGCTTGACCAACTGCATTTTCAACTATATTTAAAGCATTATCTTCATCAATAGAATCCTGTACTGCAACTTTAACCGTTGAACGAATACCATTTCTATTAATATTTGCTATTGCTTTATTGCCATTTAGATTTGTTTCCAAGATAGTTTTAAGTAATGTTAAACTACTTTCGCCTTCAATTTCATTGTTTGATATAACAGTGTTTTTAAAGATAAGTAAATCTTCACTAGAAAATTTAATAGGTCCTTTATAAGAGTTATATGTGTAAATTAAAGGCGTTCCAAACTGTATCGGGTCATAAATAACTGGTAAAGTAATAAAATCACGCTTTAATCTCTTAAGAGCTATTACCTCGCCTTTAGTATTTCTTTGAATATAAACATAACTCGTACCCTTTAAAAGTCTTTCTCTTTCAACCTCAGCCCAAAAAGAAATTGCATTTTCATTTGAATTAGGTCTATTACATATTAAATTGTATAAATTATTTTCTTTCATAAGATTTTGACCTGTCTCTGTTACTTGTTTTAACTCAATTTGCATCTTGGCCAAACTTTCAGACCTATACTTTAAACAATTTAATAAAGTTGGTTCATACTCTAAACTAGTTCCTGAAAAATAATCTACTAAATCTTGAAAACTATATGTCTTCTTAAAATCATCATTACTTAAAGTTGTATCTTCATTTCTTACTAACTTAAAAGGAATTAATTTATTAAAAAAGTTTTTCTTCATAAATTTCACCTCCTTTCATTTTTAATTAAGTTTTAACTTCTCATAAATTCTTGAATATGATACTTTCTTTTTAGGTCTTGGCATTGCTAAAGCTATTTTAAAAGCATTCATAGTTGAATCTATTGGATCTATCTTTCTATCTTTCTGCCTTTTATCAATCTTGCAGCATTTATTCTCACCAAAATCTTGAACTACAACTGCATTTTTTAAACAATATTCATATAATAAACTTTCTTCAAATGTAATTTGTCCTGTTTTTGCTAGTATTTCAAAGTTTAATGTAGGTTCTGTAAGATTCTTCATTGATTGAGCTATTGCTATTGTATCTAGTTTCATATCATCAAAGTCTTGAAGTATACCACCAACATTATTAGCATCATAAGCTACCATATCAACTTTTAAATCATACTTTTTGATTAACTTTTTCATATAATTGATAACTGCTTTATAATCAAGTCTTAATCCTCCACAAGCTTCTGTAATTGTTAAGTCTTCTATATAATCATTCCAATTTTTATCACGCTTTACGAATCTTTCAAAAGTTTTTCGTGGTATAAATGAATGTGAATGTATAAAATAATTTTCATCAAACTCAATATTTTCATCATCCCAAGTCTTAAATAGAAAACTTAAACTTGTTAAGTCAGATATATTCGATAAATCTATACCAACAATACAATGCATACCTCTAAAATCTTTAATAGTCTTTTCACTTAGCATCTTAGTTATTATTTCAGACGTTAAAAAAGTTACTGACTTATCAGCAACCCAGCGATTACATTTTTTAGTTATCCAGTCTGTTAAATCTCTTTCAGATGTATTTTTTGCTCTAAGACCTTCTTCATACATTAACTCAATTTCTCTTTTATCAAATAAAGGATTAGCTTTTATATAATTTTCTTTATCCCAAATATCATCGTCATCATCTAATTCACATATAAAAATAAAAATTCTATCATCAGTAATCTTACCTTGAAGAACTTTTTTAGAATAAATATATTTATCAAAATAGGGATATGTTAAATTACTTCCAGCTGTTGAAATAATACTTGTGAGTGACTCATTTAATTTACCACTACCATTTTTAAGCATATTATATAAATCTGCTGTTTTATGAAGATGATATTCATCAACAATGTTTAAAGTTCCTCTCAAACCATCTTGTTTATTATCAGAACTTAAAGCTTTTATAATAGCTTTAGTATTTAAAGCTGTTATTTCACTTTTGTACTCTTTTACATCAAATAAATCAGCTAGATCTTCATCACTTTCTATAAATTTAACTATTTCTTTAAAAACTATCTTTGCTTGATCTCTTTTAGTTGCAACCATATATATTTGACCATATAGACATTTAGTAAAGTTACTTATATATGTGCCTAAAAGGCCATTTAAAAACGATTTACCATTCTGACGACCTAATGATATATTTGATTCTCTAAATCGTCTAAAGCCTGTTTCTTTTTCTTTCCATCCCATCAATGAACCTAAACAAAACTTTTGAAATCCATACAGAACAACATTCGCTCCGTCTTTTTCTGCAAGTTTTAAAGATTCTCCAAATTTTACAACAGATTCAGCTGCTTCAATATCAAAATAATATTTATAAGGTGCTAATTTACTTTTCTCTAAATCATTTAAATGTCTTTCGCAGGATAATTTAACTAAGTTACCAGTAACTATTTTATTTTCTAATACATCATTAGAATATTTTGTTACTTGATCTAACATTAAAATTTATCAAACTTATTTTTCTTTTTCTCTTTAACTGGCACTATTAATTTAGACCTAGTTAAAACATTAAGACCTAATTCGTTTGCTCCTGTTTTTACCATTTTAAATTTTTTTTCTTGTTCTTTTGAAACTTTTTCATAATCTTCATCTAGTATATCTAAACTATTTAATATTTTAGATGCATCTTCAAATTTAGCTAAGTTAAAGACATATTGAGCTAAAGAATCTACATCTAAATGAGTGAAAATTTTAATAGTAGCTAATTCATCAGCTAAAAAATAAAATTTTTCTTTCATTTCATCTGTTAAATAATTTGGTGCAATGATTTTATCTTTTTTATTTTCTATTTTTACAGTATTTTTGATTAAATTTTCTTTTTCTTCTTTGCTTAAATGGGACTTTCCACTTTTAGCAAGAAGTTCGTTTGATTTTGCCATTTTTACCTCCAATCAAATCATGCAAGGAATTTCCCAAACTACCACTTTTACGCAAGGCAATTCCCCAAACGGATTTCCCTCAGTTTTGAAATTTTTCAAAATCGGCGTTTTTGCTCTAAATACTAGGACATATACCGACTTTTCAATGTTTTTTTTAAAAAACCACCTTATCCCCTGCCCATTATCGTTTACTCTTTCTTTAACAGCCCTATCATACTTCTCAAATCTTCTTGTAATAATTCTTTTTCTCTTGGATCTAAGTAAAGGTTATGAACTGTATCGTGATGTTTCTTGCAAACACATATTAAGTTGTTTATATCTGTTCTTTTGTTCCAATCTTCTTTAAGTTCTATTATGTGATGAACTGCTCCAACTGATTTAATTAAACCTTGTGAGTAACAAATCATACATAACTTATTATCTCTATCTCTAACTTTATCTCTTGCTATAAACCATTCTTTACTACAATAAAATTTTTGTTCCTTGTAATTTCTTCTTGGTGGTTTATATCCTTTGCTATATTTCTGTTTTCTTTTCTTTAAGCAATCACTACATAATTGAGTACCTAATGGTATCATCAATCCACATATACATTTTTTTAATAACATTTTATTCTCCAAACAAAAAAGAACTTAGTTACAATCTTGTAACCAAGTTCTTTATCTATATATATTCAAGGAGGTTAAACTAATATGGTACTAAGTAATTTAACACTTATAATTCTATCAGCTATTTCACTAAAAAAATTTCATGTTATATAAAGATTATTTTCATAAAAACCAAAGGAAAATTTCACTAAAATTTCATAAAAGCTATAATGTTTCTAAAACTTTATAACTTTTTATAAACAAAACATATTTATGATTTGAATAATAATGTATTTTCCCAACTACTAATAGTCTTTAATGATTGATGTTTAATTCTAGTAATAGTCGGGTCACTCATATGCATTAGAAATGCTATTTGTTTATTTGATTTTTTATCTTTGTACTTATATGTTAAAAACTCTATATAATCGTTTCTAAGAGTTTTTATATTCTCACTAATGATAATGTTATCTAATTCTATCCTATCCCTCTGTACTTCAAGCTCAACAATCTCAGTATCAATCCTCGCTCTCTCATTGATTAAAATTTCAGTCTTAAGTATTAACTGCTTCTCTGCATAACCTACCCCTGTATTACTTGTTTGAACTCTTTCACTGTAACTTATAGCTTGTATATCAGAATCTATGCTTATATCTATATTTTTAAGCCTTTCATCTATATCTCTAATTTTGTCTCTTAATTTTTTTATTTTATTTATATAACTATGTAATAAGTTATCCATATTAAAGTAGTTATAAAGCTTTCTCTCTGTATTTCTAAATCTTGCACTTTGCATATTTAATTATCTTCCTTTGCAAACAAGTGCAATCTAAAATGCATTTTTATTCAAACTAAAATGCATTTTAATTTACACTAATATTTTATTTTATATTTTTTTACTAAAGTCTACAAATTACTCAATGTAGACGCTATTCTTCTCTCCAAATATCTAATACTTCTTTAACATCTATTGGTACGTTTTCGTGTCTATCTACAATCCAACACATAAAATCTCTAGTATAATTATCTTCTTCACTTAATCCTATAACTATTGATTTCCAACTTTCTATACCATGTTCGTATTTCTGTTCTTCTGATAATTTCAACATATTTTCTGCATGTTTTTTTAAAATAACAAATTCCTCTCTTTTAGTCATAGCTACCTCCAATTTTATTTCTTAAGTGTCGCCATTGAAATCATTGTTTACTATTTTTAAGTTCAAGAATTTTCATTTCCTGTTCAATAAATTCTTTAAACCAAGTATTTCCTTCACCCTTAATTTTAACTTTTATAAATCTTCTTAATCTTTTTCGTTCAATTAAATATCTTTTCTTCTTCATCCTAATACCTCCAAAGGGAACGATGCCGACCATTTCGTTGAGGTCAACAATATGGTTATTTATTTTATATCTTTACTAATCTCCAACAACCGCTATGCACCATTCATCTGAAAACATTTCTATTTGTGTTGGAATCCAAGGAACTCTCCCAAATCTGCTTTCAACATATAAATAAGGTGCTGTCATTTTAGAATATTCATCTGGTCTTTGAATTCTAATGACAACATCCTCATTCCACTTAAGCAATGTCATTCCATATTTGTATCCATCTTCTTTTTGTAATTCTTCTAATGCTTCTCCAAATCTATAACTCTGTCCTACTATCGCCTTAACCATAATTTTTCCTCCATTTGCTATAAAACTTCTTTTTTAAAACCACATTTTTTACATTCAAAACACGCAACTTCATGTTTAAATTCAACTAGCCAATTCCCACTTTTATAATCAACTTCGCATTTATCACACTTTTTATTTTTATTTAAAATTTGTTGAAACTCACTAAAATTCATATCTATTTATCCTTTCACATATGAGTTATATTCATTAATCCATTTTTCATTTACTTTGAGTCCAGCATTTATATAGCGCTCAATAGCATCTTTTAATTTTGACTTTCTTTTCTCTTCCCAAATATATTTAGGTTCAATTCCGAGTGGTGGCTTTTTATTTAAAATTCTTAATGCTTCTCCAAAAGTTTTACACTCTGAGTCTCTTGGTCCATAAAATCTATATTTTTCTAACTTTGCAGGCATATTACAACTCATATATTCATCAACTTTAAGAACATTATTAATATCAAATACTTTATCACTTGTAGTAACTGCAAGTATATTAGCTCCGCCACATAAATATTGTAATAATACTCCCACTTCATCAATTACAATATTTCTAATACCATCATTCTGATGATTCATAAAAGCATCTAATGTTTTTGTCTTTATTTTTTTATATCCCATTTCTTCAGCTTGACGTTTTATCGCATTTTCAAATTGACGATTAAAACATAAAACTGTTGCGTCAGTCCTCCATGCTATATTTATAATTTCTGTTGTTTTTCCTGATTTTCTTTCACCTCTTAATATCTCCATTTTTTTCTCCTTAGTTATCTCAATTATTTTTAGTTTTAATTATCATAGCGATATTGAAAATAGCTATAATCAATATTCCTATAATAATTACTATTAATTTTTCTTTATTCATTAAAATGGTATATCTCCATCATCAATTGGCATCATATCATCATTATTTTGATTGAATTGTTGATGTGCTGCATTAAAATTATTATTTGAATTATTAGTATTTTTCTTATCTCCACTCACAAATTCAAATGTATCTACTATTACATCTGTTGTATATCTCACTTGTCCATCTTTTTCATAGCTTCCTGTTCTTATATTTCCTGTAATAGCTATCTGACTACCTTTAGTAAGATATTGAGCTATTGTTTCGCCTGCTTTATTAAAAGCAATACAGCTTATAAAATCTGATTCATCTCTTTTCATTGGTCTAGTTACTGCAATGGTAAATCTAGTAACTGCTTTACCACTTCCTTGTGCAAATCTTAAATCAGGGTCTCTTGTAAGTCTTCCTAATAAAATAACTTTATTCATCTAAAAACCTCTCTTATTTTTAATAATAAAATATTATGAGAACCTATCTAATATGGCTTGGCATGCCATTATTGAACGTACTATATATTATATAAAAGGATATCTCCTTCTTATTATTTTGTTTAAGTTAGATTCCCATAGTTATTTTATTTTTTAATTAATTATTTTTTGGCACTCCATGCAAAGTGCTTTATTTCTTTTTTGGATGCTATACTTATATACATTTTCACTTATAGCAGCATTGCAAGTACTACACTTATAATTTTTTTCTACGCTTGAATAACTTTTTGTAGATTTTCTACCAGTTGTATCCTGAGCGTCTGGATCATCCGAATCTGTTGGAGCTTGTAACATCTTTAATATAAAATATCGTTCTGAATAAGTTAATCCACTTCCGAATGCTTTTGATATATCATTTTGTTGTCCAAAAACATTAAATTTATTCACTAAAGTATCACTAGGTTCTTCAGCATTAATCCATGTATACACTACTTCTCCAGTAACTATAAAGTCTGTTTTAGGTTCTTGTTTAGCATTAGTATAATCAAATGTTTCCCAACTCACATTTTTAGTATCAATACTTAATAGTAAGCCTAGCTCGTCCATCTTAGGTCTAATTTTTTCTAACAATTGACTTCCACTAACGTAGTTATAGCCATGTCCTTTAGTATTTTTCACAACCTTATCGATTGCTTTTCTACACTCTATTATCTTTTGAATTACATTCATTGCTTTTGCTCCTTATAACCATTTTCCCACCTTTTCAAATTACTTTTATCTCTTATTAATTCAATAGTTGTTCTAATTAATAAAAGTCCTTTCCCTGTTGTTCTACCTTTATAATGATATTTTTTATCTAATCTTATTGCTCTCTTTATATTTTTTCTAATTCTTAAGTACTCTTTCTTCTTAATCATTTACATTACTCCTAAAACTTAATTTCTAATTTTTCTTCATCCTTAACTATTCCAATTACATCTTTATCAATAAACTCACCAGTATTTTTATCTATAATTGCACCATCTACAATTTCTAAATCTTTTTTAAGTTCTGCCCATTTAATCTTCTTAATTTCTTTAGTCTCAATTAACTCTGGCTTATTAGTTTTAGCCCACTTCATCAATTTCTCATCATCAACAACCATTTTTTCTACTGCTTTATTTATCTGAATAGTTCCATCTAGCAATATCTTTTTCTTCATTGTCTTAGTTTCTTTCATATCTATTGATTCACAACATAACATTATTTGCTCTTTATTATATTTAATCTTACTTTCTAATCTAGTTTTCTTTAGAGCAAGGGCTTCTTTAATCTTTTTTATTTCAAAATCAGCTTCAGCTTCAAGTTCCTCAATATTTTCATTTATAAATTTTAATTCTTTTATAATCGCATTTGCATTTATTATATTTTGCATTTCAATTTCTTTTTTCATTCGTTTTTCCACCTTTATATTCGCATTTGAATTTAAATATAAATGCACTTTAATTTATATAAAACTACATTTATATTTAAATTTAACTATATAGTTTCTTCTACTATAATTTCTTTTGAATCATCAATATCGAAAATCATATTTAAATTCACAATCGGATTTTCTATTCCTTTTTCTTTAATCATCTTCCCAACCTGCTTAAAAAACTCTGTTGCAGATTTTCCATTGATATATAGTTCATCCCCACTCCAATCAGTAAATGTGCCTATTCCGTTTGGAACTTCTATTTTAATCTTCATCTTTTTTAAATACCTCCTGAATTCTTTCTGCTTTAATATTCATAGATTTTAATATATCTACCAAAGGCTCATTTTTATAATATCTTTCAAGGATTTCTTCAATTTGGTTTGCTAAAATAACCTTCATTCAAATCACCATTTTCACTTTATTATTCAATTCAAATATTTGTTTTTCCAATGAATAAGGTAAGTGATAATTGCTTATTATATCTTTCGCTATCCCTAAATCCTTTCTTTTAATTGCTGCAATACAACTCACTTCAAATTGTCTCCAAAGTTCTCGATACATATCACTAAATACCTTCTTACTCATTTCTTTATAAGCACTAGATGCTTTCCCACCTAATAAGTTAACTGCTTTTTTCTTTACACATTTAGTCACTTCTTTAGAATCAATACTCAAAAGTGGTAAGTTATCAATTTCCTTTTCATTTTTTAATGCTCTATTATTTATTTCATTTAACTGCTCTTTAATCTTCTTTTGCTCTTGGAGCTGATAAATCATAATATCTTCATCACTTTTAATCTGATTTAAACCATTTTCAATTGTTTCTCTCATTTTAAAGTATCCATCGATAAGCTTGTCCATAACTTCCCATTTCTTTTCGTTAGAGTTATCCATCATTGCTACAAGTTTTGAATATCCTCTTTCAGATAGTAAAAACACATTATTAGAATTCCCCCATTGAGCTTTTGTTAATTCTAAAATCTCTCTAGGTTGTTCACTGCAACCTGTTTTTAAATCCATCAAATCATTTTCATTAAACCTTTTTAACTCTCTATTAATACATTGATTAATATATTTAGTTTGATATCCATGTTGTGCTGCAATATCACTAGCTAACATACATTTCTGATTCGCTCCAAATCCACCTTCAATGATTTTGATTTCTTTTCCTTCTAGCACTTGAGTTCCTTTAATAGCTAAATCATTCATTCTGAAATCCTCCTCATTTATTATATTTTTCTTTGTATTCCTTAATTTTTTCATTAACCATTTTCGAATATTCATCAGCTTCTTCTTGGCTTGTACAACGTTTAAATATTACTTTAGTGCCTTGATTAGAAGTTTTATATATTCTTTTAACTAACATTCCATTTTTTATTTCAACTGTATGAATTTTAAGAATTGCTAAGTCATATATCTCTTTACTTTTATTCATCAAATCAAGATCTACATCTTCGTAAGTTGTTTGATATTCTACGACCGTAGCACATATATCTTTCATAATTACACCTCTCTTTATGTCGCCAAAAAAATCATTGTCAGCATCTCACAAGTTCAAGTTCATAATCAAAGTAAATCATCGGTTCTTTTATATTCTCAAACTGAACTTCTACATCTTGTTTATCACTACTAGCCCAACTTTGTTGAACGTCGATAACCATACCTATACCATTCTTAGCTCTACTTTTGTCTTTAACCTTGTCGCCTATTTTAAACATAATTAAACCTCACTTTCACTATTTTAAATTCTTTTAATCGTACATATCATCTATAAGAACATTTTGTCTCGCCTTGCTAAGTTCATTTTTTACTATGTTGCTAATTTTATTAGAAATAATAACACTATCATCATGATCTTTTGCATAGTTATTAACTAAATTAAAAACTAACTCTTTTAATTCTTCTATTTTATCTTCCATCTAAACTAACTCCTTTTTTTCTAACTCTTCT
>JBOFIK010000019.1:0-28647 GCA_051650125.1 Sarcina sp. | reverse complement strand
AAAACCGTTATAAAAGGCACTCGCTGACATTAACTAATACTAAATCGTAACAGAAATTAACGGGAATAGAGTACCGTCGAAACAATTAACACAAGCTAACTAAGTATATCTTAGTTAGATAAGGGTATGTCAGCCACCCTATAGTAACCTACGTTTGAGGAAGGAGCTTAAACAATAAGTGTTCGTACTTCGCGTAGTAGAGTTACAAGCCCCCACTTCAAGCAACTTGTTTGCTAAGTGGTGAGTAGTTGACCCAGTAGAGATGGGAAAATCCCTTCAAATTTACTTGAAAATTTATAAAAAGATTAGAGGTAGCACTAGAAATAGTGCTGCTTTTTTTATAAAATTTTTTTATTGTAACATTAAGAGAAAGTCTTATCTACAATAGAATAAAATGATATGAGAACCACCGATAATAGTGATAGTGCTATTATTGGTGGTTTTTTATTTTAATGAATTATTGAAGTATGGATTAGTACAATATATTAAATGATTTGTTAATGTTTAATTTCAGAAATAACAATATTAAAGGTAATCAAGTTTTAATATGTAAAAAAATGGTACAATATTTTTGTGTTTTTAGAAAAAATTTAAAAAAGGTTGATAGGTTTAGTGAGTAGACTTCGAATAAATAGATATAAGACGGAATGAAAGACAAGTTTGAGGGGAGAATTTGATGGAGGATAAGTTAATAGTCAAAAATATTAAGCGAAAAAAAGAATGTGGTTTAGAGATGTTTATTGATAAGTATGGCGGACTTATTAAAGCTATTATTAGAAAAAAACTATATGACTATAATTCAAATGAGGATGAATGTTTAGATGATATTCTTTTAGCTATTTGGGATAACATAAGTAGGTTTGATGAGAGCAAGGGAAGTCTTAGAAATTGGATTATTTCAGTTGCTAGATATAAGGTGATTGATTACAACAGAAGATATGTAGTAAATAGCAATAAGGTAACTAGTTTAAACACAGATGATGGTTGCGTTAGAGAGTTTAAAGATGAAAATGCAATTATAGATAAAAATATTTTGAGTAGAGAGATCAATAAAGAAATTGATGAACTGCTTGGGAGACTTAGTAAAGAGGATAAAGAATTATTTGTGAAACATTATTTAGAGGAAAAGTCTGTTACAAGTATTTCGAAGGAAGTAGGTGTTAAAACTGATGTTTTGTATAACAGACTTTCAAGAGGTAGGGTAAAACTTAAAAGTATATTAGTAAAGAGTAATTTATTTTAGGGGGTAGGTATTATGAGAAATGAATTTGATGATTTGAATGGAATAGAAAATGATTTAGATATTGAAGAGATAGTTTTAAGTGAAGAGGAAAAAGAGAATATGAGAAAAAGAGTTATGAGTAAGGTGAATAAGCCAAAGAAAAAATCTAATAAGAAAAAGATTATGGCAGCATCACTTTGTTTAGCTCTAGGTGGAAGTTTTGCTTTAACAAATGAGAGTGTTATGGCATCAGTTGAAAAAATGGGTAAAAGCTTGGAATCATTCTTTGGGGTGGAAACAGCAGAGGTGGTTGATTATGAACCTTATAAAAAAGAGATACTTACAGAAGTTGAGGACAAGGGGATTAAATTTATATTAAATGAAGCAGTATTAGATGATAAGGAGCTTTATTTAAGTGCATCAGTTGACTACTCAAAGTTTGATTTATCAACACTTAAAACACCTTGGGATGGGGATTATAGTGTTATTTTCCATGCTCAAGATGATGAATCAGCTTTTTCGGTACATTTAGATGGTGAAAAAATACAAGTTGATGGAATAAGTCATAGCTGGGAATATAATGAAGAATTAAAAACAGTAGATATATTGTTTGGAATAAATATGGAGTATGCAAAGGATTTAGATAGAGTATATGATATAAAAATTGATGCAAATGAAATGATGTTCCAAGGAAATAAAGAAGGTGGTCATTATGAAAAAATTGAAGGTAACTGGGATATGGAATTTAAGGTAGATGGAGCTGAACTTGCAAAGAAAATGGAAATTATAGAAGTGAATAAGACAGCAGAAGTTACACGAGATGGCAAAAAAGCTATGATAACAGTAGAAGAAATAAGAAAATCGCCAATTTCAATCAGTATGAAATATAAAATAGAAGGACAACTTGATGAAATTTATCAGGGTAAAGATGATAGTGAGATGTATGCATTTGAACTTAAATTCTATGATCAGAATAATAAGAAAATAGATTTTAGAAGTCATGGTGGAAGTGGTCTAACAGACAGATTTGAAGGAAGTGAGAAATGGATGATAGATAAAGAAGTAACAAAAATAAAAATAGTTCCATTTATAGCTTATTATAAGGACGGAAACTCAAATCCACTGAAAGATATAACATTTGAAGATGAAGCTATTGAAATAGAAGTAAAATAAATATGTGACCAATAATATGACTTTAGTAACAATACGAGCCTTAATTTCTGAATTATAATTAACTCATAAGTTAATTCGGAGGTAAGAAATTATGACAACAGAAAGTTGGATTTTAATATTAGTACTACTAGGAGTAGTTATTTTTAGACAGTTAGGTGAGAGAAGATTTACTTTAAAATCATTAATAATACAAGCGTGTACTTTAAGTTATTTCACATATGAATATGTTAGTGATGTTCCAACAGGTGGAGTAAATACACAGATTTTAGTTGGAGCAACAGCAGTTGGGATAATACTTGGAGTATTTATGTTAATAGCTACAAAGAGATATAGAAAAGATGGTAAGAATTATGTTAAGTCAGGTATTCCATATTTAATATTATGGATTATAGGACTTGGTTCAAAAGTAGTTTTAGCAGAGTATATAACAAAATGGAATGTAAGAGGTTCTGATATATTTATCATGCAACACCACATCAACCCCAATGTTATAGCACCAGCATTTATGTTCCTTACAATAGCTATGATATTAGTAAGAACAATAGGAATATACATTACATTTGCAATGCTTAACAAAAAAGCAAAAATGGAAGTTGTAGCAGCTTAATGGAGAAGAGGCAGTATCGAATTTAGTTTTGGTACTGTTTTTTATTTTAGCTAAAAAATATTTTGTTTAAAAAAACTTACTTTAGTATAATAATAGTAATAGAGAAGATATGAAGTGTAGGGGCTTTAAAGAAAAATTAGAAGCAAGTATTGAGTTAATTTTATACTCTTAAGGAATTAAAAAATAACTAACAAAGGTGAGGGACTAGAATTATGGATAGAAAGATAGTTTTAAATTTAGCTATGAGCTTAGATGGATATATTGCAGATGAAAATGGTGGGTTTGATTGGCTTGTTGGAGATGGAAGTAGCAGTGTAGATACATTGGAAAAGTGGGACTTTAAGGCATTTACAGATAGTGTTGATATAGTTGTTATGGGAAGAGAATGTTATGATCAAGGTATGGCAAAAGATTATGCAGATAAAATTGTGTATGTTGCAACATCAAAAAACTTAGAAGACCATGATAATGTTAGATTTATCAAAGGTGACATAGTAAGTGTTATTTTAGAGGAAAAGAAAAATGAAGGTAAAGACATATTCTTATTTGGTGGTGGAGTAGTTATAGATCCATTCATAAAAGCTGATGTGATAGATGAATATATCATAGGATATGTGCCAACTATTCTTGGAAAAGGTAGAAAATTATTTTTAGATGATAATCCAAAGATAGATTTAAGATTAACAGAAACATTAGTTAATGATGGAATAATAATATCAAGATATAAGAAAAGATAGTATTTTAGATTAGAAAATAGTTTGGAAAAAATATAGATAGATAAAAGAAATCAAGTTAATTCAATGGATTTAAAGTCTAAGTGGATTGCTTGATTTTTTTTATTATATGTTTTAAAATTAGATGACCAAAGTCGGTGACTGTGGTCATTTATTGGAAGAAACAAAAGGAGCTTTGTTTATGAATAGAAAAGAGAAAGCAGAATTAACAAGAAAAAAGCTATTTGAAACAGCCATAAAGTTAATTAATGAAAAAGGTTATGACAATATAACGGTTAGTGAGATATGTAAGGAATCGGGAGTAGCAAAAGGAACTTTCTATGTTCACTTTGAGTCAAAGGAAGATATTTTAAAGGAAACATATTATGCAGATATGAGCAGTTATGTTCTTAAGAACTTTGATGAATTTATATTAAATGAATATGATGAATTTGCTAAAGATAACATGGATAAGTCAGTAAAAGAGAAGATAGTTAGATTTATAAAGTCTGAATTTATGTTTGCAAATCATGTTGGATATGATTTGATTTGTAGAGTTTATCTAACTAATTTATCAGATTCTATAAATGGTAAGAATACTCACTTTGAAAATAGAGAGTTTCTTGGAAAATTGCAAGAATTGGTTTTAGAAGGAATAGAGAAGAATATTTTTACTAAGTATAGTGATATGGATGAATTAATACTTTATATTGAAAGTTTTGCTAGAGGAATTATGAGTTCATGGTGCCTTGCAAGAGGCGAATTTGATCTTGTAAGTGTTGGTGAAAACTTTATTAGAAATATGATTGAAGATTTATAAAGATAGAATAACAAAAGATAAAAATATAGTTTTTAATTAGACTATGGGGAGTATAAGATGAATAAGTTTTTTAGAAATTCGATTGGGATTTTGTATTCAGGGATGATTGGATTAGTTCTTGGATTTTTAAGTTGGTTATTTTTATATATGGTTTATCTAGGAATACATTTATTTTGGGATAGCTTTATATTAGAGCAAAATAGCAAAATACTGATACTTATAGTTTGTGTAATTGGTGGAGTATTAGTTGGGCTTTGTGAAAAATATATAGGTACATATCCAAAGACTATGGACATGGTACTGGCTGAGTTTAAAACAACGGGAAGAGTTGAATATAAAAGTCTTCCAAAGTCAGTAGTTAAAATATTTACAGTTTTATGGTTTGGTGCTACTGTTGGACCAGAGGCAGGACTTTCTGGAATCATAGGAGGACTTGCTACACTTACTGGAGAGTTTTTAAAGTTTGGTTTTAAAAGAAAAGAACATAATATAGTAGAAGTAACATCAGCTTTTCAAAAGATTTTTGAGATACCTTTATACGGATTTTATAATTTTATAGATAAAGATGATAAGAAAAAAGTAAAAAATATAAAGAGAGTTTTATATGGAAGTTCAATTTTATTTGGAATACTTATATTTATAGTTTGTAATATGCTAGATAATAAGGCATCTTTTATAACAAAATTTTCTCATACAATAATTAATATAAGAGAACTTAAACTGGTTGTACCTTTATTTATAGTAGGGCTTTTAGTTGTTGTCTATTCAGCAATTATGGACAAAATTGTAGATAAAATTTTCAGGATAAATCCTGATTATAAAATCGCTAATGCTATTTGTGGTGCAATTATACTAGGAGTAATTTCTATTTCACTACCATTTATACTTTTTTCAGGAGAACATAGCTTAAAGGCATTAGTAGCTGCAAGTTCAACTCTAGGAATTGGTACTCTTATAGCAATTGGTGCATTTAAGTTCATTGCAAGTAAGGTTTGTATTGCAACAGGATGGATTGGTGGGCCTATATTTCCAATAATGTTTGCGAGTGCAGCAGTTGGAATGGCATGTGCATATTTTATGGGAATAAATCTTTCATTTGCAGTTGCAATAATTATGAGTACAGCACTTGCAGGGATTATGAAAAATTATAAAATAACAGTAGTTTTATTAGTTTTCTTCTTTAGTATAAATACATGGATATTTATTTTGATAACAGCTTTCTTAGCTGAGTTTATAGTAAAGAGAATACCGAATTTTGAGAAAGATAAACTTTAATATAGATATTTAGTCAGTTATAAAAGAGATAAATCATTATGGTTTATCTCTTTATTTTTTTATGATTTTGTATTTTTTTATGATAGAAGTGGATGTTATAGAAGGGTAAAATTAAATTAAAAGTAATATTTTACAATATATTTCAGATGTGGAGTATATAATAGCTTTTTATTAGATTTAAGGAGGTGTTATTTTGAGTGATATAAGTTTAAAGTATAGTTTGACTGATGAAAATATAGAGGATTATGCAGAATATTTATTTGCAAAGAAAAATATTAGATTTAGAGATGATATTAAAAAACAAAAAAGTATTAAGAATATAAAAAAGTCTTTTAATTTGATAGAGAAAAAGCAGATAAAGATTACAAAAGAAAGCTTTTCGTTAAATGAAGCAGAGATAGTAATACCCTTAAGTAAAGTCCTTAGAGCAGAAGTAGTTAAAAGTATAATCATTATAGAGTTTTTAAATTTATCAGATGGAATTATCCCTAAAGATGTTTTTGAAAGTGATAATCAGAGAAAAGACTTTATATTGTGGATGAATAAGGTTAGTGAAGAAAATAAGCTGAAAGAAATAGAAAACCCTACAACATATGATGATACTGAACTCGTTTTACTAGAAGGAATAGTTAGTAAGGATGTGTATATAAGGGATAAGTTGAAGAACTATATTATAAAGGGAAAAATGCAAAGGATAAGGTTAGTAATCAGTACAATATTAGCTATATTATTAAGTATTGTAGGTGGATATAATCAAATTTGGGATTTTGAAGATAGGAGCGCAAAGGGCGAGGTAAATTATATAAATATAATTTTTGTACTTGCAGTTATTGTTTGGATTATTGTAGCTATATTGCAAAAGAGAATAACAGGGAAAATATTAGGTAGTAAAATAAAAACTAAAATTATAAAATACTCAGTTACTTTAAAAGAAGAGAAGCTTTGCATTAAATATGGTGATATAGAAGAAGTATATTTATTAGAACAATTAGGTGGAGTAGTAAATAAAAAGTGTTTGATAACTTTAGTTTTTAAAGATGAAAAAAATTTGAATATGGCATTAGTACCTAGTACTTATATGTCTGAAGAACTAAGAGAAGCGGTTATAAAAAGGTTGGATTTTGCTATGAGCAAAAATGGCATAAACAAAATAGTAGAAGCAGTTCTTAGACGTAGGAATAAAATAGCTGTAGTTTGGATAACGATAATTTTTATTTTAGTAGGACTTGGAATGACCTCTCAGGGGGTTGTAGTGCCTTTTGTTAGAGGAAATATGCCACATGTATATGCAAGTATAATGAGCATAAGGAACTAGTTTTTTTGAGTGAAGCAAGAATTATAGGAGGATTTTGTTTTGGAAAATATAAATTTAAATTTATATGATAAAATGATGATTATACGAGCTTTAAATGCCTTTGGTAGTCTTGCGACACTTTAATGTAAGTAAATAGTTTAGGTATTTACTCATTTGCTAGTATTGATGATATAATAAGATAGTAAATTATAGTACAAAATGATTCAAAAGTTACATTGAGTCAATTAATATATACAAAGGATTATAAGGAGACGGTAAAATGAGTGAAGTAAAAATTAAAAATATTACTATGGAAGAGTTTAAAGCAGAGTTTGGGTTGAAAAGTGTTGAAGGTGTAGTAAGCCATTCAGTTGCAGAACTTGCTAGTCTTATGGGACAGGCTAATGGAAAAACTTATTTTGTTATAGGAGATAAGCTTTTTGAAGAGCCAGCACAGGAACTTCAAAGTAAAGAAGTTTCAAAAGAAGATATAGCAGAAATAGAAAAGTTACATGATATGTATAGAGATTTATTAGTTGAGTATAGAGAGTACCTATATTACAAAAGAGGTGATAAGGACTCAGAGGAAGCTAGAAAGATAAGACATACAATGGGTGATGTTATTCTTAATACTAGAGCTTTACTAGAGAAAAGCAGTATTAAGTTTGCAGAAAATCTTAATGAGGTAAGCACTAAATTCTTTATACCAGACTTCACAAATGATGTGTTTAAGGTAGATACTTTTAATATGTTAGATGAAATAGATTGTGGTGTTTAGAGAAATTTATAAAACTTCTAGAGAAGAATAAAATCTTTTCTAGAAGTTTTTTTATAGTAGTTTATGTATGTGATTAGCTAGATAAGTTATTTCATTTTCATTTAAATTTTCTTCAAGTCCTACTTTTAATTCATTTGTATTTTCAAGAGAAAGTTTAGTTGCACTATCATTAATATGATGAGTTATGTTTGAATTATTTTGAGAAACAGTAGTGTGCTGAAACTTTTGTGGTAGATACATATTAGTGGCAAGAATGCTAACAAAAGCAGCACTCATACAAATACTCAATAATTTTTTGCTCATAAATGATCCTCCTTTTATGCAATGTATTAAAATTTAATATACTATTTTAAAATGAAAATATATTGAGGTGCTTGTGAAAAAACAGTGAATTCTAAAAGAATTTACTGTTTTTTTTCGATATTTACTTTATAAAGTGATAGAAAAGTTATTTTACTTTCGTATAGGTAAATGAAATCTAGATGGGACAGAAAATTTTGAGGGGGACATTAATATGGAGGAGAAGTTAATTATAAAAAATATTAAGCGTAGAAAAGAAACTGGGCTTGAGATATTTATAGATAGTTATGGAATGTTTATAAGGACAATTATAAGGCAAAAACTTTATAATCTTAGTGCTTGTGAGGATGAATGTTTAGATGATGTTTTGATGTGTGTTTGGAACAATATTGAGAGTTTTGATGATAGGAAAAATACATTTAAAAACTGGGTTGCATCTGTTACAAGATACAAGGTTATTGATTATAACAGGAAGTATTTAAAGAGTAGAGATTATATAAAGTACGGCAATGAAGAGTTTAATGGATATGAAGTTAAAGATAGTAAGGCTTTGATAGATACTAATTTATTGAATGAAGAATTAAGGGAAGAGATAGATGATTTACTGGATAATCTAAAGCCTAAAGATAAGGAACTATTTATTAAACATTATTTAGAGGATAAGACAGTAGATAGTTTGGCGAAGGAGACA
Organism: Sarcina sp.; assembly: GCA_051650125.1. Taxonomy (GTDB): domain Bacteria; phylum Bacillota; class Clostridia; order Clostridiales; family Clostridiaceae; genus Sarcina. Next base: position 19,774 of record JBOFIK010000019.1, on the reverse strand, counting down.
GGTATGAAAAGTGAGAATATATATAATAGGCTTTCAAGAGGTAGAAATAAATTAAGAAAAATTTTAAGATTAAAATCTGTGTAAGGGGGATACTAGGATGAAAAAGAAATTTGATATGCTAAATGATACAAAAAATGATTTAGAGAAAATAGAGAGCAAGATAGATGGAGAAATGTCAGAAGAGGAAAAAGCAGAGATTAGAAAAAGAGTTATGGGTAAACTTAGTAAAGAGAGAGTAGAAGAGAGAAGTAAGAAGAATAAAAATAAAAAAGTAGCAGTTGCAGCAGCACTTGCGTGTACAGTTATTGGTGGAGTTTCTCTTACTAATGAGGATGTAATAGCTGGAGTAACAAACCTTGGGAAAAATATTGAAGAGTTTTTCTATGGAAGCAAAAGTGATTTAACTGGATTTAAAAGTGAAATAAATAAAGTTAGTACTGATAAAGGAATTACAGTTTCAATAAAAGAAGGGTTTATTGATAGTAATGAAATTAAGATAAGTGGAAGTATTGATTATAGCCAATATAATTATGAGAAATTAGGAGTCAAAGATGTATCAGAAATGAATGCTTTTCCAATGATTAATTTAGAGGATATAGAGGTTTATTCAAGTGACGGAAAAAGGTTAGAGGTTCATTCAAATAGTAGTGCTTATGAGTATGAAGAAGCTGAAAATGGGATAATTAATTTTATGAAAGTAATTCAAGTGAAGGGTGTGTTAAATGGAGAGAAGCATAAAATAAATCTTCCTTTTAAGGAAGTTATGATAGGGTATTGTGATAAAAATTTTGTGGATAAAGAAAAGTATATAAATGGTGATTGGGGCGTAAGTTTTGAGGTTGATAATAAAGAAATGAAAGAAAATACTAAAGTAATTGATATAAATAAAGAATATAAAGGTAGTTACTTAGATGAAGAATTCAGTTATACAATTGATAGTTTTGTAATAAACCCAGCATCATATACAATGCATTATAGACTCGCAAAAGAAGGAGAAGAACCTATGAGCAATTCATTTAATATGATACAAGTAGGTGAAAATAGTTATACAGCAGAAGAATTTGGATTTGAATTCTATGATGAAAATAATGAAAAATTAGATTTTATAGCTGATAATGGAATAGACTTAGGACTTGCTATGAAGATGGTAAGTGAAAAAGAGATAACTAAGTTAAAGGTTGTACCAGTTATGTTTAATCCATATACTCCAGATGGAAATGGAGAAGTTACAAAAGTTTTTAAAGAGAATATTTTTGAGATAGATCTAATTAATTAACTAATTAAAAAATATACTAGTAAAAATTTAGTTGCTAGTATATTTTTTGTATGAAATTTTTTTATGTGAAATTTTCAAAAAAAAGGTAACAAAATTAAATGATTTTGAGTATATATATTTTATAGGTATTGATTTAAAAAAGTTGGTCTTTGGTCGATAGTATATTAGATTTTTTGTTCAAAAAAATTCTCAAAAAATTCTATATTTTTTGTTGACAAGATATAACTATCTGCATATAATAAATAATGTACTAAGTCAGTGCAACAAAAAATAATAATCCGGAATAGCTCAGCGGTGGAGCAGTCGACTGTTAATCGAAAGGTCGTGGGTTCAAATCCCACTTCTGGAGCCAAGATGCTAAAACTCATAGAGTTTTCATGGAACTATGTAAAAGCAGATAATGTCTGTTTTTATATAGCTCTTTTTTTTCGTCTTAAAATAAAAATATTGACATAAAAATCCTTTAAATGGAGAATAAAGATAATTTTTTACAATTATAAATAGTTAATAATTGATAATTATATGTAGAAAATTGGAAATTATAGAAAAATTATGTTCACAGAAAATTAAAAACAAAAAAATCAAATAATTTTGCAATAAATGTAGTCAGAATTTTTTAAAAAGGGTATAATATAAATATACTCTAATAACTAATTAAATAAGAATTTAAAAAAATAAAAATAGAAGAAAAATGCGTAGGAAATTCTATAAAGCAAGAAAAAAGCCGACTCCCAAGGATAAAACCTTGGGAGTTTATTTTTTTTATAATATTTTAGAAACTATCTTAATATACTTTTATATAGATAATTTATTTTAAAGTTAAAAATTATTTTGGAGGTTTTACAAAGAAATATACAAGATATATTAGTTTTGATCTAATCTAACTATTAAAAAGGAAGGTAGGTGAAAAGCTAAGGATTGAGCGGGCTAATGTAAACCTTTTAATCTTTGGCGATAGTATGAAAAAGTATAGTATTGAGAATCTAAGAAATATCGGAGTTATAGGACATAGTGGAACTGGAAAGACATCACTTGCTGAGGCACTTTTGTTTTATGCAAGAGAAACAGACAGACTTGGGAAGGTTGATGATGGAACTACGGTTAGTGATTATGATGTAGAAGAGAAGAAAAGAAAGATATCAATAGGTACATCTATTATACCTTTAAATTGGGATATTACTAAAATAAATCTTATAGATACCCCAGGCTATTTTGACTTTGTAGGCGAGGAAATTGAAGGAATGAGAGCGGCAGATATGGCACTTATTGTTTCATCTGGTTTTGGGAATGTTGAAGTTGGGACAGAAAAGGCGTGGAATTATTGCACTAAGATAAAGTTACCTAGAGCATTTTTTATAAATAAATTAGATAGAGAAAATTCAAGTTTTGATAAAACTTTACTTTCACTTAAAGAGAAGTTTGGTATAAGTGTTGTTCCTATTCAATACCCTATTGGAACTGAAGAAGATTTTATCGGAATTATAAATGTTATAACAGAAAAAGCAAGAATATATAATCCAAAGACTAAAAGAATGGAAGAAACAAAAGTACCAGCTGATTATTTAGATAAACTAGAAGAATGTAGGAATATGCTTACAGAGGCTGTTGCTGAGACTGATGAGGAGCTTTTAGAGAAGTTTTTTGATGAGGGTGGTCTAAATACAGAAGAACTTTATAAAGGGCTAATAAACGGATGTATAGCAGGAGATATAGCACCTGTTATGTGTGGGAGTGCTTTAGAGATGAAAGGTATGGAAACTCTTTTAGAAGATATAGTAGAATGTTTCCCATCACCTGAGCTTGCTATTCCACAAAAGGCAATAAATATGACAGATGAAGGTGATACTAAAAAGTTTGAAATAATGGATGAAGAACCATTTTCAGCTTTTGTATTTAAAACAATTGCAGATCCTTTTGTAGGAAAAGTTTCTATTTTTAGAGTTATCACAGGTAGTTTAGATTCTGATAAAGTTGTTCTAAATGCTAATAAGAATAAAGAAGAAAAAATAAGTAATGTTTTTTTCTTGAAAGGAAAAGCACAAATTCAAGCAAAGAGAGTTATTGCAGGGGATATTGCAGCTGTAAGTAAACTTCAGTTTACAGAAACAGGGGACACTTTATGTGATAAAGATTTTGGATATAAATATGATAAAATAAACTTCCCAGAGCCTTTTTTGAGTATGTCTATACTACCAAAGACAAAGGGGGATGAAGAAAAAATATCTCTAGGCCTTATAAAATTGTTAGAAGAAGATCCAAGTTTTAAAATAGAAAGAGATATAGAACATGCAGCAACTTTAATTAAGGGAGTTGGGGAAACTCATATAGAGGTTATAGCATCTAAACTTAAAAATAAATTTGGTGTAGATATTGCACTCGAAACTCCTAAAATACCTTATAGAGAAACGATAAAAAGTATTTCAGATGTTCAAGGAAAGCATAAAAAACAATCAGGCGGACATGGACAATATGGAGATGTGAAGATTAAATTTGAGCCAAGAAATGATGGGAAGGAAGGTCTTGAATTTGTTGATAAAGTAGTTGGTGGAGTAGTCCCAAGAAACTATATACCTGCGGTTGAAAAAGGACTTTTAGATTGCATGAAGAATGGCGTTCTTGGAGGATTTCCAATTATAGGTATAAAAGCAACGCTTTATGATGGGTCATACCACCCAGTAGATTCTTCAGAGATGGCTTTTAAAATGGCAGCTACAATTGCTTATAAAAAAGGTATTGAACAAGCAAAACCTATTTTATTAGAGCCTGTTATGCATGTAGAGGTGATAATTCCAGACGTATATATGGGTGATGTTATGGGAGATATAAATAAAAAAAGAGGTAGAGTTTTAGGGATAGAGCAAGTAGAGATGGGGCAAAAAGTAATAGCAGAAATTCCTATGGCAGAAATGTTTAAGTATGCAACAGACTTGCGTTCAATGACACAGGCTAGAGGTAGTTTTACTTATAGTTTTGAAAGATATGAGGAAGTTCTAGACGTTGAATCTAAAAAGATTTTAGAGGATATCAAAAAATAATTAAAAAACACCCTTAACTTTAAAAAGTAAGGGTGTTTTCTTATGCTGTGTATATTTCTGCTAAAATAGAATCAAGTCCTAGATTTCTAGCTAGAACAACTCTGTTTGTTCCATCTAAAACATAGTATTTATTGCTATCTTTAGGATGTTCTATTAATTTAAGTGTTTCAGCAAAATCATTGTTTTCCATCTTAGTTAAAAACTTAGGTATATTAAGTTCTTTAAGTGGTAAAAAGCTTGTGTATTGTTGTAAAAATATTAAAGAATCTTTCCAAGTTAGGTGTGCTAAATCAACACGACAAGTTCCAACTATGTTTTCCATATCAATTTTTTTCTCACCAATAAAATCATTACTTTCTTTAGTTATTGATAAAACAATATCTTCTATATTTTTCTTTTTAGAGTTATGTTTTTCCACAAGATTTTGAGCATCAAGTTTTCTTTCGCTAATTAAATCTTTATCTTCAATAAGTTTATAATGATTACCATTATTTTTGATTTCTTCTTCACTAGCAACTAATAATTCTTCTAAGTCCTGTCTTGGTATTGTCATAAAAATCACTCCTAATATCTCATATATATACTTATAGTAATACATACAAATTTGGGGTTTTCAAATTATAAATATTGTTATATTTAACTAAAAAAACAATAAATAAACCTAGTTTTATCACATTTTTAGCTATTAAATATCAATTTAATAAGGAATTAATGAATTTGTAGAAATACAGTTAAAAAGAGAGGGGCTATTAAGTTGAAAAATAACATTAAATACTTTAGTATTAACTTAAATTTTAGTACTTAAGGTATTTATAAATAATAAAAGTAAGTTAAATTAAAGTGAAACTTTGTGAAAAGTTTGAATATTTAATCAAAGTTTTATATAAACTTGATAGATTTTCTATCAAAAATTTAGGAGTGGTTTCATATGTTATCAATATTTAAAAAGGGTGTTAGTACACCAGAAAAAATAAGTGATAAGGCAAAAGAACTGATGATAGATGTGGTTAGTTACCGTATGAGTGGAACTATTAATGCGTCTGCGTACAATAATTTAAAAGTTCTTTTAGGAGAACTTGTGGAAAAGCATAGTTTAAATGAAGAAAGATTTGAGGAGACTATATGTTTTGAACCACAAAAAGAAATAATGGCTTTAGATTTAGTGTCTATAATCAAAGGGGAAAATCCAAGAGAGATAATAGTACCCATTGAAATGTATGCCGACTTTATAGTTAGCTATTGTAGAGAAAAAATAGGTGAGGTTCTTGTAAGCTATGCATTAGGTTTTAATAGAGATGAGGCAAATACAGTTACAGAATTAAGAGAAGAAATACACGAGAAGGTGCTTGCGTACGCAATTGTTAATTTAGATGAAAATCTAGATAAAATAAATATAATGATGAAAAATGAAGAGGATGAACTTAAAATTACAAACCCAAAAGATGAAGAAGTTGGAAAAGAAATAATTAGAAAAGTAGTATCAAATTTTGATATGTTTTATATTAGAAAAATTTACTTAGAGAAAATAGGAATTATAAAAAATACAGAAAGTAATATAAGAAATGTTATATTTAAAAATAAATTCTATAATAACTCACTTTATATTTTAAGAGTTCTTTTAAACTTAAATGTTAAGAATTATGGTGATAATGCTATTGATATTGGTGTAGCTAATTGTTGTAGAATAAGTGGAGTTAAACTTAGAGGCGATCTAGATGTAGTTGTTGCATCACTTGAAAAGTTTGCGAGTAGAAAAGGTGAACTTAATCTTGACTATGTAGATTCAGTGGCAAGTGATATTGATAAATTCCATAAAGATATTCTAGAAAATAATTTAGATTACGGTCTTATACTTGAAACAATAGAAATGCTAACAAATGATGTTGATTTGAATTTAGTAAGAGAAATAACAGCTCAAATAGCAGTTCTTCTTTTAACTAAGTACAAAAAAGGAAAAGTTGGTGCTTTAGAGAAACTTTGTATACTTGATGGAGTTATGAATAAAGCATTTTAAAAACATAAAAAACTGTGTCGCAAGACACAGTTTTTTATTCGTTAAATCTATAGCCAGTTCCCCAAATAGTTTCAATATACTCAGGGTTACCACTATCTTTTTCAATTTTTTTTCTGAGTTTTTGAATATGTACAGCAACAGTTGCAGTATCACCATAATATTCACTTCCCCAAATTTTATCAAAAAGTTGATCCTTTGTAAAAACAATATTAGGATTACTTGCAAGGAAGAGTAATAAGTCATACTCTTTAGTTGTAAGAATAACTTTTTTTCCTCTTATAAAAACTTTGTGCGAGTCAGTTCTAATTTCTAAAGCTTTATTTATTATAAATTCTTTTGCTTCTTTAGTGCCTACAAGTCTTTCATATCTCATTATATGTGATTTAATTCTTGCCACAAGTTCTGCTGGGCTAAATGGCTTAGTTAAATAATCATCTGCACCAAATCCAAAGCCTCTAATCTTATCAATATCTTCAATCTTAGCTGAAACTATAATAATAGGAGTTTCATATTTTCCTCTGAAATCTTTAACGATATCAAATCCATTTTTATCAGGTAGCATAAGATCTACTACTATAAGGTCATAAATTCCAAGCATTGCTTTTTTGAAACCTTCAAGACCATTATGGCAAATATCTACGGCATAGTCATTGAGTTCAAGGTAATCACGCTCAAGTTCTGCTATATTAATATCATCTTCAATTACTAATATTTTTTTCATTTGTAAATTCTCCTTTTTATAGAAAAGAATAGTATCATCTTTAGTTATATTTTAATAAATTGAAATTAAGTAATCAGAGGTAACTTTATAATGAATTCACTACCTTTTGAAATTTCGCTAAATGCTTGTATTGTGCCATTGTGAGCTTCAACAATTTCCTTAGCTATTGCAAGACCAAGGCCTGTACTCATAAGGTTTTTTGTTCTCTCTTTATCAATACGATAGAATCTTTCAAATATATTTTTGAGATGTTTTTCATCTATTCCAGGCCCGTTATCTTTAATAGATATAGCTATATAATTATCAATTTTAGAAAGTGTAACATAAACAATTAAGTTTTTACCACCATATTTTTTAGCATTACCTAAGACATTTCGAATAGTTCTATACATACTCTTAGGGTCAAGAGTTACAATTTCTATTTTATCGAGTTTATTTTTATAATTTAAAATTTGATTATCCTCGGCAAAAGTGAAATTAAACTCTTCCATAATATCATCAATGTAGTAAGAGATATTAACATCTTTAAAATCAAACTTAACTCTTTGCATGTCAAGCTTAGAAAAAAGGAATAAATCATCTATAAGATTATTCATATAATCGCAATTGTTTTTTACTACATCTAGATATTTGTTTAATTTTTCTGTATCAGTAATTTCACCCTCTTGAATTAAATCGAGATAGCCACTTATTGATGTAATAGGTGTTTTTAAATCATGTGATATGTTAGCAATTAAATCTTTGCGATTATTTTCGTATTCAAGTTTTAAGATTTCACTTTTTTCAAGTTTTTCAGTCATAGCATTAAACTCATCTATTAGAATACCAATTTCATTTCTAATATTATTTTCAACTCTAACACTATAATCTCCAGATGATACTTTTAGTACTCCATCTTTTAAGGCTTTAACAGGTTTTAAGACTTTTTTATTAAATTTATCATACATAACACCATTTATCATTTCTATTGTTAGAATGACCCCAGCAATAAAAAATGCAATAGATGCAAAGCCAGTAGAGTGAAAAATAAATGTTATTATGCAAAGTGTAGTAATTAAAGTTAATACTTTAAAAATTAAAAAATTTCTTTTGATATGTGAGAATTCTTCAATATTTCTATCAAAAGGCGAAGTACAATCTTTATGTGTTTCATGAAGTTTTTTATGTAATTTATTATGTTTAAAATCCAAATAGTTCACCTCCATAAATCTAATATACAACAATTAGACAAATTTAAATAGCCAACTTGAAAATGCAATCAAGTTGGCTACAATATATTTAAACAAAAAATTAATCACTATCTTAGGTTCTAAATAACTAATTAAACATTTTATAAATCTAACTTTATTAACTCAATGAATCCCTTATGGTAGATGGGAGATGAGCTAATTATTTTGTTACTACTTGGATTTTGAAAGTATCATCATTTAAACTTGATTTACCAACAATAATTATTTTACTAACCATGTTGTTGCTATCAACATATACTTTAGCTTCTGATGAATCAAATCCACTGTGGATTTCTTTCATTGCCATAAAGTGTAATGCTATTAATTCTTTTGAAATACCCATTTCTTGCATTACTTCCATTTTCTTTTCATGGTTACATTCGCATTTTTTATCTTGCATTTTTTCTTCTATTATTTCTTTAATAACAGCCATATCAAGTGTAAGTACATTAAAATCATCTTCTTCTGTTAACTCAAGTTTATTTAAAACCTTAAGTCCAAACATCATTTTAGATAACTTACATTTATGTTTCATTTTTTGGATATCAGAATCATCCATTTTAGCTTTAATTTCCATCATATGAGCCTTTTTCTTAGCTTTTAATTCGCCTATATTTATATTTTCAGACACATTTATTTTTCCATTTTCAGATATAAAGAATCCATTTAATTGAGCTGTCGCTTTTTTTATTTCACAGTTTTTATAAATATCATTTTCTACTGAAAGTATATTTTCACCGTTCTTTGTAATACTAGCATTTATTACAGCATTAAATTCTGTTTTTCCTTTAATTTCTTTCACAACTTTGTATAATAATTCTAATTTATTCATAATTAATTGCCTCCTAGTAAGCTTAATTTATTTTTATATTATTTTGCTTTATTATTTGTCTCATTTTTATATTTTTGTTTTGCGTTTGTGTTGTTTGGTATGTTTTTATTATAAAAAATAAGTTTAAAAATACCTTAAAGCAATTATAAAAATTTTATAAAATATAAAAAAATAAGTTTAAAAATTAGAAATATAAACTTGCTAAGAAGTAATTTTTGTTTGTTGTTAGAGTTTATAGTATAAAAATTATGACGAATGCATAAATTAGTAACAGGTTTTGAGAAAAATAATGTTATGCATTAGCAAAGGAGGGTAGTTGCTAGGGATTTTAAATTATTTTGCCTAGCAGATTTTTATGGGTAATTATAGGATGGAAATTAGGGGAAAAATGAATCTTAGTGATTATAGTAACATATATGATTATATTGGATTAGTTGAAAATAAAGATGACTTTGTTATTGCGGCAAAAAGATTAGATAAAGAGGATATAAATATAATTTGTTCTATGCTTAGAGAAAAGAATTTTAGCATAAGGAATAAAGATTTTGATAATAATGGAGATTGTATGATAAGAGCATGTAAAAATTTATAAATATAAATGGTATTTTTAATTTAAAAATCAAAAAAATGGCAAAAAATTATGTTAGTAATATTTGAAAGGGTATCATATTGAACACTATATCATTTTTGGGTAAAAAAGGATGAAATTTGTAAATTTGGATAACTTGAAGAGTATAATACAAAGTGTTAAATTAAAACTGTAAAGAGACAAAGTAATTTAACTTTTGGAATAGAAGAATCTATTATGAAAGTTAGAGTATAGTAGGTAGTTTGGCTATGCAAAGAATTACTTATTTGCACCAAAATCACCTTATCAAAGGCTTAACTGCATACTTGTTGCCTCCTTGTGATTAGGGTTTTAGGTTCTTAAATTCATCTCAAAAGGTGTTTTCAATTTGAGATGTTTTATGTTTATATAATTATTCTTCATATATTTTTTTACACAAAAAGTCTATCCTAAGCGACATTTAGGATAGACTTTTTAAATAAATATATAAATTAAAGAGGATTAAGATTTTCTCTTATTTATTTATATTCAATAAAAATTTCTGAAATCCTTTAAATTTTTAAAAATAAAATTTTTTTTAAAGTTTACCCTTTCTTTTCCTAGTTACATATCGTTGGGCAAGGATGAATCCAAGTATTCCAAAAATAACAGGTCCAGATACAATCCATAATCCTTTTTGAATATTACCGTCTGCAAAAGGTTCAATAATAGAAAATATATCTGCAAATATTAATGTTACAAGAGTTATGATACCAACTATAATACCAATAGATTTATTGAAAAATTGGTATTCTTTTTTTATGTTATCATTCATTTTGAATTTGATATATGCAAATACAAGGAATATCCAAGGGATAGAGGTTGTTATAGTAACCATGAATGTAAGGTTATTATAAACTGCATTTGCTGAATTACCACCAAATCCAATCCCAAGCATTGCAATTATTATAATAGCTGCTTGAATGTATAAAGCATTAGCTGTTATACCATATTTATTTTTTTTTGTGATAATTTTTGGAAGCATTCCTACGGGAAGTCCTTCAAATACTTGTTTAATTGGAGCATATAAGATTAATGGAAGATTTAATAAACCTATAAATGTAAACCAAGTAGTGATTCTATTTACCCAAAGACCTAATGCTATTGAACTGCTTTGTGACATACCTAAATATTGTCCAAGCTTGAAGAATTGTTGTTGCACCATATAGATAGGGTAGTTAAACAAATTTACATTTGGCTGATCAAAAGTTGCTTTCCAGTTTAAAACCATACCAGCTACAACTACAATTACTATATATAAAACAGCGATAATAATACCTGATAAAATCATTGCTTTAGGGACATTTTTTTTAGGGTTTTCAACTTTATCTATAAGCCCACCACTTTGCTCCATACCACCAAGTATAAAGATAGCAAATACTAAGAAACCAAACATTGCAAATATACTGTCATATGATTTGTTAGGTCCCATAAATAATGAGTTTATACCAGTATAAGTAAAAGGTTCTGCAAATTTAAAACCAGATAGAATAAAGACTAAAAGTCCGCCACCTAAAATAACTATGTGCATAACAATCGTAATAAGCATTGAAATATTAGTTAATAGTGTTATTGATTTAATTCCTTTTCTACAAAAGAAAACAATAAAAGAAAACCAAATAACTCCGATAATTGCTGTCGTACCAGTATTACTTAATCCAAATATATGCCAAGTTTCTGAAATATCTTTTCCATAAATCATCGTTGATAGAGTAATAGCTATCGAGCTTGTACTAAACCACCAGATTATAGCGGAGATGTACCAAAGAAATGCTCCGACAGTACTAAATCTTATACCGACTGTTTCATGCATCCAAGAGAAGATCCCACCAGACTTATGACTAAAAGCTGAACTCATTTCTGAAATCATAAATGTGTAAGGAATAAAAAACAGGATTACACCTATGACTACATAAGAGATTGATTGATACCCCATTTGGTAAAATATTTGTTGCCCATTTCTAAGACCATAAACAGTCATAAAAATCATAGCGACAAATGACCAAAAGCCAATTTTATAATTTTTCCTTTTCTTTTCATTCTTCTCCTCTAGTAGAGCTTCTGTTTCTTGCAGGTTTTCAGGATCGTTCATGTTACTATTGTGCATAAATTCCAACTCCTTTTAATATCAAGTGTTTATATTTTTTACATAAAAATTATTTTTATACAAGGTCAGGAGAACACCACGATAGTCTTTAGCTTCGTGCTGGATCCGTCACAGACAGTTCACTTATTCTAAAGTGGAGCATCATTCCCTAGTGATTCTAATGTTTGATAAACTTTACTAGCTTCTCCAACTAGAATTATTAAATCGCCACTTAGAAGTTTGGTATTTGCATTTGGCATAAATTCTTGCCCATTTCTTGTGATAGAAAAAACTCTACAAGAAAGTGGGAATTTGCAAGCTTTTAAGGGCTTTCCTTCAAATTGGGGATTTGAAAAAACAACTTCTCTAATAATCATATCTTTGTTGCCTTCATCTGCATCAGTTAGAGATAGTGCTAGTTTATTGAAAGCAATAGGAAAGATTATACAAGAGAGAATAGTTGTTAGAATAAATGCTGAATAAGTAGCAGTGTTTAAATAACCAAATCCGAGTGCAAGTTGTGCAGCTACTATAACGAGGCTAAGTTGTGGAGTTAAAAGCATTGTTGCTGAAAGTGAATTACGAGTTCCAAAATTCTTTTTAAGAAAAATAGATGGTAGTAGTTTCACAAGGAAAAATATCACAAGTAAAATAGCTACTTTAAAAAGAATTATAGGCTCAGATAAAACTATTTTAAGGTCCACATTTGCACCAACCATTATAAAAAATATTGGAATTAAAAAACCATATCCGATTATTTCTAATTGGTGAGAAACTTCTTCCTTTGCTTTTCCTATGAGTAGTGAGAAAATCAGTCCAGCTAAAAAAGAACCAAGAACAATTTCAGTATTAAGTTGCGCAGCAATTGCAACAAGTATAAGAATAAGTGCAAAAGCAGCTCGAACCATTACATGTATATTTTTAAATGACGGAATAGTAAAGTCATTTTTTTTCATAAATAATTTAGATAAAAAATAAAGTACTATGGCAAATATAAAAATTAATATAAACTGAAAACTTTTTAGTGAAAAACCACTTTCGGATATTGAGAATATGACAGTTATACCAATTAAAGACACAAACTCGCACATAATACTAAAAGTTAAAATTGTTTTTCCAAATTCTGATTTGAGCATATTCTTTTGTTTTAAAATAGGAAGAACAAGCCCCGGGGAAGATGCTATAAATATTAAAGAAAACAATAAAACACCTTTAGTTACACCAGTTAATCTAAGTAGAGTAAAAGATAAAAATAGTGAAATTATTGCTGATAATATAATCATTTTTATAGATATAAAAATAAAAGATTTATCGGCCTTGTTAGATGTAAAATCATCAAAATTAACTTCTAAACCACTAAGAAACATAAGGTATGCAAGACCAAGATTAGATAAAAAATAGATTGTTAAATCAGGTCTTACAAGGTTTAGAACAGTTTTTCCTACTATTACACCAACTATAATTTCTCCAACTTGATATGGAATTTTAAAATTTTTGAGTTTTGATACCAAAAATGGTGTGATAAATGCTGTTATTGAAATTATAAGTAAGGAGTTATAGTTTAAAGCATGTTCCAAAAAATTCACCTACTTTCTATTTATAAAAATAAAAAAACTATATCAGAATTTAAACTTCTAGATATAGTTTCATTATTTTACGATAATTTTGACTATACTGAGATGCTGACAATATTAGTATTACCATTAAGGCAATTAATATAAATAAAAAACTTTAATAATAAAGATAACTTTTCTGTGTTTGAAACTAAAAAAACTTGTACATAATTTCAAATAAGACTTAGGCAAGAGGGTATAGGCTAGAAGTTTTAAATAAATAGGAGGCGTATAAAATGTTAAAGGTATATGTTGATGGAGGGAAAAAAGGTGAGTTCCTTTATATTGGAATGTTAATAAAGGGAGCAGAAAAAGATATTAAATTTTCAAAAATGATAGGTATTGGTTCAATACATGAGGCAGAAACAAGAGCATTATTAGAGGTAGTTAGGGTATTAAGAAAGTGTCCTAATATGTATAAGACAGTAGAAATAAACTGCGATTTAAAAAGCTTAGTTGATATAATAAATAAAAACTTAGTTAGACCTAAAACATATAAAAGTTATCCAGATATAGATGAGCTTATGGCTTTCTTTGATGGAAAGAAAAATAATTTAGTGAAAGTTAAAAGCAAAGATAATTTAGCACATTGGGTTGTTCAAGATACTTACAAAGGTAAGTATGTAGATAATCGTTATGAGATTAATTCAATAGACAAGCTAGATAAAGCTGCTTAATATATAGATAAAGCAAAAGAAAATTAAAAGAAAATGAAGAACTACCAAAACTGAGAGTTTGGTAGTTGTTTTTTTTATGGTAATAAATGGTAATATTAAACTATAGAGAAAGCGTGATGGGGGCAAAGTTATGAAGAGTAAGTTAATATTAATTTTAATTGGTAGTGTATTAAGTTTTGGTATGTTTATGGGGTGTTCAGAGCAAAAGACTGTAACTGATAAAAAAGCAAAGGAAGTTACAGAGGATGTTAAAGATGATGAGAAAATTTCTAAGATTGATGCAGAATACAAAAAACTTTCAAAGAGTGATGCTGAAAGTGTAAAAGAGATAAATTCAGAATTAGGGGTAAGAATAAGTAAGAGTAAAAAAATAATAATAAAAGATGAATCCAAAAAAGTAATTATTAAAGATGTAAATGAGAATAAAGAAATAGATAATATAAGTGTTCAAAACAAAGGGAATTATTTTGTTGAGGTAATAGGAAATGATGATTTTATTGTGTGGAGTGAATCGAATTATCAATTTACAGGAGATGGAAGTAGAGAAGAACCAGATATTATTAAATGGGCAGTATATTATAAAAATTTAAAAACTAATGAGATAAAACTTATAGAAGAAGATAGTCATAAAATTGAAGAGATGCACAATAGGAGTATGAACCTTGATATTGATGGAGCTAATCTTGTGTATACAAATTATGAGGATATAGATGGTGAAAGTATTTCTAATATAGTTTATTATAATTTAGAAAAAGCTGAAAAAAAAGTTATTACAGAAAATCCAAAGGGTGAAAATATAGGATATGTAGCTCCAAGAATCTCTAAAAATAATATAATTTTTTTAGGCGGTACTAATGCAGAAACTGGACTTCAAGATAAAAAAATGTTTAATTATAATCTAGAAAATGATGTAGAGAGAACTATCATTGAAGGTTTAGGAATTAATACTTATCAAATTTCAGGAAAAGATTCTAAGGGGAATTCTATGTATCAATATAATATAAGTAGTGGTAAACTTGAAAATCTTTTTTATGAAGGTAGCAAAATTAAAGAGGTGTATCCAAGCGAAGGAGATATCGCTGGTATTGATATGCTAATTGGAAATTCAAGCGATAAATATATATCTATGGATTTAATGAGTGATAAAGATTTTCTAATATATGATATGGAAAACCAAGAGTTTTTAGATTTAAGAGATTTATTTGGAGAAGATTTTATAGTAGGAGGGCAAGTAAGAATAGTAGAGGATAATTTAGTTGAAGTAGAGATTTATGGTGAAAAAACATATGACATTGAATTAAAGGATAAAGAAAAATAAATTTAAAAAAGAACCCTATGGCTTAAATATACTTATTAGTTAAGTAATTTGCCATAGGGTTCTTTTTTATCAAGGTAAACTTAATTCAGATTACTATTCAGGACTTATTTCACTAGCATCTTTTTTAGCAAATTCATGGAAAGTATCTCCCCAATTGCAAATTGAAGTTACAACAGGCTCTAAAAGTAGTCCAATTTCAGTGAGTTGATATTCAACCTTAGGTGGAACAACTGAATAAACAGTTCTAGTGATTATTTTATCTTCTTCAAGTTCACGTAGTTGTCTAATTAACATACGTTGATTTGCATTAGGTAATTTTTTTTGAAGTTCATTTAATCTTAGTGGTGACTCATGTAGCAAACACCATATAATTGCTATCTTCCAACGACCTCCAATTACTGATAATGCTAGGTCTTTACCATTAAAATATTCTCTGTCTTTATAAAGTATAGTCATTTATTTTATCCCCTTTACTCATTAACATTATGTTCATAGTGACAAATTTGTCAGTATTGTAGATTATAACACTATGTACTAATATGGAAATATAGATTAAGAGTATTTGAAATATTAGATTTCTTCGAAGTATATTTTCGATTTAGCTAATACTAATAATATATAATGTTGATTCAATATTCAACTTATATATTTAGAAATAAACAAAAGTAAAAATGAAAGAGGGTATTAAAATGAAAAGTAGAGCAGCAGTCGCATTTAAAGCAGGAGAACCACTTAAAATAGTAGAAATTGATGTACAAGAGCCAAAGGCACATGAGGTATTAGTTAAAATTCTTTATACTTCAGTTTGTCACACAGATGCGTTTACATTATCAGGTCAAGACCCAGAGGGAATATTCCCATCTGTACTTGGTCACGAAGGAGCAGGGATTGTAGTTTCAGTAGGTGAGGGAGTTACTTCAGTTAAGCCAGGTGATCATGTTATTCCATTATATACAGCTGAGTGTGGAAAGTGTAAATTCTGTTTATCAGGAAAAACAAACCTTTGTAGTTCAGTAAGAGAAACTCAAGGAAAAGGTTTAATGCCAGATGGAACAACTAGATTCTCATACAATGGAGAAGCTTTGTATCACTACATGGGAACAAGCACATTTAGTGAGTACACAGTAGTAGCAGATGTTTCACTTGCAAAAATTCAGCCAGATGCACCGCTTGATAAAGTTTGCCTTTTAGGATGTGGAGTTACAACTGGTCTTGGAGCAGTTAAAAACACAGCTAAAGTTGAAGAGGGTGCAACAGCAGCAGTATTCGGACTTGGAGCAATAGGTCTTGCAGCAATTCAAGGGCTTAAACAAGCAAATGCTAAAAGAATAATAGCAATAGATATAAATGAAGATAAGTTTGAACTTGCTAAAAAAATGGGAGCAACAGACTTTGTTAATCCATCTAAATTTGATAAGCCAATACAAGAGGTTATTGTAGAAATGACTGATGGTGGAGTAGATTATAGTTTTGAGTGTATCGGAAACGTTGAAGTTATGAAATCAGCTCTTGAGTGTTGTCATAAAGGTTGGGGAGAAAGCATCATAATTGGAGTTGCTGGAGCAGGTCAAGAAATTCACACAAGACCATTCCAACTTGTAACAGGTAGGGTTTGGAGAGGTTCAGCTTTTGGTGGCGTTAAAGGAAGAACAGAATTACCAGAAATGGTTCTTGATTTCATGGATGGAAAAATTGATTTAGATTCATTCATCACACACCACTTAAACTTCACAGATATAAACGAAGCATTTGAATTACTTCACAAAGGTGAGTCAATTCGTACAATCTTAACATTTGGTGATTCAAATGATGAAGCTTAATATTCTTGAGAGGCATACTTCTTTTGGTGGGGAGCAATTTAAGTATAGCCACTACTCAGAAGTTTTAAAATGTGAAATGAAGTTTAGTATTTATCTACCATCAAACAAAGAGAATAAAGAGATTCCTCTTATTTGGTGGTTATCAGGATTAACTTGCACAGATGATACTTTTACACATAAAAGTGGATTCCAAAGACTTGCAGAAAAAAAACAAGTAGCAGTAATTATACCAGATACTTCACCAAGAGGTGAAGAGGTAGCTGATGATGAGGCTTGGGATTTAGGGCAAGGAGCAGGTTTCTACCTAAATGCAACACAAGAACCTTGGGCTAAAAACTTCAAGATGTATACTTATATCACAGAAGAATTAACACAAATTGCAAAAGATTTAGTTCCAAACTTCTCAGGTAAAGAAAGTATAATGGGTCACTCAATGGGTGGTCATGGAGCTTTAGTAGTTGGGATGAAAAATAATAAGAGATTTAAGGCTATATCTGCCTTTGCTCCTATTGTAACTCCTAGCGAAGTACCTTGGGGAATTAAAGCATTCACAACTTACTTAGGTGAAGATAAAACTTCATGGAAAGAATGGGATGCTACGGAACTAATTAAAATAACAGATGTTCCACCTATGTTAATAACACAAGGAACAAAAGATGGATTTTACTTAGAGCATTTACAAGAAAATATTTTCTTAGAAAGTGCTAAAAGTAATAATCAAGCTGTAAACTATAAGAAAGCTGAAGGATATGACCATAGTTATTACTTCATATCTACATTCTTAGAAGAACATTTTGATTTCCATATGAAAAATTTAAGATAAGTTTTATAAACTTTTTGATGAAAATAAAGGCTACATTTAACTATTCAGACTACTTTGTTTAAAGTAATTAATAGTTAGGTGTAGTCTTTTTTATTGTAGTTTAAAGTTATCAAAATCTTTGGAATGTGTATTTTAGAAATATATAAATAGCTATTTACAGTAAATTTATTTAATCATAATGAAGTATTCATTTGATGTTAAGGTGCAGTATACAAGATTTGATTATAATTGAATTTGATATTACAGCAAAGGGGGTGCTAAGGTGAAAAAAAGAAAATTTATAGGCTTAGTGGTTCTAATCTGTTTTGGAATATTTTCAGTGCTTTTATATATGGGAGCAGAAAATAAAAAAGAAATGTTCTTAAAAATGACTTAGATACTAATGTTAAAGGGGAATTGTTATGAGGGAAGATAGTTTTAAATTAAAATTAGAAGAAAATGATTTGCTTGAAATATTAAAAATTAAAACATTAAAAAAAATAGTTTGGAAAAATCAGTTCATTCTAGCTAGTTACTGTGTTTTTGCATATGTTGCAACTATAAATATGAGTTTTGCTATAAGGATTATATTTTTATTTCTACCTATAGGTGTCATTCAAAGTTTGGTTGACTTTACTTATAATCAATTTTTAGTTGAAAGTAAATATAAATATATGTTTGGGGAATTTGAGGTTTTTGAGGAAAATAATATTTTACATTTTATATCAAGAGAAACTAAATTTAATATTAATTTAGATACTGTAAGAGTTAAAAAAGTTGGGGGTTTTATTTGGATTAATGATAATGGTTTTAATATGTGTATACCATTAGAAATAGAAAAAGATAAAAAAGGAAAGGAACTTATAGAGTGTTTAAATAAAAAGCAGGAGGTTGGTGATGCAGAGTTTCAAAGTTACGTTCAAAAGAAATAATAAGATTATGAAAATTTATCAATCTATAATATTAGGTATAGTACTTGAAGTAATTTCATTAATATATTTAAATGTGGCTATGGATAAATATCAAGTAACAGGTAATTTGAGAGCTTTACTATATTTTCTAAATATTATTGTAGTGCTATATATACCATTTGCTTTGACCAGATTCAAATTGAAAATAGCTAAAACAAATGGGGATTCTTTCTGTGGAGTAGATAGTGAAGAAGAGTTATATGTTTTAATTCATGATGAATATATAGAGTTTCATTTTCCAAATCTTATTAGGAATATTTTTTTTGAAGATATCAAGAAAGTTAAATTTGAAAAAGATAATATAATAATTCATTTTAAAGATAAAGATTATGTCAGTTTTAGTGTGTTGGAAAACTCTGAAATAGCTGAAAATATGATATTAGAAAGAGTAGAAAAGAAAAAATCTAATAGTGTAGATGATATCAAATAACTTTATAAGGGCAGTAAGGATATTAAAATAAATATTAAAAAATAGTAGTAGTTAAAGTGGATCCTATGTCAAGGACAGAATAAAAAAGAGGGCTATGAAGCTAGAAGATGATTTCGGTATTGAACCGGGGTCATCTTTTTCAAATTCCACTGACATCTATGATAATTATAATAATCAATATAATCATCAATAGCCTTAATTACGTTAGTTAAGCTTTGTAATTCCTTAAATATAATTTCATCTTTCATATGCCCGAAAAAGGATTCTTGTGGCGCATTATCCCAACAGTTTCCACGACGAGACATAGATTGCCCAAGTTTATTTTTCTTTAGAAGTTTTTGGA